>OZ253531.1:0-1687069 GCA_965262395.1 Rickettsiales bacterium
TTAATATCATCAATCCCATTGATTGAATCAAAATTCACATTACTATTAACGTGCATCTTATTATCATTACTCAACAGCACCACAGAAGAAGCAGAAAACATGCCATACTCACATCGTGATGACACACTATAGAAAGTATCTTTCTTGTTCTGCTTTATACTCTGTAATATTTTAAATCTCACTATATCATCATATATGCTGGCTACTTTATCTGTAGGAGCATAATAATTTTTTGGCATCATTAAAACACTTGGCACAAAATTAGTACTCCCTCCATTGCTTATATCATCAGCATTAAACAAATCTCGTCTAGGATTATTACTTACGTTATTGACTCTTGATACACCAGTTCTTAACCATCCACCGTGACCACTTTTTCCATGACTAATGAGAACGAATGCAGCATTATTTATGATGGGGACAGGATTAACATAATCCGTATATACTTCAATACTGCCATTATAAGCATTAGCAATTGCAACTTGGTCGGTAAGCTCATTCTCTACCATATAAGATATTCTTCTGCCCCATGCATCAAACATAACCTCATCTGGCAAATTCAAAGTTCTAACCGGCACTACTCCCTTAGAATATTTTGCTTCATCATATGCAGCACTAATTCCAGTGCCAGTATTGTAGGGAATAGTATCACAATAATAATCCAATCCTAATAATGTGGCATCGTAAGTTGGGGTGCCCTCTATAGCAAATTCAGCATGATCTAATGCTTTATCGCCTCTGGCTGGGCAAGGCAATCTGCCATTCTGATTATAAAAAGTTAGTATTGCATCTTCTATTATTTCTAGCTTCTTTATAGTATCTGCAGTTTTGCTATTATTAATTTTTATTACACTCATGTTCAAAATACCAACACCAACAATTGAAACAATTATCAGAGCAATTGACATTTCAATTAGCGAAAATCCCTTAATGGTTGTGATAAGTTTGAGCATATACAATCTTAGGTATAAAATGAAGCAGAATAAAACATGAAGATATTAACAGATTGTTAATTGAGATCCCTATTAACAATTCTCTACATTGTCAAAACAGATAAGATTTTGTGTGATATTTTGATCTCCTAGAGTAACTATTGTATTACTGGAATCCTGATAAGATATACCTGCATTAGTCCCAGTCCAGTAATTCAATGCTACACATCTTAAATAACCATTGGCAACCACATTAGTAGTCGAAGAAGAGATGGCATTATTGGCAATACTACATACACAATCTTTGTCATAGAAGCACGTCATCATTTCACTATTGGCGCCTTGTTGTCGTTTACAATATACATCTCTGACAAATACATGCCTTTGCATTATATTAGTATTGGGGGTTATATCATTAATGATGGCATTCCTGATATCAGTAATGCCAGCAATAGGGCTATATGTATTAACATTATTAATATGCATCGAGAAAGTGCTATTCATCAATAAAACTGACGGTGTCATAAACATACCATAATCACACCTAGAGCCACTGTTGTAAAAATATCTAGCTTTTTCCTTTTTAATTTGCCAGAGCATTTTATATCTTACTATATCATCATAAATACTATTCTCTTTATCAGATGGATCTGAGTAATTTTTACTCATTAAAAGAGATAAAGAAGTAAAACGTTCGCCACCAGCGTATGTACTAATTCCATCTGCATTGAGCAAATCACGTAATGGGTTATTAGTAAGATTATTGGCTCTGATACCACTTCTCAACCAAGCACCATGTCCTTTCTGGCCATGGCTGATTAATACAAATGCTGCACCAGTAATATCAGGCGCTGCTGATGTATAGCTTGTTAACAAGCCTAACATGCCATCACTAGCTCCCGCAGCACTCACAATATCAGTTAGCTCATTAGTCACAATATAAGTTATTCTACGTCCCCAACCATCATACATGGCACTGATAGGCAAAGATAAATCATAAACTGGCACAGCACCCTTAGAGGCTATATTAGCGACAACATTTCCTGCAGTGTGAGCAAGATTATTAATAACATTAGGACACATAAGAGCTTGCCCTAATAACGTTGATGCTCCAGCCAATCCGAAACCAGTACCATTATCAGCAACAGTAGAATCCGCTGGACATGGTAAATGTCCATATTGGTGATAATAGGCAACTATAGCTTCTTCTAGATGCTGCATCTGCTCTATTGTAATTTCTTCCTTAGCAATATTATGTTTATCCACAGTAAGCGTTAAGATGCTAATACCTACTATAGATATCACCGTAAGTACTATGGATAATTCCAATAAAGAGTATCCTGTAATAGATCTTAATAGCTTCTTCATGAGTTATACAAGAGATATTTCATAAGAAGAAAAATCATAATTTTATTAACAAAATATAAATCAATTAAAGTTAATAATTATGATGGCTCATTAAATCATCCTGATAAATCAATACATTATATGTAAAGATCTTTAAGATAATTCATATTCAGAGCATCTTTTTCTTTACCACGAAAATCATGAACTATTCTACCATCTCTCATCATTACTATACGATTACCATATTTTATAGCATGATTAAGATTGTGTGTAGTCATCACACAAGGAACCTTCCTTCTTAATATATCAATATTGGTCATGTCCATTACTAGATCTGTCATTTTAGGATCCAAGGCACTTGTATGTTCATCAAGTAACAGTAATTTCGGCGGACAACACAAACATAAAGCAAGAATCAATGATTGTTTCTCACCACCAGATAAGCGCTGTACAATTGTATCCATTTTATTAGGCAAATTACGATTAAAAGATTCTAAATATTCTGCATAATATAATCTATCTTTTTTACATGAAAAAGAAAACGATACTTTGGTTCCTCTTAAACCCCACAACATACAATTCTCGAACACTGTCATGCCAGAAAATAAACTATGATCCACATTCTGCATTACGGTCACTATCGCACTTCTATCAAACCCTCCGTGATGAATTATTTCACCTGATTGTGCCTTGTATGTACCATCAATAATTTTGATTAAAGAGCTCTTGCCGCAACCATTGTTCCCTAATAAGATAACAAAATCATCAGTTAAAATTTCAAAATCTATATCGTGCAGTACATGAGAATCAGTACTAGGTATAATAAAATTTACTTTCCTAAGTTCCAGGACCTTTGTACTCATCAAATAATCCTCTTTCCCGAATTAGCAGATCTAATAAGCACAATCAGGATCATACCTAAAAATAATTTTATATTGATCGGATTAATATCCAAGAACAAGAAAACATTCACAGTGGTGAAGTAGACCATAATGCCCAATAAACAGCTGAACATATCCTTGATTATCTGGAATTTAGGTCTAACATGCATAGATATCACTATCTGCCTACCAATGACAACAGAACCAATTCCTACAAGAGCCATACCGAAACCCATATTTATATCTGCATATCCACTGACCTGCGCTGTTAAGGCACCACAAAGCCCAGCCAAGGAATTTGCCACCGCCAAACCAAGTGTTCTGTAAAGCTCAAGGCTCTTCCCTAACCTGTCTAATAATACTTTATTGTGCCCCATTCCTCGTAAAATCAGGCCAATCTTACTATACAAAGATACAGTAATGAATAGGATCGTGAAGCCTATTATAGCAGCAAATAATACCCACAACAGTGTCTCATTTTCTCGGTACAAAGAATTTATATAAGTATCCCTATTAAGTAAGCTAATATTCGGCTTACCCATAACCTGAAAGTTGATACTATATAACATAAATAACATTAATATACTGGACACTAATGGCTCTATTTTCCCACGACGTTGTATCATGCTCAACACCACTCCCGCCATTCCAGAAACCAATACCGCACAAAGCACGCTAGCAGAAAAAGATCCAGTGATGACCATTATCCTAGCAAATACAGCAGCCCCAAGTACAAACGTACCATCAACAGTAACGTCTGTTATCTTCAAGATGTGATAACTAATATACACCCCAATTACCAAAGGTAGGGACAATAGACTTTGTTCAAGGATTGAAACTAATATGCTCATAACAAGATCAAATCTATTCCTCCACTCTAGTAGAAACAATATTCAACTTGTAGCCATATTTTTGTGCACTCTGCTCAACAGCTTCAGTATCAACGTATCCCTTAGCAATAGCTTCTTTATTCAAATAAACCATAGCCTTATTTTTCATATGGAAAATAGGCAAAGAGCAAGCATCTATTTTATCCTCATCGCCGAAGTAACTTGCAACCAAAGCCAAGGCAAGCCTTGCTCCTTCACGCCCAATATCAGACTCATTCACCCCAAGAGCAAAATAGGCTCCCCTCAGGACAGAACCTTCGTCTGATGTAACAAGAGGGATTTTTCTCTTTCTAGCCTGTTCTATTAATATATCAATACCACTAACCACAAGATTGTCCTTCAGGACAAAGATCCCTTGAGAATCAGAATTCACAACTCCAGAAACATTATACATATCCTTAAGTTCGTGGATCATTAATTTTTGTAATATTACACCATATTTATGCAGTTCTTCTTCCAGACTCAGTACTTCTGGAACAATTTTGTTGGAGTCACTATAAACAACAGTAATCTTCTTCATATCTTTGAAGTAATTGACCAAAAACTTAACCACATCTGCAATTGGCACATCATCATTAACTGCTGTAATATTACACGGATTCCTATTAAACCTATCTCCTTCCTGCAAATCAGTTGCCAACCCTACTATATCAACATCGCTATTGCTCTTTAACATCATACTTACCATATGAGACGGAGCAACACCTATTGGAGCATAAACACTCACACCTTTATCAATAAATTTCTGTATAATTGCCCTCTGGATATTGATATCTCCTTCTGCATTACCCTCTATTACTTCAAGTTGTTCTGCATAATCAGAGCTCTGGATTACTTCCTTGAATCCCCTAACAATATCGTCCAATGCATGATGCCTAGCTGGAACAATGATACCTATAGATACTTTATCCTTTTTGCCGTTACAGCCCACAATAGAAATCAACAAGCAAAATATAAGTATAAATTTCTTGAGCATAATGTTACTACCCCAATTTGGATAAAGAGTTATCTTTAATTTTATCACAATAAATACAAAATAGAAACCAATTGTTTGATCTCAAGATAATTATATTCTTGACATTATTAGAATAATATAGTAATGTAATACCATGCCACCATGATAATACACTTAAGTATGAAGAGTAAAGAATATATCAGCCTATATGAAGCTCTATTGGATATAAAGGATTTAGATGAATGTGAAGTATTCTTAAGAGATCTTTGTACGCCCTCAGAAATAAAAGCAATGAAAGAAAGATGGCAAACAGCCAGCATTTTATTTAATGAAAATCTTTCATATCGTGATATTAATCAAAAAACAGGCGCAAGTATTACTACTATAGGCAGAGTTGCAAGATTTCTAAAACACGAATCCAATAACGGATATCAGATCATTCTGACAAGAACAAAGGAGAAGAACAATGAATAAAGTATCTGCAACATTAATTGGAATAATAGCTCTTTTGCTTCCAGCTATATATATCTCTCTACCAAAAGATAATCCAGATATGTACATAATTGGCATAAATCAGATCTCAGATCACCCTGCTTTACATGAAACAGTAAAAGGAATAAAAGATAAAATCTCCTTGAACCAGACAACACTAGAAAAGCCAGTCAATATATTGCAAGAATCTGCGAACAGCAACCTTGCCCTGGCTAACCAAATTAGTAAGAATTTCAATGATAAGAGAGTGAATGTGCTGGTGGCAGTCGGCACAATATCTGCACAGGCGTCCAAGAGCGCCACTAGAATATCTGCCATACCTGTTGTATTCAGCTCTGTTACTTCCCCAGAACAGTCTGGTTTACTAAATAATCTACAATCACCAGAACTTAATATCACGGGCGTTTCTAATATGATGGATCACTCTAAGCAGCTAGAAAATTTTAAACTTATATTCCCTGAAATGGTTCGTATTGGTGTAATATACAATCCTGGAGAAGCAAATTCTAATACAAATCTACAACTAATAAAAAAAGCTGCTAGTAATCTTAATATAGATATAATAGAAGGTGCTGTAAACAAGACTAATGATTCTCCTATTACCACTGAATATCTAATTAAGAAAAGAGGTGTGGATGTGATCTTAATTGACGGAGATAACACCGCCCTCTCAAGTCTACCATCCATTATAAAGATTGCCAAAAAGCTGTACATACCTGTATTAAGCACAGATAATGATACTATAAAATTAGGGGTTTCTGCCACGGTTGGCTGCAATCAGTATGAGCTTGGTCTACAAACTGGTCAAATGATTATCGATCTTCTCAATGGCAAGGAAATAAAAGATATTCCTGTTGCATATCCAAATCATTTACAAACACACATCAATGAGAAATCACTAAAAGATATTGGCATAAAAGTTCCAGATAGCACAGTAAAAAATCTCAATATAATAAGGCACTAATTATGATAGAACAATTGCTAAGCTCTATAGAGCCAGGTTTAATATATGGAATAGTGGCAATAGGCATATACCTGACTTTTCGTATCATAAATTTTGCCGATCTAACCGTTGATGGAAGCTTTACCTTAGGTGCAGCAGTCACAACAATTCTTATTATTAATGGATATAATCCCTGGATATCCCTTGTGGCTGCTACATTTTCTGGAATGTGTACTGGATGTATAACATCATGTTTATACATAAAGTACAAAATCACTGACCTACTATCTGGCATATTAGTAATGACAAGCCTGTATTCTATTAATTTAATGATTATGGGTGCACCGAATCTATCAATCATTGATAAGCCCACAATATTCATTAATGATAATAATCCTACATTCCTGCTAGATATCTTGGGCAACTATTATCCATTATTTCTTCTGACTTCTTTAACAATTATAGTAATTCTGAAGTTCATGTTCTTTACTAACAGTGAATTAGGTCTAGAGATAAAAGCTGCAGGCACTAACCCCAAAGCTAGCCGTCTCTACGGTATCAACGTTGATGCAAGAAAAACATTAGCCATAGTCATAAGCAATGCTATTGTTGCCTTTGCTGGCTCTCTTATGGCTCAAATCAATGGTTTCGTTGATGTATCAATGGGCACTGGCACAATAATAGTTGGCATCGCTGCGATTATCATAGGTGAAACAATAACTTCACACATTTCTAATAAAACTCATGTGATAATATTAGGATGCATATTAGGATCTATAATTTATAGACTTGCTATTGTTGTGGCCCTTAATCTTGAATTCATCAAATCATATCACTTAAACTTGGTTACTGCAATTTTGATCACCACCATAATTGTGGCTCCCAGAATATTAAAAGGAGAGAATAAGTGATAAAATTTAAGAATATACACATAACATTTTGTAAGAATACACCATCAGAAAAAAGAGTAGTACACAATCTCTCGGAAGGTATTGGAAAAGGAGAATTCATTACAATAATTGGCAGTAATGGTGCTGGAAAATCTACTTTACTAGCTGCACTCACTGGTGAAATTCCAATAGACAAAGGAGAGATCCTAGTGAACGGAAAAGACATTTCAAAGATTCCTAGTTACAAAAGAGCAAAATTCATTAGTAAAGTCTCTCAAGATCCAATGCAGGGAACCTTCGCTAATCTAACGGTAGAAGAGAATTTAATTATTGCCTACAATCGTAATAAAAATAAAGGACTATTGTCCAAATTAAGCATTGCCAAAGTCACATCAGAGATCCTGGATTTAGTAGCTAAAGATCTGAAAGAAATAGGATTAGATCTAAAAAAAAGACTAAAAGATAAAGTAGTGACTCTGTCTGGAGGGCAAAGACAGGTGCTAAGTTTAATCATGGCCACAATGGGTGATCCAGCAATCTTATTGCTCGATGAACACACGGCAGCACTTGATCCTGAAACTGCGCTGGTGGTAATGAGGCTAACCAGAACCCTGGTAAAGAAGAAGAAGCTCACTGCAATAATGGTTACACATTGCTTAGATCACATCATTGACCCGAATCAATGTTTATCACAAACAGGGACATATAAGCCCATCTATGATCCTGAAGAAGACTTCAGATTATGGATCATGTCGCATGGTATTATTTCTCATAAATTGCAGATGTGTCATAAAGTAGTAGAATCAGCTTCTGCCGAAACTGTACAAGAAGGAAAGGAATACCCTATTCATCAATCAAAATTAGTTCCAATAACTAATTATGCAGTTCCCCCTTCAAGAGCTGGAGATAGACACCTCTTTTACATAAAACATGAATGGTCTGAACAGAAAAGAAAAGAAAGGATAGATCTGATGGGAGAAGATTATAGGATAATGATAGTCCCCCCTGAAGTTTTTAAAGATGCTGATCACAACACATTCCGTAACAAACTAATCTCATTACTTACCACGAATCCTACAAAGGTAGAAGATTCCTTGGATTGTTAAATATAATCCCACAAAGGGAATGACGGAAAATATTAAGGCAACACAGAAGGATATTCTGGCTATGGATCACCGGGATCACTACTGATCTTTCTAAGGAGATATACAGATCGAGACGGAAAGCACAATTTTTGTAATCGGGGAATATAATCTTACAAAAAAATCTGAGAAGAATATTAAATGGATTCGAAAGGAGGAGAAGAAGATGGACTGCTGGAATCATTGCTGAGCTTTTTAAGGGTGAGATTAATTATTAGGATGGAAAGGAAAATCCCTTAGCTTGGAAAATATAACCCCTACAAAAAACTTGAGGAGCTGCCCAGGAGAATATTAAGGATTGAAACAGAAATTGCTCTCTGAATGAATATACCAAATGAACAGTCTAACTTATCTAATCAATAAACATTAATACTTATATCTAAATTGGATTATCTGAAATACATAAATTACACTCATCTAGTCTAGAATTCATTTAACACTAAATCATCAAAGACCTCTTGATTATAGGGGTCATTCCATCTAGTCTAGAATTCATTTAATACTAAATCATCAAAGACCTCTTGATTATATGAGTCATTCCAAAAATGCCAGTCAAGCGCCGTACTTTTATAGAATGCATCAACCATTTGATCTCGTACACTTTCTGATGCTGACATTGCAACCTCATCAAAGATCTCAATAGCTCTGTCAACTTCCGCACAGAATGCTTCGTTAGAATAAGTGTCAATCCATGCCATATAGGGATTGTCAGGATCTACATTTTCAGCCATGGATAATCCTATTTCTTTATAAACCCAGAAACAAGGAAGAATAGCTGCAATAGCAACTTCTACAGGAGCAGCGGCAGCTGCTTGCAAAATATAACTTGTATAAGAAATGGTTGCAGATGTTAACTTTCCTTTATTTTGTGAATCAAAATTAGCAAGGAAAGAGCTATTAATCTCCATCTGTTCTTCATCCAGGCTTTTCTCAGAGAATCTCAAAAAATCTTGTGCAAAATTTAATGGAGCACGTGCTGCAATCATTGCCAAACATCTTGCATAACTTTGTAAATAGACAGTATCTTGCTCAATATAATAAGCAAACTTATCCGTAGCAAGCTCTCCAGAAGACATTTGTAGATTAAATGGATGCATGTTGATTGCCTTTATAAGGGGCTCTGCCTTTGCCCAGGCAACATCTGATAATTTTGTCATGCTCACAACTCCAATAAATATTTGATAGATTATAAATATTGCCATAAATGATGAAAATGGTGCACAGGGCCTTTTCCTTTTCCTATTTTTTCATTTTTTGCTGCAGATATTGCGCCTGATAAATAAAGCTTTGCTTTTTTACAAGCCTCTAGACATGAATCTCCTTGAGCAATGAAACTTGTAATCGCAGCAGACAAAGTACATCCTGTGCCATGAACATTTTCAGAATTTATACGTCTTGATGATAATAACTTTTCTTCCTTATGACTCAGGAATAAATCATCTGATGTAGGAGAATTGTCATGCCCACCTTTTAAAAGTACAGCCTTACACCCTAAGTCCAATAATTTCTCTGCTAATATCTTTTTCTTATGATTGCCAGGTATCAGATCTTTTGCTTCTGGTAAATTGGGTGTAATGAGATCAGTAATAGGTATTAATTTCGTTCTCAAAAATTCCACAGCATCTTTCTTCAACAAACGATCTCCACTTTTTGCTATCATCACCGGATCAAGTACTATTGGGATAGTCCTAGCATTCTTCTCTAGAAAAGATGTAACTATTTCTATAATTTCAACTGAGAATAACATGCCAATTTTAATAGCATCTGGTTTTATATCATCAAAGATAGCTTGAAGTTGTTCTTCTATACACTTAAGTGGAATATCATAACAAGATCTAACCCCACATGTATTCTGTACTGGCAATGCAGTCAAAACAGTCATCCCATATGATCCTGTAGCAGAGAAAGCTTTAAGATCAGCTTGGATACCTGCCCCCCCAGAACCATCAAAGCCAGCGATAGACAGGCATTTATGTTTCATACTTCTCTCCGAAATGAGTAAATGAGTTGATCTTCAAATCTGTATACTCACCACCTCTTTGCAACAAAACATGAGAATCTGAGGTAATGCTACCAACAACTTTGAGATCATAATGAAAAGTACTCATAAAAGCCTCAGACAGATCTTTGAACCCTTCTTTATTTATCGTAAAAAGCAACCCGTAATCTTCCCCACCCTCTAACATATTTTCTGGTGATAATTCAGTTTGCTGATAACGTGATAACATATCTAAATCAATAATTGCTCCTTTAGCTGATGATTTACACAAACGCCTGAGATCTATATAAAGTCCATCTGAGATATCCATCATGCTTGTAACAGAGTTTTGTTTTCCAAGCCAAATACCCTCTGGAATTTTTGCTTGTGGGCGTAGAAAGCTTTCTATATATCTAGGATTAATCTGTATATCTTTCTCTAAAGCATTAAAACCAAGTTGTGCCCATCCTAAATTCCCTGCTACACATATAATATTATCACTTTGCGCATTATTTCTGTATTTAATGTCATTCTCTGATACTTGACCAATGGCTGTAATACTAATACATAGCTGATCATTTGATTTAGTTGTATCTCCACCAATCAGAATGACTTTTGTTTCTGCGCATATTTCAGTCAAAGAGTTTAAGAAATCACATGCATATTGTTGCATCATATCAGAGATAGAAATACCGCATAGAATGTATAGTGGTTTTGCGCCCATGGCAGCCAGATCGCTTAAATTTATATGTAATGACTTATGGGCAAGGTCACCAGGGCTGAAATATCGTGTACGAAAATGCACATCTTCTATCAATAGATCTTTAGTAATAACATATCTTTTAGCGCCAAGTTTAGGCAATACCGCAGAATCATCGCCAATAAAGCCATGAGATTTTGTATATAAGTTCTGGATTATTGCATCTTCACTTATCATATAATTTCTCTATTTTCTCAAAATCAGCTTCATATAATTGATCGATGAATTTACTTCTGAATATACCTGGGTTTTTACTATTAAATGCTACAATTTCTCCACAAAGTGCAAAATAACGTGCCCCAATAATACTTGCTTCAAAGGGGTTGTTCATTATGCCTTCAAATGTAGCAATCACCGCTGTAAGGGCACATCCCATGCCTGTAACCAACTGCATAAGTGGTGATCCATGTATAACTTCTGCGGAATTAGTGCCATCAGTTATAAAGTCAATTGGACCACTAACCACAACTGTTATCTTATTATTAAGCGCTAATTCAATAGCAACTTCTCTAGCATCATTTAATGTATGAACAGATTCAACACCCTTGGTTGTACAATGATGCTCGCTCAATGCCATAATTTCACTTGCATTACCTCGTACGATAGCAGCATGAGGTAATATATATTTTGCAGTGCTCGTTCTGATTGCCGTGGCGCCTGCTCCTACGGGATCAAGAATAACGGATTTCTTGTGTTTCTTTGCAAGATCTACAGCTTTTTTAGCCAAGCGTATGAACGAATTATCTAAAGTTCCTATGTTGATATAAATTACAGAACTTATTTTTACTAACTCCTCTAATTCATCCTCACATATACTCATAATTGGCGCAGCACCAAGTGCAAGCAAGCAATTAGCAATAAAGTCCATCGTAACAAGATTGGTGAGGTTTAGTACCAAAGGTTTTTTTTGTCTCAGATCAAGAATATTTTTCTTAATATCATGCATTTTCTTCTCCATTAAATAAATTTTGATTAGACTTCATACAGCTAATTAATTCCTGTGTTGCTATATATGGATCTGGAGCATTATGAATAGCGCCAATGACAGCAATACCATGCGCCCCCATGTTAAACACATCCCCTGCATTATCAGCATTAATTCCACCTATTGCAATAACCGGATACTTTGACTCGGATACTAATGATTGCAATCCAGGCAATCCCCAGATTTTTTTACATTCTGGCTTAGTTTTAGTAGGAAATATAGCACTAGCCGCAACATAGCTTATGCCTTGTTGCCTATTTGCCGAATATAATTCTTCCATACTCTCTATAGACAAACCAATAATTTTATTAGGACCTAATATCTTCCTCGCACTTGCTATATCCATATCTTGCTGTCCTAAATGAACACCATCGGCATTAATCTCGACCGCAAGTTCAACAGAATCATTAATTATTAATGGTATCCCAAGTGGTTTCAGAATACTCTGCAGTTCTAATGCTTTATATTTCATATCACTGATTGCAGCTGTCTTCTCTCTCAGTTGCACCATTGTTATACCACCCCTGACTGACTCTTGAATAAGATGTTTATATTCAATCATTGATGTATTGTTAATATCTGTTACAAGGCAAAATTTCAGTGCCTTCTGTAAAGAATAACTCATAAGTAAACCTCATTATTTTTTTTATTATTTGTGTGTTTTAGATAATAGATTGACCTGCCAAATTCTGTTGATAAAAAAGATGTGTGTAAAGTATGTACTAACATGAGCAACAATATTGCAATAACATTAAATTGTTCACGAATAGACAATATACAGCCCGAAAATATTCGGACATAGACCGCAGATATACGATTATATATAAAGTGAAGGCAGATAGTGCTTATGAATTGGAAAATTGTTGTGGTAGATTTTAACAGAGAACACATTTTGTGAATAGAAAATATGAGAAATGAAAACAGAACAACGGCCATATAGTCATACAGATCTATACAATAATTGACTATTGAATTAGGTAAATAATAATTCTTAGTTTGCTTATGCATAATCTCTTCTCTCTCAATATCTGCAAATCCTGAAAAAGAAACAAGAAGGAGAGATCGTAGATGCACAACAAATATTGATTTCACGTGTACGAAGAACATCAACACCCCACACTCACTTCGTAGATATTAACCAGGACAGGTTCCAAGAACATTTTTCAGCTTAGACAAGCAAAATTCGTTCAAGCACCCCTGATAAATAAGTCATTATTATGATATGAAGGAATTATGCCATAGTCAAGAAATCTATTCTAATTCTGATCCTTTCATAGGGATAATAAGGCATAGTTAAATTGCATGTTTTGTAATATCAGATTCCTAGGAACATCATCACTCTATCTTTTCTGGTTCCTTCTTTCTATTGGCTCTAGATGTCCCTAGAAGAGACAGCATTTACTCAGCCTATTGGAGCCTATCTTTTTACAGTATATTGTGAATGCTGATATTCCAAACAGTACTGCAATACCAGGGTTTATCTCAGGGAAAATTAACTCATCAAAAATCATTATTTAATATGAGCAAAATCAATATCTTGAGGAAGGATCTAGACTGCTACCTAATGCAGAGCCAGCTCTCCCAACTGAGGAAACTCCGGACTGCTATCTAATGCAGAGCCTGATGATTCACCTATCAAACTTTGTACTTTTTCATCATAAAATATTTCATCAGCAAACTGCTTTGCCAGATGTTGATCTGTTATTTCTTCTTGTTCCAAATATTCCTTACTCATCTTAAACATATTATCACGAATCTTTGCTTTCATCTCTTCTTTAATATTCTTTATCCTTCCAATTACCTCCTGTACTGCAGGAGATTCGTTCAATTGTTTTATACAGAATTCAATAACTTTTCTATGATCTGCCATAGATACATAAAAATTATGATCCACATCACTACGATCATCAACAGACAATATGGTAGATAATATGAAACCCCACTTAGGATAACTTATACTTTCCTCTTTCAACACATCAAGGAATGATACAAAATATATGTTATTTTTTAGGTACTTTTGTGCTTCTTGTTGAAATCTAGTTACCCCATCTAAGCTGTGAAATAGATGAGAAATACCCTCAAGGTTCAAGGTGAATGCAGATATCGCTGCTGGAATCTGATCAACTATACTACAATAGGCTATTGCATCATCTATCCTAAGTAAGTCTGAGTACATTTCGTACTCTGTATTATGATAGAAATGTGGAGAGCTAAACTCAGCCTTATCTGGTTCTTCAATAATCCAATCCAAGAGTGTTTTACTATTTAATTCAAAGAATTTCTTTGCTGAAGTTAATTCTTCATCATCAAAGCACCCAGCAATCACACAAGGCAGATGATTCAGGATCTCAGGAGTTAATTTTCTTGCAACATATAGAGCGGAAAAGAACTCTCTCTTATGGGCCTCAGGCATTTTATTAAAATGGGACACTATTATAAAAATAATGCTCAGAGCAGTAGGATTTTCTAGGACAAAGGAAGTGCCAGGTTTTTTCTCTGATTCTTTGGTAAATATTGCAAAATTGCACCCAAAATCATAAGATACTACTCTTACACGACCATTACGTTGGTTTAGTAGAGATTTATTATGCCCAAAATAGTGTCCAGTTTTCCTTAGCATATCTTCAGTAACAATAGTACTGAAATAACCTTTAGTTACAGCCATAGTTGTTTCATTGAGATATAATAACCTACCATGTATTCTACCTGAAGTATAGTCTTCATCCCTAAGTGTATCATCATCTTTAGTTCGAGCAGACTTTGATAGCAGAACATAAATACTATCTTGAGAACCCATTGATCCTTCACTGTCATCTTGCTCACTACCTACATCTTCTGAATTTGATGGCGGATTATTAATACTATCTTGAGAACCCATTGATCCTTCACTGTCATCTTGCTCACTACCTACATCTTCTGAATTTGATGACGGAGTATTAATACTATCTTGAGAACCCATTGATTCTTCACTGTCATCTTGCTCACTACCTACATCTTCTGAATTTGATGACGGAGTATTAATACTATTTTGAGAACCCATTAATTCTTTACTGTCATCTTGCTCATTATCTACACCTTCTGGACAAGCAGTTCGCCCATGATATCTTAATTTGGGAACATAACCCATCATTTCAGCTATCTGAGAGCACAGTATTTCATTCACAAAATTATCCTTCGCTTCAAATAAATATTTTTTAAACCAAACATCATGGAAATTTCTGTGTCCTATAGATTTCCAATTTTTCTGTACAATTGATATTCTTGCATTATCAATATATCTTTCAGCAATAAGATCAATAGAATTAACCGCAATAAACCATTCTATCTCATTTTGAGCAGTGATATCTATGAAATCAGTAATGTCTTTCTCAGGTTTAGCCCTCAGCTTTATTGAGATGTTTGGCCGAATAACTATTCCTGGGTTTGCTTTATTGTCCTCAGATTCACTCCCTATTGTCCCACCCCCGATATTCTGGGTGATCCCGACTGAATGTATCTCGCCATCTCTTTTTATACGGCACACAGGAAAGAGTAATTCTGGTAAACCCATCGGAAATAGTTCAGAATCAAGAATCAGTTCCACGAGCCCTTTATCCTTTACAAATCGATATATTCTAGACTGCGGGAAGTCACCTAAAAGCTTGTGATCAGGTTGTTCTGCAGTTAAATGGAACTCAAATAATATCTCACCAGTTTTGGATGATTGCCTGAAAATTACTTCTCGTTCTCCATCTTCTACACTAACCCCATCCTCTAATTTTCTGTATTTCCTACTTTCCCCCTCATCAAGCATTTGTAATTTATCAATTTCCTCGAGCAATTTATCTGCTAATTCCAACGGTATTTCTACTATATTACCGCTTTCCTGAGCCGGAGATGCAATTGCCTTTACACTCAATTCTTTGCTACTTCCATTCTGAGGTGGATTTGAAGGATCCTGAATGAGCATGGTAGAAGTAGGCGCATTTTCTCCGGATCTCTCAGCAGCCTTTATTCGCAATATAGCTTCTAAATCACTTCGCCCAACTTTCGCTCTTTGTTGTTTTAGCCCCATTGAGATTCTCTATAAATTATTATGAACTCATATATTTTTTGATCATTGGCCATTATAATGTTCACCATACATATTTTCCAATACTTAATATATTAACATAAATCACTCTGCTGTGCAATTTCTGGCTGTATACTGAATGATTGATATCTTGATTTTTTTAGAAAAGTGGGTCGACATACATAATAAGTATTATAAATTCATATCACTAATTTTCCTCAGAGCTACCAATCTCCGCAGCAGATTTATTTCTCAAATATGTATGACTCTTGAATAACGATAATGAATATCCACTAGATATAATGATTGAATATAGATCTCTATGCTACTCAAGTATTTAATTATTAATAAATATTATTGAATATATAGAATGGAATGGTATAATTATTTCATATGTTATACACAGTAAAGAGTATATTATGTTTGCAGCAAAAAGGAAAAAGCAATATGAAGAAGCAAAGCCAGCGACCACTATAACAAAACCGGGTTCAGATGATGTTCGTAGTAAGCCAGCGACCACTACAACAACACCGGGTTCAGATGATGTTCGTAGTAAGACATCTGCCCCTGTAATAAAGGTGCGAACAGCAGAGCAACATGCAGTGCTAAACTCGCTTAAGACACAAGAAGCTACCGAAGAATCAATTAGAGCATATAATGAGCAAATTATTAGTACAAGAGTAGAACATATGACAAAAGAAGGATGGGCATATTATGTTATTCAAAGCCCAGAACTTGCACATGTTCTTGCGAATCCAAAGAAGTATAGTAGGGCGAGTATAATTCGCAAGATGCAACAACACAGGAACGAAGTCCTAACTCAACGTGTATTCATGGACGGTGTCGTGAGCACATATGATATTTATAGTAATGCAAATTGTGAAGGTAGAAATCTATTTAAAATACAACTAGATGATGCAAAACTTCTTTTTCATATGGAACTCAAATCACTTACTAACCTATTGATCAAAATGACTGATAAAAAGCCGCAGGCAGTTATGTCTCGGTATGAAGAGATACAATCAGGCACAGGGATCAGATGTCTGAAATCTCATATGTCTCTAATAGATATGGGTCAAATAAAGGAATTGAGAACAGTAGCAGATATTGAAAAAGGAGTTATTAGTGATGAAGTAATCAAGATTTTTCTGAAAAATAAAGGTAAGGAATATGAATCTAAATCTAAGGTAGTGGTTATTAATACTGGTGATATCATAGGAGGTCTGGGTTTTCTATACACTCTTGCGGATCATACAGAAGAAGATCTAGCAAATCAGTGGAATCATTGTAGTAATTTCATTGCTACTTCTCTCCCTGGTCCTACAAGCACCTATCTGACTCGTTATATGGAAAAAAACAAAGACAATATGGAAGCATTATCACGACTTTCCATTAAGATGCAGCATATGAACAGTATATTCGCTGTTTTTTATACTGTTCATAACTCTTATAAAGGTATGATGTTTGGTCTTTATTACAAACATAAATGTTATACAAAAGATAAACATATAGACCCAATAACATTACTTGCAGCAGAATCTGTACAGATTATGGTTGATAGTGATTTGTATCATGAAACAAATGAAAAAGAAGGTCTAGTGACCCCTAGAAGTACTGTTTCATTCTCACTGGGTGATGAAAGTAAATCAGGAAAAAATAATAAAAAGTCCTTATTGATGAATTGTACTGCTCCAGGTGTCATAGGTGATAAAAGAACAAGTAAGATGCGTACTTATTCTACAACCAATAAGCTTAATAAAGTAATAGAAGAGCTGAAAAATATGAGAGATAATCCAAATTACTATAATTGTCCGTCCTACGCGCGTTGTTATCTTACAGGAATGATTACTATATTTCAGCAATATCAAACATATCTTAAAAGTAGTAGCAGGAATGCGGCATCACATCTCACAAAGTTGGATAATACAATTAAGAAATTTAATAAGCTGTTCCCGTTCTCACCAGGGCATTTTCGTTTTGATAAATTCCAAAAAAGTCTTTACGGCGTGCTAGAGATGAAAGCATATGATTTCACAGATATAAATACGGCCGAAAATCGTTATGATTCCGATGAACCTGTAACGGAAGAACAAGTACGTAAATACTTTACAGAAGGACGTCAAGAGTTGAGTAGCAGTAAAAAATGTATCGACGAATTTGTAAGAGAATGTACAGAAGCTCGCTTTCATACTAGGAAAGAATTGGAGCAAAAAGCTACTTCGGGTACTGCAAAAGATAGTGCCATTGCTTCTGTTCTTCCTTCGGCTCCTGAAAAAATTCTTGTTAAAGGCGGAGCATCTGTTTTGGGAGGAGGCGCTAGTGCTATTGGTCCAAGAGAAATGAGGCTTGGTTCAACAGATGCAGAAGGGATACCAGATGGTCACTCAAGACCATATTCCCTAGGAGGAAGAAAGTATGATCTTGAACCAGCCCCAACACAAGCAATGGAAACTACGTTATAGGGAACCAATTAATATTCCTTATTTTAGTACCTGTGTGTTCTTAGCTTCGGATAACTGTATCTTGTAAGAGTAATCTTGCATTATACAGTTAATAATAAAAACAGCTTATGGCAAAACACTACAAAACGCTATCAGGATAGAAATTCATGGAAATCATTTGTATGATGGAATGGCAGGCAGAGAAAGGCTATCAAGTATATTGCTAATCTCTATAATCATTCTATAACATATGAAAAGAAATATAACCCCATTTGTACTTCATTTGTACTTCCAAAACTTTTGAATGATATGAAAGAGAAGTGAACTGGATAAAATAATTATGAAATATACAAGATCCGTGGCTTATGAACAGCACTGATTATTTTAGATTATGAAATGGCAGACGGGGAGGGATTCGAACCCCCGGTACGTCTCCGCACGGCAGTTTTCAAGACTGCTGCCTTAAACCACTCGGCCACCCGTCCAATTTCATGATATGATTTAACATATTTTTCATTTCATAGCAACAAAATTATGGATAATAATATTAAATAGTAATATAGTGCCAGAATGATAGCTAGAAGGTAATATATGATACAAAAAATCTCTGAATTATATGCAACTGTGTTTTACATTGGAAAGATACCATTTGCTCCTGGCACAATAGCAAGTCTGGTTTCCTTTTTATTTATTCCATTACTATTAAAAGATGGTTTCATCCCCCTCATTACAGTGTTAGTAATAACAGTATTGGGTTATTTCGCAGTAGAAAACTATATTGCTGATCTTCCAGCAGATTCAGATTTTGACTTACCAGAAATAGTAATAGATGAAGTAATTGGGCAGCTTATCGTTCTACTTATGGTAACTAGAATCCCAATAATAAGAGAAAGCCTTCTCAAGAAATCTTTTATGAATAAAGAAGTTATCATTGCTCTCGTACTTTCTTTTGTATTGTTCAGATTACTTGATATTACAAAACCTCTATATATCGGCTATGTGGACAGTAATATGAATAACGCTGTTGGTATAATATTAGATGATATCCTAGCGGCAATAACAGCATTTCCAATAATTGCTATAGTCCTTACTACATTACTAGGTGTTCTTATGCAATTTATTTAATCTTCGGTTATTCAGCGACAATCTGTCCGCTTTCCCGAAGATGATGTTTTGCTTCCTCCATTAGAATATTTGATCCTGTTTCCACAGAATGAGTTAATCTTTCTATAAATTCTTTTCTCTTCAAACCTGGTTCAATAGGAGGAAGATATTTAATGGTAGCAACACCTTTATATTTATTAATACAGCCATTACTTGAGAAAAAAACACCAAAATTATTAGCAACAGGTATTACCTTATAATTTTTAGCAGAATTATAAAGTGAGAACACACCACCTTTATATTCTGAATCATTATTAGATTCTTTCCTGGTTCCTTCTGGGAATATCAAGATATTACGTCCCTCTTTAAGTCTCGCAGAACCTTCACGAATCAGAGTCTTTAATGCAGATATCTTTTTTCCCTTATCCAAATATATCCCCCCATAAAGCGTGATATGATGACCAATACCTGGAAGCAGGGCAAGAGATTTTTTAAGAACTATACAAACCTTATAAATAGTAGATAAGATAAGGGTTTCAACGGCTGTTTGATGTTTCACTGCAAAAATATAATTTTCTCCCTTCTTTATATTTTTTATATTATCTTCCCCCTCTATAACAATTTTTAATCCATTAATCCTCAAAATGGTGCGTATGAGAAAATTAAATGATCTGTATATTGGAAAAGTATATTTCATTAACAAATCAATGGGAAAAGTCAGGGCATATATAATGAAGAAAATTATCATGCAAAATAACATTGCACCAGTGCCTAGCAAAGAAAAAAACTTATGAAACAAACAAACCTCCATAACCAGAATAACCTAATAGACATAAATCTCTATATTGATCACAATGATTTATCAATCAGAAATTTCTATTTATCATTTATTCAGGAAATAATCTAACTTTTCTTATCTAAGAATCTATGCTCATATTCAGTGTATAGTCACCATTTCAAATCCAATAAGACTGCACCAATAATGCCTTACTATCATCTACAAATAATTCCTCCTTACTACCATATAATGATTCTGTTCCTGAGAATTTTATTCTACCATCAGGTGTATGATTCATTGGGTTACAAAGAGGAATCATTGCTTCTTTTAAACTAGATGATAACCATCCTAACTCTTTTATTATATCATTAATTATCTTCTTATCTTCAGTATCTAAAACACGGTCTCGAAGGACAACATCTCGTATCCTAATAAGCAACACCTTTAGGGAATCGCATTCTATATTCTGCCATTCTGTCTTAGTACTATACATCGGACTATACACTTTAGCGAAATAGAACCAAGCTTGCTCTAAGCAAGGTACAATCTTGCTAAATATGTTATGAAAACCTATTATATCAAAGAAATTAATCCTCTTTATATATTCTACACATTCTTCTATATATCTTATCCTAAGATTACCTCTAGCTTCTATCTCTTTTGCTGAAAGCTCTCTATTCCTTGCAGATTCCATTAATCTTTCTTTGTCATCTTCTTTGCGTTGTTGCGCACTAATTAATCTTTGCTGCGTATGAATTAATCTTTGCTGCTGAAATAATTCCTCTATCTCTCTACTTTGTTGAGAGAACTTCCTTTGCGCCCTTCTACATTCCAATAATTGCTCTACTTCCTCTCTAGTCGATGTTGTTGCTAGATTATCCTTCGTAGAATCGTTTGGTTCTCTTGAATCCATTCAAACTCCTTATTTTGCGTACCCACGCTGACTCTCGTGTAAATTAATTATAGCCTCCATTTCTGCATTCGTCAAATCGCATTCAGAAAAACATCGACTTCCACGTGATTCTAAGACCTCACAAGTGCATCTAAAATGTGTACTAGGATGAGACTTTATCGTATCAATTCCCATTTCTAATTCATATGAGGAATCAGGATCCTTCTGTAAACTTAACGTTACCTTAGTGCCAATAATTGATGCTAATTCATCTCTTATATTCAATAAATCAGTATTAATGTCCTGTAATTTCTGTGCATCCATCTCTGCTGAAAAATAGTATTTAAAATTGATATTACAGAAATTTCTGGCAATACAACACAGAGCACTGAAAAGAATATGATCTAGTAATACATGCACTCTATATTTGGAAAGCGCAGTCTGATCCGCCCTGTGATCTGCCCCGTTGGATTCCATATGAACTATTTCATCAGAATCAGGATCGCTACTATGCATCGCATGAGTAAGATGCCTCATAGTCAATTTACACCACTTCTCCACTCCTCTTTCAATAAGTATTTTTTTACTATTATCCATAAATCCCCCAGAAAATAATTCAATCTAACATAATACCTATTGGCCTATAAGATACTAAGATACTAGTATCACAATTACAAACGAAATATTCGAACCCTGCATTCATCATCTTATATCCATAAGGATCACATCGTTCGTACTGTACTCAACAAGATCAGTAAGGTTGGACTCTGACAAAGTACGTGGTAGTTTCTCAACATCAAAAGTGCTAAGCTCTTGTATACGACGTGCCAATGTTACACCATCGAAAAGGTCTGGATTTGACGTAGAACGTAACAGTCTTACATCATTGCAATTAGATTTACCCTCAACGAGAGGTTTGTACCCTGGATGCATCACCTTATTGCAATTAGATTTACCCTCAACGAGAGGTTTGTACCCTGGATGCATCACCTTATACTCAACCAAAGCAGTAAGGTTGGACTCTGACAAAGTACGTGGTAGTTTCTCAACATCAAAAGTGCTGTGAAGCTCTTGTACATGCCGTACAGATGTTACACCATCGAAAAGGTCTGGATTTGACGTAGAACGTAACAGTCTCTTATCATCGCAATCGAGAAGTAGCGTCAAATCTATCATCTTTGCTTTAATTATACTCCTCGCCTCCATAAGCACTTCTGCATCACAAATATCTGCTAAATAACTTGTAGGAAGTAATGCCTTAAGCAACCTCCAGGTACACTCTATTACCTTATTAGATGTATCATGATCACATTCTTTTAGATCAATACGCAAGAAATCCAGTATATACGCACCAATACATATACCCATATCTGCGTACCCTTGTTCTCCCCTTTGTTCTTCTTCAACCTTAGCAATTTTAATGGTTTCTTCTAAATGATGCATACACTTCCTGGCATACATTTCGTGTAACTTAAGCTTAAAGAAACTGCAAATAATTTTATCTTCTGCTTTACAACGATAATCATCAAGAAATACATCTAGCAGACCTTCTCTCGTAATACCTGTTTTATTCGCATTTGTGTCTAAGAAGGCTAATAATTTCTGCATAGATTTAACTGAATCACAACAGAGCGTATCAAATATCTGCACGCTAAAAACAACCCACGCGCTAGGTTTATGAAATGACCACGTCTTCGTATAATACTCACTCTCTGAAGCCCTTTTAACAAAGGATTCTTTTTCACTTTGGAAAGAAGCAATCTCCAATGCAATCTTACGAAGATGTGATGCAATATCCTGTATTGAGATATTCTCTTTATTCACCTCTCTTTCATCGGGATAACAAAGATTAATAATAATTAGATCTAGTTCCTTGCAATATTCTATAAAATGATAAGCAACCGCAGCCAATTTATCCACCTCGGGCTTAAGTTCGTTAATTCTCTTCATATTTAATTCTCGAGATAGATTTACATACTTTACAGAATTTTCAGCGGTCTGATGAGCTTTTGTAATTAAACTAGATCTATTTTGTACGCATTCCATAACTCGAAATTAATACTCTTATATATCTTCATATTATAAAATATTTAAAGTTATTTAAAAAGTAATAAATATTATTGAGTAACGCCTGGCCAGATTTATATTAGCATGGCATATGGTTGAGGACTAGGTAATGATGGCGCTAGCAGATGGGTAGGTCTATGCCAACCCCTAGTTCCTCTTGGCCTCTATGGCCAACCCAGAGTTCCTTTCCACTACTAGTAGTCACAACTTGATTCGGCTCAGAAGGTTGTTGTTTTTTAGGCAAACCTACAGCACGAATTATGGCTGGATCAATATCCAACAGATCACTAGTCAATTCTATTAATGATTCCCTTTTATCATCCTTTGGGAACAAACACGTAATATATAATAATATCTTATCTAGCTTTATACCTTGGTCAGTAGTCAATTTTATTAATCGTCTTAATAAATCCTTCCCCTGCGATATGAAGCTATCAGCCATAGTATTATATTCAGCACGGCACCTATCAAAAGCATCAGCATCACAAGGTTTTCCAAAACGTTCAGCTAAAACTATTTTATTAACAGAACCAATGACATTTCGCAGTTCATGAATATTAAGAATTGTATCGTTAACAGAAGCATCAGACGTGTAGCACACCTTCTTCTTCTTAAGCAGCGAAGATTCTATCTTATTGACAAAAACATGCAAATCTATAAGACCATACCCGACACTTTTCAGATGCGAAAATATGTCACATAAATGAAAACCGCTAGAATAAATCTTAGAATCCTTTCTTATAACATCTATACGCTTCAGAATACGCTTCAGAGTTGCATCCATCAATATCTCTGCAAAATTATTGCTGATCATGTGTTGGATGATGCTAGCATATTAATTATTATTTAGCAAGATCTCTATCTTTCCTCTCTCAGATCTAAGAACTATAAAGCTGTAAAAAATATTCATTACTTGATTCAAACTTACTAAGACAACAGAGATATAGTGCCACTCTCTGTATCTAATACGGCTCCATCCCTCACCTTCTCTACATCAGAATTTCGTAGAGAAATCAGCGCTCTATCTTTCACTAGGAATTTGATTTCTCCTACCTCTCGCCCTGCTATACTCACAGTCCCAGATTCACATTCATTTGGTAAGTCAACTAGATACACTCTTTTTTTAGGCTGACTCCTGAATTTGAGTCTGGAGACAACCTCTTGTCCAACATAACATCCCTTTTCAAAGTCTATTGCCCCTATTCCCTCTAGCCCATAATCAAAAGGGAAACTTCTATCTTTACTTAGATCTTTTGTACCATCAGGAATCAGATTGTTAATCCTCATATATTCATATTCATCTAAATTGGCATTGTCTTGTATATTGACCTCTATCTCTACTACCGCTCTATAACCCAATTTATTGCTTCTGGGATCCTTGTATATGAAACAAAAATCCTTGGCCTTAACAGATGGATCTCCTGTCTCAAATAGAGATAATATCTTGTACTTTTTTATAATTTTCCTAGATTTGAAAACGTCATTTATTCTAGAGGATATTATCTTATCGTATAATCCATCAAGGTCGGCAGAATCAACATCCAGGAATATACTATCATTCATTTTGAATAGGAAGAAATCATAAAGAAATTTGCCCTTAGGAGTTAACATCAAAGAGTAAAGTCCGTTATTGTTGCTCAATTTCTTAATATCATTAGTAATAATGCGTTGTAAGAAACTTTCTACATCATCACCACATATTTCTATTAAAGCTCGATTGCTTAAACAGGCTATTTTCACAACGATTATAACCAGAACATATTAATATCAATCTTACATCATAGATAGAAATCTATACATGAACAACTTTTATTTGCTACAAGACCCAATCTATTTTGAACATAGAAATAGAGCAGCCCACATATCAAGTGTAGAACTGCTATATTTTACTTTATATTATCTATGAGTGAATATCACTTATTCAAACATAAATGATATCAGTTAGCTTGTAAGAGGTGCGCCTGGTGTCGTCTGGCTTTGTTTTGTTTGGCAATCTTTATATAAACCACTACAATTACTACTTTCTATAGAACCATCTGGTGCAGTAGATTCATCACAACCCTGAATTACTTCAGTACCATTTTCAGGAAGCTCTACTGTTTCATCTTTGCCATTATCGAAATTACAATAAGATGCAAACCGAGAATGCAAATATTTTGTAAAATCACTAACTAGCTCCACACAACCATCCCATTCAGAAAATATATCAGGATAGTTCTCCATTATAGATTCAAAATCATATACATCAGATCCTGATGTACCCAACCTCTCTTGCAGATACATAAGAATCTTGCGGTCTAATGATTTTCTTGAGAACCCACTCTTACTTCGATAGAACTCTCTGGAGTATTCACTTTCCATTTCCCGGGCTTCTTTGTTGAGTGCATCCAACCTTTCGCCTAATTTAGTAATCTCATCATACCTGCTCTGTAATTCTAAGCCTAAACCATGATTCTCCTTGATAGATACAAAGGTAATAGCCAATTTCTCTCTATCGCTACGGGATGCAACGAACTTCTGTTTTAATTCTAAGATGAGCTCCTGCTTTTTGTCGAAAAATTCTCTTAATGACTCATTCTTCTGCTCATATTTTGAGGTAAGTTTTTCACTATTTTTCTTACATTCAGAAGAGATAAGCAGCAACATTTGATGGATGAATGAGCGGTCTGATTCTGTAGAATTAAAAGATTTATCAGGGCAGTGTTTTTCCTTAGAAAACAAACGTAACCCAAAATATAAAAGTTCCATTAGTTTAGGATCTACTTTAAATACAGTATTCTTAACCTCAGATTGACTTAATTCAGATACTGTTGTACCCCATGGACCCAGCAATAAACCTCCTGGATTAACTGTTTGTGCCTTTTTCATTTCTGCTACTTGCACTCCACTGGAAACGTCCACACTAACTCCCTATAAATATTAAGATACTTCACTAAGATTAACACAATAACCTATATATTGCTATAATCATTCATTGCTGCCCTAATGCTGCCACATGTTCAATCTCTATATTGCCCTCATTCAGCCCCACAAGATTACGTACAAAAGAAAGATCTTGACCAGGAGGACCATCGTCATTATTACAAATACACTTTCTTGCACCATCATGATTTTCTAGACTTATTTTCAAATGAAAATTATCCCCTATACCATCTCTAACAAGACTTAAATTTATTGGAATATTAGTTTCTTCTAACAAAGAACGACTCAGATCAGATAAAGCTTTTACAACGGATTGATAAGAATCATCATTAACTAAGAATGATTCTTCTAAATGTAGATTCATTGCATTAGCATTAAACAAAGTACAACAAACTTTCTGAAAGAATGGTTTGTCTTTTATCACAGGAAGGAAAGTTTGAGCAATACTCCCCATATCATTCTTAAAATCAAGAACCGCACGCCCAACAGCACAAACGAATATACACCTAAAATATAATAACGAAACAATATTTCTCTGATCGTGAATTCCAAAAGCAGCACCCATAATCAATACCTAAATTGTTAACTAATATTAATATATTAACATTAGTTAACAAAAATATCTAGCAACTACATAGTTGCGGGCACAAAGTTAAGAGAGAGAGAGATCCTAAACCTGGTCCATCCCCTGGTGAGTGACTAATTCATTCTGGCCATCCAATTTTACTAAGCCTTTATCACCTGTCACAAGCTGCCCTGGTTTACCCCCAACAACTTCAGCTTTAGTCTCTTCAACAACTAAAGCAGGCTTATCAGGTGCTGTAGGAAGATTTTCTACTGTTGCACTTATTGATTCATTATCTTGTGCGACATTAAAATTCAATCTTAATACAGTTAAAGAACTTGCAAGTTCTGCATTAACTTGTACAGAAAAAAGGTTTTTAGATGTAGTTCCTTCTTTTTCAACTGTTTTTACTTTTTGCTCTAACAATTTAATATTTATAGAAAAATCATCTTCCTTTAATGTATGAAAATCTCGTAAAATACCAGAGATTTTTTCTGATATTTTAGCAAAAATTATACCCTGAACATTTTGCGCATCTTTGATATCTTCTTCAGAATCAGAAAGGAATATTTTTGATTTAAGATCTAAGTTACAAAGAACTTTTTCCAGATATTTTGAAATTTCATCAGAGAATAAACTTAGCTTTAAATCTAAAAGATTAATATTAGTAGTACCACTTGCACCCCCTCTTCTCTTTTTACCCCTAGCTGCATTACGTTCTTTTGGTTTTGCGCTATTAGCTAATTTAGGACCTTCCATAAAATACCTCAAAATTATAAATATCTAATCCAAATATATTAAGTAATTGTTTTTGGAAAAAGCATAATATACTAAAAAATACCTGGAGAGTGATCGCTATCGCATTCTGATGTTTCTTCAAGTAAAGATTCTGCACTTGAGGATTCTGCTTCTGATAAGCAGGGCATTGGAGCAGAAAACTTCATATCTGGATCTAATATCATTCCTAATATGATAGCTCTTGCATTAGTAAACTTTGATCTTTGTTCCTCTTCAGGTAAACTATCAGGTCTAAGTAGGTCTTCTAAGAACTGATCCCTTTTTTCTCTCTCTGCAATTTCCAATGCAGATTTTTCACTTGATGGGGAATTTAATAAAATAGCAAATTGTGTGCTTCGTCTCTCTTCAATTAAAGAGAATATAGCAAGTTGAGCTTTTCTTATCTCAACACTCTCTACAGTTCTATGACAAAGTAAGTCATTAGCCACCCTATGACAAAACTGATTTATTTTTTTTGTTGTATAATAATTATGTGTGATAACATGTTCACTTCTACTCACAGATCTTGTATAATATTGATCATTGGATCGTTTCTTTTTCTTATTTCTTTTCTTAACGTCTGTTGAATCTTGTTCTGTATCTGCCTCTGTCCCTATGTCATTTTCATTGTGACTTACTTCTAGTATTGTTGCCAATGGTTTAAAAGATGATTTATCTTTCTTTCTCCTCTTTACTGCATTAGAACGTGCAATTTTTCTCTGTACATCAAGTTTTTCTCTGGATTTCTCACTACTTGAATCAACATCATTATCGGATTCTATATCATGTCCGCAAATACTCAATAATGATTGCATATCCTCTTCAGATAATTCTAAACTAAAAATTATTTGTGAAACTTCTTTTAAAACAGTATCATACACTCCATCTATATCATCACTTAGTAAAGTAGAAAATATTCCCATTTTATTGGTTTTTTTTACAAATTTTAAAAAAGAACAACCTAGTACTTGTAATTTCCATTCTTTTGACACCATATTATGTGTGAAATATTTTTCATATAGATACTCAACTTTATCAAGCGCTGTTCCTGAGCAAACCTCTTCTGATGAATGAATTAGAACCATCAAATCTGAGTATTTAGCTATAAAGTAATCAGCATGCTTGATAAGATCATTAAATCTTATATCTTTAGAAGTAGTAATAGATTCATATAGCTCTGTAAGCTTAGAAGGTGAAACCTCTTCTATATAAGAATGATTTGTCATAAATTTTGTTAATAACAAATTAGCGTCTTTAATATCTGTCTTTATGCTTTCTACTCTATGTTTTTAAATCTTATTCTTAGCAGAAAATAAACAATCCATTCCACGATATAGCATAAATTTATAAAGTGCACCTATTGTGCATTTTGTCTTGTGTTCATTTGAGCGAAATTTAATACGTAACTCCAATGGATTGTTGAATTCTTTCATTTTCATATCAAAAGCTTCTTCCTTATGAAAAGCCTGTAAAATATCTATAATATACTCTATATCTCGTTTAGATTGTTCCAAACAAATCTGTTGCCTATCAAAATAATCCATCACTTTTCCATAGAATGAGTCTATAACTTGACATAGATCACTCAGTTCTTTAAGTTCTGGGTGAAGATCTTTATCTGAAAAAAATAATTCTATAATTCTGTCAGTTCTACCAGCTGGAAATGAATCACTCATAAAATAACCAAATAAGGTATTTACTTACAATATTATAACTCAAAACAACAAATATAGAAAGATATTCTATATTAATTAATGATTACCCAAGAAAAATTACTTTTAGATAATTGGATATACTAGTTGCAACAGTAAATAGCGCTATTTGAATACCACGACAAATTGCACCAGAAAAAAGCTTATGTGTTCCAATTACTTTTATATCATTTATAAATTTAGTAATATTATACTTACGTTCATCTTCACCGAATTTTCTAGTAACGTAAACATCGACTGTCAAAGACAATATTCCAGCTGCAAAACCAGTTATAATAGAAAGCGCTGTAACTTGTGCGAAAGATAGGTTAAATGCGCTTGCAAGTTCATCACAAATACATGCCGGAAACCAGTAGATAAAATTTCTAGAAAAAACAGGAATGACTATATCAAAAACTGTCATATTTGTTCTAGATATAATCTTATTTCTTAATATTTCTCTAGATTCAAGATTTATAGTAACAGAAGTTTCAAAAAAGGAAGCAATTGCGGCTAGAATAAATGCTCCAATCCATAAATTACTCTGCATAATAAAAGAATATACATAAACAGCCAGCGGATATATGGAGGAAGAGGCCCCATTCATCAAGGTATATGGAACTATACCTCTAAAAAATATCTTAAATCCATAATTTCCATAGTAATTGCTGATTATACTACGATATGACTCATTATCTCCATTTTGTTTGTGTATTTTGATAAATTGTATTCCAGATAAAGGCATGGAAAAGGCCATCGTCACCAATCCGTAAATTAAAAAAGTAAATAAAATCTCATTCAGAAGTTCTAATATCATGAGAAAACAATAAATTTTTGAAAAACACCGTGAAAATTATATAATAAATAATATTTATTATCAACAAATATTAGGTATAGAAAATGGTTTTAATTATATAGCCAGAGAAAATAATAATTAAATTATAAAAAGACATCTGGATACCTCTAGGAACTACACCTGTAAACATTTTATAAAAACCTAGCTCTCTGGTTTCTTTAATAAATTTAGCAACACTATAACACTTCTCATCTTCTCCATATTTTCTGGTTAAATAAACATCAAACGGCAAAGAAATGAACCCTGCAACAAAGCCAAAAAAGAAAGAGTAAGTAGCAGCATTTGTAAAACTAATTACATCATATCTAAGCAACTCATCAGAAAATGTTACAGGCAGCCAGTTTATAAAATTTCTAATAAAGGAAGGGTATAATATAGAAATAATACCCATATTAGTGAAATTTTTTATCTTATTTCTTAATATCTCTTTGGTTTCAAAATATATAGTTGCAGCAGTTTCAATCATTGCAGAAATTATAGTTAAAGTCACAGCAGAAACAAATATATTCCCATAGAAATACTTATTCATAATCAGTGCTATTGGATAAACTACAACTGATAATCCTATAATTGTAGAATAAGGGACAACCCCACGAAAAAAGATTTGTACCCCATATTTATTATAATTATATTTTATAATATCAGAATATTTATTCTTAAAATCATTTTGCTTCTGTATTTTTATGAACTGTACTGCCGACATAGGTATAGCCGTCATCACAGACATTACTGTGTAAATAAGTAGTTCAATTATCTCTTGGGAGAAAGACACAAATATTTCACAAATTACAAACAACAATTTTAATTAAATATGATGATAATTACAAGTTTTTTATGCTTCTTTCCTTATAAAATCTATCAACTTAGATACATTATTCTCAGGAGTTTCAGGTATTATCCCGTGACCCAAATTAAAAATGAATCTTTCATCATGATTTAAAATATCTAAAATTCTTCTTGTTTCACGTATAGATTCTTCAATATCATATGCAAGAAGAAAAGGATTTAAATTACCTTGTAAAATTACATGCTTCTGCAAATGATCTCTAGCCCACTTCAGTGGAACGCTGTAATCTATAGTCATTATATCGACACCAGATAATATCGCATAATCTTCGTATAAAATACCAGCACCTTTCGGAAATCCCATCACTTTAATCTGAGGAAATTCTTCTTTAAGTTTAGATACTAAATTTCTTGTTGGCTCTATTACAAAATCAAAGAATTCTTTTTTAGATAAACAACCTGAGTTACTATCAAACAATTTAATTACATTAACACCGGCTTTGATCTGTTCTTTAAGATGACTAAAAGTCATCTCAGTTATAAAATCTATTAGCTCTTTAAATTGTTTTGGATTAGAGTAAATAAATTTTCTTGCCTGTAAACAGTTTCCTGGACTTTGTTTGTGTATATAATAACTTAACATAGTCCATGGTGCGCCAGCAAATCCTATCAGCTGTTTACTATCTGACAGATTTTTTCTAACTCTACTTATTGCACTAAATAGCGGCAATAATTTTTGTCTTACTTGATCAAAATTCTTAGAAATTAAATCATCATGTTCAATCTGCTTTATTACTGGCCCTATTCCAGTTTTAAATTCTATCTCTACAGCCAGCGCATCTAATATCAATAATATATCAGAAAATATAATTGCATAATCCATATCGAAGCTATCTATGGGTTGCATAGTTATTTCACATACAGCTTCTTCGTTATAGCACATATTTATAAAGTTGGCATAGTTTTTTCTTATATTCATGTACTTTTCCATATATCTACCTGCTTGGCGCATCATCCAAATTTTTACCATATTTATCTCCACTATTTCTTAAACAAAACAATTATAAATATATTATATATAATAATATTATATATATATAGATATAAGGGAGATATTTATGTTAATTATTTTTTTTTAACAAAATCTTCCACAATTTAATCAAGTGTAAATAAATGTTAATTTATATGTGTATAATAATTTTAAATACATTTAAAATCTTATTTATTTATAAGTATAATTTTAGTTAAAAGTTATGTTTTTATGTATTAAGTGTGATTAATAAATTATATTTTTAACAGTATAAAAACACTGTCATAAAGTTTGTATAAAATATAATAAAAATCTATTATTAAAACTATTAACATTATTTTAACGGATAAAAAATACATTTGTATAGATTAAGAGTAAATGAAATCCTGGATGTGAGTTATGATTTTGAAAATAAATAAATTTATGAGATGGAGTAATTTTCTTTCGGGAATAATTGTAACTTGTATGACATTATCATTACTATATTTTGTAAAAAATATTGAAAAATATGTAGAAGATGTTGACAATAAATTAGACAACGTTTTTTTAAATAAAGAACATTATAATGAAGTTCTATTTAATATTGAAAACGATTTAAAAAAAGAACCAAATACGGTAATTAAATACATTGAAAGAAATAATTGTAGTAATGAAAAGTATTATCCAAGATTAATCTTAGATATATTTAGAATGTCAGAAAATGCAAAAAATGGGATAATTTTTTCTAGTTTACTCACTTCAATTACTGAACGATTAAATAATAATGAGGATAATAATTCATCTATTTTAAATTTAATTAAGGAAGAGAAATTTATAAGCCTTGCTGGTAAAGAAATTTCGAGTAGAGATAAAATAAGAAAAACTATTCAATTATTAGAAGATTCTGGATCTTTTATAACAGAAAATTACTTCTTTAAAATTTCTAAAAGAAATAATAAGGAAGATTTAATAAAAATCATAGAACTTATTGACGAAGAAAAGGAATTACCAGTCATTAACAAAGATGATTTTTCAGTTAAGTATGAAGATATAATTAATAGTATTGAGGATAGGATATATGTAGATAATGTGATAAAAAAACTTATAAATATTCTTAATAATAACTATTAGTGTTAGAGCGTCATGATTTATATATTATTGTTTTTCATACTAACTATGATTTTCTCCTTTATTTCAATAAATAGTATTGCAGTAATGATTGAGATGCAGGACTATTTAATTGAAACAACAACATCTTTTTTAGTTTTATCGTTTTTAATATTAGTTATGGTTATTTATATATTATTTGAGATATTTCTTATTCCTAAAAAAAGTTCTTTAGAAAAGTCTTACTTGAATAAATTATTCATAACTTGCTTTAATATGAATATATTTCATCAAATAGGCTTTATTGATAAATATCAATATTCTGCAAAATATATAAGCAACACCTTAGATAGAAATTCAATGTTAGTAAAACTTTTTAAAATAAAAAAACAATTATTAACAAATGAAAAAAATTTAACAGAAGATGATTTAATAGAAATAATGGAAAATAAAAATACTAAGTTCTTGGGTAGTTACTACTTAATAAATTTTTTGAAAAAAAGAGGCAACTATTTGCTTCTAAAAGATGTGTTAAATAAAATAGAAAATGATGATCCAAATTATCATACATATTTATTACCAATAAAATTGGATATTTTAATCAGAGAAAATAGCTGGTTAAAAGCAGCGGAATGTTTGCATAATATTATTGATAATGGCGTTAAGATAGATTTTGATACAAAGAGAAAATTAGCAGTAATTTACTACATTATTGCAGATGAATTTTTCAAAAATGATAATGATATAGATAAAGCAATAATTTATTTAAATAAATCTATATCTGTTAAAAATGGAATATTGGGAGTTGTTTTAAAATTATCTGATCTGCTTAAATTAAAATCTAAGCAGAAGGAAGCTCTTAGTTTGTTGAATAAATATTATAAGGTAAGTCCTCACAGAGATATAGTTCGTAAATACTTTGGAATTTCAGGTTATAATGTAGAAAACTTTCTGTATACAGTAGAAGAATTGTTAAATATCAACGGGGATAATAGATATATATATGATGTTGCAGCGGAGATATCAATTGATTTTGAAATGTTTAGTCACTCAAAAGATTTTATAGACAAATCTTTTGAATTTGGTGAAAACTTTACTAATCTGATGATAATAACTAGATTATTTATAATACTAGGAGAAAAGGATAATGCAAACTTATATATAACTAAACTTTCCAACATTAATATATCAGATTACTGGATTTGCAAATCATGTTATAAAAAACACATTGAATGGAATTATAAGTGTGATAATTGCGACAGCTTCGATAGTTTGTATTGGTATGAATAGAATAATGTATCTTTTTTGGTATAATTATATTATAAGTGAAACCGATTACATTTGATTATGGTGTTGGTGTTTTGTTATGACAGACTATTTTTCTTTGATAGACAATGATTTGGTAAAAAAAGAGGTTCTTAATGTTTTAGCAAAGGCTGATGGTGGCGAATTGTTTATAGAAGACATGCAAATGGAAAGAATAAGCATGAATTCTTCTGATGATAATCATGTTATAAAGAACTCTAGCTTTGGAAACAGGGTTGGTTTTGCCATTAGGTCTTTTGTTGGTGATTCCACAACTCTTTTTCATTCCAATGATGTAAGTGCTGAATCTATCTGCGATGTTGCAAAAAAGATTAAATCAGCTGTTAGTTATAGTGGTTCTCACAAAAAAATAGACCTATCCTTCAATAGGCATTTGAGAAGAGATATGTATGGAGATGCTAATCCAATTAATGAATTAGAGTTTCACAATAAAATCAAATTTCTATCTTTGATTTATGATTATGTAAAAGAAAAGAGTTCTTTAGTTTTTAAGGTTGATTCCACAATATTGACTAGTTTGCAGAAAGTCCAAATATTGAAAAGTGATGGTAGACTTGTTGATGATTATAGACCGATGATTAGTATAAGTATTACAGTTTATTCAAAAAAAGGAGATAAGATTGAACAAGGGCACAGTGCTTTTGGTGGCAGAGCGTTATTAAGTTTTTATTTACAGGAAGAATTATGGAAAAAGAGAGCAGATGAAGCCCTGCAAGAGTCCTTAAATAATATTGATGCTATAGCTGCTAAGGCTGGAGAAATGACGGTTGTGCTTGGCTCTGGTTGGACAGGGGTTTTATTGCATGAAGCCATTGGACACGGACTTGAAGGTGATGCAAATAGGAAAAAAGTATCTGCATTTTCAGATTCAATTGGGAAGAAAATTGCTAGCAAAGATATTACAGTGGTAGATAATGGCTCTATTCCCAATAGAAGAGGTTCATTGAATTTTGATGATGAAGGAAATGAGGCAAAAAGAACTGTTCTAATTGAAAATGGTGTGCTGAAAGGGTATATGCAAGATGAATTGAATGCCAAACTTATGGGTGCAGAGTTAACAGGTAATGGGAGAAGAGAAAGCTATAGTAATTTTACCATTCCTAGAATGACTAATACATATATGGAAAATGGTCAGTATGACAATTGTGATATAATATCAAGTGTAAAAAATGGTTTATATGCTACAAATTTTAGTGGAGGACAAGTTGATATAACATCAGGAGATTTTGTTTTTGCTGCTTCGAGTGCTTATATGATAGAGAACGGAAAAATAACCAGACCTGTTAAAGGTGCCACAATTATAGGTAATGGACCTGATGTTTTAACTAAGATTGTTATGGTAGGAAATGATATGAAACTGGATAATGGACTAGGAAATTGTGGAAAATGCGGTCAGGTTGTACCAGTTGGCGTTGGAATGCCTACAGTTAAAATAAGTAACATTACTGTTGGTGGCACAGGCATTTGATCAATGGTTTTTTTTGATATAAAAGACTTTTTTCCTCATTTAGAAGAAAATAAACGTGTCATGGGAATTGACATGGGTAAAAAAAGGTTGGGTTTGGCTATTACCGATAGATGTGTGATCTTGTCTAATCCCCATACGGTTTATAAGCGCTTGAATATGAAGAAGGATCTGAATTATATTTATGATTTTTTTAATCAACAAGATTGTTGTGGAATAGTCATTGGTATGCCCTTTTGCGACAATGATTTGTATAAGCCTTGGTGTGAAGAAATTGAAAGATTTTCTAAGAAACTTAGTAATAAATTTTCTTTGAATATTCTTATGGTTGATGAAAGCTTTACTACGCAAGATGCTACAGAAATTTTGAGTTATTCAAACTTCTCTCGCAGAAAGCAACAATCAAAGGATGACAAGGTTTCTGCCTCTTTAATACTTGGATCCTTTATAAAACTCAAAAATAATCTTGAAAAAAAGAACTGACATGATATCATGATCAATGATTTAGCTATTTTATAGTTGATAATGTTCGATAAGAGATCCGTTGCTATATTAATAATTTCTTTTGTGTTTTTTAATATCCTCTACTTTTTCAATATGGAAAAAGAGGGAGATTCAATAAATATATATTCTTCCAGAAAAGAATCCCTAGTTCAGGAGCTGTTTAAAGAATTCACCAAAACAACGGGGGTGAAAGTAAACTTCATACATGATAGTGATCCAGGAAAATTAATAGCAAGAATAAAAAATGAAGGCAAAAAGACTGATGCTGATCTATTCATGACAGCTGATGTGGCGAATTTGATTATGGCAAAGAGGTCAGACCTCTTATTGCCAGTTGAATCGATGTCGTTAAATGATAATATTCCTGTTAATCTACGAGATAAAGATAATTACTGGTTTGGTGTTACTAAGCGAGCTAGGATAATTGTTTACTCTAAGAGTAGAGTAACGGATTTTGAAGAGTTGAAAGATTATGAAGATTTGACGGATTCTAGATGGAAGGGTAGACTTTTAATGAGATCCTCAAATAGTGTTTATAACCAATCTCTTCTAGCTTCTATAATTGCTAGTGAAGGAGAGGAAAAAGCGGCTTTATGGGTTAGGGGTATAGTTTCTAACCTGGCTAGGAAGCCATATGGGGGAGATACGGATCAAATAAAGGCTGTTGCCGCTGGTGAAGGAGATGTAACCATATCCAATAGTTATTATTATGCTAGACTTTTTTCTGCAAAAAAAGATACGAGTATTAATAATAAACATGAAACGGAGGTAGTTTTTCCGAATCAAAAAAATAGAGGTACACACGTTAATATTAGCGGTATAGCCCTTGTGAAACATGCTAAACACGCGGATAATGCTATAAGATTCATGGAATTCTTAGTTAGCCCCAAAGCGCAGCATATGTATGCTGAAATAAATCAAGAATTTCCTGTTGTTAAAGGTGTAGAACCTTCTGAATATCTTAAGAGTTGGGGTAATTTTAAACAAGATGCTATTTCTTTAGATGCAATTGAAGAGAATCTTTCAAAGGCAATTGAGATTATGGATAAATATAAGTGGAGATAGAATTAAGTATGTTATTAGGATTGCAGTTCTAGTTAGATATTTTTTTACATCGCAATTAAGTTCATTACTCATAATAAATACAAGAAATTTATTGGTAATATGAAATTTAGCTTCAATTTATTTAGATAACATATTTTAAACAAATGAATTTTCCAACTGCTATTTTCTTTCATTATGTATTTGATTTTATGTAGCTCTCCATTTTATATTAAACATTGAATGAAGAACATCTGCAAATATTCATTCAATAATAGCTGCTTGCTTATAAATAATTAGAGAGATTTATTATTTCTAAAGTTGCGTTCCATTTTATCTAACCTCATCTCAGTAATAAAATTACTACGAAACTTTTTCTTTTCGCTTTATTTTAGAGGTAGTTGTGAGCTTTATATTTGTTTTTAAATACTTTCCATGAAATAGGAAGAATCCACAGCTCTTTCCTTTATCAAATAATTTCTTATTATTGCAGTTATACATAATAATTCTATTAGTCAAATCTCCTATTTTATCTTGTAGGCCTTGTGATTCCAGGAGATCTAATTCAGAATTTATTTTTATTAGATCGAAATATTGTAGATAATTTAAATCAATAAATTTTTCATTTCGCAGACAAACACTTATACCATAGCTCTTTAAAAGTTCGTTTATTAAGTGCAATTTTTCTATATTAGCTAATAAATCTAGTATCTCAATATCTATCACTAATGGAATATTTTTTTGTTTCGTTTCTTTGATTATATTTGTAAAAAACACTGAAGATAACATTTCAATGCTCAATAGAATATTTATGGGTCTTGCGAAAGTTGATTTATCTACTATGTATTGCAATACTTTCTTCTTCATTATATTTTCAATATATATATATAAACCATTGCTGCTCTCAAAATCTATCTTTATTCCTACAACTTCTGATAATTTGTTGTAATTAATAGTAATCTCATCAAATATCACCTTTAAATTGTTGTCTTTACTGACGTAAATTGCCTCTATATCTATTAGAGACCATATATCTGGATTCTTTTTTTCTATGACTCCTTCAGCATATAGGAGAGATGGTAAATCGACAGGTACACTCCCGTCTATTATAGAAATATCCATCTTATTTGAAGTTAATTTTTTATTCAGATTTGGATCGATTTTATTCTTACAGGTCCAAAAAAATTGATTCCACTGTAAATGTAAATCGAATATTTGACAAAGATTGCTTACCATATCATCACTTGCCAGCAATGTATCATCAACAAATAAATGTTTTAATTGTTCTATAACTTTCTGTATTCTTATTCTATCTGTTACATTAAAAATGAGAAAAACATCTAAGTCATCGCAAATTACTATGAATCCATCAGAATCCTTGCCTAATACATCACTCATTATATTTGTGGCAATCCTAACTTGATACTCTCCCCTGTATTTATCTAGTAGCTTAGAAAACAGAAAATGAATTGCATAATAGGAGGAAGAAATGGGCTTTACCTTCTTGAGCAGCTCCAATAAATCAGTTTCTCCATTATCTTTATCAATAACAATCATAAAGAAATCCTAAGCGGCAGGTAATGCCTTAACTTTTGCTGATAATCTACTTATTTTTCTTGCTGCATTATTTTTATGTAATACACCTTTAGTAACGCCTCTATGTATCTCAGGTTGAGCCTTTTTAAATTCCTCACGGGCAACTTCTTTATTACCAGAATCAACAGCGTGTAAAACCCTCTTTATGAACGTTCTGATTCTACCTATCCTAGCCCTATTAACTATCCTTTTCTTCTCATTCTTCTTAATTTCTTTTTTGGCACTTTCGTGATTAGCCATAAAAATATCCTCAGCTTTACAAATAGGTCAACTAATTATATAAGTCTATATCATTATGTCAATCACTTATAACACAAATCGTAGAATTTAATATTTCATTTACTGATGAATTAATAGGTAATATCTGAATATGTTTCTCAAATCCGGTTAATATTGGACCTATAACATTAACATTACTCATCTCGTGCAATAGTTTGAAAGCTATATTTGCAGAGTGTAAGCCTGGTGTGATCAGTATATTGGCAGGTTTTGTCAGCCTACAAAATTGATAAGACTTTCTTAATTCTTTATTCAAAGCTACATCAACTGACATTTCTCCATCATATTCAAAGTCTACCCCCTTTTTATCTAAAATAGATAATGTTTCTCTGATTATTTTAGAAGACATAGTTTCTGGATTACCAAAAGTTGCATGTGATACAAAGGCTACATAAGGCGTAAAACCCATTTTCATAGATTTTTTTGCCATTTTAATTGATATATCTGCCAATTGTTCCGCTGAAGGTCTTTCATTTATAGCAGTATCTGCTAAGAAAATTGTCTTTTCTTTTGAAACTATCATTGAAAAAGCAAACATGACGTTGCTATCTTTTTCTTTTGCCACCATCTTAATTTTATTAAGAGATACATTATAGCTTCTAGTTAAACCAGTAACCATAACATCCCCCATGTCTAATTCTAACATGCAAGAAGCAAATATATTTCTATCAGTCTTCACTTCTCTTATGCAATCTCTAAGCAACATACCCTTTCTTTGTTGTCTTTTATATAATAGGTCTACAAATGAATCCAATTTTTCTTTTCCTACTAGAGCAGCATTCATTATCTCAATATCATGTAAATCTTCATCTGGGTTTATTTCTCTTGCTTTTTCTCTAATTTTTTCTTCTTTACCAATAAGAATAGAAGAGCCATATTCATTATCCCTCCAAGTAATAGCAGCTTGGATAATTTTTTCTTCTTCGCCTTCAGCAAAGATGATTTTTTTATTGTCATTTTTGAGATTATCGAACAAATGCCCTAACGTATTATTAATAGGGTTTAATCTTGATAAAAGATCATTTCGATATTCTTCTATATCTACTATCATATGTTCTTGTGCAACACCAGTATCTATAGCAGCCTGCGCAACTGCTGGAGCAATTGTTGTAAGCAACCTTGGATCGAAAGGAGTTGGAATGATATAATTGGGGCCAAAGGTCATTTTTCTTCCTGAATAAGCAATAGTAACTTCATCAGGTACTTGTAATTTCGCTAAATCCGCCAATGCGTGTACTGCAGCAATCTTCATTTCTTGATTAATCCTTGATGCTCTAACATCCAAGGTTCCCCTGAATATATATGGGAATCCCATAACATTATTGATTTGATTTGGATAATCAGAGCGCCCCGTTGCAATAATTGCATCTGGCCTAGCATCTCTAGCTAATTTTGGATCTATTTCTGGATCTGGGTTTGCCATGGCAAATATTATGGGTTTATCTTTCATCCCCTTTATCATATCTACAGAGAGAGCATCTTTAACTGAGAGTCCAAGAAACACATCTGCACCTTCCAATGCGTCTGCTAAAGATCTTTTATCGGTATCTATTGCATGGCCAGCTTTCCATTTGTTCATATCTTGCTCTCGGCCTTCGTATACCACACCTAATTTGTCACAGATAATGACATTCTTACAACCCATTGATTTTATTAGATTGACGCAAGCTAAGCCTGCAGCACCAGGGCCATTGAGAACAACTCTCATTGTTCCGAAATCCTTACCAGTTATTTCTGCAGCATTTAACAGCGCTGCTGCTATTACAATTGCTGTTCCATGTTGATCATCATGGAAAACTGGTAAATTCATTACCTCTTGCAGCCTCTTTTCTATTACAAAACAATCAGGAGACTTGATATCTTCTAAATTAATACCACCCCAGGTTTCTCCCAAGAATCTTACACAGTTGACAAATTCATCAATATCTTCAGTGTCTACAAGGATATCTGTGGCATCTATGTCAGCAAACCGCTTAAATAATACACATTTACCTTCCATGACTGGTTTTGAAGCTAAGGCTCCGAGATTTCCTAACCCCAATATTGCTGTGCCATTAGTGATTACAGCGACATAATTACCTTTTGATGTATATTTGAATGCATTTCGTTTATCAGCATATATTTCTTCACAAGGAACAGCCACGCCAGGTGAATAAGCAAGTGAGAGATCTTGTTGTGTCAACATTGGTTTAGTTGCAGCCAATGCCACCTTACCAGGTTCATTATTCCTCATATGATACTCTAAAGCTTCCTTTGGAGTTATCTTAATATCTTTCATATTAGCTACCATAATTATCGATATGACCCTAATTTAGCTTTATTATTAAAAGGTAAAGACTATAAGATTAATCCTAGTATATTCTCTTGTAAGACCTATAAGATCCTATCAAACCACCTACTGCAATCATTATTGCACCGAGCCAAATTAGATTTATTAGAGGCTTGTAATATATTCGCACGATAAAGCCATTATCTTCTACATAATCTCCCATGATTATATATACATCTGAGAATAATGTATGATGCACAGCAGATTCTATACTTTTCATTTGTTCTACGATATAAAAGCGATTTTCTGGGAATATAGCTATACCATTCTGCAATTTGAATGTACCACGTAAAGCTTTAAAATTATCTTTAGATATCTCCTCGACTTTCTCAAATTTTATTTCGTATTCACCAACATGTACTGTATTACCTAAATTAAGATAGTCTTCATAATTATCTTCCCAGGCTATTGATGCAGTAATACCAATAATCATGATTCCTAATCCAAGATGAGAAATGAACATTGAATAATAAGAAATATTGATTGCATAAAGCTTTTTTATAAAAGTTTTATGATTAGAACGTAATATGGTCTTAATCATTGCTTCTATTAGCGATATGCACAACCAAACGCTAAGCAATATAGCTAATATAACTATCAAACTTTTCTCATATGTCCAGATTATAGAGAATGAAGAAACAATAAATGATGGTAAGTAGCGATAAATTATATACGTATACTTTCTATAGCGCGATTTAGCATTAGACCCAAGGATCATCATTATTAAAGCAACCATCATTATATTATTGAAGGTTATATTGTAATAATTTGCCCCTATTGAGATAGTTTCATCAAATAAATACTCATTGATTATAGGATAAATAGTGCCATTTAATACAGTGATACATAATGTTATTAGAAGTAAATTGTTAATTATTAAAGCGAAACTCTTGGAAAAAATTTGAAACCTTATTCTTTTTTTTATTTTTGGGCTTTTCAGTATAAAAGTTACTGTTCCAAAAAGGAAAATAATAGTTAATATGATTAATATATATAAACCTCTGTCTGGATCACTAGCGAATGAATGCACTGAATTCAATATACCAGACCGCACTAAGAATGTTCCTATTACACTGAAGCAGAAGGTTATTATAGATAGGAAAATAGATAAATTGTATAAATTACCTCTCTTCTCTAACAGGATTAATGCATGAATTAAGGCTGTGGCAGATAACCATGGTATTAGAGATGCATTTTCAACTGGATCCCAAAACCAGAAACCTCCCCATCCTAATTCTCTGTAAGCCCACCAACTTCCCAGTGCTATTCCTAATGTTAGAAAAGACCAGGAAATCAAAGTGAGAACTCTGCAAATCCTAATCCAATCTCTTGATGACTTATTAACCAGCATACTTGCAGTAGATATTGAGTAGGCAATACTTAATCCCACATAGCCTGCATACAGAATAGGAGGATGAAATAGTAAAGCGATATCTTGCAGCATTGGATTGAACCCTAATCCATCATCTGGCTCTATTGCAAGAGTGGCAAATGGATCGGAGTTATACATTAAGAAGGATATGAATAATAATGATATGTATAATTGAATGGATATGGTGGCATATTTAAATCGTCTTTCCTTCTTGTACATGATATTGAACAGTAAAGTATATAGATTTAAAATCCAGATCCACATTAACATGGATCCCTCATGGTTTCCCCATGTACCAGCGAATTTATAAATCAATGGCTTAGATGAATGTGAATATGAATAAACATTTGATATGGTGAATATGTCATTACAATGTGCATATATTAAAGCAGAAAATGAGAAGGTTATCAGAGAGAATATAAGATAGACCAGTGAATTGCTTACCTTAGTTTGTGATATATCCATACTGATAACAATCAGAGGATAAAAAAGTGATAATATACTTGCTGCTACCAGGGATATGCTAGCACTTTCACTAATCATATTATTTACCTATACCCTAACTCAGTCTTCACCTCCTTATAGGCATCATTAATGGCAGATATATACTCATGTAGATATGGTATAATTTCATCGGCCAGATTAGGATTCCTATCAGGGTGATAAAGGCGCATTTGATTATAATATGCATCCTTGATTTCATTTTCCTTTGCTCCCTTGTTGATCCCAAGTAAGGTAAAGTGATCATTAGTTTTAGGTCTAGTACATTTCTTGACGATCTCTATAACTTTCTCTTCTTCAATTTCTAAGGCATTAATTATTTGCCTTAACATCCCCATTTCAAACCTGTTTAATGGACCATCAATAGTGGCATACTGGAACAATGAATCAACAAGCTCAACAAGAATCTCTGATGTATTAGAGTATAATTTGAAAATCTGCTCTGCGTATATCTTGACACTACATGAGTCTCTCATAGATTCAAGAAAATAGATATATATCTTGTCAATTTTCTTCGAAGTCAGAAATATATGGCGTAATCCTTCTATTTCTTTCTCATTTATATTGCCATCAACTCTGGCAAGTTTTGAGAACAAAGCAACAGTAGTCATGGTAAATGTTGTATCATCATCTATTTTACAAATAAACTCAGGAATAACTTCATCTACACAGACTTTTTGTTGTCCTCTGGTGAATATTCCAGAAATTCGTGCCAAGAACATGATGGACCCCCCTTCCACATTCTATTATGCAACAATGATATACTTCTTTTAGTAATTTGCAACATAGTTTTTATATGATAGGGAGGTTTTATTTTCCTTACTTCACTCTATTGGCTTTAGAAACTTTCTTTCTCTTATAGGGAATTTCATGATTTCTAATATAAACTGTCTCATGACTTGATTTTAGTTGGAACAATGGAGCTATTTGTTCTATCTCTATGAATCCGTTGCTTTTAACCCTGAAATTAACCAGGCTTATATATCCTTCGGGATCTACAGAGTAAACCACTGGAAGTTCCGCACCATACTTACGATTGTCGAATTTTAGATAGGTAAATATGCCATTATCGAAGATCTGCACAGGCTTAATTCTATCATCTCCCTTCACACCATAATTTGTATTAATTCCTCTGGCATCGCTCATGGAATCAAATACATCATAGTAGAAAGAATGATCTTTATCTACGGAATCTGCATTGGAAGAACTGTTTTGGGCGATAGACAATGGGCTGTGTTTCTTTTCATACAAGAATTTCATATCAAAAGAAATCTCTGGATCATCATCTATGTTTTCAACATGTTTTGCATCTAAGAAGAATTCATACCTTCTTTTATTAGTTAATATAGTTACATGCTCTTTTTTAGTTCTTGCATCAGTGGGCTTCATAAATAACATTCTTCCTACAGAATGAGTTTTCCATCCAGATTCTGGATTCATTATTAGTTGATGCTCTATTTCATCTTCTTCAAAAGTTATGCTACCAAAATTATTGAATGCACCGACATATTTGTGTATACAATCCGCACAATAACTCATTTGCTTAAACTTACTTTCAGTTGAAGATATGGGTTCTTGTACCTTAGAAAAACAATCATTTACGCTCAGAAAAATGCTCATCATTAGCGATATGTAAAATATTTTATTAGTCATATATCTCTCACTTGTTATAATTTTGTACTACAAATTCTAAAGGTAGGTTATTTTTAGAAAGTCTGTAAATGTCAGATAGAATAAATTCAATAGATACTTTCTCTATATTCGCAACTCTCTGACCAGATCCTTCATTAATTACCTGATACTCTACCTCGGCCATACTAGGTATCGTCTTTCTAAATCCTGTTAATCGCACATTAGTTACGTATACTCTACGCTTTATGTCCTTTTTATATTTCAGAACTAAACTGTCTGGATTAGAAGTACTAAGTCTGTCTATATATATTTCATTCACTTCTCTTGACGAGTTTTCTTTAATGAAATTTCTTCTTGTTTCCATATTGTGGAAATCATAACTCTCGTAATTTTCTACATATTTCCCTATCAAGTATTTGGAAACACTATGTTGTGGGTTATCTTTTATATTATCATCTATTTTTTTCAACGAGGACAATGCATCATCTTCCTCAGTAAAGGTAGACCACTTAACAAAGGGATAGTTGGATTTTAATGGAAACATGGAATAAACATTTAACCAGGATATGATGAATAATAGAACAGCAGCACAAGTCATCACTTGAGCCCAAGCTCTCTCTGTGATTGGGTATATATACATCTTAGCATGCCAGTCCAAGGCATTAGAGAAATATTTCCCAGATTCAACCATTTCTTCAATAGAGCTCACCTTTTTACTCACAATACAAAACGAGAAATCGATAGCAAACTTATAATATTATATGATTAATTATAGATTAAATTAAGCTCAGTAATGCCTACTGAGCATTACGCAGATATATCAGAGTATCACTGTGAGGTAAGAATATTTATTGAAACAATGCTTGTATTCTTATGGTAATTATTGTTAGAATTCACATTCTACTTATATATTTGGTTATGTAGATGAAGAAGATTGCTTCTTTTACAATTTTATTTTTCTTGTTCATAGTTGTTACCTCTGGTGTCTATCTTTATAACAAAGATGTTAATCTACATAAAGTTCCTGATGTCGCTTTGCGATCAATATTTGATAAAGATCAAATATTGGATCTGAAAGACATGCAAGGCAAGGCCTATGTTGTACATTTTTTTACATCTTATTGTCATTCTTGTGTTAATGATCATTTATCGATGGCCAAGCTAAGTGAGCAAGTTGATGTTTATGCTATAGCCAGTTATGATAACCAGGAAAAAGTTGGAGAATTCCTTGATAAACATGGTAATCCTTACAAATTTGTTGCTCATGATTCAAATGGAGCCGTTGCAAAGAAATTCAAGGTTAATGGTGTGCCAGAAACTCTACTAATAGATAAAACTGGTGAAATATCCATAAATATCAAAGGCGAGCTTCATAATCAGCATCGAAAATATATAATTGAAAATATTGATCGTTAGTTATATGTTGAGTCATCATTTCTTTTAATAAGATGATATGTCTGAGCAGGATGATTCACAAAAAACGGAAGATCCCACGCGGAAACGTATAGAAGATAGCCGTAAAAAAGGACAAGTTGGGTTCTCTCGTGAGGTTAGTAGTTTCTTAATATTGCTAGTGATTACTATATTGGTTGTTTGGAATTCCGCATATATATTTTCTGATCTCGCTACTCACTTTTACAAATTTATTGAATCACCGCATGATATTGAATTCAGTGGCAAGAACATTATGAATTTATTTCATAGTTTACTTATATCCTCTGGTAAAGTGCTTATCTTGCCAGTGATATTATTTATATTTGTAATATTTACTTCTTCTATTGTACAGAATGGGATTATTTTCTCTGCTGATCCAATGAAACCCAAGTTAGAAAAAATCTCCATACCTAAGGGATTTAAAAGGCTGTTTTCTGCTAAGGCAGTTATTGAATTTATCAAGGGCATATTCAAAATAACAACAGTTGGTACTGTTGGTATTGTGGCTGTATCATCCGATATTCCTCTTATATTGGGGTTGCACGAATTCAGTCTTGATGCTCTCTTGCCAGTGATTAGAGATATTAACGTTTCATTCCTATATGGTGTTTTGTCTGTAATGTTAGTTATTGCTGGGTTAGATCTATTATATCAAAAATACTCTCATCATAAGAGTATGAAAATGAGTAAACAGGAGATTAAAGATGAATTCAAGCAAACTGAAGGTAGTCCAGAGATTAAGAGCAAATTAAGGAAATTACGACAAGAAGCGGTTAAGAAACAAATGATGAAAGAAGTACCAAAAGCCGATGTTGTAATAACGAACCCAACCCACTATGCAATAGCCTTGAAATACGACGTTGACACCATGGTTGCTCCTAAGATCATTGCGAAAGGTAGAGATAAACTAGCAGAGAAAATTAAGAAAGTTGCTAAGGAGAATAAAATTCCTATTGTGGAGAACAAACCATTAGCGCAGGCGCTATACAAATCTGTAGAAGTAGATCATTATGTTCCAGAGCAGCACTATAAAGCAGTGGCTGAAGTGATTAATTATGTATACAATCTTAAGGGTAAAAAGCAAAGAGCGACCTAGGTATGCGGTAAATTTTGGCTAACTATACATCAATATAATATTCATTATTAATGAAGCCAATGAAAGCAAAAGATTATGTAACGTATGACTATCATAAGTATCGTATATGTGTGATTCCATAATATGTTAACTAGCAATATATTATAATGAACATTGATTGATTAAATACTTAATGATAATATGTCATTATATACATTCTTTGAGTAAATATATTGTCTAATAGATTATTCTATGCTTTGGCCTTGAAGTATGATGCAGATACCATGATTGCTCCGCAAATTGTTGCAAAGGGTAAGAATGATGTTGCGGATCGTATTAAAAAGATTGCTAAAGAACATAATGTTCCAATAATAAAGAACAGCACTCTTGTTAATTCTTTATATTACGCTTCTAAAGTAGGTGAATTCATACAAAAAAGACACTATAAAGCAGTAGGTGAGATAATACACTATGTATATAGCTTAAAGAAAAAGAAACTATAAATTTACATATTAAGCTTTGTATTTCTTACTAATTTGCTCAAAGATACTGTTTGAAGTCCAGTCCTTGTGCAAAGGAGTGATTGTAATATATCCTTGATCCAAAGCTTCCACATCATGATCACCTGATGGCTCTATCACTCTATCCCCTATCCTGAATCTCCGATAGTTGATCTTTGTCATATGATTGTACTTACTGTAATGTATTCCTTGACGTACTATTTTTGTTCCTTTGATATTATCCATATCCGAAGGTATATTTATATTTATAATTGCTTTTTTAGAAAGCATATCTTTTTCTAATATTTCTTTTATTATTCCAGTTCCTATATCAGCGGTTTTATCCCAGTTATGAGTGCCTATGGCATCTTCTTTACTAAAGTCTATCTGTTGACTTATTGCTATAGATGGCACCCCATATAGTATGCCTTCTATTGCTGCACCAACTGTACCTGAATAAGTGATATCATAACCTATATTTTGACCTATGTTTATACCAGATAATATTAAGTCTGGCATCACACCATTATCAATATCAAACATTTCATGTAATCCGAGGATTACACAATCAACGGGTGTGCCAGTGATTGAGAATTTTTTATCGCTTATTTTAATTAAATTAATTTCCTTTGATAAAGATACAGCCCGACCAATACCACTTTGGTTGGTTGCGGGTGCTACGATATACGGATCAAATCCTAGATTATTTGCTATTTTCTCTAATGCTAATATTCCTTCGGCATCTATACCATCATCATTGGTGATTAGAATCTTTTTTACCATTTTTTTTCTACCTATCAAGTTTTGTAATCTGAGATCTACATACTAAGATGTATTACTGTGAGAAAATTAATGAATTATTAAGTCTATAATCTTGCTAGTCAATCTGTTCCTGTAATATGTTCCTGTAATAGATGATAATAAATGCATGAAGGTTATATTTTCAAGAATATATTCTATATACTTGTCCTAGCAATTAGTGTTCCTCATACGATAAAATTGCATATTTTGTATATTCCCTTTTTATGTTATAATTTTTCATTATATAATATGCTATATAGCAATATGTTTTCACTGTTTACAGACAAATCTCCGTTCTCATTTATGATGAATTATATAATGAATGGTGAATTCTATAACAAAAGTACTCAACATACGACTACTTTGCCAAGTAATTCCATATGTACTAATAATTCAGGGGTTCAAAGATTTACGCCACGCAAATCAGATACTGTAAATAGTATTGTTTCTCCTAATACACAGCAAATTTTTACAAAAATTGGCAAAGAAATACATAAGAATAGGCATAAGATTATTATCCCCATCCTATTCTCAGTTGCTTTATATTCCACCCCTTATCTTATCTTAGGTATGAGTCATTATTTAGTAACAGCCTATAATAGTGATAATAGTGATGAAATAGAAGATTGTATTAATCTTATCTTGAGCCATATTTTCACTTGTTTAATGATGGTCTCTTATTCATCCAAGTTATATAAGAGTGTCCTGTTAATGCTTACAGATATACCAAAAATGAATGATGAAAAAAGTAAATTTGGCAATGCAGCGCAAGTTAGTCATTATCTAATCACTTCTAATTTGTTAATCAATTTCTCTGTTAGTGTGCTGAAAAGATCGTGCATTCCTTTCAATGCTCTCTGTCTAGATATTGGCCGTATTATCTATGTAGCAGTGCATGATAGTGTATATAAAGTGATTATTGCTAAAATGGAACAAGGAAAAGAATTCTTAAGACAGAGAAAGACAGTAACTAGCTTGGTCTATAATTCCAGTAGCGGTACTAATATGGCATCAGCAGCGTGTAGCAATGGACAGTGCTCAATGCCAGCAGTAATTGATAATTCTTCTTCCCTTTATGCCAGTGATGTACTCGTGCCTGCGCAGAGGATGGCTGTATTAGACAGCAGCAGTGAGATCGATGCTTGCCGTGAAAACTCTACTGCCGTGGATTCCACATTCACAGGTATTAATCCTGGGGAATGGGTGGGTTACATCACCCTTCCTAATAGTGTCCTGGCAATTGAAGGTGTGGCTGCACTAGTATATAGTGCTAATACTGTAAACATTCATGCTCAAAGTGATCAATAGAGATAACAGTATGATGTCATAACAGGTAATAAAGGATGATCTATAAAGTATGGTGATCCTAGAAGCGCCCGAACCTCCTCCCACCAAATTGAAAGTCAGAGAGTTTAATATTCCTATTATTACTTATATATACATTCATGCGCACTGCCCATTCAAAGAGTTTCTAATGATTATTACTAATATCAATTATTATGTGACTTGTTTTGTCTTGATATGAATAATGGTCTCAGGATAACAATGGAATAAAGGTGGCTATAGGCAGAATGAATTTTGCTAAAGCAGTAGCAGCCAGATTATCACTACCTAAGCAAGACAGATTATATTATGAAGACACAAAAGGAGAGGATTACTATCCATTAGTAAATTATCTTGTATGGTTTTAAAAGATTGATCTAGATCATAATATTTCATGATATATTGAATATACAGAGGACAGAGAGTTCACAATGTTTATAAATGATGATGATAGAAAAATTAGATAGGGATTCACAATTGTATATGAGCTTGGATATTCTTTTTGACATAAATGATTGAACATAAAATGGCAAACAGCAGATCTCTATAGATTGCATTATAGAGCTATAGAGCAGCGCTATGAAACAGCAGAGAAAATCTTCTGATGTGCTGAATAGTGTCAAACTTTCAGCTATGCAGATATAAGAAGATTTTAAAATATATAGAATATTTTCTTATAATCCACTATGAAGACAAAGAAAATTCAATATCTATTGATGTATACGTAAGAAATGGAGTGTATTACTTATAGATCAATCATTCTTCAATCTTGTCGGATAAGTACATCTTGGAATCAGCCTATATGTAATCAGAAAAAACAACGAATAAAACAGTTATAAATACTGATCTACATGGCATAAATCAACATCTACTACCTCTTGTTAAAGGCAAGAGCATGTAAAGAGATTAATAATAATCTAAGATAATCAGGTTGGATTAATTGTGTTTTTGGGAGAAAGTTCTTACTGCAATTATAGTTAACGATTTAACCTTTGTGCCATAATTGATTGCAAGAGAGAATCATTAATATTATAATAGTCTTGTGTGTATATGAGAAAGAGTAATGAATAAGGTTATATCTGCATTGGCAGATGGGTGCGATATACGTATATCTATTGATATAACATCAGCCACAGGTCATTTAGAAAATGTACAGACATGGATAAAAATCTACAACAACAAAAATCACCTTTGCTATTGTCTGGAGATAACCGGTATTATTAGCGATGAATGCTTATGGTCCGGACAGCATGTAATTGATAGAAGCAGCTCTGGAAGTTCTAATTGGCAAATGAGCGGATGTATAAAGAAAGAAGGCTATGAATCAACAATAATGATTACACTCACTCCGGAAGGATCTGATCATATGATAGAAATCACAGGTGTACTTCATATTCATCATGGTCAGATCGTAAAATATGAAATTACAGGCATTAAAAATAATATATTATTTGTAGGATCTGCAGATACGTTGATTGCCAGCTCAGAGACAGAAAAACCTGCATTACAAATACCTTCTTTATTACCATGTCACAGTGCAAACATTCTACCGAATGATAACGCAGGAACCTACCCAAGCACGACTTCAGATGTCAATGTTGCACCAGCACAAGTCTTTACACACAGTGATCCGCTTCTTAGTACATATAACTCAGCAAACTATAATGGCACATATCCAGGCATAATGCCATCGCACAGTTTTAGTTTTGCACAGGGATCAGCACACACACAGTATCCTCAATTTCCTAATTTCTATGACCAAGTGGGGTATGATAGCTCTTATCCAGGCATAATGCCATCGCACAGTTTTAGTTTTGCACAGGGATCAGCACACACACAGTATCCTCAATTTCCTAATTTCTATGACCAAGTGGGGCATGATAGCTCTTATACAAAAGAAATCCCAGTTGGCATACGATGTAGTGATTCTGCTGAGTCATTTTTGGAGAGCATTCTTCAGTCTACTCCAGAAGAACCCTTGCAATCTGTAGCGGAGGGTGGTGATAGGCATAATCTAAAGGTTAATGAGGTTGTGTTCATGCAACCTTCTCCGTTAGCATCATTAACCCCAGTGCAAAGTGTGACATCTTCTGCAAAAAGCCCAGGAGAACCAGCAGTCTGTCCATCAAAGAGGCCCCGACCTCCTGAAGATGAATGCTCGCCTACTCCGAAACGCCAGAAAAGGAACGACACAATACCAGAGTCACCGCAAACTACGGAAGTCCTAGGAGAATATCCTCTGGTAATATCACCTTCTATGTCGGAATTAGAAAAATCAAGCACAGAAGCCAGTGCTCCGCTGGAAGCAGAAGAACCAAAAAAATTAAAAAAATCAAGACGATCATACAAGAAGAAGTCTGGCCTAGTATCAAAAACGGAGCTATATTATAAGATGTGCTTAGCTGAGAAAAAAGTGGCGGGAAAGAAAAAAATAAAGTCTCTGGCAACGTTTGCTGAAGAATTAAGAGCGGATGGTGTAAAGGTGAACTGTGGGATAGGGGGAAAGCATTGGGCTTTACAGAATCAAATATGTTTATTCATGGACGAAGATGAGGAGATTTTATATGCAGCAGCAAAAGCAGATCCTGTATGGGAGAAACTAAATAACGACGACTCATATTTCATGAGAAAGATGCAGATGATCAACAAGAGGTGTTCATTCATAAAGTTGCTTACCAACACAAAGTCTAGTCACCGGATAATAATATCAGATATAATAGGAAGGGAGAAGTTTCTACTAAGAGCTGACGCTATTATATTTAATGTTAATCGTGCCCTTTGCGATCGCATAAAGAAGTCTCAATCATTCGACAGAGATCGCAACTGTCTGCTTTTATTCTCATTAGAAGAATATTTTATACCCTTCTTATTTAAGGGAATATTAGCTATATATTACCTTAGGGAACTACCTACTACATTTATTAGAGGTGAGACAACAATTGAAGTATTATCCAAGGAACTATTTAGACTTATACAGAACCTTTCATACGTATCACTCAAAAGATACTGGGAAGGTAAATTTGATCTCTTATATGCCACTAAATGATAGTAAGCACTCACTATCAGTAGAGTCTAAGGAAGATACAACATATTTTAGGTCTAATGGAGAAATTAGTAATTACTGCAATCATTATGTATCGGACGATCACTGTCTAATAGAGAATAAGGACCTTCCTCTTGATAAGATTGTTCAAGAACTGCTTAACCTACGAAGATCTATATATCTTAGAGATAAAATTTTATCCAGATTTCAGAAAGTATGTAGGATAGCGCTTACCAGGATAGACAATCTTTTAGCACGGATGACGCAAGATTCTAAGCCTAAGCCTAAGCCTAAGCCTAAGCCTAAGTCTAGGGCTAGGCCTAGGGCTAAGTCTAAGCGTGGAGCTCAGGAACATTATACGCAATTGCTAGAGAAAATAAGAGCAGAACTTATACCGTTAGCAATAAATCAGATCCTGGATGAATGTTACGCTCAAGATCTAGGTATATTGACTATTGCACAAGTAGCCAATGATATTGGCGGAAGTGCAATATTCAGCGCACGAAATAAAGCACTAGGTATAACACAATCATATGAGACTCCTCCTCCTACTCCTCAACTCTGCACAGCAGAAGGAGTTCACGATGTAGTAGGAAGAAGTCAAAGCCAAGAGATGCAATCTCTTGTTGATAGATTGCCATCTTGGTCCCCAGAACCACCTAGCACTAATCCTGTTCATTTTGCTACATCCGACGCACCAGCATTCGTAGAATCGCAAGATTCAGGGACTGACCCTGCTAAATATGACAATATGGGAGTAAGCCATTCTGAAGAAGAATTAATGAACAATGAAGTTGCAGCATATCTAGAGCAAGAAAGGACGACCTTCATGGATGTATAAAAAGCGTATAAAGGATAATCTCGCCTGTACACTGATATATATTATTTGAATCTAAAAAACTTATCGCTGAGGGATATAAATATATGATCATAATTGTAGTGATGTTAGTTGGTTAGTCAATCAGCTGAGTTTTGAACCATGGGCAATCAGGAGGAATAACAGCAGAGGTAAGTGTAGAAGGAACTTCTGTTAACTCCGGAATAAGAAGAGCAAATTAATACCCTCATCCATCATCGCAAGATGTTCCTGCTGTGCAGGATCCAGTGAGGATGGAAGCAAAATATTTTCGTACAGTCAATATTTCTTGCCCTTGCGTATCTTTGGCAAGCCCTAGATCTATCTTATCAGAAATGTCCGCACATTCATCCATTATTTGATTTATTATTAGCGGGATAAGTCTTATATGTAATATTTTTATCAATGCTTCAATTCTCCTCTGCTCTTTAGTGTTATTGTCTTTTCTTTTACACATAACCTTGCAAACATTCACTTTGCCATGAATCTTATTATGTAATATGCTAATATCTTCATAAGAGTTATTATGAAGACTTCGAAGCACTGATACTGTCCTAGACAATAGTGATCTCACCTTATTTATGTCAAATACTTCAGGGCTTGTAATATTAGAGCTTGCAATATAATGAGTTGTTTTTTGAATCTCATAAAGATATTCTGTCAATAATATATAGTAAACGTGCTCATTCTTATCTGGCTTATCTGATAGTGAATAGCTAAAGAAGAACATTAAAATGAAATTGGAATCGATAGTCCCAGATTGATCTTAATGCTTTATTTGGCGATTCATTTATGATTTCACAGATAGATAGTAATAATTTTCTATTGCTCATACTACCTATAGTGTTTGACCTAGATATTCCTGGAGTTGTTGAATATATAGATAATATTCTCTCCAGTACACCGGGTGTGAAATATTTTTCCAGTAAGATTATACAATGAAGGGATTGTCCTACGTATGTATTGCCCATCTCCAGTTCCATGATATATTAACTTCATTAATGATTTTGCTATGGGTACTATAATTTTGTATATTTTCTTTAAATATTCCTGATCTTCTCGTTCCTTTGGTTCTATTGCATATGAATATTTATCTTCACCGGGGTATGTAGTATATTTTCCATACAAGCCTTCATATAGTGAATCATAATATAACCTATCTTTTTTTAAAAATTTACATACTTCATTATATGATTCCGTGGTCTCAGAAAGTACGTGGTTTAGTGCTTCTTATAGTACTTTCCTTTGTGCTTCTTCATATACTGTAATCTGCATATCTAGGGGGGTGGGATTCTCTTTCCTGGTGCATCCAGGACTATCTTCAGGTTCTCGTTCTCCTGATGTTACCGAATCAAGCTCTACGCTTTGAACTGGAATTTCTGATGCCAGCGTAGGGATTGCCATCATGATCAGAGATGGGGTTTCTGGTTCTGATGGAAGGGATCCTATATTCCTGGTTTGGCTTGCTGAGGCCATCATAGTGTGCTGTTGTCCGGTTTTTAGCAAATTATGAGCATCAAAACCATCTATATATTTTATAAATTGATTTTTCAATGTATTAGTTGATAGTTCCGCTGCATGAATCTGCTCATATATGCTGCTGAATAGTCTTTTAATTCTTGAGCCATCTACAGTAATATTCTTGGATCCTCCTGTGTGTCTCTCATACACAGATAATATTTTTTCCAATGTAATAGGTATAAAGTACTCTTTTAGTAAGAACATCATTTGAAACATTGAGGGATTATCTTTAATAGTGTAGATAGCATCTTCTTTCTTTTGCAAGTTATAAAATCGACTAGCTAGAGTTTCTATAGATCTGTGCAATTCAAGAGAAAAATACCAATCTTCTGTTGGCCTTGGTTGTATTATGGAGGATTCTGGCTTAATAAGAATATATATTAGTTTCAGGTATTGATGGACCATTTGGATCTCCGTTTGGCTAACCAGACCTTCACTAGTTCCTGTAGATAATCTATAATATTTACTTTGATAATCTGACAGATGATCTTTCATATCAGGATCATCTTCCATATAATCGTATATAGCCTGATATAGTTCATCCTCACCCTTAGGTTTTTTTTCCCCTACACCCACTCCATGTAGCGTCACTCGTAGACCTTTAGATTGTGTGGAGGATGTCAAGAGTGGCATTGTACACCCTGATTCCAGTAGAAGGGTGATCACGCGTGGTATTGTACACCCTGATTCCAGTAGAAGGGTGATCACGCGTGTCTTTGAATACCCTGAGTTCAGCAGATGGGATATCAATTGTTGAAGCGGAATTGGATTGTCTGATTTCAGTAGATGGGATATCAAGTCTTGAATTGAATACCCTGCGTTCAGAGCCATGGATATAAATTGTTGAGACGTAACTACGCTGCTTGGTGTCGACAGAAGGGATTTCAAGTTTTGAGACGTAACTGGGCTGCTTAGTTCCGACAGAAGAGATGCCAAGTTTTGAGCCGGAACTGGGCTGCTTGGTGCCGACAGAAGAGATGCCAAGTTTTGAGCCGGAACTGGGCTGCTTGGTGCCGACAGAAGGGATTCCAAGTTTTGAGACGTAACTGGGCTGCTTAGGTCCGACAGAAGGGATGCCACGTTTTGAGACGTAACTGGGCTGCTTGGTTCCGGCTTATAGTGTATCGTGAACCGAGGTGGGGTTTCTGATGTCATTGAAGAAGATGTCACGTTTTGAACCAGAACTGGGCTGCTTGGTTCCGGCTTATAGTTTATCGTGAACCGAGGTGGGGTTTCTGAAAAGAAGGGCATGCCTTGATCCTGGGGCCCAAACAATGTATTATAACCTGGGGCAGAAAATGGCACGTCCATATCCTGGCCTATCACGCCCAGGGTTGGATTTTCTACCCCCTGTACTTCTTCGACATAATCGTCCATCCAATCCCACTGTGAAGTGGGTATTGTGTAGTTCATTTTTTGGCGTTTTCCATCACTCATACCCGTATAATCATGAGATCCTCTCCTTTTATATGTGACGCCAGGCAATCTCTCCGAGCCTCCCGCGGAAGATGATATGTCTTGAATTGGAGCTAAAGCTCCTGGTGCTAACGTAGTAGGAAATAGCCTATCCCAAGCTTCTTGTGTCGGCAAGGCTGTTGCGTCATAATCATCATCTGATCTCACTGTCATTAATCCTGGATCATTTCCTGGCGCTTCAGAGAATGATGCTATGGATTCACTATGCACACCTATGTTTGGAAATATTTCTGCGTTGCCACTTAGCTGGGAATCTCCTATGTGAGGCTCTAATAAAGGGTTTTGCGAGTATACTGTTCTTGCAATCAGTGGATCTGAGAAGCCTTCGTAGTTTAAGTCTTGCATCTTTCCGCAGTATGGATCTGATGAACCTACTAAGTTCTGATACGGCAAATTTCCCAAATTTATATTCTGTGAATCTCCGAAATTATGGCCTAATCCACTCTTCAAATTCTCTGGATTTATGGAATCCAAGGCTAATACAGGCCACGAATCTTCGGAATCTAAATTTTGCAGGTAGCTGACTTCTTCAAACATAGGTTCGAGATCCGAATCTATTTTATCTTCTAAGGCTGGGCTTAGGAATTTTTTGAATTCTAGATCACTCATCTTCCCGGCTTCTATTTTAATGTCTATAATGTTCGTCCTACTAGATTCAGTATTCTCAAGTGTGCCTTCGATCTTCATTGCAAAACTTTTGGTATCACTTTCGTCGTTCTTCAAGATTGTCAGTGTTATTGTTGGTTTTTCTCCTTCCTTTTTTATAGACCCTACTATACTTAGCTTTGCATCAATGCATTCCTGAGGGCTACCTATACACTCTCCGTTTACCATTTTTCCATCGATAATCGTGCCTTTTGCATTGATGATAGAAGGATAATTATGCCCTGTATTACGGATTATTATAGATATACTTATGCACTCTACATAGTGAGTTATTCCTCCTAATTTCATCTCAATAAATGCCTCTATCGAAGGATTTCCTGCTAATAAAGATTCAATACTATTCACTATTTTCTCTTATATAAATTAGATCATCATTGTCTATTATTATAGAATTAATTGTTCTATTTTGCAACCAAATATGGGGTAAAGGTTAAATCGTTAACTATGATTAGTCCTGTTTGCATCCTGGAATATGCCTTAAAGACACGGTAAAAACACATTGAATTTGACTATGATTAGTTCCGTTTGCAGCCTGCAATATTCCTTAAGAATACAATTAAGTCGATCTGATTAACTTAGGTTATTGTTGCTCTATTTTTATTACACAGAACTGTATATGGCATATATAAAGCTCATTCAGCTAGATGTATAAAGATTATATAATTTTTAGGCTAGTCTGGTCACTACATCACAGCAGATTTTTTAAGTTCATTAATACCTTTATATGTCATTATTATAGCATCATAATTTTACTACATTTCACAACGCTTACATTTATAAACTATCTTTAAAATCATCTTTATCAAAAATTTTGAAGAAAGATATCGCAAATCAAGGATTCGAGATGGCGACCTCATTGCCATGATTAACCTGTAAAAAATAATCACAAAAAATGAAAATATCTTCACGTCTTTTTGTTCGTAGTGTACTGAGTAAGAGGACAGCATCTAAACGTGAAGTAAGTTCATAGACATATCAAGAGGTTTTTTCATTATAGATACTAACTTATTAGCGTTCATTCCCAAATTTGGAAATGTTATAGTGATAATACGCCTCTTTTCTGTCAAGTACGGACTTCGCAATAATTCATGAGCTCCTGATATTAAATCTATCATTGCTCCTACTCACCTGATCACATTAAAAGATACTGATAGCTCTAGATTTCCTGAATGAACAAACTATAAAAAATTCAGAGCAGAAGGATGTACTAACTAGGCATATTAAGAGAATAGAAAGGGCGCAAGGAATATCAATATTTGAGGAACTAGAGAAAGAATCTCTGCTTCATCATCTTATTACTCCCCCTGGCAACGAAGGCATTTTCAGTAGAAAACGTAGAGCAGCCAATGCCAAGAGCTGCGTGTATGTCATTTTCTGACTCCGAATACTCAAGTCAGGTTATGCAGCAAGAAGCTCAACCTTGCTCTACCGCCATGTATCTGGCCGCACCCTTTGCGACGGGGACAATGCACCAACATTAAATGATATAAGTTTGATTTTGGAATGAAATCTTAGTTATTTTCAATTAAATTATTGGCTGGGTTCAATCTATATTTGTCGACATAATTTAAGAATTATTGATCTATAATTATATGCTCCATTTCTTGCATATTCTCCAGTAGATCCTGGATTTTTCTGGCCTGTACAGCTAATTTTGATCAATTGTTTCTCAAGGAAAAATCAAATTATTACATTGAAATGGATGGTGTCAAAATCAAACTTATATCATTTAATGTTGGTGCATTGTCCCCGTCGCAAAGGGTGCGGCCAGATACATGGCAGTAGAGCAAGGTTGAGCTTCTTGCTGCATAACCTGACTTGAGTATTCGGAGTCAGAAAATGACATATACGCAGCTCTTGGCATTGGCTGCTCTACGTTTTCGGGATCAGAGTTTAGTACAGGCAGCCATGGCATTGACTGCTCTACGTTTTCTACTGAAAATGCCTTCGTTGCAGGGGGAGTAATAAGATGATGAAGCAGAGATTCTTTCTTTCGTTCCTCAAATATTGATGTTCCTTGCGCCCTTTCTATTACCCTAATATTCCTAATTATTTCATCCTTCTGCTCTAAATCTTCTATAGTTTGGATTGCATCAAATATTTGATTCACTAGTAGCGGAATTAGCCCTGTTCTTACTCTTTCTTGTAGAAATTCGATCCTATTTTCTGCCTCTATAATAGCCTTAGGTGCATTTTTTATTGTGTTGGGCTTCCTCAGTTTTTGAATATGAGATTTGATAGACTTTATTCTGTTCTTCAATGTCTGGCTTAAAGGGATAATCTCGTTTTGACATTTTGGCGTTAGATTTCTGATATATAAAAACTCCTTCTCCAATATAACAAATTGTTCAATAGGATTCTTATTCTGGATAAATGGTAATATACCATTTAATATATAATAATCACGATTATGTATCCTGATGTATTTATCTATTGCTGCGTAGATAAGAGAGTTGCTATTTTTGTCTATATCGTCACAATTGAGGAAACAACGATTGAACTTGTCTGTAAGGGAAAGTTCTAATTCTGTATCTGCAGTTATTGTATTATATATCGCCATGAGTAATATTTCACATGTTCGCCTACTTATTTTGACCTTTGGATCAAATTTTTTCTTATTGCCTATCATCAATAATACGTTCTCTAGTACAACTGGTAGAAAATGTTTTTCTAGTACGTACATAGTGAAGTAGGGATGATGTGTAGAGCCTTCCGTTAGCCTATTGTGGTACTTGTATAAGAGAGCAATGAGAGATTTCAGGATCTCTGATATTCCTATATAATCCTTATCATTTTCTCTTTCTCTTAATTTTAGTATATCTGCTTTAGCATGCGTAGGAGTGTTGAAAAAGTGGGCGATTAATTTTGTGTATCTTAGGAATTTCTGAATATTCTCCAGTACATCTAGTTTTTTAGCCTCTTCTGTAGGAAGATTCATATATTCTAACAATACATCTATCCTATCCTTATCTAAAGCTTTACACATCGCGCAATATGGCATTAGTAAAGCAAATATTATTTGCTTTCCAAACCCTATAACATTCTTACTCCCTGTAGCATGGTATATTAATACTTGGTCTGGAAGATTATTACTTCGATTCCGATCGCTATGATACCTTAGTGCATAGTATAATCCATTTCCAACAGCGCCATCTATTACAGAAAGAGGTTTGAATTCTATGCTTTCATCCAGCATCATCATAGATACAACCGAACCTGAAGTGGAGGCTCTACATATTGAAGTTCCTGCACTGTCATTTTTAGATTTTTGTCCTACAGATCTCCCAACCGCACCTCCTCTTGAACCTGAAGTGGAGGTTCTACATATTGAAGTTCCTGCACTGTCATTTTTAGATTTTTGTCCTACAGATCTCCCAACCGCACCTCCTCTTGAACCTGAAGTGGAGGCTCTACATATTGAAGTTCCTGCACTGTCATTTTTAGATTTTTGTCCTACAGATCTCCCAACCGCACCTCCTCTTGAACCTGAAGTGGAGGTTCTACATGCTGAAGTTCCTGCACTGTCATTTTTAGATTTTTGTCCTACAGATCTCCCAACCGCACCTCCTCTTGAACCTGAAGTGGAGGTTCTACATGCTGAAGTTCCTGCACTGTCATTTTTAGATTTTTGTCCTACAGATCTCCCAACCGCATCTCCTCTTGAACCTGAAGTGGAGGTTCTACATGCTGAAGTTCCTGCACTGTCATTTTTAGATTTTTGTCCTACAGATGTCACAACCGCATCTCCTCTTTGCGGTCTTCTGGTTATACTTTCCTTAGTGTGGTGGGTGAGTAGAGATCCAGGTGGCTCTCCTTGCCCTAGAAGAGAGGTTAACATAGTCTGAGCCGGGTTCATTTGGCCATTTGACGTTACCGGCATCCTCTGTGATCCTGGGGAAGATGCTGTGCCGTCCACTCTTCTATATTTTGTAGGGTCTATATCTGTGCAATCAAGAGCCTTACGTTTTCTTGAGTAAGTTATCTGTGGTTCTAACGAAGTTGGTAGCAGTCCGCTATGAAATTGATAATGTTCGTCATATAATCCTGATGCAAAGGAGCCTGCTGGGTCAGATGGATAGCCTAACCCTGAGTAGCTTGCTGGATCAGATGGATAGATTGATCCTGATGCAGAGTAGCTTGCTGGGTCATATGGATAACCTAACCCTGAGTAGCTTGCTGGATCAGATGGATAGATTGATCCTGATGCAGAGTAGCTTGCTGGGTCATATGGATAGCTTGATCCTGATGCAGAGTAGCCTGCTGGGTCAGGTGGATAGCTTGATCCTGAGTAGTCTGCTGTAGTATGGATAGCTTGATCCTGAGTAGTCTGCTGAGTCAGATGGATAGCTTGATCCTGAGTAGTCTGCTGCACTTGAATTATGTGATGATGAAGATAGTGCTAAATCTGGCATTTTTATTTTGGTTTGAATGGCTCTAATCATTTGCATTCTGCTTGCACAAAAATGTGTATCAAATAGGCCATTGATTTCTATTATACAATATTCTGAAGAATCTTTTGCTATCAGAATTACTTTCAGTGTTATTGTAGGTTCATCACCTTCTCTCTTTATAGATCCTGTTATTGTTAGCTCTGATCTTTGCGTTGCATCATTAGCTGCATCATTATTGTATATAACATCTATTTGCGATTGCTGCATTAATTCGTCATTCCACATATTAGCTTCTGCATCTATAGCAAGAATAATAGAGCCTTTATCGTCCCTGAATTTTATGGATACCAGAATATCATTCTGAGTGTTGCTTTTTAATTCTTCCTCCTTAGATAGCATCGTAATACACGCCTCTGCTCTGGTTCGTGTTTGCAATATACCTACAATATTTTCCATTTTTCTTCATCTAAATTAGATCATCATTGCCTATTATTATAACATTAATTGCTCTATCCTACAACCACACATGGGGTGAAGGTTCAATCGTTAACTATGACTAGCCCCGTTTGCAACCTGCAATCTTCCTTAAAAATAATGATGATAAATTTGAGAATGACACCAAAATGGTACGTCTAATAACTGATTTTTGTGGGAGATAGGTTTAGGATCATAACTAATCTATACATGAGTAGTATAGGAGAAAGAAATATGGTGATCCCGGAAGGACTTGAACCTTCGACCACCAGATTAAAAGTCAGGTGCTCTACCAGCTGAGCTACGGGATCATATATTCATATTTATTATTAATAATAATACTTATCTTGCTAATGTCAATAATTAAGTACAAAAACTAATGGATAGATCTACTTTGCAAAGGTTAAGAATTGGTCAAGAGAGATGGTTATTCTAAGATTAGTATTTGTAGGAATATATGTTTGTGTGCTAGAGTTCTTTTAGGTTGTGATAAATTATAATATTCAAATGATGAATAATGGCAGGATTGCTTTAATAATCTTAGGGCTTGTTTTATTGTGGATGTTGACTGGTATGTTTGTCAATAAAGATATAGAGAAATACGATGATGTACAGACATTGCCCACTGTGCAAACAATGAATATTGATCTGATAAAGAAAGAAATTAATTTTTCAGGACTGGGCATTGTGGAGCCTAGTAAAAGGATTACTATTAACACGGAAGCTGTGGGAGAGGTAAAAGAAATACTAATTAAATCAGGAAATAATGTGAAGGAGAATGATTTATTTATTCGCATTGATCCAAAAGATAAATTTGAGAAAAAACGTCAAGCTGAAGCGACCTTAACGCAAAAGCAAATAGAATATGATGTTGAAGTGCGATTAAAAGCGGACAAACATTCTTCTGATAAAAATCTATCTCGTGCCATGGCTGCACTAGAAGAGTCAAGGGCGAATGTAAAAATGGCAGAGGTTAACCTAGATAGTGCGTTGATTAGGATACCCTTCACTGGTTACCTTAATAGGATATTAGTAGATGAAGGCTCTGTCGTTAATCCTTCAATACCTCTGGCAGAGCTTGTATCATTTGATCCTTTTGAGGTTTCTGTTTATGTTTCTGCTGAATATGCAAAAAGAATTAATAATCTCAGTAGAGCTATAATAGACATGGGTGATAATAAAATGGTCAGTGGCAAGGTACACTTCGTAAGTAGAATAGGCGATAAATTGACAAATAAGTATGAAGTAAGAATTAGAGTTGAGGATTATGGTGCTGCAGTGTATGCATTCAAAGATGTTGATGTTTCTTTGTCTTTAGGTGAAATGGAAGCATACAGAATTCCTATGTCTTCTTTATGCTTAGATGATGAAGGAAGGATTGGAGTAAAGTTTGTGGATGAAGACAATATTGTGCAATTCATTGCTGTAGAAATACTGGACTCTGACCCTGATATGTATTGGGTCAAAGACAAAGAAGAGATTAATAATGATTTTATAGAATTGATTACAGTAGGTCATAATACAGTAAAGGTTGGTACAAAGGTTGCTTACTAATTTGAACTCTATATGAACAATTATTGGAGGTAGTTTTGGCTATTGAATTTCTTAGTGAGTATATAAATTATTATCAAGGTGATTTGTATATAGAAGATGTAAGATTGCAAGATGTTGTGGATAAATATGGCACTCCCTTATATTGTTATTCATCCAACCATTTCCGTGATCAGTTCAATAGAATGAAATCACTTGCGCCTGAGGGAACTCTAATAGCTTTTGCTTTGAAGGCCAATTCAAATATTTCTATAGTCAAAATCCTGGCTGAACTTGGCGCTGGTGCAGATGTAGTTTCTGAAGGTGAAATTAGAGTTGCACTGGCTGCTGGAATTGCGGCTAATAAGATCGTATTTTCTGGTGTAGGAAAAACAGCGCAAGAGATCAAATTCGCTCTGGAGAAAGGAATATATCAATTCAATGTAGAATCTGTACCTGAGTTAGATCTTATTAATAAAATCGCAACTGCAATGGGCAAAATTGCTCCAGTGGTAATTAGAATAAACCCGGATGTTAAGCCAGATACCCATGCAAAGATTACTACTGGTGGCAAAGAAAATAAATTTGGTATTGGGCTAGAAACCGTGAAAGGTTTGTCGCATAATGACTATACAGCACTTAATATTCTTGGTTTATCTGTTCATATAGGGTCACAGCTAAATAAGCTGGAGGACTTTTCTGTGGCATTTGCCAATGTCAAAGAAATCCTACATGTGCTTGCTGAGGCTGGTTATAATATATCCAGATTGGATCTGGGTGGTGGCATTGGTATTAAATATAAGGTACAAGATCCAGCATTCCCTATTGCGGAATACTTTGATCTGGTTAAGGAACTTTTCTCTGAGTATGAACTAATTTTTGAACCAGGACGCTATATTGCGGGTAATGCTGGAATCTTACTTACTAGCATTACCTATCTTAAGAATGAAGCAGGACGATTGTTTTATATTATAGATGCCGGTATGAATGATTTGATGCGTCCAGCAATTTATGATGCTTACCATGAGATTTCGCCTATAAAACAGGCGAAACCTGGCTCTACAAAGGGGTTATTCGATATTGTGGGTCCAATTTGTGAATCTAGTGATGTCTTTGCGAAAAAGAAAGAATTTCCTTATTTGTCAGAGGGAACATGTCTTGCAATCTTTTCAGTCGGTGCCTACGGTAGATCTATGTCTAATAATTACAATTCAAAACCCTTCCCTATGGAAATACTTATTGAAGAAAATAAATATCGTATAGTCGCTGACAGACAAACATATGATTCTATATTAAGGTCTAATGGTGCAAACTATATAGAGGATTAAGTCCCCTGACAGACAAACATATGATTCTATATTAAGGTCTAATGGTGCAAACTATATAGAGGATTAAGTCCCCTGACAGACAAACATATGACTCTATATTAAGGTCTAATGGTGCAAACTATATAGAGGATTAAGTCCCCTGACAGACAAACATATGACTCTATATTAAGGTCTAATGGTGCAAACTATATAGAGGATTAAGTCCACTGACAGACAAACATATGATTCTATATTAAGGTCTAATGGTGGCCAAACTATATAGAGGATTAAGTTCCCTCTTCTGGTATATAGAAAGATATGTTCTTCCCAACATGCAATTTCTTACATTTGGACAATAGACTATTTATCTACCATCTAAATTAGTACTGAGAGACTCTATTTTTTTTGCTCATAATCTGCTATCTTGAAGGAATTTATGAACATCAATGATGTTGAGTAATTTATTAAGACTAGACACTACAGTAATCTAGTGCGCAATACATCATCAAACATCAAATAAATATGAAATATAATAAGTCAGTCTAACGTTTCGAGAACTGCGTACCCTTTCTTGCCTTATGTCTTCCATATTTTTTACGCTCAACAGCCCTAGGATCTCTAGTTAGAAGCCCTGCTTTCTTCAGTCTTCCTCTAGATGTTGGTGAATGCTTTTCTATGGCTCTGGCTATAGCTAACACAAGAGCACCAGCTTGGCCAGATATTCCACCACCATTAACTGTGGCCAGTATGTCAAAACTGTTTTCCAGCTCACAAACCTCTAATGGTTTATACACACTTTTCGAGACACTAGGAATAGATATATATTTCTCGAGGCTAAGAAGTCTTCTTTGTTTATTCCGTTTATTGCCTGGGAATCTAATCATGAAGTTCATATCTTTACCCGATTTAGGCCGCAACCACACTCGAGCCACTGCCTCTTTTCTTCTTCCTATAGCCGAAAAACCGTGATTAATCTCACTATTGCTACTTTCAGATTTTACTGTCGTTGTACTCTCAGCCATTTGATTATCTCCTATTTTTTCTATTCTGTGCGCCAAAGTCTATCACTGTTGGCTGTTGAGCTGCATGTGGATGTTCAGAAGTATTATATAAATATAACATTCTTATCATATCTCTACCTAAAGGACCTTTAGGTAACATGCGTTCAATTGCTTTTCTTAGTATTCTTTCGGGAAATCCCCTGGATGCAACTAACTTGGGAGTTGCCTCTCTTATACCACCTGGATAACCTGTGTGACGGTAATATATTTTGTCATCAGTTTTATTTCCAGTAAACACTACCTTATGCGCATTAGTAACTATTACATGGTCACCGCATCTCATGTGAGGGGTATAATCAGGTTTATGCTTCCCTCTCAATAACTTAGATATCTCTGCGGCCAGCCTTCCCACAACTAAATTTTCACCATCTATGGAGAACCAACCATTTTTTATTTCTGATTTTTTCATTGAGTATGTTCTATTTAAAGTCTGCATATTAGGAATTTTACCTTCAACGTTACGAACCAGAGACGGATTATATATGTGTTTGATATATGATGTCAATATTAAATAATATAATTATCGAAAAATATATTAATAATGTTTATTACAATAATCATCATCATTGTAATAGTTAAGAAAGTAATATATCATTACCGATGAATAATAATATTTTATGGCGTCTAGTCATGTTGAAAAAAGCTTTAACCTTATCTTTATTTTCTTTATTTATTGCCCCTAATGGCAACGCAATGTCTTTTGAAGATGTATTGTGTAACACATTAAAAAACAATTCTAAATATCACGTAGAATTAGAAAAGTTAAAACAACAAAAATGGTCCAGATTCGCCGCTGGTTCTGCTATATTGCCAACACTTGATGTAAAATATGCGGCAAAAAATATAAGAAGTGGCCCTACTTCTGGCGCACTAACAACTACTACTTCAAATGCCCTTACCACTCGTTTATCTCAATTAATTTTCGATGGTGGCGGTACTATATTGAAAGTTACCATGGAAGATGACAAATCCGTTATTGCTAAGAACATTTTTATTCAGGCTACTCGTGATTTGTTATTAAGTGCCATAGATTCATATTTAAAAGTTATACATATGCACAAAATTCTTGAGTTACAGGAAAAGAATCACGCTGTTCATATGGAGCATTTAAAAGATACTAGTAGGCGTTTTGAAGCAGGGGAAGCAAGTAGACCTGATGTTCTTCAAGCAGAACAAAGATTAGGTACATCATTGTCAACTAAACTTAAAGCTGAAGGAGATTATAATACTGCAATTGCTGTCTATAAAAGGATCACTGGCGGAGCTGATCTTCCTTCTGATAATGAAGTTCCTAATCTGCCAATTTCTTTGCCTAGTTCCATGGAGGAGTCTTTGGCTAGAGCCGGGCAGAATAATTTAGTACTAAAAACTGCGAACGATAGTGTTAAGATAGCAAAAAAGAGTTATCATATAGCACAATCTTCTTTCATGCCCGTAGTTAAAGCTAATGCCAAGTTGGAATATTCTGGTAAGGGAACTGATAATAGTTTTGCTTCTAAATCCACTGTTGTAGATCTCGAAATTGGAGTTCCTATTTTTCAAGGTGGGGGTGATTATGCAAAAGTACGTACTGCGAAATCAAAATTATATCAAGCAGGTTATGAAAGAGCCGATTCTGTTAGAAAGGTTGAAGAAGACGTCTTGACATCTTACTCTGGGTATCAAGTCTCTTTGACGAGGATACCTGCTGCAGAGAAGGCAGTGGAGTTTGCTGTTGTGGCATTAGATGCGGTGAAACAAGGTAGAGATATTGGCACTAGAACATTCGTTAATCTTCTGGATGCTGAGAAAGATTATGTTGCTGCATCTATTGATCTATTTGAGGCTAAAAAGAATCTTATATTGTCATCTTATAAGTTAAAATCTTCATTGGGAGAACAATTGTTTGACTTTGAACTAGATTATATTACTGATAAACCTAACTTTGCTCTCATGAAATATTCACCTAATTTGTCTGAAGACGAAGAAGTGCAAAAAGCTTTCCATGATATTGTAAGACATAATAAATCTACTACTAATAACAGGCTTATTAGAAAGAGATATAAAGGTTTGTCAAAAAAAACTCTAAAAAGGAAGAACAAGAACAACGGTATAGTATAGTTTTCTAAAACTTACTGTATCTTGGTAGTGCTGATTAATTTGTAACTCAGCACTACATCTTTCGCTAACAAAGTTGTATGAATTTCATATTTTATATTTCGGGTAGAATGGCCTAAGGTGCCTGCAAAAAAAGGATAAGTAATCCTTGGTGGCGTTTTAATAACTATCCTGGTCTTGCACTATAAGACTATCCGCTTAAGAAACCTTCACCTTTTATCTTTTATATACTGATTTCTGTTGTTGTCTTTGGTATAGAATCTTTATTTATTACGTTGCAAACTCCATAGCCGTATTATATAATGCGAGAATTATACTGTAGTAGAAATAATTCATGACTGTCCAGCAACAACAAAGCACGGTAACAGATGTGCTCCAGAACATAAAAAGCTTTATGGTAAACGCTGATTCAGGCAATTTACCAAATGATAATAATGATATGCTAGAGTTAACTGAGATTTTTCAAGATGATGGATCGGTTGTTGATATAAGGAGCAACAGCAGAAGGAAGGGTATTCTGGAAGAGATAGATAATGCTATAGGAGAGTTGGGCATGCCAAAGAATAAGAATAAAGGTCGTGGTGCTGATTCTGTTACTAATAGTAAGGGTCAAGATCCTGCGCCTGAAGAAGCCAAAAGCAAAGGCAAAAATAATACTGTTGATAAAAATACTTTAGAATTAACTCCTGATATGCAAGAAAAAGCAAATGATACCCCAATTATTATAGAGCCAGTAGGTGATGAAGATAATGGGATCAATGATTTATTATCTAAAGATAGTACGCTTGAAATTAAGAGCATGCTTGCAGGTATAAGGAAAACTCGTGGCGATGAATCTGGTAACGCCTCTGCGAGCTCTTTCACTGATATTGCTATCAGAGAACTTGTTTTATCATCTATGCGTCCTATGTTAAAAAAGTGGCTTGATGATAATCTCCCTGGTCTAGTGAGGTCTATAATTGAAGCTGAGATCAAAGGTCTACTTGGATAGAGAAAGAGCTGTATGCTTTTTTATTTTCACTGGTTATGTTATCGCATTAATGTGTGCCATATGTTGTTTATGCAAAGAGAATAGCAATTCAAAAAAATCTGATGCTTATTTAATCTATAAGCCATCAACATTTTCCTTTTTAAGATAATCTTCTGAGATTATTCTACATTAATTAGTATCTAATTAGATTGTATCCCCAGGTCATACCCCCGCCTATAGACATTGTTAACAACAAATCACCACGTTTAATTACTCCATCCTGTATCTTTTTCCCTAATGCTAGAGGTATAGATGCTGCGGATGTATTGGCATGGTCAGCAACTGTTGAAATCATCTTGTCTTTCGGAATAGATATTCTCTCGGCAATTGCATCAATTATCCGTACATTAGCTTGATGAGGAATTACAAAATCTATATCATCAATAGATAGGTTGTTTTTGTTCAAAGCGTAATTTGCCATATCAACTAATTTACTGACAGCATGCCTGAATACTTCTTTGCCATTCATGGTAATTACCTCGGTGTTTTCTGCATCAGAAAATACCTTCGATGTCTTTAATATATTACCAAGAGAACCATCAGAGAATAATTTTGAGTCAATAATACCTTGATCACTTTTTGATGTTGTGCCCATTATTACAGCACCTGCTCCATCTCCGAATAATACACAAGTATTACGATCCTTCCAATTTATTATTTTGGATATTGCATCAGCGCCTACTACAAGAATATTTTCTGCTTGACCAGATTGTATTAAGCTGTTAGCCACTGTTGTGGCATATACAAAGCCAGAACATACCGCTTGTACATCAAACGCAAAAGCATTAACGCAGCCTGTTCTATGCTGAAGCATAGTAGCGCAACTGGGAAATATTAAATCAGGAGTTGTTGTGGCGAATACTATCGCATTTATTTCATTGGCATTTATCTCAGAGTTTTTTAGTGCCATATTCGTGGCTTCTACAGCCATGTCCACCGTTGTTTGGTCTTTTTCAGATATATGACGTTTTTTGATTCCAGTCCTTTCTGTAATCCATTTATCATCTGTTTCCAGACCTAATTCATCTTTGAAATAGTTATTTTCTAAGGTCTTTTCAGGAAGATATGTGCCTACTCCCTGAATATAGCTGCGTTTTAATGTTAACATAAAACTTCTTGATATACCTTATTCATTGTTTGTACTATCTTTTCATTAATGTCCTGATTACACATTTTCATAGCAGATTCTATTGCATATGAGAATGCTTCTGCATCTGAATTGCCATGTGCTTTGACTGATATTCCATCCACTCCTATAAGTACTGCGCCATTGTCATATATTGGATTATATCTATCTAGTGTCTTGTTGACAGATTTAGCAACCATCCACGATCCTATTCTAGCAAGTAATGACATCTTAAGAGCCATTTTGAACATATTGCAGGTGCGCATGAACACTCCTTCTGCAGTTTTTAACATAACATTCCCTAACAAACCATCAGTTACTATTACATCTAGATCGCCATCCATGAACTTATCTGGTTCTATATATCCACGGAAGTCTATTATATTATTACTCTCTTTTAATAATTCATATGCCTTCTTCATTGTAGCTGTTCCCTTTATTTCCTCAATACCTATGTTTAGTAAAGCAACTTTTGGAGATTCAATGCCAAGTGATTGACTAGCCAACACGCTACCCATGATAGCAAATTGTAACAAAAGATCTTCATTGCATTCTAAATTTGCACCTAGATCTAAGATTATTGTTTTACCGCCCCTCATGTTGTGTATAGGTTTTGCAATCGCTGGCCTTTCTATTTTATCTAACATACCAAGATTGACTTTAGTAAGCGCCATGAGCGCACCAGTGTTTCCCGCGGAAATAGTACAATCAGTTACTTTATTTTTCGTAGACATTAAAGCCTTTGACATACTGGAGTTTCTTCTATTCCTAAGAACAAAAAAAGGAGAGTCATCGCTTGTAACAACAGATTCACTTTCATATATTGTGCTGCACTTTTTTAGCAAGGGATAATTATCTATCATAGATTCAATTGAATGATCCCCATGTAAACAAAAGTGTACAGGACAAGAAGAATTATCCTTGCCAAGTCTTTTAATTATCATCTCTGTACCAAGAAGGATGGCCTGCGGGGCATTATCACCCCCCATACAATCTATGGCAATTCTAATTTTGCTCTTTGACATTAACAGAACCCCCTATAAAACAGGCTTGTTTGTCTTTTTACTTACATATTTTTTACCTTTGTACATACCATAGTATGAAACTTGGTGTGGTAACCAGAAATCACCAGTTTTATTATCAGAGATCACACTAGGAACATCAATGCTCTTATTGGCACTCCTCATCCCTCTTTTAGATTTAGAAACTTTTCTTTTTGGTACAGCCATATTTTACTCACTCTTAAAGACCGCTTGTATAACGCCGCTCATTGTAATATAATGCTTGAAATTAGTAAAGTTCTTTTTTCATGAATACGAAGATATTGTTAATCCTTTCTTTATTGTCTCTTAGTGCTTGTGGTGGACGAGTGAGTTGCCACGGATATTTAGACAAATATGATAAACTAAGCCAGGTTAATATTGGCTATAGTAAAGAGGAGGTTCTGGATACTGCAGGATCTCCTACTAATATATCGTTTTTTGATGATGCTAGGTGGTATTATATGACTATGCGTTCTAGTAAGAACAATAGCATATTACGCAAAAATAAATATGATTATAAAGTAGTCATTATTTCATTTAAAGATGATTTGGTCTCTGATATTAAAATTGTTCGTAATAAAAATGCACAAGAACCAGACTTCTCGTACTTGAGCACCAAAGTTGTGGGTGATAATTCTTCTTGGTTTAATAAATTGGTTAAATATTCTAAGTCCTTAAAGCCGAAGATCTAACACTGTAAGAAAAATATCTTATACATGAAGTATTATGATGAACTTTTTAGTATTTTAGTTATTGTATTTTTACTAATATTTATATAATAAATTAATATTTTATTCTTACAATTGCCAATTGAGATTTAAATTTTTAATTAGCAAAGATCACTCTTATTGGAATAGAACTTAAATTATTAATTGATTTTCCTTTTGATACTAAACTAGTTAGTGCATTAGATACATTCATATTCTATAAATTGAATCAGAAATAGACTATATGATATAAAATAATATGGGGATAATATGAGATTTCAAAGAAAGCTTATATCTCAGGGTAGACGCTAATTAATCATTGTTATAAATGTTATATAATATCAACTGCATATATTTATGCACACTCAAAGTATCTTTCTGATATACTTCATTTTCATTATGCTCATTTTAATGATGATTCATGTAATATTCTTTATTATGTAATTGATTTACTTATTTTCCACCATGCTTTGCGATTGCTGTTACAATTCTTTCTAATTCTTGTAAGTCAGAGTATTTTATAGTTATTGTGCCGCTACTTTCTTCTAATTCTTTGATCCTAATATCTAATCCAGCTTTTTCTAGTATTGTATCTTCTAATAATTTGATATCACAATTCATTTTGTTAGATGGATTAGTTTTTAATTTCCCTCCAGTATCTCTTACTTTTTTTTCTGAACTCTGCAATTGTTTAATTAGTGCCTCAGTCTCTCTAACACTAAGTTTGGCTTTAACTATCTCATCTGCAATATCTTCGGCCTTATCTAGATTAATTAGCGCCCTAGCATGCCCCATTGAGAGCTTATTATCTGATACCATCTCTTTAATCTTCTCTGGGAGTAATAATAAACGCAAGATGTTGGCAATATGACTGCGACTTTTGCACACAATCTTTGATATATCATCCTGTCGATAAAGGAATTCATTCATTAATTTCTTGTAGGCCATTGCTTCTTCTATATAGTTCAAGTCTTTACGCTGTACATTCTCTATAATTGATATTTCCAATGCAGATTTATCATTAATTTTTTTAATTATGACGGGTACTTCCTTGAGACCAGCCATTTTACTGGCTCTCCATCTTCGTTCTCCAGCAATTATCTCATAGCCATCTTCATCTTCATTTTTGCGCACTAGTATTGGCTGAATAATGCCATTTATTTGAATGGAATCAGACAATTCTTGTAAATCGCTTGCATTAAACTCTTTTCTTGGCTGGAATTTACCAGATCGCATATGCTCAGTTGCAAGGAATATGATATTCAACTCACTATTCTTGTTAATATTTGGTGCGTCCTTTAATAGAGACACAAGTCCTTTGCCTAAAACTTTACTTCTTATGTTGCTCATCTTATACCTCCTCTAAAGCCTTATGATTGTCAAGGATCTCTCTAGCTAGTCTAAGGTAGGCCTGCGATCCAGCGCATTTGAAATCATATAATATGGCTGGTTTGCCGAAAGATGGTGACTCGGATAATCGTACATTTCTAGGTATTACTGTCTTATATGTTTTGTTTTTCAAATTAGTACGTACATCATTCTCTACATATTGACTCAACTTATTCCTACAATCATACATTGTTAGTAATATGCCATCTATATATAAGTCTTGGTTTAGATTTTTTTTAATAATTGTTATTATATCTAATAATTGTTTTAATCCTTCAAGAGCAAGAAACTCACATTGAGTAGGGATGATTAATGATGTGGAAGCCACGAGAGCATTAATAGTAGTAATGTTTAATGCGGGAGGGCAATCAATAAAGATGTAATCGAATTTTGATTGAAGCATTGCAATTTTTTCCTTTAGAATGAACTCTCTACCTTCAGTGTATGCAGATTCAACCTCTAAAGCAGAGAGGTCAATTGTGGAGGGAATGATGTATAGATTAGGTATCTCAGTATATATGATGCACTCATTGATATCATGGCTATCTGTAAGTACTCGATATATGTCCTTTGTTCTTTGGCTTATTTCTATGCCTATGCTAGTGCTAGTATTTCCCTGTGGATCTAGATCTATTATTAATATTTTTTTTTCTATTGCAGAAAAAGCAGTGGCCAAATTGACGCTGGTCGTGGTTTTGCCCACTCCTCCTTTCTGGTTAACTATAGAAATGATCTTTGTCATATGTCTTCTATTATTATGTATTCGATGCTATTGTATTACAGAATTTTAATTCTGCAATGTAATTATACTTTGTTTCACGTGAAACAACTCAATTATATCTGATACGCATATATAAATATGTTTCACGTGAAACAAAAGTTATTTTATTGTCTTTGCTATTAGCTGAATAATGTCGTTATTATTCAAATTATCCAGAGATTCATTTCCAGCTATATAAGCATATAATGTTTGATCATCGATTAAAAGTATTTCCTTATATTTATAAAGATCTGCTATAGTCAATTCATCAATATATTTAGTAGCAAAATTACCGAGTAATATATCCATTTCCTTGCATCCACGATGCCTGCTCTTATGCAATAATTCTTTTTTCAGTATCTCAATCTCATTCATAGCTTAATCTTATATCCATTAAGATTCAGAAGGTATTGCCTTTCTATTTCCATGTCAAGTTTGATGTTCGCATTGTCTATAAGTGATAGAAATTCTTCTTGCATGACCTCAAGTTTGTGAATAGCATGCTGCATATTATCATCAATCAGTTCTCCTGATATAACAGCTTCTAGATCTTGATTGTATTTCTTACAAAAACGTATGTATGTGTTGATTATATTATCAATATCATTTTCGGAGAAAATGTTGTCCGCTATTAATGTATCAAATTGCAATATAAATTTATTTATTTCATCATCAATCCAGAGTTCATTAAGAAGGTTGCTCTTAAAATACTGTAAAACGACCTGGGTATTATTTGATATAGTTCTACAATAGTCAAATTCCTGGCGTATCTGTATAAGATACATCTTGGAATACCATCTACGTATCTTATATAATGCTCGTTCACAATATTTGATATGAGCCTTTCTTTTTTGAATAAGAATATTTAGTGCGTATAATATAATCCCACCTGATGAGGAAACATATCCGGCTGCAGCTATATTATTTCTTATAGTGCCAAATATTAGCGATAAAAATAATATTAGTAATGCTATATTGAAAGAGACCTTACTCATTTTATAACCCTAAGCACACTGCAGCAAAATTATATCTATTTCAATATAAAAAGTAAAGTGCAAATTATATTCATATTGACATATTTATCTAAGTATATATCATACTTAGTATATCAGAATGCAGGAATAATCATGGATGTTGCTAATTATATGCTAACAGCAAATAAGAATACATTGACAAATCGTCTGGATATGGTTGCTAGTAATATGGCAAATGCTAGCACTACTGGTTTTCAGAAAGAAATGATGATTGTGCAATCTAAGAAAGATAATGGTGGCAATAAGTATGTTAATGATATTTCAATTATTAATGACACCACACAGGGTGATATATCAAATACTGGACGAGTACTAGATTTGGCGATTGATGGACATAATCAATATTTCTCTGTGATGACTAATGCTGGTGTACGTTACACTCGTAATGGTTCTTTTCAATTAGATGGAGAAAATAAGCTCGTAACGTCCTCTGGATATCCAGTATTGAGTACTGATGGTGCAGAGATTATAATAGATCCAAATGCCTCTGATGTTACGATATTAGATACAGGCTCTATATTGGTTGATAGTCAAAATATTGGGAAGATAGGGGTGTCCGAGTTTGAAAAGGAGCAACATCTATCCAAAGTGGGGAACTTAATGTTGAAGTCAGATGTGCTACCCTCTGCAGCTACTAAAATTAGAATAATACAAGGCGCTGTAGAATCTCCAAATATAAATCCAGTACAAGAATCAGGTGAATTGATCAGAATTAATGCTGCTCTTGTTGAGACAAATAATATACATAATAGTATTAATAAATTGCGTGCGTCTTTATTAGAGAGTCTATCCAGGAGCGATTAGTTTTTGTATAACACATAAAGTTGTTATGTATGAAAATGAGTATGTCCCTTGCTCAATAATGAAAGTGAATGTAGTTTTTTTATACACTTCATACAGTTATTCCGTATAGTAATGAGTTAGTATGTCCCTTGCTCATTAATGAAAGTGAATTCAGTTTTTGTATAACACATAAAGTTGTTATGTATGAAAATGAGTATGTCCCTTGCTCAATAATGAAAGTGAATTTAGTTTTTTTATACACTTCATACAGTTATTCCGTATAGTAATAAGTTAGTATGTCCCTTGCTCAATAATGAAAGTGAATGTAGTTTTTTTATACACTTCATACAGTTATTCCGTATAGTAATGAGTTAGTATGTCCCTTGCTCAATAATGAAAGTGAATGTAGTTTTTTTATACACTTCATACAGTTATTCCGTATAGTAATGAGTTAGTATGTCCCTTGCTCATTAATGAAAGTGAATTTAGTTTTTTATATATGATATATTCATTGTTGTTCTATTATTCAGAAAGTATTCCAGAGTTGTAGATTAGCCAGATATTGTTCTTAAGAAGAGGTTATGACCCTTAATCTGATCGGATACACTGTAACCCAGGAATGAAACCTGCTATAACACCAGAGAACTGTTAATATAACTCTTCTTATGAAGGTATAATCATGCATAAATGTCATTATCATTCAATATTCAAGATAGTTTAGATTTTATTGCATCAATCATGCTTGGTATAACATCTGTAATTTTCTTTATGTTACTTCCTCCAGCTTGAATAAATTCTGGTTTGCCACCTTTACATCTACCATCTATGACTCTTGCTCCAATGTCTACAATTTCAAATGTATTAATCTCATTTAATAGATTATCGGGCGTAATCAATATAATAATTCCTTTTTCATTTTGATATGATGTTATAATTATAATATAATCACTATGTTTATTTTTATAATCAATAGCGAGACTTCTCGTTTCTTTTGCGGATATATCACCAAAATGCACAGTTAATAATTTATGCTCCGCAATGATATATTCATCAGGCTTTATTGATTTTGCTATATTCTTTTTTAAGGTAGCAACTTCAGTTTTCAATTTCTTATTCTCCGTATCTAATTCTTCTATACTAGTATGCAGTGACGAAAGTTCGTCATTGAAATATTGACTATACTTAGTATAACCAGTTATTCCTGTTATCCTCCTTATACCTGAGGCTATAGATCCCTCTTTAATGATTTTGAATACTCCAATTTGATTCGCATGTTGCACATGTGTTCCTCCACATAATTCTATGGAGCATATCTCTCTAGGTATATTTGAATTTTTTGTATTATTAAGTGATTCATATCCTACACTTACCACCCTTACTTTATCTGCATATTTTTCTCCAAATAAGGCCATGGCGCCTTTTTTTACTGCTTCATCCTTATTAAGTTCTTCAGTGATAACTTCTGTACCGAACTCTATATATTGATTAACTAGAGATTCCACTTTTAATAAATCATCTTTTGATAATGAATGGTAATGGCTGAAATCAAACCTTAGTGAATCTGCGTTAACCAACGATCCTTTCTGAGTTACATGTTTACCTAATGTCTCTCGTAGAGCGCTGTGTAGTAGGTGAGTGGCAGTGTGATTGACGGCAATTTTTTTTCTTCTAGTAGCATCTATTTTGCATTTTACTTCCTGTTCTGTAGCAATATCATATGCTGCTATGCTGGCATCATTAGTGATTTTACAATAATGTAGATGTAAATCACCTGACTTTCGTACATCTGTTACATGAATAAATATATCAGATTTGATTTCTATTGTGCCAGTATCAGCAACCTGTCCACCAGATTCAGCATAAAAGTTGGTTTGATCAAGGACTAATATTATATCTGATTGAATCGTATTAGAGTCCAGGTTCTTTAGGCGTTGCCCATTATGTACTATGGCTAATATCTTTGCAGATATCTCTGGTTCATGCGTTCTAATGAATGTTGTAGAGCCAAATTCTTCTTCAATTTCTCTCCAGATTTCATCTTTTTTGACATCACCAGAGCCTTTCCAGGCCTTACGGGCTCGATCCTTCTGTTTTTCCATTTCCACGTTGAAGCCATCTACATTAACAGTCATCTGGTGTTCTTTCATAATGTCTATTGTGAGATCCAATGGAAATCCATAGGTGTCATATAGTAAAAATGCAGTCTTGCCATTCAGAGCGGTAGATTCATCTAGGTCTTTACGGTAATCATTTAGATTATTAACGAAATTTTTGATGTTGTCTTGATCCAGTATAGCTATCAATTTTTCAAGTTTTTCCCCTATTTGTTCGTAGGAACCTCCCATTGATTTGTATCGTTCAATCACGATTATAAGAATTTCTATAAATTCATCTGTTGTTTTATTGAGTAAACAATATAGTAATCTATCTTCCTTTTGCCTTTTCATCATTTCATCGAACCATACATTGCCAGAACTGAAATCACCTAATCCGTTCATATTCAAGAAATTCCAGATTCCTTCCAATACTTCCTGATGCCATATAATGCTTATATTTATTATATCCCTGCAGGTGTCCTGAATCTTTTTCAGTGCTGACGAATATAGTAAATGCTTATGTGATGTTTCGTTGTATGATTCTGACTTTTTGCCTTCTTCTATAACTTGATTCAGACTCTCTCCTAATTCCCCTCTCATTATAGGCATAAAATCATCTGTTTTGTTATATCCTGTTGCTTTATTTATACTATAAGTATTCAATAAATTACCGTTCTTAGCTTTAGTTAGTGTTCGTTCATATTCTTCTTTGCCAGCTTGATCATCATCTTGTGGAATTTTATATAATAGTGAGTGGAATGTGGAACATGATTCAGAGAATTGTTGTAAACCTTCATTAAATTTTGGTTGACCGCCACGATCATTCAAGTTTTTTATTGGGAGATCGAATGCCTGCTTAAGGTCCTTAATCCATTTCGGGGGTTGCCCTAAGATATTGAGGCCTCGGTCTAGAGTATCACGGAAGCTATCCTCTTCGGAAGAGAGTACTTCCTTTACGAGATCTTGGGCTCTCTCAAGTTCTGGGTACGCTTCCTTCATCTCGGTTAATAGGATTGGGAATATTTTATGTAATAATTTATCATTATATCCTATTTTGTGTACATATCGTACAGCCCGTCTGATGATCCTTCTCAATACATATCCTCTTCCTTCATTGCTTGGCATTACGCCATCTGCTATTAAAAATGAGGATGATCTTAAATGATCAGCAATAATTCGATGTGCTGTTATAGAATCATTTTTATTGCCTGTTCCTGTTAAGCTCACTATCCCACTTATCAGGTTCTTGAAGACATCTATGTCATAATTATTGTGAACCTTCTGTAAGATCGCAGAAATTCGCTCTAGACCCATGCCAGTATCAATGCATTTTCTTTCAAGCGGTTTTAGTGATCCATCTTCCATTTTATTGAATTGTGTGAAGACTAAATTCCATATCTCAGTAAACCTGTCCCCATTCTCTTCTGGAGTACCAGGTAATCCTCCGCTAACATTTTCACCGTGATCAAAGAATATTTCCGTACATGGACCACATGGTCCAGTGTTACCCATCGACCAGAAATTATCTTGCGTAGCAATTTTAATTATTTTATCATCACCAAACCCAGTCATTTTCTTCCATATCTTGAAAGTTTCTTCATCGTCATGATAAACAGTGATGTATAATTTTGAAGGTGGTAAGCCCAAGTCTCTAGTGAGTAAATTCCATGCGTATTCACAAGCTTCTTCTTTGAAATAATCACCGAAGCTGAAGTTGCCCAACATTTCAAAAAATGTATGATGTCGTGCTGTGTATCCTACATTTTCGAGATCATTGTGCTTCCCACCAGCTCGGATACATTTCTGACTGGTTGCTACTCGTTCTCCTTCTGGGCGTCCATTTAAAAAATTATCCTTAAACTGTACCATTCCTGCATTGGTGAATAATAATGTTGGGTCATTTTCTGGTACTAAAGGGGACGAGGGGAGAATGTGATGATCATTCTTCTTGAAGAATTTTAAGAATATTGATCGAATCTCATTTGATGACATTAATTTCATAACTATATGCTACATATGATATATTTTGGTGAATCACCGAGATCTTATTATAAGTTATCTAATTGTTCAAATATTATTTGATATAAATGACTTATAATCATAGACATAGTCTCAATGCATTTTGTAATTATTGTGATCACTAATTTTATCTAATATGGATCTCTTGTGTTGTCTACTCTAAATTATAATAAGATAGCTGGGAATTAACATTATAGTTCATGCATTGATATAATTTAAGCATTGAACGTCATTGTTTGAACCTGCAGAATTAAAATTCTATAATACAATACATCGAATACATAATAATAGAAGACATATAACAAAGATCATTTTTATAGTTAACTAAAAGGGCAGAGTAAGCGAGACCGCGATTAACATTAATTTATCAGTTGTCTTCCCGAATAGAAAAAACTTTAATTAACTACTTATTGCCCTGTGGAATTACTATAGTACAACCGCCATCTTTCCCATTCTGTATAATGGTCTTTCTGTTATCTAATATTTGATTTCGTAAATAAGAAATCTTCTTGATGTAGGTAGATACATTTTTTGTGGGCTTAAGGTCAGCATGTTTTATTTCTTCAACTCTCTTTCTAATGGAAAGTAGTATATTAGATATAGTCTTTATATTTTTCTGGAAGCCTTTGCATACTTTAATCTTCTTTGTACTATCTATAGGAAGATCTTCAATGTCATGCTTGTTTTGTTCAGATTTAAGAGAGATAGTCTTTGCATCATGTACATATTTCGAACTGATTAGATTAACCACTACATTACATATCAGATCATCTATGACAGCCAAATGATCCAGTCCACCAGATATTGCACTCTGTATATTACTAGCTTCTACATTGTGTATATCAAGCCTGTTAGGTATAGCGCTGATAGTAGTAAAGAGAGTAGATAAACTCTCAAGATGTATAATAATTTGCTTTCTCATCGTATACAAGTTTTTGAGGTATGCTGTATATTTAGATAACGGAGCATTCGTATCAGGAGAGATCAACTCAATAATAACATTATAATCAGTGATTATATTGTTATAGTATAACATGCGTTGTCTCTGTATGCCGCTTATATCAACCCCAGGAATATCATGAGAAAAATTTACGTTACTATATTTCTTGTTCTTATTTTTAATTTTATCTACCAATTCTAATTGGCTGATTTGTTGTGCAGGGGCATTATATGTGTCTTCTTCAGAGGCACTATCTTTATTAGAGCTGTGGTCTTCTACTTTTTCAGCAACAAGATCAACCACAGTATCTTGATCATTATGATTCTCTGTATCTACAGTATTAGTATTTTGCAATAGAGATATTTCTATATCTTGGGAACTAGCGTTAGCTTCAGGTTGATATAGTACATTAGGTGAATTTTGAATAATGATCTGAGGTGCTGATGCAGCATCTATAATACTGCCAGAGATCATAATATGACTCATAGAAGATGGCCAAGATGTAATACTGATCTTTATTGATTCTTTTTCAGACTCAAGGTCAAGAGCAGAGCATTCAGTGTTGTCGGTATTAACATCTATTGATGAAGATACATCTAAGTTGAATTCCTGCTTACATAAAATATGTTCATCTTCTGCCAATCTTTCAACAAGTAAACTCACTTCTTCATCAGATTGATTCTGTACTAATAAACTCCTTGCTGCTTGGCATTCACCAATTAACAACAACGAAATAAATGACAGAGAAATTATCCTGAGAAGCATATGAATATACCATATATGAGATACACTAACATATGAATAGTCTGTTATAGTACAAGCAGTCAAGAATAATCTTACTCACCCTATAATTAGTATGACTATTTAAGGCGCCTAAAAATAACATATATGCACTATTGGTATAGCACACGTGAATTAACTTCTTCACCAGTCCTGGTGTGCACATAAGAGCAAAAACATGCTATCCTGCCGTCATTATCCGTGTTAACCTCTATGCTCAATTTCGTATGGGGCATCGTTTCAACCATGCAGATTGAATCTGTACTGCCGTTTTCACCATCCACAGAGATTGTAATATCCATTCTTTCAGACCCAGACTTAAAGCTATGTATATTTGATGTAGAAGGTTTGGAAGTTTCCGATGAAGGCGGCAGAGACTTATGAGGTTGTACAGTCGTATGCTTTATACCGATCACCTTATCATCATCTACTTGCATCTTTATTACATCTACTACAACTTCTTGCTCTAATTCGTTGTTTATCTTCAATGTTCCAGCTAGACAGCTTTCTGACAACAAGAAAAAAGCAGCAAGCAACACTAACTTATATACGGACATATCAGCACCTATGGACAATATTTGCATTCAGTTATGGTATCATACATTTATTAATGACCAATTAACTAATGGTCACATTTTGGATCTTTCATCTAGTACTTAAACATTAGCACCAATAGATCTTAGTACCTAAGAATAGGAATATATGACTTAGCAAACATAAGAATAGGGACATGCGACTTAGCAAACATCCTTATTAACTAATGGTCACATTTTGGATCTTTCATCTAGTACTTAAACATTAGCACCAATAGATCTTAGTACCTAAGAATAGGAATATATGACTTAGCAAACATAAGAATAGGGACATGCGACTTAGCAAACATCCTTATTAACTAATGGTCACATTTTGGATCTTTCATCTAGTACTTAAACATTAGCACCAATAGATCTTAGTACCTAAGAATAGGAATATACTTAGCAAACATAAGAATAGGGACATGCGACTTAGCAAACATCCTTATTAACTAATGGTCACATTTTGGATCTTTCATCTAGTACTTAAACATTAGCACCAATAGATCTTAGTACCTAAGAATAGGAATATATGACTTAGCAAACATAAGAATAGGGACATGCGACTTAGCAAACATCCTTACATTTTGAGGAACCAGCGTAGGTTTTTAGATCGAGTAGGATGTCTAAGTTTTCGGAGAGATTTTGCTTCAATCTGTCTAATTCTCTCTCTCGTTACTTTGAATTGTGTTCCTACTTCTTCTAAAGTATGATCGCAGCTCACACCTATACCAAAACGCATTCTGATTATTCTTTCCTCTCTTGGTGTTAAGGAAGCTAAGATTCTAGTAGTTGCCTCTTTCAAATTAGACATTATAACCGCATCAAGAGGGTTAAGTGCATTCTTATCTTCAATGAAATCACCTAACCTATTGCCATCTTCTTCTCCTATTGGGCTTTCTAAACTTATTGGCTCTTTTGTGATCTTGATTATCCTGTTCACTTTATCTATTGACATATCTAAGCGTGTAGCCAGATCCTCAGGAGTGGCCTCTCTGCCTGTCTCGTGGAAGATTTGCTTAGATATTTTTACCAACTTATTGATTGTTTCTATCATGTGTACAGGTATACGAATAGTCCTACTCTGATCGGCAATGGCTCTGGTAACTGCTTGTCTTATCCACCAAGTTGCATATGTAGAAAATTTATATCCTCTTCTATATTGGAATTTCTCTACCGCTTTCATCAGTCCAATATTTCCTTCTTGGATCAGATCAAGGAATTGTAGGCCTCTGTTGACGAATCTCTTCGCTATTGAAATTACTAATCTAAGATTAGCATTAATCATCTTGGTCTTTGCTTTATGTATAGCACTGTCACATTTTTGTATTCGTGCTACAAGATTCTTGAACTCAATTGCTTCCATTTCGAGCGTAGAAGACAGCTCGTTCAAGCTGTTTCTAATTTCTGCTAATTCTTTTTCATGAGTTTCTACAAATGATTTTAGGTGTTTGTTCTTTGATTTCCGACACGACTCCAACCACTGTGGTGTAAGACCAACATCTTTATAGCTATTCAAGAAATCTTGTTTTGATAACGAAGACTTCTCCACCAAGTTCATTATCTTTAATTCTTGTGCTCGAACTTCTTTGTTCTGCTCATAAAGAGCTTCAGCTATACGTGAAATTACATTAGAATTAAATTTTATTGAATCTATTGCTTCACAGATCTCAGCAGATTTTTGCTGTTGTAAGACATTAAGTTCTTCAGGTATCTCTTTGCCAGAAACAAAGATTGCTATTCTTTGAGTGTGAATGTCTAATACACCCATACCTATATCTATTACCTGATCTAATTTTTCAACTAGATTATTTGACAGTAAATTGTCAACTATCTCTTCAACCTCTTCTTCTGAGGACTCTATGCCATCCTCTACTACTTCTTCTTCCTCTTCCTCGTCCTCTTCCTTTACTTCATCTTCTTCGAATACTAAGTCAACTTCCTCTGTGTCTGGTTCAGAAGCACTCATCAAATCTATGTCTAATATACTTCTAAGATTTGCAGATGCCTTCCCATCAACTAAATTATCACGAAGCTGCATGCAATATTTTATTGCGCCTGGAGTTTGTACTAGCAGACCAAGCATGAAAGCTGTTTTTTCTTCAATTAATTTCGCAATCTCTATTTCCTCTTCACGAGATAACAATTTGACGTTACTCATTTCTCGCAAATATATTCTGATTGGATCATCAGTGTAATTGCCTCCGCTTGATTCTTGTGCACTAGCAGGTGTGGCTGGTGTATCACTCTCCTGTTCTTCTTTTGCATCTGTATCAGTATTATTATTTGCATTATCAGCGTAATCGTTGCCTTCCAACACCTTTACACCAGCTTCGTGCAAATGATCGATGGTGTCATCGATAGCTTCCACTGAAGTTGCGCTACCGCCCATTGCATCTTCTATATCTTTATATGTAACAAAACCATTTTTTAGACTCTCTCTGATCAAATTTTTTAAGACAGCAGACTTGTTTGATTTTGTGCTATTGGCTTTTGGCTCTTGCTTCATATGTTCATTGTATCGCATATCAGAGAATTAGCGGTTATTCAATCATAAAATACTAAAAATGTCAATAATAAAACGCTTGATCTTTTTTATTCTGTCTTATCCATTAATGCCCTATTAATCTCCTGCTTCTTTTTTTAATCCATCATCAATCCTCTTGGCTTCCTGTACGTACCGTTTTTCTACTGTTTGACCTAACAATTTATTGCCATTTCTATATACATTATCTTCCATATTCTCATTATTAATGTATTTAATTTGCTCTAAATACTCTTTGCCCAAGCTTATGTTGCTAATTTTTTCTTTTGCTTCCTTCTTAAAGTGATCATAGTTAGTTATATCAATTATTCTTTTCCATAAAGCTCTAGCTTTATCTATACTTGTGAGTGCAATTCTAATATCTTGATCTGCTGTGACGCTTAAATTATCAATGTTCAGATAGCTTGTTGTTAATTTATCAAGACATTTTGTTGTTAGAACTTTGTTTCTTGCATCGTTGATTCTTTGATCTTGGATCTCAAAATTAATAAACTCTTCTTCAATATTTGCTTCGTCTAGCAACTCAGGAAATGTAATAATTATTATTAAAAGAACTTTTGCCTTATATGCATTCTGTTTCATCTCTGAAAATGTAGTCTGCCTTGTTTTTAGGGTATTCTCGCTCTGTTTTAGCTGCTCTGTGCTTAAGTTAGATTGTGATGCTTCACTATTATTTATGGTTGCCATATTTCTCTTATATTGATTTGAATTATTATTTACCTCAGACTGATATAGAGATTTCAGTTTCTGTTGAAAGAAATTTCTGTAATAAAAATATAAAGTCTTATCTGTCATAGGCTTTATGTGTGTTAAGCATTTCTCCTGCAGTAATGCATATTGCTCTGGCGTAGTTGGCTTAACTTGTTTGTACAAATATGACCATATTACATCTGATACAGATCTAGTATTAGTAAGAGCTTCGTCCATTTCTTGTTTGCCATTCGGCTTATTTAGTATGCTTTGTGGATCTTGCTTGTTATGTAATATGGCGAATCTTATATTTTTACTACTAGTCAATATAGGAATACATAACTCTATTGCTCGTAGCACCGCTTTATATCCAGCGGCATCCCCATCGAAGCATAATATAGGTGAATCAGCCATCTTCCACAAAGCCTGAATGTGTTCAACGCTGATTGCTGTTCCCATGGGGGATACAGAGTTCACTATTTTATATTGATATAGTGAGATTACATCTAAATATCCTTCAACTAATATGACCTGATCATTGGTGTGTTTTTGTACAAAATTAGCCCCATACAAAGTGCCCTTTTTACTAAATAGGATATTTTCTGGAGAGTTGAGATATTTCGGTGTTCCCATGCCAATGCTACGTCCGCCATATGCTATAATGCTCCCTCTTTTGTTAAATATTGGAAACATTATACGATCTCTAAAGTAATCATACATGCCTTTGGGGTTTCTGCTGGCTAACCCAGCATCAATGATGTGTTCTTGCTTTATTCCTTGTTGTTTTAAATGTTGATTTAGGCCGTATTTTGGAGCATATCCAATCTTAAACTCTTTAATCATATCGACGTTGATATTTCTGTCTTTTAGGTAACGTTGAGCGATGTTATTGTTGCATAATTGCTCTTGGAACCAGTGCATAGCTTGTGTTAACGCACCGCTGATGTTTTGTGAGCTGTTCTTCCTTCCTATATCCTCCTCTGGCAAAGAGAGGCCTACATTCTCAGCGAGCTTAGATACTGCGTCTATAAAATCTAGATTATCCATTTCTATAGTAAAGGTAAATATATCGCCATGTGCGCCACAGCCAAAGCAGTGATAAAATCCTTTGTCATCATTAACCGTGAATGATGGAGTCTTTTCACTATGGAAAGGGCAGAGTCCTGTAAACTCCCGTCCATGTTTTTTAAGTGACACTTTATTACTTATTATCTCTGACAAGGTCTGTCTTTCTCTGATTTGATTGAGAAAATCTTCATTAAAAAACATGAAATAATTACGCCAATGGATCCGCATGTTGCATCAGATAATAACATGAGAAATCTGTTTGACATCACTAAATTTCATGTATAATCCAATTTGTTGGGCAACTATTTTTTACTAATTATATGAATCTTGTTATTCTCCGAAGATTATTGATATCACTATTTCTTATATGTTCTCCTTTTGAATCGCATGCGATAAGTTCGAATGTAGAGATTGTAGCTCTAGTGAATGACCGAACGATTTCTAGTATTGATTTGAGCTTCCGAGCTAACTTGTTTAGATTGTTTAATGATACTCACGGCATTTCTGATGAAGAGATTTATAAATCTGTGCTTGATCAAGTTGTTGAAGATGCTTTGTATTTTGATACAGCTAAGCTACTGAATGTCAATGTTAGTTATAGGGATGTGCAAGCTACCTTAACTCAAAGCAAGATGCTTGAAAATGCTGAGTTGAAAAAGAGTATAGATAATGGTTTGTTCACCAAAGATACTGTTATAGAAACTGTTAGAGCGAATCTGATAAGGCAAAAAGTTTTGACCGAATATTTATCTAAAGATATTCAAGTGAATGAGGGTGATATTGATAAAGAACTAGAGGTTATAGAAAATGGTTCTTATTCAATGTTTCGTGTGAAGATATCTGCAGTAAATTCACTGCCTAATGGTGAATTAGCTGAAGAAGTGATGGGAATTATAAAATTACCTAATGATGCAACTTTTAATGATGCAACCTTTGTTGATGGCTATCAGACAACAAAATGGCTTAATGTAAATGATTTAAGTGATGATGTGAAACAAGTCATTTCTGCCGCTGAGGTCAATGCTAGTAAATATCTGAAGTATAAAGATGTAATTTTTGAAATTAGTATACTAGACAAATTCATTACGAAAAAGAGCTTTGCCTATAGTGAGGTTAATTTGAATGAGATAGTTGCAGATAGTGCATTATTAAGTTCCGTTCTCTCCAAAGATCTTAAGATAACAGGATTGTATAATTGTGAAAGCATTGGAGATCTGACAAAGAAATATGATACTGTGTCAGTTAATAAGGTTTCTGGTGTTATAGCAGGTTTCATTCCGGAGTTACAGCGTGTCTTGATCGGATTAAATGTCAATGACTTCTTTCAGGTTAATAATGGGGGAAATATTCAATCCTTCATGTTTTGCGGCACAAGTCCTGGCAAGCTGTTAAACAGGGATCATATACGAGAAGTAGTTTTTCAGAAGAAGGTTGTTCGTAAAGTTGAGGATCATGTTAAAAATCTGCATAAAAGTAATTTAGTGGAAGTGTATATTTAGAGTTTGGATATGGAACTATCCATATTAGTGAATAAAGATTCTACATTAAATATTAAGTAATTTACTCAAAGTTAATTATTGCATTGTACTATAAGGCAATTAAGACAGTTTTTGCTTTGTGTTGGGGAAGGAATGGAGTATTACAGTGAAGAAGATGTTTGTGATGAGAATAACAGTGTGAATTTTTTAGAAAGCTTTAATAAATCTAATCAGGATAAGAATTTTGTTATTTTTAAGAAAATTCTTGCAGAAAATGTTTTTAATGGAGGTCTTGCAAGAAAATGTAGTCAAGACTGCATTGATCTCAGTGCTTATAATCTCTTTACTCAAAGAGGTGGCAGTAAATACAAAACCAGGATATTTACTCCTGATAAAGTCAAAGATGGTTGGGATAGTAAGTTCACAGTTATAGATGTCATTAATGACGATCAGCCATTCTTAGTGGATTCTCTTACCTCGGAATTGAAAGATAGCAATATCTCAATCTATAATTGCATAAATGCAGTGATGGATGTTGACAGAATTGATGGTAAGTTAATCAGGGTATATCCTAAGCCCAGAGAAGAAAATGCCAATAATGAGTCGTTTATTCGCTTTGAAATAACCAGAATTGATGATGCGGTTAGTAGAGAGACATTGTTAAAGAATGTAGAAAGAACCTTAGACAAAGTACACGCTTGTGTTGATGATTGGCCTGCTATGGTGGGGGAAATTGATAAGTGTCAAAAATCAATCTCTTCATATGTAAAATGGTTCGACAAGAATGATACCTCTGAACTATCCAATTTCATTAGTTGGCTTAAAGAGGATAATTTCATTTTCTTAGGCTATAGACACTATGAACAAAAAAAGACACAGAAGAATATCATGAAAAAACAGAAGAAGTCCTGTTTGGGATTTTCTAGATTCGAGGATGATAAAATATTTGGTGAACGTGTTGTTAAAGATAAAGAGTTATTTTTTGTTACTCGATCAAGGCATTTTTGTAATGTACATCGTAGATGTTACCCAGACTGTATAGTTGTACGACGTTTCGATGAAGATGGTGAGATTGTAGGCGAAGATCATTTTATTGGCATGTTTACATCATATACGAAATTTCAAAATATAAGAACTATTCCTGTTATCAGGAAGAAAGTTGAATTAGTAGAACAAAGATCAAAATTCATGGTTGGTGGCCATAGCGATAAAGCTTTGATATTTATGTTACAAAATACGTTGTGTTCAAAATTGCTTAAAGTTTCTGTAGAGGAACTATGTGATAGTTATATAGATATATTGCACCTACATCTTCTTCCTAAGCTAAAATTGTTTATTTATCACACTCGTTCCAGTGCGTTTTTTGAGTGTATGATATTCATACCTAATAATCAATTTAGCTCGATTGTGGGTGATAAGGTAAGTGATATAGTATCCAAGGAGTTAATGGGAAAGGCAGTTAGTAGCAATATTATTATTAATGAATCAGATTTAGTAAGTTTAGATTTAGTAATAAAGAAGAATAATGAGAAGCACATTTTCAGTTCAGCAGATGTTTTAAGTATAGAGAAGAAACTTGCTCATGTTGTACGCAGCTGGGTTGAGTTATTATATAATGAACTTGTGAATAGACTGGGTAAGAGCGAAGGTGACAAGGTATATGCTATGTACCGAAATGCTTTTCCTTCAGATTACAAACATACTTTCACCTCTAGTAATTCTTATTATGATATAATAAATATAAATAAGACAATTGAGAAGTATGAAAGCGGCCAGGGTAATTCTATGGCAACCTTATATCAGACAGTTGATATGGGTAGAATCAGACATAACATGAAGGCTTATTTTGTTGGCAATGACTGTGTGTTATCTGACATAATACCTATTATAGAAAACATGGCATTCAAAGTCATTAATCATCATAGTTATGATATGGATGTACAGCATAATAATGTTTATTTACATCATTTTGATCTAGAAGCTCCTAATGAAGCAGGATTCCTCCTGGATAATGTAAGGGAGAAATGTGAATTTGCATTAGAGAAGCTGTGGGCGCATGAATTGGAGAATGATAAATTCAATGGTTTGATAACTTTAGCAGGATTGGACTGGCGAGAGGTCGTACTAGTGCGGGCTATTAGTAGATATTTAAAGCAATTGAGAGTTGAATATGGTCAAAATTACATACAAAATGTATTACTAAACTACCCTTCTGTAGTCAAAAATTTTATTAAATTATTCTGTAGTAAGTTCACTCCAAGTCTCGATAATAAGTTGCGTAAAGAAAGCATAAACACCGTGATGTTTCAGATAGATATGTTATTGGATGATATTATTGATGTCAGTGATGATGCAATTCTCAGAAAATTCATTGATGTAATTAATGCTACCATGCGAACAAACTTTTACCAACTAGCAGAACATGGTGAACAAAAATCATATATATCATTTAAGCTTGATCCCTCTTTGATACCTAACGTTCCTTTGCCTTGCCCAGTTGTTGAGGTATTTGTCTATTCCTCTAACTTCGAAGCTGTACACCTGCGTGGTGGTAAAGTTGCCAGAGGTGGGCTGAGATGGTCTGATAGGGCTGAGGATTATCGCTCGGAAGTTTTAGGATTAATGAAGGCGCAGATGCCTAAGAACACAGTGATTGTACCAGTAGGATCGAAAGGTGGTTTCTTTGTAAAAAAAGATAGTAAGACAAAAGATGTTCATCTGCATGGTATCGAATGTTATAAGAATTTCCTACGTGGTATCTTGGATATTACAGATAACATAGTGAATGGTAAAATTGTAGCTCCGAAGGATGTAGTGAGATTTGATAAAGATGATCCATATTTAGTTGTCGCAGCTGATAAGGGTACAGCCACTTTCTCTGATCATGCCAACTCTGTTTCTGCTGAATATAATTTTTGGCTAGGTGATGCCTTTGCTTCAGGTGGTGGCTATGGTTATGATCATAAAAAGATGGCTATTACAGCAAAAGGTGCATGGTTATCAGTTCAACATCACTTCTTGGGGATGGGGATTGATATACAAAAAGAAGATTTCACAGTGATAGGTATAGGTGATATGGCTGGAGATGTTTTTGGTAATGGAATGTTATTATCAGAACATATTAGATTGGTTGCAGCATTTAATCATATGCATATATTTATTGATCCTAATCCCAATGCCGAATTAAGTTATAAGGAGCGTAAAAGATTGTTCGAAACACCTGGCACTAATTGGGCTGATTATAACAAAGATTTAATCTCAAAGGGTGGTAGTATATTTTCTCGCTCCATGAAATCTATTGTAATTCCATGTGAAATCAAAGAATCTTTACAGATTAAAGAGGACGTATTATCACCTAATGAATTGATCAAGCACATACTAAAAGCACCTGTTGATCTATTCTGGAATGGCGGTATAGGTACTTATGTGAAGTCCTCATCGGAAAGTAATATTGAGGTGCATGATAAAGCCAACGACTCCCTGCGTATTAATGGATGTGAGCTTAAGGCTAAAGTAATTGGTGAGGGTGGAAATCTTGGATTCACACAGCTTGGCAGAATAGAATATGCTTATAAAAATGGTCGTATTAATACCGACTTCATAGATAACTCTGCAGGTGTTGGTTGTTCTGATAGAGAGGTTAATATAAAAATTGCTTTAAAGATGGCGATGGATAACAAAAAATTGACCTTGAGTGCTCGTAATGAATTACTAGAAAGCATGACACCGGAGGTGGAGAAGCTAGTGTTAATAGATAATAGTTTACAGAATAGTATTCTAACTATTGGCACATACAGATCTTTAGATAAATCTGATCAATATCAGAAATTAATCCAGGCGTTGGAAAAACGTGGATTATTAAATAGGAAGGTTGAATTCTTGCCTAATGATGAAGAATTACTGAGAATGAAATCTGAGCATAAGCCACTAAGTAGACCTCAGCTTGCAGTTCTATTGTCTTACGCAAAGATGTCTCTGTATGATGATTTGCTGAAATCTGATCTACCAGATGATAAATATTTTGATCAACATCTATTGAGTTATTTCCCTTCTGTTATGCAGACGAAATTCAAGAAAGAAATTATAAATCATCCACTTCGTAGAGAGATAATTGCGACTTATATTGTCAATAATCTAATTAATAGAGTGGGCTGTTCTTTTGTGAATCATGTGGTGGAGAATACTGGCTTACCTTGTGATGTTATCGCTAGGGTATTTATAATAGTACGAGATATATTTGCAGTAAGTGATATATGGAGTGATGTAGATAATTTTCCTACTCTTGGCCTTGATACTGAAGTTCAGGATAATATATTACAATCCATACAGAAGATGATTGGACGTGCTTCATTCTGGTTCTTCAGACATTACAATGTTCATAATTCCGATATTGCTTCGATAGTGAAGAAATTTAATCCTAAATTCATTGAAATGCGGGACAACTTACCAAGTAATTTAGATAAGCATTCTCTAAAAGAATTAAATAAGAGTAGGGATAATCTAATTAACCGCAAGGTTGATGAAAAAATTGTAAATCAGATTGCTGCTATAAGGCATATGCATTCATCCCTTGGCATTATAACTGTGGCTAGTCAAAATAAAGATGTAGATATAAATATAGTTTGTAAGATACATTTTGAGATTGGTGCTAAGTTAGGGGTAGATGTTCTATATAAATTACTTTCTTCTTTAGAGTCAGGAGGTTATTGGCAGAAGTTATCAGCTAGAAATCTTCTGGATAATATTGCTGATTGCCATATCACTATAACTAGTAATATCATTACTATGATGGCGCAGGAGAATATTGAAGAAAGTGCAGAAGCTATAACTGTGTGGGTAGGTAAACACAAGGGCAACATTGTCCGATACAACGCCTTTATTGAAGAGATTAAAGCTATTGATAATATTGATATAAATGTACTATTAGTTGCTGTTGCTCGTTTATCAGAAATTATGCTTTAGGGAATGAGTTTATTTACTCTTATTATTTTTTCTGTTTATAATATATAATTATCACTAATTCTTATTAATAAAATTGTATAATGTTTGATGTAGGATTTTTTGAAGTAATTATAGTATTAGTAGTATTGGTTTTTGTATCAGACTATGAAAAATTTCCCGAGGCTATCAGCGGTGTCAAGAAATATTATCGTGGGTTTTTGAACCTTAAATCATCTCTTCTTAAGGACCTTGATGGTATTGCAAGTGGAATAAATGCAGTAGATATTGTTGAGAAAAATATAATTCGTGGTGATGATGGCAAGGTATATGAAGCATATGATGTAGGTAATGAAGAAGAAAAGAAGAAGTATAACGTTGAGGTGAATGCTTTGCCAACAGAGGAAGACCATGTGCATATTGAGAATGCAAATGACACTCCAGATGATAATACGGATAATAAGCTTCCAAATGATGTATAAGCACTATAAAAATAGCTGTAGCAGGGTTATTGTTCTATTATAGGCAAGATAGTTATTTCATGATGTAGTCAGATCATTAATTGTTAATTGATCAGGTTATTCATTAGAGAAATGCAATAACAGCACGGATTTTATTTTTGCTCATAAGCCTAATTTCTAGATCATATTTCTTCAGTAATTACATCAGATATCATAAATTGTAGGTCTTCTCTGTTATTCCAGTTGTTTTGTTGAATCGTTCCTACTAAAGAAATACAATTGCCCAGTCTTTTTCTCAGTAATTCTTGTCCAACATTTGTATCTGCACTATTAAATGCTATAGCGCTGAGCCTTTTCTTGCTGAAATTATTATACACAATACATTTAATATGTTTGTCTTTTATAATAGAGCTATTGGCAATATTCACATTACGAAGAATGAATTTGGGTGTAGGATTCCCCATTCCTAATGGAGAGAGTGTTTGTATATTATTCCATAACTCTACATTAATGGCATCAAGATCTACAATGGCATCTACTTTCATTGTATGCTCTATTTTTAGGCCAGCTTCAGAGCATTTATTGCTAATAAATTCCTTTAGAATATTCAACTTCTCTTCTAGTGTTGCGAACCCAGTTGCATTAGGGTTTGCAGATAATTCTCCTTCTTTATCGGGGGTTATGGAGAAGCCACCAGCTGCAGCATGCCCGCCACCTTCAGTTATCAGATTCTTCATCTTTGCTTCCAGAATTATATTGCCAATATCTAAGCCAGGCACTGAACGAGCGCTGACTTTTATCATACCTGCTGGCTCATCGATTCCTTGAGATGACCCAACTGCCGTGGGAACCTTGAATCTGTCCTTCAGTCTGCTGGCTAGTATACCAATGATGCCTGGATGCCAATCGCCTATGACCATAATGAAATTTCCTGGATCATTAACTTGTGCTATTGCTTCACTAAGAGCTTCTTCTTCTAATATCCGTCGTGCTTGGTTAAATTCATCAAGTTGTTGAGCAATTTCCGATGCTTCTTGGTGATCTCCAGTTGATAATAGTCTTGTGCCTAAATCTGCGATGCCGATTCTTCCTCCAGCATTTATTCTTGGACCCAATGCAAAACCCAGATGACTAGACTCAATTTTGCCATTAATATTGATTATATCAAGCAGGGCGCTGATGCCGATATTATTTCGCCGATTGATAATAGTTAGGCCTTGTTTAACGAATGCACGATTCAATCCAGTTAATTGCATTACATCACAGACAGTACCTAAGGCAACAAGATCAAGGAACTTCATCAAGTTTGGTTCCATTATTCCACTTTTCTCAAAAAAATCTTGATTCCTTAAGGTGGAATTTAACATTATCAGGACTAGGAAAGTTACGCCAACTGCGGCAAGTCCAGAGTATTCTGGGTTTGATCCATCTATTCTGTTAGGATTTATTAATGCTGATATTTGTGGCACTCTTTCTGACCCAATGTGATGATCTATTACAATTATATTCATTCCTCTTGCTTCGGCATGCTCTAGTGGTTCATGCGCTAAAGTTCCACAGTCAACCGTAATACATAAGGTGGCACCCATGTCGGCTAATTTGTCTAAGGCCTGTTTATTAGGGCCATAGCCTTCCTTTATTCTGTCTGGTATATGCACTATTGATTCTATACCAAAATTTTTTAGATATAGGTTGAGCAATGCAGAAGATGTTGCGCCATCTACATCATAATCCCCGAATATGGCAATTTTCTCGTTGTTCTCTATAGCTTGTATTATCCTATTAACAGCTTTATCCATATCTTTTATTGCTGCTGGATTTTGTATTTCATTTTTAATTTTAGGATTAAGGAATCTTGCCGTAGATTCTACGTTTGATCCTCTAATATCAAGTAATCTAGCAATTATCGTAGGAAGTTTGTAGCGTTGTTCCATAGCGAGAGAATTTCGTTCATTAATCTCGTGTATCTTAATTATATTTCCAGATACTGATGTGATCTTAGGATGAGTTGCTGGTGTTATCATTATTGGTTTGCAACAATATGGACACTTAATGATAGCTTATTCATGTTGTTTAATAAATATTAAATTTTTTATTTTTAATAATTAAAAAATTGCTGTATTATTGCCTTAATATAAAGATATTTAATGGTGAGTAGCTATGGGTAAAGGAAAACATGGACGTGCAGATGAAGACCCTCAAGTGCAAGAAGATAGATCCCAACAAGGATCTACAAGGGCTAAAAAAGCTCGGAGGAAGCGCTTACAAGACGAGCAATCCGGAGTAAAACTCGAACGCCACAAAGCAGTTTTAGAGGAAGCAGAAAGAAGGAGACGGGTAGCAGAATCAGGAGAAGTAGTTAAGTCTATGCCTAAGACTGGGAAGATTTCGGGATACAATTCTTCTATACGACGAGGGGGAAATAAGATTGCCAAGGTTACTCATCATGCGCGGCCTCTCTGCACTTCTGTGAAGCCGGTTAATCAAGGAAAGTCTCTAGGTGCAGAGCCTGCAAGATATGTTGATAAGGGCACAGAATCTAAAATAGGTGCTCCTATACAGGAAGAACCTAGAGTAGCCTTTTCAGGTGAATCTAAAATAGGCGCTCCTATACAGGAAGCACCTATAGTAGTCTTTTCAGGTGAATCTAAAATAGGCGCTCCTATACAGGAAGAACCTAGAGTAGCCTCTTCAAAAGCAGAAGATGCTCATAGCCGTGTTGTTCAAGAACAAGAGGATAAGGATATTTCATCTGTTCCTGAGGGAGGTGAATCTAAAATAGGTGCTTCTGCAGAGAATAAATTTAAAGTAGCTACTCACAAAAAGAGTCAGAATTCAGAACATACGGCAATGGATGCGCTTCAAGTAGGCGCCCCTAAAAAACCAGAACATACGAGAATCGTGCTTGGAACAGTATGCCCTGTAGGAAGGGACGTGATTCAAGTAGACACCCCTGAAAAAGGTGAACCTAAAGCAAGTGGTCTTGACGATGATGGATTTGCATTAGTCTCTCGAGGCAAAAGGCCGAATAAAGGAAGTAATAAAGGGAGTAATAAGGGTAATTCAGGATCTAGAGGAGCACCATATTTTGTGCCTTCTGCAAGATGTCTTGGTAATAGTGCTCAACTATTCGGTTCATGGGAAGACGGCTACGACAGAACAATACCTATTTCTCAAAAAGGAACTACGGGTGTTAAATCTTTATCTCACGGAGATTACAATCCTGACGGAAAAGCTTGCTGTTCCGTTGAATTAAGGACTAAATTAGCCTGGGATAAGGGTATTATGTCAGAGAGTGTAAGTACCACTGACACAAGAGTAATGTGTGATGATCTGGATGAATTCGAGAGTGTGTTACTTGAGCTTGACCCTAGCCACTTGACACCTCTTCTTCCTCCTGGCCTTGACATGCAACCAACGCCTAAAGGGGATTCATCCGATCTTGGCTTCCCTAAAGTGGCGGCACTCAACCCTGGCGCTACACCTTTTGTTCCTAAAGTAGTGCAAGCTGAGTCCAAGGTAGATAAAGAAAAATCTAATGAAGCTACACCTTTTGTTCCTACAATAACGCAAGCTGAGTCCAAGGTAGATGAAGAAAAATCCCAGGTAGAGGAAGAAAAATCTAACACCACGCCTATGGCAACATCCTCCTCTTCTGGGTCTAGGTTTGAATCAGAATTCGATTCCATATCTGTGGAAAAGGCACCCCCATCTCTTAAGTTTGCGGGGGAAGACGCCAGTGCCGTTTCTACAGAGGAACTAGTGCCAGAAACGTGGGAAGAGCGCATAAATGATGGCGAGGATAATGAATTGGATCATTCTCATTAATCATTTTTAATGAACGTTAAGAGGAAGCCCAAATTCCTGCATTGGAGTGATTTGGCTTCCTGAACTTAATTTCTTCCTCTTTAATGAGAGTAACATTATAATGTTCAATTATCATTATTACTGAATGGCTTGCTCTTAAGAGGGAAATAAGAAGGTGAATATCTTAGATTATTATCTATTAATTGCCATTATACTTGGTAGGTACAGTAAGATAAAATTACTATAATATTCATTAATCTATAGTGTAGAGAATGAGATATCATCATCATTTACTAATCTGGCTCAGATTCTAGCGACTCCTCTAATGCTGCTATATTAATTTAGCAAAGGATAATATTCTACGATATATAAATGATAATTAATCCGCCTGTTGCTGTTTGATTGTTATGTGTGAATATAGTATAATATTAAATTAAGTTATATAAATTTTAGAGGGTTTTATGGATATTATTTGGAGAAAGAAGAGAGATCAACCTACCAATGCATTGCCTACTAAAGTTATCTTTGTATCGACTTTTCGATCCACTAGTTCATCGACTTCTGACAATGAATTTAGACAGCAGAGATCTTTGATCACACAGATAAGGAAGAGACGTGCGATCCTTGGAGATGTGCAAAAAAAGGTAGAGGGTTATCTTTATAATCAAGGTGATAGTTATATCAAAGAAATACAAAAAGAGGCTCATGATCTTGTATTGAAAAAGCAAGTAGAGAGCGCAGATACAAAATCATATAAATTCTCGATACCACCTAAGTCACCTAAGTATCCCTCTGAGCTGCGTCCTTTGCATGATTATCAGGGGTCTGATGAAATGTTAATGTCCGCAAAATTGCTTGTTAAGGAGGAATATCATGGTGCAGAGACTGTAGTTGAGTTATATCGTAAAAAGTGTCCTACATATAGGCAATGTAATGAGACAAAAAAGATAATATCGCCAGATAAGATGTCTGCTGAACAGCAAGCGATAATTAAGAAGTTAATAATTATTGAATTTGAGGTTATGTTATACTGTGTTAGTCTGGATTATACTATTCTACACAATCCACACAATCTAGATGAAAATAAGGGACCATCGTTATGTATTATGAAACTGTCTAATGATAGTGTTTCAACATACGAGCGCCATATTCGTTTAACCTTAGATTCTATGATATCTACTCCTGCTTTTACTTCACTAATGGATGATGCTAAGAGTGCTGAAGATAGTCAAATTTTGGCTCATCCTCCCTTTACTACGAGTTTTTCTACGAGTGCTGTAGAGATGATAGATACCTCTGTTGCTCCTGCTCCTCATAATGCTGGAACAGTGGCTTCTACAAAATAATATAGTAGCTCACTATGTTGATTTACAGTGCTATTCCTACTATCAGTTGAATGTTCATCGCTTATGGTAGGATAAAGTATAAAGATTGATCGATATTAGGTCATTGATGGGGCGTGCATATTAGTACTATTAAGTTGATTAATTGTTTGCTGGAATCTTTTCCCCTGTATAGTATATAGATATTATTAAGTATGAGATTTAAGTTACATTTAGTTCATAAGAGCCATATTATACTTGCAGTATAATATTATTAAGATATACATATAATGTATAAGGATAAAACATTATTGCAAAAGATCTTTCTTTTATCTTAGTTTACTTTTTGCGTATGAACAAAGATATTTGTGCAGATATGGTACTATGATGTGTGCCATTGTGCAAGATTATGTGTGGCATGTATCAAGATAATCACTGATATACATTTCAATTAGGCCATATTATGGATTAAAGCCGATAGTGATATTAAACGATAATATCAACTATAGAGTATGGGGTGTTTTGTAATTAAATTGTTGCCATGGCTACTAGTATTAGTCATTAATGAGGATGGTTTATTGAGTATGTTCTAGGTATTTCGTTGTATCATAATTATTATGATAGTTACTATATATAGTGGGTTAATAGTTTAATATATACAATATGTGTGAATTTTGCTTGATTTCTCTTTAGTGCCGTGATATCCATATATTCATAATATTTAGTTAGAAAATAAAATTATAGGAGCGCTTATGACAATTGCGGATACGGCAATAGATTATTCCTTAAAAGAGGACAGTATACAGGAAATATCATTGGTACAGTGTGAAAACAACACATATACAAACATTAACTACAAAGGTGTTTCAAACAATATTCAGATTAATCCTGAAAATGATAAATATCTTACTGACTTTGGCAAAGCCATACTCTTGGACCGATATTTACAAGAAGGTGAGCTGTATCAAGATCTATTTGCTCGTGTTTCTACATATTATGGTGATGATTCTGAGCATGCACAGAGATTATATGATTATATAAGCAACCTATGGTTCATGCCGTCTACTCCTGTGTTAAGTAACGGTGGAACCTCGAGAGGATTGCCAATATCCTGCTTCCTAAATGAGACTAACGATAGCTTGTCTGGTATAGTTGATATGTGGAATGAGAACGTTTGGCTGGCATCTAAAGGCGGTGGGATTGGTAGCTACTGGGGGAATCTGCGTTCTATAGGCGAGAAAGTTAAAGGTAGTGGTAAGACCTCTGGTATTATTCCTTTCATTGTTGTGCAAGATTCACTGACATTAGCTATATCACAAGGTTCGTTAAGACGGGGAAGCTCTGCAGTGTATTTGCCAGTGTGGCATCCAGAGATTGAGGAATTCCTTGAGTTACGTAGGGTGACAGGTGGTGATCCGAACAGAAAAGCCTTGAATATACATCATGGTATTATTGTGAATGATGAGTTCATGAAGGCCGTAGAACAAGATCTAGATTGGGGTTTGAAAAGTCCGAAATGTAATCAGGTTATGCATACTGTGAAGGCTAGAGAGCTATGGATAAAAATCCTAACATGCAGAGTTGAAACTGGTGAGCCTTATATTATATATGGTGATGCTGTGAATAATAATAGACCAGAGATATACAAGAACTTAGATCTTCAGGTTAAGATGTCCAATCTGTGTAGCGAAATTATGTTGGCCACTGGCATTGATCACAAGAATGAAGAGAGAACTGCCGTGTGTTGTTTATCTTCTTTGAATGTAGAAAATTATGAGAAATGGTGTGATAATGAAGAATTTATTATAGATATTATGAAGTTTTTGGATAACGTTCTTACCGATTTCATTAATAAAGCACCTATTGAGATGAAAAAAGCTGTTTATTCAGCCAATCGTGAAAGGAGCGTTGGTCTTGGAGTTATGGGATTCCACTCCTTTTTGCAACAGAAGAACATACCATTTGATTCTGTGATGGCGAAGGTATGGAACAAGAAGATCTTTGCTCACATGAAAGAAGGGGCTGACAAGGCATCGGTAATGATTGCTGATGAAAGAGGCGCATGCCCTGATGCTTTAGATGCTGGAATTCATGAGAGATTCGTTAATAAAACTGCTGTGGCTCCCACTGCCTCTATATCTGTGATAGCGGGCAATTCTTCGCCTGGCATTGAGCCATATGCTGCGAATGTATTTGTTCAGAAAACATTAACTGGTTCATTCACGGTTAAGAACAAGAATCTGGTTGATCTATTAGAAAAAAAGGGGTTAAACACAGAGAAAATATGGTCTTCTATTGCTACAAATGAGGGATCAGTACAACACTTGGATGAATTGGATGATCATGAGAAGAATGTATTCAGAACTGCCTATGAACTTAACCAGTTTTATGTAATTGAACATGCTGCAGACAGGACACCTTATATTTGCCAGTCACAATCTGTGAATATATTCCTTCCTGCTGATGTTCATAAGCGCATTTTGCATCAGATTCATATGCAGGCTTGGAAGAAGGGGGTTAAAAGTTTATATTATTGTCGTTCTAGATCATTGCAAAGAGCAGATAAGGTCTCACATAAAACAGATGAGATATCACATTTAACTATAGCTAATGAAACTGGCAATGATAATGATAAGTATCAAGAATGCCTATCTTGTCAGTAAGTAGTGGATTAATCGCATATGTCATCAAAGAGTTGAATATTTATTCTTTGATGTAAGGCATAATCATAAATTAACGTCTGCTGGCTATAAGTAAATATATTTACTTTATCTGTGTTTGAAGTTATGATTGAATCATTGTTATAATGTGTTCGGTATAAATGATGGCTGATAATAATCAGGGAATTATTGGAAGTTTGGTTAATGGTGCTATTCGTGGTATTATGGGTTATATTCAGCTTGATCATTTTGCCCCTGCAAACCAGGTTGTTGTGATGCCACCAGTCGAGCTACCAAAACAAAAACCTTATAGAGAATCAAGCGAATTAGACTCAACAAGTACATCCACAGTAATCACTACACAACCAAGCTCCAGTATATGCCTATACGTACCATCTTCTGAGAGGGAAGCAGCAGAGCTAGGGCAATCAGGTACTGAGCAACGAGCTAGCAGAGTCACTACATATCAAGCAGATAGTACACCACCAGTAGCTCTGGTCATCACCTTTCCACAGACAGATTCGTTAAAATTAATGCATTTGCTTAGAACTCCTGATGAAGAACAACCATCACTCCACCATCAGTAGGGGCTTACCTTCGCCCCCTTGAATCTTGGTCTGCCAGGTAAGGCAATCAATGACAGTCAGCCTAGGCAATCAGCCTAGGCAATTTTATCTGTTATATAACCATTCCAGCCAGAACGAAACCCCTCACAGAGAAAGGTTTAGAGAGATACTGTAGAGCTGAATTAGTTCATTAATCCACGAGTAATAGCAGATAGTATATGGGAGAAGTTATAGTATATAAAGATGGTTATATTATCTGCAACAGAATAACACACAACAACGAGTGTTGTACAAATTCACGCTATTATAAGTAATATAATTCTAACCGAAAAGGATCTCCTAGCTGAGTAAATTATGATAAGAGATATACAACAGTATAATAATCAGTCCTCTATAACTGAGTCAGATATTGATATGTCCTCTGGGCTAAAGACTGTAGATATTTGTGTTGGCATGCATGGATTAGAGGATAGAGTGAAATTAGCAATACACAAAGCGCACCTCATTTTCGAATTAAGTACAAATTTATGAAGATGGTTCGTGTTACATAGCTGGTCTCATAGGGTCATTTTTTGTGACTATTTCCCTAATATTATGGAATGACTTGCAAAACAAACCACTTAGACATAACTCTTCTGTGGCTGCTTTCTCAATAGTATGGAATGACTTGCAAAACAAACCACTAGACATCACTCTTCTGTGGCTGCTTTCTCAATATTATGAAGCTACTTGTAACACAAACCACTTAGACATAACTCTTCTGTGGCTGCTTTCTCAATATTATGGAATGACTTGCAAAACAAACCACTAGACATCACTCTTCTGTGGCTACTTTCTCAATATTATGAAGCTACTTGTAACACAAACCACTAGACATCACTTAAAAAACAAACCCACCTCAACTTAAGCCTTAGAAACCCATTACACCTAGAATAGTTTTAGATCTGATTGGTTAGACAGAATGAACTATTGCTTCCTTTTCTTGTAATAGTGCGCCTTCTTTTGCTGCATCTAGTAATGTTGCTGCTGACCCTTCTGTTTCACATGCTCCATCCTTACTTCTGTGCAATAATAGTTCCGCCAAGATTTTCGTAAATCTCCCTTGCTTCATTTGTGTGGTGGCTATTGTCATGTCTTTCTTTCCGTCTTCAGTCACAACGAATGAGTCAACTTTCTCCGAAAGATCGGATAAAATCCTTTTCTCATTATCATATAATGCATTATCAGCATTTACTTCTCCCTCAATGAACAACGATTTTATCTTTAGAGATATATTACTAAGGTTAATCAAGTAGCAGTTTTCTGGAAGATCGCAATCGTCTGCAAAAGGTTTAATTATAGCGTTAGATTCAGTTTCGATCCATTGAATAAATTTACTGTAAGCTGGGCTATGTGTACCAGACCTCTTGGGCTGATGCTCCACATAGCATACCATCATATTGCAATCATTGCCTTCAATATTAGGATATATTCTAATACCCCCTCTACGCAGATTAAAAGGTTCAATAATAGCTGCTTGCGAGCATTGATTTTGATCCAGATCATCAGATGAATATCTCTCAGTTATAATATATGGAGCTATATTTTGCATAAGATTACATAGGAATTTAGAACAACCATAACGTGTTGCTTGATACACTATTGTGTGAACCAGATCTGCCAATTTAATGTGATAATGGTCACAATTATCATTACCAAATCGTCCTCCAAGGTCACGCGTAGATAATGTATGTTCAATATAAAGCTTTATTCTATCATAAGCATTACTATCATTACTTTCATTACTTGAATTGGGTTGACCTTTTATTAGAGATCTTAGCTCATCTTCTGAATTAGATGTTTCATTGCTAATAGGATGGCTGCAGATTACAGCATGGTTTGTCCGTTTCACACAAATAGTCTGAATGATATTAACGTCATTACTATCTTTCTTAGATCTCTCGCTTATAACCAATTTCTTTGACCCATAGCTATTAATGCTGAACTGGAATATTAGGTGAGATTGTCGAAGATCCTTTGTACTGATAGTATCAAGATTAAATAGTGCCGTCCTGTTGTTAGGTCGTGCATTAGATTCAGCCATAACATGTTCCATTAATCAGTTCATTGGATATCTTAATTATATCTTAAGAATGATCTATATACAAGAAGATTAGTTAATAAAGTAACTAATCTTGATGTAATGAACTGAAAATAATACAATCTTAAATCAATATACTCGCTTCTTAGGCTTTATATATTCGATCTCATCCGTGAGAGTATAATCATGGACATCACGATAGCTTATACTTACTTTATGTTTTTTATTTTCTAGGCCATCTAGGCGTGCAAGAGTGTGTTTCATCCACTCTTTGTCATTCCGTTCAGGGTAATCCTCTCTAGCATGAGCCCCTCTGCTTTCTTTTCTATTTAAAGCAGATTCCATTGTTAATACAGCTTGTGGCAACAAATTAAATAATTCAAATGTTTCTACAAGGTCGCTATTCCACACAAGAGTTTTGTCTACTACTTTAATATCATCAAGAAGCTTCAACACTTTATGAATTTTCTTCTTTCCTTCAAGTAGAGTATCTTCTGTTCTGAATACAGCAGCATAATTTTGCATCACATCCTGCATCTGAGCTCGTATTTCTGCTGTGGTTATTGAACCGTTAGCATTGCGCATAGTTTCAAAACGATCAATAACTTTGCCCACTATATCTTTGGATATAGTTTTGTGTCCACTCTCTTTATCCTTCATCAATTCAACCGCCCTAGCACCAGCAGCCTTGCCAAAAACCACAAGATCTAACAACGAGTTCGAACCAAGTCTGTTTGCACCATGTACAGAAACACAAGCTGCTTCACCAACAGACATCAACCCAGATACAGTTACTCCGTCCTCTCTGAGTACCTCTCCTTTATAGTTGGTTGGAATACCACCCATGTTATAATGCACGGTTGGAATCACTGGTATAGGTTCTTTGGTTACATCAACGCCAGCAAAGATCCGTGCTGTATCGCTAATTCCTGGTAACCTTGCACGTATTATGTCTGGATCAATATGTTGTAAACAAAGATGAGCACAGTCTTTTTTGGGGCCTATACCTCTACCTGCTCTTACTTCCATAGTAATTGCACGACTAACAACATCACGAGAGGCAAGATCTTTAGCACTAGGTGCATATCTTTCCATGAATTTCTCACCTTCAGAGTTAATTAGATAGCCACCTTCGCCACGAGAGCCTTCAGTTATTAAACATCCTGACCCATATATTCCAGTAGGGTGGAATTGTACAAATTCCATATCCTGCATAGGGATACCAGCCCTGATTGCCATGCCATTACCATCGCCAGTACATGTGTGAGCACTGGTTGCTGAAAAATAAGCACGTCCATAACCGCCTGTCGCAAGTATAACAATGTGTGCTCTAAACACATGCACTGTGCCATCCATTAGATTATATGCTACAACACCACGACATACGCCTTCATCGTCCATGATTAGGTCGGTAGCAAAATATTCAATATAAAACTGTGCTTTATCCTTTAAGCATCTACCATATAATGTATGTAATATCGCATGACCAGTTCTATCTGCAGCTGCACAAGTTCTCTGAGCTGTTCCTTTGCCGAAGTTGGTAGTCATACCACCAAAAGGTCTTTGATATATCTTTCCAGCTTCTGTTCTAGAAAATGGTACGCCATAATGCTCCAACTCATATACTGCTTTGGGAGCTTCTTTACACATATATTCTATTGCATCTTGGTCACCCAGCCAATCAGAGCCCTTCACGGTGTCATACATATGCCAACGCCAGTCATCTTCTCCCATATTACCCAAGGCGGCACTAATTCCACCTTGTGCAGCCACTGTATGACTTCTAGTAGGGAAAACTTTAGTTATACAAGCAACAGAACTTCCCCCTTCTGCAATACCTAAAGTTGCTCTTAATCCAGCACCACCGGCGCCAACCACTACAACATCATATTCATGCTCAATCACATTACTTGTTATCACCAACTATACCCCCAACTTTCTATAATACACGGTAGATCAATACTAGAGAGGGTTATATCAGATTGGCATTGTATCATCAAGCAGTAAAATTACTAAACTATCTCTATCCAGTAGTTTCTTCAAATGTGTGTTTTAGATGTAGAAATCTATAGCATGGATAATTAATAGCAAGCAATATGGCATTGCCACATGTATGAATAAGCGCATACATCATATACAAGAATTCGTTTTCTAAAGCTCTAGGGACATTGTTCATGAATATTGGAGTCGAAAAACAAAAGCAATCAGTGATTGCCAATTAGTTGTGTTTTTAGCTGAAAGTTTTTAGATAAGTTAAGGCCAATAGGAGAGATAATGATCTTAATAATGACAGGTGAGTGTAGTGGTGCATAGTTATTCACGATCAATTGCTGGTTTTAAGATATTAGGGATATTACGCTTGGTTTGTGATGTTGATTAACTATTATTTAGATAATGCAAATGGGATCTAAATGAAGCTAATAATGCGTAGTGTTGCTAGGCGCACCATTCAACGTCCGGCTGAGCTGATAATTTTATTGGACGATACTTGAAGAGGGCATTGAGATAATGAATTCACAATACAATACTTTATATATTGAAGTAAAAATAGTATAGAGGACAAGGAAATGACAAATACTATAATAGTGTCATTGTTTAACATATAGAAATTGAGATCAAGTTATTCACCAAGGGCAATGACGTTAAATTACGTTGTAATATGCTACAACTTATTTGCAACTATCTAAAAAAAGAGGGAAAGAAAGAGGGCAATCTGTAATTTATTAATCATACTCAGATCACTATAGTGCGTGCCGTATAGAGCAATCAAATAAAAGGTCAGTGATCAATCTGTAATGTATCAATTATACTCAGATCACTATAGTGCGCACCGTATAGAACAATCAAATAAAAGGTCAGTGATCAATCTGTAATGTATCAATTATACTCAGAGCGATATAGCTCGTGCCGTATAGAGCAATCAAATAAAAGGTCAATGCAATAAAGGGTTCCCCATTTTATTTTTAGGGAAACCTTCAGTGCAAGATTAACACTCAATTATACGTTATATAACGCTAGCAGAGTCGTTGATAAACATATCATCAAAGTCAGAAGACTGTGGTGCAGTTTGAATAAATCTTAGATCACCAGAATATTGAATGCCATCAGTGTCTGGGTCTTCATCTAAAGCGTACTCTAACATATGTTCAACTGCATCTCTTGTAGCAGCTTGAATCTTTGGCTCGATAACTGGTCTTAGAAAATAACCAGCAAGACCGCCACCAATAACACCAACTAAAGCAGCAGCAGCACCACCAACCAAAACGCCTATGGCTGCTGCGCCCTTTACACCTAAATCTGCCATAAAAAACCTCTTAACAAATTAATAAAAAAATAAAAAATAGGACTATTCTCACATTGGATTCGAGCTTTGTGAATATAAAATATTACAAATCTCTACAGTCCATGAAAATAGAATAACATTATACATTGTGGATTGACAAGAGTCTTGATGAATTCTACAATATATCGCATCATTCATTAGATCTATACAATCTCAAATGATAAACATAAGTAACATAACCAGATATTATCAAAAAAGTCTACCACTTATATTGATAGTAATGGTTGCATTAATCATGCCCATGAACAACCTTATATCATTGGAGTGTAAACGATTTCTTTATACGGTGAGCATAAATATAAAAGAAATAATGGTATTTGTGTTACCATTTGTAATATTTTCTATAATATCAATCAGTATATCTGAGGTCGGCGCTGGTGCGTTAGCAATGCTTTTTATTGTTTTTCCTGCTGTCTTTTTATCTAATTTTATTAATAACAATATATTCTACAATATAGGTACAAAGATATTTTCTGGAACGAGTGATATGTTTCTTGTGCATAACAATATAGAAAAGCTTGAGTCTTTCTTTACTGTGTCATTACCACATGTGGTCTCAAATAAACATGCATTGATAGCCGCTATGTTCTTTGGAATATTAACAATTCTAATAAAAAATAAGAGATGTAAGGATAATATAGGAAGATCTCTTGCGATGATGTCGAAAATATCAATGTTTATTCTCAATGGCTTTTTTGCCAATATTTTGCCATTATTTGTTCTAGGTTTTATTATTAAACTGGATCACGATGGCGTGCTATCTGGTATAATAAAGAACTGTAAGGATCTTTTTATTATACTGATGATTACTTTGGCTGTATATTTTTCAATTGCACTCACAGCTGTATCAATAATAATAAAAAAGAGTATCAAATATGTAATAACTTGTTTGATTCCAGTGGTGATTGTAGCATTAACTACTATGTCTAGTCTTGCCGCCATGCCAGTGATTATAGTTTCAGTTGAGAAATTTTTGAAAGAGAAGAATTTTGCTAGGATCGTGGTTCCCTCTATAGTCAATTTTCATTTAGTAGGTGACTGTATTTTGGTACCTTTTTGTATTGCAATGCTATTACCATCTTTCGGAGTTCCCCTTCCTTCGCCGATGGAATACGTAGAGATATCTGTATATCTTACTTTGGCGAAATTTGCTGTTGCTGCTGTGCCTGCAGGAGGAATAATAGTTGCAATGCCATTTTTAGAGAAATATCTAATGTTTTCAGAAAACATGTTATCTGCAATATTTGCCATATATGTAATATTTGATCCTATCCTTACTGCAACAAACTCAACATTTAACTCCATATTTGCTACATTGTTTTCCAGAATACCCCGAGTAAGAAAGAATCTGAGCACATAGTTATTGTTCTTGATTATCTTTTCAACTGATTTGCAATATACCCCCGATTAGATACAAATTTTTTTGTAGGTAAGTTATATGGAGAGTCCTCATGCCTTAGTCTTTGAAGATAATGAAGTAAAAAAAAGAGACTATTAAAGATAGCAAGGGAATTTCTGGCATTAAAATCATGAATCTCTGTGTAGTATTAGGTGGGCAATTTAAGAATAGTTTCTATGCAATAAACAAAAAATCTGATCCTGATCCTGATCTTCGAGCATTTTTGATGAAACGGAAAAATTAACTGAAGGACTAGGTGATTCATTCAAGAATATCACAGATTTATTTGTTAAGAATAAGGGTAATGAATCTACGCTCCAAGATTTCTCTCATACTAACGATACTAACGAAGCACATACTAACGAGGCACATTGTGTTGATGTCTCCAATAAAGTAGAGGGAATGCATTTTATTAGGGCAATGAAACCTGATCTTGTGAGTATTAGTCACGATCATTTCAATAAAATTGAATTAGTATTATATAGTGACGGTATATCTAAGGATAACTCTTTACCAGGAAAGCTTATCGTAGAAGAAATAAGAACATTATTGGCTACTTTTTCTTGTTTTGATATACCTGATTCAACTACTCATTCTATATAAGAGAAAAGAAACAATTTCAGTGGACTAAGGTGCGTGCTGAGAACCGCTCCAGGGAAAAATAAATAGAGAGAGCTATACCTAATTGATCATTGAATAGTATAAGAATATTCTTTTGTAATAGTAGATGTTGTTAATTCATAGTAGGATTGGTTAATCACGGGACTTGACTAGTTATATATTTATGTTAAATAACCCAATGTTATTGGGTTATAGGATTGACTACAGATAATTTATTGGAGTCTTATTAGAGTAGGTATGGTATGAATAATGCAGCTAACGTAATTGGTAAATCCAAGTTGGGTAGTAATTCATTACGGATGACAATGAAAGATAATCTCTTAGAGAAGTATAATAATTTTGATGGTTATCGAGTAGCTATTTGGGTTTATGCTTTGGATTCTATTGGTTGTTATCTTTTACCCCCTGACTATGATGGTTCCACTATTGCTCCAAAGCTTTTAGAAATTCGATATTATTATACTGGAAAAGGTTTGATGAATCGTTCTTTTTTGACTCTTATACAGAGCATTAGTTCTAAATGTGTCCGTAATGAGACAAAAATGCTCAGGAACTGTGACAATGGGCCATATAATACACGGTATACAGACGGTGGTGAGTTTTGCTTTAATATTATGCGTGTGTCAGATTGTATTGATATAATAAATAATTCTCAATTCAGAGATAATCATATTATTGCATTAATAGCTGGGGATAATGATCGTGATGATAATCAATATGGTTATACATATAACGATCCTGTTGCTGATTTAAGGCACTATTTTAGAGTGCATTATAATGATATGTCTGATCTAGGACATGGAAGGCAGTTACAGGAAAAATTAGAGCCTAAGGTTAGAAGTAGGATACAAGATTCTTCTTGTGATCATGGTCTTGCTAGATCATGCCCAGATTTTCAGGATAGAGAGGAGATAACGAGCCAGTCCCCTCGATAAGTATTGATATTTTCTATATAATTAGAACAGATTATATATTTCGGTATAGTTGGGTTGCTCGTGGAGCGTTCTTTCTTCATAATAGTTAATTATTTCGGTATAGTTGGGTTGCTTATGAGAAATTCTTTTCTCATAATAGTTAGTAATTTAGTTAAGATGCAGCAGAATAACGCAGGTTTAACAACAGTGGTATTATGCCCTGTTTCTAATGGAAGCAGTAGAAATAGAGCATATTAATATAATAATCATAAGACTTAATAATTCAGATGAGGGAAGTGGATTATCGAGTATAATTTTACTGTTTATTGTATAAATTCTATTGATAAAGATGAGGTTGTTCATTGAATGATATCTTTGATATTTTCCAATATTAGTAATAGTAAAGTATTATTTCTAATATGATTATTTTGGACTCATTGTTCTAATTGTGTTATATTTGTTATGTTACTATTTGGCAATAGTGAATAATTTTTGTGCACCTCGTCGAAGGATAGCTCATTAATTAATAGAGAAAATACTTATATTAGGAGGGTAATTATGGCAGAGGGTGGTACAAGCAAAGTTGCTGCAGAGACTATTAAGTTGATGTCGTTTGATCAAATGCAGGCATTTGTAAAAACATTAGAAGGACATTATAACAATAATTGTTATGTATACGCTAGATATGGAGTGTGCAATTCAGACTCAGACTCAGATGAGAGATATGATGGATTTGATACTAATTTAGAAGACTTCCCAGCAGATGAATGTATACAGAAAATAGAATGTCGTATTATGATTTGTGAATCTACCTTCAGACCTGGTGGCAATAGGACTATCTTTAATATTGCCGCAGGTGACTTTGGTAATGACTATAGTGCTTGCTTTGATACTCTTAGTACTTACTTTCCTAAGTCAGTAGCGGTATTAAAAAGTGCTAAAATAACAATATCTATTGCTTCGCAGAAGAATTTATTAGGTCAGCTTGATTTAGGTGGTAAGAAAGATCAAGATAGCAAGAATGACGTTTATAGCGCTTATACTGCTGATGATTCAGTAAGTAGAGGCACAGAAGGATATGTTAAAATGGTGCCATTGAAAGTTTTTTTATCATCATTTGCTCGTGATCTTAAGAATCTTCATAAAACACAGAATTCAGATAAGATACGCACAAAGATTGATTCTTGGGTGGATAAAACTTCTGAAGGAGAGAATGCACTGTATAATGACATTTTTTACCCATTGGTTTGTGAGCCTGGAATATTGAAGAGATTCCAGCAGGAATCTGAAATGAATGCGCAAAGGCCAGAGACTCGGAACGAGCAATCAGGTGCTAATATATTAGGTGGGCCGCAGACAGGTCTTGATAATAATAGTCATGAAAGAGGTATATAAAGTCCAATTTTGATAATGGTCTTACGTATTAAGTGAGCAGAATGGTAGGTGAGACCAGGATGTACAATTCTAAATGAAGACCAATTTTGATAATGGTCTTGCTTAATTATTACTGCTATGGTATACGATGCAAAAGGGCGTTTTATTGTTATAGAGTAATATATTAGTTAAGGGAGAGTAGATCTTATGGTTCAATTCAGTTTGCCAAAAAATTCTAAGATAGATAGGTCTAAGGGTTCTCACTATAAGTTGCCGGATGATCACAAAAGTAATAATGTGGTTTCTTTTCATATTTATAGATGGAATGAAGAATCTGGGGATAATCCTTATATTGATAAGTACGATATTGATATGGATGAATGTGGCTCAATGATCCTGGATGTTTTGATTAAAATCAAAAATGAAATTGATCCAACCTTGACATTCAGAAGATCATGTCGTGAAGGAGTTTGTGGCTCTTGTGCAATGAATATTAATGGGGTGAACACTCTCGCTTGTACAGTAACTGTGCCAGACTCAAAAATAGTCAGGATTTATCCTCTTCCTCATGCCCCAGTAGTAAAAGATTTGGTTCCTGACCTCACTGATTTCTATAAACAATATGAATCTGTGGAGCCTTGGTTACAAAATGATGAGCCAGTTGAAAAGAATAAGGAAAGATTACAATCTCCAGAAGATAGAGAAAAATTAGATGGCATGTATGAGTGTATACTTTGTGCCTGCTGTTCGACTAGTTGTCCTAGTTATTGGTGGAACGGTGATAAATATCTTGGTCCTGCCGCTTTATTGCATGCTAATCGATGGGTAGAAGACAGCCGTGATCGCAGCACTGTGCATAGAGTGAATAATCTAGATGATAAGTTTAAATTGTTTGCTTGTCGTACGATAATGAATTGTACTAAGTCCTGCCCTAAGGGTTTAAATCCAGCAAAAGAGATTTCATCTTTGAAGAGAAAGGTTGCCACGCAAGTAGGGTTCTGATGAAATATGCATCATGCGTCATGTCTAGTACTATAGGAAGTAGATACAATATATAACTTCCTGCATTCTATAATGAATTGTACTAAGTCCTGCCCTAAGGGTTTAAATCCAGCAAAAGAGATTTCATCTTTGAAGAGAAAGGTTGCCACGCAAGTAGGGTTCTGATGAAACACATAGCACGTCTCATTATTGAGGAATTAATCATGCATCATGCGCCATGTCTGGTACTACAGAAAATATAGACTCTCTTGAATTCCTGGAGATCTCTGATTTGTCACTACGCGAAAAGCAGATTATTATTGATAAGGTAAAACCAGTACGATTCTACGTTGGTGTTAGAAAGGCTATGCAATTTATGTTCCATGGTACATTAAGGGTATTGATAAAGGAATGGCAACAGAAACATAGGCCTATTGTACATGCAAATTATGATAGATGCTTAGCTGGATTAGATAAAGTATTCAATGATTATTTATATGAACAACTGTTGCCTGTAACGAGGTGGGTCAATCGACGGAGGGCTGTGCCCTGATATTGTGATAAATGGATCAGCTGAGCAGTGTGAAAAGCGCGAAATATTATTCCAATCTCTATATTGGCTAGCGATATTTCAGTCTTTAGAATCATATCTGAGGGCACAAGAAGAACGATATTTAAAAGCTCACTTAAAAGAATTTTCTGAGGCTGCCGTGGATATGACATGTAGATTTATTCAGGTGATGTCTGGTTTTGTAGGCCATCTGTTATAGATTGTCTTATATTTCTTAAGAGAGTGCCTGGTGGCATTCCATATCTTATGCGGTATCTTGATTTGAATGAGAGGAAAGTGCCAACTGCTCTTACTAATGCTAGAGAACATATGGCTTTTATAATGCCTCATATAGGAAATTCACATATGGGTAATAAAGATCCTGAAAGTCGAGATCCTGTTAAACCGCCTGGCTTAACAGATTTAGCGCTTGATCAGCTTAATCTAATGACTAAGCGAAACCATGATAAGCATATGAAAAGTTATGATGATATTCATGCAATGATGTATTATCCTGCATTGTTAGTTGCTCGCCTCCTTCATGATTTATATACTTGCATTGTGCCATGCTCGTTATTTAGATTAACGTGTATAATCCATGAGCTATTCATAGCTAATATTTATAATGCTGAAAATATTAACCCTAGGGCACATTTGTGGATTTCAACTCTACGTGTTAACTCTCTTATACATGCTGCATATTTGGTTTGTCTGCAGGCACATGTGCTATGTTCAGAGTCAAGAGGCTTCTTTATTCTTAATATAAATACAGTGATAAGAAATATCATTGAAATGTCATTTTTTATTGATGGTGTAAAATTAAACGAGTGTATGTCAATCTATTCTAAAACACCGAATAATGTTGATCCTGACCTCCATGAGCCAGATTCTGCGTATAATTATTCTACTTCTAGCTATCCTAGGGATCCTGCTCCTAATCTAGATGAGTCCTATTCTTTTGGTAATATGATGAAATGTGATGAGGTTAGGGGTATGACTGTATCCTTCTAGTAGTGCGCCCGTCATTTTACAATATTGAGCAATGATGATATAATAAGTTAATTGTTTAATTAAAGGTAGTGTTAGATGGCAGATGCAATGTTGGCGCCTCAGGTGAGAAATATAACTTTTCGGGGAGAAACACTGGGAGATGATGGTCTTCCCACAGAAAAAATGCATATAGCTCTAATGATGGCACTCAAAAAAGGGGTGAAGTTTTATGATAGGTCGCATGCTCCTTCAGTAGGTGTACTAAATAGTTTCGGAGATGGTGATAGAAAAATGAGCCTGTGCATATCAGAAGGTCTTTTGTCTGAGCTTGATTCAGTAGGTGTTAATTTTGAATATGATCCAGCAATCAATGCGATTTTACCTACAATCAATGATATTTGCATTAAGATATCTGGTATTTTAGATACTGCCGTAATCTCTGTTGGGCATTTAGAAAGTATGCAAGTTATCCTATTAACAAAAAGGGAATTAGAGTCGGGGACTAATCTTGCAATATATGCTACTGACACTCGATCTACTATTGAATTACAGGAGCAACCTTTATTGTTGGGAAGGTGGATTGAATTTATGAAACAGAAGATTGGATTTTATAATACGTTGATAAATGATTGTGAAAAAAAGATAAATAGTTATAAGCGCAGTTTATCTGAACTATTGGGCTCTCGTCGGGAGTCCAGAGAATTGACTGCGCATTTGAAGACGTTCAACCATGAAATAAATCATATTGATTTTATGAATGATAGTAGGGTTATACAGCCTGTGGTTTATATAATTTATAATGCTGTTATGAGCGCTATTAAAAATAGAATAGGTATGAACGAGGGTAAAATAATGCTTATAGATCCTGTATTAATTAATGCAGGTTTTAAGCGCAATTGTACCTATTATATTTCTAAAGAACATAATAGATCTGGCACATTCTGTTTATATCAGGGTAGAAATGTTATCCTGTGTATAAAAGAAAGTTATTGGGCGTTGCTTGGGCGCACTTATGACATAACTGAAGCTAAGGTTGCTTTATGTAAGGAACGTATACTTTTTATTTGCAATGGTGTCTTTGATGTTATGTGTAAGCAAAGCATTAGCCCTACCCGAGAAGAACAATTAAAAAAAATGTTTGGGAATGGTGATGCATGGACGATATTAGTTGCGGACTTGCAGACACATTATGATCAGTATAAACTTAATCGTCTAGATACTCTGAATACTCATTCTAATATTCTAGCTAATATTGCTCGCGTAGTCATCGAAGTTCTTAGTGGGCACGAAAAAGATATAGAATCTTCTCTCCTAGAACCTCCTGCTGTTGGTAAGCCTAGTAGTACTAAAGTTATTACTGAATCTCCTGCAGCATTGTTGGGACACAAGCATGACTGCCTACCCGAGGTTTCAGTATCACCGCCGAAGGATAGTGCAGGGGTGATGGGGGCTGATCTCTTTTAACATCGCTGGGACACAATCCAGGGATCACATTCGTAGTATCTGAATCTCCTGCAGCATTGTTGGGACACAAGCATGACTGCCTACCCGAGGTTTCAGTATCACCGCCAGAGGATAGTGCAGGGGTGATGGGGGCTGATCTCTTTTAACATCGCTGGGACACAATTCAGGGATCACAATGCGGGATGGTACGCCAGTAGTATTACCCAAAACTTCAGCCATCACCGACAGCATGCAGTTTAGGGGCTACCACAACGTTGATTAAGGTTCAGAGTATATTCCAGAGTATCATCTGACCCTCATCCATACAGCTCGGGGGTTGCGACAATGCTGATTGAGATAGGAATCATTATCCTCTAAAGAATTTGCATCGCTTACGGCACTTAATTCAATGAATGATAGTGTGTTGTGTAGTTGATGTTGAGTACCCATCTAATACTCTTCTATCGTCGGCCTACTCCATAGCAAAAGTGGTTGGAGTGTTCGAGGTATATGAAAGACAATGCGACGAACCAGAAATTGAGGCCTAGAATCGATACTATGACAGGCGTTAATCTTAACTTACGTTACTAACGTGGTAATCAATTAGCTAATCTTAGCAATCACGAAGCGAAAGCTCAGAGTAGGGTGCTGACAGTGTAATGATTATTACTATACTGGCATGATTATGCAAAGAAGAGAGTATATGCTTGGTAGTGTGTTTTCTGTAATGATTATCCTAGTGTTACAAATAATAACCAACTACGGTATTAACAAGTTAGATTTACAAGATTATGATGAAGATTTCATTGATAAAGTCCCCAGTAGCAAGCAGGCGCAGCTACTTTCTTTTGGGGATGAGCAATTTTATTTTCGTACTTCTGCTTTAAAAGTACAGAATTTCAGCCATCATTTCGGTGATTTTACTGCGTTGGTAGATTATAACTATGATAAACTTATTCAGTGGTTCGAGATGCTGGACAGACTGGATGGACGCTCTAATCTTGTTCCATCATTTGCCAGTTACTATTATTCTCAAACTCCGAATAAAGAACAGTTACGAAAGATAGTGAATTATATCGAAAATCGTAGTAAAAATTTAGAAAGTAGCTGGTGGTGGCGTATGCAGGCAGTCTTTACTTAGAAAATATATCTCTTAAGACCAGCTATATAGGCTAGGCAGACCTAAGGTCTATTGAAGAATACGGCATGAAATGTAGTGTATAATTATAGGTCAATAATTACTTAGATTCTGTTGATGAATATAGACTAGAACCAGCTAATAGTTTGATTGAAAACTACTAATGCTTGATGTCAAAATCAGACTTATATCATTAACTGTTGGTAAGTTGACCCTGCCGCAAAGAATTAAGTAGTAGGTCAAGGAATATGGTCAGGTTGCACTTCTTGTTACGTAATCTGCCTTGAATCCTCAGAGTCAAAAAATGATGTAAGCGCAGATTCTGTTGGTAGTAGCCCTAATTTTTCTGTGTCAGCAGAAAGTAGCATAGGCGAAATAGTAAGTTCTGGCATTTCCCGCTTTTCGTCTTCAGTTAGATACTCTTCTTTAATTAAGCACCTATCTTCTTCAGTGAGTTTAGTAGGATTAATCAGAGCTGTTTTCTGTCTTATAAAGCGCACTGAGCCTTTGTCAGCATGAGATTCTACAATACTTTGCATTATTCGCGCTGTTATATTTATATCGTACACATCCTTAGATCTGTCTCTGTATAATAAATAAAATATTTGATTTATTATGAACGGGGCGAGTGTTGTTTTTATTTTTTCTTTCAAGTATTTGTACTCCATTCCTGCATTCAAGCGTTGCTCCTTATTCGTTCTCCCTCTTGTACTCTGGTTTCTGAGTGCACCTATTTTCTCAGATATCATATTCTCTAACCTATCAAATTGCTGTATATGTTCATATTGGGTATCATGAAGCAGGGCACTGAGCTTATTAAATTGATTATAAACTTTATCATTAGAGCCAAGTTTGAACTTATCTGATATACAACCATTCTTATTATACCTCTCGATATATGCATGCATTGCCGCATATATAGTAATTAAATTACCTGAATCTCTTCTGGAATTAACACAAAAATCAATCTTAAATTCTTTTGTCCAGAAAAGACCTGATTCTTCCTCTGCATACCTATTACCATATATCTGTGTAAGTAACTCTTCACATGTTTGAGTGCTTTCTGTGATACGTGGATCAAATTCTGTCCCATCTCCTAACATCAATAATACGTTCTCCAGTACAACTGGTATAAGATATTTTTTCAGCGTGTATATAGTTATATTCTTAATTATAGGATCGAGTCCTGTATTATTATTGCCACTCCATTCATACATACATAAGATCTGATCCACACTATGTATAAGTGCAAGTTTGCTGGTGAGAGAATCCTTGTTTCTTGATTTTTGCGATCTTGATGCTTCTATCAGATCTGGATTGAGGAAGCTTAGGGGTGCTGTTGTTAATTGTATGTACATGCGGAGCATCTTGATTGTTTTCAATTCACCTAGTTCTTTAGCATCATTATTAGGCAGATTCATATATTCTAAAAATGAATTCATCACAGTCATATTTAAACTTGCACACATATCACAATGTAGGGGTAGTTGCGAAAAAGGTATTGTATTTATCTTCCTTTGGCCATTGTATATGAATACTGTTTTTAGTGTCTGTGTATCTGAATCACAGGGTGAATCATACTTTGCCTCATAGTATAATCCATATCCAACCGTGCCATGCTCTGAAGCAAAAGACCGGCGCTCTTGTTTTGCACATACCTCCACCGCAGGTCTGCTTGGACGTGAAGCGACGAGTGGTCTTTGTGCCGGCATTACTGCACTGCTATTTTGAGATTTTTGTCTTGCAGCCGCCACCACCTCAGCTCTGCCTGAAAGGCATAAGGCTAGTTCCGCAATTTTTGCGCTAATTTTTGCGCTGTTATCTTTAAATTTTTGTTTTGCAGCCGCCCCCACCTCAGCTTTGCTTGAACCTGGGGAGAGGAGTGGTCTTAGTGCCGCAATTTCTGCACTGCTATATTTAGGTTCTTGTCTTGCAGCCGCCACCACCTCAGCTACGCTTAAACTTGGAGCGACGAGTGGTCTTAGTGCTAAATTTGTTGGATTATCATTAGTAGATCTTAGTCTTCCTACTTCGCTCTGCGATTCTTTTGTTACACCTGCCCCAGTGTTCGGAGTTGCTGCACTGTTTTTTACATCTCGAGTGATGGACCTTAGTACGAAATCTATTGGACCATCATTAGTAGATCTTAGTTTTCCTACTTCGCTCTGCGATTTTTTTGTTACACCTGCCCCAGTGTTCGGCATTATTGAGCTGTTATCTTTAAATTTTTGTCTTGCAGCCGCCGCCACCTCAGCTCCGCTTAAACCTGAAGCGACGCGTCTACGTGCCGCAGCTTTTGCGCTGTTACCTTTAGGTTCTTGTCTTGCAGCCACCACCACCGCAGGTCTGCTTAAACCTGAAGCGACGAGTGGTCTTTGTGCCGGCATTACTATACTGCTATATTTAGGTTCTTGTCTTGCAGTCGCCACCACCGCAGGTCTGCTTAAACCTGAAGCGACGCGTGGTTTTCGTGCCGGCATTATTGAGCTGTTATCTTTAAATTTTTGTTTTGCACATACCTCCATCTCAGCTTTGCTTGAACCTGGGGAGAGGAGTGGTCTTAGTGCCGGCATTACTACACTGCTATTTTGAAGTTCTTGTCTTGTATCCGCCACCACCTCAGCTTTGCTTGAACCTGGGGAGAGGAGTGGTCTTAGTACCGGCATTACTACACTGCTATATTTAGATTTTTGTCTTGCAGCCGCCACCACCTCAGCTTTGCTTAAACTTGGAGCGACGAGTGGTCTTAGTGCCGGCATTACTGCGCTGTTACCTTTAGATTTTTGTCTTGCAGTCACCACCACCGCAGCTCTGCTTAAACTTGGAGCGACGAGTGGTCTTAGTGCTAAATTTGTTGGATTATCATTAGTAATTCTTAGTATTTCTACTTCGCTCTGCGATTCTTCTGTTACATCTGCACCAGTGTCAGTGAATCGAGATTTGGATGGCTCTCCTTGCGCTGGCAGAAAGGCTGACATATTCTTACTTGGCTGCAGCCAGCTCTGGGCTTGGGTTGTAGCACTTTGAGTCGACGGCATATACTGATCATTTGATGCTACCCAGAACCTGCTGCAACCCTGAAAAACCTGCTGCGTCGTCCATCCTTCTGTGTTTCACAACACTTTCTCCGGCATCCACATCATTAGGAGATTTACGCTTTCTTGTGCTAGCTGTCTGTGCGAATAAATTATCCTGCAGCCAGCCCTGGTCTTTGGTTGTAGAACTTTGAGCCGACGGCATATACTGGTTATTTGGCGCTACCGGGATTTGCTGAGATCCTGAAAAACCTGCTGCGTCGTCCATCCTTCTGTGTTTCACAACACTTTCTCCGGCATCCGCATCATTAGAAGCTTTACGCTTTCTTGTGCTAGCTGTCTGTGCGAATAAATTATCCTGCAGCCAGCCCTGGTCTTTGGTTGTAGAACTTTGAGCCGACGGCATATACTGATCATTTGGCGCTACCGAGCTCTGCTGCAACCCTGAAAAACCTGCTGCGTCCTGATCATAATTTGCCGGATAAGACGGCGTGCTAACTATTGTTTCAGGCATGAGCCATGGATTGTCGTTTGATATTTCATAACTCGATTCGGCATTCCCCTCATCATAAAATTGTCCGTTATATGACCCTAATGCAAACTGGTCTAAATCGAATTGATTGCCTGACCCTGATGCAGAATTTCCTAAACTGAACTGATTGCCTGCTGCGTCACATGATGACGGAAATTGTCCTACCACTGAATCTGAATTGCCTGCTGTGTTATATGATGACGGAAATTGTCCTGAGCCGAACGGATTGCCTGCTGTGTCCCATAATGACGAAATATTTTCTAAATCGAATTGATTGCCTGACCCTGATGCAGAATTTTCTAAACTGAATTGATTGCCTGACCCTGATGCAAAATTTCCTAAACTGAACTGATTGCCTGACCCTGATGCAAATTGGTCTGAGCCGAATTGATTACCTGCTGTGTTATATGATGACGGAAATTGTCCTGAGCCGAATTGATTATCTGATTCTGATGCAAAGTTAAATTGTCCTTCTGTTGAACCTGAATAGGTTGCTGTGCCATATAATGACGGAAATATGTCTGAGCCGAATTGACTGTCTACCGCTGATGATGTAAATTCTACCGCTGAACCTGGATCGTCTGCTGCGTCATATAATGATGCAGATAGTTCTGATGAGGTTACTATATTGGTTGTAATATCGCTAATATATTGTGTTTTTCTTCCACCAGAATAAATATCAAATACGCCATTGATCCTCATTACATCCTTGTTTCCAGAATGTTTATCTATTAGTGTCAATAGCAATTCTATTTTTGATTTATTGCCTACTCTTTTTATAGATCCATTCATTACTCTTTCTATATCCATGCGCTCTGATTGCTTATTGCATCCAACCTTTACGGACACTTCCTTCATTGAGCCTTCCTTGTTGGGCATATGAGCTTCTATGTTCATACTAAGTATAGTATAATAACTACTAATATATTCTCTATTATAACTTAACTTTATAAATATCTTTATGTCACCTTGATTGTCGGGGTCTGCTCCTGCCTCCGCAGGTTCCATCGTAATAGATGCCTCTGCTTTGGTTTGTGTGTTCAATGCACATACAATTTTATCCACTTCTTTTCATATCAAATTAGATCATTATTGTCTAATATTATAATATTAATTGTTCTATTTTGCAACCAATTGTGGGATAAAGATTAAATCGTTAACTATAATTAGTCCCGTTTGCGGCCTGGAATCTTCCTTAAAAATACGGTAAAACTACATTGAATTTAACTTGAATTAGTCCCGTTTGCGGCCTGGAATCTTCCTTAAAAATACGGTCAAACTACATTGAATTTAACTTGAATTAGCCCCGTTTGCAGCCTGGAATCTTCCTTAAAAATACGGTCAAACTACATTGAATTTAACTTGAATTAGCCCCGTTTGCAGCCTGGAATCTTCCTTAAAAATACGGTCAAACTACATTGAATTTAACTATAATTAGTCCCGTTTGCGGCCTGGAATCTTCCTTAAAAATACGGTCAAACTACATTGAATTTAACTTGAATTAGTCCCGTTTGCAGCCTGGAATCTTCCTTAAAAATACGGTCAAACTACATTGAATTTAACTTGAATTAGTCCCGTTTGCGGCCTGTAATCTTCTGCAAGAACACAATTAAATAAGAAAACATCACTCTCCATTCACTTCTGCCACACGTAAATCTCGTTAACCAAGCTTTCCAATTCCAATTTTATAGAATTTTCCTACTATCGCTACACAATGATCCACGGATTTTGTACACCACTGCCCAAATAGTGATGGTCAAACTTATTCTAATGTGCTGGGCTTGGTTAAGGAAAATTCCTATTGGAGAGACCTTACGATGATGAATGACTTTTATGCCCTAAGTGCTTGTCTATTATAGCCAAATTAGGCTCTGACTCGGCCTGATAAGAACAAAATCCTCTACTTAAATCATGTGTCCTTATTATGGCCAAACTAGGCCTGATAAGAACAAAATCTTCTACTTAAATCATGTGTCCTTAAGTTCTCAATGCTAGCCTCTTTCAAGATGCGAATCCATATCCGACTCTGAGTTATCCCCTGTTGAGGGCATCTTCCAATATTTCTTAATTGTCAACTATTATAAATTATAGTATAATCAATCATTTATGCCAAACATAGAGGTTCTGGGAGATGTCATCAACAGGGGATAACTCAGATTTGAATAGGGGCCCCACTTTAAAAGAGAGTAAGAAAGGGATGGATCAGTGGGGGTCTATTGCTGCATTATTAATGCTTCTCATAATGACTGGCGCATATGCATTCCATGTGTACAAAATTCCTAGTAATCTAGAGGAGCGTTTCGTGGCCATAGTAGAAAAGTCTATAGAAGTGAAAACTAATAAGGTAGTTGATAGATTAATCAGCGAGCATCTTGAGAAGCGTAGAACAGAAGCTAATAGAGATGCTGAAAAAGAAATAGAAGGTGGTGACACTGAGTATAATGTACATGTTGAGTTATCTATAAATCCTACAGAGCTTCAATACTTCATGCAAAGCCTCAAGGATAAGGATCATGAATTATTATCTGTGCTGATGACAATGTTCTCTCTATCCGTCCTGTTTGTGAGTTTCTACTACTTTAAACATACGAAAGAGACTACGGAGCTAGAGGCAAGGACGGTTGCTACAGAGTGCATGCAGTATGAACAGCAAAGATTCAGAGAATTATATAAAGGTTATGAGAAGAACATTAAATACAATGCAGGAATTTACTAGTGACAGAATACAAGAGCTTTGCTAATACTAAAGACAAGGAAAAAGAGAAAGATAAGTCTTATGAGGATGAGGATGAAGATGAAGATTCCAACCTTGCTAGCACTAGAGTAAAAGAAAGTAATAGTATGCTAGATAAGGCAAAGGAGGAATGATTAAGAAGATGGATAATATAATTACCGAATGGGAGAATAGAGTTGCTGATCTTTATAGTCATAAAGACTATATTATGATAGAAGAGTTTATAGTTAATCATATGCCAGAGGTTATGCTTGCTATGAGAAATTTGGAAGATGATGTTTCTGGTTATATAGAAAAGATGTCCAAAAATATTGCGTATAGTTTAGTATATAATAGAACTCATCATAAACACAGACAAAGATTCACACTGGCCCATGAACTTGGTCATTATGTCCTACATAAAGATATCTTAGGAGATGGCACCAATGACACTAAAATGTACAGAACTAATCCTAATTCTAGTCACTATAATCCTAATATAAGCACAAGACATGAGAACGAAGCTAATGAATTTGCTTCTCGTATTTTAATGCCTCAGGAATTTATAAAAAGGTTCTTGAAGGAAGAGAACGTGACTCTTTCTGATATTATCACTGTTAATAAAGAGGATAGAAGAGACAAAAAGGTTATGGATGCCGATATAGTTGAGCGTATAGCAGATAATTTGTGGATATCAGAGGCCGCTTTAAGAGTAAGGCTTTGTAGGAAAGACCTGGATGATCTGCGAGGGGAAGAGGGGTTTCATGATCCAGAGAAAATCACTAAATAAGTCTGATTGACGTACTGGTATGATGATAATTCAACTGATATGTATGCAGAATATAGGGCTGTAGCGATTGTAAACGAACGTGTGTTGTCGAGCGTCAACACTCACCCTAATGGCTGCATAAAGAGTGTGCGATGGAGACTACAACAGAGGTAAATATGATTAGCAACCAGAAATTAGAGCTAACGTGGATCGGCAAGGAGAAAAAACCGAAACTAAAACCACATATCCGGCTGGAAGGGCCAGGAGAATCCTACCATGCTTCTGAGACAGTAAGTGAAAATGATATCTTCGGATAATAAACTGATTTTTGGAGATAATTTGCTTGCATTGAAGGCATTGGAAGCTGAATATACTGGCAAGGTAAATGTATTTATATCGACCCGCCGTATAACTAGCAACGCCTTTAAACATGATGATGGGCCTATAGCATTCTATCTGGCTCGGCCTGTGCGTGATCGATTGGAATTACTAAAGCGGCTGTTGAGAGAGGATGAAGTATTTTACATGCAGCTTAATGATAATGAAATTCATTATGCTAAAGATGTTATATGATGAAATATTCGGACGTAAGAATTTTGTTTCTAATGTTGTTGGACCAAATAAACATACACGTTCTAATGATGTAAAATAGTGCAGTGACAATCATAATTACATACTGATTCATACAAACAATTAAAGACAGATGTATTAAAACCCTCTCCTTCGAGAATTGGGAGGAGTATATCATTTTGCAAAGATTAAATTCACAAAAATTAACGCATATCAGACAACATTCAGACAACATTCAGACAACATAATTATTATAAAAGTGTAATATAAACGACCTACATAAAGTATATATAGTTAACTAATATTTTTCCAACATGATCTGTGTGAGCGCTCTTATTGAAGCTTGAATCCCTGCTGCTGCTTTCGTGTAGGCGGTAATTTGCTTTTTCCAACATGATCTGTGTGAGCGCTCTTATTGAAGCTTGAATCCCTGCTGCTGCTTTCGTGTAGGCGGTAATTTGCTTTTTCCAACATGATCTGTGTGAGCGCTCTTATTGAAGCTTGAATCCCTGCTGCTGCTTTCGTGTAGGCGGTAATTTGCTTTTTCCAACATGATCTGCGTGAGCGCTCTTATTGAAGCTTGAATCCCTGCTGCTGCTTTCGTGTAGGCGGTAATTTGCTTGTGAGAAATTGACAATATAGGTTAGAGATCTTAAGATTAAAGAAGTTAATTTATTAGCAAACATATTATGTCGCAGAATACTCAAACAGCAAAATTGAATGGTTGTAAAGTATACATATGTATAACAACAGGGGAAAATTCAAACGCTCTGTTTGTTGAAAAAGCTGGGAAGTTTTACAGATGTCTTGAGGGCAGGAAGATTGCAGAATTTCCCACTGAGAATATGGGCACTGCTCGAAGTGAAGATCATTATAAATTTTATCTTACACCACAGCATGTGACTCGAGATGATCAGCTTCATGAGATCGTTTTCACAGTCAATGGAGAAGAAGTTAGAGTTACTCCTGATCAATCAAAAAAGAGGATGGATGAGAAACGAATTACTGTGTTGCCATTAAGCGAAGCAGAGGAAGTTGCTCACAATGACTCACAAGAATTTGCTCTTCAGACTACGGGAGCTCACTCTTGTTATGTAGGTTACGTTCCTAGGAAGAGTATAATATGTAAGGATAGATTAGGCCCTGCACGTGTTGCATATCATGCAAAATATTTTACATTAATAGAACCACGAGGTAGTGAAGCACATCCTGATATATTAGAACCAGGAAATGATGTATGTACATGGGAATATAGAAGACACTATAAGGAGATTGTTTTGTCTCAGATTGTCCATGCACTGGGCTGCGGTACTAAGACTCACACTCAAAAGATTACAGATAATACTACTAAGAAAGAAGAATTATGGCTCCTGTCTAAGGATGATTTGGGTAAAGATGAGGAATATAATTTTGGTCATTGGATGAATGGGATATTTGATGACGATAACACTGCTATATTAGAGAAGGTAGATAACAGTAGTCAAATTATGATATGTAATGATCTGATTGGTAAGAGAGACCCCGTCCAGAATATGGGGTTCATGTATAACCAGGCAACAGGAAAACATCGTTTGGTTAGTTTTGACTGCGAACTTTGTAATATGCAGAATAAGGATTATGAAGTGTTTGAATCAGTGCTAAAGCGCTTCCCTGATTTATCGCCTAAAAGGCAACAGAAAATACTCCGTATCTTGTATGTGATTCAGAATATGAACTTTTCAGCGATGATCGAATCTTTGCCCATTAGATCATTGCCTGGTACGTTCACGAAAGAGATTGAAGGTTGGGCAGCAAATGAAGGAGGTAGATTGCTAACGCAGTCTGCACAGCGCATGCTAGATATTATTAAAATGGAATATCCTGATATATATACGGCATTGCAACAATATGAAAAAGGATTGGAGCCATCTACTTTTAGTTTTATTGCAAATCAGGATGAAAAATCACTGCAATTGGCGGCAATGGATGATGTATCCTGCTGTTCATTACAATAAGATGCATCCTACCCTTTATTATCAGCCAATCAGGATAAAAAATCACTGCAATTGGCGACAATAGATGGTGTATCCTGCTGTTTATTATAATAAAAAGCTGCGTGGCCATTCACCGCTGCAGTGAGTGAGATAGGAATGAAAAATCACTGCAATTGGCGGCAATGGATGGTGTATCCTACTGTTCATTATAATAAAAAGCTGCGTGGCCATCCACCACTGCAGTGAGTGAGATAGGAATGAAAAATCACTGTAATTGGCGGCAATGGATGGTGTATCCTGCTGTTCATTACAATAAAAAGCTGCGTGGCCATCCACCGCTGCAGTGAGTGGGAGTGTCAACTTTCTCTTGATCACTGTATGTCACTCTTAGTAAAATTGCTTGTTGACTGCATTCTGTATACACCATACTTACTGATTCAGTAATCAGACTCTATCTTGGTATAAAAATTACTTCTTATGTGGATATGTGTTTGATTTTTCTCTATTTGCTTTTGTATTCAGAGGTTGCAAGTTATCCAACCCATCCTTTCCACCCTTTGATACGGCTAGCCATTCTTGCAACTTCTTCTGGAGGTTAGTGAATTCACTTTCTTTATACGTTTCGGATCCCTTTCCTTCTAGCCATTCTTTCAACTTTTCTAGTCTTTTTTCGATTTTTTCTATATATTCCGAAACTTCCTCTGCAAGCCCCTTCCTCTCAGGGTCTAGAGCAACTTCATACTTTAATACAAGATATATGAATTGAGGATCTTTAATTGCTTGCCAACATTCCTTCTCTATACCGATAGCGTCATTGAGATTAGTTTTGAATGCAAAATGTGATTTGCCTTCTTCTATTTTTTTCTTAGGGGCCTCATCAATGTCTTGCTTATATATTGCCTTATTTATTTTTTGGTTGTCTTCCTCATTCTTACCGCTGCCATCTGAGTCATAAATCACAAAAAGAGGAATCTCAAGTGCTTTCAAATAAGGAATAATTTTACACATCTTCCCTTTACCATTTGCAGGCAAAATAAATACATTCGTATATTCATTTAGTATATTATCTTCTTCTATAATAAGATATCTTAATGTATTTCTATCATCAGGTCCCTCTACAAGAATAACCTTGTCAGCAAAAAACATTTCATTATACTCCTGTCTCCAAGCCCAGAATCTTGGTGAGTTAGCGTTTTCATGGGATATTATTCCATACATTTTTTTGAAATTTTTCGCAGCTTCTTGCTTTGTTTTTGGCTTTGCATCATGTTTTTTTGATTTCGCAGCTTCTTGCTTTGTTTTTGATTTTACATCATGGTTTTGTGATTCTCCTGATTTCTTATCCTTTTCTGAGGAATGACTAACCCTATATATATTCTCAGCATATCTAATATCAATCATTGTGACTGAATGGGTTGTATAAATCACTTGATATTCGGCGTCAGATAACCTATCCCTCAGCTTATACTGCCATTGGGGATGCAGGTGCATTTCTGGCTCATCAATTAGCAATATTGTATGTTGTTGTTCCTTTTCTTTATTTTGTAATTCTCGTATGGCTTCCAATAATAGCAGTGATGTAATCAGCGCAACTCCTGAACCAGACTTAGTAAGCTTAGTTGTAGTAGTGCCATTATTAATACCTAAGAATGCATTCTTAAATGGCCTGTGTATATCTAATAATTCTAGCTTTATTTTGTCTGGATAATTGCAATCAAATTTTCTAAATTCTTCTGACAATTTCGTGATGGCATTGGTAATTTTTGATGATGAGCTTTTTATATTATCTATAGTTCCAGCCGTAAACATCTCGTGTATAGTCTTGAATACATCCTTTGTCGATTCAAATTCTTTTTCGGGTGACTCTATTGCTTGTGTTGTGTCTGATGGATCATCCGTTGATTTCATCATAACTTTCTGAAGCATTGTATACATTCCTTGAAAACTGGCAGTTAATATCTCTTTTTTAAGCTTAGATACATCATTTAATATTGATTTCAAATCTTCTGATTTGAGTTCTGCTTCCTCAGGATATTCTATTAGCGGAACTTGATGCTTCCTTAATTTTTCTGTATATAAGGTTGCTTTCTCATAATATTTAGCCAATATTTTTTTTAACTTCTTATTTAACTTCTTATCTGGCCCATCATTATTCTGAGATTCTACATTCTTATCTGGCCCATCATTATTCTGAGATTCTACATTCTTATCTAGTTTATTTAATACCCGCCAATTGAATTCATCCATCAACTCCTTGAAAATACTTCCAAATCTCTGTTCTGTGTCCGATTCTCGATTCCTGGATAAATAATATACTTTTAGTTCATCAGTGAATTCTTTGGGTAAGTTATTTTGACCATAACCTTGACCATCAATATCCTTCTTCTTATCGCCTTCATAAAACTGGTACTCGAAAATAAAAGGGTCAGAGAAATCACTTGTGCTTCCTTGTTTTCTACGGTTTATAGTACATATAATTTTATTTATAGAGAATGCACTTTGAGCTTTAGATGTAAATCTAATGCAATCACTAAATTCTATAGTAATTTCAATATTCTCATGTATACACTGAAAGTCACTGATATCAATCCAATTCTTTACTTTCCAAGTTGGGGAGAGAGCATAATATATTGCTTCCAATATGGTAGTTTTACCTTGCCCATTTTTTCCTACCAATATTACATTGGAAGTTTTGCCATCTTTGCCATCTTTCTCAGTATCAAATACTATTTTATAGTCCTTGAAACAACGAAAATTCTGGATACTAACTGACTTGATACTTGATACTTGATACTTGATTTCATAGGATGCACATAATGTATGGATTAATTTTCAACTAATGTTTCATAAAACCATTAACTTATAATTAATAGGTAGAAAGTGGATATTCTTACGTTTGTAGACATACTTCGTTGCAGAGAGGATCTATATCAGGAAAATGTTTGTGAGTGATAAGAAAGATCTTAGGCTTCTGAAAATCAAGATTTATTTCCTTGATACTTGTTGAATTTGCAACCTTGTGTATGTAATTCAATCCAAGCAAAGTTATTAACTGAAGCTATCAATAATCTTTATGCTGAAATCAGTTTCTTATACAGCTAGATTAGTGTTTTGGGACTATGAATGCCTGCAGTAAAAAGTTTTAAGATCTTAAGATGCTAAAGGATATGAGGTTATATTCGACGTTGATAATGAGCGCATCACCAGCCCCATTTGATTCACGTAATCGGGCTAAAAAATACTGGGGGAACTTAGATTTTTTGAACAAATGAATTATAAAAAATAGAGCAACTAGTTTTTCTTAAATATGATTACAGGCAAGTATACTATTGTTCTATGTAATAGCAATTTAAAATCAATATTTGTTATATACAATTTATGAATCAGTAGCGTGATTGCCCTATGAATTATTCCTACTCAAATCACGTGCTATAGAGAATTTTTTTATAATCTTGCTATATAAAAAATGACTAACTCATACGACAAATCATAGATAAATTTATGGTAGTTTTGTATCTGCTATATACGGTTTTTTATAATAGTTACAGAATGACTACGTGTTCGTTGATAGTATTATGTAAAACTACATATAACATAGATAAATTTATGGTAGCCTTGTATCTGCTATATACGGTTTTTGATAATATCATCAATTCTATAATAATTTTTTCTCTCACAGAACCTATCTCCATTCCAAGCTTGCCATCCCTTGAATGCTGAGGTTCCTCTAATTAAAAAATCTAGGTAGTTTATCTTGTACTGTTGATTTGATATCCGAGTCTTGGAAAAAAATTTGTTTATTCTACTCATAGATTTTCATCTAAGAAATCTTATATTGTTTTTGCTATATACCACACAAAAACTGGTGGCACTGCATTGCCTATTTGTCTATGTGCGCTAAAAATTGAGGGATAGGATATAATAATTAACCTTACCTATATAATGATTCATACAGAATTCTATTCTGACTAAAGATTTAATTATTAATAATATTATTGTGCCTTATAGCGTTCACATGATATAATAGTATCGTGTCTATCTGTATGATAAGGAGTACGTTATGCCATTATTTGGTCAGAAACAAACTAAGAAGAAAGCTCAATACGGAACTTTTGAGATAGGCTCAACAGCAAATGGGACAGGAAGAACATCTATAGAACTGCAAAAATTCTTATCAACTGCCCCTATGGAACCTAAAAATAGTGGGCCTGCCGCAAGCACAGCAGATGCAGAAAAACAGGCACAGAAAAATGAAATAGTGAGCAGCCGTATGAGGGAGACAAGAGCAGAGATAAGGGTGCTTAGTCAGGCGATCCCTGATCAAAGATCAATAGAGGCATATTTAGCTTCACGTACTGAAAGTAGGTTGGCATATTTTAGAAGAGGAGATTTCTATTATGAGATTAGAAACCCAGAAATTACACCTGATACTATTAATTCTTATTCTGAAGCGCAGTTACAAGATTTTTTAGCACACCATAGGAACGAATTGTTTTATCAACGCTTCTTTACCGATAGTATCATAGGCGCATATGATACTTACAGTGATGCATATCATCAAGGTAAAAACCTATTGAGTATACCATTAAATGATATAGATCTTCTTTTTCATATGCCAATTAAAAAATGTATCAATTTAGTTTTCATAGAAAGGAATGATAAGATCAAGGCACATATATACTGCTGGAAAGATGACGGCCATCAAATTTTAGATTTACAAGCAATACAAAGAGAGCTTAGATCTCGTTCTTGTGCAATAGATATGGATTTTATGCATCAATTAAGAACAGAAGAAGAAATTAGAGCAACAACTCCTAGTAAAAAAGTAATAGAGATGATCATGAAATCTGATAGTACATATGAGGATCATTGCAGTGATGATTTAAAGACGAAGCTGGATTATCTTATGTATTTCTTTATTACTAGGTTGCCCGGCAGTACATCTCAACATATATTGCGTTCTCTAATAGAGAACAAAAAAGATATGGCAAAATTATCACGTCTTTCTATTAAGATGCAGCACATGAATAAAGATTTCATACATAGTCAACGTACAGACAAATTAGGTTCAGGTTTGATACTTGGGTTGCATATCAAGTATCGTGATAAACCTTATATAAGACCAATCACATATCTAGCCGCGGAGTCTGTTCCGGTCATGGTCGACAGTGATCTGCAGCATGAAGCAAATGGAAAGGCAGGCTTTGTTAACCCTAGAAGTAATGTTGCATTCGGGATGAGCGATGTAATTAAAGTGACAGAAAATTATACCAGGCAGCAATTACTTCAGGACAATCGTACCGAGAACAAGAGAAATTTATATATCTATTGTACTGCTCAGGGAATAATAGGTGAAAAAGGAATAAGTAAGATGCATAAGGGCTTGATCTGTAGCAATCATAACCTTGACGTAGAAATAGAATCTTTAAAATATATAAGAGATAACCCAGATTACTATGATTGCCCTGATTACGCACGTTGTTATCTTACAGGAGTCATTACTATACTTGAACAATATCAAGAATATCTGGAAGCTGCAGTAAAAGATGAAGAAAAATGCTTAAGAAAGCTAAAGGAAACAATTGACAAATTCAATGAGCTATTCCCATTTTCAGCAGAAGCATTCCGTTTCGATAAATTTCAAAAAAGGTTCGACACGCTGACAAAAATTACCAAAATAATTGAAGCAAGGGCGCCTTCTTTATCCCACGAAACATCTGAATGTGCTATGGCTATACCTCATTGCACAGAAGAAGAAATGAGACAATATTACACAGAGGGACGTGCAGAGCTAACGAGAAGTAGACAAAACATCGTGGACTTTGTAAGAGACTGTGAAAGAGCTGGCTTCCACAGTGGAAGGAAAGAAGTTGCACCAGAAAGTATTAGGAATACAGATAGCGCTGCTACTGCTAATCTTCCTGCAGCAGCAGCACACACAGGAAAGCCTTCAAGAACAACTTGTACAGGTGCAAGTCAGGCTTATCTTGGAAAAAATGCTGCCGCCTCTGAACCAAAACTATACGTAGTTGATTTTGCCGAAGAAAGGTCCGTAACATCAGTATAGTATAGAATGCACTCCCGGACCAGGAGGCAATTATCTAAACAGGGGAGGAACAAGCAGAAACAGAGTTAACACTGCTGCTATAGCCTAAACCAAAGATAATAATATCTTATCAATATTCTGGATTATGGTGTGTGTATTCTTAGCTTAGTAATTGTATTTTGTAAGAGTAATTTTACATTATACAGTTATTAACTACTAGTCAAATTAGCAAAGCAGAATGTTACCTAAACCCTCAAACTGTATAGTATCAAATTAGCAAAATGAGGTTAGTTCAAATTACACTGTGCAATGTACCTTTCATGGACAGAATAGTAGTAAAATTCCTACCAAATGCTGGATTGTTACCAATTATAGGAGTAAATTGCTCTGGAAAGACTAGTTTATTAAATCTCATGTCACGAGTATTGAATGACATGTTCAATCTTGCTCCTGAGTTGAATGATAGTCACAAAATTGTGGAAGAGAATGTTCCCATCACAGCAGAATTAGAAATAAAATTAACTGAACAAGTAAAGCAAAAAATCTTAAGCCTGAATGAAAATGCGGATATACCAATAAAGATAATATCTTACACTTACGGTATAAAGTCTCACGTTTTATGAATAAAGATTTCAATGCCAATAGAGATCGTGGCAGACCAATGGGATATTACTATTATACAGCACGCCTGCAAGGATTGTGATGCCCTGAAATCAAAGTCAAAGATGGACCACACGTGGTAATATTACACGATGAATCCATTATTCAGCCAATAATGAACATTCTAAAATTACATTACACAAGGAGGCATTATTTTATCGCTCTACCAATGAGTAATAGAAGCAACTTCCCTGAAATAATATTCGTATACCCAGACATCAAGGGATTTAGTGATGGTATTAAACAAAATATAGATAATATAAGAAAAAGTCATCATACATGCACAGTAATGATAAATGCAGTGGACGCAGCTATTGTTAAACCATTGAAAGACGCCGACACAATAGATAAATTTATCAAGCAGTATAACGATAAGAATAATCTAATATTTGTAGATTGCATTGATATGATAGTTGCTGATATGAAAGGACTTGAGTGCCAAAAAGATGCGTTCTTTAAGATATTAAGTAGAAATACAGACACAGAATTTGTTCACTCTACATTAGAAAATATAAAAAGATATTTGAATGATAGAATTATACCCTGCTGGGACATGATTAATAATATAAAAGAAAGGAGAACTGCAAGCACAAAGCTGTTTGCGAACTAGGGGAAAGCTTCTGCATGAAGTGCAAAGAATCCAGAATGCCCCATAAAAAAATATTGGGTGCATTAGTGCTGGCAGATAAAATTCAGACAAAATCATACTGCTCCAAATGTCAAAGCAGAATGCACAGAATTTATAAATGGGCTGATTATCCTGAATTGCAAAGATTGTTCGACCTGGTGGCATTAGACAAACGTGCGTTTTCCAGCGTAAACACTCAACTTAATGAGCATCATCCTTGCCCTTATTTGAGCATAAAAACATACAACTTTCTCAGCTTGACGGTACAAAATTCACTGAGAAAGAGGTTGCAAATACATAGCCAAGAAACAAATTCTTATTAGAACCTGAGAGACAAAAATTCACTAAAATTACAAACACATAGCCAAGAAACAAATATCCGACAGCACAGAATCCACTGAAACAAAAGGCCGCAAATACTGAGCTGGCCAATCAGAAAACAACCGTCAAAAAGATAAAATATAATGCCAAGAATGAGCGAATAAAATACGATTACAGGCTGCATATTACTCGAGCCATGAAGAAAAATAGGAAGACAGTTTTGGCGATATTGGAGCATCTGCGAAGGCTTGAAATCCACCTATAGTTTTAGACCTTCAGCGGCTTCAATAAGCATATTGCGGACACATATATAACCCACTTAATTAACTCAAAATCACTGACATATGTGTCAAATAATCTCAGAGAATTACGCTGTTTTCTTGCTTGGCTGGAAAGACAGAAACACTATAAAATCAGGATAAAATATAACGATATCGACTATTTAAATCTCTCCAAAAATCAGCAACGAGCAGCAAAAGCCACTAATTATCAGCCATGCTACAGCTATAAAGAAATTATAAATACTATTGCACAAATGCCCTATAAGCACTTAATCCAGAGGCGTGACAAGGCAATTATTGCTCTACAAACTTGCTGTGGATCAAGGGTTGCGGAGCTTAAAACTCTGAAGATTAAAAATATAATTGCAAAAGACGGGCAATATTTTTTAGATATAAATCCCAGAGATATAAGCGTAAAATTTGCCAAATCAAGGCAAGTCAGTTTCATGAATTTCAAAGAGCTGCTCAAGCTAATAATTGACTGGAAAAATCTGTTAAAATCTACCTATAATTTCACCAAAAATGATCCATTATTCCCTAAGATGGAGAATAATTAGAACCAACAAAATCTGCTGGAAATACACCTCACAAAAGCAGTAATACGCTCCAATTCGACCCTTGCGAACATCTTCAAAAATGCCTTCACATAGGCTGGAAATCCATATTACCGAGTGCATAATTTCAGGCACACCATGGCACATTTTGCGGCCGATCAATCCCCGAATTTTCTCAATGCGACCAGGAAATCCCTGGGTCATTCCTCAATTGACACCACCCTGCACAGCTACGGACAGCCATCCCACAAGGAGCAGCACGCATTATCGGCAGGACAGAAACTTGCGTGAATGATGCTGATCATTGACCAGCTACCATCCAGAAATTTAGCACCCTGTGTTGCAATATCAGCAGGACAGGAAGTTTTCAGTTAAAAAGAAAGAGAAATAATTAACAATTTAACTTTATTTCATGGTTTGGATTGCAAAATAAAGTAATTAGTATTATAATACTAATCAATAATGATCTAATTATGTATGGAGGAAGATAATGGATAATCTTGCACTGTTATTGAGTAGAGTCATTACAATAGAGGGGGCTATTCAGGTACACTGGAACAGCGATGATGGAAAATCAGTATCTATATATATAAATATAAATACAAAAGACGATAATGCATTGCGTACTTTTTGTATAGAGGCAGTTGCTATAATTAACCATGCAGAGATGGTAGATGGAACGTGCAAAAAGAATGAATTATATCCTGAATTTTTCATGGATCCGGAGCCATGCATACGGGGAAGTATAAAGAAAAAAGGCAATCAATCGACAATAGAACTGACAATCGGATCGATAGATCTATCCTCTGAAGAGGGGCATACGATAATAATCAATGGCGAACTTGATATTTTTCCTAATCAGCCTGGTAAGTACATAATCAGTGATATTAAAGCTACAGTACAAGAGATACTAGATCAATCATCCGCAACTTTATCAGGATTAGAATCAAGCTATTCAGGAACAGTACAAGGAGCCTCCTTTGCACCAAGCTTCGACACACACTTTAGTTCGTTTGATGGTAATGCAGATGCAACACAAGGAGGTTCCCGTGCGCTAGAATCATGTGTGCAATATGGTTCTCCTGTGGATGATATTACAAGTATAGAACCGCCCTATCCAATACCCAGCGCTTCTCGAGAGATTTCACATGGAGCAGCGCCTACTCACATACAGCTCTATCCAGAAAATCATCAGGACGCAGCACTAACTTTGATGGACTCTAGTAGCCAATATACGAGCTCAGATTGGAGCCTGACCACAGCTCAGGGAGGGCTGCCTCAAGATCAGGACGGAACGCCTCGAGACCAAAAGGGGACACCGCCTAATTTTTTAGAACAACAGGCAAGTCGCTTAAGAAAACGTCAATATTATGAAGATGAAGATGAAAATGAAGTTCCTACAAAATATAGAAGGGTGGACAGCGAATCACAATTATATAACAGAGATGATTCAACTGCAGAACAAATAGGCTACTCTTTGCAAATACTGAATCAGACACAAGGTAGTTCGTTTCATGATATTACAGGTGAAGAACAAGAAGGTTTACCCGAGCTAGACTACTCCGCGCGAGCACTGGATTATACACAATATAGTTCGTTTTATGGTGCTGTAGGTGCAGGACTGGATTGCTTAGAATCCAACACTGATCAAGAGGTTGTATATGGAATAGCGCCTAATGGCGTGCAGCCTTATTTAGGAGATTACACTAATGGCGCAACGCCAACGTTGATGGATTACAGCGCCCAATGTATGACCTCAAATCAGGATATGCCCACAACCCAGACCTGGACGACTCAAGATCAGAGATGGAGTATGCCCAATCCTTTAGACCAATCAACAAGTTACTCAACTGAGTATCAATCTCCTGATTCTGCAGCTGAAGATGTAGTCGTGATGAAAAAACATGGAATGAGAAGTAAGGCACCCCAGTTACAGCAGGCTCCGGTAGCGCCAGCTGGCCAATATACTGGAGCCGGCCCAAGCGGCCGTGAGTACCAGGGTATGTTCCCTGCTCTGCTAGGGGGAAATGCATACCCCACATCTCGCTTAACTCAGGCTAATACAACAAGAGTAGGACGGCACAAAGTACGCCAGACTAATGCTAAAGGACAAAAAAACCAAACAAAAGGTCTCATTACTACAGATAAATCTACGATGACAGGGCGTGCAAAAAATCGAAAATCAAAAATTACTGTAGAGAACGATGTACAGACACTGCCTATAGGAGATCAAACGTTCAAACTTATTTCTGATACAGATGGGATGAAACTGCATATAGGAGGACAAGAATTCGAATTTATTTCTGATACAGATGGGATGAAACTGCATATAGGAGGACAAGAATTCGAATTTATTCCTGATAAATGTAGGGTAGTACTGTGTAGAGAAAGCATAAAGTTCAGAGTTACTGTAGAGAAAGATGGGATAATACTTCATAAAATCGCAGAAGGAGAAGAAGCAGCAACAGAATTCAGACTTGCTTTGACAGAAGAAAATGCTATTGGATATAATGTTTTCTATAGTATAGAATATGATTCCTGGACTTCAGGAAAAGGAGCTTCTGAGATTCGCATAAAGCAAGGTGTGACTGCAATATATCTATACCATGACCCAGCATTAATTGTGCACGGCAAGGGGCAATCAATCTGTAGGCCGCAGTTACTGGTATATAACACCATATGTCAAGTACTAGATAAGTCTATAATAAGTTTCATTCAAGAATATATGCAACGTCCTATAGAAGAGTTTAAAGCACAAACTACAAAGGAAAGTACCAACACACTCTATCAATATGTACTATTAACCGCCGCGTTATTCAAAGTTACTCGGAGTAATCGTAGTAACATTCTAGGGCTCACGATAGAAGATAAGACTAAAGGCAGGAATAAAGGTAAAGGCAGGAATAAAGGTAAAGGCAGGAATAAAGGTAATCCTGAAATTCAGCAAGGTAGAAATAATCTTGAGACTTATGAAAAAGCATTAGTAGTTCTGCAATCTGCATCATCGTTCTTACAGAACCTCCTAAGGGAGCGGGAGAGGGCCTCAAAGACAGACAAAGGTTATTGTAATCTATACTTAACTATATACAGCATAGAAAGACATTTCTTGCCAATTATACTAGAACACGCATTATTGATGTTAAGCACTACACAAATATTTGACCCAAAGATTAAAAGAACTGATAGAACATGTAAAGAATTACTTGAAGCGATATATACGCAGGCGCTTCAAGATGAACGATTAGAGGAGTCTCTTGAAAAGAGATTTGCAAGTGCTCTTTTAGATGACAGCCTCTCATTAACCCTATCTGCCCGCGCAACTGTCAATATAGGGCTGCGTATGTATATCAAGAAGCATAGTAATCAGGATGACTATACTTTCGATCAGATACCAACCCTCTCTAGTACTCAGATCAATACAGTCTTAGTTGTGCTAGATTCCATACTTCATTTTCGTGGGAACATGATGGACGATCCTTGCCCTTTAAACCAGCTTGTTCGTGACAGGTATTCATCTAGCCAGCACAAGCTCCAGAGGCAGAAGGAGAGGCAGAAGGAGAAGTGCCTAGCTCGTGTTCTCGAACAAAATGAATATGGACATACAGAAGAATCATTGCTTATTATGGCAATCGATAGAGAAGCACAAAATCAAGATGCATTAGAGAGGTACGTGCAACAAGCAGAAGCTAAGCATCAATTATACATAAAGGAAGCAATAACAACACTCATCCCGTTGCTAATGCGCCGAATAATTAATGCATCCCATGGAGACCGTTTTAGCACTATAGAGGTTACAAAGAGTATACGCGAAGAAATCACTGTTGGTACAAGGTATGAAGATTATCCGCGATTAGAATTAATAGCAATACTTACAATGCTAGAAAATGTCCTGCTTAATCCTGCGAAATTTGCTAGAATAGATCCAGGTCAAGCTGAAGAAGTAGAACAGACAATGCCAGAATATAACCCCAGCACTTTGTCTGACGCAGTCTCTGGCTTCGAGGAAGTAGGACAAGTACCACAGGAAACTCAATCTTGCCGCGCTGTTGAGCTTGTTGGGCTTCTTACTAAACCTTCTACGGCATACTACTATGCCCAGCAACATTTTACATAGCAATCAATCCTTATCCAGTCGAAATTGGATCTTCAATGAATCAATTTGACCATGCAAAACCGTATATAGCAGATAGAGACTAGCATAAATTTATCTATGATTTGTCATATAAAGTTAGTCATTTTCTATATACAATATAGAAAAATTATAAGATAATTCTTTATAGCAAGTGATCGCAGTAGAAATCATTCATAGTGCAGACGTGTCATGGATTCAGAAATTACAGACAACAAATAACTGCCTCAATTTGATGCTATATAGATAATTAGCATCCTTACTTGTAATGCTATTTAAGGAGCACTAATTGCCTCAATACTTATGATTGTCCCGTGAGGGAAGTAGAGACCAAATTTGCCGCCTCGTTCAGAGGAAATGGATAAAACGATATAAAACCCTCTCCTTCGAGGATTGGGAGGAGTATATCATTTTGCAAAGATTAAATTCACAAAAATTAACGCATATCAGACAACATTCAGACAACATTCAGACAACATAATTATTATAAAAGTGTAATATAAACGACCTACATAAAGTATATATAGTTAACTAATATTTTTCCAACATGATCTGTGTGAGCGCTCTTATTGAAGCTTAAATCCCTGCTGCTGCTTTCGTGTAGGCGGTAATTTGCTTTTTCCAACATGATCTGTGTGAGCGCTCTTATTGAAGCTTGAATCCCTGCTGCTGCTTTCGTGTAGGCGGTAATTTGCTTTTTCCAACATGATCTGTGTGAGCGCTCTTATTGAAGCTTAAATCCCTGCTGCTGCTTTCGTGTAGGCGGTAATTTGCTTTTTCCAACATGATCTGCGTGAGCGCTCTTATTGAAGCTTGAATCCCTGCTGCTGCCTTCGTGTAGGCGGTAATTTGCTTTTTCCAACATGATCTGTGTGAGCGCTCTTATTGAAGCTTAAATCCCTGCTGCTGCTTTCGTGTAGGCGGTAATTTGCTTGTGAGAAATTGACAATATAGGTTAGAGATCTTAAGATTAAAGAAGTTAATTTATTAGCAAACATATTATGTCGCAGAATACTCAAACAGCAAAATTGAATGGTTGTAAAGTATACAGATGTATAACAACAGGGGAAAATTCAAACGCTCTGTTTGTTGAAAAAGCTGGGAAGTTTTACAGATGTCTTGAGGGCAGGAAGATTGCAGAATTTCCCACTGAGAATATGGGCACTGCTCGAAGTGAAGATCATTATAAATTTTATCTTACACCACAGCATGTGGCTCGAGATGATCAGCTTCATGAGATCGTTTTCACAGTCAATGGAGAAGAAGTTAGAGTTACTCCTGATCAATCAAAAAAGAGGATGGATGAGAAACGAATTACTGTGTTGCCATTAAGCGAAGCAGAGGAAGTTGCTCACAATGACTCACAAGAATCTGCTCTTCAGACTACGGGAGCTCACTCTTGTTATGTAGGTTACGTTCCTAGGAAGAGTATAATATGTAAGGATAGATTAGGCCCTGCACGTGTTGCATATCATGCAAAATATTTTACATTAATAGAACCACGAGGTAGTGAAGCACATCCTGATATATTAGAACCAGGAAATGATGTATGTACATGGGAATATAGAAGACACTATAAGGAGATTGTTTTGTCTCAGATTGTCCATGCACTGGGCTGCGGTACTAAGACTCACACTCAAAAGATTACAGATAATACTACTAAGAAAGAAGAATTATGGCTCCTGTCTAAGGATGATTTGGGTAAAGATGAGGAATATAATTTTGGTCATTGGATGAATGGGATATTTGATGACGATAACACTGCTATATTAGAGAAGGTAGATAACAGTAGTCAAATTATGATATGTAATGATCTGATTGGTAAGAGAGACCCCGTCCAGAATATGGGGTTCATGTATAACCAGGCAACAGGAAAACATCGTTTGGTTAGTTTTGACTGCGAACTTTGTAATATGCAGAATAAGGATTATGAAGTGTTTGAATCAGTGCTAAAGCGCTTCCCTGATTTATCGCCTAAAAGGCAACAGAAAATACTCCGTATCTTGTATGTGATTCAGAATATGAACTTTTCAGCGATGATCGAATCTTTGCCCATTAGATCATTGCCTGGTACGTTCACGAAAGAGATTGAAGGTTGGGTAGCAAATGATGCAGGTTGCTAGCGGAGTCTGCACAGCGCATGCTAGATATTATTAAAATGGAATATCCTGATATATATACGGCATTGCAACAGTATGAAAAAGGATTGGAGCCATCTACTTTTAGTTTTATTGCAAATCAGGATGAAAAATCACTGCAATTGGAGGCAATAGATGGTGTATCCTGCTGTTCATTACAATAAGATGCATCCTACCCTTTATTATCAGCCAATCAGGATAAAAAATCACTGCAATTGGCGACAATAGATGGTGCATCCTACTGTTTATTATAATAAAAAGCTGCGTGGCCATCCACCACTGCAGTGAGTGAGATAGGAATGAAAAATCACTGCAATTGGCGGCAATGGATGGTGTATCCTACTGTTTATTATAATAAAAAGCTGCGTGGCCATCCACCACTGCAGTGAGTGAGATAGGAATGAAAAATCACTGCAATTGGCGACAATGGATGGTGTATCCTGCTGTTTATTACAATAAAAAGCTGCGTGGCCATCCACCACTGCAGTGAGTGAGATAGGAATGAAAAATCACTGCAATTGGCGGCAATGGATGGTGTATCCTACTGTTTATTACAATAAAAAGCTGCGTGGCCATCCACCGCTGCAGTGAGTGGGAGTGTCAACTTTCTCTTGATCACTGTATGTCACTCTTAGTAAAATTGCTTGTTGACTGCATTCTGTATACACCATACTTACTGATTCAGTAATCAGACTCTATCTTGGTATAAAAATTACTTCTTATGTGGATATGTGTCTGATTTTTCTCTATTTGCTTTTGTATTCAGAGGTTGCAAGTTATCCAACCCATCCTTTCCACCCTTTGATTTCGGCTTTATATGATCCCTCTCCCAAGCATACTCACCTTTAGTGCCATGAGAGGCGCGTCGTATTTTCTTTCCTTCGCAATCTTTACGCCAAACATTAGGGTTTTCACCATTAATTATTTTACCCTTCTTCCATACTTTATCTGTTATGGTGTTACCACCCCGTGCTGTATCTTTTTTATTCGACATTAAAGTCTCCTTATTTGAAAAATTTATAATTTGAATACATAAAACATAGCCGTATGTAGCCTTATGTGTATATGATATAGTATCGAAGAAACGAATTTCAGGGCTAACCCTTAACCTTACCCAACATCACATCATTAGCCCGCTCGACTGACTCCCTGACAGAATCTAAATTAATCTGGCTGATATTGCAGCTTGGCTTTTATACCATGGTGCTCAACAAGGTTATGAATAAAACTAATGTGCATGTTGTGGCAATGACAGGATCATACTTCCGTGGTGATCGTAGACCTATATTGCTTCCAGAAGATGAAAGTAAATTCACTGAAATTGTTTATACCTATTATGAACAGTTAAATGGCTACAAATATATGAAGTACTTTAATATGGCCTATCATTTTTATGATGAATCATATATCGTGGCTTTAGGTAAAGTCCTAGACACCAACAAAAAAACTATTATACATATTCCTAATGTGAATTCCCGAGAGTCAACAGAAGATAAATATGATGCTGCCATCAAGATTATTGAGTTAATCGGTGATGAAATTTCTACCGATGAGCATGGTGTAAAGGTTGTAAAATCGAAAGATGGTCGGGTCTTGCGGATAGCCGATTTAGTGCAGGATCAAGTTGAATACCGGAAAAAAATTAAAGAATATTTAGCAAATATAAGTAATAAAGATGATATTGACATCATAATTGCTCTTGGTATGGCCAAGGAAGGCTTTGATTGGGAATATTGCGAACATGCCATCACGATTGGACATCGTAGTTCATTTACAGAGGTAGTGCAAATAATTGGGCGATGCACCAGGGATTCTGAGGGAAAAGAATCGGCCGCATTTTCGCATATAATTCTGAATCCAGAATCGGATAGGAACGAGATTGTTAAGTCAGTTAACGATTGTTTGAAAACCATAGCTTGTTCCCTATTAATGAAGCAAGTGATGAAAGAAGATGTGAAGTTTATTTATAAAAAGTCCATAGTAATTGAAGAAAATAAATCAAATAGCGCAACAATAACTGAGAAAGACATAAGGAAAGCAAAAACATCTCAAATATATATTGAAGGAATGAAGAGGCCAAATGAGAGGGTTCAGGAGCTATATGATGCCACAAAGAATGATTTTAAGGCAAAAATATTACAGAATATTGATAAAAACTTCTTTTGTAGAGATAGTAATGATATCACAGAAATCACTCGACATAAGTTGCACAAATTAATTGAATTAGAGTACCCAGAACTTAAAACCACAGAGGAAATAGAACAATTCAGACACCTATTACTGACTGAGATGGTTATCAAGGGATCTCGCATAACTCAAGAACAAGGCAAGGAATTTATTACATTTCTGAATGGAGTTTGCAGTGATATAAACGAGTTAAATATAGATTTGATTGAGTCAGTTAATCCATTTCAGGAGATATTTAATACTATTCAAGCTATATCAAAAGACTTTAGTGCAGAATCATTTAAATTAATAATGGATGAGCTAAGCTCCAATAAAGAACTGGAGGTGACCAATGATGAGGCCATTAGAAGGTGGCCTGATATTAATAAATTCTACGATAGATATAAGAAGCTGCCTGATTTCAGGGCAGATGATAAAGACGAGAGACGTTTGGCAACTATATTGCATTATGTAAAAAAGAAGGCTTTCCAAAATAAAGGTAGTAGTGATGATTTCATGATGATTTCAAGTAAAGGTAGTGGTGATGATTGCAGATAAAGAGATGCTTAATTTAATAGAAGATCCGTATAATTTATTGAGTGAATTATTTATAGAAAAATCAGGTGATGGGTATATAAAGGTAGTAGTGATGATTTCAAATAAAGGTAGTAATGATGATTTCAAGTAAAGGTAGTGGTGATGATTGCAGATAAAGAGATGCTTAATTTAATAGAAGATCCGTATAATTTATTGAGTGAATTATTTATAGAAAAATCAGGTGATGGGTATATGAAGGATGGTTTGCAAGCAGAGATTAGCTATTCTAATATTCGCTACACAAGGGCTATAATTAAGCACTCCGCAGATAATGTTTGGTTACATAAGATGTTTTGTAGAAATAGGAGTTTTCATGGATAAAGATGAAGATTTCTTGAGTAAAATTAATGATCCACACGGTTTATTAAGCGATAATCAGCAATATGAAATGTTCATGCCTAACAATGTTGGGTTTAATGATAAAATTCAATAATATTAAAGAAACAAAGCATAGTCTATTCATGTCTGGCAATGAGCATCATCTGTTTGTCAGCGCACTTCTCTGAATCTAAGACAACGTACGCTCATCTGTTTGTCAGCGCACTTCTTTGAATCTAAGACAACGTACGCTCATTTTTTATTAGAGTATATGTAATTCATCAAAGACAGGTTGTAGAAAAAAATCAAGTGTTCTATTTTATGTTTTAATCTATCTTCGTTAGTATATTATATCCTGTAGGCACATAGGTTATGATTCTTGCATATCACCAGCTAATGAGGGAGAATCCAAAGTAGGCAAAACTAGTAGTTCCGTTGGTGGTGTGCAGTTCTTCAGCGTTGCTACAGGGCGTGCTGTGTCCATCAGTTTCATTTTTTCTCGTCCTTCATATATTTCTGTTGCATGGGGAGATTCTAATAATTCTATAGGAATCTTACAATCTATCTTTTGATATATATCAATTATTTGGTTTATTATTATTGGGATCAACTCTATTTGATATAATACAATAATATTGCAGAGGAATATTGTTGCGACAGCTTCTTTCTCATCATTCTCAATTGTCGCCCGTTGCCTGAAATACCTTAGATCCTTTTTACATAATGTAACTATTCTCCTCAAACTTTCTGCTATCGGAATGCCTTCAGTTAACTTGAGTATTGCAGAAAATTGATCCGAAAGAGCACGAAACGAGACTGCAGTATTAAGTCCATAAGTGGGTAAACAATAATGACCCCGCTTATATTCTTCGATGTAGCCACACATTCCCAGAATGGTAGAGCGCAACTTTGTTTTCCCTTCTATATTAGAAGCGTATTGAAATACGAGCTGAGTTAAAGAGGTATTCTGCTGAAGAGCAACCTGATTACTCTCCATTATGTCTGTAATGCAACTTATACAAGACGCAGTGACATCAAGAAGAGGGAGCCTATATGGAACTTCTTCTACTCCGCTAAAATAATTTCTAAACCTATCTCTCCAGTAGGCTTTGGGAGGTAATTTGCTCTTATATAGAGAATGCCATTGACGGATTAATTCTTTATTCATCAGCTTACCTTCAGCAACTTGAACTACCTCTTGATCTTCTTGATACATAAGTAATATTTTCTTCAATAAAGATGGTATCAAATATTTGTCTACTAAGAATAAAACTTGGATCGACGATGCCAAGCTTTCTGGAATCGAGAAATCCTGATGATTAATATAAAATATGACACGATGTATGATTTTCTTAATTATTTTTATAACTCCTTTTGCTACTTCAAAAAATTCTTGATCTGATTTTGATGTTTGTTTAGAATCGTCTTCCGCTATATCAGTGATTTGTTTTATAAGTACGAAGGTTTTCTGAATCATGATGATATTTTTTTCTATATATAGTTTTCCCTCAGGAGAGCAGGCAAGTTCCTGCCGAGAATCTACTCCACACATTGACAAGAAAGCCAACACTGCATTATAGCAGATATCATCTTGATCGCCAATATTTACGCTTTCTTGCTCTATTATATATTTAAGGAGTATTAAATACTGAGCCTGGCTTCCTTGTAGTTGCGTTATCATTCCGCCAGGTTTGGTTAAATACTGAGCCTGGCTTTCTTGGCGTTTTTCCGTACTCTTTGCAGAGTTAAGGTCGGCAGCAGGCAATGTAGAGCAGCCTGCGGCGGTTTCTGATACAGGCTGGGGCAAGGGCTTGTCAGTCTTCATGCGTTTTGAATTACTTACCTCTTCATCACCATAAGCTTTGCGTTTCCGTGGGTTAGAACCATTGGCCTGTTCTTCTTGGCGTTTTTCCGTACTCTTTGCAGAGTTAAGGTCGGCAGCAGGCAATGTAGAACTTTCTGAGCCTGGGGACGCTTCTGATTCGGTAATTTCTGGTACATCTGCCATTTTTCCTGAAGCAAGCCATGGGGAGTCATCATCATCAGAGTCATCATCATCATTAGAATAATTAGATGCATCTGCATATGGGATAGGTAGTATGCTGCCATCTATAAACAAACCATCTTCGTGACTATCATCCTGCTGCTGGAACAATCTTTCTGAGCCTGGGGACGCTTCTGATTCGGTAATTTCTGGTACATCTGCCATTTTTCCTGAAGTAAGCCATGGGGAGTCATCATCATCAGAGTCATCATCATCATTAGAATAATTAGATGCATCTGCATCTGGGATAGGTAGTATGCTGCCATCTCTAAACAAACCACCTTCGTGACTATCATCCTGCTGCTGGAACAATCTTTCTGAGCCTGGGGACGCTTCTGATGCTGTAACTCTTGATTGAGTAGCATTAAGTATCCCTGGTGACATTATTATACCGTCTTCAACATCATACGTAGAAGCTGTGTTATCGTGCCTTAAGTTTCCTGAAATTATTATTTGACATTTACTAACCTCCATTGCTCCAAATTCCTTTGTTTCAGGAGTTATTTCTGTCATTATAGCTGTTATTTTGACTGGCCTTAATATTGTCGCACTGTCTTCTCCCTCTATATTTCCTGTTATCTCTAATAGTAAATTATTAGACCCCAAATGCTTGGAGATTGTATCATCTTTGATGATTGCAGCACTTCTAGAAGATATGGTTGTACCGCATATACTGCCTTCTATCTCCATGTCGAGAGAGTCATCATATCCGTTGCCAAACATCATTATGTGTATTGTTACTGACTCCACCTTGTCTTTTGTTGTTGATTCCACCTTGTCTTCTGTTGTTGGCTCCACCTTGTTCTTGTCTTCTCTTACCACCATAAACACATTCACACTGGGCTTACCTCTTAATAAACATTCAATATGATTCATTATCTTTCCTCCCATACAGAAGCTTTCTATCATCTAATATTATAATATTAATTTTTTAATTCTACAACCCAGGTTACGCTGAAAGTTAAATTGTTAATTATTATTCTTTGTTTTCAATCTAAAAATTTCTGTCCTGAGAGCTATCAAAAGGAGGTGGGTCTGGCGGATGGTATCTGTTGTTATTTGCATCAGTATTTATAACTGTTTTACCCGTTATTTCTTTCAAATACTCATCTTCCAATCTTTAGGCCGTGTAACAGAGGGCAGCTGCTCTGGGTTCTCCTAGCTCTTCTTGGATTTGTTCACAGCCAGCTTCATCCAACTCACCAGGAGCCTTAGATTTAGGCAGAAGCAAAATATATAATGCCTCCACCCCTTCCTCCTTTGTTATAGTTCCTTGATCTAACAACTCTTTCTCTTTGGCATCCATTGCCCCTACTGTCTGGAGGCAAGTTTGTACATCCAAAGAATGTAATTGATCGATGAATTCTTCCAACCAAGAAAATCTTATTAACTTAGCCTTTGGTCGTGCATCAAACCCAGGCGTATCTTCTGAATTTAGATGCTTAAGTTTAGTGCAGGTATTTTTCAGTATAAATATCATTCCATGCCCCGTGGCACCCTTCATTCTCTCTTTACTACTAACATGGAGCGCAACCAGGAGTATTAATTTTAAGAACCTTCCACTACGTATGAGACTCTTCTGATCGTCGAGATTATCACCAACTAAAGTATCTAAAATAGTTATTCCTTCGTTATTGATATTCGTTATTAACTCTTGTATTTTATTTTTCATTGTAGGTATCAGAGAGCTATTATGTTTCTGTATCCTACACAGTATCTCCATGATACTACTATGGCATCCAGGGTTACTAGGCTTTCGTGCTAAGTTAATAAATGCGAGCTTAAGACTATGAAATTTAGATGCTGATTTTTGTGCCTCAAGACGAATTGCTTTTATTACCTTTGCCCAAATATCATTGGCATGTATGCTTTCTTGTGATGCATACTTACCCAAGACATACATTCGCATCATTACAAAACATTTGGATAGTATAGCGAGTAGATATCTACTATTAGTATAATTCTTTTCTATATTTTTTATATCTTGTATAGATTCTATACCCTGTGTGGCACTCATACCCTTTATACATTTTATATCTGCTTGATTATCAAGGTATGTTTCCCATAATTGCTTGCCAAGGATATGTTCTTCCTGCTTTATATCTTTCTGTTGTTCCCTAAGCGCAAAGTCTGTTTTTGTACCTACAGTGCGATTAACTCCCATGTGCATTCCTGTTTTTGATAGTGAGCATTGAGTAGCGCTCCTCATAGCTGCTGCGGGATTTTTTGATGATTTTTGTGCTATAAAAAACGGGTTCGAGACTAACTTCTGCAATGCCGCAAATGGATATGTCATCAAGAGGAATGAATCTGCGTATGTATCGTCATCGTCTATTAAAGACGGACCTTCGTCTTCTTCTAAGTATCGTTCATGCATTTCCTTTGATACCTTCTCTTGATACTCATTTGCAAGTGTCTCCCATGCCCTTAATATATCATTCATATAGTTGTTCTTTGCTTTATTGTAGTCCGTTCTTGACAGATTCTTAGGACTCATATTACCTATTACACCTCTCATTGTATGTTGATTCGTATGTGGATTCACCACGTTATGGTTAATAGGTGAAAAAAGATCCTTTACAGTAATATGGTGAGCTTTGTTTATAGCATCATTATATATTGTTACTATCCTTTCTAGTATTGCTGGTATGAAAAATTTATTTGCTAGTCTTATCTTTATCCTTATAGCCCTGGTATAATATATCTCTGATTCCTTCAGCCTATCTTTGGATCTTTGAATGAAACACTTGAATACATCTATAATTCTATTTAGTTTCTCTTCGATATCGTTTATCTCAACTATGTTGATTGGCAAGGCTTTGTGCTGTGTAGATAAATCACTTATCACACTCAATATTGTGTGTATTAGCCTCAATTGTACCATCAGTATATGACATTGCTTTCTACGGTAATTCACTTGTGCTGATTTTTCATCGTCTTGTTTTATGTGCAGCATCAGAGCCTGCAAGACAGATTCATCACAGTATTCAAGCATGCAAAGCATGGTCGCATCTATTTTTAGCTCTTTAGGTTCAACGACTACAGCGCGTCTCATGCGCCTACGCTTTTGCACTGGTTCATTTGCAACCATATTATCATCCATGAGGCTATTGCCATCCTCAACTGATTCTAATTCCATATTTTGATGTTTTTTATGCTTAGATATAACTTCAGATTGTATCCCTGCATCATACTCGGCCCCGACTATCCCAGGCCTTGGGGCTAATCTTGGTTCTGTGAAAGTTGCATCAAGACGTGGACGTTTCGGGGGTGGAGTGTCGATATCTTGATGAGGTCCTGACCATGGGGACAGATGAGGCTGTGGGGGAAGATACTGAGTGGGATTCATTTCCCTTTCTAAGGCAGCGAAGCTACCTAGAGGATATATTGGCTGTGGGGGAAGATACTGAGCGGCACTATTACCTTCATTTGTAAAAGAGGGGCCTGAAATGGTCTGACTTGGAGTTAAGGCAGCACTGGTACATGCAAACTGTGTTGGCGGTAGGGGAAGATACTGAGCGGCACTATTACCTTCATTTGTAAAAGAGGGGCCTGAAATGGTCTGACTTGGCGTTAAGGCGGCACGGCTATCTGGAGGATATGTTGGCGGTAGGGGTGAAGGGCAAAAGGTATCTATCTCCATTTCTAAGGCAGCACGGCTATCTGGAGGATATGTTGGCGGTAGGGGTGAAGGGCGAGCGGCATCTATTGCCATTTCTAAGGCAGCGAGGCTACCTAGAGGATATATTGGCTGTGGGGGACGATACTGAGTGGGATTCATTGCGCTCTTTGCGCTCTCTAGCTCTTGGTCTTTGAGCTCTATATCTTGGACTATGCTTTGAGTTTCTACGTTCTCTATATATACTGTACGATCCCTAATATGCCCAGAGTCCCTGATGTTAACCCCTGTATCAATAGTACACACAGTTTGATACTGTGTATTGTTAACAATAGGGCATCCACAGTCAATCTCTATAGTATGCGCACCCTCTTTTTCATGCACTGTTATTCCGCATGCTATACGTACGGCACCGTCTAGTTCTGTAATTATTCCTGTGAATGCACTATTATAGTCACACGTATTATCAAGACATTCCAATAATTGTTCTTCACTACTATAATGTCCTGGATTATAATTAAGGCCTCTCCCATTTATAAAGTCTCTCCCATTTATTGCGCTACCCGCCTGCACAGTCCCCGTCATATAAAAGAAGGCATATTTGCCTGTAACTCCTTGATCAACAATCCTTATGAATATTTTTATTTTCTTTTCCGCATGCAATAGAATGAAATACCCTGACGCCTGATACCCTGACGCCCGATGCCCTGACGCCTGATACCCTGACGCCTGATACCCTGACGCCTGATACCCTGACGCCCTGATGACGCCTGATACCCTGACGCCTGATACCCTGACGCCCCCTGATCTCCTTGTCCAACACTGTCCATTATTCACCACCTAATGAATTCTATAGTTATATATTATAATACAAATGCATGAATTTTACAATTAAGTTAAGTTATTACCATAGATGGCATATCAATAATTGCTTAATTATTTTAGTTAAAATGAAAAGTAACTATCATCACGATATCATAGCTAATGAATTGTCTCAAATTACAAAAGATGACTAGCATCCAGCCGCCGATCTGATGAATAATGCACCGCTGCTGTTAAATGAACAGGAGGAGTTATTTGAGCTTATGGTTATCTAGATAATGATTAAATGAGCTCATCAAAAATTACTTGATTTCATGAATTATTCCAAAAGTGCCATTCTAGCACTGTACTCTTATAAAATGCATCCAACATTGAAATTGTGCGCTTCGGCTGATGCAGGCAATGATATCGTGTCAAAAAATATCTATCAGCTCTTCTTATGTGCCCACTAGATTCTGGACTAAAATATGTTGCTATCCACTTTGATACGGATCTTTAGATTACATATCAGTTTTCCGATAATATAGCTGTTGGCTCCTAATGATTCTTGATAAGAATCTAAGGTGCGTCTTAAGTCATGTATTCTCAAATCTTTAATTTCTGCTACTTTTAGGATTCTTTTCCACGAGCGCTTTGAATCCATAATACACCCTGTTTGCTCATAACTAGGAAATACATATTTCCCCCCATTAACAATAGTAGATTTTGCCTGTCACTCAAGGCACGAGACTTAAATTCTATCAAGGTAGCTTGCAATTTATATTCATTTTGTAATTTCTTCAGAATAGACACAGCATGAGGAGATAGCACAACTTCCATCTACTCTTTGCCCTTACTTTCACTTGCTACAATTAGTTAAATCCCATGTTCTCAATCTGTTGATATGTTTTTTGTATTAACAATTTAACTTAATTGTAAAATTCAGGCATTTGTATTATAATATATAACTATAGACCTCATCAGATGGTGAATAATGATTATGGAATTTGTGAGAGAGTAGGTAATATGAATTGCACTGTATCAGGGAAGCTCAGTTTATCTGGTGAGGTAAAGAAGAGTGTAGAAATATTCGTAGATGTTAATGATCAAAATATGGGAGGACTAGTGAAAAAACTCTATATCCAGGGAGATATAGAGAGTGATGGAACAACAATAGCGGTCAAGAAATCTGATTGCAAGACAGACGCTCATATTGATCAAAGTGATTTCTGTTGTAACGTATTTCTCAGCGGTCTCCATGATGCTCAATTAGTAGGAGATGCAAACTGTATGGGCAATGGTGTACGTATAAGCATACTAGGAACAATTAAGCTCCAGAATAGTGACGCAGAGTATACTGTGCATGTCCATGAGGCTTCTATAGCAATGACAAGCACTGCGTATGTATACAATTTTAGCACAAGCATGACATTAGTCATTGGTGGCGACGTTCTTCAAAATACTATGGATCCAGAACCATGTGCATCCTCTGAAGATGAAGGGATGCATGAGCTATTGAGCAATAATACCTCAGATCCTCAGTCTTTTTGTAACATGCTAACGAATATATTTCCAGAGTCATTGTTGTGTTTTCCAGAGGATGATAGTGATCAATCCGATTCTAAAATATCCGAACAGGATTCCTCATGTCCTGATATTTTATTAGCATTATATTATCCATATGATCTGACAATGAATCAGGTGACTCCTCCATTGAACAGTGACCCTACAGGAGATAACAGCAGTCAATCTACTGTGGATTTAGACCTATCTTTACAATCTGCAAGTGAGAACGATGATGCAGCGTTAACGTCAGAAGATTATATTGTATTGAACCATGGTGAGGAGCGACTAGAGAGCAGTAAATCCAGACAGGAACTCCCCCAACAGCCTGTAGTTACTTCAGATTTTATATTTTATGACAAGGCATTAGAATTATTTGGTGCAGATGAGGTTCAATCCACTGATGATGATGAATCTCTAGGTAATATATCTCCCGGACCCCAGTTACAGTCTAAAAAAGTAGATGATAATCCTCACAACATTGCGGAGCCTAGTAGTGTTTCTGTTACTGCAGACTCAGAATACATCAATACTCCATCTCCGAAGCGTCCATGTCTTGATACAACATCTACAGAATCAAGATTAACTTCAGAGCCTAGACCAGCCATGTCTAAGCATCACAATGGAAGTTCAATATCAACTGAAGACCAGTATAAGACAGACAGACCTGTACGTAGAAAGCGCAAAAATGAGGCAAGAGGAGTTATGCCGAAGGATCTCGACAACTTCTTTCTCCCGCATAAGATTGCTAAATACTGCGACTTACCCAAAGAATCTCTTAAGGATTTGTTAAGAAGCTCAACAGACGAGCAGTTAAATTTTTACTATTTGGCTCAAGCCACTATGTGTATCAAGCAATTGAAGATAATAGCAGTAATAGTAAAAGCATTGCAGGTTACAATTACGGGTGAGGGAATCCTTCTTATCGATTGTAAAAAGAATCCAGACATTTTGTTTAACAAAGAAAGAGCATTAATTCATGATATCCAAAATTCACTCTGGAGAGTCTTAAATCGTTCAATGGATAAAAAAGAAACATCCCTTGCTATTATGAATACGACGAAAAAGTCCCTAGAATTAACACCTGCTATCTGCATACCAAAGATACTACAATACATAGTAAAAGAATTTAATAATTTTGTAGAAAAAAATCCTATGAAAAGATTGCCCGCTATTACTGTAGATGATCTGCTCTTACCGTTTTCATACAACAAACATAACCGTAAGATTCTAGGAAACAAAGCAATAGAAAAAATGGTGAATAATAGTAATGATTCTGTAAAAGGTAAATTAATTAAAGCAATATCTCCGATACAAGGTATGTGGCAAGAGCTGCGAGAGACTGATACAGGTATGGCTGAAATAGAGCTTCTAATAAGACGCACGAAGAACTTAGATGCACCAGAGTCAGTATTCCCTCAAGACAGTGCTGTTGACACAGAAGAGTGTGCGCTCCCTATGGAAGGCTCATCTACTGCATGGAGGGAAGAAGTTCAGATTCCTAAAGGTGAAGGATCAACTAGTGCAGCACTGCCATCTCCAGAGCTCACAAACATGGAAACAACAATGATTCCTTTTATCGCGGGCAACAAAACAGAGTCAGGATCTGCGAATATCATCGGTAAGCACTCAAAATCACGAATCAGTACTTCAATGAAGAGTGGCATAGGGCAGAAACGTAGCAGGCACACTCAAGCATTAGAGCCAGCTAAAAGAAAAGCCATGTGCTACCAAGATGATCTAGTATATGGATGTACACCAGATCATTCTTTGAGACCCCTGCTGGAATCATCGTTCTTGGCACTTGTACAAGACACTAAAGGAGATTGTTATTCGTCATTAGCAGTGCCTAATACAATATTAGAATCCTTATTAGCAGTGCCTAATACAATATTAGAATCCTTATTTTCACAGTTAACGCTAGAAGAATACATTGGTAAAGCAGTAGGATTACTCATTAACCCTGAACTACAAGCATTGATGAATCCCCAATGCTTTAGTATAGACTACTACCCTATTGATCGCGCCTATATGTCTAAATTGAAAAAATATCTCTCCGAATATCTTCTTCCATTATTGAATGATACAAATAAACACAAAAGTAATTTAGAAAGATGTCTAGGTTGCCAGAGATCTTTCATGTATGCCATCAAGGACAAACCAAGCATATGGCTGTTTTATCAGCAAAAATCTGAATTGGAAGAGAGATTAATGAGCATAAGATCAATAGCTCAAAGGATTAAATCTCTCCTGGACAACGCAACTCCCATCGGAACTATAGACAACGCAACTCCCATCGGAACTATGAACAATATCATTGATATTTTAGGGCTTTGTAGATCTAGATGTTTACAATTTAAAATGGTAAATAAATTTGGCTTTGCAGTAGAAAGAATGCAGGGCCAACACTCTTCTTTACCAGTATTTTTAACACTAACAAAGCTTTTAATACCAACATCCTTAGAGCGGATATACGCTGTTCTTTCTGTCTGTGGGCAAAGCTTCAAACATGATATTGATAAAAGGTATTTAATGAATTATTACAATGATGTATCTTTAGTAGAACGCAAAGCAGCATATAATATAGAAAAGACAAACGATCTCATGCTCTCCGAAGAAGATAAGAAGGTTCAAGGGAACCAAAATATTCAACCATCTAAACATATTAATACACCTGCTAACAAAGGTACCACACAAACCACATGTACTGAAATGGCTCCAGATATACCACCAAGTATATCTAACACGGAATCTCAGGGAGAATCGCAAATACTAAGAGCAGGGAAAATGCATAAACATGGCATAGAACCACTGTATCCTCCAGATTTTATGATGGATCATGGCGCTGATTTTCCAATACAAGTAGATATGGTTGCAAAATAACTGCGTGTTTGTTGATAATATCAATATTTCTCTATACATTTAAGTCTCTTGGAATATTGAAATTTTATGCTGTAGTAGCTTTATCTACCAATTCTGCTATATGCGGTTCTTTATTCTAAGACCTTGTTAATTCCGGAGATATTCTCTTCTGTAAGAGTTAATAGAGGTTTTTGTGAAGGATTCATCCTAAACCATTCCAGGAGATCATACACTCTCGTACAACAACCACTTCACTTGCTGGCTTTATAGTCTGGCTCAATCGGAAGAGCATGCTAGAGACCGAGCCTGACTTACTTGGGTGTACTCCAATCAGGGATCTCATTCAAATCTGATGCCTTGCTCGGGTTCGCTAATTAATCATACTCATTAATTCTTAATCTGGCGCTCGGTGTTGCTCCATGCTATCTCTGTAAATTGATTCTCCGTCTTGACCGACAACAGGCAATATAGAGCCATATGATGGAGCTCCCTCTAATTCATGTGCGCACGCACCTTCGATCCTCATGCGTTTTGCACAAGGCCTATCTTGGTCATCATGAAATTTGCGCTCTTGTTGTGATTTAGTACACGACATACAATCTTCTTGTGCTGGCATCATCAGGGATCCTGATGGATTCTGAGTATTATTTCCAGCATAAGTCCTCGGTAATAAGGGGGACTCAGGAACAGATTCATTAGAACACAAATAATTTTCGAATTTATTTTGCCAGCTACCCACTCCCCAGCAAGATGGGTTCATCATTCCTATTTGTTTCTCTAAATGAAAATATAATTGACGGATGAAGTCTTTAGTGGGTAAATCCTTTACAGGAAGTTGAGATGCATCTTTCTCTTTGTAATATAGAGTGAGTACTTGCTTCAATACATTGGGTATAAAATGATTCTGTGCGAATAACAGGGTTGTATATATGTACATCAGGTAGCCATCATTACTTCGGGCAGCTAGAGCTCTTAAGTGATCTAAGGTTATTATACCAGCACTATCTTTGCACTTAGTAATGCGACCATACATGAAGTGCTGAGTACGGCTTGCCATTGCCATTGCTTCGCTCAGGAATTTTGCAGATTCTGTGCTACTTGATTGTTTGTCCATTGCCTGGATGAGTGCCTTTACCAAACTTAAGACTTCCTTAGTATTCTGGAGATTTTTTACTATATATACCATGTCTTCCTCAGTTGCTTTGCCTACTGCTAATTCTTGCGAATAACTCATCTTAAATGATTTTAAAAAAGAAATCATTTGAGAGGTGATAGCATCAGGCATAACTCCCTGTGCTCGGTATGAGTTGTATGCTATGGGAGGATGAGCCTTACTTTGTTTGGGTTCCTGTACAGGACCCTTATACTCATGGAATGGGTATAAGTAGTATCCTATGGGAGGATGAGCCTTACTTTGTTTGGGTTCCTGTACAGGACCCTTATACTCATGGAATTGGTATGAGTAGTATCCTATGGGAGGATGAGTCTTACTTTGTCCACCCTCCGTTATCTGATCTTCTTCAGTACTGATTTCCCTTGTAGGCATGTATGAAGGCGTAGCGTATTCATTCATGGGTACTATTACTGTGCTCTGCGTAGGTTCTGCATTACATCCTACCATTGCACCAGCAGTCAATGTATCACCTGTTGATGTTCCAGCGGGAGGATATAATAAGCTCTCATTATCACTACAATGCAGATTATCTGCACCCAAAGTAAGTGGCTCTTTATTATGCAAAGAGGTTGGGCCTCTATCTTCATGATAGCTTGCCCGACTGTCATGCTCCTGTAATAAGGAGCTTGCTGAGCCTGAGGATATTCTTAATGATGCGTCTTCCGTAGCCTGTTCTTCTTTATTAACCTCATGCATTTTTTTTGATTCTATTGTAATGTCTTGCATACTATATAGAATATTGCTACATGGAATATCGTTAGGTCGTGTATCGTCAGGCATTCCAGCTAGTTTGCCCCGAATTTTCATTGCACATGACTGGGGTTGCTTCTCTTCAAGCTTACCTGTTTCAGGGAGGAGTTCTGACAGTAGAATGGTCATTTCTATTATTAACTCATAGTTTTTTGTATATATTTTTCCCATTATGTTTAAGTCTAAATCATTGCATCCTTCCCATTTCTGTTTAGGAAGTGTACAACGTCCAGCTACATTTCCCTTATATATCTTCCCCGTTATTGACATAATTAAAGGATCACTACATTCCTGGTTATTTAGCATTATGCCTATTTCTGCTTTTTCTATCCCGTCCTTGCTTTCTTCTATATTTATATGTGCGCAAACAATGTTTATATTTTGGAATAAAGGTTTAAGACCTCTCATTATCTCTCCTTACATATAGAAATTTATTATCATATATTATTATAATATTAATTATTCCATTTTGCAATTAAGTTACAGAGAACTTAATTAATTAATCATTATTTTTTGTTTTTAACTCAAAAATTTCTATCCTAAACAATCTCAGAAGTAGGTAAGTATGGTAGATGGTGTTTTTGCCATCTGAGGTCATTTATCCCATGAATCCTACACACAATTTCATCGATTAATGCTACAATTTTCTGTGTTAAAGTACTGTCAATGTAGTTTGACGTGTTCTTGAGAAAGATTCCAGACTAGAAAAGGAAAGAGTTATGGTGAACTCCGTAACTCTTATTCCATGATTGATTGCAAAATAAAATAATTAATATTATAATAATAGATAATAATACTTTAACTGTTGTATAGAGAAAGATAGTGGACAATATCAGATCTTCATTGCTAACAAAGCCTATGACAGAAGCATTTTTGGAGATTACATCAGCCTTAGACACCGAGAATCCTACAACAAAAATGAACCCAGACACAGATAACGAAGATACAATAAAGATATATATAACAATCCATGACACACAGTATAGTCATCCTTTTATTATAGACGCAGTGGTTACTATTAACGATGAAAAAGTGGTGAAAGGCAAATGTATAACGGACAACTCTAACCCTAAAGGACTCACCGGGTTAGATCTAAAAATAGTAGGATCTATAAAGGAAGAAGGCGATAAATTCACAATAAAACTGGAAATTACGCGGGAAGGAAATGCTGTAATGAAAATTAGGGGTACACTTGCTAGTAGTTCTACTGATCACGCAGACAAGATAATGATAATCACACGGAAAGAAAAAAATTCTGTAATAAGAATTGGGAACACTATTGCTAACAGTACTGTTGCTCAGGTAGATATTATAGATATTGAAAGAGAAGTAGAGGATATAAGTAATTCAGCATTTAAAGAGTCACTAAACTCAGAATTCGAAGATGCATCAGGATCTGCTCTCAAAGATCTAGGAGATATAGGTTGGAAAGATTTGTTAGGTTTAGGCTCAGAAAATATACTGGATTCAGACCTCATAAATTCATTAAATCAGGACTCCAGAGATCCACTAGATTCAGAATGCACAGATCTCCCAGATCTGCTACCTGAAGGGTCGCCAAGACTTTTATTCTTGCAGAATATGCAATATACGCAGCCAAATAGCGACGCAATAATCGGGCTAAACAGAGGTTTGATCAGCAGGCATAATAATGAATTGCCAGCATCATTTTCTGGAGTATCAAGCAATATTACAGGATGCACGATGCTTGGATCAGAAGATGATGGCACAAATTCACCTCTGAGATGGGGTGCTCAAGATATGGTGTTTTTTCCTCCATTAGAACCAGGAATTTCAGCTTATACTCAAGGCATGTCATCTCCTCTGGAAAGACCAGGAAAATCACCTGGCGCAGCATTTTCCCCAGATCTATCTCAGATTCCGATAATGTCAGAAAGTCAGTATATGAATTTCCATCAAGACTGGCCGCCCTCAGATCCATCGAAACCAGAAAAGTCAGTCTGTGTGGAACCTCGCTCAGCATCAAAAAGGCCAAGAGTTGATGATGATGATGATGATGATGATGACATTAGCCATGCAAAACGTAGTAAGGGGAGCGGAGTAACGCACGAATCACAGATAGCTCTAGTGGAATATAGTGTCAGAGGAACAAGAGAGGATAGTAGTCCAGCCCAGAATCAAGGCGTGGCATCTGCAGAGAGTCCAACTCAGATTCAACCTATGGACATAGCACTCTCTTCTCCTGAAGCAAGACGAAAACCTGAGGATAGTAGTCCAGCCCAGAATCAAGACGTGGCATCTGCGGAGAGTCCAACTCAGATTCAACCTATGGACATAGCACTCTCTTCTCCTGAAGCAAAACGAAAACCTGAGGATAGTAGTCCAGCCCAGAATCAAGACGTGGCATCTGCAGAAAGTCCAACTCAGATTCAACCTATGGACATAGCACTCTCTTCTCCTGAAGCAAAACGAAAACCTGAGGATAGTAGTGGGTCACCATGTGAATTGCGATTGATTTTTCAATGCGTTCCTGTAGAAGAACATATACAAAAAGAAGATCTCTTATTTCGTGAGTTTCGCTCTTTTAGTAAGTGTGAATTATATATTGACATATGTCAGTATATAGGCATAGACCCATTAAAGTGTAACAAGGAATATACAACAGCAGTTTTAAACATTGTGAAGAATATGGCAAGCCTCCCTAAAGACATTGCGCAGAGTATACACTGCAAAGATAAATTCTCCGTGATAATTCAGCAAATAACACTGCTATCCCAAATCGTCAATGATCAAAACATATGCTTCATAAACCTACAGCCAGAGGATCAGATTTTTTTTAATGAATTGTACATGTTTGCAAATAATATTCATTCTTTCTTACGTAATTTTGGACGTAAATCAATTTCTTTCGATGAATTTACCTTTTCTACCTTGAGCCTTCAAGGAATTGCCGTGGAGGTTAAGATTAGATGTGTACTAGAACAATATTTTCTACCTATTGTATTGGAAAAAATATTATCTGCGTATTCAAAAGGTCAAGAAGAACTCCATCAAACTATTGTAGGTAGATCAACAATTGAAATATTATTCAAAAAAATATATCATCAGGTTGGTAGAGGAGGCTTTATAATTAAGGGACGTCAGAAGCAATGGCTTAAATTCTTTCAGCGCTGTATAGAAGATTTCAATGAGAACATATTAGATAACAGCCCTCAGACAAGACCCGAACCACAGCCAATTCCAATGAATCATGATGTTTGTGGGACTCAGGAAGCAAAAAGTGCGGGTATGCAGGGATTGTTTTGCGAAGGGGAAAAAGGACTAGAATTAGCAGAAAAGAGAGGGGATTCTATTGCTAAAATGAAATGCAAACTAGAAAAAAAAAGGGTACTGGCAGCACACAAGAAGAACGAAGATATAAGACGCACTAGGCAAAAGAAAGTGCTGGCGGGAGTATATAAAAAATCTGATATTGATACTGCACTCAGCTCAAGCGTAAGAAATGCTAATATTGCAGAACATCAGAGAATAATGGAATCATTAAGCATGCGATGCTCTGTTAATGCTACGGATAATATTGTATACATTACAATATGTAGTTTTTACAAGATCCATCCGCTAAAGCTTTTGCAGAATTATTCTGCATTGCCTGAAGAAAGGGTTAATGCTCTAGATAAAATCAAAACGATTATGATAATGAAGCATTGTATAATCGCAATAATTAAGTTCCTCAATGATCAACCAATTAACACTTCAGTACAAGCAAGGGAATTAGAGGGTATAAGTTCTTTTGCAGAAACAGTCAAACTTCTCTCTCGCATAGTGCTCATTGTACAATACAGATCATATTACCACGCTATATCCACAGACCATATGTTGCCTCTACTTATGTTCTTAGCAACAGAATATTTGATTCCTATTGTACTCCGAGAAATATTAACTGTGTGCCCAGTCGGTATGGAGCAATTTACTCGAAATATTATAGATAATATGACAATTGGACAATTACTCCAGCACATGTTTACCATAATAAGTCAAAGAGGAGAACACCCCCCTTGGAAGAAAGTGGAAAAGTATATCAAGGCTTACAAGACTAGTTCAGTATTAAATAAGGAGAATCCAGAATTAAAGACTGATGAATTGTTAGAAAATTATATCAAAAATTATTATAAGTCAGATTATTGTATGATACCTACTAAAGAAGTTATCCTTGATAATATTTTAATACAATTGACTGCAATAAAGGAGGAGTTTAGAAAGCTTCACAAAGAACATCTAAAGATAAATGAAGGCAACCCTCAGGAGAAAGATATAGAAGTATTTCTCTTAGTATATAGATCCGTGTTACGGAAGATTGCAAGTCTTAGGTATACAGTTGAATACCCAGAAGATCAGAATATAGCTAAGGCTGAGGAAAATCTTCGAATATTGCAAGACACAATAAGAGTACAGTTTATCCCATTATTAATAAATCAGATCTTTGATCAATATCACGAAAATAAGAAAAAGATATCTCAAGAAACACGCCTTGATATTAAAGGAAGGTCAATATTTAAGGCACGAACTGAGGCTCTTTCTTCTCCTTCTACTCAATTCTCTGCAGTAAACTCATCTCTTGATGTAGGATCACAAGAAGATGACGCTGCTATTGTTCTGGTGCCTCCCGTTACCCTGCCATTAGTTGATTATGCTCTTTGTTCTAGTCAGGATTAGCTTCAAGATGGAGATTAAATTCTATCTAAAACTAACCTAGAAATAGACATCTTTATAGTAACATAATCAGTTTAATCACATCCACAAGGTTGCAAGTTCAACAAGTATCAAGAAAATGAATTTCAATTTTTTAAGCCTGCAACCACCGTCATCACTCATAAACCGCTAAATATAATTAGCCATTCACCTAATATTTTTGAATGATTTGAGACATGAATTATTACACATTTCAGATCTTTTTTGCTGTGGTTAATCTGTAAAAGAATTTTCTCCACCAAGGACATTTGGGAATATAGATTCCCTTTAAATCACTATTAAGAAGGGCTTCCTTTAATTCTACAAATCTTCTTGCGTTGTAATTACACTTAGTTTCTAGAATATTACTCATTATTTCAGCAGTCTTACTTGGGTTGCTTACAGTATCAGGGCTGTATTTTTTGGAGTTTATGAGACACCGTATATAGCAGATACAAGACTCACTCAGGTAGCTGTATAAGAGTATAGAATCTTAGTCATGTAAGGCATTAGCACTGGCTTAAACAGTGAGCTTTATAACACCACCGAGAGTCTATAATTATTCAGTCTTATATATAGGGTAATGAATAACATTTCAATAAATTGCCTATATCAACAATATCAATACTATCTTTAAATGAACGTGCATTTACCAGCGTAAGCACCCACCCTAATGATCAAAAGACATTGCCCTTATTTGAGCATGAGAATACACAACTGTCTCAGCTTGACGACACAGAATTCACTGGGACTGCAAGAGAGACCAAGAAGAGAAGAACAGATAATTTGGATATAAAAATAGAGTGCCAATACTTGCAAGGAAAAATGAAAATAGAATTCATCCCGTTAATAATAAATCAAACCTAATATTGTGTGCAATCCAGAGAGGAATGTTAAAATAATGAGAGATATTCTACAAACTAAGGGTGTTCAAAGCACAAGGGAATTTATAAGACTAAAGAAAGCTCTGATTCATCCTACTGAACTCAGTGAAACAGAGGCATTTTTAATAAAGGCTGGTAATGTCAGAACCTGTGCTTACATCATCTTCTGATTCCGAGGACGTAGTGCGTGCGTGCTTCTGACTTCGTGAGCTCCCTTCGGACAGATGATTTATCACCTTCCGCCTACATTATTTCCTTAGTCCACAGACTTAGAGGTAGCTAACGCAACACCAACTCCACTCTTTCTTTGCTGTTGGTAAGTTGGCTCTGCCATAAGAGGTTCAGCATCAGACCCAACAACAATATAGCTATGGTTAATCTTTTGTGGCATAACCTGATTTGGGTTCCCAGAACCAGGAAGTGGTATACGTTCAAATCCTGCCAATGACAGCTCCACTTCAGAATGTAGTGACGGAGTAACATGCATTGACTGCTCTAGGCGTTCCGCTAAGAATGACTTCTCTTCAGGGGGTTCAATAGTAGTAAGAAGATTTGTCTTTAATGTTTCAGCCTTCTTTATTCGGTAATTACATTCAATTGTTAGAATATTTTTTATTATTTGAGCTGTTATCTTTGGATTGCCCCCAATATCAGGGTTGCTTTTGAGAAGTTCACCAAATATTTGAGTTATTATTAACGGGATGAGCTCTGTTTTTATTTTTTCTTGTAAGGTTTGGCACTCATTTATTGTGCTCAAGATTCTTGCAGATTTATCTGTATCACCCTCCTTATGTAGTTGCTTAATACGCTTCCTTAAATATTCCTTTTTGTTATCAATAATATCATATAACTTCTGAAGCTCGTCTGACTTATTGAGTGTATAAAGCATTGTCTTTAGTCTATGGAATTCTTGAAAAGCCTTATCATTAGCAATAGATAATTCCTTATTTAATACAATAGATAATTCCTTATTTAATATATTACAACTTTTACTATGATGAGCCTTGATATATCTATCTATTATGAAGGGGACATAAGGTAGTCCAGTTTGGACTGCTTTGGCTTTGTCTGCTTTGGCTTGGTCTACTTTGACTTGGTCTGCTTTGGCTTTGCCTGCTTTGGCTTTGTCTGCTTTGGCTTTGTCTCGTTTAGCTTTGTTTTCCTGGATAGACAAAAGAGCATAGTCAAATTGATGTTCCCAGGCAGGATCTAAATTCCTATCCTCAGTCACCTTAGCACGTATTTTCTTGAATAACTTTTCACATGTTTGAGTGCTTTCTTTGATCTTTGGATCAAATTCTGTCGCATCTCCTAACATCAATAATACGTTCTCCAGTACCACTGGTAGAAAATATTCTCTTAGTATGTAGATAGTTAAGAGGATATTATACGGATATAAATCAGTGGTTCTTTGGAGTGCAAGCATGTGCTGCCTTATGACGTTCACCAACAAGGACTCTACCAAGATCACCGCGTCTTTAGAGGGATTATCACTAGGGCTTTTTACTAAGCATTTTATATGTTGTGCGAATTTTAGTGCTTTACACCCATGTTTATTATCAGTTTGGAAAAATAAATGAGTTAACTTTATGTATTTGGCGAGTATTTCGAGCTCATCCAGATCACGTAGTTTTTTATCTTCTTCTTTAGACAGTTCCATATATTCTAGAAAGCAATACATATTAGGCTTATTGCAAATAAGACACATCTTCATATACGTGGTGAATTGACTAAATGATACGCTGACTCTACACAATGACCAACCCCAACCCCCAAGTTTTGAAGCATGAAATGTCTCTATTCTGTTTAGATTACATTTTTTCGTAGGCAAGGATTCATAAGGCTCTAGTTTATAGTATATATCATATCCAACAGTGCCCTCATATGCAGAAAAAGATCGGAAATCTTGTCCTTCATACGTTAAGATTCTACCTTCTGCTGAGTTTCGAGTGATGAGTGATTCTTGTGATGGAGTTATTAGAGTGTTATTGCCAGATTTCTTTTCTGCAGTCACCTCCATCTCAGCTACGCCTGGAAGGTTTAAGCATAAGGCTAGTGCCGCAATCTCTGCGCTGCTATATTTAGGTTTTGGTCTTGCAGTCACCTCCATCTCATCTATGCCTGGAAGGCGTAAGGTTAGTTCCGCAGCTTTTGCACTGTTACCTTTAGATTTTTGTCTTGCAGCCGCCACCACCTCATCTATGCCTGGAAGGCGTAAGGTTAGTGCCGCAGCTTTTGCGCTGTTACCTTTAGGTTCTTGTCTTGCAGCCACCACCACCGCAGGTCTGCTTGGACGTGAAGCGACGAGTGGTCTTTGTGCCGGCATTACTGCGCTGTTACCTTTAGATTTTTGTTTTGCAGTCACCACCACCGCAGCTCTGCTTAAACTTGGAGCGACGAGTGGTCTTAGTGCTAAATTTGTTGGATTATCATTAGTAATTCTTAGTATTTCTACTTCGCTCTGCGATTTTTCTGTTACATCTGCACCAGTGTCAGTGAATCGAGATTTGGATGGCTCTCCTTGCGCTGGCAGAAAGGCTGACATATTCTGACTTGGCTGTAGCCAGCCCTGGGCTTGGGTTGTAGCATTTTGAGTCGACGGCATATACTGATCATTTGATGTACCCAGAACCTGCTGAGATCCTGAAAAACCTGCTGCGTCGTCCATCCTTCTGTGTTTCACAACACTTTCTCCGGCATCCGCATCATTAGGAGATTTACGCTTTCTTGTGCTAGCTGTCTGTGCGAATAAATTATCCTGCAGCCAGCCCTGGGCTTTGGTTGTAGCACTTTGAGCCGACGGCATATACTGGTTATTTGGCGCTACCGGGATTTGCTGAGATCCTGAAAAACCTGCTGCGTCGTCCATCCTTCTGTGTTTCACAACACTTTCTCCGGCATCCGCATCATTAGAAGCTTTACGCTTTCTTGTGCTAGCTGTCTGTGCGAATAAATTATCCTGCAGCCAGCCCTGGTCTTTGGTTGTAGAACTTTGAGCCGACGGCATATACTGATCATTTGGCGCTACCGGGATTTGCTGAGATCCTGAAAAACCTGCTGCGTCCTGATCATAATTTGCCGGATAAGACGGCGTGCTAACTATTGTTTCAGGCATGAGCCATGGATTGTCGTTTGATATTTCATAACTCGATTCGGCATTCCCCTCATCATAAAATTGTCCGTTATATGACCCTAATGCAAACTGGTCTAAATCGAATTGATTGCCTGACCCTGATGCAAAATTTCCTAAACTGAACGGATTGCCTGACCCTAATGCAAACTGGTCTAAATCGAATTGATTGCCTGACCCTGATGCAGAATTTCCTAAACTGAACTGATTGCCTGCTGCGTCACATGATGACGAAATATTTTCTAAATCGAATTGATTGCCTGACCCTGATGCAGAATTTCCTAAACTGAACTGATTGCCTGCTGTGTCCCATAATGACGAAATATTTTCTAAATCGAATTGATTGCCTGACCCTGATGCAAAATTTCCTAAACTGAACTGATTGCCTGACCCTGATGCAGAATTTCCTAAACTGAACTGATTGCCTGCTGTGTCCCATAATGACGAAATATTTTCTAAATCGAATTGATTGCCTGACCCTGATGCAAATTGTCCTGAGCCGAACTGATTATCTGATTCTGATGCAGAATTTCCTAAACTGAACTGATTGCCTGACCCTGATGCAAAATTGTCCTAAACTGAACGGATTGCCTGCTGTGTCCCATAATGACGAAATATTTTCTAAATCGAATTGATTGCCTGACCCTGATGCAAATTGGTCTGAGCCGAACTGATTATCTGATTCTGATGCAAAGTTAAATTGTCCTTCTGTTGAACCTGAATAGGTTGCTGTGCCATATAATGACGGAAATATGTCTGAGCCGAATTGACTGTCTACCGCTGATGATGTAAATTCTACCGCTGAACCTGGATCGTCTGCTGCGTCATATAATGACGGAAATATGTCTGAGCCGAATTGACTGTCTACCGCTGATGATGTAAATTCTACCGCTGAACCTGGATCGTCTGCTGCGTCATATAATGATGCAGATAGTTCTGATGAGGTTACTATATTGGTTGTAATATCGCTAATATATTGTGTTTTTCTTCCACCAGAATAAATATCAAATACGCCATTGATCCTCATTACATCCTTGTTTCCAGAATGTTTATCTATTAGTGTCAATAGCAATTCTATTTTTGATTTATTGCCTACTCTTTTTATAGATCCATTCATTACTCTTTCTATATCCATGCGCTCTGATTGCTTATTGCATCCAACCTTTACGGACACTTCCTTCATTGAGCCTTCCTTGTTGGGCATATGAGCTTCTATGTTCATACTAAGTATAGTATAATAACTACTAATATATTCTCTATTATAACTTAACTTTATAAATATCTTTATGTCACCTTGATTGTCGGGGTCTGCTCCTGCCTCCGCAGGTTCCATCGTAATAGATGCCTCTGCTTTGGTTTGTGTGTTCAATGCACATACAATTTTATCCACTTCTTTTCATATCAAATTAGATCATTATTGTCTAATATTATAATATTAATTGTTCTATTTTGCAACCAATTGTGGGATAAAGATTAAATCGTTAACTATAATTAGTCCCGTTTGCGGCCTGTAATCTTCCTTAAAAATACGGTCAAACTACATTGAATTTAACTTGAATTAGTCCCGTTTGCAGCCTGTAATCTTCCTTAAAAATACGGTAAAACTACATTGAATTTAACTTGAATTAGTCCAGTTTGCAGCCTGGAATCTTCCTTAAAAATACGGTCAAACTACATTGAATTTAACTTGAATTAGCCCCGTTTGCAGCCTGGAATCTTCCTTAAAAATACGGTCAAACTACATTGAATTTAACTTGAATTAGTCCCGTTTGCGGCCTGTAATCTTCCTTAAAAATACGGTCAAACTACATTGAATTTAACTTGAATTAGCCCCGTTTGCGGCCTGTAATCTTCCTTAAAAATACGGTCAAACTACATTGAATTTAACTTGAATTAGTCCCGTTTGCGGCCTGGAATCTTCTGCAAGAACACAATTAAATAAGAAAACATCACTCTCCATTCACTTCTGCCACACGTAAATCTCGTTAACCAAGCTTTCCATTTTGTTTCCAATTCCAATTTTATAGAATTTTCCTACTATCGCTACACAATGATCCACGGATTTTGTACACCACTGCCCAAATAGTGATGGTCAAACTTATTCTAATGTGCTGGGCTTGGTTAAGGAAAATTCCTATTTGTTTAGTTCTCATTCACGCATATTTTGTCCTGCTGATATTGCAACACAGGGTGCTAAATTTCTGGATGGTAGCTGGTCAATGATCAGCATCATTCACGCAAGTTTCTGTCCTGCCGATAATGCGTGCTGCTCCTTGTGGGATGGCTGTCCGTAGCTGTGCAGAGTGGTTTTTAATTGAGGAATGACCCAGGGATTTCCTGGTCGCATTGAGAAAATTCGGGGATTGATCGGCCGCAAAATGTGCCATGGTGTGCCTGAAATTATGCACTCGGTAATATGGATTTCCAGCCTATGTGAAGGCATTTTTGAAGATGTTCGCAAGGGTCGAATTGGAGCGTATTACTGCTTTTGTGAGGTGTATTTCTAGCCTGTTCGAACGCATTTTTGAAGATGTTCGCAAGGGTCGAATTGGAGCGTATTACTGCTTTTGTGAGGTGTATTTCCAGCAGATTTTGTTGGTTCTAATTATTCTCCATCTTAGGGAATAATGGATCATTTTTGGTGAAATTATAGGTAGATTTTAACAGATTTTTCCAGTCAATTATTAGCTTGAGCAGCTCTTTGAAATTCATGAAACTGACTTGCCTTGATTTGGCAAATTTTACGCTTATATCTCTGGGATTTATATCTAAAAAATATTGCCCGTCTTTTGCAATTATATTTTTAATCTTCAGAGTTTTAAGCTCCGCAACCCTTGATCCACAGCAGGTTTGTAGAGCAATAATTGCCTTGTCACGCCTCTGGATTAAGTGCTTATAGGGCATTTGTGCAATAGTATTTATAATTTCTTTATAGCTGTAGCATGGCTGATAATTAGTGGCTTTTGCTGCTCGTTGCTGATTTTTGGAGAGATTTAAATAGTCGATATCGTTATATTTTATCCTGATTTTATAGTGTTTCTGTCTTTCCCGCCAAGCAAGAAAACAGCGTAATTCTCTGAGATTATTTGACACATATGTCAGTGATTTTGAGTTAATTAAGTGGGTTATATATGTGTCCGCAATATGCTTATTGAAGCCGCTGAAGGTCTAAAACTATAGGTGGATTTCAAGCCTTCGCAGATGCTCCAATATCGCCAAAACTGTCTTCCTATTTTTCTTCATGGCTCGAGTAATATGCAGCCTGTAATCGTATTTTATTCGCTCATTCTTGGCATTATATTTTATCTTTTTGACGGTTGTTTTCTGATTGGCCATGTATCCCCAATGTATCCCCAGATTATAATTTTTAATAGTAATATCTATTAATCTCTATTTTACGAGATTTACATAACTCATATATTAAAGGGCAACGTGGTGAGTAAAAAAGAATTATCGATGCAAGAGCAATCTATAATCTATAATCTATAATTTATAATAGTAATATCTATGTGTTTCCTGGATACGGATCAACAAAGCATTTAAGAGAACTCAAAAAGGGCGTGGGCTCGTATCTTGACAGAGGCTAAAATTGAAAATTTAAGGATGCATGATTTACGTAGGACATTTGGTTCATATCAGGCCTCTCTTGGGTCTAGTTTGGCTATAATAGGTAAGTCTTTAGGGCATAAAAGTCATTCATCTACATCTGTTTGTGCATGCTTCAGCGAGGATTCTGTTGAAGAATCTATTGAAAAAACTAGCGATTTTATGGTTAGTATAAAGGGTAATATATGATGTATAAATCCAATATTTACAATTATCTTATGAAACTATATATAGTTTTAATAGTTTAGTGCAGTTTTATATTGTTATGTGTATTGCTATATATATTTAAGTTGTTTGCTTGTCGTACTATAATGAACTGTACTAAAGCTTATCCTAAAGGTTTGAATCCTGCAAAAGAGATATCATTTCTGAAAAGAAAAGTTGCATTACAAAGCGGATTTTGAGATATACAAGCGCTCCTGTGTCATCTGGATTAGATATCATTTCTAAAAAGAAGAGTTTCATTATAGAACGAGCTCCGATAAGAGCAAGCTTTGTCTTTATAATTTGGGAATAGATCATGAATCACGCTGTAGTTATAGAAGATGAGGATTCTGAATTTCTTGGGTTTTATCACTTGACACCGGGCAGAGTAAGGCTTGTTATGGATTGTGCGGAATATGTAGGGCTTATAGTAACGATTCGGCAGGATAGATATGGAATTTATATTCCATTCTGCATCAAGGTGTTATGTAAAAAAAATTTTTACAATAATTTAAGATGACTATACGTGAGAGAGAGATATCTGGATTAGATGGAGACTTTAATAGTTATTTATATGAGAAATATTTGCTTTGATTCAAGACATTTTCGACGCATTAGCTTTCAGTTTTTATGATAGGAAAAGAGAAGTATTTATGCGTGTTAATACGGTCCATGAATGTATATTTGACTCAGTGTATAGAGTAATATATACAAAAAGTACACATAGAATACTGCTTTAGAAAAACTGTCTATCTTGCAGCAAGGTTGAACCACATATTATGTGATACTACGTATATTGTTGGATTCATGAGCCATTATAACAGCGCTTACCAATAAAAAGCAGGATATACTTATATCCTAAGTATGAGTAATGATTATAGATCAATTCTCTTCTTCTAACTATCCTAAGAATCCTCCCCCATCTGAGACTTATTTTTTTTGGTAATTTTATGAATTATGATCTGCTTAGTGAGGTCATATCAGTCTGATAGGAGTCTGTGATTTTGCAATATTGAATCATTGTGCTATGATAAATTAATTGTTTGATTAAATGGAGTGTTGGATGGAAGATATAATCTTTCAAGGTAAGGTGCTTGGAGACAATGGTTATCACATTATAGAAATAAGTAAGGATATAGTAAGAACACTAAACAATGGGCTGAAGTTTTATTTAGATCGATCTGCTGTTCCCTCATCATCTGTGGTGTTGGGTTCCAATAATAATAGAAGCGTCGTACTTACCATTCCAAGGAAACCTTTGGCTGATCTTAATTTATTATGTCTAGGTCGAAACCCCCGGGAGAGTGAGCTCCTGGAGTGTGATCCCCAGTTCAATCCGATCTGTGGGGTACCAAGTGCTATTGTAGATTATGCGCCTATTAACACAGACGTATTACATTCCGCATTTGGTAAGGATGTAGGTAAGAAATTGTATGCTGCGTTACGAGCACCCAACATGAGAACAATGAGTAATATTGATATCCTGAATCATGATAGTGTTAAGAAATATGTAGTATCTGTAATTCACGACATTGTTATTACACATGTCGCTATGAGGCAGAGGAATATGCCAGGATTTCCAACTGTTGTTATAGACAGTGTCCTGCGCGAAGAGCACCAGAAGGAATCGGAGTTACTTGCCGCAGTTATACGGCAGTCTGAAATTGACTATAAGCAAGAAGTGTCGTCAAGAAATGCCAAGGCTTTACAGGGGTTGGAAGCTAATACTTGGGAATCATTGATGAAGAAAACAGCCATGACGCATTGTAGCCTTCATGCCGATCATGATTTCATTCCTCATGCCGTTACTCAGGAATCATTGATGAAGAGAACATTCATGAAGAATTGTAGCTTTTATGCCGATAAGGATTTCATTGCTAATACCCCTAACATAAAATGTTTGTGTCGATGTTATGATATTGTACTGGTTGTGGAAGCAAACTATTGGTTAGGGCTTGGTTTGGCATATAACTATGGGAGCGATGATTTGCAGCATGGGGAATGTTTAATGAATGTTCTTCGTATCATATATTTATCTCTGCATGATCAAAAAATAAGTGATGCTGAGCACAAGACATTAGATGAATTATTAGGTAATCATAATAATGAATTATTGCAAGAGGCATTGAATAAATACTGTCAGAGTAAGGGAACTGTGCTAGATAGTAAGGGAACTGTGCTAGATAGTAAGGGAGCTGTGCTAGAGAGTAAGGGAACTGTGCTAGTAGATAGTAAGGGAGCTGTGCTAGATAGTAAGGGAACTGTGCTAGATAGTAAGGGAACTGTGCTAGATAGTAAGGGAGCTGTGCTAGATAGTAAGGGAACTGTGCTAGATTTTATGAATAATTCTGATGTTATTAAGGAAAGTGTAATATCCATGGCCATGAATATTATGAAGTCTCCTGTTCCTACAGAAGAAATGCGCATGTCTTCTGATGACTGTAGATCGCCAAGTTCCCGTCCTTCTTCTTCTGTTACTTCTTCTTTAAGCGCAGATTTAGAATGTGAATCTGTTGCTCCCAGCATGGAATTGCTTTGTAAATCAGATGTAGTAAAAGATGCTCCTCCTACTAACTCCTACTAAGCCAGATTTGAAACTTGAGTCTTCCCCTAATGGATCAAAGAGTATTATGTTGGCTCAACTTGATGAAGAAGAAATAAATCGAATGATAGATTAGCACAAAATTTACTTGTACAATGCTTAAAGATTGCTGGCGTATTGATTCAATAGTATAGAAGTATTCGAGAGTAGTAGTACAAAACAAGGTGCGATGGTCTTCAAATCTGGAGGGTGCGCTTGACAGTGTAATGATTATTACTATACTGGCATGATTATACAAAGAAGAGAGTATATGCTTGGTAGTGTGTTTTCTGTAATGATTATCCTAGTGTTACAAATAATAACCAACTACGGTATTAACAAGTTAGATTTACAAGATTATGATGAAGATTTCATTGATAAAGTCCCCAGTAGCAAGCAGGCGCAGCTACTTTCTTTTGGGGATGAGCAATTTTATTTTCGTACTTCTGCTTTAAAAGTACAGAATTTCAGCCATCATTTCGGTGACTTTACTGCGTTGGTAGATTATAACTATGATAAACTTATTCAGTGGTTTGAGATGCTGGACAGACTGGATGGACGCTCTAATCTTGTTCCATCATTTGCCAGTTACTATTATTCTCAAACTCCGAATAAAGAACAGTTACGAAAGATAGTGAATTATATCGAAAATCGTAGTAAAAATTTAGAAAGTAGCTGGTGGTGGCGTATGCAGGCAGTCTTTCTTGCATATTATAAACTTGAAGATAAGAACCTTGCCCTACAATTAGCATTGCCAATTGTAGATGTGAAAGCAAAAATTCCGTTATGGGTAAGACAATTTCCTGCGTTCATATTTGAAAAATTAGGCGAGAGAGAATCTTCCTATAGAATCATGCAATCCATTATGGATAATATCGATGATATATCTGACCATGAAAAAGAGTATATGAAATACTTTATTCGTGATCGGCTGAACTATTTGCAGAAAGATTGAGATTTAGTTGTATCTGAAATGTGTACAAGGTCATTCTTATTGCTGCTTCAATAATTGCCAATGAGTCAAGTAACGTTCCTGCGAGTATGCTTCATCACTAGTTTATGGTTGCATGAATAGATTCTCTTTCAATAATTGCCAATGAGTCAAGTAACGTTCCTGCGAGTATGCTTCATCACTAGTTTATGGTTGCATGAATAGATTCTCTTTCAATAATTGCCAATGAGTCAAGTAACGTTCCTGCGAGTATGCTTCATCACTAGTTTATGGTTGCATGAATAGATTCTCTTTCAATAATTGCCAATGAGTCAAGCAACGTTCCTGCGAGTATGCTTCATCACTAGTTTATGGTTGCATGAATAGATTCTCTTTCAATAATTGCCAATGAGTTCAAGATTCTCTTTCAATAATTACCAATGAGTTAAGTAACGTTCCTGCGAGTATGCTTCATCACTAGTTTATGGTTGCATGAATAGATTCTCTTTCAATAATTACGTTAAGTAACGTTCCTGCGAGTATGCTTCATCACTAGTTTATGGTTGCATGAATAGATTCTTTTTTAGACAATTATTTCTAAGAACACATTGTAAATGGAACAATTAATAACAATTGTTGATACTTTTTTCTACCCTTACCCTTATCTGTAATAATCTAGTCTATGTCGCTTCAGGATTAGCTCTCAATCAACGTTCCTTTTTGCTTTTCTGATTTCCTCAGTTAAATTATATCAGAATTAGCCTTCAATAAACGTTCCTGTTTGCTTCCTAATTTTTTCTAGGACTTGCATGTTTTTTTCTTTTGTTCCTCCATCATAAGGCCATGCATAGCCTTCATCAATCATTATTTGATTCACAGAATGCTGGTTGTCATCAGTAATCAGATCTTTGCTTGTGAAGATCCATCCGAGTAATCTACCATATTTTCCTTCTTTGCTTGTTTTAATAAACAATGAATCAGCTTCACCTAATATTTTCTCCAGATAATATTTTGCCTCTAGTCCTAGTTTCTTTTCTTCAAGATCCCTGGTTCTAGATTCCGGCGTATCAATACCCGCTACCCTTACTCTTTCGTTTTTATGAATGCCGAATCCAAGATCAATAACAGTATCAATAGTGTCGCCATCGACAACCCGATCTAATTTTATCTCATATGTATACATATCTTCTCCTGTCATATATGAAATTAATTAACTGTAGAAGCTTTACCCTAGAGCCTCTACGACTGCTTTGCCAATGGTAGCTGGAGTATCAGCAACAACTATGCCAGCAGATCTCATTGCCTCTATTTTATGTTCTGCTCCACCTTTGCCACCAGAGATTATTGCGCCCGCATGACCCATTCTTTTGCCTGGAGGTGCTGTTACTCCAGCTATGAATCCAGCCATTGGTTTTTTAATCTTAGATTTTTTTACAAAATCAGCCATGATCTCTTCATCACTTCCACCAATTTCCCCAATAGTCACTATGGCATCAGTATCTGGGTCTGCTAAGAACATTTCAACACATTCTGTGAAGCCTAATCCATGCACGGAATCTCCGCCTATCCCAATACAGGTGGACTGTCCTAGGCCAATTTTAGTTATCTGGTCTACAGCCTCATAGGTTAAAGTTCCAGACCTTGATATAACACCGATCCTGCCAGGGTTGTGTATATAGCCAGGCATGATTCCGATTTTACATTCACCTGGAGTTATTATTCCTGGGCAATTAGGTCCAATCAATTTGCTTTTTGAGCTCTTTAGAGCATTTCGTACCCTCACCATATCCAAGGTAGGTATCCCCTCAGTAATACAAATAATCAGAGGAATTTGGGCATCTATTGCTTCAAGAATAGAGTCAGCTGCGAATGGTGCGGGGACATATATCACCGTTGCATTTGCCCCTGTTTCGTCCACGGCTTCTGATACCGTGTTGAACACAGGGAGGCCGAGATGTTTCGTTCCGCCTTTTCCTGGCGTTACACCGCCAACCATTTTAGTGCCATATTCAAGTGCCTGTTCAGAATGAAAGGTTCCATTCTTTCCTGTGAATCCTTGACAAATAACCTTTGTATCACGATTAACTAATATCGACATAAATCTTACTCCTAATATCTATTTTTGATTTTTGACAGCGTCTACTACTGTTTTTGCTGCGTCTGCTAAGTCATCGGCAGCAATTAATCCTGGTATGTCACATTTTGACAGCTTGAACTTACCAATATCTGAGTTTGTACCAGATAGGCGTACCACCAACGGCACCTTCAATTTGATATCTTTAGCGGCTTCTATAATTCCATCAGCTATCATATCGCATTTTACTATACCACCGAAAATATTTACTAATATTGCCTTTACCGAAGGATCAGACAGTATTATTTTAAAAGCTTTTTCTACTCTTGCTTGTGTCGCACTTCCCCCTATATCAAGGAAATTAGCAGGTTCGGAGCCATAATACTTAATTATATCCATGGTAGACATGGCTAGTCCAGCGCCGTTTACCATACAGCCAATTTCGCCATCCATGCGGACGTAGCTAATTTCATGATGTTCTGCTTCAGTTTCGATTTCATCTTCTTCGTCTTTATCTCGTAATGACATTATATCTGGGTGTCTATATAGTGCATTGCTATCGAAATTAATTTTTGCATCAAGTGCGATGAATTGTGTTTCATTATTCTCATTTTCTTCTGTTTCGACTAGTGGATTTATTTCAATTTGCTCTGCATTTGTGGCAACGAATGTTTCATATATTTTCTGTATCATCGGTACAAGTTTTGAGATTTGAATTTTATCTAGACCAAGCTTGAATCCCATTTTTCTAATATAAAATGGCTGCATGCCTAGGTTTACATCAACATCGATAGTGACAATTTTTTCAGGGTTATGTTCTGCTACTTCTTCAATATCCATTCCACCTTCAGAAGAGGCAATCATAGATATGCCGCCAGTGTCTCTATTTACCACTAAGCTTATATAGTATTCTTTTTTGATTTTTGTAAGTGATTCCACATAAAGACGTCTAACTTTTTGTCCTGCAGGACCTGTTTGATGAGTGATTAAAGTTTTACCCATCATTTCTTCTGCAGCTTCTTTTAGGGCATTGAAGTTGCCGACGATCTTAACGCCGCCCGCTTTTCCTCTGCCTCCAGCATGAATCTGTGCTTTCAACACATAGCCGTTTTGTTCTTTATTTATTTGTGTATCAAGTTCCTCTAAACTGAATATTACAACACCATCAGGAACATTGACCCCATGACTCCTGAGGAGATTTTTCGCTTGATATTCATGGATATTCATTGAAACTCCCTTACCTATGGATGAATGAGGGGCATCGTAACACAAGCGAAAGATGAATACAACCAGTATAAACTTAGCTCGTAACTGTAATAAATATGTATGTAAATATTAATAATACTAATAATAAATTAATATTTATACGTAATAATATGAACCGTATATAATAAATTTGTAGAGAAAATCTTATGGAAGCAACGTCAAGTGCAGAGAATGCAACGCGCTCCGTACTAAGAGCTTACTATTCTAATAATTTGATGGGTGACAAGAAATATTCGCAGGACACCGCTAATGATCAGGGCGCCAAGAATTCTGAAATAACTGCTTTTGCTGATGCAGTAGGTCGCTTCCTTGGTATAGCCATAGCCAGTAATAATAGGGATGTTGGTATTCAATATTTGAGAGAGAAAAATAAATTATGCTCAGTTATTACAGATTATGTGGTAGAACGTGAAAATATTTCTGAAAATGAGCATGTAGACGGCTCTGCCTCTAGTTTGGAGCTAAGATCGGATATGGCAGGGCATTTTTCGAAAAATTATGTATCTTTTATAAATAGTAAATTGTTGCCCTTTATGGAGGCTCCACTATTAAGGTATAGAGAGCAAATGTTAGACGATGCAGTGATGAGAGAGGAGCTAGACAAAGCGAAAGCGGAATTCACAGCGGGGTGTAAGAAGATATATAAGGAATATTATGATGGTATCTTTAATAACAGTATCTTTGTGTATAACGAGGTAGTTGACGTTAATTCAAATGATAATGATTCAATCAGATCTAAATATCCTGGTGCACATGCTTTATTTACTGCAGTGTCTTCTTTTTTCAACAAGATCGGAATATCTGAAGATATACAAGATATACATATAAGAGAATGCATTAAAGAGATTGCAAATTTCGTGGAGAGATCAAACGGAGAATATGTGCTCAAAGAAGATATCGCACAATACCTTGAGAAAAATTATGTATCTTTTATAAATAGTAAATTGTTGCCCTTTATGGAGGCTCCACTATTAAGGTATAGAGAGCAAATGTTAGACGATGCAGTGATGAGAGAGGAGCTAGACAAAGCGAAAGCGGAATTCACAGCGGGGTGTAAGAAGATATATAAGGAATATTATGATGGTATCTTTAATAACAGTATCTTTGTGTATAACGAGGTAGTTGACGTTAATTCAAATGATAATGATTCAATCAGATCTAAATATCCTGGTGCACATGCTTTATTTACTGCAGTGTCTTCTTTTTTCAACAAGATCGGAATATCTGAAGATATACAAGATATACATATAAGAGAATGCATTAAAGAGATTGCAAATTTCGTGGAGAGATCAAACGGAGAATATGTGCTCAAAGAAGATATCGCACAATACCTTGAGAAAAATTATGTAGAATTGATAAATAATAAATTGCTACCCTTTATTAAGGGTACAATACATGGCGGTCTAGAAGATGAATTTAGGGATCACTATGACTCGTGTAAGGAGGCGCGTGAGTCATCTAGGTCAGGATATGAGCAGCATAGCGATGATAAATCACAATCGGCAGCAGAAAAAGTGAACAAGCCAACTGGCGCTACTGAGGGGGTCTCTCTCGATCCTTTGAGTCCAGAAGAGGCGCAAAAATCTGGTCAATCAACTGAAAGTGATCGTGCTGTTTGGCAATAGGATGTAGATTTGACAATTCAGGTTTGGGCTTTTTCAAGCATGAAATCTGGTTTTCTTCATAGGTGCTGAGCAAAAACCATGGCGTGGACGCATAAATCCATTCTATGGTTTTTTATATTGCTATCAGCAAATCAATTAGTTAATAAATTAGTAAAAATTGTATATATGTATTAAATATGCTATAATAAGTTACATTATTAATTATATGAGATTGAGTTATGGATATTGTAAGACGAAGATCAAAATATATTAAGAGTACTGCTTTTGAGTGTCTCAAAAATATCTTTCAGCATAAATTCTCTGTACCTGAAAACGTTCTGGAATGTAGGAAAGAAATGCATGCAAATGAGAAACTTATGCAGTATTATCTGTCTCGTGTTATGGCAAAGGACTCTCAAAAATATTTTAAAGATGAGGATAACTCTCTACATCTCGAATCATTTGTAAAAACAAAATTCTACGAGGAATTTATAACCTTCTTCTATTTTTCTCTAGGATATGCTAATATTATGGTGCCCTCAGGATTATTCAGGATAGATTCATTAAATAATGGTGTCCAACGCCTAATAAAGGAATATGAGAAAATTGCAGTGGATGGACATGAAAAAATTAAAGCAGAATATAGAGGGCTCTTCACTGAAGCATGTACCAACTTTATTGAAAATGATCTTATGCCATTGGTATATAGTCATAGAAAGGAGATTGAGCTTGCAACAGAGAGTGTTGCGCAAGTTCCTGGTGCTGATGATGTCAAGCCACCTACAGATGCTACTGTTGCTTGTTCTGTTGATTCTTTGAGTCCAAATGTTAATGAATCGACTGAAAAAGAACCAGGTTCTTTAGTATAGCAAGGGTATGGGGTATAGGCTTTTTCAAGCATGAAATCTGGTTTTCTTCATAGGTGCTGAGCAAAAACCATGGCGTGGACGCATAAATCCATTCCATGGTTTTTTATATTGCTATCAGCAAATCAATTAGTTAATAGATTAGTAAAAATTGTATATGTGTATTAAATATGCTATAATAGAGTTACATTATTAATTATATGAGAGTGAGTTATGGATAATCAAGTACGATGCTCACGACTTAAATTTTTGGGTGCTGATCTCCATGCTTTTCAAACGAAGTATAGGGAGGGATTTTGCAACGAAAGTGGGTTTATAGGAATAGAAGGCAAATATACAGACGAGAAACTTTCTAATTACTATTCGCCTAATAATAAGTGTAGATATCCTGGGTTGTATTTTATAGGTGAGCGTAATGCTCATAATTTCGAATCATTTGTAATGACAAGGTTCGAAGATAGCATCTCCTTAATCTTAAGCAATGTATATTGTGATCGTGCTCGGTCACTGTTGAATGGTGAAGTAGATGCAGAGTCTTGCTGTATTTTTGTAGGGGTGTGTAAGAGAATTGCGGACGATGGATTTAAGAAAATTAAAGCAGAGTATAGGGCGCTTTTTACTGACAAATATGCCGCACTTATTGAAAATGATCTTATGCCAGTGCTAAGTCATTTGATGTCGATACTAAGGAAGTTTGATGTTGGGTTGAGATTACAGGCTGCTATTGACGATGAGATGCAAACTCCTGGAGGAGAAGCATCGAGAAGAGAAGGGCAGTTTCAGTCTACAGCTTTAGAGACTGTTGTGGGGGGACAACGACCTGAGTTTGATGCCTTAGTTCCAGCTCCAGTGCAAGTGGCAGCTAATGCTGGAATGTAGGGGATAATCAGGATCATGAGACTTCGTCTCAGAGATAGGAAGGTAAGTTCTATTAATAAATTCTGAGCAAAAACCATGGCGTGGACGAATAAATCCATTCCATGGTTTTTTTTATTCCCACAGATCAGATAATTAATAGATTAATTGGCAGGATCTGTGTATTCCTAATAAAGATTTATAGAATGCAGTCATATATCTAATGTCTTGTATGAAGATTAGATTATAGATGTGTTGCAAAATGGTAATAATGATTACGTGACTGAATAATAGGACTCTATTTTGTAGAAATTGATTAGTAAGATGAAGAATTAAGGCGCATCATAGAGCATTTTTGTATAACAGCAGGAACATTGATGATTTCGAGATAAATGGTCATAAGACAGAAAGGGTAGAATCTTTCAGAGAGAATTTCAATTATCTTTGATTGACGACGAAATAGAGTAGGGTTTTTGTTTAAAGCGTTTAGTTTAATTTATGCATCTTATGTTATGCTTGTTGAAGGAAGAATGTTAACGCTAAAAATGTTAGGGATAGGGAGAGTATATACAAAAAATATGAGTCTTGTAGATTAAAAAGAACTGAAATATTGTTCAGAATCTATAAAAAATTAGTTTCGTAAGTCAAGAAGAACTGAAATATTGCTCAGAATCTATAACGAATTAGTTTCGCAAGTCAAAAAGAACTGAAATATTGCTCAGAATCTATACGAAATTAATTACTCCTGATGGGGTGTTGATTGAGGTAAAACATTGCTCAATCAGCGTGATTATGCCTGTGTTGGCTTTTGACACAGGGCAATGAAGTTGTTTGATATATCTCAAATTGTTTTCGATAAAGTATTAGACATAAATAGGAATGATGAAAGTACATTATTTCTACTCTCAAACTATTATAGCTTCAGAAGGAAGGAGGAGCTGGACATTCTAGTGACAAAGATCGCAATGTCCTTCTACTCTCAAACCATTGCAGCTTCAGAACGAAGGAGGCGCTGGACATTCTAGTGACAAAGATCACAATGTCCTTTTACTCTCAAACTATTACAGCTTTTGCCGTGTCTTAAAACGAGGGTAGTTCACAGAAATCACAGCGCCCTATATGATAAAACAAAAAGAGTTATTGGCTTTGCAAGGTCAGTTAAAGGAGTCTAGTGATATTAGATGTATAGAGTCAGTTAAATTAAGTGTTAATGATGTCATTAACACTTATTGTGCTTGTGGTAATGCAGATAATCGAGTGGGATTTAACGGCGAGATCCGATTGTTTTGTAGTGAATGATGTCTATGAGAGTATTTCGGAAAATGTAAGACCAATGAGAGAGAGTCATGCATTGAAGAAGGTTATAGAAAATACTTCACAAAAAAATATGTCAAATCTATTAATGGGGAATTTTTCCCATTTGTGGATGTTCATATGCATAATATTATAAATAAGGATAAAATTGTTGTCGTCTCATCTTTAGGGTTTGCTCAGGGTGCTGTTGTTGATTTGAATCCAGTTTTTCCTGTTACAGGAATATCTAAGAAAAATGCTACTGATATTCTTTAGATATCAATGTAAGTAAAAATTGAAAGATGAATGCAATCGGTGTTCTGATTCAATCATAGTCAAATAATTGATTTATATGTGATTATTCAGTTTTCTCTAGTATTTATACCGATTCTTCAATTCACTGAATCATTTAAGTTTGCGATGATTCTAGAGATATATTTGTTGATTGTATCATTCGATATTGCTGAGTTAATTGTTGTAATGCTGAACACAATACTGATGTCATTTTTAAGATTGGTACAATAGGAAGAAGCAATCCTAGTATTATTAATATTGCAATGAAATTATGATAAATCAATTAAGTTTGATACAGCGTTATTGTTGTGGTAGAGTATATAGAAATGAATGTTATTTTTTAAGGCGATAATTATGGCAGATAGCGTTATTACATTAGCTAATGTATCTCAAATAGAGATTTTTCGAAAAAAATGTCAATTAATTATAGAGGCAAACACTGCAAGTCTTTTGTGTGAAGCTGCCACACAAGATGGCTCAGAAGAAGCAGAGATATCCTCATGTTGGAGCAAGCTGCAATCATTATGCATTAATAGTGCTGTTTTACACGACGTCAATGAGAAGCAATGTTGCACGATAATTATAGAAAGTCTACAGAATAAGATGCAATCAATTGCAAGATTTTTATTATTCGGATGCTCACGGTTAGCGCCACAAAGGCAGAGGGAAATATCATTTCTGAAAAATGTAATAAGCAGAGGTAAAGAGATATTAGCAAGCGGTTTTTTGGAGCTGGAGGCAGATAATCTTGGGGAAGAAGAATATATTGTCATGCTCGGCTCATCCCGTGACAATAACGCCAGTGGTTTTCTAGGCGACCCTGTAACCCAAAGAGTAGAGGGAGCCGTGCAAGATGACTTGCATAAAGGTCCAGTAGAGGCTGCTGAGTATGAAGTTATGCAGAGCTGTACAGATAGGTTGTCAGCTACCGCAACCAAAGGGCGTGTAGGCAGTGAAAGTAGCGTGCGATCCTTAGCCAACGCAGGGGGTTTGCGGCCTTTGCATAGTTCAGATAGCGGAGGCTATGAGGTCGTGTTTTTGAAAGAGAGAAAAACAAATGCAGATGGAGCAGAGACGGGACATGAGACAGTAAGTAGGGCACTCGGAGATGTTGATGGTATATATGCAGAAATAAAGACGACTGCACTCTGCGATACAAGGGCTCACTTAGGGGTAACCAGAAGTATGAGAAATCGGCCTGTTCGTCTCAGGTCTTCTGTCGAAGGTAGGCCATTGCCAGCACTTCCTGGTGCCGATTCTAGTCAGTGTTCTCGTACGAGTTTCACAAGAAATACGTCACTTACAAGAAATACGCCACTTAAGGTTATTCGTACATCCCGGTCATGTCCTAATGGTTTTGTGCTTGCAAGGACTAATGCTAGTGTCTCGCATACACAGCAAGTGTTTTCTGGTAAGGTTCATAAGAGCGATAGGGATGCAAATGCCTCCTCGCGAGGAGGTTCGGAATACGATTCATTGTCAAGAGTTGATGGGGGGGGTGTGGCTTGTGAAAATTTGCCATCACCTTTACAATCGCCACAGACAGATCATGTTTATGAAACTTTCAAAGATACACCAGGCTTTGCTTCTGCAAGAGTAAACACGACTGCTTTCTCTCGAGGACCAAGGTGCCACCCTCCTCTTCCACCTATTCCCATGTCTTTAGCAGAAAAAGATTCGCAAGGTGAAGAAGAGCATATTTATGAAACCTTCCCAGAGACACCAGGCTCTGATTCGGGAAGATCCACTTCCAGTACTGCTTCTTCCACTTTAAGCCCCAGACACAGGACTCCTCCTCCTTCTTCTTCTTCTTCAACAAGAGAGGGAGGGAGTGCATCGTTGCCAAATCATGCTTTTTTCAATGGAAATGCAACTTTTTCTCAAGATACAGACAAACCTAGGTCTCCCCCCATAGTGCTCCTAAAACCTTCCTCTGGGTCTACCTTAAAATTTGTGCTACCACCGCAACCTCAGTCAGCAGAATCTAGCGTCAGCCTCGATGGCGTTGCCTCAGAATATATGGCTCCTATTGTATCCAAACCTGCTACCCCTACTGCAGGAGGTGTGATTCCTGATTCACGCACACCACATGCTAGGGCTAGTTCACAGGGATCCACTTCCAGTACTGCTCTTGTAGGAAAAGGCATGACTGCTTCTTCCACTTTAAGCCCCAGACACAGTCCTCCTCCTCCTCCTCTTCCTTCAAGAGGTAGCTTGCAAAGTATTACACCACCAGAAGTAGGGAATGTAACTCGCCTCTTCTTTGAAAAAGTTATAGACAAATTAGATTCTTGCGAATGCGCTCTCAGCTCTGATTTTCCAGATGATAGTCAGGATCTTATTCAGCAACAGAGACAGCGTGAATCTGCTGACGCTGTTGTCCTAAGGCATCCTAATGCGCCTAGATCTAAATTTCAATCTCGTAGACAAGGATGGATATTTGCGGATTATTTGAGTAACGAAGGAGCCCCAATTCTTCTTACAGGAATTGGTTCTGCTGCAGGAAAACCAACTTCTCCTAAAAGAGAGGATTCTTCGGAGGTTAATAAGCCTGCAAGTGCATTAGATCAGGCTAAGACTAGGTTTGTTGGTCGTGAATGTTTCGATAGCGCTCGAACAAGTAATCCCATTGATATTCCAGGTGCTAGTACAGGACGTAACGCTCGAACAAGTAATTCCATTGATATTTCAGGTGCTAATACAGGTAAAGGTAATACGGAATGTACATATCGGAGAGTAGGTTCAACTGATGCTTCAGTGGATTCTGGTGTTGATTGTGGTCGCTATGACCTATTAAGCATCTTTAGTCGTGTAGTATCAGAGGAAGAAGAAGAAGTGATGGTCAGCTTGTAATGACCTCTGTTCTGACTGGGTATTCTTGTGAAAACAAGATCCTAATGCAATGCAATTAGGATCTTGATCTAGTTTGTGAATTTGGATGGCTAGCTATAATTACTTGTCCTTTAGCCTTGAAAAATTGGAATGATACACCTATATCTATGAGGAACAACATTTGTATTGAGAGTTTATTGTGTCTGAGATGGAATCTATAAGTAAAAATGAAGAACAACATGTATTTGATGCAGATATAGCTAAGGTGCTGGATATCGTGACCAATTCGCTGTATACTAATAAAGATATTTTTTTAAGAGAACTTGTTTCTAATGCTTCTGATGCACATGAGAAATTGCGCTATGAGTCGCATACTAATACTGATATTAAGCTTGATAGTGATGATATTAAGATCAAAATAGAGGTTGATAAGAATAAAGGCAAAGTTATCATTACCGATGTTGGTATTGGTATGAGCAAAGAAGAGCTGACAAATAATCTGGGCACTATCGCAAAATCTGGCACGCAAAGCTTCTTAGAAAAATTAGAAGATGCTAGTGTCTCTAAGGATAATGATTTGATAGGTCAATTTGGTGTAGGATTTTATTCATCATTTATGGTGGCAGAAGAAGTAGATGTTGTATCTAGAAAGGCTGATAGCAAAGAGTGTTGGCTGTGGAGTTCTAATGGTCGTGGAAATTTTATAGTTAAGCAACTAGACGACGACTCTGTTCCTTGCGGCACGAATATTACATTAATTTTGAAAGAAGAATATAAAGAAAGATATACAGATACTATGCAATTGAAGCATGTGTTAGAGACTTATTGTATGCACGTAAATTCTCCCATAGAAATTATAGGAGAAGAGAGTGATTCAATAATGATTAGTAAGGCAGCGTTGTGGACACGTATGCCAAGTGAAGTCACAAAAGAAGAGCATATGGAGTTTTTCAAATCGCTGTCTGGAGGCGCCACTGATGAACCATGGATGATTTTGCATAATAGAAATGAAGGTGCTGCTGAATTTGTTAATTTGCTTTATATACCATCTTTTGCTCCATTTGGAATGTTTGATGTTAACAGAAGGTGTGCGGTAAAATTATATTGTCAAAAAGTGTTTATTACGGAGGATGCTGATTTAATTCCTAAATGGTTCCGTTTCATTAAAGGAGTTGTTGATTCGTCGGATATTCCATTGAATATAAGTCGTGAGACAGTGCAGAGTGACAAACATATCCCAGTGATCAAGAAAGCCCTTGTACGTAAAATAATGAAAGCCCTGAAGGATACCTGCAAGAGTGACTCGAATAAATATTTAGAATTCTGGCGTAATTTTGGTGAGATTTTCAAGGAAGGTATATGCGAAGCTTTGAATACACAGGATCGCAATGATATATTGGAAATATCTAAGTTTCACTCTATCAGCACCCCCGCAGAGCAATATATTAGTATTGATGATTATATAGAGAACATGGCAGATAATCAGCAAGAAGTATATTATCTGATTGGTGATAAAACAACAGATATTAGATCTAGTGCGCAACTTGAAGGCTTTGTAAGTCGTGGTATAGATGTATTGTTGCTTGATGATCACGTTGATAAGTTCTGGACAATAAATACGAATGAATATAAGGGAAAAAGTTTGAAATCTATTACCTCTTCAGGAATTGATCTTGATGAATTTGCACCTGAGTCATCAGAGAGTAAAGAAGAATCAAAAGAAGAAGAGAATAAAGTTAATGATGATGACCTACAAAAGTTGATTGATTATATGACAGAGCAGCTCAAAGGCAAAGTGGACACTATACAAATTTCAAAGAAGCTGATTGGGAATCCAGCGTGTATTTCTTCTCATGCTGGGGGTATGGACATTGGTATGCAACAATTCTTGAAAGAACAAAATCAATTAAAGACAGCAATGCCTAAGATAATGGAGATTAATCCGAAACATCAAATTATAAAGGGTATGGCACATAGATTTGAAAAGAACGGCGCTGATGACCAGATGTTATCTATTTATACTTCCATGTTGTTTGATAATGCTTGTATATCTGAGAAAGAGGCAGTTGCGGATTTTGCTACTTTCTTCAAAAATATGAATCATATTATGTTGAAGGCTCTGGATTCATAATTCATTTAATTATTGATGAAGGCAGAGTTAGTTTTTTATCAATGATTGAGTTTAATACATAGAGTATGACATGTAATACAGGTGTATTATGTGTCATTATTGATGAAGGCAGGGTTAGTTTTTTATCAATGATTGAGTTTAATACATAGAGTATGAATTGATGAAGGCAGGGTTAGTTTTTTATCAATGATTGAGTTTAATACATAGAGTATGACATGTAATACAGGTGTATTATGTGTCATTTTCTGTGAATATTATTATAGTTGAGTTGAGCCAATTTCTTTAGCTGCGCTCATAGTGTAGGTAGAGGTAAGATGGATGAAAAGTGAATTGACTAAAGAAGAGAAATTGAATGGGGATCGTGCAAGCAGGATAAAGCAATGTCTTCCTGGTTTGGTTCATTGGATTATGTGGTTTATAGGCACATCTCTTTTATTTGAGTTTATTATGAATTTAATCGTTAGTTGACAAATTGCCAAAAAATAGATACAATAAAGGATTGTCTATCCTGATGTTTCAGTTCTTCTGTTTTTAGGTGGGGAGCATACGTGGTCGTTGTTGATTCTAGTGAAAAGCACTTTGCTACAGTGTTTGATTTATGGTGCTTTGTTAATGATAATGCTCAGGGCTCCCATTGTTATTTTGTTAGTCCTGACGATTGTGTAGTAAGTATTAATTTGGCTCATGATGTTGATAGCACACGTAATTTCGAGCATTTCAGTACATTCATCAGTCGCTCTGGATCTGGTTATTTCCGTTTAACCAGGAATGAAGATGAACTTAAATTAATCTTGAACGATCCAATTGTTATATCTAAATCAAGAGAGAAGGGTAAGGAGGAAGTGAAGATGGATTTGAATCAATTTCCTAAGGAGGAGTCTTTGTTAGGTAGGTCGCTGTTGAGTGATATAGAATCTCCGAATTTGTCACATATAATACTTAATAGTAAAAGTATGGGGTCAGCGCACATGGAGCTTATGCCATCCCTCAGAGGCATGGCACAGATTATGCATCCAGCGGTGTCACAAGCTTTTGATATTAGTTCTAAAGCGGAAATGGGATTGGAAATGCCTGCTATAATGGACTATAGGTCCTTGACTTTGCCTATAAATATAGGTGTAGAGTCAGCGCACATGGAGCGCATGCAATCGTCTCTCATAGATATGGCACAGACTATAAGCGCAGTCTCTCCTACTGCCGTTAAGATAAGGCCAGCAGGCAGCTTTGCTGCTGACGCATATATCTCCGAAATTAAGGAGCGGAGAGAGCATGAAGAGACGATGGAGGATCTGGCTCAGCAGGGGCTGGAGATGCATCAGGAAGCCATCGACAAGCAGGAAATACAAGAGAAAGAGAAGGAGCAATTAATAGAAAATGCTGTTGCTAGGGGTGTGAGTGAAGTAATTAGTAAATTAGATAAAGATAATGTAATCGTTAAAGATAACGAGGTAAAGATTAAGGATTCTAAGAGATGTATTAATGAGGGGGGAGATAAATATTATATGAGTGATAATATCAAAGTTTTTATCAGCTACTGTAGCGAAGATGGAGTGCAAAGTGCTAAAGAGTTGAAGAATATTTTAAATACAAAAGATGGTGTTGGCTGTTTTTTTGCACAAGATGATATTCTATATGGTGACGATCTCTTAGGGAAGATGGATGAGGCGTTGAATTCCATGAATGTTTTTATTCCAATAATGACTGCTCAATATTCTCAAAGTAAATGGTGTATGTATGAATTGGGCTATGCTAGAAGAAGGCAGAATCAAGACAATAATATTAGTATTGTACCAATTAAAGTTGGCAATGAACCTGACAAGGATTTCTTATTTGGGAAATATATAGATTGGGATGAGATTAGAGAATCTGCTGACACTAGAGATGTTGCTGAGGTAGCTGCAGAATTCATAGAGAAAGTTATTGATCGCAAACACCGCCCGAGAGAATAGTTCTTGTTGTGTTGTGATCAACAATGCTTTGAGATGTTGCTGAGGTAGCTGCAGAACATAGAGAAAGTTATTGATCGCAAACACCGAGAGAATAGTTCTTGTTGTGTTGTGATCAACAATGCTTTAGTTTAAAACTAATATTTTTTATCCGGCTGTTGTATGATAGGGAAACTTAGAGGAATTGTAGATAGCATAGGTGTTGGCCATGTTATATTAGATGTAAATGGTGTCGGCTATGTGGTCAACCTTCCTGAAAACATAGTGAATAGCTGTAGTACAGGGGAAGAAAAGGTTTTTATAATTGAAACTTGTATGCGTGAAAACGATATCCAGCTTTATGGTACATTGACGTCAGAGGAAATGCTTTGGTTGCGTCTATTGGTAAAAGTATCTGGGGTTAGCTATAAGATAGCCAATGCCTTATTAGGGAGGCTTAATATTGCTACAATACATAGTTCAATATTGCAGAATAGAGCGGATTGTTTAAAAGTTCCTGGTGTTGGTCCGAAATTAGCAGGTAGAATCATTTCAGAATTACAAAGCCAAGTTGCTAAGATGCCTAACAGTCGCGGCGATAGTGTTGCATCCAGCCAAGATGTCGAATTGGGCAATGATCTAAGTGCTGGAAATAAAGCTCTTGATGCAGTTTCTGCATTAACTAATCTTGGCTATGAGTATGCTGCAAGCTTAAGCATAGTTAATAACATTCTACAGCATAATAAAGATTCATCTCTTGAGGATATTATACGTCAATCTTTAGCTATGTTTGCAAAGATATAAACAGTATGTTCGCAATGCGAATAAATTATCATTTATAGTATAGATTTGATTTATTTTAATATTTGTACTATAATAAGGGGTTATATTCCTCTTTTCAGTGGATAATTCTTGTGAGTGCCGAACCAAATGATCAGGTGGTGAACGACGATGAATTAGGTTTGTCGGAATCAGAGACCCAAGAGGAGAAAGTTGCAAGGGATAATTTTGATGCCTATCATCGCATAATTGATGGCATACAAGATGTACACATATATTCTAGAGAAATCGCTGATAAGCTAGCAAAAATTCCTGTGCCAGAGGAAAAAAAGGGAATTAAAGCGCTCATTATTGAATTCTTTCAAGATAGAAGCACAGATGGTAATAATCAGAAGGTGATTGAGGGTATTAGTGATGTACGAGCGTACTCTAGAGATGAGGCTAGGGATCTGGAAAGCTCTGCTGCGTCATATACTAAGAAAAAAATCAAGGACATGGTTGTGCAACTTCTCCGAGATAAGAATAAAGGCAAAGGTAAAGGTAAAGGCAAAGGCAATCAAGTAGCGGTTTATGATCTAAGGGAGTTATATCATGAGATTGTATTATTTGAGCTAAATGAAGTGGATATTAATAGTTCAAATCCGAAGCTTAAGGCTTTTATTGCTGCTTTGAATGAGGCAAAGAAGTCTAACTTAATCAATGATGAGGAGTATCAGAAATATTGTAAGGATATTAATGCTGCTCATGTAGAAGAGGGTATTACTAATGGTAATTCGACCGTTGGGGGTCATGTTGCTTTCCTTGGGAGATATGCGTCTAATACTAGGATAGGTAAGGAGATGCGTAGAACGGTAGATCCAGGTGTTGTAGAGACCACTCTTAATATAGTTAAATACATGAGTAAGATGCATTGTGGTTATATCCCAAAATCTGTTAGCAGGGGAGAGAATCAATATTACAGAAAAGATAGCATAATTTATAATTCTAATGGTCAAGCATGTTATGCATTGGCCACTAAGGGAGTTCTGTCTTTATTAGTGCCAGGTAGCGATCCTTGGCCGAAAATAAGGACAGTATTCACAAAAAGTGAATTGCAGAAATTATTCAGTGATAGTCGTGTAAATGCATACAATAAACATGATCCTGTGTACACAAGCGTTAATTCAGCAGTTTCGATAGAAGATTTCATTGCTAAAAGACCACAGATATCAGAAACCAAAGATGATATATCCGTGCCTCCCAAAGATCCAAATGATGTATCTGTGCCTCCCAAAGATCCAAATGATGTATCTGTGCCTCCCAAAGATCCAAATGATGTATCCGTGCCTCCCAAAGATCCAAATGATCTGACAACGCCAAGTGATGTTAAAAAAGAACCATCAACAGGAGTTAAAAATTCTACACACTCATTACCAAAGATAGCTAGTAGTTCTACGCCTATCAAGTCTTCTGTGGCATCTAAATTTAAGAAGGCATTAAGGCCGTTATTAGCTTTTTTTCTTCGTGGGTTCCTTGGTATTGCTCGTATCTTTTTTGCAGTAAAGAATAAGATCGTTAATGCTTACAAGAATGTGGCTCGCTCTTTACGTAAGGCACTCTCTAGAAAGTCAGATAATAAAATAAATCATAAGGGTTCAGCTTCTCAGGAGCAAGATATTCCTGAAAATGAAACAAGCAAGACGTTAGATTCAGAAAAAGATTTGAGTGGTAATGATGAGCCTGCTGTACAGGAAGAAGATACAGTGGATGACCATGATCAATTTAAGCAGGATGATGAGATATCTCCTGAGGTTGAGGATATTGTTTCTTATATCTCTGCAGAAGACTTAATTAATGTAAGTGAATTGTTAAATAAGGATGAGGTGCCAAATGCATCAGAGATTCATGCAATTAGTGTAGCAACAAAAGAAGAGGTTGGTCGAGAATAATGTTGTTCCGATGGTCGGCATGCATCTTGTTTTCTTCATTGACGAGATAAGGTTTAGTATGAGTTGGTATATAAAAATAATATTAGATTGCGATATATATTGAATATTGCTGTGTTTTATTATAAACTATACTTTAGTAAAAGTAATTTGATTGTGAGTGCAGAATTATTTCAATGTAGGAAGCTTATGAAATATCTTTGCTTTCCCTTTATCTGTAAGTCATGACTCTTCTAACGGGCGATGTATAATCATAATAATTATATTGAGGCTTGTCTAATTTTACTGCATATGTTATCATCCTTAACTAAGGGTATTGAAACAATCTGTAGTGGTTTCCTAGTAATTTGTTAATCATTGGATGCTATCATTCCCAAATGACTGGAAAGTTCGCAGTTATGTGAAATAATTGAATTATTTGTAGAGAGTGGAATATGTCTATTAAGTGTTATAAATACGATGGTTATAGTTTTGAGTTAGATGCGGAGAACTTGCAAAACGCTTCGAATGAAGTGTCTGGGGTTGATAGAATTGACAATCCAATAACTGGTGCGGACTTTGCTAGTGAGTTACATCGATTGGCACCTTTGATGTCTGTCTTATTAAAATCACCAGATATAGGTTCAGGCAATGATAAGGCTTTATCACAGTTACTTACTAGTGTTTCTGGCTCTATAATAGAGAAGAACGTAAGGGTGATTAATGAAAAAGATTTTGTAGCTGATTTTGAAAAGAATAGACAGGAGCCTGCGGACAAGATAGTATCAGAAAAAGAAAAAGAAGACACGCCAGAGAGCAAGATAAAAACAGTAGAGAAGCCGCCGTTAGAAGGTCGTGAATTGCGCGTTAGTACTAGTGAAACAATCTTTGATGACAAAAGGAAAAACCTTAAATCTCCTCGAGCTCTCTCAGTGTATAAGTTTTTTACGCCTGCGATTGTTGTGTCTGCTTCAAACGACAAGGCCAAAGCAGAAAAGTTTGATGGACAGTATGTTCAGAACTTCTATAAATTCAGAGATGTTGTAGAAGGTATTGCAAAGAATGTTGCTCTGGCTAGTCAGGCACCTGCGGCACCTGCGGCACCTAAGGCGCAGGATATTCTTGAAGGAGATCCTTTGTCATATGATCTATTGCAACCTTCGGATGTGGCTATTGATATTTTGAGAATGCGTTCTGATATTGCTGAATTTGTTGTTCATGCTAAAAAAGACTGGGCTAAAGAGGCTTTAAAAACTCAAACTGCTGGTAAAGGTATAGTAAAACTAGCTAGCGCCCTAGAGGGATGGTGTGAAAGAGCGACCATTAATGTGGAGAATTATTATGGTGCTGCAGCAGGTGAGCAGCATACTGCAAATCTTGAGTTGCTAACTAATATTTCAGAATTGAATGACATTCTTGCTGATAATATTCCTGTTAAAGACCCAGACGGTAATAAGTTGACAAGGGATGGTGACCTGACAATAGCTTCTATGCTTGTTAGATATGAAGTTTTTGCAAAGATATTTAAAGACTGCAACAAAGTGGTGAAGGATACTGCAGAATACAAAGCTTATGAGGCGTCTAGCAATGATTTGCATACACTTGTCTCTAAAAATCTAACAAAGAAATTTGTTGTTGGCGGACCAGGTAGTGCTGAATTTGTTGCAGACCAGGCACTGAGTGAGGAATTCCTTCACAGGGGAGTAAATAAGGGGATAAAGCCTGCTCCTACTCCTACTCCTGCTGCTACTTCTACTTCTACTCCTGCTGCTGCTCCTGCTTCTGGATCTACATCATTAAAAGATGTAAGAGAGGCTCTTGTGAACGCCAAAAAATCTTACGTACAGAGAAGCAAAGATATATCAGTTGAGCCTTCTGAACATCTTGACGAGTCCAAGGTATGGATTCCTGGTCTTGATGACGTAACAGATGCATTGAATGCTGAGCTTAAGGACTATATTGCGAATGTGAAAACAGTAGAAGATTTTTATACAAGAAGTGTTGTAGTTAAACCGAGTGATGACAAGAGTAGTAGTGCGTTTGTATTGCCAGATGGTGTGGCTGAAGTATCTATCACGTATGGTAAGGATAAGATCGCCTTTACTAATGCTCAAGACATAATTAAGTGGAAAGATAATACAATAGAAGGTTTATTAAAAAAGATGAGTGACGCTAGAGCTCAAGCAAGTGATGTTGCTGGCCATGTAGCGGATATTGCTTGTATTAGACGTAATAGCATTGTTAAAAAAGATGAGACAAATCTTGCAGAGGCAATAGGTCAACACAAGAACCTTCCAAAGGACATTAAAACGCAATTAGCACACCTTAAGAATGGGGAAGAAGCAAAAGAGCCAGCTAAAGCTGCAGAAGAGGGAGCTGCGACTGCGACTGCACCTGCACCTGCGGCCGCACCTGAAGCCTCGACTAAACTCACTGATGATGAGAAAGTGACTAAGATAAAGGAATTGGAAGATAAAATTGCATTAGATAAGCAAGAAAAGCAGAGTAAGGCTGAGGTGGTAAAAGATAGCTTTGCTTGGAATAAAGCAAATGCATCTACTAGTGACGTTGCTAATAAAGCTGTGAATGATTTTCAAGTAATGAAAGAATCTTACGTAAGTTCTTTTGACAGGATTAAACAGAATGTTGATACCTCTTTATCGCTTAAAACCATCAGATCGGTTGATGAGCTTGTAAAGGCTGACAACGAGCGTGCTGAGAATGTGCGAGAATTTGAGACTTTGGCAGGATATAGGAAAGTTAGTCAAGCAGTGGTTGAGGAAGCACGTGTTGGTGAAGAGGTAGTAAGAGTATCATTCTCTGGGACTGCTGCTGATCATTTTGGTTCCTATGAGAAATTAGATGGGGCTAATAGGAAATTGGCAGATATATATGTTAATCTTGCCAAAGATCAAGCGAGTGTTGTTGCAAAAGCCAATCAAGAAGTTCTAAAAGTACAATTAGGCTTGGCGACTGACAAACCAAAGCTGGTTGCGTCGATAAAAGAAGAGGCACGGGCAAAAATAACAACAATCACTGAGAATGCAGATAAGAAAATTAAGGGTATTGAAGAAGATCTTCGTACATCAATTGACAGAAAGGTTGGAATTAGTGAGAGTAGTAAGCAAGCGCTAAGCAAGAAAACTGTTGATGCTAAGGTAGGATATGTAAAACGTTCCGCGCAATTAGGGAGAGAGAATATAGAGGGTAATACTAAGGAATTACTTGGTATACTTAAGGTAGAGCGTGATGAGGCCGCAAATAGCCGTGACGAAGGATTAGTTTTAGTTTCCGCAGGAAATTACGATAAGGATGAGAAAGATGTTGAATTTGGAAAAATTAGGACTAAATTTCAAGAAACTAAAGCAGTGCATGATGAGCAAGAGCGTGAGATCAAAGTGCTTGCGAAAAATGCTAAGCAAGACGTAGATAAACAAGTAGATGTTTTTAAGGTAGAGCTTAAAAAAGCGCTTGACAAAGGATCTAGTACTGAAGGTTGTTTCCAAAAATTCTTTAACATGCTCAAGAAGTTTATGAGTGGAGTTGCTGCATTATTTAAGAATCTTAGCAATAAGATCAAGGCCAAGTTTCCTAAGTCTGAACCACTTACTATTACTACAGCCAGAAATGAAATTAATCTTGCTTTACAAAAGATTATAGCTTTTGAGGTCGATCCAAGCGCAGAGCAGATAAAAGAAGTGAAGTTGAGCAAGGAAGCTCTATCTTTTGTTGCTAAGGGTTTAGTTAAAATTGATAATGATTTATTAACTCAAGCATTAAATTCTGTAGGTCTAGTAAAAGTCGCCTCGTTACAAAGTAAGGTGAAAGAATTGGAAGGAAATAAGGATAAATCTGATACTCTTGATGCGAATTTGAATACGTTTATTGATGCGGCATTTGCTTTGTCAGATCCAGCTAATGCGCCTGCAGCAGTTGCTGCGCCTGCAGAAGGTACTGAGCCTGCAAATACTGAGCCTGCAAAAGTTGCTACTAAGCCTGCAGAGGCAATGAGTAAAGAGCTTTATGGGCATGTTAAGGCCAAAATAGAGAACGGCCTCATTATTTTAACTAATGATAATAAGCTCAATAGGGATCATGTTGTTGGTCTTTCGCAAAAAATGCTATTCCTAGCGCAGTCTGATAAAGGGACTGTGTCTAAAGCGCTTAGTAAGCAATTGAAAAATTGTATTAAATTAAGTAGGGAGCATAGAAATAAAAAGATTGTTGCTTCTATCTTAAAAGATTTTTTCTCAACTGGAGACAATACAGTAGTTACAGGCTATGAATACGACAATCTTTCAGATGCAGATATTGCAGATATAAAAAGTGGTCTTTCTGGTATTGTTGCTAATGATGCGTTAGAGTTGAAAGATTTTGCTCAAAATATTCTGGATGTGATAGAGGTTTGTGGCTATAATGCTGAGTCTCGATATAAGCTTGTGAAGATGCTTGCTGAGGTTGTAGAAGGTGTCTCTAACAATGAAGTATTGAAGTTTGAGTTAAATGCTTGGGTTATTGAATTAAGAGTGGCAGTTCTTCTTGAGAAAGTAGGTGACTCTTTAACAGAAGGAGGGTTGTCATTAACACGAGGGGATTATATTTTAAGTGCAGAGGAGTCTTCGCTTATACGCAAGCATCTTGCGTCTGATCCAAAAGGGCAGCTTGACTATATGAAAAATAAGCTTCAAGCTATAAAAGATCACGCAAATTATAATGGGTTAAATCCGATCGTAAAAAATGTTCTGAACAAAGGATTAGGAATTATAAGTCTGAACAAAGATGGCAGCTCTGTTGCTCCCCGTTATGATGAGGATAGTGTAGCAAAAGGTCTTCTTGCATCTCAGGCTACTTATACGCAGAAAATGATTGATCATGATACTGTAATTTCAGAAGCTGAGAGCATTGTAGCGCAAGTAAATAGTGATGGACCCACCACGTTACCTGTGCCTGATCACTTTCCTGTCTCTTTAAGAGAATTGGTAGGCAAATATAATGCAGATAAAGCAACGTTCAAAGATGAGCTTTCTTTGGCTCTTCAGAAATTTATTGATGAGAAAAAGGCAGAGAAAGTCTCTGACCAAATGATATTGACTGGTATTTCTTCATGGTTTAATCATCTAGAGGCGAATAAAGATTTCCTGGAAGATATGTTCAAAAGCTCTATGGGTGATGCATCGAAGTCGGCACATATGGCTAGTACTTCTCTTGATGGGATTAATAAATCCCTTGTTACTGCAGTTGGTGGATGGAGATCTAATATTAGCTACTTATTGCAGGCTAATTTCATCGCTGAATATTATGATTATGATATATACAAGGATGTCTTTGATGGTGCTCTTGGTACACTTTTTGTGGACATGAAAGATTATGCTGCTTTTGAAACGCTCATTAATTCTGATAGTTTTAAATTAAATGCAGAATTTACTACAGCGCTTAAGGACCAAGTTGCCTTTAGTCGAAATACAAAACTAGCGGCTGCTCTTGCAGAAGAAGGTAAGACTCAGACTAAAGGTAAGACTCAGACTCAGCCTGAGAAGCAGATTGTTCTTAGTAATGATGTTATAAAAGCTCTTCAAGAGCTTCATGACCATGAGGATGTAACTAAAGATCTTGTTGATGTAGTTAAAGATCTTGCATTACAAGGCAAAATTGCAAATATGGAGGCCCTTGCATTGCAAGGTGTTTATCCTATTGTTGTTTTTGGTAATCATTTCAAAGAGCATTATAATGAGTTTACTAGGCAGGGTAAAGGTAGTGCACTTAAGTTTATTGAGCATCGTCTGGATATGGTAAAGACGCTTAATTTTGCTACAAATCATAGTGGGTTGAAAGATGCTTCTGACCGTGACTTTAGGAAAAAATTTGTAAGTGATCTAAGTAAGGCTATTGCTGATGAAGAATTTGGTATACAAAAGGTTGAGGATCTTCTTCAGGTTGGTGTTCCTACTTCAAGTAATGTAGAGTGTAATTCTATCTTGACAGATGCCACAAAAATGTATTGGAATACAATGCTAAATAGTACAAAACCAGAAGATATTAAGAAGGTCTCAGATTTGCTGCTTGATGAAGAATCGGAGAGCTTCATCTCTTATTTATGGCCTACTGTTGTTGGGTTATCAAAGAATTATGCTTATGACATTGATAGTCCTGGAATCTTAACTGCATTCGATAAGATTACGGCAAGCACAAATAAACTAGATTTTGTTACGATGTTTTCAGAAGTAGCTAAGATTTGCTTCGTATCTAATGTTTCTGCAATTAATATTCAAGAGTTATTAAAGGCTAGAATTAGTGAAGCAGATGCTAAGGGTCATGCTGCAGGTTCACCCGTATATAATGGATTAAAACTGTTACAATTTGCAGTGGCAGGGCATATGGAGCAAATAGCAAAGAAGATAGCAGAAGAGCGCGAGAAAGATCCTAGCGAGGCAAATGCTAAACAAGCTCCTGCTTCATCTATTAAGGAGATATTAAAGAAGGCTAATAACTATAATGCTTTGTACGCTCTTGCTAATCATGACTCGAATATTACTAATACAGCTGATAGTATTACAAAAATTGAAAAGGAAATTCAAAAAGCTGAGCAAGATGCTACAGACGCAAATACTGCTAAAGCTAGCGCTAATAAAGCAGGGGATAGTGCAACTTCGCCGCAGGATATTGCTGCTACTGCTGCTGCTATTACTACTACTACTGCTGCTGCTGTTGCTGCTGCTGTTAAGGTTGCTGGGCTTAAAGGGAAATTGGATGAGACGAAGGATAGGTTGGTTAGATTTAAGTCTGTCAAGAATAATCCAGATGATAGTGTGAAATCGCTTCAGAAGGCTGAATCTGCTTTCCTTGTTGACATAACTAACTTGATTGTTAAGGGTGATATTGAGAATATAGAATTGAAGATTACGCCATCTAACAGTAGTATGACTACCGTAGCTAAGGCGTATAATGCCCTTTCTACTTTAATACATAAAAACGCAATAAATGACCCAAGTGCATTTGTTGAGACTATGAGCAACTTTATTAATATGGTTGTTGCCAGCTCTGATCTTGATCTTAAGAGTAAAAATATTGTTTTAGAGGCTCTGATAGCACACTGTCAAATAGCGACGAGTATAGCTGCTGTTTCTTCAAAAGATAATAGCGCTTATAAGGCGAGCATCAGTAGTGTGCTCGGTGCGGCAAGGACTGCACATTATACACAAAACAAAGCGCTCCAGCTTCCAAAGCTCGAAGAAGCAAAGAACAAATTCACTTCTTTTGTTAGCAGCAATAATATTGGGTTAACTTCAGACTTAGTTCAGACACTAGTTTTTGAGTTATCTTCTGTTCGGATAAAACTTGGGGATAAGGATGTGAATCAATATTTTCAAGCGGCTTTCAAGAAAATAGTGGCTGATCTTGAGATAAAGTATCCGCATTTTCTAGGTAATGAGAAGTTTAAAGCTCTCAAGGCAAAAATAGATAAAGACTTTACAAATGAAGCAATCGCTGGTTTCACTGATTATGGCGCGTACACTAACTGGAATGGTTTTGCTGATCTTGAGATTGTACGTGAGGAGTTTAAATCAATTGATGTTGCTGTAGAGAGTTTATCGGCTAATATTGTTGCTTTAAGAGGCAGTGGTGTTGAACAAAACAAGTTGATTCAAGAAGCAAATAAATATCTTAATAGTAAACAGTATGATTTGGCAAAGCTCCAAGAGTGCTTAGGTCATGTTAAGGAACTACAGAAGTCAGTTGATGAGAGTGTTGTAATTGCAGGTGAGTTGGATGCACTTATTGCTACCATTGATGCAGATTATGCAGATATTGCAGTAGTTAAGAGTATAAGGGAATATGTTACTAACAATCAACATATTAATAATAAAGAGGGCACAGTGGATTTGCAAACTCTTAAGGAGAGTCTTGTGACTCTTGAAGCTCAAGTAAAAATGTTTGAAGAGATTTCTAGCATTACCGCTGAAGTGGATACGATTGTTGCTTCTATATCAGCAGAACATACTGCTTTGGCAGCAAATGCTGTGATTACTGCTGCAAAGGAATATATTACGCAGAAGAAGTATATTTCTACAACAGATAACACAGTTTCTCTGGCCGATCTTAAAGATCAGTTAGTTGCTGTTAGAAAGGAGAAAGTACTGTTTGACGCTATTGTTGCGACTGAGGTAGAAATTAAATCTTATCCTGCGGAGGACCTTCCACCTGCGGCTAAGACGCAACTTTTAACGGCCTCGAAAGGCATTAAATCTTCTGAGGATTTAGTTAAGATCAAGACTGACCTTAGCGGTAGGCTGCACGAAACCCGCAGTGCTAGTCATAATAAATTCTTGGTGCTTGTTATAAAAGATAAGATATCTAAAGCAATTGCTGTGTACAATAAAATCTTAATGAAAGAAGCAACTGCTGGTAAGAAGACTCCTGCCGAGACCACTGCGTTGCTTAGCAGGATTAAGGGTTCTGATATTACTGTATTGCAGGGGATTTATACTGAGGTTGAAGCTAAAATTCTAGCGAAGAATGAAACTACAGATGTGGATATTACACGGGAGATTGATGTTCTTGTTCAGAAGATTAATGCTATAGAGATGCCTGCGTCTTTGAAATTAGATCTTATCCAGAAAACAGAGATTGCCAAGCGTTCTGTAGACAAAGCATTCCTGGTGAAATTAACAGATGATGTTAATGTATATGAAGATAGAAGTGATGAATATGTCGCAATAAATGCAGCAGATCAATCACTTGATGCTATCTCTTCAGTTCAGAAAGAGCTAAAATCAGTTACTGATCTTGTTTCTTATAATGCTCTATTAGATGTTGGATTATTTATAAATAACCTCAAGGATAAATCTGGAGGATTTGCAGAAATTATAAATAATGAGGGCTCTGCGGTGATAGCTGAACTAAATAAGGGTGTGAAATTGATTAACTCACATGTTAATGATCCAGCTGGGTTTCTTGCTACGATTGTGCTTCCTGAGAATCTGGTGAATGCTATGCGGGTTTATGGTGGAGCTAAAGAAATTCAGGCTGCGGGTTTTATTACTCTTTCTAAGGCAATTTTAGCTGATACAAGATTCCCTGGTGATGTCACGGCAGAATTACAAGATATCTCTGAAATAGTGCAGGTTCTAAATAAACTTACGAGTTCTGCCCCTAATATAGTGGAATTCCAAGAAGCAGTTAAGAAAATTAATGATAGCAATGGTAATATTGCTGAAGCTGTGAAGGGAGCAAGGGATGTTATGGCAGTATATGCTGAGATAGATGGGTTTAAAGCCTTATTAAAAACAGACGATTTCGCAAACATTGGTAAATCCGATGGGCAGGCATTATTGCTCAACAGAATGTTACCTTCTTTCGAATCACAGGCTAATGTTACAATGGCTATTTCAACATTTCCAGCTGCATTAGCTCTAATAAAAGGAATTAAGGATGGCTTGAGTTCTATTGGGATATCTGCTCCAGAACCCTTGATAGAGATGTTTGCACTATCCTTGCAAAGTGAGGAGGGAATGGAGGCACTGACCAAAATTTCTCAGACTCTAGACCCGTATGCTAAGGGTCTAGTAGCTCGTGCTCACAAGGATGCTGTATATAAATCCAATAAAGAATCTATCAATAGAGCCCTCTCTGAAATCAAAGACCAAGAGTCTTTCGCTGCTTCATCAGGAGCATTAGAGCGCCACTCTGCTCTCTTTGCTAATCTGGGTATTATGGCTACTCTCACAACAGATACTCCTCCTCCTCCTGCTGGGGGTGTTCGACCTAAGGTTGGTGTACCACCACTACCGCCACTACTACCTGCTAAAGAAGGTGGTGATAAAGCACCAGAAGGTGATGCACCAGCAGCAACTCCTAAAGGAGATGATGATGATAAAACACTAAAAGTAACAGAAGGTGATGCACCTCAAGTAACAGATGGTGATGCACCTCCTGCTACTTCTCTGGCTAAGGCTGCTTCAGCAGAAGATTTAACTAAGTTAGAAACAGATAAAAAGGGCGTTACACCAGGAGGAGATGGAGGTAGGGGTTAGGTGAAGATGTTTTTCTTCTCCTTGGCTCTAGGAAGCCATGAGTCTAGCTAAATGATGAGAGTTAATCTTTGATTTTGGTTATGGATACTGCTGCATAAGCATTGACAGCCAGTTTTTGAGTATGACTCAGGGGCTGGCTGTTTTTGTATTGTTAGTGTATTGATGCTATTAGCACTCATTCTTGCATTAATTAATTTTTCTAGTCTGATTGCGTGTTCTGCTGAGTGGCTGGGTCTTTTTATCATCCCGTTCTTCTCTTGTTAGCCTGTACATTAGGTGAGTTTCTTATTCCATTACAGGGAATAGAGGAAATCTGACTTCTTCTTTCTTATCTTGATATCCTTTACATTAGGTGAGTTTCTTATTCCATTACAGGGAATAGAGAAGACTTGAGCGCTGCACTTAGTTGTTAAATTTGTTTCTGTTTTATCGTTTGCTTTGATCAGCGCATTAGTGCGATTTGATTTTTTTTAAGTTATGTGCTACATTAGTAAGTGTGATATAAGCAATAATGTGTGAGAATTTTTATGCCAAAGACAGATGGTGTTGGACATCATAAGCATTCTAATAAATCCCGATATCAGAGAAGATTGTCTGATAATAATAAAGTGCGGAAGCGTATTTTTCCACTGCTGATAGTGGCCTCTATTATTTACTTTGTACCTGTTATTTCTTTATTCGTATTACTTGTGTATAAGGCTGTTCGCAACACTGTAAAGTCTAAGCTTGCTCCTAAATTGATTGGAGTTTGTATTTTTTCCATTTTATTGCTCGTAGGTCTCTTTTTTGCAGCGATCTTTTTTGGTGCTGCCTTCTCATTGTTATCTAAATCTCCTGATAAATATAAGAACTATGACCTTGTATCGAAAGATGATAATAAAATTTATCTAAGTAATAACGCAAATAAGTCAGAAGGTGATAAACATATATTAAGCATTAAAAAAGTGAATGATAATGGCTCTGTTTCACTAGATGATGTTGTAGAGTCCATTAAGCAAGAGCAGTGTAATTCATCAGAAAATACAGATCATCAACAGGATTTCAGAGGACAGATCAATGAGAAGGCATCATTTAAAGACATGATGGCATTTAGAGCAGTATTATCTCAGAAATACTCAATTAATTATTCATCTGTTGTTACTGCACTTCTTATATCTGATCCAAAAGAGAAATATGGTCTCCTTGGGAATACGGTATATAAGTTTATGCCAACCCCTGGCACAGAGAGTCAAGAAACATTCATGCCATTATTTGTGATAGATCCTAAGGGGCGCGCTGATATAGGCGAGGTACATTTTGGAGATCACTATCTAAATAGATATGAATTGCAAGCTTTAATACGTGATTACGCAGAACATTGCCATATAACAACTGAATGTTGGTCAGGAAAGTCGCTTGCAAATATAGTAGCTACTATAGATCCTAGCAATATCCCTCTAGATGATAAGAAAAGGCAAGCAATGAATAGGCTTGCTATGGGTCACTTATCATATAATGTGCCAGACATTCAAATTACACGATATGATCGTTATGGTGGAGAATTACCCATAAGGCATGGTTGCTTATCTGTATTTTTCATTGACGAGGAAGGTCAAGTTATAGATCGTGATGGTAATGTCTGCCTTATATATAAGGCTATCCAGTATGATCAGTGTATCAAAGAGATTCATGCACTAATACCAGATGCGTCAGAAGCTCAGAGTGTTATTCAAAATTTCAAGGCAGTATTCGGGGAGCCTGGCTCGCAGCTTGTATCTCTGAAAGGTAGATATGTAACTTCTGAAGATATTGGTCGCATTATGTGTGCTGAGTGTTTACTGAAGACGAATATTCTTCAAACTCTAAATAAAAAACCCACAGCCACAGAGTCTACTCCTCAGGATAAACAGGACAAACAAAAGAACCCTTCATTAGGTAACTTTAATAGTTTCTCTTTTAATAAGAGATGTAGAGTCAGTAAGATATTGCATGACACTGGGTTGAATGAAATCCCTGAGAGCGAACTGCCACTATTTATAAATAGTGACGATCCAGAGAGAATATTAGCATTTAAATTGCTGGCGCAGCCGTTATTGCCACGCTCATTATCATCTGGCAGACCTGATTTCTGTAAGTTCGAAGAGCCTGCTGATACCACAGAAGAAGTCGACTCTAGTTGGTTGTCCATCAAGTATAGAGATTGTGAGATGTATAAACCTGATATTAATGATAATTGGAAATATGAATGTATATCTTCTGAGGCTGGATTGTATTATGTATATAATAAAATCAGAACAGAAAGAAAACGAATTATATCGATGCAAGATAAAATTTTAGGATCACATGGTGGTGATATATCTCAATTATCTCATAGCATTGATAACAATCCAGAATCTTGTACTTTTGATGATAAATGTGAATATTCAGAGAATTTTGCTCTTTATGTTATGATACATATTAAGGCTGAGGCATGGAGTACGATAGTTTCTCAGAGCAGTAATAGGGAATTAGTTGCAAAATATGAAAGGGATAGAAAGAATGAAACACTTCACTGTGAAGATGGCGTTAGATCTAATATATTTACTCTTTCTTCTGGTAATTTGCAATCTGCTGAGGATTGGACTTCTCTTAAATATAATAGAGAATATAAACTTGGGGATAAGCCCATTATAGATTGTAAATTAATGGCAAAAGATTTAGCTAAGCTCATAAACAAACACCCTGATGCTTTTACTATGACTGATGATTGCGAACTATGCCCTATATTCAGAGGTGCGGTGATACCATTGTTGGATCCAGAGGTTTGGAATAAACTTGTTTTAGGTAAAGAAAACCAAGCAGAAGATGAAGCTAAGCGTTACGCATTGATTCAATTCTATCTTAAGGGCAAACGCAAGCAAGCCTCACTAAAAAATGCAGCCTATACGGAAGGTCGTTTAGATGGCAAATCTAGGCCACAAGAAGTATCTGTTGATTATACACAATTCAACAATCAATATTCTGGTCCAATGCAGTATGTACAAATTTCATCAATGAATGGTTCAATGTTAGATGTATTCTTTGTTGCACAGGGCTTGGAGTATGGTGATACTCTGGATATTGTTAATGGTGCATATGTTGTTCATAGGAAGGGCAAGAAGGAAGATGATAGTAAGACGGAGAAGTTGCAGTATGTTATGTCTGTTGCGCGCGACGAAAGTATGCTTCCCGTGGTACAAAAGAGGAAAATGACGGCTTCCATGGTTGATCCTAATGCACATGCTTTGCGTGGGATGAGATGCATGTCTGCCACTGACTTTCAGTCTATATTGCGTGATTGTGATGAAAGGTATGTAATAGTAAAATCATATAAACACATGGCGTATAAAGATGCTGTACGTGATGCCTTCATTAATAGTGATATAACTAGGAGAAGGTCGATACTTTCATCTAGTTTAGAGTATAAAAGTATACAGGAAAAAGAATTTCAGATGAGGGTTCTTACTGACTCAGATCAGAACCCTGCGGCATCCGTTGGATGTGCCACAGCTCCAGCATCTTTGGGTATTGTCGCTACGAAGAATGAGCAACGCTATATGCTTAGGAAAACAGAGCAATATGGATTTCCTTGGCGTATTAATGTCTTTTGCATTGATAAATATGGGAATGAAAATAAAGACCCATTATTCTTACTCTCTTCGTTAGATGCTTCTAGGCCTTTGCCACATTTAGGCTTAAATGAACACAGTCATTTTAGTGTTGGTATGAATATCAGTGCGCAGGAAATGTTGAATCTTGCTTGTGGATTGTCCAGTCCTTACCTCTGCTTTGATCAATCTCCTGATATTGCAAAAGTATTTAAGTGTGATCCTAAGCTAGTTCCTCCGATCAGTCTGTCTGCGTATGAGTATTACTCTAGTCTCACAACAGAGATAACCAGCGAAGATGATCTATGTGTTCTTATGAGGGATCACCTTGGATGTAAGGATAATGAGTTTATGAGTAGCAGACGCCATCGTGCTAATGAAGTTGGTTCTGTACTTACTAAACAGGAAAGAGGACTTATTGCGTTAAATCAGGATAACCCTGATATGAAACTATATATTCGTAGATATCCTTATTTCAATGCTTATAATGCCACTGGATCGCAATTTACTTTATATGTTAATGATGCAATTGTTGGTCATCTAAAATTTGTGGGCTGGCTTCAGAATGATTTACAGGGTGCTCTTGGAAATAAAGGGCTTACTAAGCAAGAATTTCAGGATTTCCTGTCATATTTAAGTGAATGTAGTTCAGATACAATGAGTGAATCAGCGCAAGCTGGCAAGCAGTATTTCTTGGAAATATTTGGTTCATTAAATAGATTTTCTAATACGAAAGCTAGTTTCCGGCGAGTACGTATTCATCTATCTGATCATACTATAATTACCTCTGCAGAAATGACAACTCTGTGTGGTAAATATAATGCAAATATTATCCATGTGCTTGACTTCTATACTCCTGGGTATATGGGTGCATCTCGATCATCTGACGATGATTATAACCATGAGTTCGGATGTGCATTACCAATTGGGTTAAATACTTCTATTGCCCCCACAAACCAGGGTTTCTTTAAGTGGGATAATAAGATCATATTACATAGCTGCTTTACGACTAATGCCGAGGGAAAGAGTGTTCGTCAATTTCAGATTAAGGTTGGTGATAAAGAGATCCTCACGTTCAGAGTTGCCTTGGCAATCAATGGTGAGTATAGTAATAATACGGATATTGGAAAGTTAATGTGGCATAATGATGTCGAGATAACCGCTCAAGATGTTTTCGGCATTGTTTTGTCTGCTATAGAACTTGATGAGCATGATCCTAAAAATTCTTTGTATTCTCTATTGCCTATAGATTTATTCAGGAAGATGAGGTGTAATTCAGAGAAAGTAAATCAGGAGGTCGCTGGTTGGAAAAAGCGGGGGATAATAATACCTAGGAGAGGTAATAATTTATGTATTACAGATCTGAAGATTAATCAGGATGCATATGAACGGAGATTTTCTGCATTATGTTGCCCTGAAAAATTCAGCGATCTTGGTCATCAAAGATTTATTGAGCTATTCTTATTACACGAATTTGGTGTAACTGTCCCAGAATATCAGGATTGCCGCACAAAATATTATGCTAGTATGTTGTCTTTTGAAGATCGCCACTATTGCTCTGTAGAGTTTCGTGCTGAATATGCACAGACTAAGTTCACATTGCAACCTCATAAAAATAATACTAAGAAAGTTGAGATAGCTATAGATGGTTTGGATACAAAATTATTGCTATCATTCGAAGAAGATGTGCCAGGCGATGATATATTTGGTGATATTGTGAATAAAGAAGTGGTATGGAAACTCATTGTCGAATATGCTTTATGTCTGAAAAACAGATCTTACCAGGGTGATAGTAAGGAAATTATTAATCATGTGCTTAACAAAGAGTTGTCAGAAGAGCTGCCGAATATAGCCTCGATAGAATTGTTGTATGCTGATGGTTCTGTGAAGGATTATTCTGAACAGAATTCTCATTGCTGGTATGAGTTTTGTCAGAGTCTTTATGATTTTAATACACCAGACATGGATCCTGTGAATGCTTGTAAAGTTGCTGCTCATGTCTGTATTAGAAGGTGTAATATCGAAAAGATTGTTGCAAGTATTGAAGATCATGCTGCCGATTTAAACGTTAAAAGAGATGCTGAAGATCAGATTGCTGTATCAAAAGCAGCGAACGATCTTTTAGAATTACCTAATGTAGTAGGTACATATAGGGCGAAAATGTCACTTGATGATATGGTCTATACATCGATTAAGTCTGCTGAAGGAATGCACAATAATGTAATTAGATTTACTCGGTATGAGAAGGGAGTGGCGTATGATGTTTGTGATGTTGTTTTTGCAGAAAGTTTGCCTGCAGGAATAAAAGAATCTATCTCTATGAGGGATTTATTGGTGCTTATGGCTCATGAGTTATCTCCTCAGATGGGGGAATCTAATGATCGTATATTTATAGAGAATAGAAATCTAAAAAAATTACTTGGTTTTGGAAAGGATGAAAAGGTCTCTAATATCCACCAAGTGTTGTGTGAGGAAGGTCAGCCTACCGTGACTGATTTAGTTGGTATGGATAGTGCTGATTATGATCGTTATAAGAAGAAAATTTCTACTGCCATAATGATTCATAGCGGCCATGAATATTACGATTCACATTTAGAACTTAAAGTGATAAATGTCAAGGAATGTGGTGATAACGTTTCCCAAGGTCCGCTTAGGCTTGCGATAGTGAGAGTGAATGATAATACAAAATCTATAAGCGAAGTCTTATTCTATATTAACCCTGTGCCTGGAACAATACAGATAAAGACCGATGCTAAGCCAGTGATTATTGATAAAAAGGATATTATTAATATGATGGCATTACGTACAGATACTGGTACGCCTCCCATAGAATCTAAGCAAGTAGAAGAAATAATGAGTAATTTCTATGATGGATGCAGCGCCTTCACCTGTAGTCGTAGTGCTAGCCATATGCATCCTATTCATAATGTGTTGCCTTCTAAATTCGGTCTAAGTAAGGCTGAGTTGAAAGAGATTGACGCAAGAACTAATGCACATAGAGTTTTCTGTTCTATAACTAACAATGATGAGGTCTATGTTGAGATCGTGGATGGTGAACTGCGTATATTCGAGGAGAAAGAAGGCAAGGAGTCTCAGCTCATGAAGATCAGGGTAATCCAGGGTTATAAAGATATGAATTTTCCTGAAGATTTTGGTGATGGGAACAAGAAGAAGAGTATTCCTAAAGCACTTTTGGTTGATCTATTTGCGCAGTGTAGTGATGAATGCGAGAAATATAGGCCAGGAGCGTCTTATCCGAATAGCGAGGCTCTGCGAAGGTTATTTGGCTGTGAAGATGAGGTTATGTTGCCTTCCTTTGTTATCGATGAAGTGGACAATTCTATTATGAAAGAATTCTCAGATGTTATTGCTAGTAGGCAGGCAGCCTATAGGGCGAATAATATTAGCCTTCAGGATGTCGCTAGATCATCAACCAGAGGCAATATTAAGGTTAAAGTTAGCTCAGGACATTTGGGTAAGGTGATGAACTTTTACTGTAAAGATGAGAACGATCATAGGTGCTTCTCCTTTAAGATAATAGTTGATTGTCAGCCAAATATTGCACAGGAGTATAAGGTAGATAGAAATGGGTTTTGGAATATATTAACAGGTAAGGTTAATGTTGGTCTACTTAATAAGTTGTTTTTAGAATTTTGTAATAACACAACGAGTAAGTTCAAGATAGTCTCTCTAGAACACAAAACAGCAGATAATGCATCGAATTGGGTAAAGAGTACAGAAGAGTTATTTGAGCAAGGTGTTATTAATTTCTATGGCGAAGATGGACTGGTGCATTTTGAACAAAACAATGTAAAGCTTGCGCAAAATATCAATATAGAGATATGTACTGAATCTGGATTGGTAAAAGAAAGTTGCCTGAGTAAGCCTCAAGGTATACTTAAAGATACTCAACGCCAAACAGAGGTCAAAAAACAAGCGCGATTTAGTGATGAACCTCCTCAGAGTGGAACTTTTGATTCCATAAAACCTGTGCCTCATTCGATGGACAGTCAGATAATAGGTCTGGCCATAACGGCGCTGAATGTACAAAAAGAAAGAGATAAACAAGCAGAAGTGTATGATCCAGGAACGGAACCGCCACCTGAACTAACGTGTTATTCGCAGTAGGTCATTGCTGTAATATAATCATTGATTGTGATATTCTTTTATCTCGCTGACATGAATTAGATGGCTCCCAGAATATAATCATTGATTGTGATATTCTTTTGTTTATGTTAAATCGTAATTGTTGTATCTATTCGATATGGCGGTAGATATTCTTGGGAGGCATTATGCGAATTGAATATTTCTTTGATAATATTACCTCAACATTCACTTACATTGTTATTGATGACCAGACAAATAAATGCGCTATAATTGATCCAGTATTAGATTATGATATAGTTTCAGGTCGTACATCGACTGCTTCTATTGACAAGGTTATCAAGTTTATATCAGCTTCTAACCTAGAAGTTCAATGGTTACTAGAAACTCATATACACGCAGATCACTTGACTGGTGCTGATAAACTTAGGAGCATATTCAATGCAGAGTTTGGTATTGGAGAGTGTATTAAAGAGGCACTTAGTTATTGGGTGCCAATTTTTAATACTGCAAATAATACCCCAGTTGATGGCTCACAATTTCATACTTTGTTCAGGGATGGCGATACTTTCTCTATTGGTGAATTAGAAGTAAAAGTTATGCATACACCTGGACATACGCCCGCATGTGTAAGTTACTTGATAGGGGACGCGGTATTTGTTGGTGATTTAATATTAATGCCATATATTGGAACTGCAAGAGCGGATTTTCCTGGTGGAGATGCTAGGAAATTATATCAATCTGTACAAAGAATTTTATCACTTCCAGATGATACAAAAATATTTACTTGTCACGACTATCCACCAAAGGGACAGGATCCATGTTGTGAATCGACTGTATTACAGCAAAAAGATAATAATATAATGGTGAATAGATTAGTGAATGAAGATTCTTATATAGAGAAGAGAACAAATAAGGATGCCAAGATGGCTATGCCTAGATTACTTCTTCCATCAATACAAGTAAATATGCGTGCTGGATATTTGGGTGATTCTGAAGATAATGGGGTGCGATATATTAAGATTCCTATTGATGAAATATAATAATTCTTATTATTAATTCAGGTCTCATTTCATGAGAAATTTTCAGGGGCATAATGGTAATTTCTTAAACAAATTAGGTGCATAACTTTTTTTAATTAATAAATGTATGGTACAATGTAGTTGTATATATAAAGACGAGTTATCAAGTGCGGGTCATCCTTAGTCGTGGAAAAAAAGCTGGTATAGCTGTCGGAGTGATTATAGCAGTGATATTGTTAGTAATAGTAACATATTTCCTGTTAAATACCCTTCGTTATAGACGACACTTAAATGAATGTAATGAACGTGACGCTAGGCGTGAAGCTGATAGGGCTCGGCAGAAGATTGAATTTTCTAAGCAGATCATTCGTGAGCTTCGAACTGACTTTGACGACCATAGGCTTGATTCTATGTCAGAGCAGTTTAATGCGGAGTTTTATAATAAGCTCAGTGTAGAAGCGCAAATGGCAGCTGACAAAATCTGGAACGTTAGGCGATCATCGCATGGCACAGGTGAAGGTGGCACAGGTGAAGGTGGCACAGGTGAAGGTGGCACAGGTACAAGTGGCACAGGTGAAGGTGGCGCAGGTACTACAGGTGAAGGTGGCACAGGTACAAGTGGCACAGGTGAAGGTGGCGCAGGTACTACAGGTGAAGGTGGCACTACAGGTGATACTACTGATATTACTGTTACAGGTGGCACAGGTACTACAGGCGCAGGTGGTACAGGCGATATAGGTGATGATGACATTAATGATCCCCAGTTTGCTATTGATGCTCGTAATATTGATCTAGCCTTTTATAAAGAGCTCAATTTAGAGAGTGCAAATGAAATAGAAGTAAAATATGAGGAGGGTCTGCAATCATGGATTGAGGGTAGAGAAGAGGCCATACAGTATGAATTAGATATTATTAATGACAGTTCAACTGACGAAGGCATAATAAGATATATGAATAATAGAGAAAAAATAGAAAGTGAGTTTAAGAAATTCATAGAAAAAAGGGAAGAGTATGACCAGGAATATGTGACTAGACGTGGAAGTTGGATTCAGGCTTTGATGCGTAAGGAGGCTGTGTCTGAAGAATGGAGTGTGATTGACGCAGGCTACATAGAGCGCAAAACATCTTATACAGAATCATTAATCGATAGGAGAATGAAGAAATCTAAAGAATTAAGAGAATCGTACATAGAACGTTATAAATTGAGTCAGAGGAAGGTAGACCAAAGGTGTAAAGCGTATCAAACGGGCGAGAGGTTCCCTACCGTGAGCGAGGATTCGGCAAAGACAGGCCTAGGGAGTAGCGCATTTCAAGAAGGAAATAATGAACCTATTGATCCAGCGGTTGAGTATCTGCTAGAAATAAGGAGGCTTGAAAGCAATGCTGCATATAAGCTGCGTACTCATAAGAGAAAGAGAGATCAAGAATTAATGGATCGGAGAGTAGAATCTGGTTGTCTGGAGGATCAGATGTCTGGCATACATGTAGAGGAGAGAGAATGCCAGAGGGAATTTACAGAGAAGGCAAAGGTGCTTATGGAGGGTTGTAGGATAAAGACGGAAGGTAATAGGCTTGATTTTGCAGCCTATAAAGAGGAATCAGCTAAGTTGAACTTAGCACAGGGGTTGGCAGAGAAAGAATTGAAACGAAAGAAAGAGAGTCTAGCTGAGAAATTAAAAAAATCGGAAGCAAGCAAAGAGTCTGATCTAGAAGAAATTGGGAATAATTATGATTGTTTTATAAGGGCAGATGAATGCGAGTTAAAACAGAAACTAGATGCTCTTAAAATGGCAGAAGATAAGAGAGTCAGTGCTGAAAAGGTGGTAAAAGAAGAGAAGGCTAGAGAAAAAGCAGAGCAGCATCTGCAACAGCAGCGGGAAGAGAAAAGACTAATAGAAGAGAACAAAAAGAAAGAAAAGGAAAAAATGATTGATAATATTTATCAAATTGTTGGAGGCATTGATAAAGATGTTAAGTGGGAAGAATGTAAGTATCGTTTGTATCCTGTTGCTGGTACTGATCCTGACTCTGCCGATTTCAGATTAGGAGATAGACTTGGTTATGTGGAATTAGTAGTAGAACTACCACCAAATGATAAGCAAGAGATATATACAACAACCATTGGATATTTAATAACTGGTAAGATATTGTACTATGGCATAAGGGGTGATTTATATGACCTTGTACAGCATCATACAAAGGGTCTTGTAGGGAATCCTTATTGTCTTTTAACTAGATCAGATCTGATACAGCTCTTATCGAATGGAGTGGACAATTCTTATATAAGTAATCTTTCTATGTCAGTAGCTAATTTCTGGAACAGTCTAAATGCTGCTATGGTGGCGATGGCGGATATGCCGGTGCGTGGTTTGAAACCTCTTAGACTTTTGAGAGAGGTAGTGCCTTATGTCCTGCCCTTTGAGGCATTTTGCAATTTATATGAATCGCGGTTCGGTGCCCCCAAGCAATTATATGCAGAGTTATATATACGTTATAGATACATTATGGCGAAGAATTTCGAGAGCTTACATCTCAGCATAGCTTCGTTTCAAGCAACATCTGAAATTCAGATAATACTGAAGCAGGATGGTCTAGATCCAAATAATATATTCGATATATTAGCAGATGCAAATAGTAGCTTCGGTATGGATTTAGACTCAGCATTTACCAAGGGGCTCTATGGTAATTCAAATGGAGGATTGAAATTTAGTAGCGCTGCACAGCTAAGTTTAGATCAACGCAATGGGTTAGGATCAGCAATGCCATCAGAAGAGCGTTTCAGGATCCACAAAGGTATTGTTTGCTTAGATTCAGATATGAGTACTAGTCCTACTGACACTGCATTCTCTGAGCCCAGCGCAGATGATTTGTCATCATCGTCATCAGAATATACGACAGCAGAGGAAGAAGAAGTAGAAAAAGAGACGGAAGAAGAAAAAGGTCGAGATTCACGAGCCTCTCCCACTGCATTCTCTGAGCCCAGCGCAGATGATTTGTCATCAGGACATAGTACAACAGAAGAAGAAGTAAAAAAAGGGACGGAAGAAGAAAAAGGTTGAGATTCACTAGCCTCTCCCACTGCATTCTCTGAGCCCAGCGCAGATGATTTGTCATCAGGACATAGTACAACAGAAGAAGAAGTAAAAAAAGGGACGGAAGAAGAAAAAGGTTGAGATTCAACACCAGACCTTTCTTTAATTTCATAGTCGCTGATATTAGCAGCAGAGTTACTTTATGATTGCAAGGATCATTACACACACGACATATTGATCTTCATGGGTACTACTTATACAGTGATTGCTGTTGCATCGCTTCCATGAGGGCGCCTTATCTTCAAGGACTGCGGGGGGGTCATACTCATACAGAGGTTTCTTGTCCGCTGTTCAGGGATGTGCTGTGTGTTGATCTTCATGGGTACTACTTATACAGTGATTGCTGTTAGCATCGCTTCCATGAGGGCGCCTTACTAATGCAGACCCATACTGCTTTTCAAGGACTGCTGGGGGGGTCATACTCATACAGAGGTTTCTTGTCCGCTGTTCAGGGATTGTTGTGCATCAACAGTTTTGGCAAAGAGTTGTATCCTCTTTCAGAGTGTGTAATCCTTTGCCAATGTGTCAATTTCTGTCGCTAGATCTGATATCTCTTTTTTGTTTTGCACTCGCTCATTTTTTTTGCATATTGTTCAGCAACTGAGTTTGGAAAAGAGCGTGTATCCTCTTTCATAGTGTGTAATTTTTCTGCCAATGTTTCAATTTCTGTCGCTAATCTGATATCTCTTTTTCTGTTTTGCACTCGCTCATTTTTTTTGCATATTGTTCAGCAACTGAGTTTGGAAAAGAGCGTGTATCCTCTTTCATAGTGTGTAATTTTTTGCCAATGTATCAATTTCTGTCGCTAGATCTGATATTTCTTTTTCTGTTTTGCACTCGCTCATTTTTTTTGCATATTGTTCAGCAACTGAGTTTGGAAAAGAGCGTGTATCCTCTTTCATAGTGTGTAATTTTTCTGCCAATGTATCAATTTCTGTCGCTAGATCTGATATTTCTTTTTCTGTTTTGCACTCGCTCATTCTTTTTGCATATTGTTCATATTCAGCAACAGATCCTGGCAGAGAGCGTGTATCCTCTTTCATAGTGTGTAATTTTTCTGCCAATGTGTCAATTTCTGTCGCTAGATCTGATATCTCTTTTTCTGTTTTGCACTCGCTCATTCTTTTTGGCAGAGAGCGTGTATCCTCTTTCATAGTGTGTAATTTTTCTGCCAATGTGTCAATTTCTTTCGCTAAATCTGATATCTCTTTTTCTGTTTTGCACTCGCTCATTCTTTTTGCATATTGTTCATATTCAGCAACAGATCCTGGCAAAGAGCGTATATCCTCTTTCATAATGTTTAATTTGATTAATAATGACCCATTTTCCATTGATAAATCTAATACATCTTTTTCTGTTTTGCACTCGCTCATTTTCTCTGTGTATTGTGCAGCAACTGAGTTTGGAAAAGAGCTTATAACCTTTTCCATAGTGGATAATTTTTGTGACAATGTTTTGATCTCTGTCGCTAAATCTGATATACCAACTTTTGTTGTGGATCCATCTATTCTACTTTTGTATTGTTCAGTAATTGAACTTGGAAAAGAACTCACATCCTTTCGCATATTTTCCTTCATATCGTGTAATTTTTTAGTATCAAATTCCTTCTTTAATTTTCCAACCTCCGCTATAAGGGATGATCTACTTTCTGCTGTTTTGCACTTACTCATTTCCTCTGCATATTGTTTAGCAGTAGATTCTGGAAGAATGCTCATAGCATCTGCTAGAGTTTTTAGCTGAGTTTCTGTAGAACTGTCCAATACATCTACTAATGTCTTTATATCATTTTCTTGGGTTGTAGCTAATTTAACAGCTATTAGCTTTTTTGCCGCAGCTTCTTTATTTGTGCCTTTAATAATTGCGCTCACTGCTTTCCATTCATTGTCTTTCTTTATAATATTTTCATTTGCATTCTGAACCTGCGATAGTTCCGCTTCTCCAGCTATACCTGCAGCTATATGTGCATTTATGGTTGCAGATTTTTTCTCGAAGAATTCTTTATCATCGATTGAAATTTCTTGATTATTCTCTTGATAGTTTTTCAGAAGATCTATGAATCTCTCTGTTCCTGCTTCTTTGATGAATGCTGTTTTTTCTATAGTGTGTAATTCATCCAAAATAGAGATTTCTACCTCTAATTTTTGCTTTTTCATCTCTAAATCTTGCGTACCAACTTCTAGCTTCTGATGTATTGCGTTTGAGGCCAATGATCTAGTATCATTGCTATTTTCCCTATGCTGTTCTGCTAGTGGAGTTTGTTTTGTTATTTCCTTTATTTCCTCCGTCACTTCTTTTAGTTCATCTTTTTTGTGTTTTATTGTACCGCTGAAACTACCTCCGGGATGTAGTGATTCATCTAATTTCACATATTGCGACCATGCTTGTCCTACATCTTTCTGTATGGTATTGAATTCTCTTCTTGCAGCTTCTGAGGTATTCTCTGGTTCTGCCTTTTTTTCTTCTGTGGTATTGACTATTCCTAGCTTTACCAGTTCCTCTTTTAATTTTTCCTGTTTTGTCTTTAGTTCTTCTGCTGTAACTTTTGCGGCCTCTACATATGTTAGATCTCTTGTGAAATCTAGCTCTGGATTTGATGGTTCTGAGGAGTTTGCGTCTTGTTTAGCTCTTTCTGCATCGTGTTCCTCGCGAGCATATGTACTCTTATCATATGACTCTTGCCATAGTCCATGGAGCTTCTCTGCCGTATCTAGGTATTCTGCAGATGTAGACTGATGTTGTTCTATTGATGCTTTAATGAGCTCTTCAGTAGTGGATCCTTTTCCATTTTCTTTTGCCTTTTCTATCAATACTTCCTGAACCTTAGAGAGTTTTGCCTTCATTATATCGAGCCTTTCGAGCTTTATTTCCTCTCTTGTCTTTTTTTCCTCTCCGGCTTCAATTCCAGTTGGGATTTTAGATGGAATCATTATAGAAATAGTGCTTTTAGATTTTGCTTCTTTATCAAATAAAGCACCACTTATCGCAGCATCTGCGTTGCGCATATGATCATATTTTCCTGCTTCAACCACAGAATCTTTCCTAGAGACTATGGGTTTAGACTCAGATATGGCTTCTTTTCCTGCTTCAACCACAGAATGTTGCCTAGAGACTATGGGTTTAGACTCAGGCATGGCTTCTTTTCCTGCTTCAACCTCAGGCTCTTGTGCATAGAGTACGGGTTTAGGTTTAGATATGGCTTCCGACATCCCTGATTGTCCAAAAGATTCAGAATCATAAGAATCCAAAGAAACTTGAGATGGAGATCGACTTAATTCACCATCATCAAATCCAGAATCATTAGATTTTACAGAGTTTTGAGATGAAGATCGACTTAATTTGCCATCATGAGAACCCATAGAATCTTGAGATGGAGATCGACTTAATTTGCCCTCATCAAGTCCAGAGCCCAGAGATGAAGCATGTTTTAATCTATTTTGTTCACCATAACTAAGTGTATTATGGTTTTCCACTACTCCTCCTCCCTCACTGTTGTTACCCATTTTGTACTCCAATATTCAACGCTTAGACAGATTAGTTGAGTTATAACATTAATATATTAAAAAATTGTATATTGCTCTTCTTGTTCTTGAGTAAGAAATTATACTTTTGAAGATGTATGAGCCAATACTATCTCAGGTTTATGCTTGCATGCATTAATGATTGATTTTCTCTAAATTCTTCCTGTAGTTTATATTTTATATATATTGTGATTGTTATCAATAATATTTGACGGTGTATTGTGTATATCTTAAATTGACTTTGATAGGTAAGGGCAGTGCTGTGAATATAAAAATAGCATTAAATCATTAGCACTACTTATGTTTTGAAAGTTGAACACATATTGACATATTCATGATAATTTAAGATAATATGATTTGGCTTATATTATTTTTGTAAAGAACTAGATTATTCTATAAATTTCAGCAGGTTGTGAAAATAGAAATGGCAGAACTAGGAACAAATACAGATAAGCTTATATTGCATCAGCATCGTAATACTAATGGGGAAATGGTTGAGCCTGTTGCTCATCCAGTAGATCCACCAGTAGATCCAGTAGAACTACCAGATGAGCTTATATTGCGTCCGCATCGTAATACTAATGGGAAAATGGTTAAGTCTGTTGCTCATCCAGTAGAATCACCAGTAGAATCACCAGTAGATCCACCAGATGAGCTTATATTGCATCAGCATCGTAATACTAATGGGGAAATGGTTGAGTCTGTTGCTCATCCAGTAGATCCACCAGTAGAACTACCAGTAGCATCAGAGAGCAATTTAACACCAAAGGAAGCACCATGCGCTATGACAACAAGGAATATAGAAATAAGCTTTAGTGCAAGAGAAAACCATCAATTAGTAACGTATATAATCGATGCAATTTATTATCATTTATTGAGTAAGGTTCAAAACTATGCAGAAAATAGTAATAAGCCAATATTGCAAGCAATCATAATTACTTATGGTCTCCTACAGCAGGCAATAGCAAGATGGGATAAGGATAATAAAAAGACACCTGCTGTTAGTAATGATACACTAAGCATAAGAGATAGAGCATATTACCCAGACAAGTTAAAATTGATAGTAGGTTACATGTCCAATAGACAAATGCTTCGGGTGAGTTTGCTGGAGTACATTGGCAGTTATAATGATTCTACTAAAAACTCTTGGGAAATTATAAGGAATTCTATAAGTAATCCTCCTAGCTTATTAGAGCTAGAGAAAGCTTGTGATCATGCAGAAGATGGTGCAAAATCAATATTGATACATGTTATGTCAATGATGTTTGAATGCAAAAGTGCTAAGTATGTAGCAGTGGATGTGCCATTATTTCCTTATACTGCATTATTGTTCGTGATAAGAAATCTTCTTTGTACAAGGTATGCTTTATGCAAATGGGAGGTAGATGAACCCACAAAAAATCTGTTATATTGTACAATGATGAAAAGTGATCGTGATACGAGCTTTAGTACCCCTCAAACTATCATTCATGACCCTAGTTTAACCGATTGTTATGCATTAAATAGAGCATTAAATAAGGGAATAATGAAAAGGCTCGTTGAATTATTACATCAAAAACTTAGAGAGCACCTTAATCTACCAGAAACAAAAATGACAAGACAACCCTATTATGACATTGAGACACCATTACTCAATTCAAGATTGAATACTAAGTTTCAGCGGTTAGAGGTAATAGGTAAAACATATAAATTTTCCTGTGGAATTGATGCCCCAAACACTACATTACACAGAGTAGGAAGCATGAAGTTTGATTGTTTGGCATTATGCAATAATACTTTAGCTACTTTGTTCATATATTTAGATCTTGTGGCAGAGACTATGCTTATACATCAATCTAAATATTATGATGATCTTCAAGGACTATCAGTCAAAGACATTTTTAATAAAACGCCGTATTTATCCGAATGGCTACAAACAGAGTTAAAAATCTTAGTATTACAAGGAATAGCTATCCTATCCCAAGAAGATATAGGCGTTGCAACGATCAGCAGATGATATTAATGTAGAGAACGATCATAATATTTGCATATAACTTAAGTAATATGTATTGGAATCTTATTCCTGACATCAAGGATGAATATTGCATCAGTTGAGTGCTGCTTTTTAGATTGCACGCATTATTGTGCATGAGCATTGACGTTGAGATATATACGCTTGCTTTATTTGTACATCGCATGAATGCTATTATTTACTCTTGCATTTTGCATGCGTGTGTTGGAGTACACTAAGATTAAGTTCTACAATAAATTGTACGCATATTAATGCTTTTTTCTCTGATCTGACCTTGTCATAGCAATTAACATTATTTGCTGTATAGATTGTTTTTATCTCTTCTTGTTGTGAGTTTACATTACAGAGATATTTTGCCATATACCAAGATATTGGCCAGGAACTTACGCAAAACCTTCATTAATATTGGCATGCTAGCGCCCTAGGCTCAGCTATCTCGCATAAATTAGTTAGATTATTATTAATGAACAATAGTTAATAATTTAACTACTCTTGTAGTGAAGATATATTTGGTTTATAATACTAACAGTTGTTGAATAATTTATATAAGAATTGATGAATACTTTTTTATCGGAATTTCAAGATGCTGACACTCTCATAGGAACGTTTGAGGAGGAAGTAGGTCTAGAGTTTTCTAATCAATTTAAGGGTGAGCTGTCGTTCAATAAGCGGGATGATTTAGTGCAACGAGGGGGGCAATACATCGTACCAAAAGCTTCAGTAATTTTGTCTGCTATGAGTAGGAATAGTAATTTGAGTATGAATGGGCGCATTAGTTTCAAAGAAGACCAGCAGTACATATATAAGCGGCATCAGATAAATCTTGACGGACCTATCATTGATAGGGGTGTAGATGATACCTATAGGTATTCCGTAGCAATGACAGGAAAAATCTATACTGCTCAGACTGGTAATAATTGTGAGTATAACATCACAGCTAACCTTCTATTACTTAAAGATACTATTATTGATAAGGATAATAGTATACGCAATAAGGATAATAGTATACGCACGTTTTATTGGTTTGTAGGAACGATAGAATATGAGGTCATGAGTGCAGTAAAACAAGCGTCACTTATATCTTGTAAGAATCCTAGGCTCAAGTGTCGTTCCCTCACAAAAAACCCAAGGTCTGCTCAAAAGACATTTTCTGCAATGGCCACAGAGCCCTTAATACAGATGCTGTTAATATTTGATTCATTGCAGTCGGCTAAAAAAGAGAATTCCGTTGTGCAGGCTCCCGTTGTGCAGGCTCCCGTTGTGCAGGAAGCAAGGAAAGAATTAGGCAAATCTGCTACAGAAAATTCGCTTCAAGAAAATAATTGCCTCTATAAACTGAACTTAGGAAAAAGGACGCGCGAACCTATAGATGAGTATGGAGAATGTACGTCCTCTTATCAGAGACATAAGCGTAACCTAGACAGTCAATCAACCACTTATGCTGCAGAGGATCTGAGTGCAATGGAGGACTATTCAAGAGAAGGGTTATTCGGACCTGTTGCAGGAGATATTGATCCAGGCAGAGAGTTATTAAGACCTATTGCAGGAGAGAGTGAGTTAGAAGAAGATTTATTTAGATTTGTTGTAGAAGATAGCAATATAGGATCTATACCACTTAGTTGGGATAATTTTATTGCACATTCTTCTGCTACAATGAGCATGAAAGACACAAGCAATCAGGCCGCATTGCATAAAACGATGAATATGTCAATACCGGAGCTGGTAGAACAGCTAGCGCAAGCAGAACGCTTGCGGGAGCGTAAGGAAAATGACTTCATTATGGATGATAAACCCCATAATACAATGCCTGTAGAAAAGCTTCATTCAGGCAGGACGTGCTACGACCATTCTAAAGCTAAAGAGCATGACAAATATGAAACTACATTGTATGGGAGAACACAGCCTGACATCCAAACATCAATTAGAGTGGATGGATGTATAGATTACAAAGATTATCTGGCCTATGAACCACAAGATGATACTGATACAAAAAATACTCCCCTTGCTCAGACTGAACCTGTTCTCTGCGGGCATTATACGCCCTGCATTACTATAGGCTCTGTCAGAAAGGTTGATTTCGCTTTTTTATTGCATTCTAACCAAATTACAACAGGTTTTCAGGCACTCCCGGTACATGATATTATACTAACTTTATATAAGTTTTGCGGGCTCACGGGATTCCAATCTGATCAGATAGTACCTATGGGAGATGATATTAATCATGATGCAGTACGAAGACTAATCATAGTACAGACACTATATTTAAAAAAACTAAAGGTGATGGGCTTAGCTGTGGAAATCATAACTTCATTATGGCAAGGTGGTCGGATTGAAGGACAGGTTAACGAAGAGTCATATGCGCGTATAACAGGAATACTGACATCATTGCAGGTGAATATTGGACGATCGATCAAGAATTCTAGAACTTCTTTAAGTAAGATAGGTACATCACTCAGGGGCAATCTTGTAGGTCCAACAGCAAAGGATTCAATGTCTGAAAAACGTGCTAACAGCTACTATAAGGCGAGAGCATATATTACAGCTGTGGAGGAGGTGGCCATACCTACAATAGTGGGTAGTGCTCTCTACTTAATAGGAGCGGCTCACGGTGAGGATAATAAGATTACTGAGAAGCAGGTAGGGTTGTTCTTAGATCACAGAAGACTCGCATCGCTCATAATTGCTTATTATAATATTGGTGTGTGTGCAGAATGTCACACATGTATATGTCTTAATGCCGATAATATCCAGAGATCTATTACTGTATTTAGTGAGGATGGCATGAACAGGAGTGACATTCAGTGTGTTCCGGATAAGCCATGTAAGGCTATATTTTCTGATTTGTTAAGTAAGTTTGAAATTTTCTATTGGGCTCTTAACACTCTGCACGAGCGAAGGAAGAGTATTTGTGATGAGTTCCCTCATGGTGGAACAAAAGTGAATGATTTGCCACAGACTAAGTTTGCTGATTCTGGCGTGAAACATGGTACCGCTACTCCTTTAGATAGTATGGATAGACAAGCCGAATATTTTACTCCAGACGTAACTCAAGAGTGTAAAGAATTCATTCAGGGCTTTATACTTTAGCGCCAATTGATACAAACACTCGCAATATTTTATCTGCTTCAGCTCTAGAAATACGTTCAGATAAATTTATCTTTATCGACATATATCTCTTTCATTTATTAGTTAATGATAGAGATACATAGCTCATGATGCAGCAGCATGCATCACCTATAATCTTCCAGATGAATTGAATATTTTCAGCTAATTAAGGTATTAGAAGGGCTAAAATCTATAACCTATAAGGGGTGAAGATCGCTTTCAGCAAAGGAGAGTGCATTATTTACAAAATACGACTTTCGATCAGCAGTAAGCCCGGTGTTAATAGGGTTTGCTGCTCGCTTTCAGCAAAGGATCTGTCATTCTTGGAAGTATAACAGAAAATCTGTTGAAACCCTGCTGTTCATAGGGCTTAGGCTTATCTTCAGTAAAAAGTCTTAGGGTTTGAAGATACTAAAGGATAAGGAGTAACATTTAACGCTGATAATAGGCACGTTACAAAACCTAAGCGTCTTGCTTGATCACATTAAAAAATACTGGGTGCTCTAGATTCTCTGAACAAACAGATTATGAAAAGTAGGGCAATGTATTGTCCTGAAGTATAATTACAAGTAAGTACGCTAATTATCTATATTTTATCAAATTATGTCTACAATTTATAAGTACATGGCATGTCTGTTCTATGAATTATTTCTACATAGAGCATTTTTTCATAACTTTTTATATATAGAAGGTGACTAACTTTTATCACAAATCATATATAGATTTATGTTAGTTTTGTATCTGCTATATACGGTTTTTCATAATTTCGCTTCTGGCTTAGGAAGCTATGATTTAGCACCTTCTGCTTACATTATTTCCTGAGTCCTCAGACTTGGAGGCAGCTAACGGCAGCACCAACTCCACTCTTTCTTGGCTGTTGACCCTGCCGCAAAGAGTTAAATAGTAGGCCAAAAAATATAGCAAGATTGAACTATTTATTGCATAACCTGTCTTAAATAATCGGGGTTAGAGTGTGGCATACTCACAGGTTCTGTCAGTGATAGCTTCATGTGCTCTAATAGCCGGAGTAGCAAGCATTTCTTGCTCTAAGCTTCCAGTTGAAGATAGACTTGTAGGGGGTGCATTAGGCTGAAGAGAATTTTGCCCTATTTCTACAGAATTATCTGTGGAGTCATCACACTTAATTTTTAGAAATTGCTTTATTTTTTTATCTATTCTCTTTGGATCGTCCCCAGTACCAGGGTTTTCTTTGAGAAGTTCATCAGATATTTGATTCATTAGTAACGAGATGAGTGTTGGGCTTATTTTTTCTTGCAGTTCACTTTTTTCTTTCAATATTTTCAATTCTTTCGTTGTGTTGTCCTTCTGAAGTAGTGCTTGAGTGCACGTATTTAGATAACCAATTCTTCTATGCACAGTACTATATAAATGAGGAAGATCTCTTTGCTCTGATATATGAGTATCTCTGAGGGCAGTAAGCGCTAGTCTTAGTCTATAAAATTGGGCAATAATTTTCTCATAATTGAGAGATAATAGCCCATCTGGTATACTATACGTTCCATTATTAGGATTTTTCCTGATATAGGTATCTATTACTGAGAAGGCCTTAGGTACTTTACTTGCGTCTATTGAGATATTCTCAATAGCATAGTCAAGTTTACATTGACAGTCAGCATCTAATGTTTCCGTTTCAGCTATCTTAGCACGTATCTTATCAAATAAAGTTTCACATGTTTGAGTACTTTTTGTGATATCTGAGTCCAATTCTTTTCCATTTTCTAACATCTGTAATACGTTCTCCAGTATAAGTGGTAGAAAATATTTTCTTGCTACGTACGTAATTAATAAGATGTGATACGGATACAAATCACTGGTTTCGTGTGATTTAATTGCTTGTATTTTACAATTTAGCAGACGCTGTATAGTCCTCATTACTGTTAACATTTTATTATCTCTTTTCTCTGTTGACGAATTGTAGAAATTCTGCGGGTTCTAGTTCTTTTTTCTGCTTTTTTTTACTAGTTTGAAATAATAAGGCGGTTAATTTTGTGTAGTGCAGGAGTATTTCGAGCTCCGTCTTCTTATGTAGTTCCGTAGCCTCTTTTTCAGACAGTTCCATGTATTCTAGCAGATAATACATCGGAGTCTTATTGTCGATAGAACATATATATTTATATGTGAAGAGTTTATGAAGCAATATGATTTGTTTACAAAAGTACTTACTCTCAGGTTCGTGACGATAGAATGTCTCTATTCTGTCTAGATCCCATTCTTTCAAAGGCAGGGATGAATTAAAGCTTAGTTCATAATATATCTTAGATCCAATAGTGCCCGGTCTTGTAGAAAAAGGTTGAAAATTTTGTTCTGTATGCATCACCATCGGAAGTACGCTTAAACCTGGAGCGTCGGGTCTACTTGCCGCAGCTTTTGCGCTGTTACCTTTAGATTTTCGTCTTGCATTCGCCTCCACCGCAGCTCTGCTTGGACGTGAAGCGACGGGTGAACTTCGTGTCGAAATTTTTGCGCTGCTATTTTTAGGTTCTTTTATATACTTCGCCACCTCAGCTGTGCCTGGAAGGTTTAAGCATAAGGCTAGTTTCGCAATCTCTGCGCTGCTATATTTAGGTTTTGGTCTTGCAGTCACCTCCATCTCATCTATGCCTGGAAGGCGTAAGGTTAGTGCCGGCATTACTGCACTGCTATTTTGAGATCTTTGTTGTATATGCGCCACCACCTCAGCTTTGCTTGAACTTGGAGCGACGCATGGTTTTCGTGCCGGCATTACTGCACTGCTATTTTGAGATATTTGTTGTATATGTGCCGCTATCTCAGCTCCGCTTAAACTTCGTGCGACGGGTAAACTTCGTGCGAAATCTCCTGGATAATAATTAGTAAATTTAAGTATTTCTACTTCGCTCTGCGATTCTTTTGTTACACCTGCCCCAGTGTTCGGAGTTGCTGCACTGCTATATTTAAATCTTTGTCTTGTATCCGCCACCACCGCAGGTCTGCTTGGACGTGAAGCGACGAGTGGTCTTAGTGCCGCAATTTTTGAGCTGTTACCTTTAGATTTTTGTCTTGCAGCCACCACCTCAGCTCCGCTTAAACCTCGGGCGACGAGTGGTCTTAGTGCCGCAGCTTTTGCGCTGTTATCTTTAGATTTTTGTTTTGCAGTCACCACCACCTCAGCTTTGCTTAAACTTGGAGCGACGAGTGGTCTTAGTGCCGGCATTACTGCGCTGTTACCTTTAGATTTTTGTCTTGCAGCCGCCACCACCTCAGCTTTGCTTAAACTTGGAGCGACGAGTGGTCTTAGTGCTAAATTTGTTGGATTATCATTAGTAGATCTTAGTATTTCTACTTCGCTCTGCGATTTTTCTGTTACATCTGCACCAGTGTCAGTGAATCGAGATTTGGATGGCTCTCCTTGCGCTGGCAGAAAGGCTGACATATTCTGACTTGGCTGCAGCCAGCCCTGGGCTTGGGTTGTAGCACTTTGAGTCGACGGCATATACTGGTTATTTGGCGCTACCGAGCTCTGCTGAGATCCTGAAAAACCTGCTGCGTCGTCCATCCTTCTGTGTTTCACAGCGCTTTCTCCGGCATCCGCATCATTAGGAGATTTACGCTTTCTTGTGCTAGCTGTCTGTGCGAATAAATTATCCTGCAGCCAGCCCTGGGCTTTGGTTGTAGAACTTTGAGCCGACGGCATATACTGATCATTTGGCGCTACCGAGCTCTGCTGCAACCCTGAAAAACCTGCTGCGTCGTCCACCCTTCTGTGTTTCACAACACTTTCTCCGGCATCCGCATCATTAGGAGATTTACGCTTTCTTGTGCTAGCTGTCTGTGCGAATAAATTATCCTGCAGCCAGCCCTGGTCTTTGGTTGTAGAACTTTGAGCCGACGGCATATACTGGTTATTTGGCGCTACCGGGATTTGCTGAGATCCTGAAAAACCTGCTGCGTCCTGATCATAATTTGCCGGATAAGACGGCGTGCTAACTATTGTTTCAGGCATGAGCCATGGATTGTCGTTTGATATTTCATAACTCGATTCGGCATTCCCCTCATCATAAAATTGTCCGTTATATGACCCTAATGCAAACTGGTCTAAATCGAATTGATTGCCTGACCCTGATGCAGAATTTCCTAAACTGAACTGATTGCCTGCTGCGTCACATGATGACGGAAATTGTCCTAAACTGAACTGATTGCCTGCTGTGTCCCATAATGACGAAATATTTTCTAAATCGAATTGATTGCCTGACCCTGATGCAAATTGTCCTGAGCCGAACTGATTATCTGATTCTGAATTTTCTAAACTGATTGCCTGCCCATAATGACGAAATATTTTCTAAATCGAATTGATTGCCTGACCCTGATGCAAAATTTCCTAAACTGAACTGATTGCCTGCTGTCCCATGATGACAAAATTTCCTAAACTGAATTGATTGCCTGCTGTGTTATATGATGACGGAAATTGTCCTGAGCCGAACGGAATAATGACGAAATATTTTCTTCGAATTGATTGCCTGACCCTGATGCAGAATTTTGCTGATTGCCTGTGTGTGAGCCATATGATGACGGAAATTGTCCTGAGCCGAATTGATTATCTGATTCTGATGCAAAGTTAAATTGTCCTTCTGTTGAACCTGAATAGGTTGCTGTGCCATATAATGACGGAAATATGTCTGAGCCGAATTGACTGTCTACCGCTGATGATGTAAATTCTACCGCTGAACCTGGATCGTCTGCTGCGTCATATAATGATGCAGATAGTTCTGATGAGGTTACTATATTGGTTGTAATATCGCTAATATATTGTGTTTTTCTTCCACCAGAATAAATATCAAATACGCCATTGATCCTCATTACATCCTTGTTTCCAGAATGTTTATCTATTAGTGTCAATAGCAATTCTATTTTTGATTTATTGCCTACTCTTTTTATAGATCCATTCATTACTCTTTCTATATCCATGCGCTCTGATTGCTTATTGCATCCAACCTTTACGGACACTTCCTTCATTGAGCCTTCCTTGTTGGGCATATGAGCTTCTATGTTCATACTAAGTATAGTATAATAACTACTAATATATTCTCTATTATAACTTAACTTTATAAATATCTTTATGTCACCTTGATTGTCGGGGTCTGCTCCTGCCTCCGCAGGTTCCATCGTAATAGATGCCTCTGCTTTGGTTTGTGTGTTCAATGCACATACAATTTTATCCACTTCTTTTCATATCAAATTAGATCATTATTGTCTAATATTATAATATTAATTGTTCTATTTTGCAACCAATTGTGGGATAAAGATTAAATCGTTAACTATAATTAGAATCTTCCTTAAAAATACGGTAAAACTACATTGAATTTAACTTGAATTAGTCCCGTTTGCGGGAATCTTCCTTAAAAATACGGTAAAACTACATTGAATTTAACTTGAATTAGCCCCGTTGGTCCTTAAGTTCTCAATGCTAGCCTCTTTCAAGATGCGAGAGTAGGCCCTTTTGAGCTCTCAGAAAGGAATTAAAGAAAATATTGGAGAAATATTATAAGAAAGTACAATCATGTGTAGAAGAATTAAAAAATAATAAGTCTCCCCTATTAGAATCTATTAAAGAATTAGAGCTATAATTAAAAAAATTGAAATCAATAGTAGATGATGTAGTTAAGCTTAAGAAAATGTATAGAATATTGCAGAGAGTTATGATGGGCTTTAAGGAATTAGAGCTATAATTAAAAAAATTGAAATCAATAGTAGATGATATAGCTAAGCTTAAGAAAATGTATAGAATATTGCAGAGAGTTATGATGGAATTAAAAAACGATTAATCAGAGCCAGTACAATCACTAGGTACACCTGAATAATAGTAATTTGAATCTCTGAGGATGTATTTGAGACTATACGCAAGATGTTCACGGATATTATTATAGATAATATCCAAAAATCATCTGCCAAAATCATCTGCCAAAATCACCAATGCTATTAAAAGATTATCAGGACAGTTTATAAAATTTGACTCCGACTATAAATACTAAATATAATTAGGATTATTAAACATACACAGAGCATTTTGACAATGCATTCTTAGTCATTCAGAAAGATGGAAAACAACTAAACTTACCAAGGCTGGCTAAGGAGTTGTGTTGATTACATCATTGTTATTAGTGGAAGGCATACGAGAGCTATAAAATAAAAAAGAGGAACAACCATGCAGTATTGTTAATAACTGAATCAGAGATGCACTTACGTCTGCACGGAAAGCATAAGCTGAGATAAACGATATTGCTAAATGAATGAATCAGAGATGCACCTACATCCCCAATGGCAGTATGAGTTAAGCGATAGATACACCGAATATCAAGTAATTTATATCAAACATTCTGTGACAATGATTGGTATGAGATATGCTGAGAATATATATAGAATTAGTCAAACCTCAGGAAAGTAAGGGAATGTGAACGAATAAACTATAGAGTTTTTCAAGGAATTATAGCTAATAACCAAAAATGATAAATTGAATTCGCCAAGATCCTAGAAATGACATTATTCATATAATGCAGTATTCTTTGCTGATCATTAGCCCTTTTAGCTGATTTTTGAATGAGATTCAAGTTCAGTTATTATATATTCTAATTCCTTATCTAAATTTCATACTACAGGAGATTCAGGGAAAGGAAGGGCATAGGCAACTAATGGTTCTATAATAGGATAGGAAGTGCTGCCAGCACAGGAGGCGGGGTGCCTTCTTGTGTCATAGGCTCTGATTCTTCATCACAAGCTGCTCGCATTACAGGAGATTGAGTGCGAGGAAGAGCAGGGGCAACTAATGGTTCTATAGTAGGAGATGCTGCCAGCACAGGAGGCGGGGTGCCTTCTTGTGTCATAGGCTCTGATCCTTCATCACAAGTTGCTCGCATTACAGGAGATTGAGTAGAAGGAAAGCCAGGATCCTTAGATCGTTCTTCCCATATTGCAGTTCCATTAATCTCGAGGAGTGCTTGTGTATCAATCTTTTTGCCGTCTTCTAAGTATTTATCAAGGATTTGATTTATTAATAATGGGATAAATTCTGTTCTTATTATTTCACACAATGCTTGAATTTTTTGATTATTATTTGCCGTCGTATGGCTATTTTCTGGGTATTCAATGTTATACCTAAGGAGTGCAATCTTCCGCGACACAGACCTATATACTAAGATAAATGCTTCTAAAATCACAACGCCTGATTTTATCGTGTAAATAGTTGTAAACTTCTCCTTTATTGTACACAGTTGCGTTATAGTAGTATCAATGGCAGTTTCCTCTTTAGCCCTCATATGATGATTTTCATGCTTATGATCATCGATATAACTACGCAATAATTGATCGGTCTTCAGTTTTTTATCTGCCTTACCACTTAATAATATGCTGCCATTGTAATCCTTGAGGCTAGCTATACGGAAATCATTCCAATTTATTACTAATGGTTGCCTTGTTTCCTCTTCATTTGACAGCTTCAGTATCGCCCGGAGTAATTGCTTAGTTATCATCTTATCTTCAGTAGGTTGTGTATTAGTTGGTAAATACCTACTGAATAGTTCATTGAATACAGCGGGTATAAAATATTCTTTTAGTAAGAACATGCTTAGAGGAATCACGTGGTGTAATAATACATTTCTGTAATATGCCTGAAGCTCTATGGTACGGCGAACATGTGAGTGGATTATGAGTGCCTCCTGAAAATAACCCTGATTACTTGATTCTTCTATGCCTTGTGGAGTGTCAGGTGATTTGTTTGTAATGCTAAGTCGTGCGCCCTTGATGCAGTAGTGCATTAATACTAGAAAGTGCCTCATCACCTTGATTGTTTGAGGTGCATCTAGGGCATTAATCATTTCTTCGGGAAGTTTCTCATAGTTTTGGAAGGGCTCTAGCGGACAGATTTTTAGGAAATTAGATATTTGAATAGATAATATAGCCTGATCTAGACGATACCTTATTCCTAATCTTTGTAATATCTTATAATGTGCTAAAGAATCACGTTTTAAGTCTTCTGAGGTGTATTTAGGATTATTATCTATAAATTCCTGATATACTTCCTGTATCTCTGTTATTCTCCTTTCCTCTACATTCTGTGTGTGTTGTACCCTTTGCTGCCTTCTGCCTTCTGCTTTACTGGCTTCTGATCTATTGCAGACACCTCGTTTTGCAGAAGATTGCTCTGATTTGAATTCTAAGTTGCTCTTCTTACTGCGTTTTGCATCATTCGTACCTTCACTGCATAGAGACTTTCGTTTTCGTGAGCAAGGTTCTTCAGAGACTAGATCTTCTGATTCTGGCGGGGGGAACTTTATATTCCTAGTTTTGCTTACTGAGACAACCAGAGCTGAATTACTTTCTTTCCTCGTCTTTTTGACAGTGCGTCTCGCGGAAACTTGCTTTGACCCGGGTTTTGCATCATTACTCTTACTGCGTTTTGCATCATTCGTACCTTCACTGCATAGAGACTTTCGTTTTCGTGAGCAAGGTTCTTCAGAGACTAGATCTTCTGATTCTGGCGGGGGGAACTTTATATTACTAGTTTTGCCTACTGAGACAACCAGAGCTGAATTACTTTCTTTCCTCGTCTTTTTGACAGTGCGTCTCGCGGAAACTTGCTTTGACCCGGGTTTTGCATCATTACTCTTACTGCGTTTTGCATCATTCGTACCTTCACTGCATAGAGACTTTCGTTTTCGTGAGCAAGGTTTCTCAGAGACTGGATCTTCTGATTCTGGCGGGGGTAACTTCATATTATGAATTTGGCTTATTGCGACAGCCTTAGCTCGCTGTAGCTCAGATCCTAACTTGGTATGAAGATCAAAACCCTTTATATACTCTATAAATTTACTCTGCAATAACGTAGTTATTATGGCCTCTTGATAAATTTGTACATATATATTTTTGAATAGTTTTTCAATTGTTGAACCACTTGTAATAGTGTGCTTGGGTTCTTTTATATTTTCTTCATACACAACTAACATTTTTTCCAATTGAATAGGTATAAAATAATCTTCTAGTAAGAATATAATTTGAAAGATTATATAATCATCTGTTATATTGCGGTCACGCTTAATCACATTTCGAAAAGCATACATGATATTATTCATATCGCCTATAGCATCCTTGATTCTACAAAAAAGCTTCTTACTTTCTTCTACTTCGTGCGTAATTCTTGATAGTATAATTTTGTCAGTGCTAAGCATGCCCATTAGCTGCAGATAGTGATGGATCCTTATGATTTTCCTCTCGCTGATTAGCTTGTTGAACTCTCCTGGGCCGGCTGGATCGTTCATAATGTCTTGAAGTGATCTGTTATGTATCTTGAAATAATCTAACAGATCCTCTTCTATATAATGGCATATGGCAGCATATATTTCGTTCCTCTTCTTAGGTATTCGTTCGTCTTTTTTCACTGGGTGGAATGTCATGCCTTTTGGAAAGGGTTTCACGCACACACCTCGAGGCAGAGCTGAGATTTCTAATGCCCTCAGAGGGAGTCCCACGTCTTGGGTTGATTTTTTTGGACGGGATGCCACGCTTTGAACCCGAGCTGGGATCTGCAAATAGGGTATTACGCCTTGAGCCAGATCTGAGATTTTTACCGTTATCGGAAGGAGTCCCACGTCTTGGGTTGATTTTTTTGGACGGGATGCCACGCTTTGTTGAGTTGATCTTTTTGATTTAACCGAATCGAGAGCGACATCTTGAGCCAGATCTGAGATTTTTGTATTGGTGTGCACCCTCTTATTTTTAAGTTTCTGTTCTCCTGTTTTTACTAAAGGGGGTGCCATGTTTGGAGCCAGAGCTGAGATTTTTAATGCCCTCAGAGGGAGTCCCACGTCTTGGGTTGATCCTTCTGGACGGGATGCCACGCTTTGAACCCGAGCTGGGATCTGCAAATAGGGTATTACGCCTTGAGCCAGATCTGAGATTTTTACCGTTATCGGAAGGGGTATCACGATTTGAGCCTGAACTGAGGTTTCTACTGCCATTAGAGGGGGTGTCACGTCCATAATCTGGTCTATCGTCTGCAACTCTGGATTGCCTGATTCTTGTATTTTATTGACAGAATCGGTCATGGGAACCTGCTGTGACACGGGTGTTGTGTGACTCACTTGGCATCCTGCACTGATTATGTCCGGATCATTATGAATTCCTCTGCTTGTAGATGTGAACGTAGAAGAGAGTGAGATATTCCCAGTTTTGCTGCTCAGATAGGGTGTTGCGCCATCATCATTTAGTTTAACTGTCACGCATTCTGAATCATCTTCTGGCGTTCCATGAAATGATGCTAGAGGTTCGTCATTATCTTTGTTGTCTGAACCTCTGGTTGGAGCGATTTCTGCGTTGACAGCAGGCTGACCATAGTCCGTATGAGGCTCTAATGAAGGAATTTGCGAGTATGCTGTTCCCGTAGTCAGTGGGTAGAATGAATATCCATAGTTTGAAGCTGGTGCCTCCATTAAGTGAGAATATGGTAAAAGTTCCCGATTTGCGTAATTATAATCTGGTGCAAATGTCCAATCATCATCTGGTGCAAATGTCCAATTATAATCTGATTTAAATGTCCAATCTTCAAATTCCCCATCTCCAAAACCAGGGCTTAACATATCGCTGAGTCCTAGGTTCCCACTGGCAGAGGTTCCTAAGTTTGGTTCCATCAACTGTATAAAACTTAGGTCTCTTCCTTCTGGTTCTTGTGGAATTTCGAACACTGATAGCATATTTGCTAAATCCAAGTCTTCTTGTGGAGCTTCGACCGCTTGTAGCATATTTGCTAAATCCAAGTCTTTGTTTTCTGATTCTTGTGGATTTTCCGCTCCTTCTGAATCTGGATTTAAGGCTGTTGTGCCTACTGGATTATTCATCTCTCCGAGTGATATTTCAACGTTTTGAATATGGATCCAATCAAATTTAATATTATCAAGTGTACCTTGGATTTGGATTGTAAAACCTGGAGCATCAGTGCTGTCTCCCGGCAGGATCCTCAGTGCTATTGTTGATTCTTTTTCTCCTTTTTCTATCAATCCTTCTACTTTTAGATCTAAATTTATGAATGATGAATGTTCATTTATATCCGATATATACTTGCCGACCACCTTTTTCCTATCGGTAATCGTACCTTTTGCACTGATGGCATGAGGATGAGCATTCTCTGTTTCAGAGATTAGTATCACTATATTCACGGGTTCTACATTTTGGTCTGTTTGTCCTGATTCCCTCTCAAAACATGCCTTTATCACGGGATTTTTGGCTAGTAGAGATCTCAGACTATCCACTATTTTCCCTCATATCAATTAGATCATTATTGTCTAATATTATACTGTTAATTGTTCTATTTTGCAACCAATCATAGAATAAAGGTTAAATCGTTAACTATAATTCCCCTAAATCTTAACTATAATTCCCCTAAATCTTAACTGTTAATTCCCCTAGATTTTCACTGTAATTCTCCTAGATTTTAACTGTGATTAGTCCTTTTCTCAGCCTGAGACCTTCTTCAAAGACACGGCTAAGTCGATCTGATTAACTTAGATTATTGTGGCTCTATTTATATGTTTTTGCCTTCAACAGGAGGTCATGGATATTGCTCCTAGCCACTTGGGTCACAGTATTTATAGCTATTTTATCTGTTGTTTTTTTATGCTTTATTACAGCTACTTTTAGCAGAAAAATCTATGCAGCTACGCTGATTATTAGGTTTTTTAATATACCTGAAAGTAAATTAATCAAAAAAAAATAATCAAATATATAGTATGAAATTACAACCATTTTTCTATACTTCAGATTATTCTCTGTGTATCCCTGCCACTCATGCAAGACTTAAGGTAAGGTGTTTAATTTATAAATCAATTGTAGAGAAATTAGAGATTACAGGAACAATATTAGTATTGTGGGCAATAAAGTATGAGTATGTTAGAAAATAAAAGATCTTATATTGATAATAATATCAATCATTAGATACAATCTAGATACATGGAATGATTTTCCTTGTTGTTGAATGCTTGAAATCAATATACCAATCCAATTGTCAGAAATAATCAAGAACGATTTATTCTGGCATGAAATATCTCTCATTATGCGTAGAATAATATGTGATTAAATAATAATTTGATATTTTTTAATGATTGGAGTCTTGAATGATAAGCTAAAAAACAATAATCAGAAAGGCAAGTAAAGAAAATCGATGAATTAAAAACCAAATATAATATCAAAAGGATAAATGAACAACCGGCAATGAGATATGAGGCTTGATTATATCCTCAGATAGAGCAGAGAATGCAATTTTCGAGCAGGTTAATTATAAGAATCATTAGTACAGCAATGATATCTTTTTACGATGAATTCTCTGAAAATATAAGCAATATAAATTTTTATAGTAAAATTTAATAGAGCTTCAGAGCATATAATCTCGCTTATTTTATATAATTTCTTGCAATTCAGGTGGATTCTGGACTGGAGTATCATTCTATACTAATTCTCGGGATAGCGAGGTTAAAAAAGAAAATCCTTTGTTGAAGCTTCAAGTAACAGGAAAATTTTTTGCTCAAGTAGGATAATTTTTCAATCAGCAAAGGATAGCTTATCAGTTTCATCGGTTCAACGATGTCACATGAAATTTACAGCAGCTTGTTGTCTATTTTGATCGACATTCATTCTAGCAATCAACTTTGCCTGTATAGGAGTTTGATACTATTAGGCAGGTACCCAGAGGTGATCATGTGTAGAGCTTTAGCTTGTCATCAAATTATTTCTATCCTATCTGCAAATTAAGAAAGGGAAGCTGGGATAGAAATCAATTTATTAAGTAATTCTTTTAATTTATTGGACTGGCAGCTAGTTACTTGTTCAGCTGAGGTCAACTTTCTTTCAAAAATACTAATTGCCTTTTCAGCAATAAGTTTGTCATTTATATAAAGAAGAGTTTCGTCATTAATAAAGAAGCTTCTGTAATCAAGATTAAACGAACCAATAGAAAAGACGTCATCGATAATCATAAACTTGGAATGATCAAATGCACTATCCGTGGTGGTGCTGAGATAACAAGGTATATTCTGATCGGTAAATTCTTTTATAACTAGCGCATGATTACTCTCGACAGCAAAAGAATCAACTGTTGATGGAATCAGTATTTTTATATCAAGGCCTTGGCGTTGTTTAATATTTAAAAGATCCCTCAGTGACTTTGGCGGCACGCAGTATGGAGTACATATGTAGATTCTTTTAGAAGCCGTGGAAATATAGTGCAATAAACTCTTATAAACGTTGTATTGATAAAGATCATTCCATGTTTCGGAAGCAAGTACATTGCAAGAAGATAAGACAGAGGGCAGGGCTTCTTCTTTTCCTTCTCTGGCACCTTCGTTTAATGGTTTCCTTTGTGGGAAGTATTTCACGTATTCTTTGTAGTATACCGCAATTGCTGGGTCTTCAATACGAATGGACAGATTATTTGTGAAGGCTGGGAGACTTTTATCCGCAGCTTCATCCCGAATATTATGCGCACCAAGGTAAGTAATTTGACCATCAATAGAAACAATTTTCGAATGTAAACGCCTATTAAAATTAAGAAGGCTTTTTATCAAACGAGAATGATGGTATTGAATTGTAAAGAGCTTTGATTTAAAAAGAGGATGCTTCATAAACATCGTCCTTCCAGTAGTGGTTAATAGGCCAGAGCCTAAGCGGTCTATAAGTAAAGTAGCGGACACACCACGATCTGTTGCATCTTTTAAAGTATCTAGGAATTTTGTGGCCATTTTACCGCTAAAAATGTACGTTGCAATATGGACACTTTCCTTTGCTTGCTCTATGTCAACAAGTACACGATCACAAAAACTCTCATCTTCCAAAAACTCTAGATTGTCATTGTTTAATTGACCTGCGTTAATCCCAGTGAGAAAATTGAAAGAATTCGTATTTCGCTCTCTCGTAAATAATATTAGATAAAGCAACATCCCAAATACTGGTACAACCCAAACAAGCAACAGCCATCCGGCTAGATTTGGACGTAAATAGTTACTTCTGTTCAGAACAAAGATGCTTGAAATCAGTGAACTCAGTACATGAAAAAGTAAGATAAACTCAGGAAGAAACACGCTTTATACCATTAAATAGTAAAAGAAAAATTCAACAAGTAAAGGCTAAAATAATATACTATCTTTTTAAAGGCAATAACAAAATTATTTACCACTGACATTGCAATCATTCTTTTTCCGCATACCACAATAACTCCTTTAACCAGGATGAATTATTGAATTTAAAACTTCAAAAATCAATCAAACAGCAAATGTATTGAGACATAATTTACTTTGGTATAATCGGACAATTCCTGCAGTAGTTTGTCTGTACTGGTTGCATGTTATTTTGTGTAGACGATGGATACTATCAATTGCTGTGGTGATTATATTAAATATGGAAAGTATTTCTTTGAATGGGTAAGTAATCAACCTAGTTATCGTAAATGTATTAAATATGACGATGTGCAATATTTTACTGTCACAAGAAATGATAGGAATGCAGCTATGGCAAGGTAAGTATCAGGAAAGCCATTAAGTAGAGGATATTCTATCAACAATTAAGAATATCAGTGATAATTCAGAAATGGATATGAGAAACAAAGCAATGATAAGTTCGTGCTTACTTGCAACCCCAAGAATATTTGCGATGCAATAGTAAAGATAAGAAGTATTAAGCACTATAAGAGATATGATGCATAGGCATTTGTTCAGGATTCAAACACACTAAATACTAAGTATTCTTGTAATATTGTTTCATATTTTATTGGTTCAGATCAGGCTTTATATAGAAATGTCATAAAGTGGCATGAGTATTTAAAATCTAAAGGTCGGGAAGAGGATTACTTCTTATTTCTCAGAATAGAGCCTAGTTTTGATAGATCAGGAGAGAGTGTGCAGATACTTACTAAGATTATGATTGAATCTCAGACTACCATACGGAGATTATTCAAGAAGAGGTTTTTAGACAATGATTTACTTTATTATAAGACTCATATATTCAGACTAACTATTGTCTAATATATATTAGACCTGGCGGAGCCTGTGAAATTTATCGCCGCTTTGGATGTTAATATGGGACACATTAGTTCATCAGTTATAATACCTAGTTACGGTATGTTCCCAGAGCATAAACGTGCCAAGCTATTAAAAAAAGATAGAGCTTGTATAGTGAGTATTTCTTCTTATTAATTATTCTGATTAGCAAACGTCTCGCCTTTTAACTTGCCTTTTTTTCTATCTTTCTTACATATATTATTTGCTGCATCAGCCTCATTAGGACTGATTTTCTAAGTATTTTTCTTGTTTGTTGCCAGTTGCTGTATCTAATTTTGTAGATTAGCAGTCAGCTCATTTTTATTGTTACTACTGTATTTATCCTTCATGCCTCATTTATTCTTTGACAAAAACTCTGTTGCAAAGGTCAGTAATGAGTAATGTTCCCTGAGATATATGTCTTGGCTAATTATTTGTAATTTTTCTGGATGAGATAAATTAGCTTCTACAATGCCCAAATAAGTTTGATTACTCAAGCTATCATCATCTTGGAAAATTTCATTATAATTTTTTTATTATCGAGTGATAATTTGCAGGTATAAAAATAATGCCAATGATCCAAAGCCTGCTGCAGAATCTGATGTTCCTATAGAAAATTCCTCTGTTCATGCATTGTTTCATTTCATTAGGATACCTGTATTTTATGAGATTCTCTCATTGGACTGGTCTGTGACAAAAGGGAATATGCGTAGCAACGACCTCAGCGCTGTGATAATCACAGTATTACTTGCTGCACTCTCCTCTCCCTATGTATTTTAACCCTGAGCCTAGCAAGACAATATTAATGTAAATCTGTTATACTCGCTCTTCGTTTTGGAAATATCAGAAAAATCAAGATGCATAACATCAGTGAAATTCAAAGAATAGAAGATAATCTTAGGAATAATGTTGGCAATCTTAAAGATGACCTTCTTCCCTCAATCATGTCATGCTATGGCTTTTCTAGGGTGAAGTCAAGGGTTAAGACTATAGATGGAGATATAATCTTTCCCAAGAAAATGTGCTTGATCGATAGTGCAGTTCCAGAGCCTCATACTACGTTATGCGATCCTAAACAATTACAGGAAATTAATAAGTATGATACTCGCTTTATAATAGTTAGAGATGCAGATGTACAAAATGCATACCATGCAAAAGATATTCATTCAGATGATAATCGTCTAATATCATTTACTTCATCGTCATTGCACAATCACGTAGAATTTTTTCTACCATTAAAGAATAATTATAAAGTAAGAAAAGAAGTTGAAAGTATTGTAGATCGTAAGTCTGCAGAGAGGATGGGATTACTCTATGATGCAATCATGCAATGTAATACTGATACAAATGAGGATTTTCATGATAGATTGAATATATTTTTCTCTAGAATATTATTTTGTTTTTTTGCTGAAAATACTAATCTTTTCCAGGATAAACGTTGCTTCTCTAAAGGTATCAATAAATATACAAAGATATCTGGAGAAGATTTACAAACATATTTAACGCAAGTATTCAGGATGTTAAATATACAAGATAATACTCCCACGGCAGGATATCCTAAATTACCATTTGTGAATGGCGGGTTGTTTAAAGAGGATGTTGAATTACCTAAATTTTCTAGAACTTCAAGAGATCTAATCTTGAAATGTGGAGATATGAATTGGTCAGAGATTAACCCAGATATCTTCGGGTCAATGATGCAGGCTGCAATAATGCAGGGTGAAAGAAGTAAATTGGGTCAGCATTACACTGCTGATTTTAATATATTAAAATGCCTCAATCCATTGTTTCTGAATAAGCTTAATGCAGAATTTGAAGATTCTATACAAATAAAGAATGCAGCTAAACAAGAGAAATCTCTTAATACACTATTGGCAAAACTAAGAGATATCATAATATTTGATCCAGCTTGTGGTTCTGGCAACTTCCTAATAGTTGCTTACGAGCATCTTCGTAGATTAGAAAATCGTATATTCCAGGCATTACAGAATATGGCAGCACAGAAATATTTGCCATATTCAGGGATATCATTATCTAATTTTTATGGCATAGAAATTAATGCATTACCGGTGAAACTTGCACAATTATCACTCTGGATTAAGCAAGCACAGATGGATATCGAGACAAAAGACTTATTTAGTGTCTCTGATGACTATTTACCACTTAGAAACAGTGGCAATATAACCCGTGGAAATGCACTGAAACTGGACTGGCAGGAGATTTGCCCTATAACCCCAGGGAAGATTGTGTATGTCACAGGCAATCCACCATTCAAAGGCGAAGCTCAGCAATCAAAAGAACAGAAGAATGATATGATACTAGTGTTTAACAACACAGGGATGGATTATGTTTGTTGTTGGTTCAAGAAAGCCGCTGATTATATTCAGAATGATCCAAGACTAGAATTTGCCTTTGTAAGTACTAATTCACTTTCACAAGGTCAGGCAGTTCATAGATTCTGGCCACGTGTCCTTGAAAAGACGGGATTAGAGATTCATGTGGGCTATTTATCGTTCAAATGGCAGAATAAAGCGAAGGGAAATGCGGGGGTGACTTGTAATATCATCGGCATGCGGCATAAAAGTGCAGAAGCCAAATATATCTATGATAAACATACAGTTTGCCGGCAGGTTGATTATATTTCCCCGAGCCTGGCGGATTACAGAGCACCACAAGATATGAAAAGGCAGAAACCAATCTCGAATATTCCAGAGATTATGATGGGTGCATGGATTTAAAGAAGGAGGCAATTTAATTATTGATGATTTTTATCAGAAAGAACAAATTATCAGAGAATGTCCTGAAGCAGAGAAATTCATCAAGAAATATATGAGTGGTGAAGATTTATTATATCATAAATTTCGTTATTGTTTGTGGATTGCTGATCAAGACCTCGCGGAAGCACGATCAATCAGCTGGATCAATGAAAGATTGCACAAAGTCAGCGAGTTCAGAAGAAATGCGAGTGGGCGTGATACAGCAAAATTCATTGATCAACCAAATAAACCTACAGATTTCAGAGGAGGAGTGGCCACGCACAATACCATGATTTTTCCTTGTGTATCATCACATAGACGCTCTTATCTGCCTTGTGATTTTGTTGAGCCAGACATGACCATCGTCACTCATGCCTGCTTCACCATGCACAACGCGCCGATTCATATGTTGGCAATAATTTCTTCCAGAATGCACATGATCTGGCTGCAAGAATTTTGTGGCCGTATGGGAGAGGTTTAAGATACAGCAGCACCACGGTTTACAACACTTTCCCGCTGCCGAATTTGGCATTGCCGAGACACGCCGCCGTGAAGAAGAAACTAAGTAAGATTGCGTACAGTATCCTGGAAATCCGTGAAGGATATTACACGCAGGGCTGCAATCTCGCTGGTTTATATAGTGAAAACATGCCAGAGGATCTCGCAGCTCTACATGAGAAAGCAGACTCTCTGATAGAAAAACTTTATGGCAGCTCATTCAAAGACGATCGCGCACGTCTGATGGCAATGATTCGTTTATATAAAGAAATGACCCTGATAAAGGAATTGAAAAGAAGAGTGGCGCTGATTATTCTCTTAGATTCTATTTTCCTAGCATTAATAAAGATAAAGTTACCGCTGTGTAAGCAGTTCGTAAATTTTATGACCCAATCAAACTCGATTGATACATCGAGTTTTATACTATATTCTTTGAATAATAAGAGGCCAGATATGATACAGATAGGTCGTGGAGGTAATGAATGAAAGTTAACAACGCACTGGCGGTCGGCTACGCTTGCAATCGCTCCAGTTCAAATACAGATGAATTAGGCATGCGTGGTATGCAGGTCAAGGCTTATGCTAAACGTAATGAGCAGTATTTATTGATTAAGTCTCCACCTGCTTCTGGTAAATCTAGAGCATTGATGTTCATTAGTTTAGACAAATTACATAATCAAGGCTTGAAAAAGGTTGTGATCGCAGTGCCTGAACAGCTTATTGGCAGGTCATTTGCTAATGTGAAATTAAGTGATTTTGGTTTCTATTGGGATTGGGAGGTCAAAGATATAAACAATCTATGTAAGTCTTCCGTAGTAGAGTCTAACAAGGTAGAGCATTTAATGAATTTTTTGCGTAATGAGGATGATATTTTATTTTGTACACACTCAACCTTAAGAAATTTATTTGAACGAGATAATTTTGATATCAACCTATTTAATAATGTCATACTAGCTCTTGATGAGTTCCACCATATATCATCTGATATTGCGAATAATCGTATTGGCATGGTGCTCAACAAGGTTATGAATAAAACTAATGTGCATGTTGTGGCAATGACAGGATCATACTTCCGTGGTGATCGTAGACCTATATTGCTTCCAGAAGATGAAAGTAAATTCACTGAAATTGTTTATACCTATTATGAACAGTTAAATGGCTACAAATATATGAAGTACTTTAATATGGCCTATCATTTTTATGATGAATCATATATCGTGGCTTTAGGTAAAGTCCTAGACACCAACAAAAAAACTATTATACATATTCCTAATGTGAATTCCCGAGAGTCAACAGAAGATAAATATGATGCTGCCATCAAGATTATTGAGTTAATCGGTGATGAAATTTCTACCGATGAGCATGGTGTAAAGGTTGTAAAATCGAAAGATGGTCGGGTCTTGCGGATAGCCGATTTAGTGCAGGATCAAGTTGAATACCGGAAAAAAATTAAAGAATATTTAGCAAATATAAGTAATAAAGATGATATTGACATCATAATTGCTCTTGGTATGGCCAAGGAAGGCTTTGATTGGGAATATTGCGAACATGCCATCACGATTGGACATCGTAGTTCATTTACAGAGGTAGTGCAAATAATTGGGCGATGCACCAGGGATTCTGAGGGAAAAGAATCGGCCGCATTTTCGCATATAATTCTGAATCCAGAATCGGATAGGAACGAGATTGTTAAGTCAGTTAACGATTGTTTGAAAACCATAGCTTGTTCCCTATTAATGAAGCAAGTGATGAAAGAAGATGTGAAGTTTATTTATAAAAAGTCCATAGTAATTGAAGAAAATAAATCAAATAGCGCAACAATAACTGAGAAAGACATAAGGAAAGCAAAAACATCTCAAATATATATTGAAGGAATGAAGAGGCCAAATGAGAGGGTTCAGGAGCTATATGATGCCACAAAGAATGATTTTAAGGCAAAAATATTACAGAATATTGATAAAAACTTCTTTTGTAGAGATAGTAATGATATCACAGAAATCACTCGACATAAGTTGCACAAATTAATTGAATTAGAGTACCCAGAACTTAAAACCACAGAGGAAATAGAACAATTCAGACACCTATTACTGACTGAGATGGTTATCAAGGGATCTCGCATAACTCAAGAACAAGGCAAGGAATTTATTACATTTCTGAATGGAGTTTGCAGTGATATAAACGAGTTAAATATAGATTTGATTGAGTCAGTTAATCCATTTCAGGAGATATTTAATACTATTCAAGCTATATCAAAAGACTTTAGTGCAGAATCATTTAAATTAATAATGGATGAGCTAAGCTCCAATAAAGAACTGGAGGTGACCAATGATGAGGCCATTAGAAGGTGGCCTGATATTAATAAATTCTACGATAGATATAAGAAGCTGCCTGATTTCAGGGCAGATGATAAAGACGAGAGACGTTTGGCAACTATATTGCATTATGTAAAAAAGAAGGCTTTCCAAAATAAAGGTAGTAGTGATGATTTCAAATAAAGGTAGTAGTGATGATTTCAAGTAAAGGTAGTGGTGATGATTGCAGATAAAGAGATGCTTAATTTAATAGAAGATCCGTATAATTTATTGAGTGAATTATTTATAGAAAAATCAGGTGATGGGTATATGAAGGTAGTAGTGATGATTTCAAATAAAGGTAGTAATGATGATTTCAAGTAAAGGTAGTGGTGATGATTGCAGATAAAGAGATGCTTAATTTAATAGAAGATCCGTATAATTTATTGAGTGAATTATTTATAGAAAAATCAGGTGATGGGTATATGAAGGATGGTTTGCAAGCAGAGATTAGCTATTCTAATATTCGCTACACAAGGGCTATAATTAAGCACTCCGCAGATAATGTTTGGTTACATAAGATGTTTTGTAGAAATAGGAGTTTTCATGGATAAAGATGAAGATTTCTTGAGTAAAATTAATGATCCACACGGTTTATTAAGCGATAATCAGCAATATGAAATGTTCATGCCTAACAATGTTGGGTTTAATGATCGTGCATCAGCAGAATATATTGCAACACAAGTAAAATGCAAAGACTTTAAAATATTCTCACCTCTTTTTGATCAGTGTCGTTATGAAATATTAATCAGATCTCGGAAAAAGATAAGCAATGTGGGTGAGTCTATTATTAAACCACACAGATTTTTCATGATGGATAGTGTATTATGTTATATTGCAGAACTTGAAAAAGAAACTAGGGATGAACATGGGAGGTTGCATAATAGAACCAGATGTATTTATGAAAATGGAAAAGAGTCTGATATATTATTGCGTACTTTAGTTAGGGCCTTAAATAATAGTAAGGGGTTTGCTATTACTGATAATAATATCTCTATGCAATGGCAAAAGGAAGATGTAGGAGGATATATTTATGTGGCAAAAATACATGGTGAAATAAATGATGTAGACATAAGTGATATAGACAAGGAAAAATTGTTAGGTGCTTATAAGATAGGGTTTACTGCGGCTCAGAATGCATGGACCAGAACTAATCATTCAAGTAAAGAAGATACATATGCTTTCCAACCAGTAGATATTCTTGAGAGAATCCCCGCTTATAAACTAGATGGAAAAGTTATTGAACGAATATTACACAAGTTATTTAGGGAATGTCGATTGAATTTAAATACACGAGGATCTAATATTAGGGCTAGGATCAAGAATCCTGAAGAATGGTTTGATGTTCCCTATGCTATAATAATAGAAGCATTGAGAATAATGGCAATAGATATAGATGAGATTCTACGGTATAAATTTGATAGTCAAAAGAAAAAATTATTAAAGAAATCAGATCAAATTATTTCATAAATGGACTATTCATAGTTCACTTTATACAGTTGGTCGTGACATGAATTCATACAAGGTTACATATGGTAGATACAAAGCTAAAATTATAAAAAACCGTACATAGCAGATACAAGACTAACATCAAATTATCTATGATTTGTTGTATAAGTTAGTCATTCTTTATACAGAAAGATTATTAGAAAATTCTCTATAGCACGTGATCTAAGTAGAAATGATTCATAGGACGGACATAGACTTAAAATTGTAGGCAGTTGATGAAATATGTAATCTTTATCAGAATAAGAAGCTTCATTCTCAGACAATTAGGAACTGGATAAAGGAAGAAGGGCTTGCCAGTATAAGGAAAAAGCCTATTTTAATATGGGGTTCTGATATAAAGCAGTTTCTTCAAACAAGGAATGTAAAGCATAAACGGACATTGAAATTTAATGAGTTTTTATGTTGTGGATGTAGAAATTATCATTCTACGAAAAGCTAATGGTAGTTTACAATGCCATGCGATTTGTCCAGTTTGTAATAGAGATAATTATAAAATTTATAGATCTAAGCATTTAGATAAACTAACACAAATGTTCGATATTAAAGATCCCGAGATGTTGGAAATACTATGCAACTCCTGAATGATCAAAAGATAATGCGACATATGGAAGATAGCAAAGGCTCGAATTCTAATATAGTTAGGAATAAGGAGGAAAATTCTAATATAGCTAAGAATAAGGAGTCGTATTCTAATATAGTTAGGAATAAGGAGTCGTATTGTAATACTGATAATGAGGTATTGAAGAATAAGTATTTTCGGATGCTAGAGAATGCTAAAGGTCGTGATTCTCAAACTGTACAAGCTTATGCGAATGCAAATCATGAATATGAGATTCATACGCATTTTTCGAACTTTGCAAATTTCAGAATAGATTATGCGATCTCATTTAAAGATTATTTAAAAAACGAAAAAATCAAATCATGAATATGAGATTCATACGCATTTTTCGAACTTTGCAAATTTCAGAATAGATTATGCGATCTCGTTTAAAGATTATTTAAGAAAAATCAAAATACAGGAGAGCATATCTCTACGGGTCTTTTACACCATTATACCGCTCATGTTAAGAATTTCTTTGAGTGGGCAAGTAATCAATCTGGCTATCGTAGGTATATAAAATCTGATGATGTGCAATATTTTACAATTACAAGGAATGATCGGAATAGAGCAATGGCAACAAAATATCAGGAAAGTTATGAGATTGATGAGATCATTTCTACAATTCATTCCATTGATATTAACTCTGATATTGATAAAAGAGATAAGGCAATGATCAGCTTATGTTTATTAACGACACCAAGAATAGCAGCGATGCAGACTGCCAAAGTGGGGAGTATTAAACATTTCAAACAATACAAATCATGGGCATTTATTCAAGATCCAAATGTTGTACACACTAAATATTCTAGGAATATAACATCATATTTTATTGGCTCTGATCAAAATTTATATGATAACGTAATAAATTGGATGGAGTATCTGAAGGAATCTGGTTTCACAGATAGGGACCCACTATTCCCAAAGAGTATGCCAAGTTTTAATAACGTAGGGACACAAACTGATCTCATGGTAAAAAGTCATATTAAGTCTCAGACTACTATCAGAGACATTTTTAGGAAGAGATTTGCCGCTAATGATCTGCATTATTATAAGCCACATACTTTTAGACATACAATAGTGAGGCATGTAATTTCCTTGCATGATTCTGCAGAATTTATTGCAGCATTAGATGTGAATATGAGACACACTATGAACTCAGGCGTTATAATTTTCAGTTAGGGTTCGCCGCCTGAACATAAAAGGGCTGCAATTCTGAAGAAGATTAGATTATTAGATATTTAGGTAATAATCAGGTGGAAGTTTAGGACATTAGAATTAGTATGTATTAACCTATGTGTTATTATTTCTTTAGATCTTTGTATGTGTTTGATGAACGTGCGTTGCTCAACATAAAGCCTAACCACAATAAACTAAATCCATGACTATGAATTCAAATAGAATAGCCACAACTGTTAAAAAGATAAAATAAGACCAAGAAAGAGTATATAATAATTACTGTATGAGATTTAATGCAGGAAACCAAGGCATTCATAATTCATAAAGAACTAAACCTGCCGCATAAAAAAACTGATTGCAACACAGCAACCGTATTGCTATTTTTAGGTAGTAACTTTGCTTGGATTGCGTTACATACTTAGAGTTATTACACAACAAGTATCACAAAAGTTGATCTCGATTTTCCAAAATCTAATCATTTATAAGTAGTAAAACATAATCAGATTATCCACTTAATTTGTCTGTTTGATTCCCATATAACTCATAAACAATTTCTTCATAAAGCAATTCATATATAAGTAACTGTCTTACAGTCTATTAAAAATGACAAAAATGAGTAATAATCTATTTAAATAAAATTATAAAAATATCTTACTGAGCCTGGCTCATCTCTATATAGCCTATTATCAGATATCTTGCCTTTACCTACTAGAATATCTCCATGAAGTAGATAATGGCCTAATTCATGAGCTGCTGTGAATCTTCGTCTTACTTTAGACTGATTAGTATTCTCATATACAGAAAATTTAACATGTAATCGTTCCACTATATACGTGCCTTTTCCGCATTGATCAGTATGCTCTATCTTACTAAGGACGCTATCAAATTGTTGTTCAGCAGATTTATAATATTTGTTCACATTACGTATTGATTCTGCACATTCTTCAAATCTATCAGCATTCCCAGACTTCTTATGTGCTTCAAGTTTATATATAATTTTCCCAATATATTTATTTTTATCATGCATAACATGTGCTTTGAAATAGTCTGTCAAAGACTATTTATTATATTCTAATTTCATTATTAACCTACCTCCTTAAATTGCTCAGAACAAGTTCATTCTTATATTATATCAGAATGCTCTGAAAAAGTGTTTACTATCTCATTTGAGAGATCTGATGTGTGTGTGTGTGTAATACATGATGACTATGATACTTACTAGTCAATGCACCCCCTCCCTGTTCATTAAATTTTTCTAATACATGGACTAGGCTTTCTGCTTCAACTACTAATTTATCATAGTATCCATCACATTCCGCAATCTGATTCTCTACTGATTGACTTGCATCTTCGGAATTGTTTCAGAGCGTATGCTGTGCGCTCTCGTTCTCACCTATTTTATTCATGAATTTTTCCTTAGGCATATCTGAGGATGCTTTATCTACTATCTCTATATAACTCATATCTCTATTACTATCAGTAACCTTATTAATCTTACTTAATCTTATTTAATATATTATCTGCAAATACAATTTTCATTATTTCTCCTGTTTAAGTTATTGATTGCTTGTGTACCTTGGTTGAGATCAGATTCTGATAAGAGATCTACGCCGCTCATTCCTCTAATCGCATTCTGCAGATCAGACTCTTGATCTGAACTAATGCATAGCGATTCTGGATTCATCTGAGATGTGTGGTCATTTGAATTTTTACCATTACAAGAACCAGATCCTATGCATGATTCCCGTTGACCTTCTGACATTGCATTATAATACTCTACCATAGCATGAACTGAAGGTGGTGGAGAATCAGGGCTTTTTTCTTCTGAATCACGCTGTGCAGTTGATTCAGGTAGTAATTTGCCTTCTACTTTTTTGGTCGTATGAGTAGACTGTTCTGTTCCTACGTGTTGCTGCACTTCTGACCCAGCTAATGACTGCTCTGCATCTTCTTGTCCTAATACTGAAGGAGGTACTCTGTCATGAGCACTTTCTTTGCCGTGACCTTCTTCTGAACTGCCAGGCTGATCTGCACTATTTTGCTGATTGCCTAGTTTGGATGGTGATGACAGCCCTTGTTCTGGCTCCAATTCTTTAGTCACGGGAGTAAGTTGTTCTGCTAAGTCTTGTTTTGCTTGTTTTCCGAATTGCTTATATTCCTTGCTGAAACTATGCATATTTTCACGTAATTTTTCTTCTGTTCTTGCTGTTTCCTCTCGCAAATCTGCGACTGCTTTCTTTATTTCAGGATCTTCGTTCAATTTTTTTATGTAGTTTTCTTTCAAATACTCTTCTACTTCTTTAGATAATTCACTGTCTTTTGCTTCTATGTATGACAGATATCTTTTTACAGATGACTGCTTGTTACCAAATACATCAATGATTTCAGGTGATTCAAGCCCTAATTCTTTTCCTGCTAATATCTTAGGCAGTAATATAGGCAGAAATCCTTCTTTAGATTGCATATCCTTTATGAATCGATTAAATAGAAATGACAGTGATTTTTTATGTTCTTCGCTAAACTCAAGGGAAGATACAAATTCTGCAAAATCTTTAGCTAGCTCATTTATTTTTTTCTCAGCCATGGAACGTGCTTTATCATATGATGGTGATAACTTCGCACATATTTCTTCCCCTAAGTTAGCATCCAAATCATTGCTCACCTCTTCTGGTTTTTCAATAATCCAATCTAAGAATGTTTTTTTATTTTCTTCAAAGAATTTCTTTACTTTTTCTAGCTCTTCGCCACCGAACTGACCTGAAACTACACAAGGCAAATGATCTAAACAGTCAGCATTCATCTCTCTGCTGGCATATAAGGCAGCAAAAAATTCATCCTTCTGTTCATCGGTCATCTCATGAAAATTACTTATTATGATTGCTAATTCTTCTGCATGATGTGTATCACTGAGAGCAGTACCTAATCCTCTGAAATCATCTTTTATCTTAGGAAAAGATCTGTAAAAAATATTTTGATTTATACCAAAATCAAATGTTGCCACTCTTTTTTTACCATCTTTATCTTCTAGCGCTGTTCTATTATATCCAGAGCTAGTATCGGATTTACCGACCTTAATCTCAGTAGCTATTGCTCTGAGGCACCCTTCGATCGATATATCTTGTTGCCAGTAATCTTTTGCACTTACATTCTCAAATGGTATTCTTAGTCCTGCAATATAACCAATATCTTCCTGAGTCCGCACTGATTTTGATAGTAGAACGTGCCTATTTTGAGCGCTACTCTTTCCAAAATACCTTGCTTTTGGTGCATTTCCCATCATTTCTGCAATCTGAGCAGGAAAAAGTTCCTTTATATCATCAATGCCTTTAACGAACTCCTTCTGGAACCAAACATCATTATCATTTCTTAATCCTAATTTCTGAGTATGAAGTGCTCTTTCATATATAAGGTTATCTCTATGATTGGCTTTAACATTTTCTTCATAATTATCAATTTGATTTGCTTGATTAAATTTACTACGTTCTTTTGGGTCGGTTATATTCCTAAAATCTGAGAGATCTTTCTCTTTTTTTGCTTTCAGTACTATTGGTATGCTAGGCTGAATTTTTGCTGCAGTTGCTTGATTGGGTGTGCCTTGACCCTCGGCTTCATCGCCTTGAATCGTCTGGTCTTGCTGAGTTACTTCACCTTCCACGACATCCTGAGCAAGATGAGTCTCTGCAGCTCCATTTATATGCCGAACGACGCCCACTGAATGTCCTTGTTCGTCCCGTTTTAAACGGCATACAGGTGCAATTACTTCTGGCAGACCCATCGGGAAATATTTTGGATTAACAATTATTTCTTTTAGACCTTCACCTTCTACAAATCGATATATTTTGGATTCTGGAAAGCGACCCAGAAGCTTGTGATCAGGGTGATCTTCGATTAATTGGAACTCGAATAATATCTCGCCAGTTTCGATTACCTGCCTGAAAACTACTTCTCGTTCTTTTGTCTCAGTATTTTTTGTTTCGGCAATATTACTAGTTTTTGTGTCTTCAGTAACAGCATCAGCCTCTTGTAATCCAGCAGTTTCTTTATGTAATCTCTCTTGCTCTTTCTTACTTTCAGTCTTCAATTCATTAAGTTTGGTAAGCAGTGCTTTAGCCAATTCTGATGGCATCTTTTCTATGTTTCCAGATGATGAAACCTGCGCCTCTGCAGGATTCTTTGCTGATTCAAGACCTAATAAAGACTCTAAATTATCTCTACTAACCTTAGCTCTTTGCTGCTGCATTCCCATAGTTGTACCTGTATAAATGTTGTCTATCTTGTGCCAGATGTTAATGATATTAGCTAACATTAGTACATTCGATATAGAGTGGATATTACCAAATAATTGTAAATAATTAGTCAAGGATAATATTCTTGACTAATTATTCTAAGTAACGTAATTACAAAGGTATAAAAAGAGAGTACACTGATATTGCTAATATGATTATTTCATTTGAGTTATTTTCATTACTATATCCACAGGATGCTTGACTAGATTATTATGCATTTTAGATAGTACTATGAATATCACTGTGATCATTAAATATGACTAATGTATTGTAATCTTTATACAACCATCCTAGTAAATCCTGTATATGATATATACCATTCTTCTTGTATAATTTATATAGCCCTATATTCTTCATACATTCATCTCAATTATTATCATACCAGTACGTTAATCAGACTTATTTAGTTATTTTTTCTGGAGCATAAAACCCCTCTTCCCCTCGTAGATCATCCAGGTCTTTCCTACAAAGCCTTACTATCAGAGCCGGCTCTGATACCCACAAACTATCTGCCATACGCTCAACTATATTGGCATTTATAACCTTTTTGTCTCTTCTATCTTCTTTATTAACAGTGATGACATCAGAAAGTTTTATTTTCTTTTCTTGTAATAATCTCTCTATAAATTTCTTAGGCATTAGAATGCGAGAAGCAAATTCATTAGCTATGATATCGTGATGATAGTTACTTTTCATTTTAACTAAAATAATTAAGCAATCATTGATATGCCATCTATGGTAATAACTTAACTTAATTGTAAAATTCATGCATTTGTATTATAATATATAACTATAGAATTCATTAGGTGGTGAATAATGGACAGTGCTGGACAAGGAGATCAGGGGGCGTCAGGGTATCAGGCGTCAGGGAGTCTCATGCTATTGCGTGCGGAAAAGAAAATAGAAATATCCATAAGGATTGTTGATCAAGGAGTTACAGGCAAATATGTCTCCTTTTATATGACGGGGACTGTGCAGGCGGATGGCTCAATAAATGGGGAAGGTTGTAGTTATGATCCAGAACGTTATAGTAGTGCAGAACTATTATCAAAACATCTTGAGAATACGTGTGACTATAATAGTGTATTAACAGGAATAATTACAGAACTAGACGGTGCCGTACGTATAGCATGCGGAATAACAGTGTATGACCAAACGTGTACATATACTATAGAGATTAACTGTGGATGCCCTATTGTTAACAATACACAGTATAAAACTGTGTGTACTATTGATACAGGGGTTAACATCAGGGACTCTGGGCATATTATGGATCGTACAGTATATATAGAGAACGTAGAAACTCAAAGCATAGTCCAAGATATAGAGCTCAAAGACCAAGAGCTAGAGAGCGCAAAGAGCGCAATGAATCCCACTCAGTATCGTCCCCCACAGCCAATATATCCTCTAGGTAGCCTCGCTGCCTTAACTCCAAGTCAGACCATTTCAGGCCCCTCTTTTACAAATGAAGGTAATAGTGCCGCTCAGTATCTTCCCCTACCGCCAACACATCCTGCTATGTAGCCAGTCGCTGCCTTAACTCCAAGTCAGACCATTTCAGGCCCCTCTTTTACAAATGAAGGTAATAGTGCCGCTCAGTATCTTCCCCCACAGCCAATATATCCTCTAGGTAGCTTCGCTGCCTTAGAAAGGGAAATGAATCCCACTCAGTATCTTCCCCTACTGCCTCATCTGTCCCCATGGTCAGGACCTCATCAAGATATCGACACTCCACCCCCGAAACGTCCACGTCTTGATGCAACTTTCACAGAACCAAGATTAGCCCCAAGGCCTGGGATAGTCGGGGCCGAGTATGATGCAGGGATACAATCTGAAGTTATATCTAAGCATAAAAAACATCAAAATATGGAATTAGAATCAGTTGAGGATGGCAATAGCCTCATGGATGATAATATGGTTGCAAATGAACCAGTGCAAAAGCGTAGGCGCATGAGACGCGCTGGATCCGCGCCCATCAAAGAGAGTGCCATGAACTACATGCTTCAGTACTGTGATAAATCTATAGCCACGAAGCTCTTTAGGACTTCGACTAAGCACAAGACACAAGTAACAAAGGAAGGATTAGCACAAGTTATTTGTCGTCAAAAGCAATGTCGTATACTGATAGTGCAATTGAAGCTAATAAATGTAATATTGAATATTATATGTACTTTAGCCGTAGAGGAAGCAAGCTTTCCAATCAACATGAAAGAGACACACAATATAAAAAACGGACTAAATAGCATTATAAGTTCATTAACTGGTTTCCAGAAAAAAACCAAGGATTTTATGGCAGGAGACATATATGGTACCAGTGGTATAAGGCGCAAGATAATAGTAGCAAGTTGTTATTTCATACCAGCAATACTAGAAAAGATAGTAACAATATATAATGCGGCTATAGACGAAGCTCACCATATTGAAGCTCACCATATTACTGTAAAGGATCTTTTGTCACCACCTACTCAATCTGCATTTGTAGAGTGGTGTCAAGATCCAATACAAAGGGTAATAGAGAATATATATGATCATAATAATTCTAAGGGGTCGGAAGTAGTACCCTACAATATAGCAGCAAAGCATATACTGAGTATATCACACGCATGGTACGCACTTGCAAATGAATATGAATCTATCGTATCAAAAGAGAGGCAGGAACAATACTTCAGAGAGGACGGAGCTTTGCATCTAAGAGATGATAAAAACGTAAAGAAGTTATTCCTTATGAAAGATGCATTTGCGGCATTGCAGAAGTCAGTCTTGCACCTGTTTCCTACAGCACAAGAATCAGAAGAAAATCCCGGAGTAACTGTGAAGGGTAATACTCAATACTCAATATTAAGAATAGAAACGTACGCAGAAATTGAGCGCACTGTAGGTGCCAAGACATATACGCCCTATACAGAAACAGACCCTGCGCTTAAGAGACCACAGAAAAAGATAAAGCAGGAAGAACATATCCGTGGCAAGCAATTATGGGAAGTATACTTTGATAGTCAAGCAGATATAAAATGTATAAAGGGTATGGATGCCACACAGTGTATAGAATCTATACAAGATATAAAAAATATAGAAAAGGAGTCTGCTCGGAATGGATCTATACTCGATATACTATCCAAATGTTTTGGAGTGATGCGAGTATTCGTCTTGGGTAAGTATGAAGCACAAGAAAACATGGGTACCGAGGATATTTGGGGACAGTTAAGAAAAGCAATTCGTCTTGAGGCAAACAAACCAGGATTGCAAGCTCAGATTCTTAAGCTCGCATTTATTGACTTAGCACGAAACTCTGCTAACGATAAATGTTATAGTCATGTCATGCATTTACTGTGTAATCTGAAAAAGAAAACTAACCTTCTGACACTTGCAATAGAAAGTAGGATAGGAGAGTTAATAACGAATATCAATAAGGAAGGAATAACTATTTTAGATACTTTAGTTGGTGATAATCTCGACGATCAGAAGAATCTCATACGTAGTGGAAGGTTCTTAAAATTAATACTCCTGGTTGCGCTCCATGTCCGTGGTGAAATGGGAGTTGATGGTAACATGATGAATGGAAAAATGTTTATGCTGCGAAATACCTGCATTAGAATTAAGCATCTAAATTCAGAAGATACGCCTGGGTTTGATGCACGACCAAAGGCTAAGTTAATAAAATTTTCTTGGTTGGAAGAATTCATCGATCAATTACATTCTTTGGAGACACAAACTTACCTCCAGATAGTAGAGGAAATGAATGCCAAAGAGAAAGAGTTGTCCACGCAAGGAACTATAACAAAGGAGGAAGGGGGGGAGGCATTCTATAAGTTGCTTCTGCCTAAATCTAAGGCTCCTGGTGAGTTGGATGAAGCTGGCTGTGAACAAATCCAAGAAGAGCTAGGAGAACCCAGAGCAGCTGCCCTCTGTTACACGGCCTAAAGATTGGAAGATGAGTATTTGAAAGAAATAACGGGTAAAACAGTTATAAATACTGATGCAAATAACAACAGATACCATCCGCCAGACCCACCTCCTTTTGATAGCTCTCAGGACAGAAATTTTTAGATTGAAAACAAAGAATAATAATTAACAATTTAACTTTCAGCGTAATCTGGGTTGTAGAATTAAAAAATTAATATTATAATATTAGATGATAGAAAGCTTCTGTATGGGAGGAAAGATAATGAATCATATTGAATGTTTATTAAGAGGTAAGCCCAGTGTGAATGTGTTTATGGTGGTAAGAGAAGACAAGAACAAGGTGGAGCCAACAACAGAAGACAAGGTGGAATCAGTAACAAAAGACAAGGTGGAGTCAGTAACAATACACATAATGATGTTTGGCAACGGATATGATGACTCTCTCGACATGGAGATAGAAGGCAGTATATGCGGTACAACCATATCTTCTAGAAGTGCTGCAATCATCAAAGATGATACAATCTCCAAGCATTTGGGGTCTAATAATTTACTATTAGAGATAACAGGAAATATAGAGGGAGAAGACAGTGCGACAATATTAAGGCCAGTCAAAATAACAGCTATAATGACAGAAATAACTCCTGAAACAAAGGAATTTGGAGCAATGGAGGTTAGTAAATGTCAAATAATAATTTCAGGAAACTTAAGGCACGATAACACAGCTTCTACGTATGATGTTGAAGACGGTATAATAATGTCACCAGGGATACTTAATGCTACTCAATCAAGAGTTACAGCATCAGAAGCGACCCCAGGCTCAGAAAATTCTACTAATGATGATGATGACTCTTGACATGGCTTACTTCAGGAAAAATGGCAGATGTTGCCAGGCTCAGAAAGAACCAGGATGATAGTCACGAAGATGGTTTGTTTATAGATGGCAGCTCAATCTAATCATTGGAATGATGATGATGACTCTAATGATGATGACTCCCCATGGCTTGCTTCAGGAAAAATGGCAGATGTACCAGAAATTACCGAATCAGAAGCGTCCCCAGGCTCAGAAAGTTCTACATTGCCTGCTGCCGACCTTAACTCTGCAAAAGTACGGAAAAACGCCAAGAAGAACAGGCCAGGCTCAGTAAGTAATTTACATTGCCTGTTGCCAACCTTGACTCTGCAAAGAGTACGGAAAAACGCCAAGAAAGCCAGGCTCAGTATTTAACCAAACCTGGCGGAATGATAACGCAACTACAAGGAAGCCAGGCTCAGTATTTAATACTCCTTAAATATATAATAGAGCAAGAAAGCGTAAATATTGGCGATCAAGATGATATCTGCTATAATGCAGTGTTGGCTTTCTTGTCAATGTGTGGAGTGTTGAGTGTGTACAAAATAAAATATCATCCTCATTACGCAAAAAATTCATTAAATGCTCTACCTTGTTAGACTCTACTACGGAAGACTTACATAGATTGTTTATATCTTTGACCTCCCAATCCCAATAGAAAATCATACACTCTCGCACGGCAACCACTGCTACAGGGTTTATTTTTTTAGTCTTGCTCAATCAGAAGAGCATGCTAAAGACTGAGACTGGCCTATTTGGGTTGCCTCAATCAGTAATCTTATTAAAATCTGATGTCTTGATCAGGTCTACGAAATCACAATACTTATGAATCTAGAATGCAGTCAACAAGCAATTTTACTAAGAGTGACATACAGTGATCAAGAGAAAGTTGACACTCTCACTCACTGTAGTGGCGGATGGCCACGCAGCTTTTTATTGTAATAAACAGCAGGATGCACCATCTATTGCCGCCAATTGCAGTGATTTTTCATCCATATCTGCAATAAAACTAAAAGTAGATGGCTCCAATCCTTTTTCATACTGTTGCAATGCCGTATATATATCAGGATATTCCATTTTAATAATATCTAGCATGCGCTGTGCAGACTGCGCTAGCAATCTACCTCCTTCATTTGCTGCCCAACCTTCAATCTCTTTCGTGAACGTGCCAGGCAATGATCTAATGGGCAAAGATTCGATCATCGCTGGAAAGTTCATATTCTGAATCACATACAAGATACGGAGTATTTCCTGTTGCCTTTTAGGCGATAAATCAGGGAAGCACTTTAGCACTGATTTAAATATAAAAAACCGTACATAGCAGATACAAGACTAACATCAAATTATCTATGATTTGTTGTATAAGTTAGTCATTCTTTATACAGAAAGATTATTAGAAAATTCTCTATAGCACGTGATCTAAGTAGAAATGATTCATAGGACGGACATAGACTTAAAATTGTAGGCAGTTGATGAAATATGTAATCTTTATCAGAATAAGAAGCTTCATTCTCAGACAATTAGGAACTGGATAAAGGAAGAAGGGCTTGCCAGTATAAGGAAAAAGCCTATTTTAATATGGGGTTCTGATATAAAGCAGTTTCTTCAAACAAGGAATGTAAAGCATAAACGGACATTGAAATTTAATGAGTTTTTATGTTGTGGATGTAGAAATTATCATTCTACGAAAAGCTAATGGTAGTTTACAATGCCATGCGATTTGTCCAGTTTGTAATAGAGATAATTATAAAATTTATAGATCTAAGCATTTAGATAAACTAACACAAATGTTCGATATTAAAGATCCCGAGATGTTGGAAATACTATGCAACTCCTGAATGATCAAAAGATAATGCGACATATGGAAGATAGCAAAGGCTCGAATTCTAATATAGTTAGGAATAAGGAGGAAAATTCTAATATAGCTAAGAATAAGGAGTCGTATTCTAATATAGTTAGGAATAAGGAGTCGTATTGTAATACTGATAATGAGGTATTGAAGAATAAGTATTTTCGGATGCTAGAGAATGCTAAAGGTCGTGATTCTCAAACTGTACAAGCTTATGCGAATGCAATTCATGAATATGAGATTCATACACATTTCTCGAACTTTGCAAATTTCAGAATAGATTATGCGATCTCATTTAAAGATTATTTAAGAAAAATCAATTCGTGAATATGAGATTCATACGCATTTTTCGAACTTTGTAAATTTCAGAATAGATTATGCGATCTCATTTAAAGATTATTTAAAAAACGAAAAAATCAATTCATGAATATGAGATTCATACGCATTTTTCGAACTTTGCAAATTTCAGAATAGATTATGCTATCTCATTTAAAGATTATTTAAAAAACGAAAAAATCAATTCGTGAATATGAGATTCATACGCATTTTTCGAATTTTGTAAATTTCAGAATAGATTATGCTATCTCATTTAAAGATTATTTAAGAAAAATCAAAATACAGGAGAGCATATCTCTACGGGTCTTTTACACCATTATACCGCTCATGTTAAGAATTTCTTTGAGTGGGCAAGTAATCAATCTGGCTATCGTAGGTATATCATCAGGAATTTTGATTAACTTTGAGTTATCTTTTACAGGAATAATAGTGACTCTATCCGAACCCTCAAAGCCTGTCTTTATACATAGTATAGCCTCGATTCTATATTCATTTAATTTTTTATATTTTATATGCTTCATGGAGTATAGCATCTTCTTATCGGAACATGTTTCTGTATATTTATTAAAATTATTACCATCAGGATCTGGAGAAAATTCTTTTGTATCATAGTACTGTACTTTTTTATGGCGAATACAACATCCTATCTTTTTACGGTAGATAGGGTAGCTAGATATTGACCTAGGATCTTTGCAATCAATACCATTCAATGCACTGTGATCAGGATCAATCAATGCGTTGAAGTTAATATTCTCAGCTGTAATCATTTTTACTAGTGACGACCCTATAAATTTGGCAAATAGCCCTATATCATCTATCTCATAAGAATCATCGTATTTAGGATCAATTGCTTTACAATTCTCTTCACAGTGCTCTTGATCCATTGTTAAACTAAAAATATAAACATTGGGTGCCTTATAATAAAAAGAAGTTCTATCCTCTGAGGTAAAAAACTTCCCCTCGCTCATTAACTGCTTTGCATCCAGTTCTATCTTTTTTCCATTCTCATCAATGAATCTTGTAATTCCCTCATTAGGATCGCCTCTTAGAAAATTTGGATCATCTTGATCATAGGAACGTAATGTACTAATTTGTATCGTTCTACATTCTTTAGCGATATTATGCTGTTCCTTACAATATTTTCTCAACGTAATTTTCTTTTCTTTCATTCTAGGTTTTCCTTCTTAAAAAACAGTCGTATTACATCATCTTTCGTAGAAGTATTGTTAAAGCCATTATCAAACAGCACAATTAATTGTGCGTACATTCTTGTGTCTTTAGTTTCCTGACGTAAGGTATCTTCAACCTGATTCATCAATTCACTATAATGTGCATCATTACTATTGGTCTTTGGTCTTTGTGGGAATGAACTTTTGTTTAAGGTATCATATTCCGTGATATTGCTCTGTAACTTCTGACAAACGGAATTGTGATCCGGGTACAAATGTTCAGGATGTAGGTTATTATCAGGGTGTCTCTTGTCATCGTCATTGTCATGATAAGGCTTGACATAATATATATGATCTATAATGTATCTTTCTTCCATTCCTACTCCTTAAAAAGGGATGTCTATATAATCTGGATTATCTTTAACAGTAAAGACAAAGATCTTATTCGTAAGTACATGCAATATATTGATCTTGTTCACCTTATATAGATTACTAATATCTTCTTTGATATGAGGATTATCAGACTTGACCATTGTAATATGAGAGAAATATATAATATTCATTATTTCTATTATCCTTAGAGAATGCATCAAGGCATATTTCTCATTATTGTCATATGTAATATTAAAATATTGCGTTGTTTTCTTATCTATATAATTCTTTATGAATTCGTAGCGATGATGTTGCTCGATGCATTTCATAATTCCATCTAATAAATCTCTTACATTGCCTCCCCTAATTTTCTTATCTATTTCGAATAGTTCGTTAGCGTTTAGTTTGGCATCACCCTCATCATCAAATACCTCATCCATATTATTTATAATTCCAGTTTTCACAAGCAACATATGACCTACTTGTTTCATGTGATCTTCTGCAGATATGTCTAAGTTTTCTCTTACGATATTATATGCTCCTTGCAGGGTAATAACATCCTTCACATCCTCTAGGTCATCTTTACTTTCTATATTAATAATTTTGATTTCATTGCTGCAATGTTCTATGCTAAGGTTTGCAGATATATGCTTTGTATTACGTATATTTATGCGTGATGGCATATCTTCATCATCTTTATTCATTACTTGATTTCTCCCCAAAAATATTATTATTCATCTTTGTTACTATTGTTGAGACATGTTGCTCAGATAGATGGGTATATCTTTTGACCATCGCTAATGTCTTATGGCCAAGTATCGCTGCAATTTCAGTTAACGTGGCTCCATTCATTGCTAAATATGAGGCAGCACAATGTCTCAGGTCATGAAATTTAAAATCCATTATGGCAGAATTACGTACAGCTGTCTCCCAAGAAGACCTTATGTCTATAGCGCCATTTGCAGTAGAATTAGGAAATAAGTAATCATGCTTCTGGGGTTTGCCAGATTTGTATAGATTGAGCAACATATCAAAGCTCATGCCAACCAAGGGTAGTGATCTTCTTTCTTTATTTTTAGTATTATTAAGGATAATCATTTTCCTATCTAGATCTATATTATCCCAGGTTAACTTCAAGATCTCATTCTTTCTTGCTCCAGTGGATATACAAAGGACAACTATTATGTATAAGTATTTATTCTGACTATTTCTGCATTCTTCCAATAATTTATCTCGTTCCTCTTTATCTAAGTACCTTACTCTACCGCGTTTTTCTTTTAGGTTCGTAATATTATGGAATGGGTTGTGAGTAGACCATTCCCACTCTTTGCTAAGCACAGTAAAGACATGGCTCAATGCCTTAACATAATGATTAGAAGTGGTATTAGACCTTAGTTGATTTCTAGTTGTAATTTGAGATGTTAGTTTATTACGGCATTCAATAATCAGTGATGCCGTAATATCTACAATAGTGTATACCCCTATCTCGTTTTGCCACCATTGCAGGTATCTAATTTTATCCTTAGATGATTTTAGCGAATAATTGATATGTGAATCTATATATTTATTAATGGCATCTGATAAAGAGTGCTTGTTTGATGATATCACTTTTAGATGCCGTCCTGCTAATAGATCTGCTTCAGTTTGATTCGTCCCATCTTTTTGCATCTGTGAGTCGTTTAAAGGTTTGCCTGACTGCTGGATAGCCTATTTTTCTAACTATCACTTTATATAAAATTACTCCGCTTTGTAATTTCCTCTTCTCAATAGTTGCCATAATGTAAAATTATACTATACTCACAACAGTGTACAACACTTTGTAATAACGCACAGCAACTAATAGGTAGTAAGTTGTGTATGCCTATCACAATTGTTCTTAACCCTTATTATTCAAGGTGTTTAGAAGATATTTATCTAAAAAGGTATGCTAAGGGGTAATATAGGGACAATTGATTGTATTTTTTGATTAATTTATTGGGTGTATAGTGTGTATTCAATAAGTGAAACTCTTATAGTTCTCCGGATTTAGTGCTTATGAAATAAAAACGCACTATTCAATATCTAATTAATAGCATAAATATGCTGTATTTTAAGGTGAGGAGGTAATATGTCTGGGAAGTATAAAGCAGCATCTGTTGCTAATTGGTTTATTGAGGAGCAGAAAAAATATAAAGATGCTCAAAAAAATGAGAAAGAAAACGATAATCTGCCACCAATGGATCAATTTAGATTAATAAAGCTAGTTTATGTGGCTCATGGTTATTATCTTGCTCTTACGGGTAGCCCATTAATAAAAGAAAAGGTTGAAGCCTGGATGTATGGACCAGTGATTGCAGATCTTTATCATAAGATCAAGCAGCATGGATATCAAGAGATCGATAAAAAGATCGATGAACCTGGCGCTCAAATTGAACCTAGCGATGAAAGTTTGTTAAGAGAGCGCATCTGGGAAAAATACAAATGGTATGCTGGCACAGAGTTATCAATGTTGACTCATGAGCGTAATACCCCTTGGGAAGGCACAATACAAACAAAAGGAAAAGGACCAGGCATTGTTATAGCAGAGAAGTGGATAAAAGCACACTATAAAGGAATAATGAATGATCCTACAGATTATAGGCTATAGATATGATTAATAGTACGAAGGATAATCGTGGTAAGACAATAGAAGTCACGGATAGTGTTGCTGGATCTAATAGAGATTCGTATGATATAGTAAAAGCGAATGCTGCAACTAAAGCAATGCAGCATGCTGAATATATTAATAAGAATAGATATGGGATTTTTTGGAAGACTCCTTTAATATTCTTCATATATGTGTACAAATATTTACTAGGGTCATTATCTGATGGAGTTCCCATAGGTAACATTCAGGAAAACTGGTTCAAGGTAGTATGTAAAGCTGCAAATGACATTCCAGACTCATTTATAATAGTGGTTATTATATTATTTTTCTTTGGATTCATTAAGGATTATTTATTTGCAAATATTATAAAAAACATTACCGATAAATTTAATCATTAATATCAATTATCATAGTCAATTATATATTTCTCGAGTTTCTTCCTAACTGAGTAAAAATCTTACTGATCATATATTCTACTATTTTATCTTGTAAGTACTGCGTTCACAGTACTTACAGGCACACAAGATTTCTGCTATTCGTTGCTACTTATTGCTATTCACCTGGTATAATAAAGCCATCTTGAACGATAGGGAGAAGCTAAATTGCACCTCTGGCATAGAGTTATCAATGCTAACTTTTTCCTGTTAATCTTTTGCTAAGTTATGCTTTTTTCTTTGAATATTTTTAGTCAAGAAAATGTAATAAAGATGCACAATAAATGCACAATAAATTATATTATTATGCTATAATTTGTAGCATGAAAAATCAAGTTTGAGTATAAAATTATGGATCAAATTCAATGGTCAGAATTGAAATCGTAGATTAGACAATGCTCTCCAGAAACGCAAGATTATTTATTAAGAGGCCCGACAGAAGACATCACTGAGAAACAAGAAAATGAAGCCCAGAAAAACGACAGAACTAAAGAAAATAAGTCTCAAAAAAGCGCTAGCAACAAAGAAAACGAAATCCAAAAAGGCAGTGAAACTAGGGAGGGCAGCACTAAAAAAAGCGCTAGCAACAAAGAAAACGAAGCCCAGAAAAACGACAGAACTAAAGAAAACGAAACCCAAAAAGGCTCCAGCAACAAAGAAAACGAAACCCAGAAAAACGACAGAACTAAAGAAAACGAAACCCAAAAAAGCTCCAGCAACAAAGAAAACGAAACCCAGAAAGGCAGTGAAACTAGGGAGGACAGCACTAAAAAAAGCGCTAGTAACAAAAAAAATGGAATCCAGGAAGACATTAAAACCAAAGAGAATAAAGCCAAAGAAAGTACTAAAAATAAAGAAGATGGCACTCAGAAAAATAGTGAAACTAAAGATAATAAAACTGATGCGAGCCATGAGAGCAAAGCCAAAAATAGCGAAAAAGATGAGGCTAAAGAGAATAGTGATAGCGAGGAGGAATGTGAAAATGAAGCCATAGATCATATTGAAGAAATGCCACATACGGAATATATCAATAACTTTTTTGTGGAAGATCTGGCTTGTGAAAACCTCATGATGAAGCTCACAAAATCACTCAAAACTGATGAAGAAAAAACCATATTATTGCGTCTGCATCATGCAGCATCAGAGCTTGCTGGTGATAATATTATAGAATATACAACCCACATTATGGAGATGATTAGCTGTCTGAAAAAGGGTGCTAGCCTGTCGACCGTGCTGAATGTATTTAAGATTAGGAACCTTATGATGGGGGATTTAGATGAATTTATCGACCCCAATGAATTGAAGCTGTACAGAATAGAATTGAAACAACTCAACACCGAAATCAGAGAGAAAATGCACGTGGATAATGATAGTTTCAGCAGGAAAATATGCCTAGCTAAGAAGCGTGATGGCAGTTTCTGCACCAGTTATTCGGTCAAAGGCAAGCCACGATGCCGCATGCACGGCTGCGGCTAGGGTTTTTCAGCGACCAATTTACTGAGTTCATTTTTAATACAAGGAACAGTTATTTCATGGTTGCGGGTAGGATTTTCATCATTCAGAAGAGGAAAATCCTGGGGCAATAAAATAGCTGCAAGAATAAAATTTACTCTCTCAGATTCTAATACATGGCTTAACTGAGGCCATGACTGTGCGTAAGATTTTACCCGGATGGGAAGGAAAATCCTGGGGCAATAAAATAGCTGCAAGAATAAAATTCTACTCTCTCAGATTCTAATACATGGCTTAACTGAGGCCATGACTTTGAGCAAGATTTTACCAGATATTCATGCATTACTAATAAATGGCTTAGCTAAATTCACTTTTAACATATGAGGCCAAGATATGCCACTAACAACACATGGGTTTGCGCACTGCATGGGGTCTTCATTTTTTGATTATTTTTTATATTTAGAAAGATTGATCCTTGCAGATATGATAACAATCAACGCTCATCTCTCACAGTAGATCATTGCGGATGCTACTTAGAATAAGGGTTGTAATTAATCTAATCGGACTCTACACCAACTAAAGAAAGATCAAAATTTATCCAACAACCTAGACAACATGCAAAACTGAGACAGAAATATCCATCAGCCGCAGAGAATTCATAGAACATGCCTCAAGAAACTGTATCCAAAGGCATATTTCATTAAATTTATCTAGATCACATGCACATCAGATAAAGCAAAGAAATCAACGTTGGTATAGTCAAAATGATCGATACTAGAATGAATCCCGCCTTTATCATAACTAAGATTATCAACAGTCATTTCAAATGAAGAATCAACTTCTTTGTGAATCTTACCAGTTTCATCAGCCTTGAATTTGGCAGGAGAAACTTCAACTTCAATATGACCATGAATGTCTTCAATTGATTTTGCGTCAGGCACAACTTTATGAGTAAGTGTTTTATCTCCTAGAGATATAGTTGTTTTTGTTCCGTTCATAGAAGTCATTTCTACCTTAGCATTATGAGCTTTAATGAAGTCATTATAAGAAATTGTTTGAGGTTTCACATCGCTTGTATCAACGATTCCTAACATACCCTTTGGCATAGATTCTACAGTTGGCATTGCCTTGTTTGCATTAGTGTCAGTGAAAATATCATAAGTTAATTTCACATTCGCATAATTGTTCACGTAGCTGCCTATGTCACCTTTATACAATTCATAAGTCTTGGACAATAAGCCGCTTAAACTGTTATCAGTTTGGAAATTTATTGTATTAATCATAATCTCTCCTTTCTTATTTTAACATAAAATATGCACAATATTGTGCATCAAGATACAATTGTGTATCCAAGATAACCCCCTATGGAAGGGGGGTTATCTAAGAAACACTACGTCAACTATGTTAGATCATATTTCGCTTTCTGAACTTCCGTACGTTGCTCATATAGCCCGCAGTCTAGATCAGTTGATCAAACGTCGGCATCGCTAGAAAATACAGATCTAGCGGGCAAAATACATATTAAATCAGCTGATCAAACGTCGGTATCGCTGAAAAATCATCTGCAGTAAATGTATGATGATCGATATGCACATGCACATCGCCACGAACGTAATCAAAGTCTTTCAGCTCAACTTCCAGGTGCGATGGGCTAACTTTCTGAATATGTCCCTCATCATCAAATGTTTTCTTGCATGAGTCATATTTGACCTTCATCGTGCCCTTGATTTGTTCTAAGTCTTTTGTTGTTGAGACTACATTTATATATTTACCATGAATATAGTCCGGAGTTATTGTACCACTAACCTGTTGCACATAACCTGTATAATTACTAGTATCATGAACTGCATAATTACTATTATCACCAATCTCTTCCCAAGTTGGAAGATGTTCAGTATCAATAATCTTCGAATAATTAGGATATGATGAATTATTCGTAGGCAAGGCAGAAGAATATGTACTAAATGTTATTTCCTCTCCAGTTACATCATTATGGTATGATATATCATACTGCTGATAATAGTTGCCGCCATTATCTTTAGCAGTATAGTGGCAATATTCATTTGATATCTCGAACGACTTTGTATTGTAGTCATATTTAACTTCAAGATCATCATTTGATATCTCGAACGACTTTGTATTGTAGTCATATTTAACTTCAAGATCATCATTTGTTCTACAAACACTATCACGTGTACAATGATTTTGCACAGTATAGTACTTCATCACTTCATCAGTAATTTTACTGTGCGAAGCAAAATCTTGGTGATTATCAATTGATGTTAGCGGATCATAATTATTTCTACTGAGGCTTAATGAATCTTTTGTACTGAAGCTAATCTCAGTATCGAATTTTTCATCTCGTGTACTATTAAAGATACTATTCAATACTGTTGTTGCTTGTTTTATATCTCCTGTTATTGTCATGTGCACCTCCTGCAATCATCTGTTCTTTCTCTTATCTGGTTAAAATGTTAACATAAAATTAACCTTTTGTCAAATCTTAGACTCTGAATTGAGGAGATAGAAATGGCTGCAAGCCCTATAGACACAGGTATATTGCAGAATAATACATGCTGAACAAACTATCCCTATACGATATTGTTTTATATGTTTCTGTATCCTTGACAATATCAGCGTGTCACAGCAAATCAGTAAATGAGCGTGTAATAAAAGATATAATTTATCTGATGCTAGGGTATTGATAAGAAGATAAAGTTCTCACAATCTCAGAAAAAGTATACTGTTCTGGGTGAGCGATCACCAGGATGAGCAAGAGTAATACTCTATTATGATTGAAATATGGTTACAAATAGCATAGATCCGCAGAGAACCGATGTATAAACTTAAAAAATCACATCCGTATCACCGTTTGCTTTCCGTTTATGCTTACTTTTCAAGATCCTAAGCCTAATCTCCATAGCTACATCAGAAACCTCAAGCATGTTAGATATTTTCTCCCTGACACCTTCTGCACCGTGTGAACACTCATAAAACTCACTATATTTGCTGGATTTATCTGATTCATACGTATAAGGATCTGATGGGCGTCCTAGCTTTATAAGTGCTTCTAGTTTTGCCAATAATTCCTTAAATTCTTCTGTGTTTTTATCTTTTAAGAAATCTTCAGTTGCCTTTACTATCAAATTCTCTGGCATAAGCAACTCCGCAGCGAAAGTGTTGGCCTGGGTTTCATGTTTTTGTGTCACCATTGAATCTGGTTCAGCTCTATATAGCCTATTATCAGATATCTTGCCTTTGTCTATTAAAATATTGCCATGAAGCAGATAATGGCCTAATTCATGAGCTGCGGTGAACCTTTGTCTTACTTCAGAATGGTTTTTATTTATTGCTATCTTGAAATTATTATCATCATCCTTCTCAATATAACCTGATGTGTTGTCATCGTTAATAGTGTTATATAATAATTCAATATTATATGATTTGATAATGTTAAATACGTTAACTGGGTATTTTTTCTGATATTCTAATAATTCCTTTAGCATTTTCATGATTTATCTCCCCATTTCTCATCATTACTATCATCTTTATCTAATACACGACTATTTATACTCATATTATTATAGAGACTCCTCCAGAGATTATGGGTATTTATTGTATGACTCTTATGAAGTTCTGTCATCTCCACCCTTAATTCTGCCTTAGCCTTCTTTATCTCCTCATCCATTGTCTCCTTAATCCTCTTTTCAGCCTTCTCTATCTCCTCATCCAGCGTCTTTCTGTTCAATTTCCAGGCCTCATAGGCAAAAGCAGCAAACAAAACAGTGATTAAAATAGCACTAAGATCACTGCTGGATCTAACCTCTGCTATTTGATTCCAATCTAGAGAGAAAAATTTGTAGAATATCACTATACTAATCACGTAGCACAGTGCGTGAACAGGGTCTTTCGTCACTTTCTCTTGCTTTTCTTCCTCTTGCTTTTCTTCTTTTTTTTTGCTGAAGTAGTTGCAATAGGTATCGTAAGCAACTGCTGCATATATGGTTGATAGGAGCATTACCCAATCTGTTTTCCAAAATTCTATTATAGTATCTAAGCTATTCCATAGAACTTGATAAGTAAGCATATATGAACATCAACCGTGACAGAAGCAGCGCGGATGGTATAGCATTGAAACAATGTGAGTCTGTTAACTAGATCAGTGAATTGATTTTGATAATTAAAATGTTACTATGAGACTACCCCCTTTGTTAAATGTTGCTACTAATAATAATTGAATATTCCTCAAAATAAAGCAATGTATGAGCTATTATATGAGTGTTCTTGATATAAAACACAAGATTATCTCTTGTGAATTGATGCATGTTGTTGCGTATTACTGTCCCTATATTACCCCTTTCAGCCTGAATGGTTCTGAATATGAATTTAATTAATGTTTGTAAATCAAGTAATCATAGTCCTTACAGATGGTGCGTCCTAAGAGATTCGAACTCCTGACCCACAGCTTAGAAGAGTGTAGTTCATATGCTTTATATACTTGTATTATACTGTGTAATCCTTTACTCTATAGGGAGGTTGCTTTATATGTAACTATATATTGTTTTATCTAATTTGATGTGTAAAGCGGCACGAGAGCGGCACCAGATTTTATGAGTGGGTATTATGCGCAAGATTAATTTTACAAAATCTCTGATACTCAGACTCAATAAACCCAGAAGTGGTAGGGATTATTATGCAGACTCCAAGGAATTGGGGTTGCAATTGTCTATTACCCATAATGGTACTATCTCTTTCTTTTTAAGAAAGAAATATCTTGGTAAGGACCAGAGATTTAATATAGGTCATTTTCCTGATATAACAGTAGAAATAGCACGTAAGATGGCTCTAAGTATTAAGAGTGATATTGCTCAAGGAATTAATCCTAATAATAAAATCTCAGATAATATCATTACATTTTCACAGTTATTTTCTGATTATCTGGAGAGATACGCAAGTCTTCATAAAGGTAAAAGAACGATTGAAGAAGATAATAGACGTTATAAATTATATATGAAGACGTTATACACCCAACACATACAATCTATTGTGAAGAATGATATAATGAAGCTACATAATAAATTAGCTAATGAGATAAGCAAGGTAACTGCGAATAGGGTTCTGTCATTGATAGGCGCTATATTTAATGTCGCTATAGGATGGGGGTATAAGTTAATAAATCCAACAGCCGGGATAAAGAAGTTCTCAGAGATAAGTAGAGATAGATTCGTAAAGGAATCAGAAATGGCAAGATTCCTTGAGTCAGTGGATTGCGAAGAGAGCCAATCTATTAAGGATTACGTATTGATTTCATTATTAACAGGTGCCAGAAGATCTAATATACTATCTATGAAATGGAAAGATATAGATCTAGAGCAGGAAATGTGGACAATCAACGCAAGTGAAAGTAAGAACAATCATGCTAATATAGTGTATTTATCAGGTGAGGTGATAAATATCTTGCAACTTAGAAAAAGACTATCTATTAGTCATTTTGTATTTCCAAGTCATGGTAAAACTGGTCACTTAATGGAACCAAGAAGAGGATGGGAGCGTATCTTGAAAAGAGCAGGTATAAGTAATTTAAGATTGCATGATTTACGCAGAACATTTGGCAGTTATCAAGCAATGAATAATACAAGTATGCATATTATTGGCAAAACATTAAATCATAAGAGCCAAGGGGCAACAACGGTGTATGCACGCTTCAGCGACGATCCCGTGAAAGCTGCTGTGTGTGATGCGAATAAAGCAATGTTAAAGCTCAGGAAAGTTGAATCATAAATATATAATATATGAATAGTTGTGTTTATAGTCGTATGAGTTTGATTAAGATACGAGGCATATTCTCCGTATATGTGCTATTATGCTATTTATATAATTATTACTCATAGCGTAGTGTGAGTTTGATTAAGATACAAGGCACGTTCAGCATATTTGTAGAGTAAATTTGACTGAGATACGAGACATGTTGTCTATTGTACGTGCTATTATGCTATTATGCTATTATTAATGCTTAATCTTGCTTCATTTATTGAATCACGTGCGTAGGGTAGATCTTTTTATTATTCACATGATCTCAGTCAATAATCTTGAAAAAAGGATCAATATATTTCACTTGTATAGCGGCAGATAAAGGTCTTTTGGCCAATTCAGGATTGTTTGTTGTATCATTTTAAACTTTTGTTCCAGGCTGTGTCGAGCTATCCTTCTTGAATGCCAATGGCCAATGCCAATGCCTGCTGCGTGGGGTCTGTCAGCTCTGCATTTAATACCTTAATGTTAAATGTTATGGAAAATATCAGCAGTAAATTAAAATTTATGAACCAGAGTTTCATTGATGAAATAGCTTTATTATTTGGACGTATTATTACTCATTATTGATACTTTTAATAGTGATTTAAAGGTGATCCATAGTACAGGATCTCTTTGGTAAGGGAAATTTCTTGTACAGAGTAACTGCAGCAAAAAATAGCTGAAATGTGTAATAATCTATATTAATAATTAAATAAAATATTAAGTGAATATCTAGTTATATTTGACGACTTGCTAGTGATAACAGGGGGTCCAGGGGTTACAATAGTTGCAGGCTTTAGAAAATCAAGATTTATTTTCTTGATACTTGTTTAGTTTATAAGCTTGAATAACATTCATAGTCTAAATTTCGTAGAATCGATGAGACTAGATCATGTAGCTATTCTCAAAAGTCTACATCTGCCAGTTTTGTAACCACTTTATAATCCACATCAATGGTTTCAAAGTGGCGTTTTCCACATGAGGTTTTCTGCTTTTCGTATATGCTAAGCTCTTTGTCATCCAGCGTGCTTTTGGTTTCACGTACAAAATAGAGACGCTCATTGCGGTGGGTAACAAATGCCCAATCTGGGTTGTACGAGCCGATGGGAGTATCGATCTTGAACCAGCTTGGTAACTTGACAAATAAGCGTACATATTCATTATTATCAAGATTTTCAGCAAATTCTTTTTCTACTTTTGAATCAAATTCAATCGTGTCAAACAGGCTTTTCTCTTGGTTTTGCACTTCATAAAGATTATCCAAGTAACGAACAATCCCATTGTTTGCTTCATCGTTAATGCGGTTCATTTCCCAAGAAGAATCAGCAATTTTCTCATACTGAATGCCCTTAATAATAAGATCGTGTAGGGCTTCGGATATTTTAGATGCTGTGAGCGTCATAAACCTTTGTGGATTAATCTTAAATTCAGCCAATCGTTCTGTACGTTTTAATATGTCCACCAAAGTCTGACGAGTAAGCTCTGTTTCTTCCTGAAGGTAGGCCAATAGGTCTGGTAATACAATTACCTCACTAATATCATACCTTCCTCCTTCTTGCTCGCGATCAGTGCTCACACCAGTATCTGAAATACCTATATCCGCCTTTGTCATAGCAATACGAGCTTGCTTGATTTCATCTAGATTTTTAATATATTTTGCTGCACACTCAATAAGCTCCTCTGTATCAAATGCTACGCGGAACCGAGTACGTTGTTTGATTTTATCCCACAGCGCCTTGAATTCTGCACTAAGATAGACTTCTTTGGAGAACTTAAGTGTCCGCCTGTCTCGTGCATTAACCACACGGTTGATGTAGATAAAATCATTCATTTTATTAATAATAGCATTTTTAATGTCGTTATATTTCTCAGAAATTTTTAGTTCAAAGTGTGGGTTTTTAGGGTCAAATTTACCCTGAATCTCTCCACTTTTACTAATATAGCCTGATTGCTCCAATTTGCTCCAAATCTTTGTTGATTCATCCTGCCCGATAGCTTCTTCGCCACCATTTTCATTGATGCGAGTAATTTTTGAGAAAGCTATTTTCTCAATGCAACCAAATTTTATACCAAGATCTTCCTCAAATTCGTTCTGCAGGGACTTAGCAAAGTCTTCGTATGATTCACTAGCAATGATCGTTAATCGGTTTATATTCTCATCATGGATACGATCGCCATGCTCATTTACTGGCAGGCGAAGACCCCGACCAATTTCTTGACGTTTCTTCTCAACACTAGCCGTTTCGTTAAGCGTACAGATTTGGAATACATTGGGATTATCCCATCCTTCACGCAATGCGCTATGTGAGAAGATAAAGCGTAATGGTTCTTTAGGATTAAGCAACTGTTCTTTATGACGCATGATAAGGTGATATGTGTCATCATCATGTTTACTTCCGCGTTCGGTTGAGTCTTTCCATTGTCCGGCCTTGTCCTGGCTAAAATAACCGTTATGGATTTTGTCAATGTCATGTCCCAATGCTTTGGGGGCAAAATCCTCGTAGAGTTTGGCCGTTAATTTTTTATAGGCTTCCTCAAACCACTGTCCTATTTTTCCTAGAGAGGTGGTTTTATCCTCGTTATAGATGCGATAATTAGCAACTTTATCGATGAAAAATAACGACAACACCTTAATGCCTTTATTGCGTAAAACACGTTCTTTTTTTAAATGTTGCTCAACGGTTTCCTGCACTTGAGCCTTCATAATATCATCACCAAGATCGCCAATTCCCTGTCCAAGCTCAAGGAATTTTCCGCTATTGAATTCTATATATTCAGTACCCGGCGTACAGTCAATATTCTGAACGATATAGCCATCACAATAGATCTCTCGCTTACCAGACTTTACATAAAGGTCATCACCTTGCTTCACCCACATCTTGGCTGGTTTGACACTATCACCTTTCTTTTGATGAATTTCCACCTGCGCTTTGATTCCTTTCTTATTGTCAATCTTAAGCAACTTCACATAGGCCTCGTTAAAATTTTCATTAGCTCGTATAGAAGCTACTTCGATGCGTTTTACCAGTCGTAAATCGTAGGCACGCACTGGATCTAACTTATAAAGCAAGTTGTATGGATTGCGATGGGTGGCAGAATAACGCAGTGTTGTGATAGGATTAAGATTTTCTACAGCACACTTTGCCTTTAGTGTATTATCGACACTTTGCGGTTCATCAATAATCACGATAGGATTCACAGATTGAATGAATTCAATCGGCTTACGCCCAGACATTCTATCATTCTCACGGTTGATGATATTGAGCTTCTTCAACTCATCATCAGTCATTTTACCTATATCCTTATCAGCCACGTCCTTACTGAAAGACTGGATATTAATCACCATGATCTGAAGCTGGTTGCTGGTAGCAAATTGGCGCACTCGACCAAGTTTCTTAGAGTCGTAGACAAAATAATCAAACGGTACATTGTCATAGAGTGTAAGGAAGTGATCCTTCATAATCTCTATACTCTTGAGGACACCTTCGCGGATAGCCACGCTTGGCACTACAATAATAAATTTCTTGAGGCCGTATTTTTTAGAAAGCTCAAATATGGAGCGAAGATAAACATAGGTTTTTCCTGTGCCGGTTTCCATCTCAACCGAAAAATTCCTACCTTGCAGGACACTAGTTTCGTCTATGTTATTCTTGCCTTGGATTTTCTTCACATTCTTAAGCAGTTGCTCATCGTTCAAGGTAATACAGTTGCCAACGCCAAGCTCGGTTAGCAGCATGCCGCTTCCGGCAGCTGCACTAATTTCAAAGTTGGATTGCGCAGGTGGTTGTCCTGAGAACACATCGATAACGGCATTAACAGCGTTCTGCTGATATTCCAGTGAGGGATCAAATTTTAGTTTCATTGTTTTACCTTGGCTTATTAATATTCTCAATTAACTTTCTCGCTTCTTTTTCTAAAGCCTTGTTTGCTTGGACAGTGTCTTCTTTTAGTTCTATTTTTTTGTATTTATCAAACTCGCTTGCTGCCTTTTCATCTGACATTTTTTTACTAATTTTACCTAAATTCGGTAATATTTCCATATCATTTAATTTTAAAAAATCATCTAATTTTGATGACCATTCTTTCATCGTCATTTGCTTGCGATGTCTGGCTTGCAATTCCGCAAAATCTAAATATTGGTTAACTATTAAATTAAGTAATTCAATTTCATCTTTATTTAGATAATTTTTTGCTATTTTAGCATCTGATTTTTGAGGTTTTTGTCCTTTCCATGAAGTCAAACCCATATATGGTTGCGTGCTGTTAGCACGTGCTTCTACAAGTTCAGCGGCAGTTTTACCATGTACAGCCCAGTGTAATTTATTTTGGATTGATTGAAAAAATTGCTTAGTAATTTCTGCATTATCGTCATAATCAATGCTGCAGTCTCTATAAATATCCTTAATTTTCTGGTAAAAGTTCTTCTCAGAAGCACGTATATCACGTATACGATTAATTAATTCATCAAAATAACGAGTAGCAGTTCCGCCTTCTGATAGACGTTTATCATCAAGAGTAAATCCTTTTACAATATATTCTCGTAAACGTTTTGTTGCCCATTGCCTAAATTGCGTGCCTCTATGGGATTTAACACGGTAACCAACTGATATGATGACATCAAGATTATAGTATTGAACATTATAGTTTTTACCGTCTGCGGCAGTTGTCCGGAATTCCCGGACAACTGAATCTTCATTCAGTTCACCTTCATTGAAAATATTTTGAATATGCTCAGAAATAGTTGATGTGCTTTTATCAAATAATAAGCCCATTTGTGCTTGTGTAAGCCACACTGTTTCATCAATAAGCTGAACATCAATACGGATATCATTATCATCTGTAGTATATATTAAAATTTCAGAATTTTGTTCATTGATCATATAATCATCTCCCTAAACCGTCTTAAACACAATCTCAGATTTTTCTTCCCGTGATCGTGCTTTAAAGGTTTGTACTGCATTGGCCTTCAGTTGATCATTGCCTCTGAACCCCTCATCTAAACAAATCACTTGACTAGGATTTGCCTTGGCTATTTCATCAATCAGAGCTTGATTTAGTTCCTTGTCTAGGCAAATTAGCATTGTACCACCTTCAATGGAGAATACTTTCTTGCCTGCAATCGTAATCTTTTCAACCTGTGCTGTGAGTAGGAAGCCACTTTTTAGAAGAAGTTCATATAAAATATCTTCCGAAGTGCTGGTACTATTGATATGATCTATATGCATCTCAAGTTGTTGCTCAAGACCTTCCATCTTATCAATATCTCCTTCCCACACTTTGAAGTTGGAGGTGGTTAGTTTGAACACTTTGAAGCCTAGGTCTAGATTGCCGCCTACGTTTAGATCAGGCTGTTTGCCTTCATCTTTGCCAAGCTGCCCTTTTTGCTCTTCCCCAATCTTCTTGGCTGCTCGGCGGATGCGTTCTTTGCCTATGTCTGCGATTGTTTTGTATCCCGCCTTAAAGGCTTCTGATTTTTCGTCGCATGGTTCTGGGAGTTGCACCATAATGTATTTGCGACTGCCTCCGTCTTCTTTATTGAGTTGCATTACTGCATGAGCCGTGGTTGCAGAGCCTGCGAAGAAGTCTAGGATTATGTCGTTGTTTTTCTTCAACATTCCCACACATTTTTGAACTATAAATGTAGGCTTTGGAAAATTAAACATTTCTGAATTAGTAAATAAATCTTTAATTTCATTCCTACCATTTTGATAATTCATTTCTTTTTCATCCCATATTGAGCGAGGCTTTCTTCTAGCTATTTCACCATTGCCAGATAGCAAATAGTCTTTTCTGTCAATGTCCCAAAAATCTTTTTCTCCTTGACGAGATACATTTCTTCCAATCAATAAATGTTGGTCTTTCCGAAATTTGTCCTTTCCCCAAGTCCAACGACCTTCTTCTCCTCCAGGTCTTTTTGGTAAAGCTTCTTTTGTATATGTTAAACTTTTAATAGGCGAAACTTCACCATTTTCTGGATTAACAAATATTGGATAATACATCAGCGGACGTTCTTCTCTTCTCCAAGCTCCACCACGCTGTCTGAGCCCTACTAAACGATATTTACCGTTTTCATCGCTTAATGAATAATCTGCAATTTCATCATCATTTTTTTCGTATCCTATAATCTCTATTTCATCATAATTTTTGCAATATGCAATTACAATCTCATGTTCTATTGCAATCAATCTACTAGCTTGCGACCCTCTAGGATTTGACCTTACAGTAAACATAGCAACAAAATTCTCCTCACCAAAAATCTGATCACAAACTTGCCTCAGATGGGCAACTTCATGATCATCAATACTAATAAAAATCACCCCGTCTTCACGCAATAAATTCCTTGCAAGATACAACCGTGGATACATCATATTCAACCAGTTCGTATGATAGCGTCCAGCGGTATCAGTATTAGTTGAGAATTTGCGTCCAGATTCATCTTTTTGGCCAGTATATTCCAAGTAAGTATCCAGTGTCTCACTGAACTTATCAGGATATATAAATTCCTTTCCTGTATTATAAGGCGGGTCGATATAGATCATCTTCACCTTACCGAAGTAGGATTTTTGCAGGAGTTTCAGCACTTCAAGGTTATCACCCTCAATAAACAGGTTCTCAGTATCATCAAAACTCACAGATTCATCTCGGGCAGGCTTTAAAGTGGCCACACTTGGCTGCTGGATGATTCTCATACACTCAGCTTTACCAGGCCAGTTCAGTCCGAAGCGTTCTTTGCTGGGCTCAGTCCACTCCCCCAATGAACGTTTAAGTTGATCAAAATCTATTTTTCCTTCACTAATTGCCTCAGGAAACAGCCTTTTCAGCTGATCACGTTTATCTTCTGTTATATTCATTTGCTTTACTATTAATCTGAAACATGGCTATTGACAGAAAAATACCATGTTTATAAGAATAATCAATACTAATGAGATTAAATGTTAGTGTTCTAATATATGTGTATTAAATTTCTTGAGACTCAAATATCCATCAGGAATATTGTAAATGAATGCAAATAATTACTGCATCAGTTCCTGAGACGCCCAGTACAATTGCCCACAAAGTACTAGTTAAGCCCGTTCACAAAGCACATATGATGTGTTAAATTTTGTAGGATAAGTAATCTAGTGGAAAGATCTTCCCTTGAGGTGCAAAAGAAATATACGGTAGTTAGTTTTTATCGTAGTGGTGGTAAGACTGGAACTGATCGAGATGTTTGTCTTGGACAGTGCATGTCTTTTTCTGTTACATCTTTCGATGAATAGACAGAGAACGCAATCTCGTTATCTCACAAACACTTGGTTACTCTTAAACCGTGACATCACATCTTTAGATGAATACAAGAGGAAAAAATCTCGTTATGCCACGTACATTCTCTATGTACAGGATTGGATAATAGAAATTAAATTATTGCCTATTGCAGTTATCTCATATTACTTCTCATTTCTAAAAAATGAAGACCCCATGCAGTGCGCAAACCCATGTGTTGTTAGTGGCATATCTTGGCCTCATGTATTAAAAGTGAATTCAACGAGCCTCATGTATTAAAAGTGAATTCAACGAGCCATTTATTAGTAATGCATGAATGTCTGGCAGAATCTTGCTCGCAGCCATAGAATGATGATCTAATCTTACTCACAGCCATAAAATAATCCTCTCATATTACTTCTCATTTCTAAAAAATGAATAGAATGCAGTGCGCAAACCCATGTGTTGTCACAGACCCCGCGCAGTGCGCAAACCCATGTGTTGTTAGTGGCATATCTTGGCCTCATATGTTAAAAGTGAATTTAGCTAAGCCATTTATTAGTAATGCATGAATATCTGGTAAAATCTTGCGCACAGGCATGGCCTCAGTTAAGCCATGTATTAGAATCTAAGAGAGTAAATTTTATTCTTGCAGCTATTTTATTGCCCCAGGATTTTCCTTCCCATCCGGGTAAAATCTTGCGCACAGTCATGGCCTCAATTAAGCCATGTATTAGAATCTGAGAGAGTAGAATTTTATTCTTGCAGCTATTTTATTGCCCCAGGATTTTCCTTCCCATCCGGGTAAAATCTTGCTCAAAGTCATGGCCTCAGTTAAGCCATGTATTAGAATCTGAGAGAGTAGAATTTTATTCTTGCAGCTATTTTATTGCCCCAGGATTTTCCTTCCCATCCGGGTAAAATCTTACGCACAGTCATGGCCTCAGTTAAGCCATGTATTAGAATCTGAGAGAGTAAATTTTATTCTTGCAGCTATTTTATTGCCCCAGGATTTTCCTCTTCTGAATGATGAAAATCCTACCCGCAACCATGAAATAACTGTTCCTTGTATTAAAAATGAACTCAGTAAATTGGTCGCTGAAAAACCCTAGCCGCAGCCGTGCATGCGGCATCGTGGCTTGCCTTTGACCGAATAACTGGTGCAGAAACTGCCATCACGCTTCTTAGCTAGGCATATTTTCCTGCTGAAACTATCATTATCCACGTGCATTTTCTCTCTGATTTCGGTGTTGAGTTGTTTCAATTCTATTCTGTACAGCTTCAATTCACTGGGGTCGATAAATTCATCTAAATCCCCCATCATAAGGTTCCTAATCTTAAATACATTCAGAACGGTCGACAGGCTAGCACCCTTTTTCAGACAGCTAATCATCTCCATAATGTGGGTTGTATATTCTATAATATTATCACCAGCAAGCTCTGATGCTGCATGATGCAGACGCAATAATATGGTTTTTTCTTCATCAGTTTTGAGTGATTTTGTGAGCTTCATCATGAGGTTTTCACAAGCCAGATCTTCCACAAAAAAGTTATTGATATATTCCGTATGTGGCATTTCTTCAATATGATCTATGGCTTCATTTTCACATTCCTCCTCGCTATCACTATTCTCTTTAGCCTCATCTTTTTCGCTATTTTTGGCTTTGCTCTCATGGCTCGCATCAGTTTTATTATCTTTAGTTTCACTATTTTTCTGAGTGCCATCTTCTTTATTTTTAGTACTTTCTTTGGCTTTATTCTCTTTGGTTTTAATGTCTTCCTGGATTCCATTTTTTTTTGTTACTAGCGCTTTTTTTAGTGCTGTCCTCCCTAGTTTCACTGCCTTTCTGGGTTTCGTTTTCTTTGTTGCTGGAGCTTTTTTGGGTTTCATTTTCTTTGTTGCTGGAGCCTTTTTGGGTTTCGTTTTCTTTGTTGCTGGAGCCTTTTTGGGTTTCGTTTTCTTTGTTGCTGGAGCCTTTTTGGGTTTCGTTTTCTTTGTTGCTGGAGCCTTTTTGGATTTCGTTTTCTTTGTTGCTAGCGCTTTTTTTAGTGCTGCCCTCCCTAGTTTCACTGCCTTTTTGGATTTCGTTTTCTTTGTTGCTGGAGCCTTTCTGGGTTTCGTTTTCTTTGTTGCTAGCACTCTTTTGAAACTTATTTTCTTTAGTTCTGTCGTTTTCCTGGGTTTCATTTTCTTTGTTGCTGCCTTTTTGGGTTTCGTTTTCTTGTTTCTCAGTGATGTCTTCTGTCGGGCCTCTTAATAAATAATCTTGCGTTTCTGGAGAGCATTGTCTAATCTACGATTTCAATTCTGACCATTGAATTTGATCCATAATTTTATACTCAAACTTGATTTTTCATGCTACAAATTATAGCATAATAATATAATTTATTGTGCATTTATTGTGCATCTTTATTACATTTTCTTGACTAAAAATATTCAAAGAAAAAAGCATAACTTAGCAAAAGATTAACAGGGAAAAGTTAGCATTGATAACTCTATGCCAGAGGTGCAATTTAGCTTCTCCCTATCGTTCAAGATGGCTTTATTATACCAGGTGAATAGCAATAAGTAGCAACGAATAGCAGAAATCTTGTGTGCCTGTAAGTACTGTGAACGCAGTACTTACAAGATAAAATAGTAGAATAGCAGAAAATCTCTGCTTAACTAGTAATGAATGAGGTCTAGATAGCACCCATATAAACTATGCTTAAAGTAAAATACAATAATTACCTCAATCATTCATTTAATGATTGATAATATTTAATAAGTTTATCGAATGCATTATTGCAATTACCAAAGCTATTATATCTCTCGACAACCTCTTGTTTAATATGGAATTCATTGTTGTTATATAAGCCCCAATTATTATCATATAAGCCTTGTGCCATTGTTCTTAATAATGGTGTCGATCTAATCTTCTTGGGTGCATATCTGGCCAGATCAGGTATCTTTATTGACCCATTTATAAATCTCTTTTTACCACTATCATTCAGCATCCACTTTAGTAATTCCATGATATTAGGTTCAGAATCATGGTCAATAATATATTTATAAGGATTAATGATATGTTCAATTATATCAATGGCAATTGTGATGTATTTATCCTCAATAATATCACTATTTGGATGTTCGAATAGTGATATACATGCAGCTAATCTAACAGCATTTTCTACGGATTTATTTACCAAATCAGTATTTTCAGCAAAATATTCACCTGCATTCATCTTGAATTCAATATTATTATGAAATTCTATAAGTAGTCTACATCCATCCTTAGAATAAGTTAAAATCCTTTGCTTAGGTTCTGTCCATTCTTTATTAGCCTGCAGTTGAGCTGATATCCAGTTATTATAATATTCCATATTGCCACCATTTTGTACATTATCAGGAATATCAATAGCTATGAATCTGCTTCCTATGAGACTCTCAGCGTGAATAATAAGACACCTTGATAATAGACCTTGATCTTCTATATCTTTATTAAATAGGTGCTTTCTAGCAACTCCTGGCTGCATTGCTAGTAGCATGGAGATCCTTTTATTATATAATATATCTAGATCTTTAGTGGCGTATGTGAACTGCACAGGGTTACCATCCCATACCTTTGAGAGATTAGTCATAGTTTTCATTCTATTATCTTTATTCATGGCACCACCAGCAAGAATTCCTCCGCCTTCATAATCAATGATACCGCAATAACCAACGCCTTCTCTTAATAGTTTCTTGATTCCCTCGATAGTAAATAGACTGCTAATAATACCTGGGAATATTGGCGGCTTCATATCGATATTACCCTTGCACTTAAGTAATAATTCCTTATATTCCTGCTGCTGAATCTTTTCGAATTCGTGTATAGGTTCAGATAAGATCTTACCCACAGTGCTTTTCCTTTCACCGCTTCTGGCTATTATCATTCCGTATAAAGAAATAGGAGCGGTAGACTCTCCTCCAAATGGAAGTTTTACATCAAATCTATGCTGAGTTACAGTTGAGATCTTTGTTAGAATATCTATAAGAATTAATTCAGAAGGAGTGTTAACCTTCTTCTGGATATATGTTATAATATCGTAGAGTTTAGTGCCTTTTAAGATACTCATTGGTATCTTAGTATATTCATTAATCTCAGGTACAATAGGGGGTTCAATAGTATTGTCAATTTCTTGAGCTCCCTCTTCAATTTCTTTGTTATTAAACATTTTTCTATCTCCTAATAAGGTTATTAAAATCACTATCTGCCTGTTTGGGTGATATTATCTTTGTTTCATAGCCCATATATTGCCATTTCTTACTAGCTTCTTTTGCTTTCTCTATTCCAGCATTATCATTGTCTGCACAGATCACAATATGAGAAACTATACTTCTCTTTGGTAAGATAAGATCTTGATAATTATTTGCACTCAGCACCGCCCAAGTGGCTTGATCATAAATTTTATATACGCTTAGAGCAGTTTCGATTCCTTCTGCGAGATACAATGTATTACAAGCATTTATTGAATACTTTGGATCGTTAGACACTTTTCCATTATCTTGTTCAGTGATGGCCAGCCTTTCTTCCCATTCAACAGGTGTATAAATCTGCACTGCACCACCTTTTATAGAACCAGATATCTTTCTATTAGGTGCAATATCAGCCTTACTGCCAGTTGTTGAGTTTAGATATGTTATATGAATAGCAGTAATATTATTACTTGGATAGATCTTGATTCCTGCGATCATTGAGGGATAATATTTCTTGCTGAGTGTATGATATAATTTGGGGTTATACCTAATATCCCAAATTTCTTGCAGGTCTGTTCTAGTGATCTTGATGCCTCTATTATCAAGGTATTGATGAACAGGAGAATCCATGATTGAGTTGGAATTTCCCCATATTTTCTGTATGTACCCCTCCTTTTGTAGAATATTGCTTCCGTCATAATTAGGTGAATGCTTTGCACCTGGCAAGCTTGTATTGCTACTGCATACATTCTGGAAGCAAGTATTTGGTTCTGAATTACTACTACTTCGATTGCTCTGATTATACCTAGTTATCTTATTGAATTCCTGGTGGTTAGATTCATAATATTTGTTAGCAGTATAATTCTGGCAGAATTGCCTATTAACTGAGCTGATAGTTTCTGGTGCATATTTAGCTGCCAATTCACGAGCAGAATCCATATATTCTTGCTTATTTATATAATAGTGAAGGCTAATGAAGTCCCCTCCCTTATCATTGGTAGCATGGTCAATCCATTTACCTGCACTGTCACCAGAAATTGATATTATAAAACTGCCTAAGTTGTTATCTGTCCTTGTGGGATTTAATGCAAGATAACCCCGGCCCATAAATCTCCCTGCTGGTAGCCATTCTTGTACAAGATTACTAGCAGACTGTTTTAGTTCATTGCGTAACTGCTCTAAGTTTATGTATGTATTTCTAGTACTATTATTCATATTTACCTCCTATAATTTTATTATTCTCCATATATTCTTGAACATCGCTGAATTTATATCTGATTCTGGATCCAATCTTCATGTAAGGTATGTTGATTCCTATCCCCTTGCATCTTGATATTTCTATCGTATTAGGTCTGATCTTGAGTATCTGGGCAACATCAGCAGTGGTTAGTAATTGTTCGTTGTTCAGTCTGCCTGTCATAAAAACTCTGTAAAATGTTAATAAGGTAGTATTAAACTAGTTAAAGACAGATACATCAATAAGCTTAGTCCCAGGGGGACCCCCTGGGACTAATTATGTTGACAATAATCATTTTATTGATCTAGTGAGATTACAGGGTCTTGATTATCTAATATTATACTAGACATGCTAGGGTTTGATCAGTAGCTATCTCTAGTTCTTATAATCGTGATTCCAGGTGCGTACAGCTATGATTTACAGTGGCCTTGAGCTTTATATGAATTATTATGATAGGGTTAAGAATGTTCTATTAGGGATTCTTGAAGACGTGACTTTATTTCTGGAGGAATATTCTTAGCTTGTCTTTGATGTTGCGTTGACATTTTCTTGTTGCCCAGATAGTTTTGCATTTCAAAATCTTTTTTTAATTTATCTGGTAAATGACCTTTAGGCTCTCCTCCATCATGAAGAAGCTCTGGTGGTTTTATTTTTAGTGTTAATGTAGTATATACATTATCCAGTATCTTGACCCAAGAACTGGCAGTGAATTCCGTGTTTTTAAAGCAATTTTTAGCTAAAATAATGATATTATCAATATGAACTTGATTGCAGGAGTCCTTCAGCATTATTGCACAGGCTTTTATAATAAAATCCTTACGGTCTTCTGGTGCGCTCCAATCTTTAGTGCGTAGATTATTGTATGATATATAACTTTGAATAAAAAAGTACGATGGCAATAGGATTTTTACTAAATAATCATTCAGTTTTTCAGGCTCAACTTTAATCCTATAGTTACTTTGAAAGTCAGCGCTGAGTGCGCTCTTTCTCTTTTTCTCATCGGATCCAATTACTTTAATAATGCTGTTCATTTCAATGAGTTTGGTGCCATATTCTGCTTCCTTATACGCTATATATACATGAGGCATCTTATGGATGAGATGGGGTGAATGAGTGGTGTATAATATCTTCATGTTGTGCTTGTCGCTGAACTCCTTCAAGAATGTTACTATAGATTCTTGTGTATGAGGGCTCATATTCCTTGCTGGCTCATCAATGAGTAATAATGCTGTTCTTTGTTCTGCTGCCATGCCCATCTTTAGGTATAACGCTAGAATACTAAGGAACCCAGATGGTTCGCTTGCATGTTTTTTTCCTGTGTGCCTCCTAGGATCAAAGTAAAAATATATATCAAGACCTAGTGGCTGTATAGGTAGTTCTTCACGCGTTAATACAGCGAGTTCTAACAACAAATATATTTCATTATTCCCTGTGGATATATCTAGCTTTTCCATGAGCTTATATGGCTTTGCGTCAGATAATATTTTCTTCAGATATACGTCATTTACGTACTCCTGTAGCTTCATAGTTTGATACAATATGTTACATAACTTGCTATTGTCCATATTATGCACTCTATTGTTACTGTCGTCGTGCGCCAATATATCTTTTAATATCAACTCTACGCTATATATGTATTGATCAGGTTCAGGGCCACAGACTGTCACGTTCGTTATACTAGATGTATAGTTCATATCTTTTATCTTTTGTAACATGCTCTGTATATATTTAACCTGACTCTCTACTTGCCCTATAGATATAGTTACTCTTGTAGAGGAGCTATTGGTACTTTCCTTCAAGTCAGTATATTTATTAAATTCATTGAAAAAACCATTAATAATTTGTTTGTGGGGATAATTTTCTTCTATCTTAATATTCTTTGTTGGAGCATTTGACACAATAGGATAATTTTCTTCTATCTTAATATTCTTTGTTGGAGCATATGACACAATAGCTGCAGCTAAGATGTCCCAATATATACTCTCTATATCTTCATCTCCTACTGATCTTTCGTCGTATTCTGTTATACTCATATTCACACTCGTATAATTGTGAATATGAGTCATTCTCTCGTCGTGATCTTTGCTTTCCTTGATTTTTCTTATAGAATATTTTTCTAGATTAGGGCTAGTGAGAAGGTCTTCAGGATCTGAAGGAGCGGACGATCTAGGTATCAGAGAGATTCCGGCACCATCGAGCATGGATACACTAGACATTTCAACGTTGATATATTGATGATTAGTTGCATCAAATGATAAAATTTTAATTTGAGCTTCAGTTAGACATTGATCTTGTGTCTTTCGATTAATAATACTAACGGAATTTTCATCCAAGGACAATTCATAGGTTACTATATTCTTATGTGGTAAGTCTGTATAGTTGAAGAACATAGTGACAGCCATATTGCCATCAGGATTATTTAATAAGAAATCTTTATTTGCCCACATTAACTTGTCATTTATGAATCTATTGTAAGCGTCGTGATTATTTTGTTCATTTTTTATCATAGTGCAGCACACATCTAATATTTTCAAGATATTGGTTTTTCCTGTGCCATTATCTCCTATAATTGTAATTATATTATCTTTGGTGAAATCTATTTCAGTATGTTTCACGCTTAGATAATTTTTTATGGTTACTTTTGATAGCTCCAATTTCTTATCAGTCTTTGTATTAATGTACATTTTATGCCCAAGAGCGGCACCAAAACGGCACCAACAATATATTATAATTTATTTATTATTTTCCCATGTCATATAAGTCCTATAAACAGAGATATACAGATGGTGCGTCCTAAGAGATTCGAACTCCTGACCCACAGCTTAGAAGGCTGTCGCTCTATCCAACTGAGCTAAGGACGCAATGAGTTTTCAATTATATATATATTGATTGATTTGGTCAAGTATAAGTATAATATCATTAATATATTGCCTTTTATATAATAATATGGATGTTCTTCGCTAAGAATAATATATGCTATTATTTTATAATCATTACTATGATTATTCGTGAGTTTAATAACATTATTGAGTATGAATGCGGAACTAGCAGGGCAATGATACAGGCTTGCCTTCTATTGAGTATGAATGCTGATTAGCAGGACAATGATACAGGCTTGCCTTCTTATTGAGTATGAACTGACTAACCAGGGCAATGATATAGGCTTGCCTTCTTATTGAGTATGAATGCGGAACTAGCAGGGCAATGATATAGGCTTGCCTTCTTATTGAGTATGAACTGACTAACCAGGGCAATGATATAGGCTTGCCTTCTTATTGAGTATAATTGCGGACTAGCAGGGCAATGATATAGATTTTACTCATGCATAATGATTGTATCATTATCACATAGTACGCGCATATTAATTCTAAAAAGAGATTAATAGCTGCAGTGTCTTCGGTTCATATGGTATGGGTCAAAATGCCTTTATTGATCATCTGACTATCTGATTCAGAAATATACTCAATATAATCTACGCCACTATTTCCGTTTATATTTTTCTTGTGTAAGCGCATCTCTCGTTTGGAATTCCTTCCTAACGCAAGATGTTCCTGTGCTCTCATACTTGCATCTATATTGACTGAAATGTCAGCCATAGGCTCTGGACCCATGTTGTTTCCCGCATGCTGATCAAGAGTTATTTTTGGTCTTCCAGTTAATTCACTGGTCGAACCGACGTTAATTATAGATGTTGCAGGAGCTTCGCCTTTTGTAGCCTGAATCAATAAATCTAACATATATTTTGAATAAGTTGTTGTGATTTCGTTGTGTACAGATTCAGACATATATTTTATTAAAGATTATATAATTAACTATTATACACAATTATTACACGTAGCAACATACTTTATTTAGTTTGCACTCATTGAGATAGAGTACAATAGCTACTGTTTTTTAGATTTTCATTTGTCCATATTCTTCGAATGTGTTGTTTTATCTTTATGTGAATGCAGGAATATAGAAGCATCACTTCTTAGTGGTTGCTGTGTTGATCAATGAGCCCCATATTCGCATGCTTGAGAGAATAAAGTATTTAATGTTTGTAATTATATGATACATCTAGTATACTTAAGGCTGTATAATATTTTATAGACTCTAGATATGCATGAGGAGAACAAATTTCCTGCGATATTACCAATATATGGGGAAAGGGCTTTGACTTTCGCGCGTGGTTCTGGGTCATATATCTATGATGAGCAGGATAATGCATATCTAGATTTCGGCTCTGGTCAAGCTGTAGTCAATCTTGGACATTGTTATCAGCCAATTGTTGATGCTTTGTCAAAACAGGCTTCAGTACTTTGGCATACGTCTAATCTCTATCACGTTCCTGCTGTAAAAGAATTTATGGAAATATTGGTAGAAAAAACATTTGCAGATACTGGTTTTATGTGTAATTCAGGGACAGAAGCTATCGAATGTGCATTGAAAGCAATTCGTAGCTATCATAGAAGCCAGGGAAATGAGAAGAAGTTTAAGGTCATCAAGTTTCCAGAATCTTATCATGGACGAACCTTTGGTGCCTATGCTGCTTCTGATGATAAATATTATTACCCTGAATTTGCCCCTCATTTAGCAGGCTTCATTCAGGCTGATCCAGAAATTGATGACATTGAAAAGCTAATCAGTGGTGGTGATATTGCTGGAGTAATCATTGAGCCAATACAAGGGCAGGGTGGAGTAAATGTGTTTAGTAACGATTTTATGCAGGGATTGCATAAATTATGTAAGGATAATGATGTATTATTAGTATTGGATTGTATCCAATGTGGTATAGGTAGGGCTGGTACATTTTTGGGTTATGAGCATATTGAAGATATTGAGCCAGATATCTGTGCTGTTGCTAAAGGTATTGGTGGTGGATTCCCGCTTGGTGTGTGTCTTATGACTGAAGAAGTAGGTAAATCACTCAAGCCTGGCACACATGGTTCGACATTTGGTGGAAACCCTCTTGCTGCTGTAATTGGCAAAATAATTGTAGATGAAATATCGCAAGATTCTTTTTTAGGCTCAGTGAAATCCAAGGGTGACTATTTGATGGGGAAGGTGCAAGATATTGCTGATCGTTATTCAGTAATTAAGGATGTACGTGGTAAAGGTTTGATGATTGGTATTGAAATGCAAAGTGGCGATCTTGGTAAAAAATGTTGTGATGCATTGAGGAAGGAGAAGGTTTTAATTCTTCCGACTAGCACAGGTATTGTGCGAGTCTTCCCGCCGTTGAATGTTTCCATGGATGAGATCAACGTTTTCCTCGAATCCTTTTTACATGTTGTATCGCACCTGTAATTAATGCTTTCATATCGACGACTTAGAGTTAGTTAATTCACACGGGTGACTAACGAACCATTTTTGATGTTGTTGATGAACGATTCACTTTCTTATTTACATGTTCTTCAGAATTGACAAGTGGAGTTGGGATGTGAGTTGTGCTGCTCTTATCTGGTTCATTCGCCTTCACAAATTTCAAATGCTGTTAATTGACAAGTGGAGTTGGGATGCGAGCTGTATTGTCTTGATTTAGTTTTAATAGTTTTTTTATACTACTGCGTGCGTGTAATGGCAGGCAGGATATCCAGACGATTTGTTGGGTTAGTAGGCAACATAAATAAATTCACTGTATGTACATCCAACCCAGTCTTAAGAATAATATAATGCGTCAGCGAATGCTTTGCTATTATTTATTAGCGGCTCGTTTAGATTTCTCCATTTCTGCTTCGATCTCCTTTTTAAAGAAATCCAAGCTTTGTAGCCCTTCAAATTTTCTGCCATTTATGAAGAAACAAGGGACTGCATCGATTCCAGATTCTGCTGCCATCTTATATATCGCTAATACAGACTCTTTAATTTTGGGATCATTCTTGCATTGCGCTATGGCAGAGGCACTCATGCCAGCATTCATTGCTATGTCACTCAGTCTATTGGCAAATTCTCGTGGGTGCACCCAATGATTCTGCCTATCCAAAATAGCCTTTCTTAGTCTAATTTGTAAGTCTCTAGTGAGACATTTGTTATTAATGCATGATTCATCTATATAATTATTATTGTCAGAGGAACTAAGACAGTGATCCAATATGCATTTTTCAGATATATCTGAGGAATCTATCCGACCTTCATCATCTTTATCAATGTTAATATTGTGTAAATTAATGCACTTCACCAAGGTAGAAGCAAGAACATCGGCGCTGTGAAATGGAACGCTTCTTTGAACCAAGAAGAGTTTTCCTTTTTGTACATACTTATGCCGTAATTTATGTATAATTTTCTCTAATTCATTGCAATGTCCACAAGAGAAGGAAAAGTACTCAAATATTTTAACTGGAGCATGAGGATCGCCAAACACTAGGTCATCTTCGGTTTCTTGCAGTAGCTCTACATTATAACTTTCTTCAGATTGCGTATGATCAATATCATCATCTGCACTAGATGATTTATACGATGTGGAGGCATTGTCTACAAATGCAGGGCTGATATTCATAAATAAATATGAAGCAATAATGATCACAAAAAGTGATAAAATAAAAACATTTCTTTTCATAAATACTACATGGTATATACTGAAATAATTGTGATTATGAATATCATAGTCCTCAAATCAGGTCAACTCATTTGTTATTGTGTATGGATAGCTTAATTAAAATGTTCTCACGACTCCCAGGCCTTGGGCCCAAGTCAGCAAAGAGAGTCGTATTACATTTACTGAATAATAGAGATGATCTTATGAATCCACTTGCGAAAAAAATTCAAGAAGTCTCGGAAGAAATAATCGAATGTGAAGAGTGTGGCAATTTTGATATGGATGATATTTGTGGGATCTGTAGAGATGATAAGCGTGATAAGACATCCTTATGTATAATCGAGGGTATATCGGATCTTTGGGCCTTAGAAAAAGGTGGGCTATACAATGGTCTTTATTATGTACTTGGGGGTGTGTTGTCGGCAATTGATGGTGTTACTCCTAGGGATATCAGACTTGATGGATTGAAAAAAAAGATACAAAACAGTAGCATTGCTGAAGTGATTATTGCTACGAATGCCACTCTGGAAGGACAAACTACTGCGCATTATATACATGAGCTCATTAGAGATAGTAATGTGATTGTCTCTAGGCTCGCAAACGGCGTTCCCATGGGGGGAGAGATTGATTATCTAGATGAAGGTACGTTGAGAGTAGCCTTCTCTAATAGGAAGCTTATTTAGACTCTTTATTTTCGTTGATTAAGTAGCCTTCTCTAATAGGAAGCTTATTTAAGCTCTTTATTTTCGTTGATTAGTAGCCTTCTCTAATAGGAGGCTTATTTAAGCTCTTTATTTTCGTTGATTAGTAGCCTTCTCTAATAGGAAGCTTATTTAAGCTCTTTATTTTCGTTGATTAAGTAGCCTTCTCTAATAGGAAGCTTATTTAAGCTCTTTATTTTCGTTGATTAAGTAGCCTTCTCTAATAGGAAGCTTATTTAAGCTCTTTATTTTCGTTGATTAGTAGCCTTCTCTAATAGGAAGCTTATTTAGACTCTTTATTTTCGTTGATTAAGTAGCCTTCTCTAATAGGAAGCTTATTTAGACTCTTTATTTTCGTTGATTAATTATACAATTTTGCAGTATCATTAGCTCTAGTTATCGTGTTCTTTCCCATCTTCATGTATAAATTACTCCGATATTTTGTATTTAGTTTATCTTTACTAGTACTATTGCTTGTTGGGGTATTATCAAGCTTAGTGTATTACACTTATGATACAGAGCGTTCTTTCTCATATATTGATGAACATGTTGATGAATTTATAGAATCTATCTTCTCAGATATAGATATTAATGTTGATCAGGTAAAGTTGAAATATAACAGTGAATCATTGAATTTTAATGTGGTTCTAAATGATATCCTTGTGCAAGATGAAGCTAATGGCATACAGATTAAGCTTCCTAAGATTTATACGGGTGTGAATTGGCGTACTGTTCTCATGGAGCGTAGATTCAGCTTTAATAAGATTGTCATCGATAAGGGTAGTATTACGCTAGATAAGCGCATAGAGCTTGATATGGTAGAAGGGAGTGCTAGCAGCATTGAACTTGTTGGGTATTCCATATCACACCATATTAACAAGGCTATAGATCTTCTAGAAGATCTTGGTATCAATCTTGCTGTACGTAATTTAGATATAATGTACAAAGGCAATAGTGATAATTTGTTGTGCATTAAGTATCTTAATGTGTTGTCTGCTATGAAAAGTGATATATCAAATGTTGAGCTTGTAGGCGCATATAAGAATGAAGATTTTAAAATAAGCATGAATGTTGATAATGATCAAAAGAGAAGTATCATTGCTAAGTTCAATAATTTTAGAACAGAGATTATTAGTGATAACCTAGTTAATAATGACTTCATCAATGAATTAGAATTCAAAATATCTGGGGATATTTTAATTGATTTCGATAAAGACCTAAGTATAGAGGATATCCATATTGATATTGACAGATTTAATGGCAAAGTTCCTGGCTTAATTAATCAATCAATTAAGACTATTGAGTTATTTGATACAGAAATTGAGATGAACAAGAATATCATTAGTAGTAGCAAGGTTAATGTATTTGTTAATGATCAGGTGCTTTATGGTCACTTTCTGTGGGACCTTAATGTTGGTACTAAAGGTCAGTTGAAGTTAGATTTCAATATTGGTGATTTTAATTTCGATAGAATCAACTGGTTGTGGCCAGCTGAATTGGAGCCTAAGATGAGGAAGGCTATATTCTCTGGATTTAGAGAAGGAGATCTTACGGACATTAATGTAAAAATTGATGTTGAGTTAGATAAGAAGATAAGTTATGAGAATGTGAGTATATATGGAGTGATGAAGAATGCTGAGTTCATAATAGACAAAGATCTGCATGGAAAGTTTCCCGTGATTAGTAATATTGATGCTAAGTTAAGTTTTAATCATAATAATCTTATTGCTGATATCTCTGTTGCTTCATATGGCTCTGTTAGTATTACCAATGCCAAGGTATCTATTGATGATTTGTTTGATAACAAAAATCATATAATGAGAATCAATGGTGATGCAAGTAGTTCTACTCAATCATTATACGAAGTTGCTGGATATATTAATGAAGATCTTCATTTGGATGAATCATATGGCATTGCTGATACTGAATTTATGGTTAATATTCCTTTGGAATCGAAGGATAAATTGTGGTTTGTTGTTAATTCTAAATTACGTGATTTAAAAATACCTAAGATTTATAATACATTTGATATTACTGATGGCGATTGCTATTTGAGTTTTACTCCTGAATTAGTAGTTGTGAGGGGTGATGGCTTGATTGAGGGCAAGAGCGTCATATTTTCTATAGATTATGACATGCATAAGCACAAGGGAAAATATGATGTAGAGGGCGAAGTATCAATCGATTCGCTGTATAATTCTGGTTTAATTCCACAATGGGATGAGATGGCGTTGAGTGGTGATGTTGCATTAAAGATCAACGTTAGGAGTGATGCCGGTGGTATTAATACTTATGGAGATATCAAATTCAAAGATATAGATGTTGATATTAAAAGGCTTGAATGGAGTGGTAAAGATAGCGGTAGTTTACATTTAGATGTTATAAAGCGTGGAAGGGAAATAACAGTTAATGAATTATCAGTTACTAGTGATGTTTTTCATATACAAAATACAAAAGCATTTTTTGGTGACAACACAAAATACGTAAGCATTGATAAACTACGCTTCATTGAGAATGACATTGCACTGTCATATGAAGATAATGGAGAGAAAATCTTGGTCTACATCAGTGGAAAAAAGATGATGCTGCCAAGTTTCGTAAAGGCAGCGGCTGAGTTAGAGAGTGTTGAAGAGACGGAGCAGGATGAATTTGTTTATAAAGGATTGAATTTTGGCTATAAAAAGATGGATATTAAGGTCGTTGTTGATGATTTGATCATGAAAAATGAGCATGTTATGCAAGACCTTCTTATAGATATCAAATATGATAATGAAAGTTATTTAGGAAGTAAGGTCTCTGGTAGATATACTGATGATAACTATATTCGTGGAGAATATTTCTCATCTGGATTTGAGTTCATTGCAGATGATGCGGGCATATTGTTTAATAGCCTTGGGTTATATGATAACCTGCATTCAGGAGTATTGTATTTTAATATTTATGAACCAGAAAGCAAGGGCGCTCCTGTTAAAGGAATGGTTTACATTAAGAAATTTGGTTTAGCCAACGCTCCAGCATTGGCAAAAATATTAACTCTGGCTTCTTTGCAGGGTATAGTAAGTATACTTAATGGTGGGGAGGCTATATCCTTTGCATCTGCCTATACCAGTTTTTTATATAAAGAGGGTGAGATTAACTTTACAAATGGCTTAGCTGAAGGCGAGTCTATTGGTATAAAATTCTCAGGGCCATTATCATTCATTACCGGTGATTACAAGATACGTGGTTCAGTCATTCCTGCGTATTTCATTAATAGGGTGATTTCTAAAATTCCATTATTGGGTAGAGCAATAACTGGCGGTGATAACGAAGGAATTGTTGCATTCAATTATAGAGCGGATGGAAGATGGGATAAGTACGTTGTTAAGGTAAATACCTTGTCTATATTAGCTCCTGGTTTCCTAAGGAAGATTTTGAGCATCTTTTATAAGGATGATGACTCAGAAGATTCTTTGTCTAAATCAAAAAAGAGTAAAAAGAAGGGCGCAAAAAAACCTAATAAATCTAAAGTTTCTACAAAAAATTCTGCTTCTAATAATAAAAGTAGTAGCCCTAGTACTAAGAAAAAAGAAGAGAAAGTGCCTGCTAATAGCGCAACTGCACCCAATAAGAAGTCGACTAAATCCAAGAATGCTCTAAGAAAAAAACCTAGTATAAAGAAAAAGACTAAATGAATCAGAGTCGATGATAATGGCATGCGTCATAGTAGAATGCAGGTAATCAGTATAAAGAAAAAGACTAAATGAATCAGAGTCGATGATAATGGCATGCGTCATAGTAGAATGCAGGTAATCATATTAGGGTGATAATGAATAATGGTTTAGAGATTTATTCATAAGGCGGTAGGGCTCCACAGGAAAATGCAGTAGAAGTTATCCCAGCCTAGATTGATGAATGTTAACATTGGTGGCGTATTGCACAATATACATTTGACTTGTTCATTTTTATGCTATAAAATCAGCGTATTGCTTTCTATAGGCCTCTTCGTCTAAAGGTTAGGACATCACTCTTTCACAGTGGAAATACGGGTTCAATTCCCGTAGAGGTCACCATCTATCTACTCTGTCTTTAGGTGTAGAGTCTTATTTCCTCGTTCTGGGGTGTTTTTTTATTTAGTGTTTTTTATATCTCTTGGTGTTGATTACGACATTCTGGCTTTAAGGAATATTTGACGTGTATAGTCATCGTATATATATATTAAAGATAAGTTTGATTTGGAAAATGTGATAGAGTAATTTTTTTGTCTCAGACATCTCATGGTGCTATATTATCGGCAATAATATCAATGACTAGAAAGCCATATTCATAATCCTGTTAGGGAAAAGATAATTCTAAATCATAAAATTGTTCAGTCGAAACTAAAGGAAGTCTTCACATATTAGGTAAAAGCAACATACGCAGCTCATGTACAAGCAACAATTCTTGGCAGCCAGTGTCGGTCAATATATGTTTATAAATCTCAATAAAACTCCAGGAACTAGAGTCTTACTCTGATTATCTGTATGTCAATATATGGTGACTTCCCAATAGAATTTTTTACCAATCTTTTAATGATTTTTTTGGCTGATCCTATTATATCTCGATCGTTAATGCCTCTGCTTGTGTTTTGATTTGCAACAGAATGCATGTATTCCTCTATTGCTTTTTTTAAGCCGTTTACAATAGCAAATTGATCGCCATCATGTCTGTCTAGCAGACCAGGGGTTACTAAAACCGGTGGAGAAAGTAGGGTTCCACTGTCTCTATCAATGACCACAGTAACTCCACACATGCCATCTTTTTGTATCCTGCTCCTTGCTCTCATTACGTCCCCATGTGATGGCTGTAAAATCTTGCCATCTATACAGTAGCAATCTACAGGAACTTCATCGACTTTTTCGACGCCGTCTTCAGTTATTCTTATAACATCGCCATCCTTTGAGACTATGGACATTGGTACGCCACACTCTTTAGAGAATTCAGCATGATTCTGTATATGCATGTGTTCACCGTGTACAGGAATTGCAATCCTTGGCTTAACCATACTATACATTTCTCTCACTTCATCTCTGCATGGGTGCCCAGAAACATGCACATTGTGTGTGTCCTCAGTGATTATTTCAACTCCTAGCAATGTGAGTCGGTTGAACAGAGAAAATATTCTTTTCTCGTTCCCTGGTATAATTTTAGAGGAAAATATAACTGTGTCACCTTTCTCTAACGAACAATATCTGTGACTCTGATTTGCCAATTTGTTCATAGCCGCCATCTCTTCTCCTTGACAGCCAGTACATATAACTAAAAGTTTGTCTCTATTATGTTCTACAATTTCATATTCAGGTATAGTTTCTATATCAGTGAAATAGCCATTTTCTTGGGAAACATTTTTGATACGTAATAAAGAGCGTCCAAGCATCACAACATTCCTACCAGCTTCTTTTGCAGCTCTTGCTATAGTTGCAACTCGGGCAACATTTGAGGCAAATAAGGAGGCAACTGCCAATCCTTTTGTACCCTTTATTACATCTAGGATGCTAGGATATAGTTCTCCTTCGGAACCAGAGCGACCTGGGGTCATAACATTAGTGGAGTCACAAACCATGGCCAATATACCACGTTCTCCAGCTTCTTTAATTTTTCCTATTTCAGTAACTTCACCCACTACTGGATCGTCATCTAATTTCCAATCTCCAGTGTGCATTATAGTACCGCGCTCAGTCGCTATGAATGTCGCTAACATTTCTGGAACAGAGTGTGTCATATTTGCAAAAGTTATTACAAATTCATTATCATCACCAAGTACCAACGAAGAGTCTTTATGTATTTCTGTAATCTCAATTTGATCTTGTAGAGAAAACTCAGTTAATTTTGTTAATATAAACGATTTAGTAAACTTGCTTGCATACATTGTAGGGTAGCGATGCAGGTTTGTTTCTTTATCTGTGAAGCCAAGATCCTGTATCAGGTGAGGTATGGCGCCGCAATGATCTTCGTGTGCATGTGTAATTATTATTGCAACTATATCTTCTTTGATTGTTTCAAGGAAACTGATATCAGGCACAAGCATATCAACCCCAGGTAGATTTTCATCTGCGAATCCAGCTCCAAAATCTATTACAATCCATTTTCCTTTGTGATGATACAGGGTCATATTCATCCCTATTTCACCAACTCCGCCCAAAGGCAGCATTATTAAGTCATCTTTTTCGAAATTAAGCCCATGTGTATCCACGCTGTTTCTCAGTCTAACAAATAGCAATACCAGGATTGTATCATCTTATTTTGCTCTAGTCATTACTTTTCTGAGATATAATTATAAATCTTATTTATAATTAAGTAGATGTTCATGGTCATTAACACGATTATTATTCTTATAATCACTTATTACTGAATTATAATGCATAAAATAGATATATCAATATAGGAATAATAAACCTACTCACATTGTATATGCATATAATTTATAATACTGGCTTAGTAAAATTCTCTGAATAAGTCTTTGGTTTCATTGCTTTTTCATTATTTTCTTTTATTACATATTCTATATTATTACGTTTTGCGTAATTCACTGCTCCATCAAGTGTGCTAAATCTAAGCCGTACTTGCTTGTTCGTATCATTAGATCCACTCCAACCCATTAATCCATCATGATAACTATCTTCTGCATCTGTTAAACGCTCCAGAGTCCATTGCTTATGCTGACCAGCTTCACCAGATTGAGTGGCAATTTTTGCTGGCTGATATATGATAGCTGTATTTTTCATACTACCTTCTTGTATATTTGATATTGCTATTACATAATATATGTAATAATTTGCACTGATTCAACAATTAAATTGAAGTTTAATGATATGGCTGACGCTTCAGCACTTTCGTTTGAGCAAGCTCTTAAGGAATTAGAAGGCATCGCCTCTGAAGTAGAGCAGGGAGATGTTGCATTGGATAAATTAGTTAGTATTTATTCTAGGGCAGGTGTTCTGCATAAACATTGTTCGGCGCAATTAACGGATGCAAGAAGTAAGATTGAGAAAGTGGAGGTTAATCCAGAATCAAGCGATATAGAATTTCGGAACCTTGATTAATCAGATCAAGTGTGTAGTTGTTTATTGAAGCGATTAGTATTCTAGATATCTAAGTCTTACAAATGAACTAAATTATATTGCGTGTCTCATCTTTATTTTGATACAGATCGATGACCGCTCTCGCTGCCCTTCCACAGCTAAGAGACATCTGATGAAGTGAATAGAGCTGCCCTTCCACAGCTAAGAGACATCTGATGCAAACTTAAACCATAGAATCTGTAACCCATAGAGTAACCCAGCTGAGTGAATAGAGCTGCCCTTCCACAGCTAAGAGACATCTGATGCAAACTTAAACCATAGAACTTAACCCACGAAGTGAATAGAGCTGCCCTTCCACAGCTAAGAGACATCTGATGCAAACTTAAACCATAGAGTGAATAGAGCTGCCCTTCCACAGCTAAGAGACATCTGATGCAAACTTAAACCATAGAACTTAACCCACGAAGTGAATAGAGCTGCCCTTCCACAGCTAAGAGGCATCTGATGCAAACTTAAATCACAAAGTGAATAGAGATGTTTCTCTAGTTGTTGTTTTCCTCAGATGATGGGTCTCGTAAATTCATTTCGAATATTGCGCATTTATCATTTGCACTCAGATATCCGACTAGTACACCGTGTTCGGTATATACTAAATTATCTTCATCATAACAATGAACCAGGCTATTGATACACATTGTTACATCATATCTAGAGCAGTAATTATTATTTGCAATATCCATGGTATTATTATTTATGGCTTCCAAATATAGAGACTCCAGACCTATCATAATGACTTTACCTTTAAACTATAATTAATCACTCGCATTATGTTTGATAATTCTTAAGATTAACTAAATATAATCAATAAATTGAATATTAAATTATACCATATTGTTATGAATTTTTAGTGAGGGGTACAGAGGATGTTGTACCTATATTATTGGTTGGCATGAACTATAGAGAAATGAATGATTCTATTAAATATCGGTCTGCTCTTGGTTAGGGATGCTCAGAGGATGTTGTACCTATATTATTGGTTGGCATGAACTATAGAGAAATGAATAATTCTATTAAATATCGGTCTGCTCTTGGTTAGGGATGCTCAGAGGATGTTGTACCTATATTATTGGTTGGCACGAACTATAGAGAAATGAATAATTCTATTAAATATCGGTCTATATAAAAGCCAAATTTTCTGAACCATCTAAGAATTTTTCTGCATATTGATATGATAAATTAAATATACATTACATAGGCATCACAATGAATTATACCAGTATATAATTACATTATAGATTCACTAGCAGAGCTTATGCTGTCTAGCATATTATGCGCATCCGTAGATATAAGTGCCTCGTTACTCTCTTTACTGTCCATTAATTCTTGATAAATAGCATGCATTTGCTCATATACAGGAGAGTATGGAGGAGTTGTTAAGGTCAGCAGAGTGGATACATCTTCCAGTTGAAAATGTTCTGAATTGTGACACTTGATAATGGTGTTGATATAGGCCAATACGTCATCAGGTGTAATATCGCTACTAGATGTAGCCTTGATGTAGGGTATAGATACGATCATAAACTTCATGAACTCTCTGGCATCCAGACCCATATAATCGACACCTTCGGTTAATTTTTTTGCTTCATCCAAGCTAATTAAACCAGAACCCTCTTGTGGATCAGAACCTATATCAGTTTCATTGCTTAACATAAAAACACCTAGTATTAACAATCATTATACTAGTCACAGTATATATTGCCCGATAATGATGTCAATAATTAATTTATGATTTATAGGAGAACTTTGATGCATTTTACTCAAGATTTGAAAGTATTTAATGCTAAACAGATGGCAGCTGCAGATCAGATCACTATTGCAACAGGTATACCTGGAGATCAGTTAATGGAAAGAGCAGGGCAGGCTGTGGTTGATGAGATAATTAGGCGCTATGGGAAGAAAAAATGCTTAATTTTATGTGGTCCTGGTAATAATGGAGGGGATGGTTTTGTTGTTGCTAGAAAACTGAAGGAATCTGGATTTGTAGTTGATGTATCTGCTATGACCTTGGATTATACAGGTGATGCAAAGAAAATGTTTGCGCTGTGGGATAATAATGTTGGAACGCTTGATCACCGCTCTATAAATCAATATGAACTTATTGTGGATGCATTATTTGGTACTGGGTTAGAACGAAATGTCATGTTAGATGAGCTGATTGATGAAGTTAATAATTGTAAGAACACAGTAGTTGCAATTGATATTTCAAGTGGTGTCAATAGTAGCAATGGTAGTATTATGGGGAATGCAATACGAGCAGATCTTACTGTAACATTTATGGCAAAAAAGGTAGGACACTTATTATACCCAGGGCGTGCCTATACTGGGGAGGTAGTTGTTGTTGATATTGGCATAGATATCAATCAAGAAACAGGGGTCTATCATAATGATAAGTCATTATGGAATATTCCAGCACAACATTATAGTCATCATAAATACTCTCGGGGACATGTTGTGGTTTGTGGTGGTAATAAATTGACCAGTGGAGCTGCCTGCTTGTCTTCATCTGCTGCACTGCGCTCATTAGCAGGGGCTGTAACCATAATTGCACCAGAAGAGAGTTTGGATATATACTGTAACTATATGGCAAGTTTGATGTTCTCTCCATTTAGTTCTATTACTGAATTTAAGAATTTCTTAATTGATCGTGATGTGAAGAGTGTTGTAATCGGACCAGGTACTGGTAATTGTAGGTTAACAAGAGAAAAGGTGAAAGCGGTAATAGAGAGCAATGTTAAGTGTATAATAGACGCAGACGCCATTAGTGCATTCCAGGATAATCCAGCAGAATTGTTTGATCTCATTACAAATGGGGTAGTGATTACACCACATGAAGGAGAATTTCAAAGGTTATTTTCTTATGAGGGAGATAAATTATCCCGTTGTCTAAGAGCCGCCTGTGAGTCTGGTGCTGTTGTTGTTCTGAAAGGTGCAGACACTGTAATTGCCAGCCCAAATAACAAGGCTGTGATTAATAGCAATGCCTTACCAACGCTCGCAACGGCTGGGAGTGGAGATGTTTTGGCTGGAATTATTGCAGGTCTGGCTGCTACAGGGATGGACGTATTTGAAGCTTCTTGTGCTGGAGTATGGATTCATGGCCAGCTTTCACATGAATTTGGTAAAGTTGGATTAATAGCTGAAGATATGCCAGGTCTTATACCAAATGTCTTGCACCTGCTTACAACATAGAGCTTTCTGTATCACGTAGTTCTGATGCCTCTTCAAACTCTAAATTAGAAGCATGTTTTAACATTAATGTCTTGCACCTGCTTACAACATAGAGCTTTCAATATCGTTGATTGTATCACGTAGTTCTGATGCCTCTTCAAACTCTAAATTAGAAGCATGTTTTAACATTCTTTTTCGTAATAGTGTTGTGTACTGCTCCTTTGTCTTGCCTTTGGGAATTTTAATCTTTTTTTTCTTTGTCTTGATGTTATGTTCCCAGGCATCTGATAGTTTCTTTTTAATACTTTGTGGTTTGATGCCATTTTTCTTATTGAATTCAGACTGTTTATCTCGTCTTCGCTCTGTTTCTTTGAGAGCTTTCTCTAGAGAGTTTGTCATTTTATCAGCATACAATATTACGTATCCATCTATATTTCTTGCCGCACGTCCTATGGTTTGAATTAGGGCAGTTGCTGACCTCAAGAAGCCCTCCTTATCTGCATCCATTATTGCAACTAGGCCGCATTCTGGAATATCAAGTCCTTCTCTTAGTAAATTTACGCCAATCAATACATCTATATTGCCAGAGCGTAATTTGTGTATAATCTCTATTCTTTCTAAGGCATCTATATCCGAATGAAGATATGTATTTTTGATGCCATTCTCTGACATGTATTCACTAAGATCCTCTGCCATTCTCTTTGTTAAAGTAGTGATCAAAGCTCTATAACCCATCTTAATAGTACTTTTACACTCCTTGATTACGTCTTGAACCTGGTTCCCGACGGGCTTTACAGTGCATATTGGGTCTATCAGCCATGTCGGCCGTATTACTTGCTCTACAAATTGATTGTTAGTTCTCTCCATCTCGAATTTCCCTGGGGTAGCAGAGATATACATAGTTTGCGGCCTCATTGCTAACCATTCTTCAAATATCAATGGCCTATTATCAAGGGCAGAGGGGAGCCTGAATCCATGATTTACTAAATTCATTTTCCTTGCCCTGTCTCCGTTATACATTCCACCAATTTGAGGCACAGTAACGTGACTTTCATCAATGAATAATAAAGCATCCTTCGGTAGGTATTCAAATAGTGTTGGCGGTGGATCACCAGCCTTGCGACCAGATAGATAACGTGAATAATTCTCAATCCCTTTGCATGTACCTGTTTCAATAATCATTTCCATATCGAAAGTAGTTTTTTGTTCTATTCGTTTTGCCTCTACTATCTTATCTTCTTTTCTTAAAACTGCTAATCTGTCATATAACTCCTCTTTGATCATCTCGACAGCACGAAGTAGGGTTGGCCTGGGTGTCACATAATGACTCTTGGCAAATATAGTGATTGTTTCTATCTTTTTCTTCTTTTGTACTGTGAGCGGATCAAATTCAATGATTGATTCTATCTCATTGCCAAAGAGACCTATCCTCCAGGCAATATCCTCGTAATGTGAAGGAAAAATATCTATAGTATCACCTTTGCTCCTGAAGCAGCCTCGATAGAAACTGGTTTCATTGCGTTCGTAAGATAAATCAATTAACTCTTGGTATAGTTTGTTAATATCAATTGTATCTCCTATTGTTAACTTGATGGTCATCTTCAAATATAATTCGGGAGCCCCTAAGCCATAAATACAAGATACACTTGCCACAATTATAGTGTCTTTCCTCTCCAGGATTGAACGTGTGGCCGAATGCCGCATTAAATCTATTTTATCATTGATGCTGGAGTCTTTTTCTATATATGTATCAGTTCTAGGTATATAAGCCTCTGGTTGATAATAGTCATAATAAGATACAAAATATTCTACGGCATTATCGGGGAAGAATTCTTTCATTTCTTCATAAACCTGCGCTGCCAACGTTTTGTTGTGAGCCATAATCAGCGCTGGTCTCTGGGTCTGCTCTATTATATTGGCCATTGTAAATGTCTTGCCAGAGCCTGTAACACCCAATAAAACCTGATCCTGTTTCTTTGCCTGCACGCCAGAGACTAGCGCAGAGATAGCCTGTGGCTGATCCCCAGACGGCTTAAATTTTGATTGTAGTTTGAACATATAGAGATAATTCGTTACTGCATTGATTATTGTATAGCTTTAATAGTTCTTTGTATAGATCATTTGTAATAAGTTTTTCCTGGCACCCTAAGATCTATCATTATTAATTCTCCATTCAATAGATTTAGGCTTTTATCCATTTTCAGTATCGTTCCTAATTCTTCATGATAATTTTGTTCAGATAATTTCAGAATTACTCTATTCTTATAAGTTATATTCCAGCGTCTATTTCCTATCCATTCTGCGGAAGTTATATCTTCTTTTATTTCTAATTTATCTAGATTATATAGAAGATCCTCTATATGTTCTGCAGAATGCTCTCCTCGTATTGTTATCAACCTTTCTTGTCTATTTTCTTTAAGGATTGGGAGCAATGTGTGATCTATACTTAATATCCAATCTTTTTCATTCTTGTGCAATATTATTAACGGCTTATATTCTATAATATTAATCTTAATTTTGTTAGGCAGTATTCTAGTGACTGTTGCATGCTTGATCCAATCCATATTCATGATTGTTTCTAGTACTCTACTTAAGGGTATATCTGTTATATGATCCGTTGATGGGTGAAGGTTTGTTGCTGTGATTATTTGCTCAGAGGTTACATAGTGATTTCCTTCTATTTCTATATTTTGTAATATGAGATCCGAGTCATATACTGCCTGATTATATGAAGCATTGATTGCGGTAGTGTATTTTAGAATAATTGGTGTTAGGTGGGTCGTTAGATTATATATTACAATAGTAAAGACTAATGCTAGTGATGATCTAGTAATAATCTTCCTAGTTAATTTGGCTCTACTTCTACTTAGCCTCATGATTGATAAAATACTGTATGTACAAGCAACAATCTTATAACATAAGCATATCATGGATCATAGAGTTCAATTCTTATTTGTGCAATATGACCTTAGGGGGTCACTTTGCTATTCCAGGGAGATAGTTTTGTGTAATATTATTAGCTGATCTGCGGTAATTTACAGTGTAATTGAATTTATTAATAGCAAGAATAGTTGTTTATTAGCTGATCTGCGGTAATTTACAGTGTAATTGAATTTATTAATAGCAAGAATAGTTGTTTGAGATCTTTAAGGGGCATTGTGTCTATAAATTCTAGCTAGTTATATTGGTCAAGTGAGATAATTATGATGTTTGAGAGTGCACTTGATGGGATTCGAACCTACGACCTTTGCCTTCGGAGGGCAATGCTCTATCCAGCTGAGCTACAAGTGCACTACGGCTAGTATAATATTTTGTGATAACTTACACAAGTTTATCCTGGAAATAATAATTTGTAAAAATTAACTTATGCAGCTATAATTATTAATGTAATAACTAAATAAATGAGCAAATAATGATTGCTGAGAATTTATATAATCTATTTTCTATAATGATGGTGTTAATGGTTGCGGTTGGGCTGTATATTTCCTTTAATGAATAAATAAATTAGTTATATTCATTAATGACCTTTATTCTTGAAAATTTGCATGACACACACGCCTTGTAGTGCTTAATGCACCCGAAAAAATTATTCAATCCTTGATCATAGCTCGTGCCATACACGATAGGTATTGCAATAATTTAACAACAATACACGAACAAGAATATTGCACATTGCCCCTGGGGTTAATGCAGTTCTTATTCAATCCTTGATCATAGCTCGTGCCATACACGATAGATGATATTGCAATAATTTAACAACAAGGGCGCAAGGCTAGGTTATTGCAATTGCGCCGAGGGTTAATTATTCAATCACGGCTGTCGACCGGGAGGCGCTTGAGGAATATCATGATCCTTCCCTAGTTCATCAATGCCAGCCGCTTGAGCTAGAGCTGCTCTTGCGTCATCATCTATCTTCACACCCCCAGATTGCAGTAAATTATCTATCTCCTTTTTCATCTGAGTTCCAGATTTGTATAAATCTTCACTAATGTTAATCTGATAACACAAGTGCGGTGTATTAAGGGTGCGTTCGCCAACAGCTCCTGTTAATTCATTACTCTCTAACATTGAGTTAATACATTTGGCATAAGCAACACTTAGTTTAATCATGGGAGTGATATCTTTAACATCATCCATAGTTATCGATTCAACGTCTCCTATGGCACTGAATAAATCACCGAGTGCATTCGTGTAATATTCGGTAGTAAAGCCCTTAGTCTGCTCTTCATCATCTCCAGGGCAGATCTTGAGATCTTTGAGACATTCGTCCACCAAAAAAAACTCATCCTGTGCTATAATAGTTTCTACTTCTGCATCAGTAATACCCTCTTTAAGATGGCACATAACTTGACCAGCACATTGTTGTAAAGCTCCTTCGGCTGAGATTAGCTTATTAGCCAATTCTCTAGTGTTAGTAGCTGTTAAATGAGTTTGTGGTGGCGTGCTTGGAATGTCCTCCTCCTCCTCATCTGATATATCAATAAGAAGGTTATCCTTAATGCCTATGCCATTTTCTTGATTTATTGCCTCTAATTTGTCGGATACAAATTCTGCTATAGCACTAAAATCCTTATCGCATAGTTTATCTGCAGGATATGGTATTGAAAATGGGCACCATGCCATTCCGTATCCTGCTTGGTCCTTAAGCTGTAAGGATTCCATGCGAGAGCTATCGGTTATATAGTGATAGAGCGCTTGTTGAAGGCATTTAGCCATATGTTTTACAGTCAATAAGCTCTGGTCTTCTCTCATTTGCTCAATTGTGGTGTTAATAGCTTGAACAATATGATCCTTTATCGAAGCATTCAATTCCACCCGTCTTTCTTTCTTAGTCTTCTTTGTAGAGCCCGTCATTCTATTATTCTTTGTTATACTCTGAATGTCACAAAACTTATTTGCGACCATCTGTGCCAATAACTCTATTGCGGTTTGTTTTTTCACAATTTTATCAGGTTTCTTAGGCTCAGGCTCAGGCTCCTTAGTCTTCACAGGCTCAGGCTCCTTAGTCTTCACAGGCTCAGGCACAGGCTCAGGCTCAGGCTCCTTAGTCTTCACAGGCTCAGGTTCTTTAGGCTCAAATGCCGTGCTTGCATCTTTTGGTAGTATATGCTCTCCTGATATATGTTTTGCAATAGCCTTTTCAACTGCTTCTGCTCTTGCTTCATTTGCCCCCTGCTTCATCTCTGTAATTAATTGTTGTATCTGTTGATATGCTTCTGTACTTACGATACTATCTCTTGATTTCTCCATATTGTTTATGAAGTTGTTCACTAGTCTATTGAAGGCATTAGGATCAGTACTCATGTTCGCCTTATGCTCTTCCTTTGCTAATTCTGCAGTTTTTAAGATTTCTAATATCCCTTCTAAGTCTTGTAGATCAGTGATCACTGGTGCAGGAAGTGGCTGAACCTCTGGAATAGTAGGTTTTACTATACCTTTTATTCCACGATCATGGATATTCTGAACACTTAATCTTTCAGGAAGTTTTGTAAAAAGAGTACTGTCTGTGAGCCCATAAGCTTGCAGTACAATTGAGACAGCATGTGTGCGGGAAGCTGCCTGTGGACCATAAATATTTGCTGTCTCAGTCATTAAATCCTTTATTAATGCACTGACATTGTAGGAATCGTTGTTGTGCTTCTTGCTCAGAATGAGGTTTTTTAATTGTATTCTATAGGCCTCAGTAGGACACTCCCCCTTGGGAAGATTTAGGTCACATTCAATACAAATAGCATCCACCATGTCACATATTAATTTGTTATCTTCCGTCATACTAGGATTGGTAAAATCCTTCTTCAGGTGCTTTATTAATATTGCTTCTACGGTTAACTTGTGAATAGCCTCAGTCAATGTTTCTTCAGGAAGGTGTATACCCATTGTTTTAAATTGTGTACACATGATCTCACTTATTGTGGTAGCAACTTTGGATACATCTATATTATATGAAGAATGAGCAATAGCATCATCCATAGCTTTACCTATGGATAGCTTTAAACTACCTTGATCTTGTAGAGTTTTTTTCTTCGAATCATCCAGACTACCTAATATCTGATTATATATGAGACTTTCTAGATCTTTGATCTCGTGATCAGAGAGGGATCTTTCAGTAATATATGCAGTATCTTGCCAGTCTGCAGTAGAGCGCCCAAGAGGTAGTTCAATTTCCTCTTCCTCTTCTGCAGACTTATTTCCTGCGATGTATTGGGTTAAATATTGAGCAACCTCCGCGAAACCTGCTTTGAACTTTGAGTCAGGACCTTGCGCTACTTCCGTTATCCATCCCATTATCCTAGTAAATATGCGGTCATCATATTTTTTTCCTTTGCTTACTGCAGCTCTTGCATTCTTTATATGTACGATTAATGCATAAGGGGTGTCTTGCGTTATGGCATGATTCACCTTCGTTACTTCCATATCTATGTAGGCAGATGTAATAATATTTATTACATCTTTGAAAGAGTTAATATGATCTGGCATTACTACCGTTTGTGATGCACTTGTGTCAAATTCTTTTACACCTACCGCTGTCTGAGAGTTTAATCCGAACTGAGGATCTTGTGCAAGATCCAAACCATATAATTCCATGACAGATCGCACTGATTCAGTTTCTATGGCGCTTATACTAATGCTGCTAATTTTAAGATTATTTATAGCAAAACTCTGTATGATTATAAGCAACTCATTCGATGAAACCTGACCCCCTTCTATTGCTTTCATAAGTTGTTGTTTTAAGAGGTTTATACCTTCCTCTGGTATGTCCTTTGACATATTCCAACATGAAGAATACCTGTTTTTGTAATCTAGATAGAATGCATCAACTATATCATGTACAAATTTTTCATTTCTTGATATAGAGGGGGCAGAGAAGTCTTTCTTCATATGCTTGTCTAACTGTATTTTGGTGATCATTGTGTTTAATAGATGATTTATCTCGTGCCGTGCCCTTGAATAATCTGTTAATCGGGGATGCTGACCTGTGCCTGCCCTGACATTGCGAGATATGTCTCTTAATATTGTTTCAATAAGAGTATATCGGTCATCAAAGGGGATAGGTGCATTGAGTTCATCTTGACAAACTTTATATATTGCAGTAGTGATATATCCTTGAATAGCCTCGCTTGATGGCATGGGGTTTACATACTGCTCCTCAAGAAACTTTATTATCTTCGCTTCGACTGTCATGGTCTTATTGCAATTTTTGTTTTCTTCAAATTTCTCATATTCCTTGCCCTTTGCCCTCTTCTCTTGTGCCTCTTTATGTTCTCTAGCTCTAACTTCTTCGTCATGATCATTATAAGTTAGATCAACTTCCAGGTGTGTGAATGCTCCTGTTGTGGCCTTTATTAGTACACTGTGATCAGCCGTGGTTAATGCTCTGGCAGCGACTGCTTCTTTGCTCATAGTGCTTTTAAAACGACCATTTGACAATTTGTATTTAGGTTTAGATTTAGGTTTAGGTTGAGGTGTGCCATTTACTATGCCCTTCAAATTGTCTAATTCTTTTTCAATTGTGGCAGTAAGATTTGCTTCTCCGCCAGGTTCGAATTTTATCTTCATATAATCAGCCTCTTTTTGGTCGATTGTATTAGACATAGTGCGGAAAATGAAAGTATTTTTTATAGATAAGACATCTAATAATTGCTCGGAAAGTGATTTTGCATCTATGTTTTGATGAATTGTGTTAGTTATTTTTATACCTAAAAATGTCCGTATTATCCCTTCCACGTCCTTGTTTGAAATATTTTTGCCTAATTGTAGGTTCTTCATAGCACTCTTTGTAACTACATCTATTAGCTGATCATTTGCGCCTTCAGGTAATTTATCATCTTTCATATCATGCAAGTCCCCATCGTGCAAACGATCTAGCACTTCTTGCATGTGCTTCAGTATTATTGCTTTCTTTGCTGGATCTAGTCTATCCTTAACATATTCGTACATAACGGCCTTTCTTGCATTATAGTTGCTGCCGTTCTTTGCTATTCCACGAGGCGCTACAGTCAATAGTGCATGTAAAAGATCTACAGCTTTTTGTGGAAGAGGAAATATGGGTTGATTTTCATAAGCTGCTTCTGATGTACAGGAAAGATATGACGATATATAAGCACTGTATTGATAATGGGATTTATATGGTAGAGAATCTACATTAAAACACAAACTGAAAACTAGGGTTAGATTATTAATGGCAACAGTTCTGTAGGTTTTATTAGTAAATTCTAATGTAGGTGATTGGCCATACTTAGCCTCATATCCAGCTGGCATCTCTGTTGGGGTCCTTTGTTCCAACGCAGCTTTTCCTAATATTTCACGAAGCTTCTTGCCTTCTGCAGAATCTTCTTTGTGGGCTTTGAATTTATCATCGAGCTCCTTTAATAGATATGTTGGGATATATTCTATTTTCTCTCCTGTCTCCAGTAACTTGATTAATTCATCAACCGTTATTTTCAGTTTTGGTTCATGTAAGATTACTCTCTCTAGCACAGCAGGAGCTAATACGTTGTTTCCATTAATTGCATAGCGCATTATGTCTAATTTTTTTACATAGATAGGGTCATTAGAGTCTGAAGCATTCTGTATGCGTTCGAATAACCGCCGTAGATCTGCTTCAGTAGTGAGATATTTTATGTTTGCGATGCTCCGAAGTTCTGCGGCATGTTCTTTGTTAGTTAAGTCTTTTATAAGGGGTGCTGATATTACCTGGTCCTCTGGAATGGCCTTATGTAATCTCTCAAGAGAGGCGCTGATGGTTGATCTAACATCCCCCTTCACATCTAGCAATCTTAATGGTTTCATCAGGCTAGGATCTCCTGAACGTCCTAGATCCATAGCTTGTGTGTGCTTAATGGCTTTCTGTAGACCTGTTGTTTTTTCCTTAGGTGTGTTTTCTTGTTTTTTCTTTTTTGCAGCTTCGGAGATATCCAAGTCAAGTGAGAAAACCTTAGATGCTTTAGGTACGGTAGGTTCTTTTTCAGATTCATCCAAGAGCTTCAAGGTAGATAAGAGGTGCTCAAATTCATTAAGTTCATCAGATTTTTCTTTAGATTCATCTTCGTTAGCAGTCGCAGTCTGTTTCTCAGGTGAAGGAGTAAATTTTGAGGAAATAGAATGCAGTCTATTTTCTATATCATCATCTTTTAGCAGAGCGTCTTCAAATATCTTTAAGCCTTCCGCATGTTTTGCCATATGAGGCAACTTCACCTCATGCCTGAACAACATGTTCCCAGCACAGTCAAGATCGTTCTTATTGAAAATAGGAGGAAGAGAAGGATCATGACTGGTGTTGGCTCCTAAGAGACTCTTGTAGCCAGATAGTTTGAACATTGCTAGAGTATTACAATAAAAATCTGTGTCTCTAATAGTGAAAGACTTAACGGTAGTTAATTTTTTCTTCCTATTTCCATCAGATAATTTTGGTTCTGTCTCTATAGCTGCCATAGCGGCTTGTTTTACTATTCTTAATAAAGAAATAACTTCCAACTGCGCTGAGGTCAGTGCGTTCTGTTCTGCATCAACCATTGTTGATAGAGGATCTTGAGAAAAAACATGCTGTAAGATCTGGGGATCATTTTTTATCAATTGTAATATTACATAATCCAAGTCGTACGTGCAACCTTCTGTTGTTGTACAGCCTTCTTTGCCTTGATATTGATGTTTTATTTGATTACCAGGGTGTAATACTCCCATAGTTTCTAGGTGTGATACAAGTGCTGAAAGGAATGATGGTGGTATGACTGTCTTCTTGTCTAACAAAGTATATAGCAGGCCTACATTCTCATATAAATTTGGCACCTGGTTCTCTGATGGTTTGTTTGTATCTGGGGTTATGGAGGCATCCTCTGGATCAGCAGAAGAAGCTGCGTCAGATGTTGCCTCTGGATCTTTGATTTTTGGTTCTGATTCTTTCTCTTTGAGTTCTACGAGTGCATTCAAAAGTGATACGTCATTAGGTTTCTCAATCATGAGACGCAGTTTTATCATTCTAGATAGACCAATTATATTGAAGGCAATATCGGCAGCTTTTAATGGGTCACTTTGAGCATCGAAGGAGGCTAATGCTTCTGCGCTAGTGTCAGGATCTTTGAGATTCTTTAAGAAATCTGACAGTGCACTCTTCTTTTTTGGAATAGAGCATGATTCAATGAAAGTCAAATTCATAGGTATAAACTTTTTGGACGCATCAGATCCTATGAGCGCCAATGTGTGTGTGTCAGTATCTCCCAGGAGAGTAGAAAGCAATCCTAAATTATCGTCATCTTCTAATTCTAATTCTAATTCTAATTCTAATTTATCGTTAAATGTGTTTGCAAATTTGAAATTCAGGAAGTTAATTTTATTGAGATATGATATAGACTGAGCTTTTTCTTTATCAGTAAAGATAGGTGTGCCAGCATCGTTTTTTGGTAAGTTAGATAAGAAATCTTGGTATTCTTGAATAGCTTCCTTTCTTTCTTCATTAATAGCTTTTAAGTCTTGCATAGATTCTTTTGATTCATCATAAACGCTAGGGTGAATATACTCATCAATAAACACAGAAACTGCTTCATCAAATCTAGTGTTTGAGACTCTCTCCTTATTCAATGATTCTTGCAAGCTATCAAATGATGTGGTCTCTGTGATTTTATCACGAGCGTCCTTTATTAATCCAACTTGTGTTTTGAGAGATCTATGATTTGCACGCATAACAGTACAAACGTTATGTAGCAACTTAAGCTGTGGTGTAACGCTTTCATCCTGCGTTTCGATCATGTCATTTATCGAGGTTATTATAGCGTCTAAAGAAGCTAATGTGCCCTCGATGTGGTCAAATAATTTTATTGTTGCATTAAGCTTGTCCATTCCGCTTTGGCCTTCAGATGAACCATAGGCAAAATTAAGTGCTTCTAGATAATGGTGAGGGTATGCCTGGTCTTCTTTGCCTGGGGTTAAGCCAGGAATGAGACTAGCAATATTCAAGGCAGATGATAAAACACCTATGTTTGGCATAATCTGATTATTTATTGCGGTTTCATCTGAAATAAGGCTCTGAATCTTTTGTACTATTCTAAACATTTTACCTGTTTGAATGTGCAATGCGGAGGCTTTTTCAATCCCATCTTTATATTTGGCCATATATTTCTTATCCTGTAATTTTACAGAAACTTCTTTCTTCAGCAGGTCGCCGCATTCTTTTTGCTTTTTTTGACGGTTTAATTTTTCAGATTCATTGGCAGTGCGGCTATTAGCGATTTCGTCTCTTGCCATCTCTGTGCCGTGCAGAAATATAGAAGTATAGTTTACGCATTGTTCTAACTGATCATGTGTCGTTGCCCAGCTTTCGATATCTTGCATTGTATCGGCCGCAGCTTTGATTTGCTTTCTAGTATCTACTGAAAGCAATACAGATTCTATCGATTTCGTTAGTCTATCTTTTATGAGAGTTGGTTCATTGGCGCTTGGTATTACAGAAGATATTTTGGTCGTTAGATGGTTTGTATACTGTAATAAGCTCTTATCTTCCCATATGGTTTCATCTTTTTTGGATCCCTTTGATCCCTCAGTAATTTTCAATTGCCGAGCATGTTCCTGTACTTCGCTTGGGTCCTCGATAGTTAAATACTCTTGATAGATAGTAGTCGCATGGCGTAATCCTACTAAATTTTCTAATGTTTTTTGTGGTGTGCTGTCCTGCTCAAGATAGCTATCTAAAATAGCAAGCTCTGTTGTAAGTGTGTATAGCTCTGAAATCTCTTCTTGTATCTTTCGTTTTCTCTGGTCATTATCTCTTAAATTATTTACATAATCCGCATTTTTTTCTTCTGCACTGCTTTTGTATCTGTCTGCAAAAGACAGTTTTGCTGTCTCTCCTTTTTCATAATGTGTATCATATAAATAATTGATGCTGCTAGCCTCATTAAACCTTTGCGCTAATAATTTCTCGTCTTCTGCAGTAGGCTTTTCTGATTCATCGGGTGTATCTGCTTGTGAAGTGCCTTTAGCTTTTGCGTCGTCTTCTGTAGCAGGCTTTTCTGATTCATCGGGTGTATCTGCTTGTGAAGTGCCTTTAGCTTTTGCATCGTCTTCTGTAGCAGGCTTTTCTGATTCATCTGATGTATCTGTTTGTGGAGTGTCTTTAGCTTTTGCTTCTGCATAGGCTTCCATTTGTTTAATTCCTGTACTAATTCGTGCCTGAATTTTTAGTAGAGACTGTAGTTTATCTTGCTTTTGTTTGATTGCATCCCTGATCGCATCAATCCCTACGACATCCGTGCCTAATATTTTTACTGTACGCTCCATTATTCTCTGTGTAACAATGTCATTAAATTCTGACTGCGCTGATTCCTTCACTAGTGCAGCTTGTTGCTGAGCAGCAGCTTGTTGCTCAGTTGTAGCTTGTGGCTCAGTTGTAGCTTGTGGCTCAGCTGTAGCTTGTGGCTCAGCTGTAGCTTGTGGCTCAATATGCATTGCCCATATCTTGTTTTCGGCCTCCTTTGCGTCCACAACCTTTTGTAAGTATGGTGTGAATTCCCTTATCAATGTGTCTGACATTTCACGTATCTCAGGAATCGCAGCAGTAACATGCCCACTTTCAACAACTAATGTATTAGCAAATTGTTCAGCAACGCTTTCCTCTTTCTTCTTTTCCTCTGCTGTAGAAGTAATCATGCCTATCACAGCAACAGGAGGAGAATGATCAAAGGGCAGATGGTGACTCGATAATCTTCCTTTTAGAGCTTGTAATTGTTCTGCATCAGCATTATTAATATTGAACGCATTACAGAGCAATGATAACACATGCTCATATTTTATGTTGCTGATTTCTATCTCCCCCCAACTTAGCTTTACTGGATCATGTTCAGTTGCTTCGGCTCCTAACGATTGATCGCTACTCTTCTTGTATAGTCCATTGTATATTTTCTCTAAATTTTGTGTGACGACTACAGCAAAAAGACCCCCTGTGTCGTATGTTTTGTGTTTTTTCGATGCATATGTACTAGCGTTATAATAAGACATCATCGCACCTATAACAGATGTCGCTAATGCATTATAGAAAGATATGTCTGTAATAGGTTCCTTATTAACCTCTACTGCGCCGATTGAGAGCAAATATTCTGCTAGTGCATCAGCTATGGTTGCAATGTTCTGTTCTTTCTCCTGTATCCCCATTAGGTCTATTGGCCTAGCGGTAATAGTACTATGTATGCCATGTTGATCGGTTATCCCAGGTATCTTCATTGCTAAGCATGATCTGAGATTATGGATTTGCTGGTTTAATATACTATGTTGCACCTGATAAGCAGCCAAACCCTTCGTAGGGTGCCCAAAGTTTTCAGTAGAGGGTGATTTTTTAGTAGAGGTTGATGCAGTCAGCAGTTGTTCTGTTTCACTAAGCATTTCTTCAGATTTTACTATAAGAGTGTCGATCTTAGATCTGAATGATGTAATCGTAGCTTCTGCTATGTCCCCAATATTTGCAAACCTACTATTTTGAATATTATTTGGATTACATTTACTTAATTCAGTTTGTAATTTATCTATTTCCTTTCGTATTTCATCAATGCATTCAGTGATCTTGGCCTGATTCTTTATAACCTTGTCATCCGTCGTAAGAGGGCGGAATGGCTGATTCCCCATGGTTTCATCATAGCAGCTCTTATGGCAAGCTTGTTTTACATTACTCAGGTCCATTGAAATGTCAGATAGTTCTTGGTTTAGCTTGGCCAAAGAAGCATTGATTGCACTCGAACGTTTATCTTCATCCATCACAAGAGTATGTGTACTCACATGTTTGTGACTTCTTTGAACCATCTGCGTTATAGCGTGTAGCTTTTTTTGCAAGTTCCCATCTTCCAGCACTATTTGTGGTGGAAGATATTTCTTTAAGCCTCGTACTGTACGTTGTTTGTAATCGTTGCTAGAAAGTTCAGCTTCAATTATGTACCTTGCTATATCATTAGAGATAGTTGGTGTGCTCTTTGCTATACTCTTTTTTAATTCTTTGGTAGCATTGCCTTGTTCTATTTGCGCTCTCTCCTCACTCACGGTTATTTTGGAAACTTCTTTTGTGGCATTTTTAAGTGGTTTCACGTAATCTCCGTCTGTGCCCTCGCATATTGTATCAAAGATTGCTCCTGCACCTATATCTTCAGACGAACCTTGCTGTTCTCCAATCTTCTTTAATGTATTTTCTGTTTTTGACATATGTAAGTTTGCATTCTCTAAAGTATTATCTATGCCTTCTATAAAGCTTTGGTGCGTTTGAAGTTTTGTTACCTCAATATCTTTTGCTTTCTTCTTGGAAGAATTCGAGAATAGCGATATAAAGAGTGCGTGCAATATTAGTATAATTAATACTGCTACGCCTATGGCAGCAATTACTATCAATGATATCTTTGTATTTTTTGCAATGAATGCCATGATTGTTCATCTCCCAAATATATTGCCAATAATCAAGCTGTAGATAAATCCCACTGTTAATTATATCTCTTGTGAATTTTAATGTAACCTACAGTCTGTTATAGTACAAATATCTTTACTGTTTCTGTCACCGTTTGTTGCCGCACGTATGACACCGAAAATATTATAGCATCATATCCCCCATAAGTCAATATAACCGCAGGTTGTAATGCAGAATAAGTTAACTTATTCTAAGTCAGCAAGCAAGTCAGTAAATAAGCAAGTAATATCTAATATTGCTCACAAAGCTAGAGAATTAGATTGTGTTGCAGAAGATAATTTGGAAGATATTGCATATATATATAATTTTAAGACATGCTTGTTAATTATATTTATTTGTGTAAAATAAGTCTTTCTTAATAAACAGATCGTATTTAAAGTGCTTTCTTTCTCTGGTCGTAATTTTCTTGTGAATTCTATATGAATCTTTTAATCGTGGAATCACCAGCTAAAGCCAAAACTATTGGCAAATATCTCGGTGATAAATTTATAGTTCTAGCCTCCTTAGGTCATGTGCGTGATATTCCGTCGCGAGATGGGTCTGTTTTGCCAAATGAGGATTTTAAAATAGAATATAATATTATTGATCGTTCTAAAAAATATATACAAGAACTTGTAAGAGCAGCAAAACAATCGGAAACCATATATCTTGCAACTGATCCAGATCGTGAAGGTGAGGCAATTTCTTGGCATGTGATTGAAGTTTTAAAAGAGAAAAAAGCAGTAAAAGCAGATGCTAAAATACATAGAGTTGTATTTAACGAGATTACCAAGAAATCCGTACAAGATGCTATTAAAAATCCACGTGATCTTGATTTTCATTTGATTAATTCACAACAAGCAAGAAGAGCGCTGGACTATTTAGTGGGTTTTACACTCTCACCAATTCTATGGAGAAAGTTGCCAGGTAGTCGATCCGCTGGTAGAGTTCAATCAGTGGCTTTGCGTCTTATCTGTGATAGAGAAGATGAGATCGAAAGATTTACTGCACGAGAATATTGGTCTATAAAGGCTGACCTTAATAGTTCCAAGGAACAAAAATTTCTTTCGACCCTTACTCATGTGGAAGATAACAAATTAGATAAATTTGATATTCCAAATGAAGCGAGATCCAGTGAAATTGTAGCAAGAGTTGAAAATCAGGATTTTAAGGTTCTGAATATAGAGGAAAAGAAAGTTAAAAGGCATCCCAGCCCACCTTTTATTACATCGACTTTACAGCAAGATGCTTCAAGGAAATTGGGATTTAGTGCTAAGATGACCATGAATATAGCACAAAAATTATACGAAGGACTTGATATTGATGGCTCTGGATCATCCGTAGGTTTGATCACTTATATGCGTACGGATGGGCTCTATATGGCCGATGAAGCAATAAAGAATATACGAGGGTTTATAGGGGATCATTTTGATGATAAATACTTACCTAAGGATGTACGGAAATATCAGAGTAAATCTAAAAATGCTCAAGAAGCGCATGAAGCTATAAGACCCACGGACGTTAATTTAACGCCAGATAGTATAAAATCATATCTCTCTGATGAGCAATTTAAGCTTTATAATCTTGTTTGGAAGCGTACTGTGGCCTGTCAGATGGAATCTGCAACCCTAGATCAATGTGCAATCATCATAGAAACCATTGATCAGTATGCAAAATTTAAAACAACAGGCTCTATATTGTCTTTTGATGGTTTTTATAAAGTTTATCGTGAAAGCTCAGACACTAAAGATTCTGAAGGTACGGATAAATTATTACCTCCTTTAAAAATCGGAGAGATTTGTACACTTAATCTGTTGCTGCCAGAGCAGCACTTTACGCAGCCGCCACCAAGATATACGGAGGCCAGTTTAATTAAAAAGATGGAAGAGCTCAGCATAGGAAGGCCATCGACTTATGCTGCAATAATCTCTGTTCTACAGGATAGAGAATATGTAAAATTAGATAAAAAGAGGTTCTTTCCAGAGATTCGAGGGCGTGTAGTTACAGCATTTCTGATAAGCTTTTTTACACAATATGTTGAATATGACTTCACTGCGGATCTTGAACGAGATTTGGATAAGATTGCTAGCGGTGGAGTTGAATGGAAAGATATCTTGAGGCAGTTCTGGAAAGCATTCATTCTAAAGATAGAAGCAGCTAAGGAGCATACGATTACAGATGTTCTTAATTCTTTGAATGATATTATGGAATATTGCTTATTTTATAATAAAGAAACGAAACAATTAGAGAAGAATTGTTCTGAATGCAACAAGGGGTCATTGAATCTGAAAATTGGTAAATTTGGTGTATTTATAGGTTGTTCAAATTACCCAGAGTGTAAGCATATTCGAAATGTGGGAGATGAGTATAATTTAGGTGATGGCTCAAAAACAGGCGATGAAGAATTTCCCGATGTTTTAGGTAAAGATCCAAAAACTGGTGAAGATATTTTGATTAAAAAAGGTCCATATGGTACATATTTGCAATTGGGCGAGATAGTTGAGAAAGGTAAAAAGAAGCCAAGTCGCGCTACGATACCTGATCATATCAAGGGGCAAGATTTAACATTAGATCTTGCAGTTCAGCTACTTTCTTTGCCAAGAATGATTGGCGCTCATCCTGAAACTGGAAAAGATATAAAAGCAGGTATAGGACGCTTTGGCCCATATGTTGTATATGACGGAGTTTATGTATCAATTAAAGACCCTGATGATGTATTTACCGTAGAGTTGCCTAGAGCCTTAGAAGTAATAGAGAAAAAGATGTCAACCAAGAAATTTAAGGATAAAGTAGCAGCAAAGGCCAAAATTGCAGCCGCTAAAAAGGGTGCAGCAAAGAAAACAAAGAAGTAAATTATCTTTTTTATTGTGAAGGTTAAGAAATAAATTGTTATATTGAGATTTGTATTTTACTATATACGTAAGAGATACAAAATGGAGTCAGTTGATGAGTAATAATTTTACAATGAACCCTGGTCAGATTATGATTTACAATAACGAGCTAAATGACGAAGATAGACAGCGAAATAGACCTGAGTTTTCAGGTAAGATGGCTATTCCTCGTGATGCGAAAGAGGGAGAGGTCTTTGAATTTGCGGCTTGGATAGCTAAAGATGAAAGCGGTAAACATAAACGTACTGTGCATAATAATCGTTACATGACAGGGCAGGTGTCTGAAGAAAAACAGGCGGTTAATTCGTCAAATAAAGAGGATGATGACATTTTTGGTGAAGATAGTGGAGGAGGAGGGGTTGCTAAGCCTTCAGATAAATCTTCCGGAGACTTATCTAAAGATGACCTTGATGATGAAATTCCTTTCTAGTGGATTAGTATTGTAATTTTATATTTTTTGACTTGATCGACGGTGGCATCTTCTCTGAAAAATAATGAATAGTATGTAGTTTGAAGATGCTAATTACTGTAGTGTAAGTTGGATGATCTTATGATCAATTAATACAGTCACGTATATACTTCTAGTAGATGATCATTAATGAATCACCGACTTGTTAGTCATGATCTTTGTGATGATTTTTCATGCGATTAATAAGTAATTTCAATGAATTTTTGTTGAATTAATGAATCACCGACTTGTCAGTCATGATCTTTGTGATGATTTTTCATGCAATTAGGAAGTAATTTCAATGAATTTCTGTTGAATTAATGAATCACCGACTTGTCGGTCATGATCTTTGTGATGATTTTTCATGCAATTAATAAGTAATTTCAATGAATTTTTGTTGAATTAATGAATCACCGACTTGTCAGTCATGATCTTTGTGATGATTTTTCATGCGATTAATAAGTAATTTCAATGAATTTTTGTTGAATTAATGAATCACCGACTTGTCAGTCATGATCTTTGTGATGATTTTTCATGCAATTAGGAAGTAATTTCAATGAATTTTTGTTGAATTAATGAATCACCGACCTGTCAGTCATGATCTTTGTGATGATTTTTCATGCGATTAGGAAGTAATTTCAATGAATTTTTGTTGAATTAATGAATCACCGACTTGTCGGTCATGATCTTTGTGATAATTTTTCATGCGATTTATGGTTATCATATCGATGAGCAGCAGGTCCTTAGTAATTGAGATAATAATATCTTGTGCATATTAAAATATGTTCTTGGCTTATTAGCTCAGTATGATGCAGAAATTTCCTGCATGATTTCTCTATAGAAATTTGCTGATACTGCTATGGGCTTTTAATCTGATTGTTCTTCTAGACTTTAGCTAAACGAATTTTTGCTTGGTCTTTTGTCATATAACGGATAACTTTATCAAGTTCTTGTATGCCTGTTATGGAGTCTATACAAAAACTTTTCTGATGTTTACCTATTACTTCCCCTACTATATCTAGTATATCTATAAATCTTATCTTTTGCTGTAGAAATAGATCGACCGCAACCTCATTTGCAGCGTTCATTACCACTATATATTCATGCCCTTTGTTTAGCACTGTTTTTGCTATGCTTATAGCAGGGTATTTTTTCTCATCTGCCTCTAAGAAGGACAAAGTACCTATCTTAGCTAGATCCAGCTTCATTGATTCGGGAAGCGTATGTCTATCTGGCCATTTTAATGCATAGGAGATTGGTATAGCCATATCCGGAATATTCATGCAGGCCATATTTGTATGATCTACATAAGCAATAATTGCGTGTATTATTGACTGTGGGTGTATTATAACCTCTATGTGATCACGGAATTCTGGGAATAAGTAACTTGCCTCTATTAGCTCTAGAGCTTTATTCATCAATGTTGCTGAATCTACAGAGATTTTTTTCCCCATTGACCAAGTAGGATGTGATGTTGCTTGCTGCGGGGTTATATCCTTCATCATATTGGGTTCAAAGTTAAGAAATGGGCCGCCAGAGGCAGTTATAGTCAAAGATTGTACTGACTTTTCATTGTTATTGCGTAGCATTTGATATATTGCATTATGCTCTGAGTCTATCGGAATTAGATTAGTGTTATGCTGTTTTACCAGGGTTTGTATTAACTTTCCGCCGCATACTAAAGACTCTTTGTTGGCCAGAGCAACAGTTGTACCTTGTTTTATAGCAGATAGTGTAGGAAGAAGCCCAGAAAAGCCGGTGATTGCAGATATTATCACATCTGCTTTTTCGGAAGCAGCTTGCACCACAGCATCTGATCCGCAATATACCTTTGTTTCGCTGCCAGATAATAGTTCTCTTAGTTCTGTATATAGTGACTGATCGTTGATTACAGCAATTTCTGCATCAAGCTCGAGAGCTTGCTTTGCTAATAGTTTAACATTGCTGTTTGCAATTAGTGCCTTGACCTTATATTCAGCAGGAAATAATTTAATTATTTTACTAGAAGTTTGCCCTATTGAGCCTGTGGAACCCAATATGCTGACTGTTTTAACCACTGTCATCCCGATAATTCATAGATAATATTGCGTATATAGCATGAATGACCTGGTATGGAAATATTATTAATTATCTATTTTTTAATCATCCAGCATTACATAGAGAAGCGGCCTAAGATGAATTATTGATATGCACTAAATGCTCTTTAATATAGGATTATTATCTTTATCTTTTTATTCAACATAATATAGGCTACGTTGATAATCACATAATCACATAATCACATAATCACATAATCACATAATCACATAATCATAATCATAATCACATAATCATAACATAATCACATAATCACATAATCACATAATCACATAATCACATAATCACATAATCACATAATCACATAATCACATAATCACATAATCACATAATCACATAATCACCTAATCACATAATCACCTAATCACATAATCACCTAATCACATAATCAATAGAGAATCTCACAAGAATTAAACGCTTTGTAATATCAGGTTACTATCTTTATCTGTTTATTCAACACCATGTTCGCTAAATTGTTAGTCACACAATCAATAAAAAATCTTACAAATTCATCCATTAATGAGCGATTTCTTCTTTTTTTCTTTCTATATTGATACCATCAAGGAAGCCCCATAGAGACTTTGCCGCCTCTTTTGCCGCAGATAGAGTCTTGAGTTGTTTCTCTGGTGATAGGTTCTCAATTAATAGCTCTTCTTCTGCTGCATGCCATTCATCAGCAATGATATGAGTGGTAAAGAATTCTATCGCCTCTTTACTACTTATATTATAAAATTCCTTTAATCCCTCTATTTTTGTTCTTGCTATATCTGGTATCTGATATTCATACGCAAATATTGCGCCTAATCCTTCTTCAACAGAGGAAGAGCAAAGTCTAAAAAACGTTTTGATAAGCTCCTTAGTGTGCTTATTGCACTTAGCATTTATTACTTCTTCTCTTTTCATTCCTAGCGCATCAGAAAAAGACAACCAAAGTTCTGGGTGGTTCTTCTCTCCTTTTTCTTCGTCCACTAGATTATTTAGTATAACTTGTCGTGTCTTAATATCATCGCATTGAGTGTGTATGCTACTTAGATATCTAGGAAAATTCTTTTCTTGCTGGAAATACTGTGTAGCATAGTATTGTAGATCCTCGATCTTTAATTTTCCTTCTTGCCAATCTTGATAAAAACTATGCTTTAGTAGGTGATACTCATCTAACTCATTTTTCAATCTTTTTACAAAACTCATAGCAACCACATAATAATCTTTCAGCAGAAAATTATAAATGGTTAACATTAGTTGTCAACCAAGAATTTATCTGATAATCCATTTCAGGCTATTTATATAGGTATTTAACGAATCTAAATACGACTACAAATCTTGTGTGTGGATATGATTATATTCCATACACAAGGTTCATATTTACCATTTCAGGCTATTTATATAGGTATTCAACGAATCTAAATACGACTACAAATCTTGTGTGTGGATATGATTATATTCCATACACAAGGTTCATATTTTCTATCCCTTGACCTCCTCTTCTAGGCTCTTCTTAGCTTTGCTGACGGCACGTTTCTTTGCTGCTTTATTTATTGTTAAGCATACTTCGCCTTTCTTGGCCTCTACTATTACATTGCTTCCTTCTTTTACTTTGCCAAAGAGCATTTCATCTGCAAGTTTAGTTTTGATTTCTTCTGTTATAATTCTTTCAATAGGTCTTGCGCCGAATTCAACATTATATCCTTTACTTAGGATGTGTTTGTGAACTGAGGACCTTATAGTAAGAGTTATTTTTTTCTCTAATAAATGAGCTTGTAGTTGTGATAAGAATTTTTCAACTACCTTCTTGATTGTATCTTCTGACAATGGTTTGAAATGTATTGTAGCATCTAATCTATTTCTGAATTCAGGTGTGAACAATCGCTCTACAGCTTTCTTTCCTTCTGTTGCATTAAAATCTACATCACGTGAGAACCCAATAGGGGCTTGGCTCATTTCCGTGGTACCAGCATTGGTTGTCATAATTACAATGGTATTAGTGAAATTAACTTTCCTGCCCGTGGCGTCTGTAACACAGCCATAATCCATTAATTGCAACAAAACGTTATATATATCATTATGTGCTTTCTCTATTTCATCAAGCAAAAGAACTGAGTATGGATTTTTATATACTTCATCAGTAAGTAATCCACCTTCTTCATGACCAACATAGCCAGGAGGGGAGCCAATCATTCTCGCAACAGTATGGGCTTCCATATATTCAGACATATCAATTCTTACTAATTCCATATTAAGATTATGTGAAATTTGCTTAGCTAGTTCTGTTTTTCCTACGCCAGTTGGTCCAACAAATAGATAGCATCCGAGAGGTTTCTCTGGCCTATTCAGACCAGCTTTTGCCAATTTGATGGATGAGTACATGATTTGCACTGCCTCATCTTGACCAAATATCTTCTGTTTTAGTTTATATTCCAACATTTTGAGTTTTTCACTCTCCTTTGTCGAAAGCTTCTGGCAAGGTATATTGGCGATACGGGAGACAGTTTCTTCTATGTCCTTAGTTGTAATTAATTTATCACAATTGGGGTTGTTTTCATTGTGTATTTTATAATGTGAAGCGGCTTCATCTATTACATCTACAGCCTTATCAGGAAGCATTTTATTTGTTATATACCTTGCTGATAAATCAGTTGCACAGCGTATTGCGCTGGCAGTATATTTGATTTGATGAAATTGCTCATAATAATGCTTAATGCCATGCAATATCTTGAATGTTTCTTCTTTTGAGGATTCCTTGATGTCTATTTTTTGAAATCTTCTAACAAGTGCACGATCTTTTTCAAATTGTTTATTATATTCTTGATGTGTGGTTGCGCCAATACAGCGTACCCCATTACGTGCTAAAACTGGTTTAAGTAAATTACTTGCATCCATAGAGCCACCACTAGTTGCTCCTGCTCCAATAATTGTATGTATTTCATCAATGAATAGAATAATTTTCGGATTAGCCTCTATTGCCTGTAGTATCGACTTGATTCTTTCTTCAAAATCACCTCTATATCTTGTACCTGCCAATAATGACCCCATATCCAGAACATATATTATATTATCTTTCAATACTTTCGGTACTTCGTTTTTTACTATTTTCAAAGCTAAACCCTCTACAATTGCCGTTTTTCCAACACCAGGATCACCAACAAATATAGGGTTATTTTTGGTTCTACGAGACAAGATCTCAATTGTTCTTTCAATTTCATGATCTCTGCCTATTAGTCCGTCTACTTTATTAGCTCGAGCTTTTTTATTAAGATTGATGCAGTAATTAGATAAAACTTCTGGTTCTTTGGGTTCAGAGTCAGGTTGACTGCTTTCCTTGTTTTTCTCTTCATTCTGCTGTGCTGCAAATCTATCCTGGCCTAATTCACTGAAGAAATTGATTGGAGATATATTATATTCAATACTTCCTTCAATTGGTGAAGACGAAGACTTATTGTAAATAAGGTTCATGATATCAATGTGTGTCATGCCATATTTTCTTAATAAATATGCTCCATGTGCTTCAAATTCAGACAAAATCTGTGCTAATACATCAGCGCCGTTGGTTTCAGTGCATTTTCTAGATGAATGGGTGCTAATTATTGCTTTTTGTATTACTTTTAAAAAGCAAGAGCTTGGTTTTACTTCCTCTTCTGAGTTAGTAACCAGAGCTTTTAGCTCGTTATTTACAAAATCCATCAAATCTTGTTGTAAAGATTTGATATTTACCTTGCATCCAATTAATATTTCTCTAGCATCAGGATCACTAATTAGCGCGTAGAGCAAATGTTCTAGAGTTGCATATTCATGATTATAGTCGCAGGCCAAAGTTAAGGCCCTATGTATTGTGCTTTCAAGATACTTTGACCACATATTGTAACCCCTTTTTTATTAAATGAATGTTGTTATTAGACTTTTCTTTTCTGGTTAGATTTAATATTTCTAACGTTTTAGTTTTTATTATATCGCTTGTATAAGGTCCAAATGAATGTGATCCTACTTTTTGTATCTCATTTATTATGTCCTTGGACTGTTCCATGCTTTTGTGAAAGCATTGTTCGAGCACAGATTTCATAATATTTTCAGGAATTTCTTCCTTCTCAAATGTTATCTTATACATATCAGGTTTTTCTAGCATCTAATTCTCTATTATGTGAGGGTTAACTGCCGAGTAGTATAGAGGTTAATCATTGACGGATAGTAAACATTCTATGTTCGAATCTAGATCGATGAATGCTGTTTAGTGATATAAATTATTTCATTTGATAGTCCGGTTTCCTTCTATAGCAAGCTCTGCAGAGCTTGTATTGTTTATTTGTATGCATTTTTTATATTGCATTATTTTATAAAAATAATCTGTAAGAATGTAAAATTATATTTAATATTGATTATTGATAATCTTCGCAAGACAAAAAATGATCACATAATCATATTTATGAGGGATAGTAATATTATTATACAAAGAAGATATAAAAAAATAAAAAGATCTTTAATATTGCTCGGCTTAATAAAGTAAGCCTCTGGTTAGAATCCGATAATTGCTCTAATTATTGAATCGTGCTGTAGGTGTAAGATTCTATATTGAATTCTGGTGCTATAGTTATTGATCAATAACTATAGTTCATGTTCGGTATTAAAATATCTGTACATAAGTGGATTAATCAACTATCTTTGTTGTTACTTGCGGTCGTGGTGGAACTGGTAGACACGCAGCGTTGAGGTCGCTGTGGCTTGAAAAGGCCTTGGAAGTTCGAGTCTTCTCGACCGCACCATTTCAATTATATACACCTTAGAATGTTTCTCTATATACATATTTTCAGAAAAAGATGCACAGGGTATTGAAACTCTGCTCTGAGAGTCCTCTATTATAGGCAATTGGTAGTCAACTCAGTATACAATAATTTATTATATGGATTATATGGATTATATGTTGCGCTGCTATTTGTGCTATGAGTATTAATTAATGAAATTATACTAATAATAATTAGTTTTTGTGAGCCATACACTAGAGTTAATATTGATGTAACCTTTTCGTAGTAGACATTGGGCATTAAATGGTTAGGGTGGCGTAATCTACAATGACGACGAAGAAAAAGCATAAAACTAGAACTGTCATTAAAGACGCTAGTGGTTGGTATGATGATATTTATCAGTCTGCTGTAGTGCAGCGCAATTTTCTATTGCTGGTGACATTAATATGTTTGTTCGGCGTGGGGGTTAGTGCGCTGGCTGTTATTGATCTTTCTCATAGCAAATCGATTGAACCTTTTATTATTGAGGTGGATAAGAAATCTGGTGTTACAACAGTTGTTGATCCCATCACAGTTGATGAATATTCCGCGGATGAGGCGATTAATAATTATTTTATAGTCAGATATCTGCGTTCTAGAGAATTGTTTGATCCTAATACCTTTGAACATAATTTTTATAAAGAAACTAGACTCATGTCCTCACAGGATGTATACAACGATTTTGTACGTGGGTTGCGATCTGACAACAAGGAAAGTCCTTTCAACGTATACGCTGGAGTGAAGAGCTCTAGTATAAAAATAAAGTCTATACAATATATAGCACAAAAATCGGCGCAGGTTCGTTTTCGTATTACTGCGAGCACACATAATGGGATCATCAAAAAGGATAAAATTGCAGTAGTTGCATTTGATCATGCCAAGTTGAATCTTGGCCAGGATGATCGTTATATCAACCCCCTGGGTTTCTTGGTAACATCTTATAGGCTTGATAATGAATATTTATAAAAAAAGATTTGTACATATTTTTTGTGCTGCGTTGATTTCTTTGATGATTTCTCTGCCAGCTCAGGATGTTAATGCAAATGGAGTTCCAACAACATTGGACAGCAGAGTGAAGCTCATGGTTTACAATGAGAATGATATATTTGATCTGTTTCTTCATTGCCATCATCAATCTGTGATTAGATTCGATAAAGGGGAAATAGTTAAGTATTATATGATGGGAGAACAATCTGGCTGGGAGGTGTCTCACAGAGAGAAGGGGATGTTCTTTATTAGACCAACTGCTTATGGTATTAAAACTAATATGCATATTGTGACTAATAAACATAATTATATATTCAGCTTAAGATCTGCTGAGAAGGGCGATTATTCCGCAGATGATATGACATACACAATCAAATTTTTCTATCCAGAAAAATTACAACGTGAACAGGCCAATTTTGGTGATAGCGTTGGCAGATATGAATATGATATGAGTGATAGGTCTATAGCACCATCAGCAATTAGAGACAATGGTAAGAAAACTATCTTCTCTTTTGTGGGGCTGCCAAAGGATATTTCACAGCTTCCTAGTGTTGCGATGATAAATAAAAATGGAATTGCGGTTCCTATGCGCAGATCATATTTGTCGAATAACAATAGCATTGTAGTGGACTCTGTTGCAGATCAATTCATATTGATTAAGGAAAATAAGAATTTACGTGTAGTTAGGTACAAAAATTAAGTTAAGTAAGTAGGGGTTATAGTTATGAGTCAGAACATAAAAAATGATGTGGATGATGAATTCACGGATGATAAGGCTGCAGTAGAGGGAAGACAATCAGCTGTTGGTATGGACGCTGCTAAAAAAAACCTTATGATTGCTGGAATAGTGGTTGTTTCATTATTTGTTATATTCAATATCTTTTCTGGTGATGATACTGCTGAAGAAAGTAGTAAAGAGAAAGAAGAAAGAATAGAAGATATAGTTAGTACATTGCATGCACCTTCTGTGAATGAGATTCCCAAGGTTATTACTATTAGTAGACCTCCTGAATTACCTCCTATAGAATTTGATGATCCGCCACCGCCGCCTTCTTTTGGCTCTATATCGATTCCACCCCCTCCAGTTATCTTGCCATCCCCTCCTAGGCCGGCGAGTATACCTGTTGCCCCTACATTGCAGCCTCCTTCTATTGATCCAGCCCAGGAGATAAGTATTAGTGGAATAGGTGTTGTAGGTGGAAGTGGAGGCTCGGGAGCTTCTGGAGGAGCGTATGGTGGCGGCTCTAGCGGAGGTGGCTCTAGAGGAGGAGGACCTAATTTGAATGATCCTAGCTCTTTATTGGATCCTGATTCTGTACAGAATTTCCGTGATGTTTTAAAAAAAGATAAAAAATTTGTGAGTGAGGATGATGCATTACAAAGAACAGGGGCATCACAAATCTCTGTTACTTTAGTTGGCTTGTTACCATATATGATACTGCAAGGTAAGATGATAGATGCTACACTGGAAACAGCTATAGATACAGATGTTCCAGGAATGTTAAGAGCGCTGGTGAGTCGTGATGTGTATGCAGAAGCTGGTTATCATGTATTAATTCCTGCTGGTTCGAAATTAATCGGTGAATATCAGCAGCCCACTTCTTTTAATGTAGATAGATTGGAAATTGCTTGGACTAGATTAATATTACCGAATGGTGTTGATATACCGATTGCTTCTGGAGTTGCTGATCAATTTGGTCGAGCAGGTATGCCAGGTGTTCTAGATGCTAAGCTTGGTGCATCAATAAAAGGTGCGGTGCTGAGTAGTATTATTCCACTTGCCAGTAGCGTTGTGCTTTCAAAGGTAGTGGATAAAGATACTCAAAGCACTACCACTCGTGGAGCTGATGGTACAGTTACACGATCTGGAGATGTGTTTGTCGATGCTGCAAAAGATGTCGTGAGTGATGTATCTGGATCTCTAAAAAAGATAGTTGATAGATATACACAAGATGTGGCACCTACTATAAGGATCGCACATGGAACCAGGTTTAAGGTGCAGGTTAACCAGGACATAGTTTTCCCTCGTGCTGCTGTGGAAGACATAGAGTAAATTTTACAGGTTACATTATGAACAATACGGCATTAAATAAATATCTTACACCTCTGCAGGGTATATTCAGCCAAGAAGATGTAAGTGAAATTTCTATTAATGAGCCAAAGATTGCCTGGGTTGAGAAGGGTGGTGATATGGTGAAGTATGATGTGCCTGAACTTGATTTTGCCCACATGAAGCATTTAAGTCAGCTTATTGCACAAGCCACTGAACAAAGTGTCAGCTCTGAAAAGCCTTTGTTGTCTGCAACAATATCTTCAAATGGCTATCGTGTACAAATTATTCTTCCTCCTGCTTGTGAAGCCGGTAGGGTTGTAATGTCTATTCGTAAGCCATCTCCAGTTCAATTATCCTTGGATGATTATGAGAAAATGGGAGCATTTGAATCTCTTGCACAAGGAAATAATGAAGGTGAAAAAGTGAATCAATTATTACAAGATTGTTTGCAAGCCGGAAAAATTAAAGAGATGTTGATGGTGGCTGTTAAGGCAAAGAAAAATATTATAGTTAGTGGTGGTACCTCGACTGGAAAAACAACATTCACTAATGCCGTGTTAAGAAATATTCCAGAAAATGAGCGGCTGATCACAGTAGAAGATGCAAGAGAAATAGTGCTAGATAAACATGAAAATAAAGTGCACCTTATTTCGTCAAAGGGTGATCAGGGTAGGGCAAAGGTTGATACTCAGAGCTTGATCGAATCTTGTTTGAGATTGCGTCCAGATAGAATCATTGTCGGGGAATTACGTGGTGCCGAAGCATTCAGTTTTTTACGAGCAATAAACACTGGTCATCCTGGATCTATATCCACGCTGCATGCTGATACACCGTTGATGGCGATAGAGCAAATGAAATTGATGGTTATGCAAGCAGGCCTTGGTATTAGCGAGGAACAGATTAAGAATTATATAATAAATGTAATAGATATTGTCATTCAGCTAAAGAGGCATGAGAAGGGCAAGAGGTATCTATCAGATATCTTATTTACTAAAAGCCTATTAAAGTCATGATAGAGAGGTAAGAAATGGGTAAAGATATAGAACACGGCTTGGGCAGAGATGTAAAGAATATAGTCATAGTGTTCTTGATCATTGCTGGTGTGTTGGGATTTGCTCTCTATATGTCGGGTATTATCTTTGTTGGGCTGCAATGGGGGCCAGAATATATTAATTTCAAGGCTATACAGCCTAATTTTGTTGATTTCCCAAGGAGCTTGTGGCCAACGATATTCATCTATATGGCAAACTTTTTTACCTATACTAGTGATGTCCAGAAAAATCTATTGATCGGGGCTGGTATACCTTTTGGGATTATTATTATCATTTTAATTAAAACAAGAGAGCAGTTATTGGCTTGGAGGCCGTTTGATGAAGAAGAGTCTCTGCATGGTAATGCAGACTGGGCAACAGAATCAGATATAAGAAAGATAGGACTTCGTGCCAGAAAAGGCAAGTTGTTAGGTAGAGATAAGCGTGGTTATTTGGTAGCAGACGATTGTCAGCATGTATTATTATTTGCTCCCACAGGTTCTGGTAAGGGTGTTGGTTTTGTAATTCCAAACTTATTATATTGGGAAGAATCCGTGATATGTCATGATATTAAACTGGAAAACTATGAATTAACTAGTGGATACAGGAAGAGGCTTGGTAATAAAGTGTATTGCTGGAGCCCAGCTGATCAAGATGGTATAACGCACTGTTATAATCCATTAGATTGGATAAGTAAGAAACCAGGTCAAATGGTAGATGATGTACAAAAGATTTGTAATTTATTATTACCAGAACAAGATTTCTGGGTGAATGAGGCTCGAAGCTTAGTATTAGGGATAATATTGCAGTTATGTGCTGTGCCAGAAAAGCCTAGATCTTTTGGTGAATTAGTAAGAACACTAAGAAGTGATGATGTGCATTATAATATGGCGGTTTCTTTAGACACGTATGGGGGTAAAATGCACCCTGTTGCTTACATGAATACAGCTGCATTCTTACAAAAAGCTGATAAAGAGCGTTCAGGTGTAATATCTACGGCAAACTCTTCGCTAGAGCTGTGGGCAAACCCAATTATTGATACTGCTACTGCTTCTAGTGATTTTGATTTCATGCAGTTTAAGAAAGAGCGAACAACTGTGTTTGTCGGCTTAACACCAGATAACTTGAAACGTCTGCAACCGTTGATGCAGGTCTTTTATCAGCAAGCAGTTGAGTTTATGAGTAGACATATGCCTACTCCAGAAGAAAAGTATAGGGTATTATACTTATTGGATGAGTTCCCAACTCTTGGTAAAATGGAATTATTTCAAACTAGTATCGCTTATATGCGTGGGTATTGTTGTTCTTTATTCTTGATTGTGCAAGATACACAGCAATTATCAGGCATATACGAAGAAACGGGGATGAATTCATTCCTATCTAACTGTACATATCGTATTACGTTTGCTGCCAATAATATTGAAACAGCCAATTTAATTTCACAGCTATGTGGTAATAAAACAGTGAAGGCTAAATCATTAAATGCTCCGAAATATTTAGATTTGAATCCTTCAGCACGTTCATACCATATTTCAGAAAGTCAAAGAGCATTGTTATTGCCTCAAGAAGTAATTACACTGCCTCGTGATGAACAGATATTACTAATTGAATCATCGCAGCCTATTAAGTCTAAAAAGATTAAATATTATGAAGACCCAACTTTCATCAGAAGATTGATGAAGCAAACTTTTGTACCAATACAAGAGCCTTATGATCCTCGTAATGACCAAAAGAAAGAAGAAGAAAGTACTGAGGAAGTAGAATCGGACGCTTCTGAAGATTCTTCTGCGATTGAAGCCCCTAAGAAAGAGGATGCTGCTGTCGTTCAGGATGTCCCTGATGACACGGACGAACCAGAGGAAGAGGATGATGATTACGAAGAGGATGATGATTACGAAGAGGATGAAGAAGACGACGATGAAGAAGACGACGATGAAGACGAAGATGAAGCAGATTCTGAAGTAGAAGACGACGATGACGAAGATGATGACGAAGATGAAGACGATGAAGAAGACGATGACGACGATGAAGAAGACGATGAAGAAGACGACGAAGATGAAGCAGATTCTGAAGTAGAAGACGACGATGACGACGATGAAGATGAAGACGACGAAGATGATGAAGATGATGACGCAGAAGAAGACGATGAAGAAGACGACGATGATGAGAAAAAGGGTTGATTCTTAACCTGCAGTACGATATTTAATAATTAAATATGCAGGTGAGATTATTAATAATGATCCATACAAATATGTCTTGCTTATATGCAGACCTGTTGATGCCAGTATCAATTTTAGTCCGATTACCATCACGAAAATTATACATATCCTCTTTAGATGCACATATTTATTCAAAATTTTGATCAGCGAGTCCATCATTATAGCTATAATGACCATGGTCACTATGATTACATATGCGATAAGTTCAATATCGGTAGATAGACCGAGGGCTGTAATTATTGAATCAAGTGAAAAGACTAAATCTGCCAATATTATGTTCATAATGATTGCTAACGAAGATTTATTTTTTTTATTTATTTCCTTGTGGGCATTATTTTGCATATAAAGGCTAGTTGCACCTTGATATATGAGGAATGTACCACCAAGTGCAAATATTATGTTACTAAGCATAATATCACCAATCTTTATAGAGATTATCGTATTAATACATATTAATAATAGTATGCGTAGTACTACCGCTAATGAGAGGGCTGCTATCTTCACAAGATGATAATGTTTCTTATCTATATCATTTAGCAGGATAGAAATAAATAATACATTATCAAGGTTTAGTACTATTTCCAGGATAACTAATATCATGAATGTAGTAATGTCCATGTCTTTGATACCTAGTCTTTTTTAATTTTGAGTGAATTATCTAACCGTTCATTGACCTTTTTTAGTATATTTTGTTTAATAAGCAGAGCTTCTTCCTTGGTGTACTCTACGTTTTGTGATGAATCTGGAGCTGTGTAGTTATGATGGTGCCTATGTTTCTCCCGCAGGGCTTCTTCTCGGTTATCCTTATTATATTCTTTATTGCTATTACCTTTGAACATCATCCGGATGATGTATCGACCGGCTATAGGAGCGAATTTCCAAGTAAGATAAGGGGTTGTGTAGGACAATAGTAGTTTGATAGATACCATGAAGCCAAGTAACTCTCTTTGTGGCCACCACCAGTATACAACAGTATTATATTGCATCATAGCTATCCTGATTGGTTTGTACAGCAATCCTGAATTTATTGTTGTTTCTACTCCATAGAAAAAAGACGACATAAGTACACCAGATATGTAGGTGTATAGCATCAACAACAATACAGTTGGCAAGAAAGTTGAAAGATTAGCCAATATTGAGGTAATCAGAGTTAGTCTATATAATAGCATGTCATAGCACACAGGGTCTCAAGATTGGTTGGGATGGAAGGATTCGAACCTACGATACACGATATCAAAAACCGATGCCTTACCACTTGGCTACATCCCAACACAGTTCAGCATTATATACTAAATCTAATAAGGTATGCAAATTATTTTTACAAAATTTTTACATTTGATGATATATACACATAACATGTAACTTTCATTGCTGTTTTGGATCATATATAGTAGCGATTATTAGTTAGCTACAAGTAAGATTTATGGATAATACGGACAAGTATATTAGGTCATATGGTAGAATTAAAGGCAAAGGAGATTTATATAGTCTAGAGCATTTGCCCGAATATAATATGCAGAACGAATCACTAGATGAACTGAAAAATAGATATGAGAAGATGTATTTGGAAATCGGTTTTGGTTGTGGTGATTTTATTTGTCAATCTGCAAAGGTTGATAGTAATATTGTCTGGGTGGGCTGTGAAGCCTACCTTAATGGTATTAATTCATTATTATTTAGAATAAAAGATCAGGATATTAGCAATATTCGTATATATTCTGGTGATGCACGTCAATTTATAAATAGTGTTGGGCAAATGCTGTTTGACAGGGTATTTATATTATTTCCTGACCCATGGCCCAAGCATAAACACAATAAGCGCCGCCTCATATCCGTAGATCTTCTGCGTTCTTTGTGTAATGTAATGTATAAAAATGCGGAGTTAATTATAGTAACTGATTCTGATGACTACTCTGCGAAGATTAGATTATGTCTGAATTCAGTTAACAATATTTTGAATTATAAATACTTAATGAATCAGTTGCCAGATAATTTTTTTGAGACTAAATATTACAAGAAGGCAGTGAATTTAGGGCATAGCATTCATTATTATCAATGTTTTAATAAAATGGAGGAATAATTTTGTATTCCCTATTAGTTATGGACTATATAACAATAGTTTTTGAATATTGAATGATAACCCAGGAAAATCATGCAATGTTCCACCGCTAATGATTTTTCATTAGTTGTATATTGGACTTGAATATCGTGTAATACAATATTCAATTACATGAACCCAATAATCTTTGAATATTGAATGATAACCCAGGAAAATCATGCAATGTTCCACCGCTAATGATTTTTCATTAGTTGTATATTGGACGAATTGAATATCGTGTAATACAATATTCAATTACATGAACCCAATCGACAGAGATGGAATATCAATCCTGATACAGCTTCCTGTATTACTTTATAGGTTCATCATGATGCATTAGATTATCCTCAATGAACTCTAATACATGTTCTTTCCTATTAGTGAGTTTCACTCTTTCTGCTCGGATGATGGACAATATATCGTCACGTGCTTGATTTAGATCATGGTTGAGGATGACATAATCATAGCGTTTATAGAGCTCTATCTCCTCTCGTGCAGTGTCCATCCTTCGGTTGATTTCTTCTGTACTGTTATGTCCTCTTTTTGTAATTCTTTCTTTAAGTTCTGTCATAGATGGCGGGAGCATGAATATAAAAACAGCATTGCTCAGCTTTTTTTCTGCAAGTTGATGTGCACCCTGCACATCAATAATTAGCAAGGCGTCATCACCTTTATTTAGTATTTCATCTATCTGATTTTTTGATGTTCCATAATAATTTCCGAATACAGAAGCATGTTCTAGAAATTTACCTTCCTTCTTTAACTGCTCGAATTCACTAATAGTTAAAAAATAATAATCTCGACCATGTATTTCATTGTCACGTTTATTTCGGGTTGTGGATGATATAGATCTCTGCACACCATAGTTTCCATTCAGTATTAAACTACCCACAGTAGTTTTGCCAGTTGCAGAAGGTGCGGAGAGCACAAAAATTAAACCGTTCCTTTTCATTTTTATTATTATCAATATATGTGTTAGTATTAATTGTAATATATTTCATTATTAATATCAATATTATTGATCTTTAATTTTATAGCTAGGGCTTTTCCTAATTAATGCTTCATCTATATTGCTGTTAATTAACCGAATATTCTTCAGGCCAGTATCATAGAATTTAGAGGTATTAAAGTCTGTATCAAGGAAATATATATTCTTTAATATACTAAGGTTGAAGTGAGCCCCTCGGATCGAAGAATTATTGAAGTATGAATTATAGATATATGCTCTGCTTAGGTTGGTGTTATTAAAATTTGTATTAGATATATCCACTTCATCCATGATTATATAATCAATGTTGGAGTTGCTGAAATCGGCATTCTGTATCACAGCCCCAGTGAAATTAGAACCAGAGATAAATGAATATTTAAACTGAGTGTCTTTCAGTAATGCATCCACGAAACAGCTATTACTAGCTTCTGTGTGATTTAGATTGGCATTGTCTAGGTTTGTTTTTTCTAAATTGGTTTGATTCAGATTAGAAGCCTCAAGATATGCATTTGAGAGATTTGCTCTGAACATACTGGTGTTTTCAAAGTCAGTGCCATATATTATTGCATGTGATAAATTGATAAATTTCATTTTCGTTTCTGATAATTTACTTTGTGATATATTGGCATGATGCATATCACAAAAAGAAAAATCAGCGTTTATGGCATTAGAGTTTTTAATGGTAGATTTAGATAGGTCGGAATAAGAAAAATTAGCATCACTAATATTAGAATTGTTTAAATTGATGCCGCTTGCTCTAACAGAAGTTGCTTCTATCATATGTAAATTTGCATTCTTTATCTTGGCATTTTTTATGATGCTGCCACTTATATTAGCTCTGCTGAGATTCGTATTTGAAAGAATAGCGTCCTTAAGATTAGAGTTGAGTATTTGAGCCTTATACATATCAGCATTAGAAAAATTGGCATTTTTTGCATTAGTATTGTTTAATGAGGCTAAACTTAAGTTAGCATCAGTGAAATTTGCATTCATGATATTGGTTGCATTGAAATCTGCGTTGCGCAGGTTCAGTCCGCTGAAATTAGCTCCGGCAAGATTTTCATTAAGTTCTCTGAAGACCAATGGTTTGTGTTCCCTTTGTCTTTCCTGTATGAACTCAATAATTTCGACTCTGGTGGTAGATGAATTATAGGCCTGCTCTATATTTTCAACGTCTTCTTTTTCTTTTATATTAAGCTCGTCTCGGCTTTTTTTAGTAAGTTCTTTTGAAATCTTTATATCCTTTTCTGTTGGTGCGAGTGCTTTTTCCTTTGCTTCTTCCGTTTGAATCTTCTTTGGCTGTTGACCAGTATCTTCTTTGGCCTTCATTCCTGGTGGATTGCCTAGTAAGAGACTATGCACACCGTTGCCCGCGCCATTTGCCTGTGATATGCTGGCTGTATTCAGTATAATGATTATTATCAACAGGTATTTTATATTCATATTTTTTTGATACCAATTTTCCTGGGATTGTATGATAATTATATGAACAAAAGGTTGATTATATTATATTTGCATGGAGCTGAGTGATGTCGATATTAGATAACTATAAATATATTGTTTCGCAGATTTCGGTGGATTCCAAAGCGACAGAATTGCTGGTGGTCACTAAAGGTAGATTAAGCTCTGAGTTAGAGCCACTACTGGATTATGGTCATAGATCGTTTGGTGAGAGTAAATTGCAAGAGGCAAGAGAAAAATGGCAGCCTCTGAGAAGTACATTAGATAATCTGAAATTACATTTTATTGGTAGATTACAGAGAAATAAATTGAAAGGTATTTTGCAATTATTCGACGTGATAGAGACGCTGGATCGTGACTATATTGCAAAAGAGATTGCCACATATGTAGCCGATTATGCTCTAGATAATAAAGAGTTCTTAATACAAGTTAATATTGGCGATGAGCCATTGAAAGGTGGCGTGAAATTATCTGTAGTGGGCGAATTCATTGAATATTGCATGCATGATCTTGGTTTGAATATTAAAGGTCTAATGTGCCTCCCCCCTAAGGATAAGGTGCCAGATGAATATTTTAATATAATGCGTGATAAAGCTAGAAGCTATAATTTTCCTGTTCTAAGCATGGGCATGAGCTCTGACTATATAGCAGCTATTAAGTGTGGCAGTACTAGAGTTAGAATAGGTCGTAAGATATTTGCTGATCAATAGATTGATACAAGCTCTTATTGTATTAATAGTGTATAGACTGATGAGTTGATGAGTTGATGAATTGATGAACTTATAGACTGATGAGTTGATGAATTGATGAACTTATAGACTGATGAACTTATAGACTGATGAACTTATAGACAGATGAGTTCTCTCTTGTCGAATTGGTGCTATATATTAATAATCCTGATTATGGAAGGTCCGCATAGAGCTGTATATGAATATTGGTAATCCTGATTAGTGTATAGACTGATAGATTAATAGACAGATGAGTTCTCTCTTGTCGAGTTGGTGCTATATATGAATAATCCTGATTATGGAAGGTCTGCATAGAGCTGTATATGAATATTGGTAATCCTGATTAGTGTATAGACTGATGAGCTGATGAACTTATAGACTGATGAACTTATAGACAGATGAGTTCTCTCTTGTCGAATTGGTGCTATATATTAATAATCCTGATTATGGAAGGTCTGCATAGAGCTGTATATGAATATTAATAATCCTGATTAGTGTATAGACTGATGAGCTGATGAACTTATAGACAGATGAGTTCTCTCTTGTCGAATTGGTGCTATATATTAATAATCCTGATTATGGAAGGTCTGCATAGAGCTGTATATGAAAAATCGTAGCTTTGGTAATCATTGTCTGATCATGTTCTATCTATCAGATATCTTTCGTAGCAATTCTTCATTGATCTTAACTTTGAATTTGTCCCTTAATTGTTGATTAACATTATCCATAACAATACTTTTATGCATATCATTCATCTTATCTTTAAATCTATTGAATATCTCCTTATATTCTTCCTTGTCAGGAGCGGGTTTTATATCTCGTAGCACCCCGAGAAGCAATGTGCTTTTAGGTGTGTGGTTGCTATATATACTTGAGACGCTATTATCATTCTCTAGTTCGAATATTGAGTGTATTAACTCAATTGGATAGGGTTGTTGTGGGTTCATCTCTAATGCTGCTTCTCGCTTATACAGAGTAATTCCCTCTTCTATGTCTATTTTATGCCTGCTCTTTAGTAAATTCAGACTTGTACCGCTGCTTAATTGTTCTTTTATTTCTTCTGCAAGCTTTGTGAGCATGTATCGATTGGTTTTTTCTCTCCAGAGCATTTCTAATGCTTCTGCTGACTCATCCTTGCTCATTACTCTTTTGTCTACAATTTCTAATACATTTAAATTGTAGTAACAGTCTTCGGAGCTGCTTAAGAAAACGCCTGTTTCATTGATACTCCGTTCAAATAAATTGTCTGTCAGGTCATTGAATATTTCATTAGGTATATCAGCTTTTTTGCCTTCTGGTGTATAACCATCGCTGTCTATAAGCCCAGTTTCTTTTATTGTTAGGCTATATGCAGATGCCAACTCTTGGAATGAACTGGTTCCCATCACCAATTCCCGTTCAAGTTTTTGTACAAATTTGTATAATTTGTTGTTCAAATATTCATTTTTTAATCTTTCGTATATTTCTTGCCTTGCTTTTGTTATGCTTTCTGCATCTGCTTCATATGTTTTGGATACTCTTAATATATTGTATTCACCGTCTAATTCTATTATGTCACTAAAGTTTGTGCTATCAAAATCTATTGATCTGAATTCTCTAGGTAAACTAGATCTATGCTTCATATTCAGATTGATTCTTTTTACACCTTTATGTTTGAATTGTTCTAGTAATTCATCAACATTGTTGGCTCTTACTACCTTAGACAAGCTTTCTGCTGTGTCCTTGTCTGGTATGCGCAACTGTATTAGATCGTATGTCTGATTTGTGCTTAAATAGTCCTGTAAAACTTCCTCAACTTCTTTGTCGTCAATCACGACTTCTTCTTTTATATCTGAATTTTTAATAGTGATGTATTGAGTGTTTCGATATTCCTTGGTTAATAGATTATCTTTATTCTCTTCATAAATTCTTTCTAACTCTTGTTTTGATGGAACTAGATTTTGAACATTATGAATTGCATCGTTAGATATCTTGACAATATCCACAGTGCGTCGTTGATATTGATTATTGTAGAGTTTATTCATTAAAAAGTCTGGTATCGATGGTGTGGAAGATAATGCACTTACCAGTATATTACGGATTAGATCGTATTTAACTTCTTCTTTATATTCTTTTTCACTTATGTTGAATTGTTTTAGTATGCTGCTGAATTTCTTTTTATCAAATTTTCCTTTCTTGTCACTTAGGGCAGGTTGGTTTCTAATGAAATCAAGTACGCTAGAATTACCTACATCTAATTTCATGTCATCTGCCATGCTGTCAAGGAATTTCATGTTGATTAAATCATTGAGCGCCATTTTATGTAAATTAATTTTCTTAATGATTTCTGGGCTTGCCCTCTGATTTAATAATCTGCTTACATGTTGTAATTTGCTATCATAAACTGCGCTGAATTCCTTGAGGGTTATTTTCTTTTTCCCAACTTCTGCTATTATAGAGTCTTCTGTGCTACTTTTAATTCCCAAGGTAATACCAGTTAACAAAAAACACGCTATTATCAGTACTATTACCACCTTTGACTTCATGCTGCGCTTTGCCATCTAGATTCTTGAATGGAATTAATGAGAAGGTCATTATAACAACTACATACACCAGGTCAATTTCTTTTTATTCTTTTTAATATTGTAAGTCATATTATTTGACGTTATACATATATACAGTGCAACCTGGTGAGTAGGTTTGGTATTGTGAGTAACATAGAAGACCAATATATATTGATCGTTGATGATGAAGAGGACATTAGATTCTTGGTAGGTGAAATTATTAAGGATCGTGGTTATAAGGTGGTTGCTGTTGCCAATGCTCGACAAGCGTTAAAGAGAATTGCAGACAAACTTCCTGTAGCTGTGATATTGGATGTTTGGCTAGACGAAGGCGGGATGGATGGAATTTCTTTGTTAAAAGAGATTAAAGCAGAGTACAGCAATAGATTCCCAGTTCTAATAATGAGTGGCCATGGCAATACAGACACTGCCGTGAAAGCAATCAAGATGGGAGCATATGATTACATTGCTAAGCCCTTTACAGAAGATCGTATATCTCTAACTTTGGCCAGAGCAATTGAGGCTAATGTGTTAAGGCAAGAAAACAGAAGATTGCGTAACGATTCAATACACGATGGAGTCCTGATCGGAGAATCTAAATTCATAAAAGATATAGTTAATATAGTATCTAAGCTAAAAAACACCAATAGTAGAGTGTTAATTACAGGAGATTCTGGTGTCGGAAAAAGTGTTGTGGCTAGGTTTATCCATAATACCTCTAACAGAAGTAAATTGCCGTTTGTTGTATTGCAGGCTAGCTCGCTTACAGGCAGTAATATGTATGAAAGGCTATTCGGAGTTGAAAGTGCAGAATCAAAGAAGGTGAAGGTAGGTCTGGTTGAAAAGGCAAATGGTGGTACATTGTTTTTGGACGAGATTGCTGATTTATCACATGATGCGCAAAGCGCTTTATTAAGAGTGTTGCAGAGCAAAAGTATACGTAGACTTGGTGCAACATCAGATACTCCGGTAGATATAAGAATTGTATCATCTTCGGCCAGTGATTTAAGGCAATCGATTGCCTCTGGTCTTATGCGAGAGGATTTTTATTATAGGTTAAATGTTGTACCTGTTGCAGTTTCACCGTTGTCTAGTAGGGTTGATGATATACCATTGTTATGCCGGCATTTCATTCAGCAACTCTCAGAAAAATCGGGATTGCCCAAAAAAATAATCAGTGAAGAAGCTTATTCTGTGATGAAAACTTATAATTGGCCAGGAAATATCAGGCAACTAAAGAATGTTGTTGAGTGGCTCTTAATTATGTCTTCTAGTGGATCCAATGGATACGTGGATGTTAAGGATTTACCTCCAGATCTATTTTCTGATATACCAAATGTTAGTCAAAGAGATGACTGGTCGATGGTTCGCCTGCCATTAAAAGAAGCTAGGGACGAATTTGAACGACAATATCTTAAGGCACAGCTTATGAGGTTCGGAGGTAATGTCTCCAAGACTTCTGAATTTGTACAGATGGATAGATCCGCATTACACAGAAAGATCAAATCTTTGGAAGTGGTAGATGATGCATAGGAAAATTGCCCTATGCTAGGTAATTCATTGCAAATTGATGCAAATTTACTTGTAATCTTTTTGTTTCTCAGTCGCATATGCATGCGATTCTCTTATTCAGCTACCTCTAAGTACATGAGTGCATTGTTTTTGTCTTGTATATTGCAGTTGAAGGATGTTTCTGTTATAAGTATAGCTGATTAAGTATAAAGATTACGAGATATTGTGTTAGTTATAGTAATAATCTTATTGACTCTGTTGGTATTGATTCTGGGGATTGTTTCCATGGTTAAAGGCGGTGATGGTAGGAGGTCTAATAAGCTTATGACGTTGCGTGTTATACTACAATCCATAGCAGTTCTTTTGCTTTTTATAATGTTCTCTTCCTCTTAAGTAAATAGATCTTGCATTTATATATTTTATGCCCTTGATAATTATTTCTATTACATGTTAGTATCAGCTATTATATTATATTATATTTGCATTGAGGTAGTTCATGAGTATTAATGATGAAGCTTTGAGATCCTTAAAGAAGGATGAAGTAAAGTTTGTAGATTTTAGATTTACTGATATGTTGGGTCAATGCCATCATATTACTAGAGATGTTGATTATGTTGATGAAGAGGTGCTAGAACAAGGATTCTGCTTTGATGGTTCTTCTATTAAAGGATGGAAGGCAATTAATGAGTCTGATATGCTATTGATGCCTGATGTAAAAACAATGTTCCGTGATCCCTTTGCTGCTCAAGATTCTATGATTATGCATTGTACTGTTTACGATCCAAAAAATGGAGAAAGATACAATAGAGATCCTAGGTCTACTGTAGAGAAGGCTCTAGAGTTTTTAAGAGAAACAGGTATCGCAGACGATATGATAGTAGGGCCAGAATTGGAATTCTTTATTTTTGACGATGCTAGATTTTCAGTTGATTATAACCAATCATTTTATCATGTTGACTCTGTAGAGCATCCCTGTAACTCTGGTCGAGAGTACGAATTCCATAATAATGGTTATAGACCCAGGGAAAAAGGTGGTTATATGCCAGTTTCTCCAACAGATTCTCTTTCTGATATACGTTCGGAGATTCTTTCTTTGTTGAAAGCAGTTGGTATTTCTCCAACATTGCATCATCATGAAGTTGCTCCGTCACAATCTGAGATAGGCTTTCAGTGTACTAGTATATCAAACGTTTCTGATTATATACAGAAGGCGAAATATGTTGTACAAAATGTTGCAAATTCTTATGGTAAGACAGCAACCTTTATGCCCAAGCCCCTCAAAGGCGATAATGGTAATGGCATGCACTTTCATCAGTCTCTATCTAAAAATGGCAAAAATATCTTTGCTAGCGAAGATGGAAGCGACCTGTCTGAGATATGTAAGTATTATATAGGTGGCATTTTGAAACATGGAAGAGCGCTTACAGCCTTTACTAACCCTACTACTAATAGTTATAGAAGATTGATTAAAGGGTTTGAAGCTCCTATATATCTTGCGTATTCCAATCATAATCGTTCAGCTGCTATTCGTATACCTTTTGATCCTACTGGGTCTCCAAAAGGCAAAAGAATAGAGCTTAGATTCCCTGATACTTCGGCTAACCCTTACTATGCACCTGCTGCAATGCTTTTGGCTGGTATTGATGGTATCTTGAATAAGATTGACCCTAGCGATAAATATGTTACGGAAAACTTGTATGAAAGTAAGAATACAGACAAGTATGTGAATATACCAAGTTCATTAGAAGAGGCTTTGCAGGCTTTAGAAGATGATCATGCATTTCTTTTACAGGGTGGAGTATTTGATCATGATGTAATAGAAGCTTACACAAACTTGAAGATACAAGAAGTTAATGTCCTTAAGCAGAGTCCTCATCCAATTGAGTTCATTAATTACTATGATTGCTAGTTAAGCTGTCTTTCCGCAAGGGATTTGTAAATGATATATGGTTTTTATATGTTTACAAAACCTTGTTTGATAGCGAGTAGGAATTTTGATAGTAAATTAGATGTGTGTTTATGCATACAACATGTATTATTGTGTGATACATGTTGTGTAATTTCTAATATTATGGTGGTTCATAAAGAGGAGGCTCCTAATTTGATTATCCTGTGTGAACTGGCGTTATATGCTGTAATGAAATGACATCAAGATAAAGCAGTATGTTTAATACATCAAATTAATTGGCATCAGTTCCAGGTCTTGTTTCCAGAAATTCTGTCTTGTTGATCAGCAACGAAATTCTGTGCATCAAGATAAAGAAAAGTATGTTTAATACATCAAATTAATTGGCATCAATTCCAGATCTTGTTGATCAGCAACGGAATTCTGTGCATCAAGATAAAGAAAAGTATGTTTAATACATCAAATTAATTGGCATCAATTCCAGATCTTGTTGATCAGCAACGGAATTCTGTACATCAAGATAAAGAGAACTATGCCTAATACATCAAATTAATTGGCATCAGTTCCAGGTCTTGTTAATCAGCAACGAAATTCTGTACATCAAGATAAAGAGAACTATGTTTAATACATCAAATTAATTGGCATCAGTTCCAGATCTTGTTGATCAGCAACGAAATTCTGTACATAAAAATAAAGAAAAGTATGTTTAATACATCAAATTAATTGGCATCAGTTCCAGGTCTTGTTGATCAGCAACGAAATTCTGTACATCAAGATAAAGAGAACTATGCCTAATACATCAATAAATACAGAGGGAAGAGGGGCTGCCATAATCTTATGCTGGATGCTTTTTGATCTCTTGCAGCACCTTCCTAGGACTAAACTCTATTAAGCCGTTGCAATTTATATTATGTTATAGTGAGTTCTCCATAATGCATTGTTGTATTGATCGAGTGAACCGTCAATTAGGTTTTTTTCAATCAAGTCCATATATGTTTGAGTGAAATTACGTAGATACATTGGCGATATTAATTGTGAATGAATAACAGTTGATTGGTCAGGTAATCTGTCTACTGGATCCATGCTAAGATCATTAGGGCTATTATATACAAAAGATTCCATGGTAGTATAATTATTCGCATCAATTCTAATGCTGACTATAGACCGTGATCCAAAATAAATCCTGAACATAGAGTTATCATTAAGCTGAAACATTAGACCTTTGAAGTGCTGGAGTTCAGTAGCCCAATTAATTGGAACTCTTCCATTAAACATAACAGAATCTCATCAGAATCAAAAAAAAACACGGTAACATAGGCGCTAATAACTAGCTAGATATTTTTTTGTGTCTTAACTATATTAAACTTTGTGAATTAATATTCATTACTAGTGGTTAGGGTGCATTGTCCTTAAATATATCGGGAAATTTTATTAAGATGCAATTCAAAAAAACATAACTCTAATCAAGATCAGATATGTATATTGTAATATTCTGCAAAGTAGACATGAAGCTTGTCAGGAAATTAAAACTCCATGTCATAACGATTACATTTCATATAACTCTAGCATCATAATAGTAATAATTATTATGCACATGGAATAATAGCTATTTTTTTATTTGGATTTAGGGTGGTTCTTAGATAATGGAGCCGTATCTTCATTTGTAATTAATATTACAAATATTAGTACAGTAAATAGTTCTAAGCGGCCTATAATCATAGCAATGATAAAAAATAGTTTCGAACTTATTGGTAGAGAAAAATAATTCCCTGCTGGACCCACTATTATTCCAAGTCCTGGTCCTGTATTAGTGAGTGCAGCAGCAGCAGCGCTAATGCTAGTAACAAGATCAAGGCCAGTTATGCCCATTAATATTGAAAATAAAATAAGTAGCATTATATATAAGAAGAAGAAAGCCGTTACTGATTCCAGCATGCCTTCTTTTACTTCTTTGCCATTCACTATTATAGTTTGTGATTTGTTCTTATGAAGTAGTCTTGATATATGAGCCTTCAGATTTTTTGATAAGATCAATATCCTTAACATCTTTATGCCGCCTGTTGTTGAATTTGCGCAACCTCCAATGAACATAGAGAATAATATTGTCAATTCAATTATACCTATATTCCATAGCGTGTAGTCTGTATTAGAAAACCCTGTTGTTGTTATTACTGATACAATATTGAATAATGAATATCGTACGGTCTTTTCTATATCCCAGCTATATAGATATACGCCATAAGCTGCAAGCGCAGAAAAAGATAAGACAATAATGAAAAATAGTCTAATTTGCTCATTTTTAATGAATTCCCTGATTTTTCCAGATAGTAGCCTAATATAAGCAGTAAAAGGCAGTGAACCTAGTATCATAAATATAATTGCAATTAGTTCAATTTTATATGAATTGAAATGTGCGAAAGAATTATCGTAGTTAGCAAATCCAGCTGTTGATGAGGTAGATAGTGCGTGACATATGGCATCAAACCAGCTCATGCCAGCCATTTTGAAACATATTGAGCATGCTGTAATTATAGAAACATATATACCAATTATTAATATGGTTTTCCGTTGGCTCTTATTGCGCTCTATATTATTAACTCCTATTATTGATAGCAGGGCGGCGCTTATGATCAACACACCAAGGCCACCTACCGCATTCAATATGCAACGCCATAATAATATACTCTGTGGCTTTTCTTGTAAGTTGCTTAATACCGTTGCTCCAGTGGTAGTTACTCCGGATGCAGATTCGAACAGAGCATCCACATAACTTATCTGGGTAGAGGATAGTATAAATGGAATTGCGGAGACAATTATTACTAATATCCAGGCTAAAGTGCCTTCATAGAATTTTCTCTGTAGGCTTGTTGTTCGCCCTTTTTTCTGTATAAGTAGGAAGATTGATCCTATAAGAAATGACCACATTGCAGGCAGTCCGAATGATCGATACGTGCCGTACTGTATTATATCAAGATATAAGGGAGCCAGCATGAATAAGGAGCAATACAGTAGAGTGATGCCAATTCTTCCAGATAAGCTAGTCATATTATACCAGTATGTAATCAGTGGGTGTATTATTGCAACTGCATACAACTTAATCAAGAATTTATTATACTAAAATAGAATAATTATTTATGTCATACTAATTTCTATTCATAAACATTCGAGAGCTATTGTCTGGGTTATTATGTAATACGAGAACAGCTGCTATTACTGAATCAATCAAAATATATTAATCTTTGTTCGTTGTGGTATTAATGCCAAGTGTCCTAACTATTATAGTCATCGCCGCTATATTGATTGTAATAATTATGATTGAGAATAGAGAGGCTTCCCAAATATATTAATCTTTGTTCGTTGTGGTATTAATGCCAAGTGTCCTAACTATTATAGTCATCGCCGCTATATTGATTGTAATAATTATGATTGAGAATAGAGAGGCTTCCCAAATATATTAATCTTTGTTCGTTGTGGTATTAATGCCAAGTGTCCTGACTATTATAGTCATCGCCGCTATATTGATTGCAATAATTATGATTGAGAATAGAGAGGCTTCTTTGAACATTTCATCTGAGATCATCTCATAGGTCTTTATTGCAATTGTATCAAAATTCATTGGTCGGATAATCAAGGTTGCTGGTAGTTCTTTAATAGTATCTACGAATACTAATAGAAATGCTGTTAGTATATGGCGATTAATTATTGGCACATATATTCCAAATATTTTTTTAAAGTTTCCTTCTACTATAAGTCTCATGGACCATTCTAGTTCTTGATTTATCTTACTCATTCCTGATTCTATACTTGTCATGGAGATTGCTAGGAATCGAAAGATATAGGCATACATTAGACCTGACAGGGTGCCTATTAACATTAGATTAATCGAAATATCAAAAAATCTTTCACAGAATGCACTTATCCCCTCGTTTATCCACCCTAAAGTTAATAAAACGCCAATTGATACTACTACTCCTGGAATTGCATATCCCATAGATAGCAACTTAACCATGCATTTTGTTATTTTGCTTCTGAATCTTGTGAGATAACAGAACATGATTGCAACAATTACAGTAATGAATCCAGATAATGTAGCTAATATCACGCTATTTGCTACATAGCCTATAATGTTTATAGGAGTGCCTTCTTGTATTAGGCTGCTAGCCCAATATAATAGAAACGTAATCGGTATAATAGCGCCGAGCATTACTGGTAACATGCATAATATAGTGATTAATAAAGTTTGAGTCCTAGATGCACTAAATGTAACTTGATATATGTGTGAATTCACTTCAGTATAAGCAGTTTTTCCTCTAGCAAATTTCTCAAAGATTATTAAGAAAAATGCAAAGAAACCAGTAGTGCAAGCAAGCTTTGTTGCGGTTGGATAATCATTTAATAGAAACCAAGATCGATAAATGCCAGTTGACATTGTATCTATGGATAATATTTCCATAGTACCAAATTCTGCTATTACTTCCATAATTACTAGAGAAAGAGATGCGAATATTGCAGGGCGTAACATAGGTGTTATGATTTCATAAAATATCCTATGAGGAGGTAGGCTTAGTGTTCTAGATATGGATACGACATCTGTCATTGTTGACAGCCTGGCTTTTATTAGCATATAAACATACGGATAAAGCGATAAGCTCATAATAATAATGGCACCAGATAGTGATCTTATTTCAAAGAAAGAATAATCATCACGAGACCAGTTAAATGTATTTCGTATCATAGTTTGCACTGGACCAGGAAAATCAAGGAGATTAGTATAAACATGAGCAATGATATAAGCAGGGCAGGCAAGAGGAAAAAGCAACAGTCTTTCTAGTGTTTTTCTGTATGGAATACGATAAAATGTAGTAAACCAGGCAGTTGTTAGACCTATAATGAAAGATATAGAACCAACGCCCAACATTAGTTTTAATGTATTGATTATATATTCAGGAAACACTGAATTGTTGATAACCCAATACTCACCACTGCTAACAGTGGAACTAATGGTAATAGCAATGATTGGAAAGCAAACAATAATAGCTAACAACACAATGAACATGCTTTTGATATTACTTACATATACGCTCATTGCGGAATTTACTGATCTTCATAGAAGCCACATGCTAGCACATATACAATGCACATTGCAATACTTAACACAATAATCTGAATAAACAGACCCAAGTCAAGCAACGCTATTTATGGCAGATTCTACTATCCGTAGCCAAGTAATAGGATATAATTCCCTATTACTTAACACAGAGTATTTCAATGTTTCTAGTTGAGAGTATAGTCTTATCTCCAACAGAGGAGGCACACGTTAACAATACATTGTCATCACTGTCGTCTTCCTGAGAAGAGGCAGTCGATGTTGATAAAACTAATGTTGTACCAATTTTACCTGACACTCTGGATGTAGGATGTTTTGCAAACAATAACGTAGATCCTGGGAACAATCCTTCTGTATTACCATTAGGATGTTTTGCTCTACATGCAATTTGTGCCATGTTACCATTGACAGAATTACCCAATACATTCCCTCGAGATGCAGGAGGAGGAGATGATCTGTCTTGATAAGCAGCACTGGTGTAAGCGCTCATAGCAACAGCTCTACATCCACCGCTTTCTTGCACTTCTTTTAGGTCTCTCCATTCAAAAATCTCTGGTCTACCTGTATTAAATACAAAATATTCCTTGCTTTCATCAACTTGGCCAGTTGATTTGTTAGGGAAAGTACATTTTGTATGACCACCAGGATTAACTCTCAAGTGTCCAAGTGCGTGTTTCCCATCTGCATAACAGAAATATAATTTATCTCTATCTTGCGTGCCTCTGTCAAGGTGTCCAGCTTGATAAGCAGAGGTAACATAATTACGTTCAATCCATCCAGATTTTTTGGTACGCAAGTCACATCTCTTGAACATTAGTTCATATATGTCTTTGCTAGTAACATATCTAACGTGAATAGGTTTAGTTTGGATCTCTGGTGGATCTAACTCATAATTAATATTCACTCCAGGTCCATTCGACGTGGCAATCTTTATAGTAGTACCAAAAGTGTCGATATATATCTTGCCTCTATCTAGATAAACATAGTCATCGTAGGGGTTTCTACAACCTGCTTGTTTGCAATCCATTTGCAATCTAGCCATAGGTCTATTCCTGACACTTCCACTGTGATCTCTTCTAACTTCATTTGCATTCACACTGAATGTTTCCTCTCCTCTTTTTTTCCAGTTATACCATCCACTCCATTTATGAGAGTTTCCTTCGCCAAGTCTTGTTTTGAAGGTATATTTTCCGTTATGATCTCTAATAACTATATGACCCACATGCTCAGTAGCGCGTTCATAAGACAAGAATGCAAAAGGTCCTGAGTTGGTGGCAATTTTATACGCATCACCGCCTGTGTTCACATAGATTTTTCCTCTATCTAAAGGCACATTGAGATTCAATAAAGTATTCTTGCTGCAACCAGAAGTACATTCAACTGTAATATTAGTATGTGGTTTGCCGGCGATTGTTCGTATTGCCGAATCTGGTACAACAAAGGTTGTACGTCCATTTTGCTTCGAATGGAATATCCGGCTCCATCCAACTCCATGTCCCCCTAAACGCATTCTTACGGAGAATCTACCCGAAAGCCCTTTTGCTTCTACAACATAACTTGTTCCTCTAGGGTTTTTATAAAGTACATCTACTGTAGCAGCTGCAGGTCCTCCTTTGGCTATAGAGCCTTTAGCTTTAAGGATTATATTACCTTTATCTAGGTCAACATAATCGTTGTACAGGATTTTTTTCGTACAAGTATCACATTTCACTACTAGTTTGGCACGTGGAATATTATTAAGCTGCTTTATTCCTTCTTCAGGTATCTTGAAGACTACTTTCCCTTTGTTGCCAGAGCGGAAGTTTCTACTCCAAGGCACAGGGTGTAATTCATTGTCTCCAAGTTTGAATTGGAATATGAAAGCAGCGCTATTACTCACTACTTCAACTGCATGTGTGGCTGCAGGCAAGAGGCCTTGTCTATAATTTATATGGAAATCTTGATGACCGGTTGTGGTTCCATAGGTATCTATTAATACATCACCACGATCTAGATAAACAATTCTGCTTGCCAAAGGATTCTTGCATCTAGATATTGTACAAATAGCCTCGAAATGCACATAAGGTCTGTTATTAGTAGTTCTTTTGATCTGATATTCAGGAATTCTGAAAGTAACCGACCCGCCTTGTTTAGAAAGGAAATTCCTGCTGAAACTCACATGTTCAGCGCCAGGTTTGAATCTGAAAGAGTAGGCGCCAGTGTGTTTGCGTACAATGAATTTGTGCGTGCGAACTGGACCAGAATATCCATCTTTATAATTTGTTCCGTCTGTTATGCCATTTTCTATTTCATCTCCACTTATTCTGAAATTATCAAAGCCACCATATGTTACACGGGCAGTAGGGTGTACAGCCGTTCCGCCAAGTTCAATATTAATTCTTGGTACTTGCTGATCTCCTCTCTTTAAATCTATGAGTGCATATTCATCTAATATTTTTTTAGCACAAGATGCACATATAGCCTCCAATCGTGCTGCTTTGTGCGCTCCAGTGACACCATCTTTATTGATCTGCGATACTACAGTTTTTGATTGAGGAACTAGATAGGTTCTACAATGAGATGTATTTCCTGTATTATACATTCCTCCCCATAGCTGTTCTCCAACTTTGGTTTTTCCAACAAAGGCACCCTTGTTCTTTGTACAAACAATTACCTTATGTCTTTCTTCAGCGTAATTCACCACTCCTTCAGAGTCAGGTTGATCATCTACATATGTATCACTAATCGGTGGATCAGCCTGTAAATCGACTAATTCCCCAATTCTCCTTGCTACTTGACCTCCGGGAAGAGCAGTACCAGTAGTTTTGAACTCATGTATTTTGCCTACTTCTAAATAATGATCAAATAATATATTATTTCCTGAACACCCACTACATTTTAGTTTAACTTTAGCATACTCTTTTTCTGTTTCTCCACTGACAGTGCTTTTTAATGTTTCACTTTCATGGACTGACCTAGTTATACAGTGTATCTTAGAGCTATGAGGGCGTATCGTACGAGACCATACAACATCGTTTATGTTTAGTTTTAAGTCATAAGCGCCAGTATGTGTAAGACAAACGGTTACAGGTCGTATGCGTACCCCACCTGTTTCTGTTGTTGAATAGTAGTTATGTCTACCAAGATTCCAACCAAGATCTTGATAATTCCTATCACCTTCTATAATTATATCTTCAAAATCTACTTTATTAGTACCTGGTTTAGGTGTGGAGTGTAATGCATTTTCTCCTTCCAGAGGCACGTTTCGGTCGAACATAATATAATCTTCTTCTGTATTACGTCTACTACAATTGAGGCATCGTAATTTTATAGCTAATGGCTCTCTTTTATCTACGATAGCAGATACTGCTTCTCCTTTACGTAATATATTACTTATCAGACCACCAGCTCCAATGCTAGTTTCCATCTCAATATCAGCACGATTCTGTATCTTAATTTCTGCACAATTATCACATCTCTGAAGTACGCTTGATTTATTTTCACCAGTATTAAAGTTTGGCTCACATGTTTCACAGATTTCAGCATGAAGAATATCTGAGTGAAATGCCAATAATAAAAATAGTGGAACTCTAAAAAATTTGAGTAATGTGTTGCGCATGATTAGGCACCATCAAATATATTTGGATGAATGCTATCCCACAATGGTAAAGTAATTATTACCAGATAATGAATTAATTACCTATAAGTTGTGCGGATTAATGACTTGATTAGCAGCGTTTATATATATTAGACCATCTCATAGATAGACTTGCATCCTAAGAAGAGAGTAGATAATAATCTGCAAAATATTATTATAGCCATTAGTGGTTGTGATAACCTGCTATAGATTTTTGCATTGCATGATGCGTTTGGCAAGAGGGGCATGGTTTGCGAGCAACCTGATTATTAGATGAATTAAGACTAGAATATAGTATAAGTGCAAGATATAGTAATACACCAATTAGGAACTTGCTCATACTTATGTAAATAAGAGATCGTTGTAATATTATATAGTCAGAATAAATCAAAAAGATAAACACGCGCCGGAGGCGGAGGAGGCTGGTTATTATTGTCTTGTGAGGTCTGGTTATTATTGTCTTGTGAGGTCTGGTTATTATTGTCTTGTGAGGTCTGTTATTATTGTCTTGTGAGGTCTGGTTATTATTGTCTTGTGAGGTCTGGTTATTGTTGTTATTAGGAGCCGCAGAAGATCCTGTGGATGACTGAGTATCTTGCTCAGGCAGACTTACGGTGTGAGTGCCGCTTTGAGTTTCTTGAGCCAAATTGAGGTGCTGGTCGATCAAAGTGCGATACTGGTTTTGGCCTTCCATTGCTTCAACTTTAAGGTGAACCATAATTATACCTTGCTCATCTCTGGGTACCAGAATGGAGAACGATTTGCCATTCGTGATGTTATAATTAACGTTGTGCAGGTTTTCATCGCCACGTGATTGAGTGTTCACTTTTACTGTTTGCACACCAGGTATTGGGGCAATATTTACAGCAAGTCTCTTACAGCCACACAGCTCTATCATTGCTGTTTTGTCAGCACCTGAAGGGCTGCTGCCCGTAGAACTGCTGCGAACTTTACATCTTGCGCAGTCATATTTAGCTGTTGTTGTGGCTACATCTACGGCAGCTGCAGCAGGCGCAGCGGCGGAGTATGAAGGAGAGCCATTAAATGCCTGTTGAGGTGTGCCCTCAGCCTGGTCTGATTCAGGTCCCGAAGCAGATTGACCATTTTCAGGAATGGTTACAGTGTAAGTATTGCCCTCTGCCTCTTCAGCTAAATCAACATGCTCGTCAATCAAAGTGCGATACTGATTGGCGCCTTCCATTGCTTCAACTTTAAGATGATTCATGGCTTTGCCACGGGCATCTCTTGGTACCAAAATCGAAAATGATTTGCCATTGGTAATGTTAGCATTATAATTGTGTAAATTCTCATCACCACGTGATCTAGTATTCACCCGTACCGTTTGAACACCAGGTATTGGGTTAATAGTTACAGCAAGTTTTTTACAGCCACACACGTTCATCATGTTGTTTTTGTCAGCATTCGAAGGACTAGATCCCCCTGAGCTGCCGAGAACTTTACATTTTGAGCAATCATATCGGTCAGTGTGAGCGAGATAACTTGCAGGGCTGCCTGGTCTTACTGGTAATCTGAACGACACATTGCCTTCTCTGAGGTCAATATTGGTATCAATAACGGTTTTTGCAGTAGAAGTGGTTACATTTTCCAGCTTCACACGAACCATTGCAGAACCATCTGCTGCGGTTGGTACTAACACTCCGAAGTAGCCGCCTCTGGTGCTATTGACGATTCTTTCTGCGCCAGCCGAGCTAATATTTGATCTGATTCTCAAATTAGGATCAACTATATTTATAGCAAAGGATTTACATCCACAACTTTCCATAATAGCCTGTCTGTCTGCTCCTGAAGGGCCCTGATGGCTGCCACGCATCGTGCATTTTGCACAATCGTATTTTTGGTTTGCAGCGAATCGTTGTGCCCCAAATGCCAATGCTACAGCTTGTTGAGCGTTGTTTGCAGTAGCTGATTGGGAGTTGTTTGCAGGAGCTTCTCCAGATGCGGGATCCACAAGAGTTATAGTTGCGTTAGTTGTGTTTAGCACAGGGCGAGCTCTGAGATCATTGATTGGATTAGAGTGAGTTGAGCCCTGTTTTAATCGATAAATCTTAGGCACTTTTGGTTCATAAAGGTACGAAGGAAGATCCTTTGTAATCATGCCATTTGTGGAATATTCACTATCTCCAGCTAGAGCTCCGTGCCTTCCCATGAATTTTTCAAACTGCTTTTTCTTGCCATTATCATTCTGGATTCCAGCGACAGCCCAGTATTCATTATAGGAATTGTTGTCGCCAGCAGAAGAGAATGCCCTGGATTTGAAGGCCACTTTTCGACCACGAATGCCTTTAACGCTGTGTTTATTGTGTTTACCTTGATTTTCAAGGAAGAAAGCAACATGAACCCTGCCATTATTCCCTACTATTTCATTAATTGGCAATGAAACTCTTTCAACATGCGTCGTCCCCTTGTTTATCCTGCTCGACCATGTTTCTCCTTCATATCTACTTTTAATAGCATTGTTGACATATCTCTCTACCCCAATTGAATCAATACTAGTTTTATCTTTCGATTGATTTACAGTGTGCGAGCTGTTTGTACCACTTCCATAATATTTATGATATAATTGACCAGTAATATACAGGCCATTGATCACTGTTCGTGCAGTCATTCTACCGATATTAAATATTGTTGCATCATAATTATGAATTAGGCCAAAAAACCTCGGACCACGTGTAGATTGCCTATCTTCGTGCGCAATATCACGGTTCGCCACATAATTACGAGATGTAACTACCTGCTCTTCTCTAGTGAGATTGGTTATAATTTGCTGATGACGATTTCCTGTTACCTCTATTGCAAGAGTGTTTCTAAGTAGAGTGTTATTATAAATTTTTGTATTCTGGAGTTCATGAGTTAGGTTTGCTAGATCGATATTCGTTGATACTAAAGGTCTCCTAACTAATTTTCTATTTACTTCATCTTTTGTTTTTCCAACTCCCTTATATCCATAATATGCTAATATTGCTACATTAGCGATTGCCCTGCCTTGATAAACAGGAACCAATATATCTGCTTGTTCCCCAGGACGTATATTACTGTTAAAGATGTTTTGATCAGCAGCAGCTGATATTCTTACTTTTAGAAAAGCTAGTTTAGAGTCATCTGCAGATTTTACTATAATTCTTTTACATCCACAGATACTTATTATGTTTTCTTGATCTATTAATTCTGGGGGTAGTCCTGATCTTAATGAGCAGGTATTGCAATCATATCTATGAGCCGCTTGTTGCAAGTTATTTGGAAGAGGTTCAGTAGGATGAGCTGCATCCAGTCTTGCTTGCAATACTCCCACTACTGCTGTTAAAGCAGGATTGTCAGGTAAGGTTCTTAATATATCTAGAGTTGCTTGTATTTGTTCTGGAGTAGGGTCAGAAGCCGAAGCTTTATTTGGGGAAGCAACACTAAAAGATAGTGTAAGTAGCAACGTCACCATTGCAATGAACGCTTTCATTAAAAATCTCCATCGGGGAAAACAACATACGAATGATATTAGGTGCCTATTAATTATGTGTTAATACAGAAAATTGTAGGCAGCTGCAGAGAGTCGAACTTAAGTAGATTAAAGAAAAAACAGAATACATTAATAAAATAATAAAAAGCGCTAAAACAGGAGCTTTTAGCACGATTATTGTATATTTCGAGCTATTTTTGATCGTGCATAAAAATCAGATATACTAATGTTTGTAGGTAGGGTCAATTTATAAAAAATCCGCCTGTTTTAGGGAAGGGTGCTCATAAAAAATTCAGCAAAAACATTACAATTTAGGATGCTAAAAAGATTGGTCACTAAAGAACACTAGAAAGCGCTAAAACAGGAGCTTTTAGCACGATTATTGTATATTTCGAGCTATTTTTGATCGTGCATAAAAATCAGAATACATTAATAAAAAATTCAGCAAAAACATTGCAATTTAGGATGCTAAAAAGCACTAAAAAGAACACTAGAAAGCGCTAAAACAGGAGCTTTTAGCACGATTATTGTATATTTCGAGCTATTTTTGATCGTGCATAAAAATCAGATATACTAATGTTTGTAGGTAGGGTCAATTTATAAAAAATCCGCCTGTTTTAGGGAAGGGTGCTCATTATTTTTCATCACCTTCATCAGATTTAGTGCTATCTTTTTCATCATTTTTATCAGATTTAGTGCTATCTTTTTTGTCACCTGCATCAGATTTAGTGCTATCTTTTTTGTCATCTCCATCAGATTTAGTGCTATTTTTTCATCATTTTCATCTGGCATATTTTACGTTTTTCCAGGTTCATAGTGTGATGATTCTGGAGGTGAAGTTGCATGTTTTAACCCTCTTCATGACCATTATTCTTGTTGCTATAACTTGCATCATAATCTTCTTTTTCTATTTCATCACCATTGCCAGATACTTCAATGTGCGTGTCATCGTAGTCAGATAAAGTGTTGTTATTATATTTTAATATTATGGATGGAGCGCCATTATTTATGATGGTTTTTACCTCTATATCCCCTTGTTTTACATACATTCTTCCTTCGTAAATCCCTCCGTATTCAGGGGATTTTACCTTCAATGAAACGGTTTTTCCATGCTTATTCATCGGTTCCATAAGCTCATTTTCGCTGATATTAAATTCCTTGCATTTTATTGTATTAGATGAACGAAAGGCCTTTGACCACTCTCGTTTAGTGCCAATTTTCAATTTTGTGCGGAAGTTATTTTGATGATTTAGACACACATTTATTGATGTAACCGATGCATTGGCAGCTGATTCATTTTTAGATTTATTGTCCTCTTTTTTGTCTGAATTGTTGGCGGCTGATTCATTTTGAAATTCATCGTTTTCTTTGTTGTCTGAGTCGTTGGCGGCTGATTCATTTTGGGATTTATTGCCAGGTTTTTTTGTGTTTTTCTTGTTTTTTGTATCGTTTTTCTGATGTTGTGCAGCGTCCTTATTATCGGATTTATATTTGGCATCATCCAGTGTAACTGCCTGTGGATGGCCTTTTTTTTCTATATATGTAATAAAATAATCAGGGGAAGAAGCGTTGCCGCGAACCACAATATGCACTGGACCTTGTGCGACATAAAGCGGTTGATCAATGAATATTTTGTGACATTGTGGGTGTTTGCATCTAAGTTTTAAATTTAGTGTATTGCCATATTCTTCGCTGGAAATTGTGTCATTTAGGGCAAATGTTGCTGTTCGTGAAATGGTGGATCCATGTAAATATGAGCTAGCTTTGCCATTTTTACCTAACTTGTAACTAAACTTAAAATTGTTGCCAATTTCATTGTGAAAGTGTAAATTAACATCCATTTTATTCGCAGGATTTTCTTCTTTTTCTGCGCTAAGATCACTGTCATTGGCGGTAGACGAGAGATCTTTTTGGTCTTGATCGGGGTTGGATATTTCAGATTCTACGAGCTCTTCTGTCGCTGTTAAAGTCGCTTTATTTGTGCCATCTGTGGAGTCCTGTACAACGAAATAATTATTAGTTACACTGACATAATCATTGTATATTTCTTTGTTTTTTTCACAGCCAGGACAGATGGCGCGCAACTTGTAACTATTGTTTTGTATGTGTTTTTTTTCTACGGCGCGATCCACGCATGTGTACTTTCCAGCGGATATTTCTTTGGACCAACCCAGTTTATCAACCATAATTCTAATTGGCTCGTGCCAATTATTTCTTACGCAGGCCCTCACATTTTTCACTAAATAATTAATAGATATATCAGAATTTTTAATGAATGTTGGAGATTTTGTTGGGCCATTTATTTGAAGATGTAGAGTATCTAAATTATTGTTAGTTGCCCCAGATATGAGGTCAAGATCCTTCATAATTTGATTAATTAAAATCAGATCTTTGGCCTTATTTCTACGGACACAATTCTTACAAGAGACCTTTAATTTGAAGTCAGAATCATCTTCATTAACTATAGTTTGTATTGATTCCATTTTGTTAATAACCTTAGATTTGCTGCCAAGTACAACAGATAATCTGGCGGCAGAATCATTAGTAATGATAATATTTTTGCAAGAATCAGTGCATTCTGAGACGATATCAGGACCATTATTATTTGCACAAATTTGACAATCTATTGCAGCAAGAGGCGAGGGTAAAATAGCAAAAAAGAGCAATAGTGTAAGGCCCGCAATGGCTTTTTCACACTCTAAAACAATCTTCGATTTCATGCCGTAATCCAGAGAAATATCAAAATAACTGCCGTGATCATAGCTCGCAGTTATAAATTAAATATTAATCTCTTATTTCTTGATTTTCCAGTAATTTTCAATGAATACAAATCGGTTTAATTGATTCAAAAATAGGTTCAGAAATGGGTGCATAATAGGTTGTGCGGTTCGCTCGTTGTCGAGCCGCCACATCTCTAAATCTGATTCAGAATTTGAAGTAGATTTCTGTTTTTAAACAGTTTTTCCGCTGCCAGATTTTCTGTTTTCAGAGCACAAATTCTGCCTGTTGCCGAGCCGCCACATCTCTAAATCTGATTCAGAATTTGAAGTAGATTTCTGTTTTTAAAACAGTTTTTCCGCTGCCAGATTTTCTGTTTTCAGAGCACAAATTCCGCCTGTTTCCGCCATACTCCTTATTTAATCTAAAAATGGTTGTTCGCTCGTTATCGACCCGCCACATCTATAAATCTGATTCAGAATCAGCCATTTTCAGGAATGGTTACAGTGTAAGTATTGCCCTCTGCCTCTTCAGCTAAATCAACATGCTCGTCAATCAAAGTGCGATACTGATTGGCGCCTTCCATTGCTTCAACTTTAAGATGATTCATGGCCTTGCCACGGGCATCTCTTGGTACCAGCGCAGTGAAGGAGTGACCATTCGTGATGTTATAATTATAATTGTGTAAATTCTCATCACCACGTGATCTAGTATTTACCCGTACCGTTTGCACACCAGGTATTGGATTAATAGTCACAGCAAGTTTTTTACAGCCACACACGTTCATCATATTGTTCTTGTCAACATTTGAAGGACTAGATCCTCGTGAGCTGCCGAGAACTTTACATTTTGAGCAATCATATCGGTCAGTGTGAGCGAGATAACTTGCAGGGCTGCCTGGTCTTACTGGCAATCTGAAAGCTACACTTCCTTCTCTGAGGTCAATATTGGTATCAATAACGGTTTTTGCAGTAGAAGTGGTTACATTTTCCAGCTTCACACGAACCATTGCAGAACCATCTGCTGCGGTTGGTACTAACACTCCGAAGTAGCCGCCTCTGGTGCTATTGACGATTCTTTCTGCGCCAGCCGAGCTAATATTTGATCTGATTCTCAAATTAGGATCAACGATATTTATGGCAAAGGATTTACATCCACAACTTTCCATAACAGCCTGTCTGTCTGCTCCTGAAGGGCTGCGATTGCTGCCACGCATTGTGCATTTTGCACAATCGTATCTGATGTTTGCAATGTGCTCTCCGTCTCCAACCGCAATAGAGTCAGAGATATTCCTACTTACCTTTAATTTATCAATAGAGTGTCTGCCAAGTACACAAGCTAAACTGTAGGCTCCCCAATCAGCGGTAACAGTTCTACCTGAACGAGCATAATGACATTTGTCTCCTGCAACAAATCCGGTGAAGGCAGTGCCATTTGAGTCAACGACTTTACATAATACCTTGCCTTTTGGTCTGATAGCGGCACAACCATTGAATTCTGCAGCGCTGCCTTCAGTCATGCGCCAGTCAATTTTGAAATCATTCAAATCAATGTTGGTAGGATCGCTGCTGCGACGTCCAAAACTAAGAACATAATACTTATTAGTTCCTTTTTCTTCTTCTCCAGCCGTTCCTCTTGAATAGAAGCAGCCACCTTTTTTAGCCATTGGATCACTTGTTTTTCCAATATAGTAATGTTTTTCATCATTATCATCAGTCTCAACTGCACAACAAGCAAATCTAAGAGTGTCATATGGCTTCGCAAGTCCGACAATCCAAGGCTTGAACTTTAAATTTACAGAGTGTCTGTCATTGGATAGGTTATAGGTGTTAAGTTTATTATTTAACTTATACCAGTGTGCATGTTCGATATTAGGTATAGTACACGTTCCATCAAAATTATTATCTCCACCTACTGGTGTAACTGCTGCGTCTGTTAATTCAACGTTGAATTTATCTTCAATAAGGTTTCCTACATATTGTGGATAGAAGATCTCAACGCTAGCATTGCCAACAGCTCCGTGGGTTATAATGTGAACTAAATTACCTTTTGTAGCATCAACGTAATAATGGCCCCTGCCATCCTTCGGCATATTTTTAAAGTGATCATCAGCCCAAGCAATAGCTAATAAAACTGGTGTTCTGCTAGCATTACTGGGGATTGTCATGCGGTATTTACGCTGACCAGTTTGAGTCCATACTTTCTTGCCTTTGTCAAATCTTACTTCAAGTGCATACGAACCTTTATGCTCTATTATAATATCCATTTCTTTGTAGGCAGGTCGTAATAAGTTTTTAGTAGTGCTACTTATGTAAGTAGCTGTTCTGTCTCCAGTGGCTTGAATACTAGTTTCTCGACCACTTTCTAGAGCATTTATATCAATATCTTGATCTAATAAAACTTTATTACGCCCAGTTGCTGTGCCATCAAAACAGTTTGTACAGATAACTTCAACGGGAACTGGTTTGTTGTCATAATTATCTACTCTGAGTGTAGTGCAGAATGATTTACCGTATTTAAGATATGAAGCGGCGTGTTGGCTGCCGATTTTTACCGCAAGTATTGGATTTTCTTTTTGTGTAATGAGATTCTTCACACATACACGTTTGCATTCATTTTTACAATGACTAAGAGCCCCTGGTAGTAGGCCTCGTGCAGTACCCAAGTCACAGCTTTCACAGTTTATCGCAGATTCAATACTAGAGATGAATCCAGGGTTAAATCCCTGCCCAAACCTGGCAGAAAACCTAGAGGCAAATGCAGAAGAAGATGCGAATGAATCCTCAAAGGTCATAGATGACAATATAGTTGAGATAAGGAATAAAGCTAGAAACTTTCTTATCATTATGATTCTCCTGTGGCCGACAATTTGCGTAAAATATTAGATCCTATTTATAAATAATTCGTTAATAGATATGACGAATTTTATTAAATATCTTAATTTTATTTCCTTGTATCCTTAATAAAATTAAAAAGCTGCTAATGTGTGCAGAGATTATATTCTTACTAATGCAAGATAATCATGTTTATTATGATATAATGCTAATTGATTACAGAGTAATTTAATATATATTTATATAGCGATAATTTGATATTAGAAAGATATTTACAGATTCACCAATTAAGTTGTGTATTATTCGATAGAGTCTTTTATTATTTATAGTAAATATAAATTAGTATATATGAATCAGTGATTTCATGGTAATTTTTGTTATGAAATGGATAAATGAATTATCTAGTAAATATTAATATTTAAATTATATTGTTGTGCTTTTTATTAGATATGGTAAGATTCAGCTTATTATTATTTATGAAAAATATATATGTCTCTTTTGGATGCCTTGCCTATATACAAACCTTTCTCATATGAGTGGGCATATGATGCCTGGCGAATGCAACAGAGGCTGCATTGGCTTCCAGAAGAAGTGCCATTAGCAGAGGATGTTAAGGATTGGAGAAATAATTTAGAGCCAAAAGAAAAACATCTACTTACTCAGATATTTAGATTCTTTACACAGGCAGATGTCGAGGTAGGTAACTGTTATATGCAGCATTATGCTTCTGTGTTTAAGCCAACTGAAGTGTGCATGATGTTAGCCGCATTTTGTAATATGGAAACAATACATGTAGATGCTTATTCCCATTTATTGGACACTGTGGGGATGCCAGAAATAGAGTATCAGGCCTTCTTAAAATATGAAGAGATGAAAAATAAATATGAATATATGCAGAAATTCAATATGGACTCTAAAGAGAATATAGCTGTAACGCTTGCAGCATTTGGAGCCTTCACTGAAGGTCTGCAGCTCTTTGCATCGTTTGCAATATTGCTCAATTTTCCTAGATTCAATAAAATGAAAGGTATGGGTCAGATTGTTACCTGGTCTGTTCGTGATGAAACATTGCATACATTGTCGATAATTAAACTATTTAAGACATTTGTTCACGAAAATCGTGAAGTGTGGAATAAAAACTTAATAAAAAAACTATATGACACTTGTATATCAATTGTACATCATGAGGATGCTTTCATTGATTTGGCTTTTGAAATGGGAGATGTGGAAGGATTAATAGCCAGAGATGTAAAATTATACATTAGATATATTGCAGATAGAAGGTTAACTCAACTTGGTTTGGTGCCTGTATTTGGAGTTAATAGTGAAGCTGCTACGTCTGTGGGTGATCATGTAGAGAATGATGATATTTTATTAAGCAAGGAATCCTTTCAAGAGGTTTTGCAAGAAAATAGCCTTCACATAGGAACCATGGCGCTTAAGCATAAGGGATGTAATCCTCTGCCGTGGCTTGATGATATATTAAATGGCGTTGAGCATACTAATTTCTTTGAAAATAGGGCAACAGAGTATTCTCGTGCTGCCACTCGTGGTTCATGGGAAGAAGCATTCGGTGACGTTATCCTTAATGACGATGATAAAGTTAAACAGCATGCTGAGACTGTTTAATAAAATCTAATTATCATTTTGTTTTGAAAGGGTGATTAACTTCTGGATAGACTCATAATTCTATATCCGTCGATGAGACTTAGATTCTTTAGAGAAGATAAGCCAGAGGTGTACTCATAATTCAATATTCGTCGATGAGACTTAGATTCTTTAGAGAAGATAAGCCAGAGGTGTACTCATAATTCAATATCCGTCGATGAGACTTAGGTTTTTTAGAGAAGATAAGCCAGAGGTGTACTCATAATTCAATATTCGTCGATGAGACTTAGATTCTTTAGAGAAGATAAGCCAGAGGCGTACTCATAATTCAATATTCATTGATGAGACTTAGATTCTTTAGAGAAGATAAGCCAGAGGCGTACTCATAATTCAATATTCGTCGATGAGACTTAGATTCTTTAGAGAAGATAAGCCAGAGGCGTACTCATAATTCAATATTCGTCGATGAGACTTAGATTCTTTAGAAAAGATAAGCCAGAGGCGTACTCATAATTCAATACGATGAGACTTAGATTTTTTAGAGAAGATAAGCCAGAATAGTACTCATAATTCAATTCGTCGATGAGACTTAGATTCTTTAGAAAAGATAAGCCAGAGGTGTACTCATAATTCAATATTCGTCGATGAGACTTAGGGTTTTTTAGAGAAGATAAAGCTAAAATGCGGTTGTTTGTTCCATATTATTTCGTAATTGATTCACTCTATTATGTATCTCTGGGATGATGTTATCATTATTGCCTGCTGTATATGAATTTGGCTTATTTAGAGCATGCATATATATTGACAATGCCCTTTCTTTATCTCCGTTCATTTCTGTGATTAATCCAAGATTGTAATAATTCCTGATATCCCTTGGATTAAGGTTGATGGCTATATTCATATAGTTTATTGCTTTTTCCAGTTGATTAAGATGACTATAGGTTACAGCAATTTGTGCAGCTAATCGGCTTGAATGCGCATACTTTTCGAATACCTCTATTAGTTTTAATAAGTTGTCCCTATTGGGTTTCATGGAAATTATTGAGAGCATATTATTTACTGATTTCTCTATCAGGTTGTTAGATTTTATAATTTCTACATAAAGAGATAGTGCTTGTTCGTACTCTTGTAAGCCTTGACAAGAGGCGGCTAGACCAAATAGAGCGCTGTGATCAGCGGGATTTTTATCTGCAATTTCTTTGTACAGTTTTTTTGAAAGGTGATAATTCTCTGCTTTCAGATCTTTAAATGCTTGAAGAAATTTTTTTTGTTTATCGACTTGGTTGCCACTCTTGTGTAATTTAATAACAAACTTCTTTTTTTCGCTATCATCAAATAAATCTAGATCATCATCGGCGGTGTCTGATTCAGAGTAGGAAGATGTTTGCCACATTAATTTTTCAGCTTCTTCAGCATTTTCAGCCGCTTTTTCAATTTCTCTTCTTTCTTCAATGGCCCATTCATCTTCCTGTAATGGTTGCTCATCATTGTTTGTTCCTTCATAGCCATCCGAATAATCAAGATCGCCTATATCTTCATTAAAGCTATCTACTTCATCAATTGCTAGAGAGTTTTGTGTTATCGTTAGATTAGACAACATCGCTAGGGCAATAAGAGATGATAAAAATTTCATTTTAGCTTTGACAACTACATTTACAACTCGGGCAATATTGCACTCAAGAGTTAAAATAGTATTAAATTACAATCAATATTAGTATTACTTACAACCCCTGGTTGTTTGAGGTACAGTTATAACTGCTAATAGAGCGATACAGCCTATAGTTATTAGTACATAGGCAGGTGACATTAGGTTATCTGTATTATTAATTAGTAACGTTAGGAGCAAGGGGGTGCTACCTCCAAAGAAAGCCGTGGATATATTAAACACAACGGATGATGCGGTATAGCGTATATTTTTGTGAAACATCATTGGTATGTTTGAGGGTAGTGAACCATAGCAAGCACCCATAATAACCGCAAATAATGATTGCGATAAGAAAATTGTGGTCACATCCCCAGATTGTATACAGTAGAATAATGGATAGGATAATAAGATGAACCCTAAAGCTGCGCCTATTATTATAGTTCTTGGATTGATCTTGTCAGATAGATAACCAAATATCGGTATAAACACTACCATTATGCACATATTAACGGTGTTTATAGTTAGTGCCGTTGCACTAGATAAATGTAAGTAATGGGTCATGTAAGTATTGAAGAAAATAAAGAGAGTATAAACGCCAACCGCATCTAGTAATAGTATGGATACTGCTTGTACTATCTTCCCTTTGTGATGTTTTATTATATCTATAACAGGAATTTTAGTTTTAAGATTCAACTTTTCTAGTATCTTAAACTCGGGTGTTTCATCTATGTGCGTGTGTATATAATATGCCAATATAGTTGCTGTTATAGAGAATAGATATGGCAATCTCCATCCCCAACTATACAATTCTTCTGTTGAGAGCACGCTATTTGCTATGGTAGATACCAGACTACCAAGTATTAATCCACCCAAAACACCGAAGGCAGTGAAGCTGCCTGCTAGTCCTTTTCTGCCTTCTGGGGCATGTTCAACTGCAAAAACAAATGCGCCGCCATAGTTTCCTCCTACTGCAATTCCTTGTACTAATCTTAATATAATGAGTCCAATTGGTGCAAGTATACCGACTTGCTCATATGTTGGCATGAATGCAAATAAGGTTGTAGCTATCCCCATGACAAACAATGACAGGGCTAGCGAAAATCTTCTACCCTTTATATCCCCCAGCATGCCGAATAATATGCTGCCAAAGGGGCGGCACACAAATCCTACCGCAAAAACTGCGTATGCATATATCATATTCAGTGAAGGCGAATGTTGTGGAAAGAAGAGTAATCCAATTATGTTTGCAAAGTATGCATATAGCGAATATTCATACCACTCCAAACAAGAAGCAATAGTTGTGGCAAATATAGATTTGAGGCTTTTTTTCTTCATCATAGTTAAGGATTGTAACATATGAACCGTGTTAAGGGAAATGATTAATATTTAAATATTATAATTAGATCTATGAATTTAGAGATTCGTCCATTTACTATTCGTTTATAAATTAGTGTTAGTACCTATGCGTTTCTAATATATGGTGAGGCGCTCTCTATGTCTAAGACTGGTACATTAAAGACCGATCAGTTATTTAAAGGTTTGACCAGGCCTCCTATGTTGTTTGGGGTTAGCTTTACGTTTTTTGCCCTGAACTTCTTGCTTACCCTTGGTGCTTATGTAATGACTAAAGATGCTGCTGTGTTATTGGTATTTGGTCCTGTGATTCATTTAATAGGATATTTAATATGCTTCAAGGAGCCACTATTTGTCGAATTATTCATGATAAAATCTCAGAGATGTTCTCATTGTAAGAACAAATTTTATCATGGTGCTAATTCCTATGATGTAATGTGATGTTACGATTAAGAAGGTCAAGGGCAAAAAATAACGGAGTATGTGAGAACGAATACTCTATGTCAAATTTCATTCCATATTCTCATTTTTGGGATGATGAGACAGTTCAGCTCAAAAATGGTAGCCTGATGAAAGTAATGAAGCTGAATGGCTTCTCTTTTGAAACAGCTGATGATGAAGATGTTGATGTGCGCAAGAGTGTGCGAAACCAATTATTTCGTGGTATGGCTAATGCTGAATTTGGATTATATTTCCATATTGTACGACGCAGACAAGACTCTAGTCACATTGATTTTTCTTCCTCTACTATACCGAATATGTTTGCGGATGAATTGAATCAGAGGTGGAGAAGTCATTATACCAGCTCAAAATCATTTGTGAATGATTTGTATGTCAGTGTTGTACGTAAGGGCGGGAACAAAAGCCTTGCGATGCTTTCTTCTTTAATGTCTAAATTTAATAGATCATCCACTGAATCAATCCATGCAAGAAGCATGAAAGAAGCTCACGAAGAAGTTAGTGAAATTACCAATAGAATTGCGGCGAGCTTAAGAGATTATAATCCAAGAATATTAGGGGTTCGAAGAACAGAGGATGGAGCGTATTCGGAAATACTTGAATTCATTAGCAAGATAACTAATTGTGGTACGGGTGGTAATGTCTTAATGCCAAAGATAGATATTGCTGAATATATTCCTTCGCATAGATTATACTTTGGCAGTAATATGATTGAGATCGTGGGTCCCAATAAAGTTCGTTATGCTAGTATTGTTAGTCTAAAAGAATACGGACAAAACACATCAGCAGGTATGTTAGATACCTTTTTGCAACTACCATATGAGCTTATAGTTACGCAATCTTTTCAGTTTACTAATAGACAAGTAGCAATTCGGAAGATGCAAGTGCAACAAAATCGACTGATTCAGTCAGAAGATAAGGCTGTATCACAGATTGCTGAGATCTCAAGGGCCTTAGATGACGCAATGAGTGGTAGAATTGCTTTTGGAGAACATCATCTTAGTATTCTATGTATGGAAGATACAGTGCGTGGGCTTGAGGGAGCCATGTCATTGGCGGAGGCAGAACTGATCAACACTGGTGTGTATACTGTTAAAGAAAGAATGAATATGGAGCCCTCTTTCTGGGCTCAACTGCCGGGTAATTTTGACTTTATTGCACGCAAAGCTGTTATTAATACATTGAATTTGTCTGGTTTTGTGTCTTTGCATAATTACCCAGTAGGTAAGAAAAATGATAATCATTGGGGTGAAGCTGTAACTGTCTTAGAAACAACATCTGGTACCCCGTTTTTCTTTAATTTTCATGTTCGTGATGTAGGTCACACTACTATCATTGGTCCTACCGGTTCTGGTAAAACAGTGCTTATGAACTTTTTATGTGCGCAATCGATGAAATTTAATCCAAGATTATTTTTCTTTGATAAGGATCGTGGCGCTGAGATATTTATCAGAGCACTTGATGGTAATTATAGTATTATAGAATCTAGAACTGAAACAGGTTTTAATCCACTACAGATTGATGATGTAGCCGAGAATCGTACATTTTTGCTGGAGTGGTTGTCCTTATTGGTTAGTGCGCATGGAGAAACGGTTACTTCTGCGGAGAAGGCTGTGCTTAATGAAGCAATTGATGGTAATTATAGATTAGATAAAGAAGATAGGATACTGCGTAATCTGGTTCCATTTTTGGGGCTTGATGGTCCTGGAACCCTGGCTGGTCGGATGGCTGAATGGCATGGTACAGGGGGTCATGCTGCTGTATTTGATAACGTAATAGACAACATCAATTTTGCTAAAGAAAATGTGTTTGGTTTTGAGATGGGGCATGTCTTGAAGGACAAAGTGGCTCTGGGGCCGGTTTTATTATATTTATTCCACAGAATCAATACATCGCTTGATGGAACTCCCACAATGATTGTGTTAGATGAGGCATGGGCATTGATTGATAATGAGGTATTTGCACCGAAAATCAAAGATTGGTTGAAGGTATTAAGAAAATTGAATACGTTTGTTGTTTTTGCAACTCAAAGTGTTGAGGATGCAAGTAACAGTGCAATTAGTGATACATTGATACAACAAACTGCGACTCAGATATTTTTACCTAATCTTAAGGCTACCAGTGCTTATCGTAAGATTTTTATGTTGTCCGAACGAGAATTTGTAATTGTTAAAAATACAGACCCAACTAGTCGATATTTCTTGGTGAAGCAAAATACAGAATCGATAGTGGCTAGAATAGATCTTAGAAAGATGCAAGATATTGTTGAGATTCTTTCCGGCAGAGCAGAAACAGTTATTATACTTGATCAAGTTAGAAAAGAAGTTGGTGATGATCCCAGAGTCTGGATTCCAGAATTCCTAAAGAGGGTGGATAATGCGTAATATAAGGGTACTGATTCTTATAATTTTGTGCGCCTTATTAGGTGTTATGCCTTATAGCGGTTATTGTAGCGAGGATGATGATAGTGCAGCACTCGATCAAAAGCTAGAACAAGAAGAAATAGACAAGGAAGTTTATAATATTGATGCAGTTGCTGATATCTCTGATGAAGAAGCAGCTGGCAATAAAGGAAAAGTAATAAAAAAAATCAGGAAGAATGGAGGAGGAGCATACGCAAGTAATCCAGACTGTAAAAATGCAGAAAATGCTATTGGTATCACAATTGCCACCATGATAGTTATGATAAATGTTACGGTTGTTATGTGGGCTTTAGCGCCATTTTTTGGATTTACCCCAGCGCTTGTTGCTAGTGCTCTTGTAACTGCCAGTGCAGGTCTTTCTTTAGCTCAGATGGTATATTTATCAGGCTGTACACATGCTTTTGTATTAGATCCAGTTAAAAGATTTGATTTCAGTACAACTGATATAGTGGGTGAAGACGCAGGTGAGGGAGATTATTTAATTTGTCAGGATCCTTCTGAAAACGGTACTTGTCCTAAGAAACGCTATATAAAAGGGGAAAAAGGAAACCTAGAGGCTTATCAAAGGGCAATGCCATCTCCCTCTGGCAGTGATTGGGTTGAAGTGTGTCATAGATATCCTACCGGTGGTTGGGGCGAGAAACATAATAAATTATTTGACAGAGAGAAAGATTATGGCAGTAAATCTTTACAAAACATAAAGAAGGATATAGGTAGAAGCCTAGAGTGTATTACACTAAGATCGGGAGAGATAAAAACTTTACATACATTCAAATATGAGGCAATTCAGGATGAGGATAGAGTATGTGTAAATCTTTGGGGTTTGAAGACTGGAGGAATCCCATTTGCACCACAATCTAGGATTGGTTGTCATACTAGAGGAAAGTCACCTCCTATAGCTGTTTGTGCGGCTGCAATTCCAGACCCAGATTATATTGATGCTAATGGCGTGGTATGGAAATGGGATAATACACCTTGTTTCAACTGTAATGTGGCGCATTCTTGTTATAACCTTACAAGCGTTTATGCTAAAGCTCCATTGCCAATAACTTCAGTAATTATCCAATGTTTACAAGATACGGTGCAAAATATACTTGTTGGGGGTTGTAATGGTGAATTAGGATTCATCGCCAATGTTCGTAATAAGCTGAAACAAACAATACAGGCAGTTCTGACGTTAGCGCTTGCTGTATTTGCAATTAAGATGGCGATGGGCGCAATACAAGGGCATGCAGAGTATTTTGTGTTAGCAATAAAATTCACTTTTGTAATTTATTTTGCTGCTGGTCCTGGTATGGATGAATATTATCCTCAACTTCTTAATATTTCCAGGGGGTTGTCCGATATGGTGTTGAAGGCGGCCGGTAATCCCACTGTATGTAATTTTGAAACAAAAGATTATCTTGTTCCAGTAAAGAAGGCAACTGCGGGTAGATTCACTGCAGAGGAGAGTACTGATCTAGTTAATATTATCAGAAGTCAGCAGTTTGGAGAAGTTTATGATGCACATAATAGCGGTGAGGATGTTATTATTGGCACAAGTAAGGGGCCAAGACAAATAAGCAGTGAGCTTCTTAATAAGCTTGAGTTTAAGAATTATTCCTATATTGCTCCTTGGGACAGGTTAGATTGTCGTATAATGTTCTATCTCAGTGCAGGGGTAAACAATAAGGGAGAAGGTAAAGCTACCTCTGAAACAGTTGGCTTCGGTATGATATTTATGGTGCTTTCATTATTAGGATTTGGCAGGATTTTACTATTTGCAATACTACTTTTCTATCTAATAATTATATTATTGACGATTGCTTGGGCTGTTGAGCTATATATCATAGCGATGATTGCCTTATCATTGATTGTGCTGGTATCACCAATTTTCATACCAATGATGTTATTCCAAGCAACCAAGTCATTTTTTGATAGTTGGCTGAAAGAGTTAATGGCATATACGCTGTATCCAGTAATGATTTTTACTTTCTTGGCCTTATTCTTATCTGTGTTTGATAAATTATACTTTGGTGATTTAACATTCAAAGAAAGCCAGTATTATGCTACCGGTTCGGATAAATATAGTGGAAAAGCAACTCGCACTTACGTACTAGACATAGATGGTACAGGTAGAAATGACTGTTCTGATAAGAGGAATGCCACTAATCTATATTGTACTATGAGTAATCTTGGAACTCGTAATAGACAAATATTTGGAATAGTATTTAATGGTGTAGATATACAGCAAGACTCTAAAGAGTTTTGGTTAAAAACCTTAATGTTGGCTCTTATGGCGTTCTTATTTTATAATTTCTTTGGGCTGGTTGGTACTATTGCGGCAGAATTAACAGGAAGTTTCCGTTCCGATATTTCTCGTGGATCTCAAACTCCAGATGCAATGTTCGCGAAGGGTGCTGGTGCTATTGTTACTGCTATTAGTCATGCTTCTGGCGCTGGCGGTGCTGGTGGTAAAGAAACAGAAGAAGCATTACAAGGTGACGGTACCAAGCAAAGAGAAGGCGGCGGCGGCGGTGGCGGCGGCGGCAGCGGAGACGAAAAGGGCGGCGGCAAGGAAGGAGCAACAGGTGGCGGCGAAGGAGCAACTGGTGGCAGTGTAGGTAGCAGTGCTGGGGGTGGTGCTCCTCCAGCTGGATAGGTGAGGGTGCATTGATATTATGTGCGTAATAATTGTGATGGTGTTTGTTGAATTATATGTTTAGAAGAATCCTTAATAATCGCCTATCGTGTATGATTGTTTTGATGTTTCTATCAGGATGTATGGGTAGTGGCTTATGCATAGATGCATCAGAGATTGAGTATCATAAGCTGAGAATTAATGTTCCGGCGAAGCCAGATGTTATCGATGGAGATTACAGAAATTATTGGGTAGATTCTGGTGTCGTGGTTGATAATTATAATGGCATAGAATTCTTGATGAAAGACTCAAGGAGTGTTAATTTCTGCGCTAACTCTGCATCTTATGATTCAGAAGGTAATAAAGAAGAAAATGAAGAAGATGGCGAAGGGATTAGCTCTACACTCATCGAGGTTGGTGCAGGTGCAAAAAATGCAGATAGGAGTATATTTTTATATGAAGGGGATGAAATAAGGTTCAGCTTGTTTCCCTATGATGACAATATTAAACCATCAAAAAAGACCTGTGAGAAAGGACATGATGATAAGATATATGTAGGTTCTAAGCATAGAGATCAGTGCTTTGAGATGGTAGAAGCAGGAATTACTCAAACAAGCGATATAGGTAACTATGATGGTTCAATTAAGGCAAATATATGGTCTAGTGGTGCAGTTCCTCCTTGGATCAATGGAAAGTTATTCATCTTTGATCCAGAATCAAGTGGCAAATTATTGCAAAGTAACCGCAGCAGCTTATGTTCTAATCTGGATGATAATTCAGATACTGTAAAACAGAATTTATCTTATCTTTTGAATAATATCTGTGGCAGGACATGTAGCCCTGAAAATAATAGCATTTGTTATAAAACTTTTGCCCCTGTAAAATATGATGATCCAATGGAAGGTGTCTATGCCCAAGGACTGAGGGCCAATATTCTTGATACACAGCATAATATTTTGCAAGACTTTGAGTTGTTTGGAGAAGGAATGCCAAATGATGTTAAAGGTGTAAAGCTTAATCATCGTTATACTGCAGAAAAAACTGGCAAATTAAACCTTCATTTGAGTAGTGATGATACTTACTCTAATTTAGTTATTTTGCAGAACCTATCTAATGAGCCCATAGATATGAAGTCTGTCATAGGTGCGACTTCTCGAGAAGTATCAAAGAGAAAATTTTGGCATTGGAGTGGTCATGCACAAGATAAAAGTGTGACACAAGCTGCGAGAACTAATGCTGCTTATGATGATTGGGCGCCGAGTTGGGAGGAAGCACTAATGTTCTATCAAGTTAGATATAACGATAGAGTATTGTGTGAGATTCCTGTTCGTAGTGCTAAAAAGAAGGAAGATAGAACCAAAGGAGATCAAAGTACTCATATACGCAGTAGTCAATTTCCCACAGTTCATGACCTTGGTTTGGATGAGATACCTACAATAATTACTGTCAATAGTAATTTTGAATGTAGTTTTGCTTATGGACGAGGTCCTGAGAGTAATATTAAATCTAATGGTGGCTATCGAGTGAATGTGAATCGTTTTTGTTTCAAGGCCTCAGAAGATTCTTTGTATTATTACGTAGGAGATAATACTCCTCCTGTGTTGCCAGGTCATCCTGGTACTATCAAAGTGGATCTAAGTGGGGATAATCCAGATAGAGCAATCCCACATAAATTCAAAATTGGTGGAGAGGGATCACGGAAAGGTCGTGTGTATTTTGGTGTTAAGGACAATGGGGATGGGTATGAGAATAATGCGGGTGGCTATAAGATGGAAGCAAAGGTGCCGAAGGATGTCAGGGGCGTCATATCTCGTATAATACGTGGTATTAGAGATAGGATATTATCAATATTATATGGTAACAGAACGAACCAGGGCGATAGCAGTTTGGGTGTTATTGGAGAAAGTGTTGATAACGTCACATCTTCTGTATCTTATGCAAGGATTGCGCAGGCAGTGATTGCTTTATATATTGCAATTTATGCAATATCTTTCATGTTGGGTTTACTAAAAACTCCACAACATGAATTATTAATAATGCTGGTTAAGATATCTATAGTTGTGGTAATGATAAGCCCTGGTGCATGGGGATTTTTTAAATACCATATATTTGATATGTTCATTAATGGAACGAGTTATTTAATAAATGTAGTGACGATTAATTTAGATGCAAATGTTGATGATTTTGATTTTATAGATAGGTTCCTATATAGATTTCTTGTTTCCGAGACTTGGTTGCAGGTATTGAGCTTTCTTTTTGCCTTTCCAGTTGGTTGGATATATTTTGCGCTGATAGTTTCAGCTATATATGATTTATTCATGGCGATATTTGATGCTTTATGCATATATTTCGCTGCTCTAATATCAATTGCGATAATGTTAGTGTTATCTCCTATATTTTTCTTATTTATTCTGTTCAAGAGAACAAAGATGTATTTTGATGCATGGTTGAAGTCTCTAATTCAATCCATGATGCAACCTGTTTTTGTTTTTGTGGGGCTAGCTCTACTTCTTGAATTGTCTAAAGGCGTGATAAATGATTTATTTAATTTTTCAGCTTGTGGTAGTTGTGCCATGGAAGTAGGTGCGCCAGGATTAAAAGGTGCTTGTCTATTTAATGGCGTCTTTCCTTCAGGGTATGTTTCTACAGGTTCCATAGAGGGGGCTGATCCTGGTACGGCAACAGGAACAGGTATTGGGATGTTTGGATTGCCAATACAGTTTGTTTCGCTGATATTATTTTATATCTTGAGTCAGGCTATAAAGAAATTCATTCACTTTGCTTCGCAGATGTCTCTTACTATATTTGGAGCTCCTGGAGCCGATTTGGAAGCCGCTGGTCAGGGTATTGGTGAGTCAGTGAAAGCTCTAGGTGGTCAAGATCAAGAAACTTCACAAGGACGCAAACAAGAAGAAGAAAGCAAAGAAGATAAAGAAGGTGGAGCACGATCCGTTCCTGGAAGTTCGACTGATGTTCCTGGGGATGGTGAGGTCATAGATACTGGTGGAGGTAAGTCAGTTCCGACTCCTGGAGGCAAGAATGATGATGATGATAAGGATAAGGGCAAAAAAGGAGAGGATGAAGATGGTAAGAAGGGTGATTCAGGGTTTAAAGCACGTGCCACATCACATGCAGGAGATGATGATGGCGATGGTGAGGGTGAAGATAGTGATGATGATGAAGGTAGTAACTTTGGAAGCGAGGAAGATGATTCTGAAGATGACGATGACGATGACTCAGGAGATGATGATGGTTTTGACAGCGACGTTGCTGAAGATGATGGTAAAGAAGAGGAGGATAATGCCCCTCATGAAGACGAGGATGATTCTAGTACAAAACGTGACGTATGATTTATATTAATTTGCGTATTAAATTATTGATTATGTTGCTGAAGATGATGGTAAAGAAGAGGAGGATAATGCCCCTCATGAAGACGAGGATGATTCTAGTACAAAACGTGACGTATGATTTATATTAATTTGCGTATTAAATTATTGTTAAGTAACTGTTGTATATACTGTGACGCTTAGTTTATGCAAGGTTAATAAATTCATGAAAATTCTTACTAGTCGCCTCCTACTAGTAGTATTATTAGCTCTACAGGGCTGTATATCTGCCAAAGATCAAGCGTGCTATACTTCGCAAGAGGGAGTATCTGGTACTATGTTGCAGATTGCAATTCCTGGCTCCTCTACGGAATATGATAATAATAACCCTGAAACTCTATGGAAAGATTTAGGGGTGTCAGTTGCCAGAAGTGAAAATATATCATTGCAAATTAGTGGTGTGATTGATACATGCGCAAAAGATGGAGTGAAAGGATCTGAGCATGAAGACGTATTGTTGCCAGCATTCATTTGTAGTGATGGCAGTATTCCAGTTTATGGTGATAATAGGCAAGAGATCAATCCTGAGGTTCTATGTAGGCACGGCGGCGGGGCAATCAGCAATGAAGGCAAATACATAGATAGTGGAATGCGCATAAGCACTGGTAATTATATAAAATTTGATCTTATTAAAAATGAAATAGGCAATATTGATTGTGGCAACCTTCCTCGTGGTGTCATTTCTGATGATAAAGATTATTGTGAGAAGAGTTTTAAAAATCTTGCTGCCAATGTAGATGTTACTAATGATTTTTCTCCATATGGTAATAAATATTTCTATCCTGGTTCAACTTCCAACTGGATATCGGGCAATTTATTAGATATTAGGAAAGAGATTCCAGATATTAGGAATAAGGTATGTACAATACCTGTGAGCTCATCAATTACAAAACACAATACGTATCTAGCTAACTATCATTGCAATCGCATTTGCTCTAATAATATTTATTCAAATAACTGTATATTCACTACTATTTATAGTCGCAAAGCAACGTATGGCCTATTTAATACTGCTGATGTAGATGAGATGCTTGCAGAGAGTACTAAGGCTTATCTACCTAATGTGGTAATAAAGATTGGAGATGACAATACGTCACTAGATTCCTTTGGGGCTAAATGCTTTCCTAATGAACAGGGTAATACAAAATGTTATGAAAATGCCTTAAGAGCTAATAGTCAAATGTTATTGTTAGGTAAATCATATGATGTGGGTAATGTTCCAAAGGATAGTCATGTGCATTTGGCTTTAGTAGCCAGAAATGGTTATGAAGGGTCTGCTGGTGGTTATCATCTGAGGGTGACCAAGAGTTGTGTTGCGGGAAGAGGCAATGGTTTGTATATGTATATAAGCCAGAGCGGTCAACCACCTAAGCATATAAGACCAGGAGATACAGGTACATATGAGCTTTCTTTGCAGGGTAATACTTATAAATACATAGTTAATTCAGATAATCCACCGAAATCAGGAAAAATATTCATTGGCATCAGGAATCCAGGCACTAAATATGTAGATGAAAGTACAAATAATTTTTATAGGGTGCAAACATGGAAGAAGAGCAATCCTGTACATGTAACAGCCATAATTGTTGCCATTCGTGATTTAATGCTAGATCTATTTTATGGAGAGAGCGCTATTCCAATAAGCCAAGAATTGGGTGGTAATTTAGATCTGCTTATAGGAGAAGATACAGGGTACAAGGATAGAAAATCATTGATTAATGAATTCCGTGGACTGGGCGATAATGATATACAAGAACATCTAGAAGATATCATAACCAAAGCAAACGCGAAGGATAGTTTATCATCTGGATTGCGGGAAGCTATTGAATTCACTAGGTATAAGATGCAAGCTAGATCAGGGTTTGACTCTGCGTCGAATGCTCAGGTAGACTTGCTGTTGGGAGAATTATCTAGTGTTGTCTCTTCCATTCACGGTGATCCTGAAGAATATAGGAATAATTTTGTTAATACCTTGTCTGAATTAGCTAATATATTGAATCAGCGTTTGGCTAGTAGTACGGAAGGTGCAATATCTGAAGCCATTATCAGCCATGTGGAGATGCTGAATGATATATTAACTCCCTATTTAGATCGAGGTGGAAGTGCCGCAGGAGCTGCATCTGCAGTACGATTGGCCTATGATTCTATAAAGGATAAAGAGGATGAGCCATGGACTGATAATCTGGTGGCAGGCATAAAGAGAGCCAGTGCATCAATATTTTCTCTTTCTCAATTTACGGATAATTCATTGAATGATCCACATGAAGATTCTGGGAGGTTAGGTTTTGATAGTATGGACCTAAAAGAGACTGCAAGTAGTTTATATCAAGCAATAAACATTGATCGTGATGCAATATGGGATGTACGAGACGGAGGTGTTATTAAGAGTATGTATAATGGGTTGACAGGTAGGCAGGCTCTCAGAGGCATACAGGCATTGTTGATTCTATACATTAGTATATCTGCTATTCTGTTCCTATTGGGAACAATAAAGGCTCCAGCATTTGATATATGCATACGTTTAGTTAAATTTGGTATTGTCATACAACTCCTTTCCCCACAAGGGTTTGATTTCTTTAATAATTATTTATTTAGAGGTATATATCAAGGAACTCAGTACTTAATAAGCGTGGTAAGTGGCCATGCTGGTAGTGGAACAGATTTTAAATTTTTAGACAATACACTGGGCATTATGCTAACAAAGGAAACCTGGATGAAAATTCTATCATTCCTGTTTAGTGGTCCTGTGTCTTTTATTTGCATGATTATTATCATTATGGCCTTTTGGAAATTTTTGGAGGCAATGTTTACGGGAATAGTAATGTATTTTTTATCCATACTGGCTGTTTCTTTTCTTATTGCGGTGTGTCCAATTTTTATATGTGCAATACTATTTCAAAGAACAAAGCCGTTATTTGAGGGGTGGATGAAGGCAATAATTAATTATGCCTTACAACCAGTTTTCTTTTTTGCTATTGTTGCTATCTTAAATGAGGCTCAGGTATATTTCCTTCATGCTTTAACAGATTTTTCTGCTTGTCATAAATGTGTAATCCAGATCGATCTCAAGATCTTTAAGATGTGTTTATTCACTTTCTTGATGCCTCTTGGCTCAACATCAGTATTCATGAGTGGAGATAAAGTCCCAGATCCCGAGGTTTATGATACAGCGCTTGATATTGGTTATTTTGGATTACCAATTGCGGGTGTTTTCGTATTTCTGTTTTATATAGTTTCCCATGTTATGGAAAGATTCGTGCATATTTCACAATCTATTACACAAGCTCTTACTAACAGTATGGGTGGATTGGAAGGAGATGCAAAAGGGGGTGGCGCACGTAAGGCTGTTGATGCAATCAAAGGTATAGCTGGTAAAAGTTCAGGAGTGGAAGCTGCTGTTGCGAAGGCTAAGGGTAAATATAAAGGTAAAACTAGGCAGAATATTGAATTCAAGGGTAAGGCTGCACAACGTGGCGGTCCTACAGGACCTGGAACAGGTGCTCCTACAGCAGGTGGTGGGTCTGGTGCTGGCAAACAGCCATTCCAGGCAAGTAATAGGAAGGTAGGGTCATCTGTTGGTTCAGCCGCAGGGAAACCGCACGGTGATGGAGATCCATCATCATCAGTGCCAGGAGAGATTAAACCTGGTTCTAGCGAAGGTAATACTGGTGAGCAGGGAGATCAATTCAGAAGTGTTCCAACTCACGATGTTCCTAATCCAGGCGCAGCTACGCCTCCAGATGGTTCTGATGAGTTATTCCAGCCTAAGCCAGATGAGCCTCCAGCAGTAGTAGTTGAAGAGGGAGTTGTTGTGCCGCCTGGTGGAATCAACCCTTCTACTGCTACAGGGGAAGGAGATAGCCCTCCTGTGCCACCTGCTCCAGGTAGTACAGAAGATGATGGAAGTACCAGTAGGGGCGGTCTGCCTCATTAGGACTGTTCCAAGTAGCACAGAAGATGATGAACGCATCAGGGGAAGGAGACAATGCGTTTGCGCCAACCTAATACTTCAGGTAGTACAGAAGATGATGGAAGTACCAGTAGGGGCGGTCTGGCCTCATTAAAATTAAGGGTTAGGAGGTGTAACATGTTATTAACACAATTAATATACGATGCATTTTTGATATAATTTACAACTGATAGCTGATGATATGAGATCATATTTGTGGCTACTTCTGGTAGTATTACTGCTAAATTCTTGTTCAGAAGAGCCATTTCCCAGATGTGTTTCAGCGGAGGATTTTGGTTCTCCCAAAGAGTCTATTGTGGCTTTGGTTCCAAAAGGTGATGAAAGATTCATTGCAGAGAATGGTGAGAGCGGCGATGGGTTTAATGGTCAACAGGTTGTTAGGTGGAAAAAAACAGGCTTTATTACAACTGGTGAAGATATAGTAATAAAGGTTAGTGGTTTCTGGTCTTCTTGGGCTAGAGGCGATAGGACCGCTGGTGTTGCGGAATATAATCAGCTAGCCAGAACTGCTGGCAAGCTATTGAAGAGAACCGCAAAAGACAGAATAAATGGTGGTGTGATCTCAGATGAGAGAATTTGTGGGCCATATGCCACCATGGATGCACCGAATACTCTCTGTGCAAATAGTGGCACTTGCTTATATTTACCCAATGAAGATTATGAAGATAGAGACAAGGGTGCCTATGGTAAGCCTTGTTGGTTTGAAAATGGATGTGGAGCTTATTTATTATTTAAATCTCCTGATGATCCAGACCCTAATGCCTCTTTGGATATAATGAAGTATCCTTTATCCCCAATTGTTCATCTGTGTCATAAATCTGTGGAAGAAGGAGGGACAGGATTCTTCCAATCATCTCAGAAAATTATAAGGACTTCAAATTGCGGCGAAACTGCTGTGCCGCCCAATGCAGAAGTGTATGTAAAAATACTGGATCGTTATTATTGGGATAATTCTGGTGGGTATGTTCTAGAAGCCCATAAGGGTATAATGACACCAAGCACTAAGGTGTTCGAAAAAGTTAGAGAGGTGGTGTTCGATGTAGTGAACGGTGCATCGGAAAGGGTATTTAAAGGCATTGTACTCAACAATGATTACGTCAGAAGTGTAAGAGTAATATTAGTAATATTCATTGTAATAAGTTCGATACTCTATCTGATGGGACTAATCCAGCAGCCGAAGGGTGATATTGCAGTTAGGCTAATTAAGATTAGTATTGTAGTGATGTTAATTTCCCCAAATAGTTGGGAATTTTTCCATAATTATGTATTTTCACTGTGGATTGATGGTATGAATTATATCATAGCCACATCCATGACAGCCCTTGCGGGGAATTATGTTATAGACTTTAATCATCCATTCCAATTTCTTGATTTTGTAATTGCACATAAGATTTTTGCGAAAGAGGTGTGGTTAGTAAAGATGAAGGCATTAATGATAGCAAATCCTGATGGTGTATTGGCTGTTACTATAATCATTATTATAGTTTTCTTGTTCCTATATATCTGTATCTCCGGTTTTGTATTATTCTTAACAGGAATGCTTGCAGTATCGTTCATAATGTCGACAGCACCTATATTTATGCTGGCTATGCTGTTCCAGCGATATAAGCAAACATTTGATGCATGGTTTACTCAAATGACGAGCTTTACCTTCCAGTCAATTGTAATATTTACCATGTTGGCACTGTTTTCAAATATGATTCTGTATCACTATTATCGTATTTTTGGTTTTACTGCCTGCTATAACACTGTCTTTAGGATTGAGTTCCCTTTCTTTGATCAAAGAGTTGTGCTTTTCTCACTAAAAGAATTTACTCCTGGTCAGGTTTATAAGCCATTTGTTCTAGGTTTGGTACCTATCAAAGAAGAGGAAAGAAAATTATATGAGAAATATGATATTGATTTGAAGGTTAATAAATTAGGTGGTAAAAGATTTCATTTTACAGGTGGTGCAGGCATTAGGCCAGTTCCACCAAATTATGACTGGATAGATTTTAGATATCATGATTTTCCATTTCTTGATCCAGACCCAGAATCAACCTCTGATAGTCGTTTTGTTATTCAAGGAGCAAGAAGTGAGAGTTACCAAGGTATTGTAGAGGCATTAGTACTAACACGTTATACAGATAATAGCGTGTATATTGCTAGAAATGTGGAGAATGTAAGGTCGAAATTAGAAGAGCTTAAGTCGTGCACTGGCGGTGGATGTATATATGACCCTACATCACCAGCATGGCGAACTGTGGATAGTTTATTGCAAGCTGCAGTTTCTAGGGTTCACGCTGCACCGTTATTGTCAAAAGATTTAGTAGAGAATGCGCTTTCTATAATAGACTCAATACAGATTGATGCGGGGCACACAGACTTCTTGCCACTACCACAGGTGAATAAGTACGATCTTTCTAATCCTAATCCATTTGGACTAACTCTACCTAATGCAAGTTCTTCGCCTTATGAAGCAATTGTATCAGAACAGAACAATGAAATTAAGAGTGAAAATGATAATATTTCTAAAAATTCAGTTGATCAGAAAGGAAGCGCATTCACTATTGATGATGTAAAAGACAAAGGCAACAACGCAGGCAATTCTATTGAGGGAATAAGTGTAGCAGCTCCTAGATTGTCTTCTATGCGCAGGATGAATAGGAACGCAAGATCTCTTGAGGGAATTCCTTGTAGTTTTGATGCATTTTCTGGTACTGAAGGTACTCAGTCTATTGTTAATACCAATTCCGGTACTTTGCCTAGTTTTCAGTATGCCCATGTTATTGGTCTTAGCGAGCTTGTTGGTAGTGGTAAGGATAATCTAAAGGAGATTGCTTCTAATGCTAGTCTTAATGCCGAAGCGTATGCAAGTAGACTAGATGGATATCTAAAAAATAGAATTAGCCTTAGACTTTCTACATTGAATGGCACTACTTTGAATCCAGATACATGTAGTCAGCTTCAAGCAGTGCAGAATACTATAAATAGTGGTAAGGATCTGGCTTATGCAGATATTGTAGTAGATATAAGATTAGTTGCTGAGTTTTTGAGTTTCGTTGAAGACCCTAGAGCTGATGATCTTCTGTTGTTGGAGGATGAGATTAATAGAACCCTTGCCTCCCTTGAGGAATCACAGGAAATTTCCAATTTTATTAATAGTATCAAGGAAGATAGATATGACTATGACATTAATGGTTTGAAGCAATCGGATCGCATTAAGCTTGCTACTGTGATATCTGAAGTTGCCCTCACTCGTGATGTTAGATCTGATCATTCACATAGAGGTGATGGAGGAGGGGCTAGTATTCACAAGGGATATGATGCACAAGGTATTGACTCTATACTTGCAGGCAGAATGACAAGTGCACTGATGTATGGTGAGATTGTTGGCATGATAATCTTAACTTTCTTATTATGGAATCTTCGTGAATTTGTCTTCTCTTTAGCTGCTTCTTTGGCTGGAGCTTCTCCATTTGCTTTCAACCTAGGTCGGGTAGCATTCTTTGATTCGAAAAGTGGGTTAGGAGCGTTAGTTGCCAAAAATATACCAAAAATACCAGGAATTGGTCAATATGCTTCCTTCTTGATTCCAGGTGCAATAGCAACAACAATAAAAACTAAGTTAGGGCAAGTTACTTCACAATTGAGCCCTAATAAGGTAGTGAGACATGTTCCTGGTGTTGGTGATAGCTTAGGCAAAGGGCTTGGTAGGTGGGATTCTCTGATGGGCAAGAATGCTCAGGATGCTATGAATCAACATGAGAAAAACCTTGCGCCATTACGTAAGGTTCAGGCAAAAATAGGTTCACATATCTTTACCCCAAGCGACTTAGGAAGTGTGCCTGGTCAGTTTGCAAAATTTGCAACAGCATCAGCGAGAGGACATGCTGGTGGGCCATTAGATATGTTGAAGAATCAATATAATAAACAACAAGATATTATTGGCACTATAGGACAGCATCGTGAGCATATACAGCCAGCTCCTATACATAGAAGTGTTTCTGATGATTTTGGACCAGATCCTTATAGTGTAGGTGATGCGGCGGTATTAGAAGAGCAAAGACAAAAAGAAATTACAGAGGTTAGGAGTAACCTAAGCCATATAGAAAGTTTTGCTATGGGAGTAAATAGTACAAGTGATTTATCAACTCTTGAAGGATATATAAATGGTCTTGGACCACTCCCAGCGGAAGCACAAGACTTATATAATTCAATATTAATTCAATACGAAGAAGCTAAAGGGCGACTAGAGCAAGAAGATGCAGCACGTGCTGTACAAGCAGAAGAGCTTGCAGCTGTAGAAGAGGATCTGAATGTAGATCTATTGCCCGAAGAACTTGATACATCAAGTTCAGACGATGGCTATGGTGGTGGAGGCAGCGGCGAATATGAAGGTAGTGGTGATGTTGGTGGACGTGGCGTTGGAGGTTTCGAAAGTGCTATAGAGAAAGAAACAGAAGCAGATAACAAACATGAGCCGGTTGAGGCTGATTCTTCTGCTGATACTAGACAGCAGAATGTGAATGAATCTGCTGCTTTTGCTGCAGCACAAGCACAAGCACAGCAGCAAGCACAGCAGCGAGCACAGCAGCTTGCGAGAGAACAAAAAGCTGCCAGAGAGAAAGCTGCGAAAGAACAGAAAGCTGCCAAAGAGAAAGCTGCTAAAGAGAAAGAAGAGGCAGCAAAAAAAGAGAGTGATGGAGCTGATCATAAAGGCAAGGGAGGTGGTAGGTCAGCTTCACAGGATGGAGGGCCTTCTACTGAAGATGGTAAGGCCATGGCATTGGCTGCCCTGCAGCAAGATTTACAGGATTTGGAAAAAACCTTGCCGAAAAATGCAAAAGGTGGACTAGATGAAGATAGTATGACAGAGGATCAGAAAGGTTCTAGAGATACACTGCAAAGTAAGATTAGTAGGATGGAAGACTTGATGGCTGGTAAGCCTTAATGTGATTTATAGGTCTTTACATTCTGCCAAAAAATGCAAAAGGTGGACTAGATGAAGATAGTATGACAGAGGATCAGAAAGGTTCTAGAGATACACTGCAAAGTAAGATTAGTATGATGGAAGAGTTGATGGCTGGTAAGCCTTAATGTGATTTATAGGTCTTTACATACGACTTATAGTATAGTACTACTGACATGTAGTTTATATTATATTGTGGTATAAATGAATTGTCCTTTCTGTGGTAACGCCGATACCCAGGTCAAAGATTCTCGTGCCTCTGATAACTCTATACGCAGAAGGCGCTTCTGTACGAAATGTTCAGGTAGGTTCACCACCTTCGAGCGAGTACAGCTCAATCCCATAGTTGTAATTAAAAGGAGTGGCAAAAAGCGTCCATTCGAGCGTGAAAAATTGTTACGCTCTATACAAGTTGCGGCTCGCAAGAGACCCATAAGTGAGTCTGATATTGATAACATAGTTAACAGAATAGCTTATAAGGTAGAAAGTTCAGGGGAGCATGAAATACAAAGCACTGTTATAGGTCGTCTTGCTATGGCTGAACTTAAGGATATTGATGGCGTGGCGTATATAAGATTTTCATCAGTATATGAGCAGTTTGATGATATAAATAATTTCGTTACGATAATAAATAGCATGAATTAGCACCCCATGATCAAGTATCAATTCTGTGGATATCGTTCTATAATCACACATAGCTCTTCAGTTTGGGTAAGTAATAGAAAAGGTAGATAATAATATTTATTGTGATTCAGTATAGTTTGTTACACACGTACACTATGATAGTGCCACTGTTGCTGCGATGTTATTAATCAACGCAACAAGTTAGCCTAACTTGCCAGTTATTTATTGTGTTCAGTATAGTTTGTTACACACGTACACTATGATAGTGCCACTGTTGCTGCGATGTTATTAATCAACGCAACAAGTTAGCCTAACTTGCCAGTTATTTATTGTGATTCAGTATAGTTTGTTACACACGTACACTATGATAGTGCCACTGTTGCTGCGATGTTATTAATCAATGCAACAAGTTAGCCTAACTTGCCAGTTATTATAGAATATTATAATTCAGATGCCTGATTTTAAGAAGTTTTTGTATACATGAGAGATTTCATTGAATAACCTTTCTTCTTCAGAGTCTTTGCTGATATTAGAGCTAGCAAGAGTTAAAAACTTTTTTGCCTGTTTTTGGTCTCTATCTAGTATCGATTTTTCAAGTAAGGTAATATATGACATAGTATTATTGCCTATCGTGCCATAGGACATGGCTATTTGTGATAATATTGATGTATTATGTGGTTCAATTTTTCTGAGTTTCTTCAGTATTCCTAAAGCTCGTATTGCGGGTTGTTTTTCTCCTGTAGCAATTAATGCATGACATATCTCTCTCTCTATTATATAAGAACCTGGTTTTATATTTAGAGCTATATCAAATGATACTATGGATTCCTCTATATCTCCGGATGCGTAAAGCATCTCACCCTTCAGTTCGTGTAGATAGGGGTTGTCTGGTTCTGCAACTAATATTTTATCTAGAGATTTGATAGAATTTTCAATGTCAGATCTTCGATATAGTGATATTGCGCGTATATATTCATTATCTAAAGAGTGGTTATTTTGTACTGATTTTAGCGTTTTCTGTGGATCATTGATGAATCCATCAATCTTTGCTACTATTCTGTTATATCTAGTTATCTTTTCTTCACTCAGGTTTTCAACATCTTGGAATTCTTTTGCATAGCTACTCATTCTTTCTAGCCTTTGTGAACTAAGTGGGTGAGTGAATAAAAAAGGAATTTTATTATGGCCAAGGATTTTTTCCTGTGATGCAGCATTTTCAAAGAACGTGATCATTCCTCGAATGTTATACCCCGCTTTCCTCATATATTGCACAGCAAGATTATCTGCCTCTTCCTCTTGCTCTCTAGAGTTATTCAATAAGAGCTGTGTAATAAGATTATGTCCGCCAGAAGAGATAAGATAATTAACTTCTTTTGGTTGTTCGGTGGCCATTGCCAGAAGATTGAGAGCTTGGCCAAGCATTAGGCCTTTTTTTGCTGCTTCAATATTAATTATCTTTTTATTGATATGATCAAGTTTGACATGCCCCATTTCATGCGCCATTACTCCCAACAGGATATTTGGGTCGTCCTTTGCAAATTTTATTAAACCAAGATTAACTATTATTATATTTCTACCTATGGTAAATGCATTAACCTGCTTGTTGTCATCTATGTAGATAGACATATCCTCTGGATTAACTTCCGCCGCTCTGAAAATTGGCTCTGATAATTCTCGAACCATATCCTCTATCTCTTGATCTCTAACTATCTCTGAGAGAGCATTATTGCTACATAGCAGGCTGTAGATGATTGAAACAAACGCACAACACCATCCTTTTATATTATATTTTTTATCAGGCATAGATTGTACATTATTATTTGTTAAACCATTAGCATTCCACCATTCACATGTATAGTTTGTCCTGTTATATAACGAGCCTCATCGCTTGCCAGATAAACAACCGCATAAGCTATGTCATTAGGATCACCTATATATCCGCACGGTATCCTAGAAGTAATCACATCCTTCTGTTCTGTAGTTAATACATCAGTCATTGGTGTTGCAATAAACCCTGGAGCTATACAATTAACTGTAAGATTTTTCTTGGCAACTTCCTGAGCCAAAGATTTACTAAGTCCAACTACTCCAGCCTTAGAGGCAGCGTAGTTAGCCTGTCCAGGATTACCAGAAGATCCAACAACAGAAGATACGTTAATTATCCTTCCACCTTTGTTCTTTAACAATAGTTTTATTGCATTTCTATTAATAATGAACGTTGATCTTAGATTGAAATTTACTACTTCATCAAAATCTTCATTCTTCATTCTTAGAGCCAACGAATCCTTAGTAAGGCCAGCATTGCAGATTACTATGTCAATGCCATTCATAATGTCTTTGGCTTTCTGCGTTATTTCTTCCGCATTGCTCTCAACAGATAAGTCACATGGCAGAACATGCACCGTTCCTTTCGATGATTCTTTTATTTCATTTAGTATATTTTCTCTTCTGCCAGATATACAAACTTCTGCCCCTTGCTCCACAAGTTGCGTTAGAATTGCTTTTCCTATTCCACCTGAAGCTCCTGTTAGCAGAACCTTTTTTCCTTCTAGATTAAATAGCATATACATCCTCTTTTATATGTTCAATAACTTTTAATACATCATCCATATTATTACTAGATACAGCATTTATACTTTTGGACATTCTTTTATTTAGCCTTGTTAATACAGATCCTGAGCCAATTTCTATTAAATTATTTATACCATTAGCTATCAAGAAATTTATTGTTTCCTCCCAATAAACAGTGCTGTATATTTGTCTGATTAATAGAGATTTAATTTCATTAATGTCCGTTACTGGCATTGCAGAGACATTAGATACAACAGGAACTTTTGGCTTTTTCATATTAATTTCTTGCAGCGCTTTTTCAACATGTTCAGCTGCGGATTTTATTAGGGCGCAGTGAAATGGCGCACTTACATTAAGCAATATTGCTTTGTTTCCATGCCCTTTCGCAATTTTTATCGCCATATCTATTGCATCTACAGTGCCGCTTAATACGACCTGACCAGCTCCGTTATTGTTTGCAACTTCACAGATACTGCTCGCTTGCTCTGCTGCTTGCAAGGCAATTTGAGCTGCGCCTTGTATATTGGTGCCTATTATAGCAACCATAGCACCTTCTCCAATTGCAACTGCATTTTGCATTGCTTGTCCTCTTGTCTCTAGTATTTTAGCTGTATCACTCAAAGATATTGAGCCAGCTGCGCATAGGGCTGTGAACTCTCCTAAGGAATGTCCAGCTACGTATTCTGCCATCTGATTTATTTTTAATCCAGTTTTTTTCTTTATGACCGCAAGTTTAGCGATGGAAACAGCCATTAGAGCTGGTTGAGCGTTTTCTGTTTTCGTTAACTCTTGTTCAGGTCCTTCAAACATAATGGTGGATAATTTTCTACCTAATGCATCATCAACCTCATCTATCACCGCTCTGGCTTCAGAAAAATTATCATATAGGTTCTTACCCATTTTTATTTCTTGAGACCCTTGTCCCGGAAACAATAATGCTGCCCTCATTGTCACAATACAAGATCCATATATTAAAAACACATGTGGCAATTATAATTTAGTAGCAACCTGATGTCAACACAGTTCAATAAGTAACACTTTAAGTTAATATTTTTATTAATTCTAGTATGGATTGTAAAAATAAGCGCAATACAACTTAATTTGATCAATGTTTTCACTTCTTGTAAATAATTTACACCGAAGTCTGAATATTAATTTAGGTTATATCATGTGCGTAGAATCTTGTAGGCATCATGATCCTTAATCTACAGGGATATATAGGGTTGAAGGCATGATATATTCTGGCATATAATGTGATTTTCTTGAATGATTCGTGTGTGAATAGGGTGCTTCCTAATATAGTGGCTTATTTGCACCTATCTGCTCGTTAACTATTTGTCAATACTTGTGTCATAGCTTGCAATTAATATTTGTTAAGAATGGGGTATAGTAATGAGTGAGCATATTGATTTACAAGATGATATGTTGCAAAGAGCTGGTATGCTTAAGGGCATTGCCATGTGGCTTGTTGATAATACAGCTGTTAGCTTTGACCAAATCGCTGATTGTTGTAAGTTAACTATTGTAGATGTGCAGGCTATAGCTGATAATAATATGCAAGTAGATAATATATTAGATCCTGTAAAAGAAAACCTACTTACTGAAATGGAAATTGAACTATCACAAAATGATGTGAATAATAAACTTATACTAGGTAAAAATAAAGAAGTAGTACGGAAACGAGGCAGAAAGAGCTCCAGTGGCAGCATGTCTAGACGTCAGAGTAAGCCAAATGCCATTGCCTGGCTGCTTAAAAATTGCCCAAGTATTACCGATAGAAAGATCATTGCATTAGTTCATACAACGTCCAATACCGTTAAAGCTATTAGAGATAGAAGTCATTGGAATATGGATAAGATCAAAGCATCAAGAGAAGCAGTTTTAGAAGTGTGTAATAAGAATGACTTAGAGCATATCTTGCTTATGTCTAAGGTCATTAATGATCGCAATAAAATTATGCAAAGTAGTTTTTCTGTTGCAAAAGAGATGATGAGTACGGATGAGGCATAACTTAATAAAGAAAAATATAGAGGAATAAATCATAATAGCTACCTGATTTTGGATGTAGTTATTTATAAGTTGCTTTTTATTTTATCCTTTAATTATTGGATATTACTGTATGGCGATGTATAATGTTGGCCTGATTTCATTAATACAGAAAATAGTTTCTGAGGGTCACAAAGTAGCTGTATTTATTATTGATGAGCATGGATCTCGTTGTCCTGCCAATGAGAGTCAATATAATTTATTGTCAGAACTTCTTAGGCTAGACAATATATATTATTTTGGAATTAGACATTTCTTCGAAGACAACGATGATAGTAAGGATTTAGTATATCCGTTTATTAGAGACATATTATCCTTAGAAAGAAAATCTGAATTTTACATGGATTTGACCAAAGTAAATAGAGGTGTTTTCTCTAAAAATGGTATAGTCACGGGAATTAAGAGCATTGTACATGAGTATAATACCGGTAATGCTAAAACTAAAGATGGTCTGCCGCCAAATAATAAAGAAGGATATTTATCATTTGATGATCGTGAATTGACTAAAATATGGCTACAGTATGAACAGTTTGATCTAGTGAATTATCTGCAAAAGATAGGAACTAAGTATATAATTTGCCTAGGAAGGTACAGCAAATCTTGTATAACTGAAACTATAATTGGAACAAGTACATATCTCATGCGTTTTGCAGAGGAATATATTAGAGGTAAAGTTGCTGAAGCAGATGATCATAGCATGTGCCATTATTTTGGTGCTATGGGTAATTTTGTTCCTATCACTACAGATGATATTACTGTTGATGATTCTAACAATCCACATCGTGAAGTTATGCTGAAATATAATGGTAAATATGATGAGGAACATATTGTTCAAGCTGGACTGGTTCCTGGTGTTATATATTGTAAATCTTTATATGACTTAAGATATACAGATGATGATTACAGTGACTGTATGCGTGATTGTGAATTACTGTGTAATTTAACATTGGCTGAACGTAAGGATTTTCTTTTTATAGAAAATGGAGTGAAAACATTCATTGCAGAGGCAACTTTTCGGGATGTCCTGCTTGATAATTTAGAATTTAGACAAGTTCTTGCTGATGTAATAAAAATTAGAATGCAAGACCTTATGCATAAATTGTATAAGGAAGATTGCAATTGGTATCGTAAATTTGTGCATGGTTATAAGCGTGAAAACATACTGAACACAGGTGAGCTAAATATATTCATTGAGGCTGAAGCATACAAGCAATTTAAAGCAATATATGAAACCAATATGATTCAATCACTTTGTAAAAGTGACGACCCCCTGATTGTCTCAGCATTAAATAAATATACGAAAAAAAGAAAAATTTTTCATTGATTAGGGAACTTTATTACGCCTCCCTCTTGTATAAATATAATTGCCCCATACATATCTAATATAATTTAATTATTGATGAGTTGATCGATGGTAAAGATAGGTAATGACGATTTCACAGATAAAGCAATATATGTAATTAATAGCGCTGTGTCGATTGCGACTTCCATGAATCATCAACAATTACAAGGGTCGCATGTGGCACGGGCAATGTTGGATGATAATGACAAATTAATGAAGCGTATCATAGAGGCTTGTGGGGCAGATTCTGGAAAAATATCAAATAATATTAATAAGTTGATGAAAAAGATTCCTGTGATTACTGGTGCTGGGGCAGGGGAAGTTAGCCTGAGTTCTGATATAAGAAAGGTATTCTCTGAGGCTGCCAGCTGTGCTAAGCGTAATGGAGATACATTCGTGACATCAGAACGCCTACTGCAGGCCCTTATTATAGTGGAAGGTGATTTGGCAAAATTATTTAAAGACAATGGTGTTACAGCAAGCAAAGTTAATAATATAATTCACAATGATATTAGAAAGGGCAGGAAAGCAGATTCAGAAAATGCAGAAAGTGGCTTTGATGCACTTGGGAAATTTGCTACAGATCTTACAGAAATTGCTTTGGCTGGCAAACTTGATCCAGTTATTGGAAGAGATGAAGAAATTAGACGATTGATGCAGGTTTTATCTAGACGGACAAAAAATAATCCAGTTTTGATTGGTGAACCTGGTGTTGGGAAAACCGCTATAGTTGAGGGTTTAGCGTTGCGGATAGTTAATGGAGATGTGCCAGAGCAACTGGTAAATAGAAGAGTTATGGTTCTTGATCTTGGTTCATTATTAGCTGGGACTAAGTATCGAGGAGAGTTTGAGGAGAGAATGAAGGGCATTTTGAGTGATGTAAAGGCCTCTAATGGTTCAGTTATATTATTCATTGATGAATTACATACTTTGGTTGGCGCTGGTGGTGCTGAAGGTGGCTCTGATGCTTCAAATTTATTAAAGCCAGCTCTCGCAAGGGGAGAGTTAAATTGTATAGGTGCAACAACCTTAGATGAGTATAGGAAATATATAGAGAAGGATGCAGCATTTACTCGTCGTTATCAACCAATATATGTAGATGAGCCTACTAAAGAGGATGCAATTTCTATACTTAGAGGTTTAAAAGACAAATATGAAATTCACCACGGAGTTCGTATCCTTGATAGCTCGATAATTTCTGCAGTGAATCTGTCTAGTAGGTATATCACAGATAGATTCCTGCCTGATAAAGCAATTGATTTGATTGATGAAGCTGCAAGTCGCTTAAAAATGGAAATTGATAGTAAACCAGAAGTAATTGATGAACTCGATCGTCGTATTATGCAATTGCAAATTGAAGAATCAGCATTGAAAAAAGAAAAAGATAAAGAGTCCCGTAATAGGTTAGCGATTATTGAAAAGGAATTATCTTTACTGAAAGCGGAGTCTACGGAATTGACCACCAGATGGAAGCTAGAGAAAATGAAAATTAGTTCTCGTCAAGAAATTAAAGAGAAGCTAGATAGCGCCCGCAATGATTTGGAAATAGCTCAACGGCAAGGAGATTTATCGAAATCTGGTGAATTATTGCATGGTGTGATACCCGATTTAGAAAAAAGATTAAAAAATGCCACAGAATCAGAGAATGATGAAGAAGATGAAGGTCATACGGGCAATATGTTGCGTAAGTCTGTGCGTGATTGGGATATAGCAAATATTGTGGCAAAATGGACAGGTATTCCCGTAGAGAGCATGATTAAGAGCGAAGAAGAGAAATTACTGGAGATCGAGAATGCGCTGCAGAAAGTAGTAATTGGTCAAGAGTATCCAATTGCTGCTATAAGTAATGCAATACGTCGTTCCAGGGTAGGGTTGGGTCCAGAGGATCGTCCAATAGGTTCATTTTTCTTTTTAGGTCCCACTGGCGTCGGAAAAACAGAGCTTGCAAAGAGATTGGCATCATTTCTTTTTAACAAAGAAGATGCGTTGCTTCGTATTGATATGTCTGAATATATGGAAAAACATTCAGTGGCAAGGCTTATTGGCGCCCCTCCTGGATATGTTGGTTATGAACAGGGCGGTGTATTAACAGAAGCAGTGCGTCGTCGACCGTACAGAGTGATTTTATTTGATGAATTGGAGAAAGCCCATAATGATGTGTTTAATATATTTCTACAAATCTTAGATGATGGAAGGTTGACAGATAGTCATGGTAGGTTAGTTGATTTTCGTAATACTATAATAATCTTCACCTCTAATATCGGTGCTGAGATACTAGCTAATAATGTTGACGATGATAGTGAGGAGACACGCAATAAGATTATGGATATAGTAAAAAAAAGACTGAAACCAGAATTCATAAATAGATTAGATGATATAGTGGTCTTCCACAGACTTAATAAGGAGAAGATTAAGCAAATTGTCTCTATTCACCTTAATAAGCTTGCAGACTCTATACTTGCTAAACGTAAAATCCATTTAGAATTTAAAGATGAAGCGTGTTGTTGGATTGCTGAAAATGGTTATGATCCTGTGTATGGGGCTCGACCATTACGTAGGACGATACAGCAATATGTAGAAAACTATCTAGCAAGGCATATATTGTCAGGAGATATAACTGAGAATAGCAAAGTAATTATTTCTGTGAAGGATAATAATCTTGCTTATAATATGTCTGAATGTGATGACTAAGATACTTAGTTTGAGGAAGTACAGGAGAGCTGTTGCTGCTTAGTTTGAGGAAGTACAGGAGAGCTGTTGCTGCTTAGTTTGAGGAAGTACAGGAGAGAGATGTTGTATAGATTATATTCTGAGGCATAAGATGTTTTTAAAGTATATTTCCTGTAGCATCTTCTTCTTTATTGCAGAAATAAGGACTATGATCGTTTGGGCTTACTTTAATCTATATTCAAGGCATGCATATTCGCTAATATTTCTAATCTTTTCTTTGTGCTTTATACTTAAGGTCCATAAAGTGTTTGATATAGGCAATTGCAGTGATGGCTGCCGTATCGCATTTAAGTATATTAGTGCCCAGACTCATTTTGATTAATGCATGATGAGATAGTTCTTCGGGTGTAAAGCCGCCCTCTGGACCTATGATTAGAGATATATCATCTGTGTTGAGTGACTGAACAACGTCCTGTGGATCTCTTCCATTACCAGTTTCATCGCATATAATTAGACCTCTGGTTGAATTATATAATGTATTGATATTTACAGTCTCTTCTAACTCTGGCACATCAATTCTATTTGATTGCTCTGATGCTTCTATGAGCTGTTGCTCGATTCTTTTCGGATTTACTTTCTTGATCATCGTTCGTTGCGTTTGTATTGGCTGAATAGCATTAATGCCTAATTCTGTTGATTGTCGAATGATATTATTCATACCAGAGCCTTTAATTGGTGCAAAACATAATCTTAAATTATATTGATAATTGAGAGGACTAGAGATTTGCTTTAGTATTTCTATATTGGTAATATTTTTGGTTATATCAATAATTCTGCCATGCCATGACCCATCTTGGTTATTGAAGATGCATAGTACATCCTCAACCTTTGACCTCATTACATTCCTTAGATAATGAGTCTGTTCTTTCTCTAATATAATTAGTGACATTGGTGCCAGTTTTTGTTGTACGTGCAATCTTATTTGTTGTTTCATTTTTAATTCATATTTGGGATTGTAAAAAATATTATATATCTGAGTAATTAATATATTATACTATGTAATATCTTCATTCTATCAGAACATTTTCAATACTCATACATTGATCGTATCACAGGTAATGCGACCTAAGGTTATGCGTGGTATATTTATATAGTGCATATGTATTAACCTTCTAAAATAATAGGTTGATTTACGCTGTTTGTTCCAATATGATTCCACTCTGATTTCTCTTTTTGAGCGTTGTAATGCCGATTCTACCCTTGAGATTCATCAAGGATAATTTATCGATTAATTTTGTACGCCTTAGGTATTTTAATATCATAATGAGCTTAGTCTTAATGCTAGGTACTGTTGGGCTGTATTTTGTGAATGGTATTAATTTTGGCATAGACTTTACTGGTGGGACAATTATCGAAGTACAATTTGATAATAAGGTTGATACTAATGATGTAAGAGTTTTATTAAATAATAATGGATTTTCTGGCTTCTCGGTGCAGAATATTGGAAATGATAACCAGGTGATGATTCGTGTCCAAGACCTTGAGCAAGGTGTAACGGAGCAACTTAAATCATTATTGAATGATCATTATACTAATATAGATTATAGAAGGGTAGATTATGTGGGTCCACAAGTAGGGGGTGAATTGATATCAAAAGGGATAATAGCGCTATTATCAGCTTTGTTAGGTATATTCCTGTATTTATTGATACGGTTCAATCTACATTTTGCATTTAGCGGAATGATTTGTCTTTTGCATGATGCATTAGTTACTGTGGGGTTTATTGAATTGGTAGGTATTGAATTTAATTTATCGTCAGTTGCTGCAATACTAACTATTGTAGGATATTCAATTAATGATTCAGTAGTAATCTTTGATAGAATTCGTGAAGGAATGGCGAAATATAAAAATAAAGCTATGAATGCATTGGTGGACAATAGTATCAATAGAACATTATCCAGGACATTTTTAACATCCTTTACTACAATTTTGGCATTGATCCCGATCATAGTTTTAGGTGGAGGAGAGATTCAAGATTTTAGTATAATAGTATTATTTGGCATAGTTATTGGTACATATTCTTCTGTATTTGTTGCATCTCCAATTTTACTGGTAACGGGGTTAGATCATAAGAAGGTAGACGATGTTATTGTTTCATAGGAGAAAGTCATGAGTATTTCTAAAGTAGAATTGGCAAAAGTTGCAAAACTTTCCAGGATTGTAATAAACGATGAGGACGAAGAAGATATCAGGTCTGTATTATCACAAGTTTTTGATTGGATTGATCAGCTGCAGGAGGTTGATACTACTGGTGTCAAGCCAATGAGTGGCTTAGATGATATAGTTAATTTACATACTAGAGAAGATGAGGTTGTTGTAAATAATACTGCTGAGGATGTATTGATTAATGCACCAAACAGAGAGATGGATTTCTATGTTGTTCCTAAGGTTATTGATAATAGTTAATGTTGTAATAAATAAAGTAGATTAATAATCATTAATTCTGCCAATTAGGTATATATCAATCTATCTTTTTTGTAAGATACAAGTGCAATTTATATTGCTTTATTTTTTGCTTTTCGTATTCTCTGTAAGAAGTAAGAAGTAAGAAGTAAGAAGTAAGAAGTAAGAAGTAAGAAGTAAGAAGTAAGAAGTAAGAAGTAAGAAGTAAGAAGTAAGAAGTAAGAAGTAAGAAGTAAGAAGTAAGAAGTAAGAAGTAAGAAGTAAGAAGTAAGAAGTAAGAAGTAAGAAGTAAGAAGTAAGAAGTAAGAAGTAAGAAGTAAGAAGTAAGAAGTAAGAAGTAAGAAGTAAGAAGTAAGAAGTAAGAAGTAAGAAGTAAGAAGTAAGAAGTAAGAAGTAAGAAGTAAGAAGTAAGAAGTAAGAAGTAAGAAGTAAGAAGTAAGAAGTAAGAAGTAAGAAGTAAGAAGTAAGAAGTAAGAAGTAAGAAGTAAGAAGTAAGAAGTAAGAAGTAAGAAGTAAGAAGTAAGAAGTAAGAAGTAAGAAGTATTCTTAAGAAGTAATATTCTTAGATTTTAGACTATTGCCCACATTTTTTCTAAAATATCTGGGCATCTATTAAATGCAACATTACAAATCAGATAGGATGAATGCACGCTCATATTATTTTTTGCAATCTGATTTATACGCATTATATAAAATATCATACTCTGTGCTTGGTAATAAAAGGCCTGACCTATTATACATTACGTTTAGGAATGATGTGCCATATACTATCTATCTCATTTACTCGTGTACCATTTTTGAATTGGTTGCACAGGTATATGCCCAGTCTGTATCGTATATTTTATTGCAGAAAGCAATGCATTAGCACCTCTGATTGTTGTAGTATATGGAATGCTCTTTGTGAGTGCATTGCGTCTTATATTACCATCTGTTTTCATATTTTGTAGTCCATCTGACGTATTGATTACAAAATCAATATCATTGTCTATCATCCTATCTAGAATGTTAGGTCGACCTTCACCTATTTTATTAATTATCTTTATTTTATCAATAATTTTTGTATTAGCGGGGAGGTTGTTCTTCCCTAATAGATATGGACGGTTATCTGGATGGTTCAGATATTTATAGGTGCCATCAGTTGCTAATATTGTACATCCCAAAGATAAAAGATTGGAGGCTATATCCAGTAATTGCTTATTTTTATCTGAGTCTTTGACTGAGATTAGCGCATGATTCAATTTTGCAGGAAAATTATTTGTGGCCATTTGTGCCTTTGTGAAAGCAATATCAAAATTATTACCCACCCCCATTACTTCTCCAGTAGATTTCATTTCTGGTCCAAGTAACACATCAACATTGGGGAATTTATTAAAGGGGAATACTACTGCTTTGACTGCTACGTAATCAATTGGTTTTAGTTCTGCAATTACTGGATTTCCTGGAATTTCTTTTTGCAGATCTTGATTGATTTGTAAATAACGTGCAAATGAGGACTTTTTTGAAGTTTTAATTGATGCTTCATCAGTTTGATTTTCTGAGACCTCTCTCAGGAGGTCTTCTATGGTTTGTTTTTCCATGATTACGTTGATTGCCATTTCAACAATAGGCGCCCCAGTGGCTTTAGCTAAAAATGGCACTGTCCGGCTTGCTCTGGGATTTGCTTCTATTATGTAGATATCTGAATTTTGTATAGCAAATTGAATATTCAAGAATCCCTTTATTTTTAATTTACATGCCAGTTGGCATGACTGTAATTTTATTTTTGTGATTATTTCGTCCTTAATGTTCTGTGTGGGTAAAATACAAGATGAATCGCCAGAATGAATTCCTGCCTGTTCGATATGTTCCATAATACCTAATATACATACATTTTTTCCATCGCAGATAACATCTACATCTACTTCCGTTGCATCTTCGATGAACTTATCAAGAAGGAAAGGGGACATGGAGCCAGCATTATGGATGTTCATGATGTCTTGCTTGAGATATTTATCAAGATCTGCCTTATTGCGTAAGATGGCCATAGACTGCCCTCCTATTACAAATGATGGGCGAATCATGACTGGGTAGCCGAGAATTTCTGCGGCATTGTGGAATCTTTCTGCCTGCTGTGTTTGCGCCTCTATTCCAGCTATGTAAGAACCTGAGATTGGACCCCTTATAGGACCTGTATCATATGAAGAAATCTGTAAGAAAGATTCACTATGTATTCTATTTATTTGATCATAAAAGCATCTTAGCTCTTCTTCATTCGTTAATTTACCACTGACCATATATCCAGAATATATTTGATCGCCGAGAGTGGTTTTATATTCTGAGTCTGCAAAATTAGTATTTGATTCAAGATTATAGCCATGTTCAGCCGCTATTTTCTTTGCTAAATCCAATTCTTGTTTATTCCAACTATAGAATGCGAGATCAGCCGTAATTGGATATTTTTTACCTTTGGCAATTCTTTCGAATGCGTCTAGGGGTATGTACGCCCCAGTACTTATTGTATCTCTTACGTATATAGAGTAAGACGCTGCCTGTTTCAGCCCAGTACTGCTTATTATTGTAGAAAAATGATTCCTATCTTCAACAAGATCAATTATCTTCATGTCCGTGCCTAATATTTCAAAGCTATCATTTTTGCTCTTATATTCTTCTTCCTTTTTTTTATATTTTGGTGAGCCATTTATTGTTTTGATGAAAGATATACCTAGTTTTCCAGATATATAGTTATCTTGTAGCCTTAGAAAATGTTTAGCAATATTAAGGGGTGTTTGTCCACCAAGTTGTGAAATAACCCCAGCCACAGCACCAGATTTCGACTCTGCTTTTACAACATTTAATAGGTGCTCAGGGGTTATTGGTTCGAAATATAATTTGTCGGGCGTGTCATAGTCTGTAGACATGGTTTCAGGGTTACAGTTCAGCATTATTGTTTCATACCCTAATTCTTTTAGTGCCTGGCATGCATGCACACACATATAATCAAATTCAATTCCTTGACCAATTCTATTTGGACCACTACCAATAATAATAACTTTCTTCTTGCTGTTTGATGGATATGATTCACAGTGGAGCTTTTCTGAGCCATCAATATTGTAAACAGGTGATTCGTGTGTGCTGTATAAATATGAGGTGTTAGATGGAAACTCTGCGGCACAGGTATCGATTCTCTTATATACTGAATTCTTGCTGGCGTGTTTATTGCTAAGCTTGAGGAATACACCATAGAGTATAAGTTTTTTATAGTCAAGTTTTACCCTTGCAAATTCATCTGCAGTTAAGTTGTCTGCTAACTTGCTGAAGAGTATAAGTTTTACCCTTGCAAATTTATCTGCAGTTAAGGTGCCTGCTATAATTTCTGATTTACTGCTCTATAGAGAATCCTAGTGAGTGAAGCTTATCTATATAGTATTTTAGTCGAGGATCATTTAGTACTAGCTTAAGATGTGCGTCATATTTTATTTGGGCTATATTTTTCTTCTCTTCTTCATTTAAATATTCTGTTATCTTATTGCTTAAGTCATTAAAGATCTTTTTCAATAACGCATACATTTCTGCTGGCGTAGACGAATTTTGTCTTTGTTCTTCTATTCTTTTCTTTTGATTATTTAGAAATTCTTTAGATAGAGTGTCATCTTTATATAGGTAAGAATTAAGGTATTTTTTAAATATATTATCCTCATACTTCTGATTGTGGATCTTGGTGTTGGGTTGTTCATGAAGCTCGTCTGCAAGCCTGCAGTAATCTACAATTATCTTATCTAAGAGGGTACAATCTTGGGCATCATTTGCATCAAATTTCTTGCGCTCGAGTGCATTAAACTCATTTATGAGTTCTTCTATCTTCTTTATAGTTACTTCACGTGTATCATAATTCAAGGTTATTTTATCTAGTTCTTCATCTATTTTTTCCTGTGGCATCTCCTCCTTACTGTGCTCTTCAATGAGTCCCTTTACTCCTTCCACACATTCTTCTTTATTATTAAGTATAGTGGCTAGCTGATTCACGAACCAAAAATCCCATGAGGTTATTTTACATGCCTCCTCTGGCTTCATGCCATATCTTAGTGCCTTCAATATATCGAATAATCTTTCTGGAGTTAATTTTTTCATTTTATTTTTCAATGCTTCTGATTCTGTGTCTTTCATTGAATCTTCCGTATTTAGGCTAAGAATACCACGCTTCGTTATATCTATATCCAATGATAGTAAGGCTTTATTCAGAGCCTCTGTGAAAGATCTTCCAACCGCCATTACTTCTCCAACAGCACACATTGATATAGATAATTCAGGTTGATCAATTTTAAATTTCTCAAAATTGAATTTTGGTATCTTGATTACTACATAGTCCAACGTTGGTTCAAAAGAGGCTGGGATAGATGGAGCGCAATCATTTGAGATTTCATCCAGTGTGAATCCTACAGCAAGCTTGGCGGCGACTCTGGCGATGGGGTAACCAGTAGCTTTTGAGGCCAAAGCAGAAGATCTGGAGACACGTGGATTCATTTCGATCACGTATAGCTCTAATTCCTCGCTGTTTGGATTTATAGCAAATTGTACATTACAGCCTCCAGAATCAACTCCTATCTCACGTAATATTTTTATTGAGGCATTTCTCATTGCCTGAAATTCATTGTCTCGTAAAGTAATGGCTGGTGCCACGGTGATGCTGTCTCCAGTGTGCACCCCAACTGGATCAACATTCTCTATAGTACATACTACAATGCAGTTATCCTTCTTATCTCGCACTACTTCTAATTCAAATTCTTTCCATCCTAAGATAGATTGATCTATTTGTATTTCATTAATTGGGGATAATTTAAGTCCTTCTTCTGCCTTATGTATAAATTCTTCATGATTAAAGGCAATGCCGCCACCAGCTCCTCCAAGCGTGAAAGATGCCCTGATAATCGCTGGTAATCCAATTTCTTTTAATGCTTCAAGTGCTTCAGGCATATTGTAGGCTACTCTGTTAGGAGGAGATTTTAAGCCACATTTTTTGACCACCTCACCAAATATTTTGCGATCTTCAGCTTTTTTTATTGACTCTATTTTTGCGCCTATTATCTGAACATTGTTTAAAATCTTTTCTGACTCAGCTCTCTTGGCCTCTCTCTCGTGAAGCTGCATGGCTATATTTAGAGCCGTTTGCCCTCCAACGGTTGGTAATATTGCATCTACCTTTTCTAATTTTATTATGTCTTCGACTACTTCTGGAGTAATAGGCTCAATATATGTTTTATCTGCCATGGCATGATCTGTCATGATCGTTGCTGGATTAGAGTTAATAAGTATTATTTTATAGCCTTCTTCCTTCAATGCCTTGCATGCTTGGGTGCCAGAATAATCAAATTCACATGCCTGGCCGATTATGATAGGGCCAGATCCTATGATCAATATAGTTTTGATATCTTCTCTCTTAGGCATAATGCTTCCTTATAACTTATCAATCTGTATTGTAACAACATGGGATTTTAAAATAAACAGCAAAATATTATTTGTTTAATACTTAATATTACTTAGAGGGTGTTTAGTGAAGACTATATCTTGCAATTTTTTATTTGCAATATGTGTATATATTTGTGTAGTAGATATACTAGAGTGTCCCAAAAGCTCCTGAATGATCCTTATATCGGCACCATTATCCAAGAGATGTGTCGCAAAAGAATGCCGAATTACATGTGGCGAGACCTTCTTTGGATCAATATTCACTCCTAGAGCAAGCTCTTTAAATAATTGGCCAACTCTTTGTCGGGTGATTGGAGTGTCTTTGTTATCTTTTTTTGCTCTGCTATCTCCAGGGAATAGCCAAATAGATTGTTGTAAACAAAATAATTGCCTAATTTCCAAATATTTGCGCAAGGCAGATAAGGTGTATTTGCCAAAAATCAGGAGCCTTTCTTTCCCTCCTTTTCCTATAATTCTAATACTGTTATCTTGATGCCTTAGCATATAATTTATATCATTGATCTTAATATTGATTAGTTCTGAAATCCTTGCCCCAGAGGAATACAGCATTTCTAATACTAAATTAAGGCGTAGTCCTTCTTTTGATTTATTGCAACTTGCTCCCTCTAATAATTTATGTACTATATCTGTTGATAAAGTTTTAGGTAAATTTCTTTCTTGTTTTGGTTTACATATTCTAGCAGTTGGATTGCATTTTATAATGCCATCGGAGAGTAAGAATTTATAAAATTGCTTAATTGCAGTTATCTTTCTGGATAAGGAGCTGGCTTTGAAGCCACGTTTTGCAAGATTCTGCATATAATTCCTTATATGCTCCGTGCTTAAATCTTCTAAGGAGGCCTCCTTTTCTGTATAGCGCATCATTGCCCTGATATCTGAAGCATAACTATTTATAGTATTTTCTGCAGTGCATCTCTCAGTCACTAACATTTCTAGAAAATTTTCTATATAAATATTTTGATTCATAATTTTAATCTGTACATCAGTGACAATCAACATATGCGATGAGTGCTAAAGAAGTCAAGAAATGTCTATAGTAATATATTATTATATTATATTTTATATAGAAGAAGCGCCATCTATTAAATAGAAATGTATGTGTGTTTTCTTCAGTGTGCAGGGGTAATTGGCGGCTGCAGTCCTTCTGCAGTGGGGAGAAGAGGAGAGTGCGATGGTTTAATCTGAGTTGGGTGTTCTACATGGGTGCCTGATCTTAAGCCACTTACATCTATTTCGCCAAGCTCATCACGTTTTTTTTGTTGTTCAAAATCGCTTAAATCTGTATTAGGGAATTCTTTTTTATGTGCTTTAAGATGTGGGTCGAATCGTTTTTCTGCATTGCCAGGAACTTCCGCTAATTTCTCTGCTAAATCTTCTGGCGATTGTAGAGCGCTTTCTGTCAGCTTCTTTCCTAATTCATGTTCTGTAATGTCTTTGCCAGCGTTAACAATTCCACGTATTTCGTCTTGGACGATACTCGCATAGGATGTTTCTAACGTCTTTGATATGACTTTTTTCTTATCTACCTTTTTATTATCTTTTTTGATTGCATTCATTTCTTCTTTTGTAACACTAACTAAGTCACGTGAATCAGTTAAACTATTGACTGTGCCATAAGATTTAGCATCCGCCTTAATTGCTGAACATGCTTTATATACAGCCATCACAGGTATTGACATAATTACTACGGCTGGTGTCAGCAATGAAGAAGTGAATAGAAATGCCAGAAGTGTTCCATTCCCAGGAAATAATGCTAGCATTTGTGAATGAGTATTTTGTATATCTTTGTCGCTTTTGCCATCATCTTTCATTCCGGGCAGGGGTATAATTTTTTTAAATTTTTGCATAATTTTCTTTATACCATCACCTTTTTCAAGACCAATGGCCTTAGTAATTTTCTCACCAATATTGGCACAAACATGCTCGTGCTTTGCCTTTATATGATCTTTAAGATAACCAAATTCATCATTATTGCTTTTTATATTTGAGCCTTTCATATCTTGCTCTAGCTCTTCTAGTGTTTGTAATACTTCAGGGCGGAAATCTGGTATTTCACGTAGGCTTTCTGTGCCGATTTCATTTTTTAGGATCTGCTTAATTTCATCTTTGTTATTTAATATAAACTGTATAGCAGTATCTGTATCTCCTTTGTCATAATTTCCAAGTCTTTTTAAGAAATCTGCTGGATTTTCACCTTTTTCTAATTGAATATTCTTAGATTTACTCCCTTTGGACATAGGATGATAGCCAGTTTTATTTTATACAACAACGCAGAAATAATATATATATATTAATATTCTATTACATATTCATGGTATGTAGCTAATAGGGGATTGCATAATCTATGCGGTCTGTTGTTCTTACGGATGACTCTCTTATGTGCTGATCACAGAAACTAGAGATAAGTTCATATTTTTCAGAGAATTATTTTGATATGTCAGATGATCTATAAGCCGGGTTCTGTTGTAGATAGTCATTCATCTCGAGTAATTATTACTAATTACCTCTAGCAACCTACCCGGGCAACAAATGCAGGTTATCATTTATTATAAATTAATATAATGTGTCGCCCCTATTTGGTCTTGCTCTTGGTGGTGGTTACTCTGCTATAACATGTTGCCATGTATACGGTGTGCTCTTACCACGCCTTTTCACCCTTACCTAAAATAAATTTAGGCGGTTATTTTCTGTAGCCCTATACCTAGGATCTCTCCCGACGGATGTTATCCGTCACCAGTACCTGTAGAGCCCGGACTTTCCTCTATTTTTCAATAGCGACTATCCAATCATCTGACGACAAACAATATCACAATGCACCATCCTAATACAAGTACATTATTAATGATGTAATTCTATAGTCAGATATCGCAAGAATTATACTGCAAAATGAGCATAATTCTTGCAGAAAACTATGTAATATTTTTTAGGTCTTCTAGTAATTGGTTAGAAGTTTGCACTACACGAGAGTTTGCCTGATAGGTTCGTTGTGCAATAATCATATTAGCCAATTCGCTTAATGTTTCTACGTTGGATTTTTCAAGAGCATTAGATGAAATAAATCCAGCTCCAGAAGACCCTGCTTGAGAAATAGTATATCCTCCGGCAGTTACACTGTCTGCATATAAATTGAATCCTTGTAATTTAAGCCCATTTGGGTTTGAGAAATTAACTACAGAAAGTTGATATACCTGTCTTAATGAGCCAGATAGATTAATAGTGACATATCCACTTGAGTCAATTTCAATACCAGTGGGTAGGCCAACTTGCACCCCATTTTGTTCGAAGTGATTTACTATGTAATCTCCATCAATTTGTCTTAAGCCAGCGTTTATATCTATAGAATCCTCACCTGTGTTTCCTAATTCAAATTTTATAACACTATCTTCCGCACCATTAGACCATTTAACTTTCATGGACGTTGCTCCATTTACAGAATCAATAGCGGTGAATGCTACGTTGCTTAAGATTCCTTCTCCAGAAAAATCAGCAGTAAAATATCCCAATAAACCATCTGATCTCCCAACTATTTCATCAGGGGATGTGGCGTAGACTTCTCCCGCCCATTTGTTATTTGCTATTTTCAAGCATCCAAGCTCTACTGTATGATCTGTTCCAAGAGAATCAATAAGGTTAATTTGGCGTGAAAAGTGCGGTCTGATACCATCAGAGGCCATATTCTTATTTGTTAGGCTTTCTTCTGAATAAACTGCATTCAGAGTTTGTGATGGTAGCCCAAAGAATGTTAGGAAATCACTTTGTGGGGTGGCGTTTGCATTCAAAGTATAATTTGAAAGGTCTAGAGTTCCTTTCGGGTCATCAACATATATTTTTAGTTTATTATCTTCTAATCCAGTGGATATTCCTTGAGCACCATCTACAATTTTTTTAATATCATTCATTGAAGCAAAACGAGATGTGCCAGCTTGAGTGCCAGAGATTCCTACCGATTCAGCTAGTTTAACTCCTCTCAGACCTAAATTGCTTGTGAAGCTTGAGCTACCTTCCAGATTACTATCATTCATATATTTAATTAATGCTCCGTTCTCAGTTGAAAATTTTAATTTATTACCAGTCGAGCCATTTGCAAAGCTTGCATCTATAGCACCGTTTGCTAGTAAGTTAATGGCTCTTTGGAAGGTCTCTGTATTATTAAATTCACCAATCGATGTATCAGGTCTGTTGCCAGGGCCAGTTCCTTGCGTAACCCCTGTAAACTTCAGATTTATATCTCTTGAACTAACGTCTAGCCCTAGTGCTTCAATGAATGAATAATCGTTGGCACCAGCAGTTGATTGAGCAATAGAAAAGATCTTGTTAGTACTGTTTCCCGTAGATAAATCAACATTTCCAGATCCTGAGGCAGTTACTAAGCCATCAGATATTGCATTAACTGCATCTCTGAATGTTTGTAAACTATTGAATTCGCCAGCAGCAACATTAGGAAGCCCAGATACACCAGAACCAGAGCTGGTTCCAGTGAATTTTAACTCAATAGTCTCGCCACCATTCATGGTTAGGGTCACCATATCATTCACTGTTGCTTTACCTACCTCTAAATCAAGCGCAGTAGCAATATTAGACGGTCTTTCTTGATTGGTATTAATATTTTTGATACTAGCGATGGCAAGACCACCTAAGGCTGATAAATCTATGCCATCTGTGTTGTACGCAACCGCCGCCAAATCTGTATGTGTCTGTATTTTAGCTATTAAATCAGTAACAGAATTGAACTGACTAGCACCTGGGGTTGTATATCTGTATGTATAGTTGGCCACTGTTCCGTTTGACAGAGTAATTTCTATGCCATCACCATCCATGATGCCATCGAGTAAAGTATCTGTAGCGGCAGTCGCACCAAACAGAGGCGAGCTAGTCGCAAGTCCAGAGGCTTGGATAGTTGTATAATTTCCTAATACATCTGTATCAGCGAAAGGTAGTCCAGTGTTCGATCTTACATTCGAGAAATCTCCGACATTAATTTCTACTCCATCTCCTACTACAGCGCCACTAGCTACATCGAAAGAATTTTCAAATGAAATACCCAATGATGTTGCTACATCCACAGTAGCACCTGGTGCTCTCATATTTCTGATAGCTAAAATAGAAGATGCGGTACCAGCGGGGGATATATCTAGCTGGTTGGTGTTTAATGTAGTACCAGCGAGCTCTGGCACTGCAGCTATTGCGCTCTCTAAGGTTAGTAGATTATTAAACTCTCTTGTTCCGGCAGTTGGTGTAACAGCAAATTTGAATTGATATATGTTGCCAGTATCAGTTACAATTTCAACTCCAGAATCGGCTGGAACCCCAGTAAATGCAGTAGTTGCAAGTGAGGCACCAAAAGTTGTTTGTGTTGCTAAATCAACAGTAGGAACAATTGTTCTTGCGTTTCCATGACCCATAACACTGTTAGTCGAAAGATTCACTGACTCTAGGTTATCATTATAAGAGTTCAGGTTTGCAATAGACATTCCATCATTAATATTATCTGGTGCAACTAATATTCTGCCATTTGTGATTCTTGATTTTAGACCATCAAAGGTATTAATTGCAGAAGATAAAGTAGCCAAAGAATTGAACTCTCCTCTGGTCTTATCTGGTGATGCCTCTTTGAATGAAAAAGTTGCGGAGCCAATAGTTGGCGTTGATATACTGAAGCTATCTCCCTCTCTGAGACTGTTGAAAGTATTGGTTACAGTGTCTGAGCCTAATACTTTCATTATGTCTGTAACTTTGCTGCCATTACTAAATCCACCATAAGTAAAACTTGTGGCTCCAGTTTGTCCATATGTTACTCTTATGCCTTCGTCGATTAATAAGTTTTCTGGATAAATAATATCTCCAAGTTCTATATTATCATTATATACAGAGGTTTGCACGATATCCAATGCAGAACCAGCTCCCTCTATAATATTTTGTGAAGCATTCAAGTTCATTGCTACATTAACATTCTTTGTAGCTACAGGAACTGCTCCAGCTGAATTTACATTAATTACACTTAATGAAGATAGATTCCCGCTAGAAACTAGTATGTTATCTTCCTCTGAGTCACCAGTTAACTCCCAGCCCATTAAATATCCACCAGAGCTATTCACTAAATTTCCTTCACTGTCTCTAGTAAAGTCTCCTTGTCTAGTATATAAAAACCCACCTGATGAATCGGATTTGGTGTTAACTATAAACATACCTTTTCCATCAATTGCAACATCAGTGCTTGAGGAGGTGCTTTCTATTGTTCCTTGTACCTCTACAGTGGATATACTAACCGACTCTACACCGCTTGCTACATAAGATGAGCCTAGTGTGTCTTTAACAAAACTCTTGAACCCATATTTCTTTGCTTTATAAGCTGTAACATTTGAATTAGAGATATTATCTGCCACTCTTGCAACAGTTGAACTGTTGGCTATCATTCCCGCTATACCAGCGTACATTGCACTATAAGCACTCATGAATCATTCTCCTTTAGTATTAAAAACAGTTTGTAATTGCCTTACATCCACTAATAAATTATTTACTGATAGGTAAGGCGTCCCTCCAAGCATTTCAACAGTATCTACAACACCTTTGATTTTCGATTGAACGTCAATGGGTGTTCCATCTCCTTTTGTTGCTTTAAAATCTACAATATAATCTCCAGATGGTAATTTATTTCCATTGGCATCATGTCCGCTCCAGCTGAATTCGTGAGAGCCACTAGCTTTTGTGCCAATATCTTGTGAGCCAATTACTTCATCGTTCTTATTATATATTGTTGCTACTACATGTGACGCAGCTTCTTCAATCTCAAAAAAGAAACTAGCTGATTTATTATCCTCTAGTTTGCATTTTCTTCCATCAGCCAACACGGTATTGCCAATCAAGCCCAAAGAATTTGTCAGAAACTGTAGGTCTGTGTCGAAAGATTTTGCTAGTATATGTTGTGTCTCGTATTGAGCTTCTAATAAAGCATCGAACTTCTGATTCGTATTGACTGATTGCTCCATCATATTAAAACTTAGCAATTGTTGTGTAAAGTCTATGTTGTCCATGGGTGATAACGGATCCTGATTTTGTATCTGTAAAGTCAGAATTTTCATGAAATCTGATAAATCAGATATCATTCCAACCCTTGCCTCTTTGGTTTTGTCCGAAGACTTGACAGCGTTGTTGTAATCAGCGTTGGTGCAATTACCTATGTGTTCCATAAATTTCCTCCTTATATTGTGATATCGACTCTAGTTTCAGTGAGAATATTGTTTCTACTAGATACATATTCTTGTATAGCATTCCCCTCTTTGTAACTTGCGCCTATTAGTTGGTTATTGAGATTGTTCCAATTATTGTTGTTATTGTTATTTCCTTGATGCTGATGCTGTGAAGAATCTTGAGTAAGACCAAACCCAATTTTATTTACGACAATGTCGCTATCACCTAACTTATCTTTAAGTTGCGATGCTTCACTGGCAAGGATATTCAGAATTTCTGTATTTTTAGCTGTTAAAAGCAGACTCATTTGTCCACCATCTTCCATTGTAACTATAGCATTCACGGGGCCAAGCTCTTTTGGATCCATTTCTACTACAAAATTGTTCACACCCTTGGGCATGTGCGCGATGTGTGGAACGATTTGATCAGACATTAGAGTTGTTTCTGGAATGTTCATCTCAGCTTTAATTTCTCTAGATATCTCTGTTGCCTTACCATCAATTGGCTCAAATCTTTTCATGAGCATTCTTGGCTCACTGATTTCTTCTTTATTTGTTGCTGTTTCTTCTATTATTGTTGCATCGTCTATAATGCTACTTTCTTCTTCTGTTTCTTCTACCTGGGAATGTGTTAATTCTATTTCTGATAATTCAGTTCTGTTCAATGTATGTGTTTCTGTTGTTTGTACATTTGTTCTAATGATCGGAGCATTCGAATTATTTATTCTATATCTCATATTCTGCGAACTGCCTTGTAGATCTGATACTTCATCTATCTCTGCATCTGTATCTAAGTTATTCAATTCTTTGGTATCTTGATCTGTAATATTTTCTGTCGCTTCTATTAGGGAAACGGCATGATGTGATTCAGTTGCCTCAAGTTGTATTTCTACATTCTCTTGTATTAATTTATCATTCTGTATGGCATTTTCTAATAAAGGCTCTATTGCTTGGGGAGTTGCTTTTGAGATAAGTTGTTCATTGTTGCCTGCGAGTTGTACATTATCTAATAGGGTCAATTCTTCATTAGGAACAAGCTCAAAGTCACTTGACAGGTCAATTTTTCCATCATTAGTGCCTATATTATCTAGGGGGATAGAATCTATATAATTCATAGGTTTTGGCCAAGGCCTTTCACCTATGACGTATGGTTCTGGGATAGTCATGAATTCTTTAGATAGGTCTTTTGTGGGTTCCTGAGCGATCAATTCATCATTGATTGCTATATTTTGTACTGCTGTATTTTGAGGAGTGACAAAAGAATTTATTTCTTGACTGTTAAGTGCCACACTTAAATCTTGAATAATTTGTGTGTTATCTTGGAACACAGTAGTATCAATATCTATGTTAGTATCCAGTGGTGTATTTCCTATTTCTTTTTTTACTTCGTTAACTACTATATAATCTTGAGACATAGGGGCTATTGCCGCAACATTATAAATACTGTCTTCTAAGTTGTGACCTTCTTCAGCCTGATCTTCCTCTGCACTCAAGATAATGTCATCAGTATCCTCCTCTTGGGCTACAGGCTTTGTATCAAGGTCTTGTAATAATCGAACAACAGCTTCAAAGGATTCAATATTATCTTCCGTATCAGCGGAATATCCTTCCACTTTTCCTTCAGATCCTTCTTTAACTTGGGGCATAAGAGGATTTGCAATTGAACTAATATCCATTGTTGTTTGCTAACATATTACTATTACATATATGTTATAAGCAATATCCGTGCCAATTCCGTACTCTTAGTGTTTATAGGGGTTTTTCTGTTCTTTTGTTAAATTAACCTACTATGTTTTAAGTAATATTTTCCATTTTGTCGGACTAATACGGCAAATATTTCTTACCTTTCATAATTTAATAAAGAATCCTCTAAGATCTTTTGTATAATATTGCTTCTATTACATGTTCCTTTTTGATTTCATCGGATTGTCCTAAATCAGCTATGGTTCTAGCTATTTTTATTAGTCTGCTGTAATTGCGGATAGAAATTGTATTATTTTTAATAAATGTCTTAATTGTTTCTTTCACTTCTTCTGATGGTTTGCAAAAAACTTCTAATGCACTACCGTTTAGATCTGAGTTGCAACTTATATTATTATAATTCTTATAACGTTCTTCCTGTATTTCTCTTGCTGCAACTACTCGTTGTTTAATGGTTTGTGAGCATTCTGGCTCTTTATAATCCATAAACTCTAATGGATTTATTTCTGGCACTTCAACTATTATGTCTATTCTATCTAACATTGGGCCAGATATCTTGCCTTGATAATCTGCTCCGCAGCGAGGAGCTTTACTGCAAGATTTGAGTTGATTTTGTAAATAGCCACATCTGCAAGGATTCATGGCAGAGATTAGTTGAAACTTTGCTGGATAAGTTATGTGTGCATGTGCTCTAGATACTGTCACCTCATTTGATTCAATGGGCTGCCTTAAAGAATCGATGACCTGTCTGGGGAACTCTGGAAGTTCATCCAGGAATAGAACCCCATTATGAGCTAAAGTAATTTCTCCTGGCTGTGCTTTGCGACCTCCGCCAACCATTGCTGGCATGGAACAAGAATGATGTGGCTCCCTAAACGGCCTGTTTCTAGATATTTTTCCATTCTTTAAATTGTTTGTAATACTCATAATCATGCTGATTTCAAGAATTTCTTTGCTTGTAAGATCTGGTAATATTCCTGGCAAACTTTTAGCAAGCATGGACTTACCATTCCCTGGGGGGCCAATCATTAGCATGTGATGTCTGCCTGCTGCAGTTACTTCTAAAGCTCTTTTAGCTACTTCTTGACCCTTGATATTCTGCATATCGTTTGTAGTTTCTCTTTTTTCTATATCGCATCTAGTGGGAATCTGTATGGTTTTGTTTCCTTTTAGGTGAGAGATTAAGTCGGCGAGCTTGCTCGGAGCCACTACTTCTATGTCAGCGTTCGCCCAAAGCGCCTCTGGGCCATTTTCCTCGGGACATATTATTTTCATATTATTTGCCACCGCTTCTATTGATGCGGGCAGTACACCAGAAACTGCATTTATTGATCCATCTAGAGATAGTTCTCCTAATGCTATATATTCTTCTAGTAACCTTCCAGGGATGACATCCATTCCTACTAATAGGCCTAGTGATATGGGAACATCATAATGGCTGCCTTCTTTTTGTATATTGGCAGGAGCTAAATTGACGGTAATTCTCTTTGGTGGCAATGCAAGTCCTATGGAGTTCAATGCTGCTCTAATTCTTTCTTTTGATTCTGCTACAATTTTATCTGGTAGACCTACAATATTGAAGGCTGGTATGCCACCTGCTATATGTACTTGAGTATCTATTAATATAGCCTCTATTCCTTTAAATGCTACAGTCTTTACATTAGCAAACATAGCCCTTGGTTAGGAATTTGTACTGAATTTAGTATAAATAATAATATTTATTATGTCAATTTTAATCAATAGCAACTCTTAGATTGCTGCTGTTGTAAGTTACACTTTGAGATAATGTTTATATTACGCATAAGATGGTCTTATTTAGGGGCGCCCACGCCTCCAGGTGTAATGAATTTGTCATTGCCACTTGCAGGATTTATACTAGGTATATTATATAAGACCAAATGTACAAGATTTATCTTTGTAATACTCGCTGCCTGATATTCTGTTAGGGTCAGAAGAATTCTTGCAATCTGTGGTTAGCACTGGCAGAATTGGCTGTATCTCATCATTTGCAATATTGCGCATATGATTTACTAATACACACCTATCATAGGGATCCATCTCTTTTCCTTGAAATATAGAGTAATTCTTTGCTACTATGTTCCTTGCTTTATCTACGTTCTCTGAATCATGGATTATTCTTGTGTCCGTTGGTGCATATGGAAATAATGTAGATATAATATAGTTTTTTGATTCTACATCTACTTTGTCACTATCTAAATGTATGGATACAAATATATCGTTGAATATCGCTCTATGGTTGTTATAATTAACTGTACTGTCATTTAAATTGATGTTAACTCTTTCTCCAAAGCCAAATATCTGATTATTAAATATTTCTACAGGTTGAAATCCTTGTTCAGCATATAAATATGTAGAGTCATCTAGTATCATGGCTGCCCTCCATTAATATTGTATTAACATATTAACTAGAAATGATTAATTTTTAGTTAATGATTTCTTGGAGATGCTGTTATGTGTGGCTTGGAAAGTTAAAAATAAGCCATATATTAAGCCATATATATGATTTGGTAGTCTCATTAAGAAATACTTAACGATTGTTTTGTATTGAGTACCATCGGCACATGTATCTGTGTTATTGCTTTATGCAGATGCTTTGGTTATGTGCAAATATAATTTGCGTGCTTATATACTACATTTAATAAATTTGTTGTAATGAAATTAAAAGGTTTTTGATTATGTTTTTGCGTTCATTTTCTTTGCTATCATTGATTATGCTTCTTGTTTCCTGCGGTGGGCACAAAAGCACTCATGGTTGTCATTCAAATTGTTATACTTGCCAAGCTGGCAGTGCAGGTGATCTTTTGGATGTGGAAGATGAGCAAGCTGATGGGTACAAAAAGAAAGAAGATGAACCTGATATTCATTATCGTGAGTATCCAGAGATCAATGATGTAGGAAACATAGGTACTTTGTATTTCTTGTATAAGGATCATACCATAGATCCAGCAGAAGCAGAGGTATTACATAATATTGTATCATATATAGAAGAAAATGATAATAAGGTGGTTGAAATTTCGGGTCACTGTGATGCAAGAGAGTCTAGAGAGTATAATCATCTCTTGGGACTAAGAAGAGCAAATGCTATTAAAGAATATCTAATGAAAGAAGGTGTGCCTGAAGATAAAATTACTATTATCTCATATGGCAAAGACCTGGCCGCAGGTAGCAATAATGAGGCAAAATATGCTAGAGATAGGAGAGTAGAAATTATAGTGAAAGATGGAGAAGAGCAGTAAGGTATTTATCAATAATTGGGGTTTCTATGTATAAGAGTATATTTATTATCGGGATAGTTCTTGGGTTATTGACGCCAAATTATTTTATAATTGCAGAAGCAAGCGACGTCGACATAAAGAAAGAGCAAGAGCGCAGCTTGAAGGATAGGGTGTCTGATTTAGAAAGTTCAGTGCAAGAATTAAAGCAGATTATTTCTTATTTAGATAGTGTATGTATCTCAGATAATACTTTGATGAGTGAAACACATCATACTGATTCATACTCTGGTCTCGAGAGCATTATGGGAGATGGAGATGATTTGAATGATGATTATAGTCTTGAGTCAAAAAATAATCCTGATGACGCTTCAGTTAGAGTAATTATTGAAGAAACTGATCCTGTTCCTTATGATTATAACAATGCATTGTCTAATAAAGGAAAGAGTAAAAAGAAAAAGAAAAATCAGAAGAATGGTCGTACTTCTAAGGCTTCTTCCAGAAATGATTCCACAGAAAGCAACGGTGTATGTAAATCAGAAGATGAGTCTAGTGCTTTGTTAGCTGATACTCCGGTTGAATCAGTGGGGATGATTGACAAAGAATCATGTTATATAAGGAACGATTTGTTTTATAAGGATAGGTATTTTATTAATAACATAAGCAGTGATGACTGTAGAAATTCTCATGAATTTTCTTATTATCAAACAATTATAGATGAAGCTAGAGCAAGAAGTAATACTTTTTCTGCAGCTAAATTTGTTGTTGAGAGATTCTCAGATAGATTTTTGCTGGCTTTCCCTCAGAGTAAATGTGTTGATGATGCTAATCAGTGGATTAACGAGGCTTACTGGCATTTAGTGGATGAATTATATTGCAAAGAAGACTATGAAGAAATTATCACTAATTTCAGGCAGATGAAAAAGAATGATTTCTTGGATGTAAATAATGATTTTTCAGATCTTCGGATGCCTTTACGTCTTTTCAGAATAGGTGAGGTTTATATGTATTTTGATATGAATCGAGATGCATGTAAATTATTTAATACGGTAAACATGCAATTAAAGAAAAGAAATGTTGGGCATAGTACATCCTTATCAAATGAATCAGATAAAAATTTAATAAGTAAATTCCAGGAATTGCCTGGTTTAGTTGATAAAAAGCTTAAATCTATTGATTGTGTATCCTATAATGTAGGATCGTTGTTTGTCTCTGAGACTAATGAGTATTAGGTGCTTTTCTTGTTGTCTGTTATTTTAAAGTGATAGTAGTAATATATAATTAATAGTGCTTGATATTGATAGTTTTGTAACAGCCTTTAATAAGCTTGCGGCGGGTGCCAGTAGGATAGTGGTTGCTGTTTCTGGTGGAGGTGATAGCGTTTGTATGTTATTACTTTTTCATGAAGCCATTAACCAGGGCTTGCTAGATATAGATGTTACAGTAATCACATTCAATCATGGTTTGCGTCAAGAGGCAGCAGAAGAAGCGAGTTATGTTCAGTCTCTTGCAACACAATGGAAATTCAAGCATGTTATATTGGAGTGGGAGGGTCATAAACCTTCTTCTAATTTGCAGGCACAGGCTAGGGACAAGCGTTATAGGCGCATATGTGAGTGGTGTCAGGATAATCATGTAGAGTTTGTGGCCGTAGCTCATCACAAGAATGATCAGGCCGAGACAATTTTCATGAATATTGCACGTGGAAGTGGTCTTGATGGTCTTTGTGGTATTGTAAGGAAACGCAATTTATATGGTGTGAATATAATCAGGCCAATGATGGATTTCTGTAAAGAAGAAATCTTAAATTATCTGAGATCTAGGCAAATAAAATGGATTGAAGATCCTAGTAATAATAATCAGAAATATACTCGATCTTTATATAGGAGTTTTCTGGATGTGCATTCCAATAATAATAAATTGACGGATAGACTTTCTGGATTATCTATTCATATGAGTAAAGTCAAAGATGCATTAGATTTTTATGTCAAAAAAGAGTGTCTTAGGGTAGTTAGGTTTTGTAATAGCGGACACTTAATTATTGATCTGAAACTATTGTTGCAATTACCTAGGGAAGTGGTGGAACGTATCATTATTATTTGTCTATGTAGATTAGGCGGTGGCTTGTACAAGCCAAGACTTTCATCTTTTAATAGATTGTTGGCTAGCATACTTAGTGCTGAAACTGGCCTGAAAAGCACAATGAACGGTTGCATTATACTTGTTGAAGGTAATTCATTATTTATTATAAGGGAAAGCAGTAAAATAAATGATGTGGTACAAATTATCAAGGAGAGTTGCACAGAATGGGATCGTCGGTTTCATTGTAATATTTCAATAGATAACTCGAAAGAATACTCTCTATGTTCCCTTGGCCATGATGGTTGGTGTCAGTTATTACAAAAAGATAGAAATTTGAAAAAGTTGAAGATGAATCGGGAAATTATTTATTCTTTGCCATGCCTGAAGGAGGGTGTTATAGTGGTTTCATGTCCTTATCTGGAATATTATATACGTAATGTTAGTTTTGATTTTCGTATTAGTAATGAGTTAGTTGAAGGTTTTAGGAGTAGTGATGAAGAAGTTGGTGGATAATTTTGTAATATGGGTTGCCATATTAATATTTGTTACATTACTATATAGCCAATTTGGTGATAATAGCAGCTTGGGTAGTAGTTCTGTAAAGCTGTCTTTCTCTGATTTTTTGAATCAGGTTGAAGCTGGGCAAGTTGATCGTGTTGTCATTCATGGTGATGAAATTGTTGGGAAATTAAAAAGTGGCGGAAAGTTTACTTCAAAAGTGATATTGTATAATGGTTTGCTAGAGGAGTTACGAAAAAACAATGTAGGCATAGATATTAATAGTGGTGATACATTCCTTGGTCTATTGGGTAGTATATTAGTATCTTGGTTCCCGATCCTTTTGTTAATTGGGGTGTGGATATTCTTTATGAAGCAAGTACATTCTGGTGGCAGTAAGTCTATGGGATTTGGAAAATCTAAAGCAAGACTGGCCGAGAATAAGAAAAAAATTATGTTTTCTGATGTAGCTGGAGTCGATGAAGCAAAAGAAGATATGATGGAAGTTGTCGATTTTTTGCGTGACCCTACTAAATTTAAGGCCTTAGGGGGGCAAATCCCTAAGGGTTGTTTGTTGATTGGCTCTCCTGGTACTGGTAAAACCTTGTTAGCCAAGGCGATTGCCGGTGAAGCTAATGTGCCATTTTTTAGCATATCTGGTTCTGATTTTGTTGAAATGTTTGTGGGTGTTGGAGCTAGTCGTGTGCGTGATATGTTTGAACAAGGAAAAAAGAATGCACCATGTATAATTTTTATAGATGAAATAGATGCCGTTGGTAGACATAGAGGTATAGGATTAGGGGGTGGTAACGATGAAAGGGAGCAAACCTTAAACCAGCTTTTAGTAGAAATGGATGGTTTTGAAGAAAATACTGGAGTAATAATAGTAGCCGCTACTAACAGACCAGATGTCCTAGATAAGGCATTGCTGAGGCCAGGACGGTTTGATCGTCAAATAGTAATAAGTTTGCCTGATATTAAGGGAAGAGAACAAATAATTGATGTGCACATCAAAAAGATACAGGCTGCGCCAGACGTATCATCTCGCTTGGTTGCTCGTGGCACACCAGGATTTTCTGGTGCTGATTTGGCCAATCTTGTGAATGAGGCGGCTCTTTTTGCAGCACGTATGAACAAAAAGCTTGTTACAAATGATGATTTCGAACATGCCCGTGATAAGGTTATGATGGGCGCAGAAAGAAAATCATTAATGATGAAAGAAGAAGAGAAAAAATTAACTGCTTATCATGAAGCTGGGCATGCTTTAGTTAGTGTTAATTTTCCTGTCTCTGATCCGATACATAAAGCTACTATTATTCCTAGAGGTAGGGCATTAGGGTTGGTGATGCGGTTGCCGGAAGATGATAGGGTCTCTTTGACCAGAGAAAAAATATTGGCTGACCTTGCTGTGGCAATGGGGGGTAGAGTTGCTGAAGAGATAGTTTTTGGTTATAATAAAGTAACTAGTGGAGCCTCTTCTGATATTGAGCAAGCCACTAATTTGTCTCGATCGATGGTAATGAAGTGGGGTATGAGTGAAAAGGCTGGTTTGGTTTGTTATGATGGTAAGAAAGATAGTGTGGGCACTGAAGCTGTTTCGGAGAGTCTTCTTGCAGTTATCGATGAAGAAGTGAGGAGCATTGTTGACAAGGCCTATGCTGAGGCTACTAAAATACTTACTGATAATCTTGATAAACTTCATGTTCTTGCAGCTCATCTGTTTGTCTTAATTCAAGTTCAAGTTGCTTTGGCTCAAGTTTGTTTAGTGAACACGAAACTCTGACAGGCGCCGAAATAAAGGATATTTTAGCTGGTAAAACTATAAAAAAGAAAGATGATGCATCGAATTCTGACGAAGATACCTTTGGCTCAAGTTTGTTTAGTGAGTAGGCTCGTGTATGAAACGAGATACACAAATAGTGTCGCTTGAGAATTTTTTGTATGTCTTAATTCAAGTTCAAGTTGCTTTGTATGTTTTCTTATATATAATGACAATCATATTAGATTTCTGGTTGTATGACTGATGCTACGATTTTTTATCTTGTTAGTGACGATATTGATTCCATGTAATGAGCTGTTTGCTAGCATGGTGCATAAATGTGATGAAGTTAAAATATGTATCAAATGTGGTGATGAGTTGCTGGCAAGCACTCACTTGAGCTTTTCTCAGGTAAAATTAGATAAAGATCTATCAGTGGATAATAAAACTGTAAAAAGATTCTTTAAAAACGCCTCTGGACCAAATAGCAGTAGAGTTAGTATGTCAGATATCGGCAGAAAGCATATATCTTTTGATGATGACTTAAAAAGTGTCTTATTTTATAAAAATATGTTCTGCATTGGTATTAAGCGTAAGCCTCAACACAATATGGATATGGGTAGAAATGCTTATAGTATTACTGTTTGGGAGCTTAAAGATGGTACGTACAGCGAACTCAGTACTAAGTATATAGTATTGGGTGCAGATGACCCTCATGCATACGGGGATCATTGCATACGAGTGCCAAGTAAATATATACCAAGAAATCATCCTCATCAGGGGAGGTCTGTTGTTGTTGATGCTAAGTATGTAGTTTTATCGCTGTCAAAGAGTAAGTCTGTATATTGGTCTAGTATAATGTACTAGTTTATAAATTTCTGGTGTTATTATGGTGTTGAATTGTGGGATAGTAGGGTTGCCTAATGTTGGTAAATCTACATTGTTTAATGTATTAAATAAGAAGCAGATTGCTGAATCAGCTAATTATCCATTTTGTACAATAGAGCCAAACGTGGGCAAGGTTTCAATTTGTGATCAAAGATTAGATAAGCTAGCTGCTATAGAAAAATCAGCACAAATTATTTACAATCAGCTAGAATTTGTTGATATTGCGGGACTGGTTCGTGGTGCCAGTCAAGGAGAAGGCTTGGGAAATAAGTTCTTAAGTCATATAAGGCAAGTTGATGCAATAGTGCATGTGGTTCGATGTTTTGATGATAGTAATATTGTGCATGTTAATGATGTTGTGGACCCTATAGGTGACGTTACTACTATAGAAACAGAACTCAAACTTGCTGATTTAGAGTCAATTGTGAAGATGCAGAGAAAGCTTGAAAAGCAAGCTCGTTCCAATGATAAAGAGGCAAAGGCAAGGTTGGAGTTGTTAAATTCGATAAGCAATGCCCTTGATAATGATAAAGAAATTAAGGATATTGAAGATATTGACCAGGAAGATCTCACGGATCTGGATCTGTTATCGATAAAGCCAGTTGTGTATGTTTGTAATATTGCAGATACAGATATTGGAGTAGATAATATCTATGTAAAAAGGATGAAAGAGAAGTTCAAGAATGTGGTTACGGTTTCCGCAAAGATTGAAGAAGAGTTGTCATCTATGGATGATGCCGAGCGAGGAAACTTTTTAAAAGAGCTTGGTCTAGAGACATCTGGGTTAGATATCTTGTCTAAGATGGCCTATAGTATGCTTGGGTTGGAAACTTTTTTTACTGTTGGCCCTAAGGAAGCTCGTGCCTGGACTATGAAAAAAGGAATTTTTGCCCCACAAGCAGCTGGAGTTATACATACAGATTTTGAACGTGGCTTCATTAAAGCGTCGGTTATGTCGTATGATGATTTTATTCAGCACTCTGGAGAAGTGGGTTGCAGAGAGGTTGGTAAGCTTAAGTTGGAAGGGAAAGAGTACGTGATGAAGGATGGCGATGTTGTTCATTTCCAGTTTAATGTCTAATAGGGATCGATAGCAACCAACTCATACTGCTTTTGGATAAGGGTATATATTTTCTTGCTGGTTGTTAAGCTCATCGTGATATAATTTTTTCAGTGCAATAAACCGATATAGTATTGTGATTAGTTGTTTGTTTAGTTTCGTTTAGTTCGCTCGTTTCAGTGCAATAAGCCGATATAGTATTGTGATTAGTTGTTTGTTTAGTTCGCTTGTTTCAGTGCAATAAGCCGATATAGTATTGTGATTAGTTGTTTGTTTAGTTCGCTCGTTTCAGTGCAATAAGCCGATATAGTATTGTGATTAGTTGTTTGTTTAGTTTCAGTGCAATGAGCCGCATATAGTATTGTGATTAGTTTTGTTTAGTTCGCTGTTTCAGTGCAATGAGCCGATATAGTATTGTGATTAGTTGTTTGTTTAGTTCGCTCGTTTCAGTGCAATAAGCTAATATAGTATTGTGATTAGTTGTTTGTTTAGTTCGCTCGTTTCAGTGCAATGAGCCGATATAGTATTGTGATTAGTTGTTTGTTTAGTTCGCTTGTTTCAGTGCAATAAGCCGATATAGTATTGTGATTAGTTGTTTTTTTTAGTTCGCTTGTTTAGTTTAGTTCGCTTGTTTCAGTGCAATAAGCCGATATAGTATTGTGATTAGTTGTTTAGTTCGCTCGTTTCAGTGCAATGAGCCGATATAGTATTGTGATTAGTTGTTTGTTTAGTTCGCTTGTTTCAGTGCAATGAGCAGCAATAGTATTGTGATTAGTTGTTTGTTTAGTTCGCTTGTTTCAGTGCAATGAGCCGATATAGTATTGTGATTAGTTGTTTGTTTAGTTCGCTTGTTTCAGTGCAATGAGCAGCAATAGTATTGTGATTAGTTGTTTGTTTAGTTCGCTTGTTTCAGTGCAATAAGCCGATATAGTATATTATTATCCGTTATTTTTTTAGTTTATTCGTAGTTTTATTGCTCTCATATTCTGGTACGGGATCATATATATTGCAGTCTTGGTTTAGTGGATTGCAGCGCAATATCCTTTTGACTGTTAAGAGGGACCCTTGTATTAAACCATGTTTTTTAATAGCTATTATAGCGTAAGTTGAGCACGAAGGGCTGTATCTGCAATGATTGGAAAGAAGGGGGGATATGCATATTTTATATGCGTATATAGGTAGTAATGCTGTATAACGTATAATATGTTTTGCTTCTTTTAGCACTTAATTTCTCCAGAACTAAGAATTTTCTGTTTAATTTTTCTGAAACAATACTCTAAATCTCTTTTGATATCGTGATAGTTTGATGATTTGGCTGCGCTTCTGGCAATTATAACATAAGAAAATCCTTGTGTAATAGAGTTTTGTAACACAAGCAGCTTACGCAATACTTCTTTGATGCGCCTTTTTGCTTTATTCCTAACAACGGCATTGCCGACTTTTTTGCTCACGGTAATGCCAAATCTTATTGATGAACTACCTTCCCAGCACAAATCAACACTATGTGTATATTGTACTACTAAGGAATCGGACGATCGATAAAGTTTAGTTTTAGCTATAGCAATGAAGCTTTTTCTTTTTTTTATAATTAAAGATCTATCCACTTGCGCTCAATCTTTTCCTTCCTTTTGCTCTTCTTCTTCGAATAACAAGACGGCCACCTTTCGTAGACATCCTTGAGCGGAATCCATGATCCCTCATTCTTTTTATAACGCTTGGCTGAAACGTGCGTTTAGTAGACATACCATAACCACTTTAAATGTTAAACCTGACACCATCAGCTTTTGATGATAGCGAATAAAGGTATTTAATGCAAGTTAAAATAAACAATTGTACAAATTTGTTATAATGAATGTTGGTATCTTTACCATGTAGATTGGATTAATGGTGTGTTGGTGTATTGTATTTAGCCAATTAATTCATTTTTATGAATGTATATTTTTGTGTCTTTTATTCAAGATATTTTTAGATGTTTTTTCTGGGTCTTTTTATGAAGTTATTGTTTTTTGTTATATATTCACGCCATAGTGTGTTTGTTCCATCAGAGGGTTTTTATTATTAACCCTATATTTATATATGAATGATTATAATATATCGTTACTTCATTAGGAATGTTCTGATTATATAATTCCTTTGTGTCGTATATATCTTAATTAATATAAAAAATTGAGAAGGTATATTATTATGAAAAATATTATTTTAATTGCAATATTTGCTATGTCTTTTTCCTGTGACAGATTACTTGCACATGAATTCGTAGATGCAGAACTTGACGATAAAGATCTGTCCACAGAGTTAGTTGATGATTTTGACAATGAAGGCATTGGATCATACCCAGATGGATCATTCTTCCAGAATGAAGATATTCCTGATGGTGTGTTGAATGACATCAAGATACGTAATGATAATTTGCGTAAAGGGAGCGGTCATCCAGATGGAAAATACAGTAGTAAGATTATTGGCAATAAGCCTGCGAAGGATTCTAGAATAAAAATAAGGAACGATCGTCGAGTTTTGTAAGAGGTTGCCTTAATAAATAGATAGGCATGCATATTTTCTTTAGAAAATAGATGTTTACCGAAGATTATTTATTTGTTACTCTGAATGTAATATTGGCTGTAATTTGATTTATATGCAAGATAGCAACAGGTTAGTAGTAGCTGTTGATGGATTGGCTGCTTCTGGAAAAGGAGTGATAGCCAAGGGTGTGGCCAAACATTTTAAGTTACCGCACATGGATACAGGAAAATTATATAGATCTGTTGCTTGGCAGGTTCTAAATCAAGCCATCGATATAAATAATAAAGAGAAATTATTGGAGATTGCTAGAGGATTGGATAATGTTGTTCAAGGTGTAGATTTATCCTCCGAAGAGATAGGGGAATGTGCCTCTATTATTGCCTCTATACCAGAAATTAGATCAGAGTTATTGAGTGTTCAAAGAAGATTTGCTAATAGCGAAAGAGGCGCTGTTTTAGACGGAAGGGATATAGGATCTGTCGTGTGTCCTGATGCAGATTATAAACTTTTTGTTACCGCTAATATAAAGACCAGGGCTATTAGGCGATTAAAGGAGTTGCAAGTAAAAGGTTATTGTGTTACATATGACGAAGTATACGCTGATCTTTGTAGAAGAGACAGGCGTGATACAGGAAGGGACGTAGCCCCCTTAGTTTTATCAGAGTCAGCTATTCATATTGATACCTCAAGTGTGAATGTCGATTGCATGGTGAAGCAGGTTATAGATAGTATTTATTTTAACTTAAAAAATTGAGGTTTGTATATTATGTCGATGATTATTAATGCTATGGTGAAGCGCAAATATGTTGATGAATGGGCGTTCACTGGGTATAAGGATATAGATTTTGAAACAGCTCTAAATAGTGATAGCGGTAATGCATTACAAGAGGGCAATGTAGTAAAAGGCGTGGCAATCAGGATAGATAAGGACTATGTAATTGTCGATATTGGTGGAAAAATGGAAGGCAGGGTTTTCCTATCTGAGTTTGATATAGCATATGAGGATTGCAAAAATCCTACGCATAAGAACGATGATAAGAACGCAAAACAACCTTTGGCCGCTGGCGATGTTGTGTCTGTTTATGTAGAAAAAGTTGAAAGTTATGCAGACGGTGGCAGTGTTTATGCGAGATTAAGCAGGCAGAGAGCTATATTGCACGAGAAATGGGATCATCTTGAAAGTTGCTTAGAAAATAAAAGGGCAGTTGAAGGAATTATTTGCCATAGAGTGAAAGGCGGATGTAGTGTTGATATTGGTGGTGTTGCCGCTTTCCTACCTGGTAGTCAAATTGATATTCGTCATGTTAAGGACATTGATCCTTTGGTTGGCCCAGTGCAACAATTGTTAATTATGAATATGGATAAGAAGCAAGGAAATATAGTTGTATCAAGAAGAGCAGTGCTTGAAGAAGATAGAGCAGAGAGAAGAGAGCAGCTGTTTAAAGAAATTGAAGTTGGTCAAGTTCTCAATGGTGTGGTTAAGGGTATTACAGATTATGGTGTCTTTGTTAACTTAGATTGTGTGGATGGATTACTGCATATCACAGATATTTCATGGGAAAGGCTAAATCACCCCTCTGAATGTGAGAGGCTTAGACATGGAGCTGATATTGATGTTAAGGTTATTGGCATTGATAAAAGTCGTCAAAAGATATCTTTAGGGTTAAAGCAACTTACTGATGATCCATGGGATGGAATTGAGGATAAATACCCTGTAAATAGCAAGCATACTGGTAAGGTAACTAATATTGAGGGTTATGGTTTATTTGTAAAATTAGGCAGAGGAATAGAAGGTTTGGTTCATACGTCACAAATAAGCTGGTCATCTCCAAGATATTCAGTTGCAGAACTGAATCAAAAATTTGTTGAAGGTGATTCAATTGATGTTCAGGTATTAAGTTACGAATCAAGCGAGAAGAGAGGTTCAAAACGTATGTCTCTTAGTATTAAGCAATTGGAAGCAAACCCTTGGAGTAGATTTGTAGAAGATAAGAAAATTGGAGATATAGTGGATGGAAGCGTCGATCGCAAAACAAAGGACTATGTATATGTTACTTTGCCAGAGTATAGAGATATTAAAGTTAGACTCTCTAAATTCCATTTATTAGCTGATGATGCTAGTGAAGAAGAGTTAACGTCTGAGTTTAGAGGCAAACAAAATATGGATAGCATCAGAGCAAAGATTATGTGTACTGATGTTGAAAATGAACGCATCTATATAAGTGTTATGAATATAGATCATGATGTTAACTCTTATATTCGTACTTTGAAAGTTAATGATGTAGTAACAGATTGTTATATTCGTGAAATTGACAAGAATGTTGTGCATATAGAGTTTGGTGAGTACCTATTCCCGGCTAGATTAGTTTTGCCTAAGAATACTAAAGCTGAGATGAGGGGCTATTTCTATAACGATATGATTAATACCAGGAATTTATTTATTAGTGCGATAGATTATGATACTGGTTGTATTGTATTGGCTGATGACATAAATAGTGATGATTTAGACGAAGAAGATAATTAGGTGTGAAGGAATAACTATTGTTATTCTGTAAACACTTTATATTTTTTCAATTTTCTGAGTATGTGATGCCATGTTCGCTGTTGAATAAGGAAATATTTCACTGTAGATGATTGTTCGTGATGTGTTGATTGACTAATAGTAGTTTCTCTGCCGTTATTTGCCTGTTTAATAAGGAAATATTTCACTGTGGATGATTGATTCGTGATGTGTTGATTGACTAATAGTAGTTTCTTTGCCGTTATTTCTGTTTAATAAGGAAATATTTCACTGTAGATGATTGTTCGTGATGTGTTGATTGACTAATAGTAGTTTCTTTGCCGTTATTCCTGTTTAATAAGGAAATATTTCACTGTAGATGATTGATTCGTGATGTGCTGATTGACTAATAGTAGTTTCTCTGCCGTTATTCCTGTTGAATAAGGAAATATTTCACTGTGGATGATTGATTCGTGATATGCTTGGGTGGTCTGTGTAAGTGGGACGTTAAGATGAATCTTCCAAATAACAACAATGATGATATTGATAGAGGTGTATTATTACGCAAAGCTAGCATATGGCGTGCTTCTGTGCTTGTTATATTTATAATACTCGTAGTAGTGCTTGGTGTAGCAGATTTTTCTGTATTGCATAAAAAGTTGGGTGGAACACCTGATATATCTGTTGCAAGGGTTAGTATTAGAGGTGAAATAGCTGGTTATAATAAAAAATTAGAAGAAACATTACTTTCTCTTGCTAGTGATAACGCTTATAATTCTGTTATACTTCATATAGATAGTGGAGGTGGGTCTGCATATGGAAGTGAAAGATTGTTCAATATTCTAAGGCAAGTGGCAGATATAAAGCCAATGGTTACTGTTGTAGGCTCGATGGCTGCTTCTGGGGGCTATATGTTATCTTGTGCTGGTCACTATATTGTTGCACATAACTCTAGTATCGTTGGTTCGGTTGGTGCGATAATTAATGTGGTTAATGTTAGAGAGGCGCTGGCTAAATTTGGTGTTAAGATTGATGTTTTCAAAAGTGGTAAGTTCAAAGATGTGCTTTCTAATACTATTGATAAGGATGGTGGGGACTCTAATGGTAGAGAATTAGTGCATAGAACAGTAGATGGTATTGGTAATTATTTCTTAAGTGTAGTTTCATCTCGTAGAAAAATTAATAAAGATTCTTTTGATAAAATTAGTGATGCTGGTATTTTCATATCCAAGGACGCCAAAGAGCTCGGCTTGATAGATGAAATAGGATCTGAACAACATGCAAAAATTTGGTTAAAAGATCAGGGTATTGATGTTTCAGTTGTGAAAGACATAAGTATAACTCCAGATAAGAGTAGGTCTATTATTCTTGACATGTTTGAGAGTAAGTTGATGAATTTTGTTAGTGATTTGTTCATTTAATATGAACTTTATTTCATATTAAATTAGAATTTATACTATTGTAAGCAGTGATAAGATGTTGTATAAAGCTATATATTTCGTTAATTAATTTAGGAAATGATCATGGCTAACAAGAGTGATTTAGCTGAATTGATGCTTGAATCCTGTTATCCTATGAAGACTAAAGAGGTTAGCTCATTGATAGATTCTATCTTTGTTAAGCTTAGTAAGCATCTGGGGGATGGTGGTAGAGCGGAGATAAGAGGTTTTGGAGTTTTTGAAAATAGAGCTCTAAATGAGAGGGTTATTACTAATCCAATTACAGGTGAAAAGATTCAAGTTCAAGCAAGGAATAAGATAGTGTTTAAGCCAGGCTGTAGATTGCATTATAAAGTTCTAAATAAATTATTGATTGATACTTGAGAATGTATGATGTCAAATAAGACAATTAGCTTCTATTCAAGAAGTGTTTCGTGTATATAATATATATTTTTTTGCCTTCATATAGGTGTTTTTATTTCTCATTTATAGCAAATTCTCCATTGCAGGAATTTTTCCATGCATCGAGAAATTCTTTCAAATGTTCTTTTCCAGAACTTTGTAAGAGTTCTATTATTTTTTCAATATTATAATTGTAGCACTTGTAGCTTACTGTGCCTCTACTATGTAAGTAGCGTAAGTAAATTAGGAATGTATTTAATACATCGGTTTCACAATAATCTTTGATATCTTGTATTTTTCCTTGATCATAGAGGGACATAACCGATGATCCATCTGCGCCAAACTTCCCAGGAAGACCAATTAACGTGCATATTTCATGCATTTTTATATGAGCGGAAGCTCCACAATCTGATAATGAATCTATAAGATCGTGGTGGTAATTTATATCATATCTTGCATTATAATTATCCCATTTGCTTTTGCCAGTATTATATATGGATGGAATCTGAATGCCATATTTCATTGCTCGATATTTTAACACTGGAATATCAAATGTTCGACCGTTGAATGATACTAGTCTAATAGGATGATTATATTCTTCTGTTGTTGAGACTTCTGTATCTGGCTCCAGTTTTTGGAAAAAAGATCTTACCATAGCCTCTTCTGTTTCTCCTTTTTCAGAAAATACTTTAGTGAAACTATGTTTTTCAGTATTATTGCTTTCTGGTATTATATTATTATTAGACCCAGGAGAATCAATCTTGATCCTCGCTTGAACGTAGCTTATTGCTACTATTTTATGAAATGGTTGTCTAAGGAAGGAGTTCTTGCCATCGGTAATATTTAGGTGATAGCGCGTCATTTCATCTCTTTTCTGCTCTATGCTTAGACCTTTCGGGCATCCGGTTAATTGCTCGCATAGATCAGTATCTGGTATGGTTTCTATATCAAATACTAGTAATGTACGGTGCTGTGGATATTTCATATATTTTTACCTTATAGTCTATCTGCGATTATACAGTAAAAAAATAATTTTTGAATTCATTATTTATTAACCTTCGCTAATAATATTATGCATAATGGTGCATGCTAAAGGTATTAAGATTATGATTAGATCAACACGAGGTTTTTCATTAATTGAAATGTCTGTCATCATAGTAATATTAAGTCTGTTGATTGGTGGGGTTGTGAGTGGTAGAAATTTAATCGAAAAGAGCAAAATGCAATCTATAATCAAGGAATTTGATTCTCTTAATATTTCTATTAATAATTTTGTTTCCAAATATGAAGCTCTGCCTGGAGACATGAGTAATGCAGACAAAATGTTAGGTACAAGTAATTCTTGTAATGGAGATGGTGATAATAGAATTACTAGTGATAATCCTTTGGGGTTGAAGTATGAGAATGCTTGTGCTTGGGCGCATTTGTCTGCATCAGGCTTACTGTCAGGGCATTTTAAGCATGACTATATTGGAAATCACGTTCCTGGTGCAACGATTGTGACTCCTGGTTTAGATGTTCCAGAATCAAAATTCAGTGGTGGTGTATTTTTTCTACATAATATTGGTTTTCTCAATCATCGTAATTTTCTCATTTTTTCTGGTGCTGGCACTGATCAAAGAAAGACAGTTCCAATATTAACCTCACCACAAGCTATGAGTATTACCAAAAAAACCATGACACTCAACGATCCTGATGTTTTGGATATAATGGCCATCACTAACCTTGATTTATTTACATATGTTTCTCAGTCACCGCCATCACATTGCTATAATGGTGTTACGGGTGGGTATCTTAATCTTAATGACAGAGAAACAAAAAGATGTGCCCTAGGAAAGTCCATTATATCCTATTAATTAGATTTATTTTGTGTGTGTGTTGTTGTTGCCTACTGAGTTAATGGATCGTTAATAACTATTATATAGGATTGCATTTAATTTTTCGTTGTACTCTAGGGTTGTATAAGATGATTTATTTAGTTAAAATTATGGATATTTTAAGATCCAAAAAAGGTTTCTCGTTAATTGAGCTTTCAGTGGTTATTGTGATTTTATCGCTGCTGATTGGTGGTGTTGTGACTGGAGCAACATTGATAGAGCGAGCGAAGCTGCAGAATGTTTTACAAGAATTTAGGCAGTTAAGTTTTGCTGTTACAAATTTTAAAATGCAATATAATTCATTGCCAGGCGATATGTCTAATGCCAGTTCTGTTTTAGGTACTCATTCTAGCTGTGATGGATCTGGAAATGGCTATATTGATGCTGCTGCTAGTGGTAATGATGAAATAGTATGTGCTTGGGTACATCTTAGTGCGGCAAACTTATTAACTGGGGGATTATCTGGAGATTATCCAGATTTTGGGGGTAATACTCCGCTGTTTATCGCTGCTAATGCTGCTGGACTTCCTGTTCTAGGTGTAAATGTTCCTAAATCTAAGTGGACTGGCGCTGGCTACATGTTCCGAAATGTAGGTAGTAGCTATACTTACATCTTTTTGGGTAAACCATCGGCACAGAATGAGATTAATGCATCGTTTACTTCTAAGCAAGCCAGTGCTGTGACCAAGGTTACAGGGCCAGCTTCAGGGGGTGAAGGTGGATCACTTCTTGCTATAAATGGAGATAATGCTGCGGGGGGCACTAGTGCTACTTCTTGTTTCACTGTTACTGGTGACTATACTAACCTGACAGGTGCAAACGCTGCAGATACTAACTGTGCGCTTGGACAGCAGATTCTTGACTAATAATAATTAACTAGGTAGACTGAGTATTGTAAACGATGTTCAGTCTAGTCTAGTCTAGATTTACTGTTGCTATTCTCTCTACAAATATATATTTATGAAGTCTTTCCTTTATTCTTTAGGCATATCTGTTTCATATTAGCTTCGCTAAGCCTCTTGTTATTTTCTCTGCAAATATATATTTATGAAGTCTTTCTTTTCTTCTTTAGGCATATCTGTTTCATATTAGCTTCGCTAAGCCTCTTGTTATTCTTTCTCTACAAATATATATTTATGAAGTCTTTCTTTTCTTCTTTAGGCATATCTGTTTCATATTAGCTTCGCTAAGCCTCTTGTTATTTTCTCTGCAAATATATATTTATGAAGTCTTTCTTTTCTTCTTTAGGCATATCTGTTTTATATTTTCTTTGCTAAGCCTCTTGTTATTTTCTCTACAAATATATATTTATGAAGTCTTTTTTTTCTTCTTTAGGCATATCTGTTTCATATTTTCTTTGCTAGGCCTATTGCAATCTTGCACCCTATTTTTATAGCACTGTACATTATTCCATATCCCAAAGTTTCTTCGGCATGATATTCAATGCCTATATCTCTATGTTCAAGTTCTTCTTCACGAAATTTTTCTATATTTTTTTTGAGTTCCGATTCTTCAGGATACTGTGCTAATTCTTTTATTTGCTCTTGATAATGTAGATCAATTGTTTCTTCTATTGCTACTGTGCAAGCCATGGCAGATTTAGAGCCCATTTTTGCTGTTATATAGCCTAGGGCATATCCTGATATATTCCAAAAAGGCATCAACAAGCTTGGGGATGATTCATTGTTTTTAATTTTGTTATCAAAATAAGAGAAATGCTCTTTCTCTTGTTGCAACATATGTTCTACAGTTTCTTTTGATTCATTGTCATCGCCAAGAGCATCTAGCTGACCTTGATATATTCTTGTAGCTCCAAATTCTCCTGCGTGATCAACTCTAAGCATTGATTCAATCAATGTATCTTTATCTTTCCTTGGTTTAATTGGTGTAATAGTTTTACTCTTCATTTCTCCCATACCTAAGGATTATTAAATATAATAATATTATGCTTAGGCAATATACAATATTCCAACCAGCCATAGATATACCAAGTACCACTATACTTGGGTGGTTGCACTGTACTATATTAGTCTGCGCAATAGAACGCTCTATTGCTTCAACGGAAGATACATCCAGCGTGCTGAGTTTCTTTGTTCCCATACATATTTCTGAGTGAGTAATCAGTTGGTTTTCTACTGATACTTGATATCCCGCAATAACTGAATTAATCAGCATTAATATTACCATCATAAGCCGTGTGAATTTGTTATCCATATAAAATAATGAGATAGACATCGGTATGGTTAGTAAGAAAGGGATTCGTTGATACATGCACAATTCACAAGGCGGAATGTCCAGTATATACTCTGCAAAATAAGCAGATATTAGGGCGACAATACTGGAAGATAGAAATAGCAATGGAACAAGCCTATCCACGAATCTCATTTGTATGTCCCTATAGTAATAAGTTGTACATGTGGTGGGACCAGTAGGACTTGAACCTACGACCTCCTCGTTATGAGCGAGTGGCTCTAACCACCTGAGCTATGGTCCCAAAAACAATATAAAAACTTTATCATTTTATTATTTGCTAGTCTAGAGGAAATTTATTATTAGTTCTGTGTTGTAGTTTTTATTGATATATTGACAAGATCAGTAGATTTTGACATTATATAATATATAATATATAAATATATTAAGGATTAATTATGGCTAATGTACCCGTAATCCAGGCACTGGTAGCTGTTAATTATGCAACAACATCATCTACTAATACATCCAGTAGTAGCGTCATTAGTGCTGATCAATGGAAAAAATATTTTAGCCAGTATGATCCTAATGTTAAATACAATGATGGTTTTTTTGCTATTAGGAGGATGGTTGAGGGTCGTGGCAGAAGTTCTTGTTCTGTTGATGCTGCAGGGCTTATTAAGGCTATGCTTTATGAGGCCATATTCAACGATCGTAGCCTAATAGATATCATGTCCTTTTGTACATATCTTGATGGCGAGCAATGGTCAGGTCATAATTCGAAAGAGGATAAAAGATGGAAGCAATGGCTCGGTAGATTTAGTTCTGCTATGAATGGATTTGTTCGTTATTGCCCAGAAGAGTCTTATTGTGGTCTGAATAATGCCAAGAACGTAGCATTGCACAGACTCTTCCTTCTTAATGCATTATTACTCATGGTTTGCCAATCAGATTTAACAGAGCAACGTGATTTTATGAAGAAGGTGTGTCGTGCTTGTGCCATAATTTTTGTGGTTTCAACGATTGTTCTTGTGTGTACTGCTATAGTTTTTGTAGCAACTATTTTTGGGTCTCCTAGTAAGAGCGCTCTTTCATTTTCGAGCTATAAAGTATTGAATAAAGCATTGCGAGAAGCGATGACGCAAGTTGCTAGCAATAGTAAAGTATATTGGACCCATATGCGTGAGGGCTCCCAAACAGTTGTATTTTGGAATATATTTGTTCTCATTTTAGGTCTCTCTTTATCGTGTGCAATTATTTGTGCACTTGCAGTGGCTTATTACAAATATACTATCATTCAGTTGAATAATAAACTTAGAGGGCGAGATTTTGAGTACAACGAGGTGGCATGTCGTAAATTGTATGAGTTCTTACGTCTAATGCATAAAGAATATGATTTTGTTGTACAACAGAGCCAACGAAGCTCTGTTTGCCATACTGCAATTACTCAAGCAGAGCAAGATTTACTGAATAAAGCAACCAATGACATTAAAAAATACCATGACCTACTCGAATTGTTATTTGGTAGTGATATGGTGCAGCGCATATTGGCTAGCTTTACAAGCTATGATGCAGAGAATACTCATGCAGTTGAACTTGCTATGGCGAGAGGAGTTACAGACTTCATTACTAATCATGAAAGATCTTCATATACAGATCTTGATGTTTTATCAAAGTTGCATGATTGCACGAGTGAGAATCTCCATGTTTGCTGGAGTATGGAAAATTATAAACTTGTAGAGGGATGTGACAATTGTAAAGTGCACAAGTCATGTGAGTGAGTATTACTCACACTATCTTGTAATGTGTGCTTGTTTATAAGATTAGGCTTTAACTAGCCAAGAAACTTGCTATATTTATGTATTGAACAATTTCAGAGAATCAAGTTGCTTGATAATCACATAGTTTTATTGGCCATAATTCCCTTAATGACTTCCTTGTTGTTACCATGGCTTGGTAGCAAAATGTCTGCGATGGCACCGTGTTTAGCGATATCTGCTGTCATTCTGAATCTTTCATTTTCAATCTGTATATTTTTTGATGTATCCTCATACGGCAACATATTATATACAGTAGGTGGATGGCCGGATCAATATGGTATACAGTTAAAGATTGGCAAATTGGATGCGATATTTCTAATATTGTTGAATTTCATGTCATTAGTTGCTGCCTTGTATAGTATTATAACTCAAGGTAGAGAGATAATTAATTTATCAAAGAGTCATTTTTACGTGTTATTTTTATTATGCGTCGCTGGTTCTAATGGAATTATTATTAGTAACGACTTGTTCAATATTTATGTCTTTATTGAGCTAGCTTCACTTGTTACGTATGCATTGTTGGCAAAATCTAGGAATATTGGATCTAAGGTTGCTGCTTTCAATTATTTGATTATAGGAACGATTGCTGCCACATTTTATTTATTTTCTGTCGGCATCTTATACATGTTATATGGCACGCTAAATCTTACTGATATTATAGAATCCATAAATGGCACTAGCGTATTCCTTTATTGTTCTATGATTTTAATGTTTTTGGGTTTTGCAGTGAAAAGTGCAATGTTCCCTATGCACGGTTGGATGATTAATTGTTATTCTCAAGCACCGCTTAATGTTGTGGTCTTCTTATCTTCCATTTCATCGAAGATATACTTATATTTAATGATTAGTATTTTATACGTTTTTATTAAAGCAACTGCGTCATTTGTAATAAGTGATGTGTTGTGTATTTTTGCTTCAATATCTATTGTTTATATAGCTGTTGCGGCCTGTAGAGAGCAGAATTTCCGTAAAATTGTTATATATTCCAGTATAGTGCAGATTTCTTATATAGTTATGGGCATTGGTATTGGTTCTGAGACAGCGATTATATCCAGCTTCTTGTTTATTGTAATTCATAGCTTATCTAAGTCTTGTTTGTTTATTGCAACTGGCTCTCTGAGCGAAGGCAAGGTTGTACAAAAGCGTAAATATACGGACTATATCGTGCTGTGTGCTGTATTAATTTCATCATTCAGTTTGATTGGTGTCCCTGTAACGGCTGGTTTTATTCCTAAACTATATTTAGTGTATTCCATAATTGATGCAGGAAATTATATATATATAGTTCCTGTGGTTATTAGTACATTGTGTAGTTTGATATATGTGTATCATATAGTTTCTGCTGTATTTAAGAAATTTGTGATTAATAGCCCAGGGTGTGGGTATCTTGTATTGCTGTGCATTTTATCTCTATTAAATATTTTAATTGGTGTATATCCTGATCTCATAGTGCCTGCTATTTCTGATGGCGTAAAACTGTTAATCTCTGGTGCATAGTTAATTGTAGCAGAGCAATTTTATGGCTAATCATAGATGAATATAGAACTGATGCCTACTTTATTGCTTAGCTATGAGAGATGGCTCTTAAGCAGAATGGAAGGAATATTAGTGAATTATTTCATAGGTTAGGCATAATAAAGCCACGTTATAGCAAAAGATATTGACTAATCTACAAAATAGCTCCCATTCATTGCTTAGCTATGAGAGATGGCTCTTAAGCAGAATGGAAGGAATATAAGTGAATTATTGCATAAATTAAGTACAATACAGCCATTTTATGGCAAGAAATATTGACTAATCTATCTTTCATTCCTTTATTAATGGTGGGTTTGGGCAGAATTGAACTGCCGACCTCACGCTTATCAGGCGTGCGCTCTAACCATCTGAGCTACAAACCCCTTGCTCACCATTTGACTATTCTATAAGTTGTTTTAATATCAGTCAATAATATTAAGTGCTTTATTGTATTGAATTATAGAATATTTTGTGTTAAAAAGGTCATGTCGAAGTGCGATATAGACGATCTATGGATATACGTAGGGCTTCGGATGGGTATAATGAGGAATTTAAATTTTACTCGGAGAATACTGCTCTTCATAATTACGTACTGAGGGATGTATCCTTAGAGAAGCTTAGTGATTGTGATTTGCGTATGGATAGTGCTGAGTGTGCTGTGCGTGGAATACTGTCTGCGGAGACCAAAGATCTTCCCTTGCGTAATGTGTTGGCAGGGTCAATCATTAATTATGATCAATTAAAGAAATATATACAAGAATTTAGATATGATCATAAATTAGACAACGGTAAAAATTTATTGCCTACCTTTATCAATAAAATGGTTAGGCTGCATACGAACATCAAGGGTAATCCTGAAATATATATTTATGACGTTGATGAAAAATTCAAAGTTGATAGCAAAAATATAAGACTTGTTGTGAATAAAGACTTGTCTTGCTCTTTATTTGTTAATAATAAAGAAAAACCAGCTATGTTGAACTATGTGTTATCTCAGTTTAGTACAGATGCTCCATATGCAAACTATGTGATGACTAATGCTGTTGGTAAGGCAGGTTTGCCTATAGAGTCTGATAAATGGTGCTATCTTGCAAAACGTAAATCTTGTGAAATATATAGTTGTAGTAATACAGTTGAGCATAAATTACTTTCTGTATTAGGTAACAATCAAGACGCATTGCGCAGTTTGGGAACTAAAAAACAAACCAAGCATAGAATTATAAAAAATAGAATATTGGCAGAGCTTGTATTGTTTGCTGGGATTTCGTGTTTTGTGGTTGCAGCTTCTTATTTGTGCATGTTAGGACTTTTTTCTAAGCAGATTTTTGCTTATTTTCCTAATAATGCAGATTGGGTGATATCATTGATATCAGCTGGTATTTGTCTGCCATTAGCAATTGCTGGCATGTTTTGTTTATTCAAGTCCTGTAATTATCGGGATGATTATTGTCTAATCAAGCATTTAAGTACGGAACTGGAGATGGCTAATTATTCTCAGGTATTTGAAGAAGTTGTGCTAAGTGAGTCACAGCCTTTATCCAAGTAGTACGATCTTTTTAATATAGTGAGTGCTTTTTGCAGGTATTTGAAGAAGTTGTTCTGAGTGAGTCACAGCCTTTATCCAAGTAATACGATCTTTTTAATATAGTGAGTGCTTTTTGCAGGTGTTTGAAGAAGTTGTGTTAAGTGAGTCGCATAGAAATTTGAGGATGGATGGGGTATCTTTAGTGAGTCACGGTCTTTATCCTACAGTCTTTAGTGAGTAATGGTCTTTATCCTACAGTCTCTTTAATATAGTTAGATGATTATGGCAGGAGGTTAGTTTGTATTCTTTGCTACTTAACATACTCCCTTGTATAAGGGTTCATAGAAAGAATAACGATCTAAACAGGGTCGGTTAATGAAATCTTATAGATGTTCCTCTGTCATTTCTGTTGGTTTATTGATGCCCATTATTTTTAATATTGTTGGGGCTATATTAGCCAATGTGCCGTTGTTAAGTGTTTTGTAGTGTGGGTTATCGGATACGAGTATAAAGGGAACATCATTTGTTGTATGAGATGTTTTAGGTTTGTTTGATTGGGTATCAAACATTTCTTCAGCATTGCCATGGTCGGCAGTTATCATTAATGTCATTCCCGCTGATGCGGCTGCAGATATTATCTTGCCAAGGCATTGATCAACAACATTTATTGCTTCTACAGTTGCAGCAAAATCTCCAGTATGTCCTACTATGTCAGGATTTGCATAATTCGCAATAATTAGGTGATATTTTTGAGATACTATAGCATTTACTAGGCTTTCTGTTACTTGATGTGCAGACATTGCTGGATTATCGGAGTGATCTGAATTTTTTGGCGAGTCTATTAAGATTCGATCTTCTTTTGAAAATGGTTCACTTCTTCCGCAATTCATAAAATAAGTGACATGTGCAAATTTCTCAGTTTCTGCTATGCGTAATTGTGTAAGGTTATTATTAGATATTATTTCACCCAAAGTATTTTTTGTTTCAATTGGAGGAAATAGCACAGAAGTTTCTTGTGCATTGATGTATTGAGTCATTCCTAGTTTGGCTTTGAATTTGCCCTCACATTCCAATTTTGCTAATGTTTGACGGACTCTATCTGCCCGGAAATTTGTTATTAAATATCCGTCTCCATCATTGATTCCTTCATAACTATTAAGTATTTGTGGCTTTATTAATTCATCCCTTAGTGGTGTAGATCCTGTTGTTTGATTAATATTGTATTTTGACCAAAATCCACTTCCTATGTTATGTTGTGTAAATGTAGGATGTACTGTAGTTTTGTTCCCATCGATCAAGGCGCTTATAGCAAGATCTGTTCTTTCCCAATTTTGATCTCTATCCATGGAATAACTTCTTCCTGATATTGTTGATATTTCACAACTATATTGCTGTAGTTCTTTTTCTAGATAATCTAGGTATTTTGTTGAGGAGTAGGGGTCTACATCTCTTCCGTCTAAAAAGGCATGTATTGAAACTTTAATTCCAGCTTGGCATATTACTTGCGTGAGTTTAATCATGTGGTTTATATGCGAGTGAACTCCGCCATCTGAGACTAGTCCTAATAAATGACAAGTTCCATTTGATTTTTTCAATTTGTCTATAAAACTCTTTAATTCTGTATTTTGCTCTATATTGCTTATCGCATCATTTATGCGTGGCAAGCTTTGTTTAATTACTCTACCGCTGCCTATTGTCATGTGTCCTACTTCTGAATTGCCCATTTGTCCTTTGGGCAGTCCAACTGCTCCAGAGCTAGTTTTTAGGGTGCAATTTGGATATTTTTTTATTATTTCATCAAAATTTGGTGTATGGGCTGCTGATATTGCATCATGCTCATTCCCAACTTTACATCCCCAGCCGTCTAGTATAATTAGCGCCAATTTTTCTTTCATGAAATATTATTAAGATGAAGCTTGATCAGGGTATTGTAGCACAAAATCAGTATGAATCATGAATTTTATTTAGTGTTAAAAATATACTATTTGTACATTTAACGTATAAAGATATTGCATATCATATATGGTATAATGTATTATTAAATTTATAAAAATTTTCTAAAGAGGGAAATAGTGGGAGATTTGCTGTCTGCTTTACATATCTCAGAGATGGGAATGTCTGCTCAGGCCCAACGAATCAAGGTGGTATCACAAAATTTGGCGAACCAATTTACAACTGGGGCTACACCAGGTTCTTTGCCATATAGGCGTAAGATGATTCATTTTAAGGCTGTGATGGATGAAGAAATGAATAGCTCATCTAGTGAATCTGTTCCGTCTAATTCCGAGAGGGTTGAGGTTGCTAGATTTGCAGATGACTATAAAACACCATTTGTATATAAATATGAGCCTGCACATCCTGCGGCCAATGAAGAAGGCTACGTACTTTATCCCAATATAAACTATGTGTTGGAAATTGCTGATGCCAAAGAGGCTGAGATTGCTTATCAGGCGAATATGAGTATGTTAAGTATGACTAGAAAATCCCTCTTAAGAACAATAGATCTTTTATCTAAATAATTATTTATGGAGTTATTATGAATAGTATAGGTGGCTCAAGTGTTGCTAATCTCTTTAATATGAACAATGCCATGGGATCTTTGGCAAAAGGCGAGGCATCGTCATCATTATTTTCTAATCTCATTAAAGATAATATAGGTGATACTATTAAATCATTAAGGGCGAGTGAGAAGATTAGCATAGATGCTTTAGAGGGGAAGAGTAGCATTCATGAGCTTGTGATGGCTTTAAATCATGCTGAAACTAATTTATCCGTCTTAGTTAATGTTCGGGATAAGTTCATTGCGTCATACCAGGAAATTACACGTATGCAGATATAAAAGGCTTAACTTTATATTGAATGCACAATATGCATAAATCAATTTATAAAAAAATAAATCAAATTATATTAAAATTGTCTTGATTGTATTCTTTTTCCTGTATAGGATGACATGTGCTTTTTTTTAGTTGGGGGGCTAAGCATGGTGGGCGTTTTAGAAAGGCTAAGTTCCTTTTTTAATAATGATTTTATATTTGCTAAGGATATTGCGATAGATCTTGGCACTGCAAACACTTTAGTGTATGTGAAGGGTGAAGGCGTGGTTTTGAACGAGCCATCTGTTGTAGCATCGATTAACGATAAAGGCACTTACATACCGTATGCTTTTGGGCAAGATGCTAAGTTAATGTTGGGTCGTACTCCGGCTGATATACGGGCTATTAGGCCTTTAAAAGATGGTGTAATTGCTGACTTTAAGGGTGCGGGAGAGATGATTAAATACTTTATAAAAAAGGTAAATAGTCGTAGAACCCTTACCAATCCGACTATTATAGTGTGCGTACCTAGTGGCTCTACTCCAGTTGAGAGAAGGGCTATACAATGTGCAGCAGAAAGTGCTGGTGCCAGAGAAGTTTTTCTGATTGAAGAACCAATGGCAGCTGCTATAGGGGCTGGATTGCCGGTTACTGAACCTACGGGCTCAATGATAGTTGATATAGGTGGTGGTACCACCGAAGTTGCTGTTTTATCATTGGGGGGTATAGTGGACTCTTGTTCTGTTCGTGTTGGTGGTGATACGATGGATGAAGCAATTATAGCTTATATTAGGAAAAATTATAATTTACTTATTGGTGAGTCTACGGCAGAAAAGATAAAGAAAAAGATAGGTTCAGCTTATTATCGTGAGGGCGAAGAGAGCAAATCTATGGTGATTAAGGGGCGTGACCTTAGGGAATGCGTTCCTAGAGAAATTGAAATAACCTCTAAACAGGTTGCTGATAGCTTGAGGGCTCCCTGTTGTAATATTGTTGAAGCTGTTAAGGGTTTGCTGGAGCGTGTTCCGGCAGAGTTATCTTCAGATATGGTGACTCAGGGCATTACACTATCTGGAGGAGGTGGGTTATTACATAATTTTGATTATGTGCTGAACTATGAGACTGGTCTTCCTATTACTACCGCAAAGGAGGCTTTGTCTTGTGTTGCGTTCGGTACTGGGGCTGTATTAGAGAATATGCATAGATTTGCGCATGTTTTATTTAAGCAGGATTGAGCAATGTTATGCGCATAAGTAATAAACTTGGTATAAATATTAATTCACTATGGATTTGTATCGCATTTGCGTGGTGTAATATTTGTTTTATGCCATTCAAGAAATTTAGTTTTAGTAATATTTATGTTGCATATTATAGAGATTGTTTTTTATGCCTATTTACTAATATAGATACCAAAGGTGCTATCTATTTAGTAATATGTTGCATATATGAAACATGTAGTTAATAAAAGTGTGTAAACTGTGAGTTTATGCTTGAATTGTATAAAATATGTATTAACGATTGTTAATCAAGTACTTGATATCTGTGTGCAAGTTGTTGGATTTGTATTTCAGGCTTTGGCTTTGTTTTGGTTATTTGATAGATGTGGTGCTTTGTAGTTTTATTCTTGATAAAATTACTAGGGTGTATTACGTTTTGTGGGGTTTTTGTTAATGTGGAAGAATAGGGAGTTTAACTATGAAGGTTTTGATAATAGAGGATGATGTTAATACGTCTAAGGCGTTGTGTCTGGCGCTTAATACTGCCGGTTATGTATGCCATACCTCTCCTTGTGGGGAAGAGGGAGTGCATGTTTGTCGTTCGCACAATTATGACCTAGTTATATTGGATGTTGCTTTGCCAGATTTAACTGGTTATGAAGTTACCTACCAATTGCGCAAGAGACAGGTTAAGACTCCTATTATGATCTTAACTAGTTACACTTCTACTGAGCATAAGGTTAAAGGATTCGGGTTTGGTGCTGATGATTTTGTGTGCAAGCCTTGGAATAATAGCGAGCTTCTTGCTCGTATTCATGCGCTTATTAGGAGATCTAAGGGACATGCTCAATCTATAATTAAGATTGGCAAGCATTTGGCAATTGATACAGAAAATAAAACTGTACAGGTGAAGGGTAAATGCATGCACCTTACAACTAAAGAATATGCTTTGCTTGAATTGTTAGCTTTATATAAGTCTAGTTTGGTTACCAAGGAATATATATTGAGTTATTTATACTGTCATAGTCAACAAGACTCACCTAGCTCGCTAAAAATTATAGATGTTTTTACTTGTAAGTTGCGTCGTAAACTTTTTGAGCATACAGGTAAGAATTACATACATACTGTCTGGGGTCGTGGTTATAGGATAGATGATGGTGAAGAAGATGAAGGTTGTGGTGATAGCAAGCCTATAGAAAGTGATGAAGATAATGATGAGGTAGATGATCTGCCTCATATTGAGGTGACGGTTGAAAACGGTCAGGTGGTTCGTAAATCCCCTAATAATGCGTAGGGATGAATGTTCTGATAAGGGCGGCTATCAAAGAAAAGATTTTGTCTTAGAAATTCTGGGTTTATAATTTTCTTGCATTGATCTATGCGGTGATTTTGGATTCTTTTAGACCTGCTTTTGTTTGTTGTTTGGTATTGGGATGTTTAGATTTTTAGGATTGACTTAAGTTACTCCGTGCGTTTTACTGTGCATATAATCAGAAAAGAGTACGGCTGTTATGACTACTAAGGCAGGCAAACAAGCTTCAGGCAGGGAAGAAAAATGCAAACTATTTATATATACTGATGGAGCATGCCGAGGAAACCCTGGTCCAGGTGGCTGGGCTTTTTTTATGAAATTAGAAACAAGCAGTACGAAGAAACATACAGTATATCGTCAAGATAAGACGGGCAACCAAACCGAAGGGTGTGGTAATGAGAAGTATACCACTAATAATAAGATGGAGATGATGGCTGTCATTGAATCCTTAAAACGCCTCGGCCAACTAATAGAAAAAGACCCTGCTTATGATGAAGATGTTTCACTATATTCTGACAGTCAATATGTGATTAAGGGGATAACTACTTGGATTAAGGGATGGAAAAAAAATGGCTGGCGTAGCGCTACTGGCAAGCCAGTGAAGAATCAGGAATTATGGGAAGAGCTTGATGCGGAAGCAACAAAGTACAAAATAGATTGGCAATGGGTGAAAGGTCATTCGGGAGATGAATATAATGAATTGGTTGATTGTGCAGCAAGGGCAGCTTGCGATCAGGTATCATAATAGTAAACAGGCAGCTATATTATAAATTACATCAGTAAAAATGATTAAAAATTATACATTAAAATGAAGACTCTCTATCTTGTGTTTTTAGCTTAAAATCAGGGTAGGTGCACAACATTAATTTAAGGAAGATTGTTGCATTAAATGTACAAAAGTGTTTATGCATTATCAGCAGATGAGAATATATATTGCTGAATTAGTATTCAACAACAATAAAAAATTACTTTTATTTTTGCATGTAGCGAGCTTCATAGCTTTTAGTTTCTTGTTTAACTATTCTTGCAAGTAAATAAAGTGATATTATATTTGGGATTGTAGCGAATAGATATATGAAGTCACAAAAATTCATTATTGCAGTGAAGTTGTTATAAAGAGAGCCAAGAAATATCAATATAGAGAATATAATTCTGTAGATAATTATATATTTTGTAGATTTGAATAGTGAGACCCAGGCACGTTCCCCGTGATAGCAATTTGTAATTATTGTGGAGAAAGCAAATAATGCCACAGATGCGCTCAAAAAGATAGCAAACCAATCTGATACGGTTCTGAAGGCGTATTCTGTTATTAATATTCCGCTAAGATGAGGTAGCTTATAAGCCTCAGTGATTACCACTATTATTCCAGTCAAGCTACAGATTATTACAGTACCAATGAATGGTTCAAGCAGAGCCATACAGCCCTCACGTACTGGTTCTTTTGTTTTCGCAATTGCATGTTCTATAGCTGTACTACCAAGGCCAGCTTCGCTTGCAAAGGCCGCTCTCTGTACCCCTATAATTGCTGTTCCAAGTATGCTACCTGATACTGCTTCTCCTGTCATGGCATCGTGAAATATTATTCCAAGGGCACTCATTATATTGCCACTATTAGTAACAATAATAGTTAGGCAAGAGATTATATAAAGTGTGGTCATAATTATAGATATTTTTGATGCGGTATTAGATATTCTGGCAATTCCTCCTAGCGTCACTAAGAATGTGAGGCTCATCATTATGACAAGTATGATTACTTCTTGTCCATGTAGTATGGAGTTACTGTCATTGGCAAGTATTGTTGCAGTTTGACTTGCCTGAAATATTCCGCCTGGTCCTAAGGGAACGACAAGATATATGATCGAAAATAATATAGCCAGCACGTTACCTGTCTTTTTTAGCCCTATATCTGCTAATCCTTTTCTTAAATATACGAAGGGGCCACCTATTATTTGGCCAGATCCATCGATTGTCCTGTATTTATGACTAATCACTACCTCTGCATATTTGAGTGACATGGCAAAGAAACCAGATAGTATCATCCATACAACTGCTCCTGGACCACCCATTTGTATGGCAACAGCTACTCCTGCTATATTTCCTAGCCCAACAGTGCCAGATATCGCCATCAATAGAACTTTCACTTGCGAGGCGCTCCCCGATGAATGATGTTCTTCTTCTTTAGCATATTTCCCTCTTAGAATGCTGATAGCATGAGGAAATAGTGTGATATTCACGAATTTTAAGTATAAAGTAAAAAATACACCAGCCAGCAGCATCCAAAGTATTACAGCTGGTATACCAAATATATCAAAAAACAGCATATTTACTAATAGGTGATTGATGTACTCTAGAACGTTATAGGTCATGTTTTTTTTATCCCTCTATTTTTTATTTTATATATCTTTTTACACGCTGATGTAGATCCATTTTGAGCGTTATAGGTCATGTTTTTTTTATCCATCTACTCTTTATTTTATATGTTTTTTTACATACTGATGTAGGTCCATTTTGAGCGTTATAGGTCATGTTTTTTTTATCCATCTACTCTTTATTTTATATGTTTTTTTACATACTGATGTAGGTCCATTTTGAGATTTTTTGTGTAGATATATAGCAGTATTGTGTTTGGAATGGTGGCTGCTAGGTAGGCATAGTCACAGAAATTTAATAATGTGAAGAAATTCTCTATGAAACAGCTGTAGTATACCATAACACAGAATAATGTTCTATAAATCACAATGCTTTTTGTCCCAAAGATTGATACAAAGGCACGCTCTCCGTGATAGCAGTTGGTTATTATAGTAGAAAATGCGAATAATGGTATTGATATTGACAGAAATATTGGAAACCAGCTAGACACAGATGCAAAAGCTTCAGTTACCATTATAATTCCAGAGCTTTCTGTAGTTGTATGTGCCCCAGAGATCACAAGGATCAGGCCTGTTAACGTACAAATTATTGAGGTTCCAATAAATGGCTCAAGCATTGATATGCAGCCCTCTCTTATGGGTTCAGTAGTTTTTGCTGCTGCATGCTCTATTGAAGAACTACCTATCCCTGCTTCGCTAGCAAAAGCGGCTCGTTGCATACCAACAACCATAGTGCCGATTACCCCGCCGGCAACTGAATTATTTGAAAATGCATCTGAGAATATTATATGTATAGCGGAGCCTATGCTTCCTATATTAGAGGCAATTATTACCATACAAGAGATTACATATATCGACGTCATGAGAGGCACTATGCCCATCGCAACATATGCAATACGTCTGATTCCACCAATCACAACAATAACTACTAGCGATGTTAGTATAATGGCCAGAACTTCTTTTGCTGTTTCTCCGCCATAGCTTAGGATTGCTACAGTTTGATTCGCTTGGAATATTGCGCCACCGCCAAGAGAGGTTACACTATATAGTATTGCAAAAATAACAGAGAGAATAATACCAGTTTTTTTAAATCCTTTTTTTGTAAGAACTTTCTTAATATATATGAATGGACCACCCATAATGTTGCCGTTTTTATCAGACGTTCTATATTTATGTCCTATAGATACTTCCATGAATTTTAGGGTCATTATAAAGAATGAGGCAACAACCATCCAAAATATGGCGCCAGGGCCACCTATTTGCACGGCCGCTGCTATGCCTACTATATTACCTAATCCGACAGCTCCTGATACTGCAGTAAAAAATGCCTTTAGTGAGGATATTTCTCCTTTGTCATGGGCATTATAATTCTTGCCACACAATGCCATGATTGCATGTCCAAACAGTCTAACATTCACAAAATTGAATCTTGCTGTTAGTATGATGGCTGTCATGCCTATCCATGCCACTATTAACGGCACGCCATGTACATCATAAAAGAATATTTTTTGTAATTTCTTATCTATTTTTTGAATGATAATATTTAAACTTTCGTAGTTAGATAATTTTGAATAATCAAAAGATAGTGATGAAGCTAAGGATTCATCAAGAAAAAAGGCCATAACAATAGCTAATACGACCACACAGACGTAGAGATACCTCATTTCAAATCACAACAATTAATAATTTTAGAATGTTCATCTTATATTAATGTGTTTTCTATAGCAATGGGTTTTCTGTCGTGTTAGTATGCTCTCTTCAAATTTTGATCTTCCATATTGGAATTTATAATCGGAATCAAAGATGATAGTAATTGGATTAACGGGCTCAGTTTCCGTAGGCAAGAGTTTTATAGCAAGCCATTTTAAATGTCTGGGAATTCCAGTTTTTGATGCAGACAGAACGGTGCATAAATTATACAGAGACAACAGCGACCTGAAGCTTAAGTTACAAAAGATATTTCCACTAGCCATTAAAAATGACGTTGTTGATCGTAAATTATTAATTAAATACATACTTGATGATAATAGTAAATTGTTGACGTTAGAAGAGATGGTGATTCCCTTTGTGAGCCATGAGAAGAAGAAATTCTTGCGTAAAGCAAGAAAATCCCGTATGCCTCTGGTTGTTTTGGATATACCTCTGTTATTTGAGGCCAGAATTGAGCATGATCTTTCAGTAGTAGTTGTAACAAGCAGGTATCTACAAGGGTATTTTGCTCTTTACAGAAGGCACATGAGCAAGGAGCAGTTTGAGATCATAAGAAACAGGCAATGGCCAGATCATGTAAAGGCTAGGTTAGCCGATTATGTAATTTTTAATGGCTTTAATCAGTTAGATATTTTCAGACAGGTTAGAAGCCTTCTTACAAAAGTAAAGAAGTTGCAAGCCATAAAAACAGAGAGAAAGATAATATATCCGAGACACTCGTTACAATTATGGTAGATGCTATTGCAGGATCTATATTAAAATAGTGCATGACTAATGGGATGATTGCGCCCGATGACACTGATATTATAAAAGTTATCATTAGCGATAATCCAAACACTAGTGCCAGGTCTTGGTTTTCATAATGCACCAATACTATTGCTATAACTGCTAGAGCGAATATAGTGCCCATTATAATACTAGTTAAGAATTCCTTTATACAGAATCGTACAGAGTTTAGGCTATTTAATTCTTTGGAGCTTATTGCTCGTACAGTTAGAGTTGCAGTTTGAGCTCCTGCGTTACCTGTTAAGGCTGCGGTTATTGGCATTAAAACAGCCAATGCGATCATTGACTCAATAGATTTGTCAAATATGCTTATAAAAAAAGAGTTGATTAAGGCACTGAGCAGGACAATTAATAGCCACGGCATTCTTTGAAGAGCTGTTTTCAAAAATCCTGTGTGCACGGTTGTTTCTTGGACACCACTCAGAGTCAGCATATCCTCTTCTACTTCTTCTTCCACAACACCTATCACTTCATTAATGGTAATTAACCCTATCAGCCCGCCATGTTCATCGATAACTGGTGCTGATAATAATTTATTCTCTTTAAAAATATTGGCCACTTCTTCTTGATCCATTGTGCTATTTATTATGTAAGTGTCCTTAAGCATTAAATCTGTAATTAATACAGATTTATGATTTGTGAGTAATTTGTTTATAGGTAAATTACCGATGATCTTGAAATCTGAGTTAACTATGAATATTTCCTGAAAATCCTCGGGCAGTTCATTATTATTCTGCATAAATTCTATTACATCTCCAACATTCCACAAATATGGAACAGTAACAGCATCTGCTCTAAGCATTCTAGCTGCACTTTCCTCAGGGTAAGATAGAGTTCTTTTTATTTCTTTTTTCTTTTTGTCCGGAAGTAGAGGAAGTATTTGTTCTATATCATCTTTGTCTATATGCTCTATTATGGCGAATATCTCATTGCTAGTTAAGTTGAAGATGAGTGCAACGAAATTGTCGATACCTATGATGTTAATTATTTTAATAATAACCTCATGATTAAGGTCAGTTAGCAATTCATATGGAAATGTGCAGTGTGTTAGCAAGGACTGTAAGTTATCATTGTTAGCAGTGCTTATATATTCCGCTATGAGGCTCTCTTCTAGGCCATTAACGAATGCCTGTAATTTATTGAAGTTTCCTATTTCTATATATTGGGATATTTTGTTTAATTCTGCTGAATTATCAGCGTTGTGCAAATATGATGTTGTATATTCTTCTTTTTTTACTGGCATATATGCTCCGTCATGTGTATATAATTATACTGGTGTTATTTAGGTGTATTTACAGATCTACAATGCTTAATATTATCTATCGTATATTATTAAATATTCTATTACCGATATCAGTCATAGTAATGATGTGCAGTGATGATTTATATGCACATAGCACCAAGCAAGGTGCATCGGATATAGTGGTTATCACTGATAACCAATTAAGTATAATATTGCCAAAGATTATACGTTCCTATGTTTCTGAAACTGGCAATCGAGTGTCAGTAAGCTATGTTGATTATAGTGATATTCTTTCTTATACACAGAATTATGATGAGCACGATACGTATGTTCTTATTACCAGTAATAGTAAAATCTATGATCAATTATTAGACAATGGATTTAATTTTGTAGGTAATGCGATGAGCGACAACATGGTAATTGTTGTAGCAAAAGATTCACCTGTTAAGGATGTTATTGCTGATATAGGAAGTAGTTACACTGATATATTGTTACAATCTGTAAAATATACTGCGCTTGTTATTCCAGACCCAGCCAATAATGAATCTGGGAAGGTGGCAAAAAAGATTTTGAAAGATATAGGATTGTGGCAAAAATTAATTTCTAATGATAGCTTGGTTCGTGCATACAATGATGAGCAAGCAATGGAGATGGTTAAGCATGGAAGAGGTATGGGCATGGTATTAAATAACATGCTTGGCTTTAGTGACGTGTGTCCTATATTGCAGATTCACGATAATTTTTATCATAATATTATTTACAGATCCTTTATCTTTAACAGATATACTAAGAATAATGTTAGAGAGATGGAAGAATTCATAGAATTTGTGGCGAGTTATGTTGAGGACTTTCTAATGTAGGTAGGTGTGCAAGTATGTATAATTTTCTAGATAGTATATCGTTTCTGTACAATTATATAATTGATTACGAATATTTCTTTGCAATAATATTGTCAGCGCTGTTGTCTGTTTTGACTCTGATAGTATACAAATTTTATGGCAGAATAATCTTTACATTTAATGATTTTGTAGAAACTATAGAGTTTCGAATAGAGCGGGAAAATAATAGGGTAGAAGAAGAAAAATATCGAAAAATGAAGCGTGAAAGAATGACTCAGAAAATCGAAGAAGAGATTGAAAGTCAACGAGCCAATGTATCTTATTATCAACAGTATAATCAGGAAATAAAAATAATTTCAATTAATAATCCAATAGGCAAGTGGACGAAAATGGTTATTTCTGAAAGAATGCCATATATGCAGAAGTTAAAAGAGCTGCTTAATGGCAATGACAACAAAGGATTCTGGCAATCTTTTGTTAGGGCTAGAGGGTCACGTGGTGCTTCGAATAGAGCTAGAAGTAATTTTTAACACCTTAATTCAATTATCCATATGTAGGTTTGTTGAAAGCATTCAATGTATTAAATTGAATAATTATAGTATTAATCAAACATTGAGTACTTGAGGAGTTTATCTAATTATAAATAAAATTGATGTTTTATTAAAATGTTTAGTAATTAATTAATTTATTCATGATATTCTTGATATGTAAGATTAATTTCATTGTAAATAGTTACTGTGTAGTAAAGTTTTAAGTAAGCTGATTTACTGTGTTAGTTCATAATCAGTATTACAGTTTTCTTTTTTGATATGGATGTGCTTTATTGCTTTTATATCAATTTCGTGAGTATTTACAACTTTAGTTGTCAGTTTGCATTGATTATTAATCGATCTGTGGCTTGCTTTGTGAGCTATATTGAATTCTGCTTGATGTATGATAGTACTGTTTTATATTGAGTGGGATATTTTTTGAATTTTAAGGAGAAGACAATGAAGAAATTCACAGTGCCATGTATATTTGGTGATCAGAAATCTCCATTTACTATTTACATTGGGGAGCCTAAGTATGATTCTCATCCTATACAGAATCAGGCAGATTGGCTTTCTAAGAATAGAGGAGGGCAAGTTCCTCCTGAAATAATGGAGAGTTTGTCAAAATTACATGCATTATCAAAAAAGAACAAAGTATCATTTGAGGAGTTATGTGTATATGCTTTAACAGCTGCACAGAAACAAGACAATAATACTAGTACTAATGATAATACAGGTGGTTCTGTAGATAATAATGCTGCTTTTGGAGGGTAGTCATTGCAATGTCTTGTGTTTTAAGATTGTGTGATGTAGTGAAGTGTTTTGAAGGACGTGATGTTGAAACGGCAATATTAAATGGTGTTAATTTTGATTTGTATGAATCGGAATTTGTATCATTGATAGGCCAATCTGGTTCTGGAAAAACAACTTTGCTACAAATTGCTGGGCTACTTGATAAAGTGGATAGTGGTCTGGTTGAGATTTGTTCACAGAGCTGTAATTTGCTCAGTGATAATGAAAAGAGTGAAATAAGAAAAAAATATATAGGGTTTGTATATCAATCCCCAAATTTAATGCCAGAGTTCACAGTAGTAGAAAATGTGATGCTGCCTCAGTTAATCAGCGGCATAGATAGGGAAATTGCATTCTCACAGGCAATATCTTTGCTGGAGGATGTAGGTCTATCTGATAAACATGATAAACACACGTCGATTTTATCTGGTGGTGAAAAGCAAAGAGTATCTATTGCCCGAGCGCTTATTAAGATTCCTAAATTGTTGTTGGCTGACGAACCTACTGGTAATTTAGACCCAACCAATGCCAGTTTAATGTTTGATCTATTGTTTGATTTGGCGAAATCTAAAGGTGCTGCAGTTTTGTTGGTAACTCATAACCATAAGCTTGCAGAAAGATCTGATAGGGTTCTTACCTTACATGAATGTAGGGTAAGTTAGGGTTATAAATAGATGTTTTATTTATTAAATTACAGATAAAAATTGACCACATAATATGCCCGATATTTGCAAATAACAGAAATTTATGTTATGATGTTTCCATGTTAAATTAATTTTTGAGGTTAATATGAGTAGTGATGCTAGAAGATTGAACCCAAGAGCAGGGGCAGAATTAAAACTCAGAGTAGAATCAGGAACAGGATCGTATGATGTCTTACGAAAAAAAGGCCACGTTACACATATTATAACACAGAGAACAGAGAATGGGAGTGTTACCAGTGGACCTAGGGTGGTGCATGAGCCGGTTGATTTGCCTGAAGTGGGATATGCGCAAGACCATATAGACCAACACTCTTCATATTTGTACAAAGGGATTGATGATAGGAGTCTACAGCAGGTTGTTGCTACAGATAGAGAAATAACTGCCTTACAGATGGCGGGGCTAAGAAATCAAAGTACACAAAAAAGAAGAATTTCTAATCATATTGACGGCAATATTTCAAAAGGCGCTGGTCAGTATGGTTGCAACGGTCTTTCTCAGGCAGGACTTGCTGAGTTAGCATTCACTCTTACTAAAGCAAGGACTCCACAAGGAGAGATAGCAGCAAGAAAAGCAAGAGAAGAAGCAGAAGAAGCAAAAGCTCTACTAATAGAAGCAGTAGCAAAAGAAGCAGCAGCAAAAGAAACAAGAGACAAAAGAGCAAAAAGAGTTCTACTAAGAGAAGAAGTAGCAAAAGCAAGAGAAGAAGTAGCAAAAGCAAGAGAAGAAGTAGCAAAAGCAAGAAAAGAAGCAGAAAAAGCAGCAGCAAAAGAAAAAAGAGACAAAAGAGCTCAACTAAGAAAAGCAGCAGCAAAAGAAGAAGCAGAAAAAAAAGAAGCAGCAGCAGAAACAGCAGCATTAAAAGCACTTAATGACTTGGACGACGGTTTAGAAGCAGCGGATTTAGGATTTGATGATGCAGTTGCGGTGATAGATAGGAATTCGTTTGAAGACCACAAGATGCATGGCGGTCCAAACACATCGTTATGTGGGCAAAGGGCAGTATCTGCTAGCGAGATAGGCAGTCCTCATCAAGAAACTAGAAGACATAGTTCTCAACTACCTATGCGCCAGGCTGATAGCTCTTTGACCAGCTTGCTTAAGGGTAATGGTGCAGTGCCACATACGATTAAAGATACTATTGGTGGTGCATCAGGTCGCAATAAACCAGAGTTAGAAATGATTGGCTCTAGTCATGACGAGTCATTAGTGCCGAGTGCGGGCGCTAGTGTTGAAAGATCTGGCTCTTCTATCTGCTTTGATGAATGATAGTTGATGAAGGTTAGGAACCCTGTGCAGATGAATAACCTGGATAGGAAATCCTTTTTTATGAACTACCTGCTGGATTTATTAATGTAGATCCAGTGGGGCTTAATCTTGAGCTTTGATAATAAATAAACAGAAGAGAATTGGTTCAACAATACCAAGTTTATCTGTAATTTTAGCTTAATAAAATTTAATCTTGTGCAATGCTAGAGATCAGACGAACGGGAAAATAAAAATATCACTTCGAGCAGAAAATATATTATCTTTTTTAATTTTTGTTAAAGTATCCAGTACAATTATTCAATAAGGTATGACGTTCATTATGCAAATAATGTAAGTATCGTATATTTCTGTTTGTTCTGGCTTTTTCCAGGAATGTAGTAAATATAGAGGTAGTACGTATGTATGTGCAATCCTTCATTTAGTGAATTTTATATCAAATTTATTATAAGTTTATTCTTGGCATAATGGTTGTGATGTGTAATACTACAGGATAATAATATTTTAGTGGTAATAGACATGAGTCAGGCTTATTTTAATCCTAATCATCCTAATCATCCAAGGAATTTTGAAATATTCCCTCCTCCAGATCTTGCCACACGTCTTTATATCTTATTAGGTACTCATCTTGTTGGAGGATATACTGTTGATAATTTTATAATTTCTGCTAGAAATTATATGAATCCTCAGCATTTTCCTGAAGCCATACAAAGGGACCTGATTGATCTTGAGCCTGCAATTACCTGGTCCCAAGGACAGGGCCTGTCTAAAGAATTCTATCATATGGTTATAGATCGTGTAGCAAGACTAAGAACTCAAACCGTAGATTATGAGCCAATGGTTAATGTTCCAGTTGTTGCATTGTACGATGAGTGTATTAAAAATTTTCAGGGTCAAAGTACCTTTGTTGATATGGTATTTAATCATGATGCTTACTTAGCTAACGGAATGTCTGCTAACCTCGTAAATGCTGATCAGTCGCTTTATATAAGCAAAATCAAAGATCGATTGAGCAGAATGCAGGATAGTCCGGCAGAGCTCACTAATTACAATACATTTGTTAGTTTAGTGCTGTCTATATATCCTGACTGGGGAAAGTAATCAAAATAGTTTATTTTGATGGATAATTAAGCAATATAGCTTTATTTTTGAGTCAAGAGATCCTTGGCTACTGATTATGTTTTAACGAATTAAATAGATCTGGAATTAATGCTTAAGTTTAATTCCTCTCTTGGTATAAATAATTTCTGTGGTTGAGATAAAGAGATATTTTAGCCGCAGATTTATATTTTTTAGTTGTTATTGATATTTGAGTAAGATAAGCAATGTTAATTGAACAAAAGAAAATTGATGATAATGGCATTCAAAATATTGTAGTAAAGTATGATCTGTCTGAGGATGTGCATTATCCGATCATGGGCTGTGATTGCATGGTTGATATGAGTATGGATAAGATACTAAATGTAGATAGTGAAGGTGTTTTGGTAGAGGTCGTACTTAACGATGCAATGGTTACGGGAGTGTATCCTTGTTTAATTAATCAGAGTGATGAATATCCTGTAGATGGGGCTGTGTATATGGCCGAAGAGTTAATAGACTATTCCGTGGTAGGCAATGATGTAGTTCTTTATTCAAAATTTGCTAGTCATCAGGAATTTGTGAATATCGAGCAACTTAATATAGGCAAGATTATAAGTCATGTATCACTTTGCTTCCCAGATGCAGCAGAGCATAGAAACATCTTGATAGATGCTTATTATGTAACTCAAGATGATACGGGTCATTATTCCAATTATGGACAGTGTATAGACCTAGATATATATTGCTCAGACACAAGCGCTGATTATATTCTTTAGTTGTTTGTATTTCAAGGTGGCGGTTTTTGTTCACTAATAATTTTGTTGCACTGCCCTAATTATTCAAGGGTTGGTATGGGATCTTCCCAATATATTGATATTTAATGATAATTGTGCTATAATATAACCTATAATAACGCAATTAAGAGGGCATTATGGGGAAATATTTGGATGGATTTTATGATGTAACGCAGAAATTTGCTGATATCAACTGGATTAAAATATCAAGATATAGTGATGCAAAAAACTTTGCCTCTAAGGATCTTGATTTAGATGATATTGAAAATTTATTTACTCATACATGGTATCCGTTTTGTGATGAATGTGCTCAAACAGGGGACTCCAATGCTTTAACTGCTATTTTAGAGTCTTATGCAAGCCTTGATTTCTTTAGTAATTTGGTGCAGGAGCGTGCAAGCGAGAAGGCTGAAGTTATGGATTATGTCCACGATTATCCAAATGTTGGATTTATGACATTTCATAAGTTATTTTATTTTATGCCTCATGATGATCTAAAACCGATAGATTATCTTAATTATAAGAATGCAGAGGAATATGAGGCTTCAGTTAGAGATTTTGCTGATGCGTTCTCCGTACGATGCAAGGAAGTCGTTGATTCATTGTCAGAAGGTGCGGTTGATAAATTTGTACAACATGCTAAATTTTATATAGACTACGCAAAGCTTCAGGGGCATGATATAGAAATACCTGAATATACATTGATCAATGATAAAGGTGAGATTGTATCTCGTGAAGATGATGCAGCTTTAAGAGAAATGGCTAATAGCTATTTGCTCAAGATTAAAGAATTTTGTGATGCGGATTATGTATATAAAGCTTTATCATCAGTTGATAGTATTGCGGTTAGGGCATCCATTGATTTGCACGATGCAGTTCAGAATTTTGTAGATGAGAAAGTTAGTGCAGATAAATTAGATTTATCTGAGTATGGGATGAATGATAGTAATAGTATTGATGCCTTAAGCAATGATAACCTGTCTTCTCTGATCCAGAATGTCTGTGGGCATAATCAATACAGCAATTTGATTATAAATAAGATTGTAGAAAATAAAATTATAGAAAGTAGCTATACAAAACAAAATAATTCCAGTGTCAATATGAATGATGATGATCTTTATGAAGAACATTATTCTGAGATAGATTCTTTTGTAGTATCATGTCCTGATTTGATATAGGGCAAATTGAAAGGCCAGTTGTGGCATTTGCGGGGGGTCATAGGTTCTTGTTTAGTGGGCAAAGATCTTGTATTGAGATGATGTGCTATATAGTTCGATCACGTGCCATCTTTTACATGGTTATTGGATATTCTATATTTTTATTACATAAAAAATACATTAGCAGATTTGTGAGGGGTTTTTGGCCACCAATGCACGTCGACAATTAATTTAGATTGACATTTTAATCATTAGTACTGCCCATCAATACATATAGGTAGGACTGATTTAGGGTTACATGGGTGTAGCTTTTTATAATCATTATGAATATAGATTTAATTAAATAATTAATACATATTTGACATTTAGTTAAGTATGTGTTAACATATATGTATTGACTCTTATTCTTTATTAAGAGTTGTTCATTAGTTTTATAATGGAGGGTTTATGATTATTACAAAAATTAACGCAAGTCAGATTTCTAAAGCTGTTTCGGAATTGGAGAGTGCTGGTATAATTAAGCCAGAGCATTATACATCTGTTGATGATAGTGGTTCTGAACAAGGGAGCGTTCGTGGAATCGGTGATGTTTTGTACGAATTAAGCGATGATCAGATTCATGGCCTTGCTTGTAAGACTACTTGTGCATTAGTACGTTCGTTTATGGATCCTGAATCTTTGTGTAAGAGTTCTGAGGATGGTGAATCAAGTCTAATCCACAACTTAAGATGTACTGCTTACTTCTCCGTAATGAACGGTATATGTACTGTCTTCCAGGAAGTTATGGATGCAGCTGTAACGCTAAAACATAAGATGGAAGATGAGCCTGGTGAAGATCATTCTGTAGATATATCTTTCAATGAGGGTAATACTAATTGTTTTAGTATCAATGACTGTTTCATTATATCTACTTTACACGGTCTATTTCCTGACTTGGAAGTAGATAGTTTCCGTTATACTTCAGAACTTGATACCGTTAACCAGGATGATGCTTCAGAGCTTGATAATGTTAGTCATCTTGATCATGGAGTAGAGTATACTCAAGATGTTTTTGATGTAGTTGATACGTCTGATAGTACTTTGATTTAAATAATTCTGTGTATTAGTGTGCTATGTCTAATATAGAATCATGGCACACGTTCCTTGATTTTCTGGGTCTGTATTTCTTCTGTTGTGATTATTAAAAATAACTAGCATTTGATCATTTTCACATTGATATTATTTAAGAAATCCAATAATCCTTATTAGGTTATATTGTACAAAAAATCTCATATAGAATCATGGCACACGTTCCTTGATTTTCTGGGTCTGTATTTCTTCTGTTGTGATTATTAAAAATAACTAGCATTTGATCATTTTCACATTGATATTATTTACGAGGTGTATATGAGTAAGCGTCATGAGTATCGGCATTGTCCTGATATTAATAAACAAATAACTGTCAATGAGGATTCTTCTCATCTAGATAGTAAGCCAGAGTACGTTGGTGATGGATATTACAAGCATGAGATTGAGATATCTATTCCTTCGATAACTTCTGATCATTATCAGGCTATGCCTCATTATCTTGATCCTGAAGTCATAGCTTACGTTATTAGGACTGGCGATGATGATACTTTGATAGTGCCACATGTGAATGATTCATATTATCAAGAATTTCTTGCACACCTAGGTGATGATGAAATTGAAATTATTCCACATGACTTACAATCATATGATTATAACTTAGTGAATGAGATTAGCTTATTTCAGACCTCTGCCTTGGATATAAAAATCAGTGATAATCTGACATATAGTTTAGAAGTACCTTTGTTTATTAACATGGATATATGTGGTGAGCTTGATAGCTACGATCAATTTTATTCTGCAGCTTCAGCGCTTGGATTCACTCAGTCGCTAGATTTCAGTACGGGAAGTGAATATATGGTTAGAACTCATGCTACATGTTGTGTTCCAGTATTTTATGATATTCAGCCACTATTAGAAAAAATGTCTTTTTCTGTATTCAGTAAGGATTCTCATTTAGATAAAGTCCACATGGAAATAGACGTTTATGGCTATTATTCATTAGAGTTGCATGATGAAGAGAAGGCGCCGGACTCTCCTTATCATGTTTATGAATATTACATGTCTGATTCTTTACCAGAGCATCTTCCTCCGCTTTCAATTGCCGAGCAAATTACATATGACATAGATATTAACCTTGTATAGATTGAATAAGTTTTTTATACCCTATTATATATAAACAGTTTTTCTGTTTAATGTTATTTGAATTTGTAATGGTATTACAGCTTGTAGATACTGTGCCTTATGAGAAACCATGCATATGTAGTTTTATTAAGGCATGATAAGCACTCTCGTGATCATAGGCTTAATGAGCATAATAATGATTTATTATGTATTGGTTATGGGTATTGGTTGATAGGTTATTGGGTTCCTCAATTTGTATTCTGAATCAAGGTCATTTCGATATTATTTAATATAAATATATTGACATAGATATAAATCAACTTTATCATCGAACTCGATCTTTCAAATTTTGTAGGTATATTTATGAGTAATGATTCTAATTGTTCTGTGGTGCATTTTGACCCAGTTTCTTTAACGGTTAGCGCTACTGCTACTGATAGCAATGGTTTTAATTTTTCTATGCGTAATTTAAATTTTGATTTCACAGCTATTGCTGGTGCTGTAAATATTTCAGATTATGAGAATCATGAGATTACCATGTTGTCTTGTGTTGTTATAAATGATGCATTGACTGTTGGTGCTAATGACCGTGTTCACGCAGTTGTTCCATGTCTTAATAATGAGCATGCGTATCATACTATTTCAGTAGGTGATGATGATAATGTAGATCACGTAGAGTACCATTATTTCGGTAGCCGTGATGGTACTGAAGACGCATTCAGATTGGCATCTATCGACTTTACTGCCCTCCTTGATGTTGCAGCGGTTTCTGATTCCAGCGCTACTAATATAGCTTTAGTTTATGATGCTGAGCATGGTGCTAATGTTACTTTGGATTTATCTAATAATAACAAGATTGCTGTGTTTGTTGCGCATGATCATGAAACACATAATGTAGTAGATGGTGCAGATAGTGCTTTTGGTGATGTTGGGTTTGATTTTATTAGCTTAACTCCTATTAACGACATCCCTGATCTTGATTTGAAGTTATTTTATATTGCATCTCCAGTTGAAGGTGCACCTGAAGGAACTGAATCATTTGCTATAGAGCAAGATTATGTAGTGTCTTTTGACATTATATAGTGATTTTTAGCTTAAGTTATTAAGCTAATTCTTTTTAGCCCTCTATTCATGGATGTGAATTGTAATATTCATGAATGGGGGGGGTAGATTGTTTTCATCATTCTCTTGTTGTAATTTCTTCATGAGGATGATTTTTCTTGGATTATTAGATTCAGCGATATAGTAGCTGCATTCAGCTGCTTTGCAATTCGCAATGCTTCTGTTTGTTCTAAATATTTTGTTAGATTATCTAATTCTGGTATCTTCTTTGTTCACTTGCCAGATGACTATGTATGGTTTCGATATTTCGTATTGATTAAATGAATCTTTCATTAGAATGCATCAATGCTCTGTTCAATTATATTCGAGGTTACATACTAATATAGTACTTTGGTGAAGTCAGACTGTTTCATATTCATCAATTCGCTGTGCCATGATATTCGAGGTTACATACTAATATAGTACTTTGGTAAAATCAGACTGTTTCATATGCATCAATGCTCTGTTCAATTATATTCGAGGTTACATACTAATATAATACTTTGGTGAAGTCAGACTGTTTCATATTCATCAATTCGCTGTGCCATGATATTCGAGGTTACATACTAACTATAGTACTTTGGTGAAGTCAGACTGTCTCGAATTCATCAATTCTCTGTTCAATTATATCACGGAAATGTCTGATTAGACCCTGTATAGGCCAGGCTGCAGCATCCCCTAAAGCACAAATGGTATGACCTTCTATGTGCTTGGTAACATCAAGTAATTCGTCAATCTCTGCTGTACTACTATCCCCCTTTACCATCTTTTTCAATATTCTCCACATCCAACCTGTACCTTCTCTGCAAGGCGTGCATTGACCGCAAGACTCGTGCATATAAAAGTGTGCAGCTCTTTCTATCGCTTGGATTATATCAGTGGACTGATCCATAACTATAACTGATGCAGTGCCTAGTCCAGATTGTGCATCTTTAAGGCTATCAAAGTCCATAAGCACATCATCACATATTTTCCGAGGTATCATAGGAACAGATAATCCACCAGGGATTACTGCAAGTACATTATCCCATCCACCACGCACACCGCCTGCATGTCTTTCTATTAGCTCTTTTAGAGGTATGCTCATTTCTTCTTCAACATTGCAAGGGTTATTAACATGTCCAGAGATACTATATACTTTGGTACCAGAATTCTTATCTCTGCCTATTTTATCAAACCACTTTGCGCCTTTGCGTAATATGTCTGGAACTGAGGCTATTGTTTCAACATTATTAATCGTCGTTGGTTTGCCATATAATCCACATTGAGCTGGAAACGGAGGCTTTAATCGTGGTTTGCCCTGTTTACCTTCGATCGATTGTAATTGTGCGGTTTCTTCTCCACAGATATATGCTCCTGCTCCTCTATGTATATAGACTTCAAGATCGTAATCTGAGCCACAGGATTTTTTTCCAAATAAATTGGCTGCATATGCTTCCTTTAGTGCCTTATTAAGAGCCAAATATTCATTATAAAACTCACCTCGTATGTATATATATGATGCCGTTGCTCCGATGGCAAATGAGGCATATAAGATTCCTTCCAGCAATTTATGTGGTTCGTTTCTAATTATTTCTCTATCTTTGCACGCGCCTGGCTCTGATTCATCTGCATTCACCACTAGATACACAGGTTGGTCTTTTTTGGTTTCCTTTGGCATGAAGCTCCATTTAAGCCCAGTAGGGAAGCCAGCCCCACCACGACCACGAAGGTTTGATTCTTGTACTTCTTTGATTATCCATTCTCGACCTTTATGCAAGATGTCTTTAGGAGAACTCCAGCCACCTCTTTTTTGTACAGATTGTAAATCAGACCCAGATAAGCCATATAGATTAGTGAATATTCTATCGTCATCTTTAATTCTTGAATTATCCTTTACTAGAGCGGGAATCATCTATTATTCTCGAAGAGATCTATACCTGATTTTGTATAACACTGTTTTCATTTTTGATCAAGTTTTTTGTTAATTCGGTTTTGGTATTATTATATTAATACGGAACAATAGTGAATAATTTTATAAAAAAGTTATTAATTTAGCTAATTTGTTAATAATATATTTAACAATTTCATCTACAATTATTTGTATGAAGGGTAAGTGATGATGTGCAAGGCATTTCTCATTATATGCTGGTTTTTAAATTGTGTTCTAGGAGATAGATTATGGGTGGAAAAGAAAATAATGGTGGTGGAGTGTTGCCGCAAAGGGTCACTCAGAACTCTTCCCAGGGTAAGCCAGCACGGGGTGGGGAGAATATAGGTAATAGACCTCCGATGCCTCTTCCAATCTTGTCAGGTCTTAATAAAGTTGGTAGTAATAGAGATCTTAAGGTTTCTTCAGGATCTCCGCAAGCCCCTGCAAGGCCCCCACGGTCTTCTGTAACAAAGGATAGGTATGCTGAAGAGAGTACTACAGATAATCTTGTGAAGAACTTAGAATCTAATAATGAGTATAAAAAACTTACCGAAAAAGAGAAGCAGGTTATAAAGTCATTACTGACTGAAAAGCCCTTTTTATCTCAGGATATTGACTCTAATCTAAACGGGAAGTTAGATAATGTTGTATTCTCATTGTTCCAGGATGCTGGTATGCAAGGGCCAAATAAACAAGCTTTATCTGAGAGATTCAAAAAAATGAACCCAGTGCGAGATGAGATAGCAGGGAAGAACAAGAGCAAATCTAAAGAAAAAGATAATGTAAGATCAAAGAGTGTCCTGGGAAAAGATTATGAGTTGTTTATAAACTTGTTGGCTGGTGTTCCAATAGAAAGTATTCCGTCTTTCCACGAAAATGTTCCCACTAGTGTCTTATTGGCTTTTGATGATTTTGTCAGCGATAATATAGATAATAAGGCAGGTAAAGATGCTGCTGTAACATTGACAGAACTTGAGGGAAAGCTTAGTGAGTCTCAAAGATCTGCAATTGATTGTAAGCGTGCATCGAAAAAATTAGGAAATCAGTATCCTATCTTTGAGCAATTGTTATTTGGTGAGTCAGCAGAGGGTTTATCAGGACATGTAAGTGAAGAGCTCTTACAAGAGCTTCATAATATGGCTAACAAATATCCTGATAGTGAGCAAGGTGAGAATGCAAGTAAAGCATATGAGCTATTGATTGAAACCCATATAACGAATGCATGCATGGCCACCAAGGCATATAAGGTTTCCCCTGAGTATAAGCCTTATATTGTAGCTTTACTCAAGGGTGATTCTGACTATTTTAGCTTTCTGAACCCTCTTGAATATAAGAATCTTCAGGTTAGTATAAAGGGTATAAAAAAGGAGGCACATTCAAAGCCATTACTCTTGCATAAGCTAGGGGAGATTGAGGATCAAGTTGCTTTGCTTGTCAAGGAGCATCAGAAGTCGACAAATGCGCAGAAAACTGAGGCAGCTGGGCCACTATATGCAGATTTGAATTTTACTTCTCCCCCGACATCGTCGCCGTCGTCGAAGCCTCAAAGCAGTAAGGCTTCACCAAATAAGGATGCAGTAATATATTCTACGATATCCCCGAAGAAACAAGCAGAGGCTGCACAACCACAAACTCCAGCACCAGGCTCACAAAGTGAAGGGGCTGAAGATATATATGCAACAGTGGTGGCAAACTCACAACGCAAAGAAAAAGATACATCAAGACCAGAAGATATAGAACCGCCAGCTCAGACAGATGAAGTGCATCAGGTGCCAGCAGCAGTAGCACCGAAGAGACCTGAGGCGAAATTACCAAATGGGGTAGGGCAAATGACTCAGATGTCAGTAGGAGACTTGCCATCACAATTGCAATCAAAATTGCAAAAAGTGTCACCGTCACAGGGGGAAGCACAGACAGATCAGTCACCACCAAAATTGCCACCAAAATTGCCACCAAAATTGCCACCAAAATTGCCACCAAAATTGCCACCAAAATCGTCACAATCGGTGTCGACGTCACCGAAAAAAATATATCAACCTATGCTGAAATCTGAAATTAATGCATTTTTGGCCACAAAGTCAGAGGTGGAGCGTGCCAATATACTTGATGCAACCGGCTATGATCCTGAGTATGAGCAGGCTCAGGAGCATATGTCCCAACCTTCTAGCGATCAAGGACAGGATCAGTCAGCACCAGATGGAACAGCTCCGCCATTGCCACCGAAGACATTGTCTAGGCAAACGTCAGCACCAGCTGAAACAGCTTCGACACCGCCGCCGAAAGAAACAGCTCCGCCATTGCCACCGAAGACATTCTCTAAGCAAATGTCAGCACCAGCTGAAGCATCACCGCCGGTGCCAGAGAGGACATTGTCTAGGCAAACGTCAGCACCAGCTGAGGCTTCACCGAAGGTGCCACCGAGGACATTGTCTAAGCAAAGAGCTGAGACGCCACCGCCGGTGCCACCACATCAGTCACCTCGTAATGCCAGGCAGAGTAAGTCATTGCCGCCATCGCCACCGCCACCATATAAGTCATCTCATAATGCAGATAGGCTTCAGCAGATTGCTTCGACACTGCCACCTGAGCAGCTTGCGAATATGAGGGCGTTCATGGACAATGCTCATAATCATGAAGGTGGGGCTACGTCTGAGGTTGATATGAGCAGTATGGATATGCAAGAAAGTGGTTTGAATAATGTTCAACTAAAGGATAGTGATCCGACGTCATCGAAGACACCAGAGTCAGGTGCAAACGCAGGCCACTCAGCTCAAGAACAAGGACGAGAGTAGGGATAAGAACCCTTTGCAGCATGAACAGTATTTTAGGCAAGTTGTCTAAAATACTGTCTGTGATCAGTTGATAGAATATTTTTTAATTAATAGTTGGTTTATAATATGTCCAGAAGAGAGTCACCTAAAGATCAGAGCAATATAGAGTTTATAAGGTTTCAAAAACTCCATCATAAGCAGCATCACTACCCTAATCAGAGACATAATACTGGTACTCCAAACAAAGAAATCGGGTTCAACAGCAGGTCAACAGAGGCTTCTAGAGCCGTAGCTGAGCAAGTTGTATCAACTAGAAATAGTGAACAAGAGAAATTGAAAGCTAAGATGAATGCATATATTAAGCTGGGAGAGGGCAATCCCAGGAAAGAAATCCACAGATTATTATGTGAATCTGGATATAGGACTGATCTAGGAGGAAATAGTGATTTTCTTGAGAAGCTTTATTCTAATTTAACAGAGGCTATACTTGCTTGGCAAGGCTATGTTGAGAACGTCAGTCAAGAAGCAGGCAGGGTATTAGTAATTAATCTATTGCGTGACAATGTAATTGAAGCCAAGAGATATGGATTTAATATTGATAATTATATGTGTTTTGCTGGATTATTATTAGATAGATTTGGTATTGATAATTGTAATGCAGAAATAGTTAAACAATCTACGGGAGTATCTGTTTATAAAGATGTGTATGAAAATGGACAGATGGTTAGACAGATGGTTGTGCAGAGTCAGTTTCTTAATGATTTATTTAACAAATCCGCTGATCATGAGCAACATGTTAGAGAGGTTAAGCAAGAACTTAAAATGCAAGAATCTACACAAGCTGAAAGTGTTAGGGTGACCAAAGGTGCTGCTCCGCATGACAGAAGAGAGGAGCTTCATGATTTATTGGATTCTCTTTTTCTTGATACTGGATTCTTTGTTGATAGAGACACAAAGCAGCCCATCAATACTGGAAATAGAGAAAGGATGCATCAAATGCTTGATAATGTTTTGAAACATAGTTTGCGTTGTTCTAAAGCTTCTAGTGCTTCTGAAGTAGATGAATTGATTGTGAAAGAAATGTTGCATCCTAGTTGGATGGTAGCAGAGGGTGAGTTAGCTTTCACACCAGAACAGATATCCAAAATAGTTTATAGCCTAGCTAGTGCTCTGTCCGTTATGGACGTGTTGAGTAATCACAGTGAAGTTTTATCAGGAATTATTAAGGGTCATAATGAGAGTTTGCCTGAGAGTAATGATAATTCCAAAGAGTTTCATCAGCAAATAATATCTAGTAAACAAGGGTTACAAGATTATCAGAGTATGAGTATTCAGCCAATTGTGAGAAAGGCTATTGCTGAGTATATTAATAGTAATATACTGCATAATGATGTTGGTGGAGTGCAAAATCCTCATAATAATACAGTCGATAATAGATCAGTTTCAGAAGCAGTTAATATTGCTGTTATTGTTCTTATATACGGCATATCTCGTATCAATACGCATGATCTTACTTCAGTAGGGAGAGATGGCAAAGTATCACTGTACCAGAAGGATAGGAGACATGCTCCAGTACTAAACCCAGGGGCTAGAACAGTTGTTGATAATAATTCAGGTACTTCAGTTCCTTCTGCTTCGTTGCCTCATTCTCTTGAGAATAATCATGAAGTAGGGCAATCTATGAGGAGCGTAGAGCCCGCAAAAAAGGGTAGTCATAATGCTAATCAGCCAAAATCAGGTTTATTGCAAACATCTATTAATAGTGAGTCTATGTCAGTAATTAGGCAGCCTGACCCTAGAGCTGTACATAGTCAACATCTAGGAAATGATAGAAATGCTAACACAGAGAGGCAGGAAGTTGAGCAACAGGCAGTATTGCCATCGCCAGTCCATAATCAAGCTCAACAGAGTAATCAATCCTTGGTACATAAGCATGTGAATCATAGGAGGGGGAATATGAATATGGACCATCATGGTAATAGTCATAATAGTCATAGGGTTACAGATGGTAATACAGATGTTAATCATGAAGTACAATTAGCGTATAATAAAAACCTGGAGCCAAGCAAGGCAATGCGTGAGTCCTCTTTGCCAGCAGGAAATCAAATGCACAATAATATGCGTAACGGCTCAGATGAGCCTGAGTTGTTTGCATAATAGAGGTTTCATCTTTTGCGCTTTCCTGCGGGGGTAATACAGATGAGCCTGAGTTGTTTGCGAAATAGAGGTTTCATCTTTTGCACTTTCCTGCGGGGTAATACAGATGAGCCTGGATTATTTACGAAATAGAGGTTTCATCTTTTGCGCTTTCCTGCGGGGGTAATACAGATGAGCCTGGATTATTTGCGAAATAGAGGTTTCATCTTTTGCGCTTTCCTGCGGGGGTAATACAGATGAGCCTGGATCGTTTGCGAAATAGAGGTTTCATCTTTTGCACTTTCCTGCGGGGGTAATACAGATGAGCCTGGATTATTTGCGAAATAGAGGTTTCATCTTTTGCACTTTCCTGCGGGGTAATACAGATGAGCCTGGATCGTTTGCGAAATAGAGGTTTCATCTTTTGCACTTTCCTGCGGGGTAATACAGATGAGCCTGGATCGTTTGCGAAATAGAGGTTTCATCTTTTATTCTGGTATTTTATCAGGATCAAGATGTATCTATAGCTTGTTTATTCGCTAAGATTATATACAGTTTTGCCCTTTATTATTGTACGGATAGCTTTTCCTTTTACGTGTCTTCCAGAGAACGGTGAATTCTTTGATTTGCTATAGAATTTGCTGGGATCTATTATCCATTTATGATTAAGGTCAAATAGCGTCAAGTTTGCGATTCCTCCTTTCTTTAATGTTCCCAGGTCACTTTTTTTGATAACCTTAGCTGCTCCAGAGGTTAATTTTGATAACAGGTCTGTGAGTCCAAGTATTCCGTCATGATATAATGATAAAGAGAGCGGTAACATAGTTTCGAGTCCTACTATACCGAAAGCAGCGTCTTCCAGTGGTATATTTTTTGCTTCATCTTCATGTGGGGCGTGATCAGTTGCAATACAGTCAATAGTGCCATCAACTAGTCCTTGTATTACAGCTTGTCTATCTTCTTCACTTCTTAGAGGTGGATTCATCTTTGCTAAGGCAGGAGAAATGCCGTTATCGTAAAATTCTTCAATGATTTTGTCTGTTAGGGTAAAGTGATGAGGGGATGCTTCACAGGTTATATTCAACCCCTCTTCTTTGGCTCTCTTGATAGCCTGTAAGGATTCCTTGGTCGAAACATGTAGCACGTGATAATGTCCACCAGTCAATCGCAATAATTGAATATCTCTTTCAACAATTATTGCTTCAGTTGCATTAGATATTCCTCTTACTCCCAATTTTCTAGAGACATCTCCTTCCCGTATGCAGCCACCATTCGTTAAGATTGTATCTTCAGCATGTTGGGCAATTGGCATCTCTAATTTCTTTGAAATTTTGAATGCATGGTACATCAACAAAGAGTTAAGTAGTGGCAGGCCATCGTCTGTGAATCCAACAACTAATTCGTGAGAAGCCAATGATTCCATGTTGGTTAGGGTTTGTCCAGAGAGGCCATTAGTCAATGACGCATAACAAAAGATATTAACAAACGCATCATCTGCAGCTTTACATTTTATATGATCTAGTACAAATTCGTTATCTATAGTTGGAATAGTGTTTGGCTGGCAAACAACAGATGTGATTCCACCTGCAGCTGCTGATTTGCTTCCAGTTTCAATAGTTTCTTTTTTAGTGGCACCTGGCTCTCTGAAATGAACCTGGGCATCTATTATTCCAGGTATTAAAATATTTCCATTACAGTCAATTATTTCATCAGCATTTGCATCATTTATGTTTGTACCAAAATCTACAATTGTTTGCCCATTTGTAAGTAAACAACCTTGAATGTCTAAGTTAGTTCCTGGATCTATAATGCGGGCATTCTTGTATAGGGTTTTAAAATCTGCCGCTTGTCCAGTTCTTAATTTTGTAAAATCTTCTCGCATTGTAACCATTACCTGTACAGCATAAATTAACGCAAGTGTATCATTAATTATTGATTATGCAATGCGATAATTCATTGTGTGAATTATTAAACCTTTTTCTGTTGTGATTTTTATATAGACCATGGTATATTTCACACAGTTTTGTGTTTGGGTTATAGATATGAGGTGCTTACTTGGGGCTTATATTGTTTTGTCTTTTGCTACTGTGCTCTTTTTTATAGAGGATCTGAACGCACGTGATATAAGGACAGAAGGATATCTTTTTGCTTCTGGAGGACTCCAGTTTAATAGTAGTTTTCCTGCAGATGCTAGTGATGTAGAAGTGAGCCTTGATGTTCAATCACACAGTAATAATGATGATAATGTAAACAGTATTAATAATGTAGTCAGTACCACCAGTGGTATAACAGGCTCTCCTGATGGTGGAGCAGCGTACAAGAAATGGGACTATAATTATGGTCATGTTGCTGGTATCGGTGGTGGCTTTGTGGTTGGTTTCTTTGGTATGGAGCTTGAAGCTTTATCTACAAAGATTGAACCAAAATTTGGTTTTGATGACCTTCTGTTTACTTATTCCGGCTTCACCATTAATGATGATGCAAGACTAAAGGATGATTTTGCCACTAGGATGCGCCAGTATCGGACTGCTTTGGTTGATATTACTAGTACGCAATCAACCACTCCCTGGAGCACTTTAGAATCAATGCCGATTGGTGGTAGTGGTTCGGGTACAGCAACATACGGGGATCTATTTATAGATGGAGTAGCTTCTAATGGAAATTTGTTTAATGATCTTAGCGATGACTATATCTCTTTGTCTAGTCAATCTGACATGGATGCGCTGATTGACCAAACTAATGGTGTATTCGTGAATAGCAGTAAATTCGGAGATCCAACTAGCACGGCATCTTACAACAACTTATTGGCTCAAGCAGACAGAGATGCAATTAATGATTTGAGAGATCTGGTGATTGATATTGATGATAATCATGCCAAGTTTGCCAATAGGTCTGATGATATATCAGCTGGCAAGTTTTTCCTTGGAAATGGAAAAGGCACCTGGCTGAGTTCGGCTGTTGTAAATGTTTTCGGCTTTGTCAAAATTAATGAGTTTATGTCCTGTAGAGTGGGTGCTGGATATGGATATGGTTCAATGAGGATGTTTGGCAAGTATTTTAATACTAGCATAATTCAATACAAAGTTGCGGGTGATCTTGAAGTCTCCAGTGATCTTTCAGTATTTATTGAATATAGGCATGTGAAGCCTAATATCGATACTTTTGATGATATAAAATTTATTGGTGGGCGATTCCTGCAGAAAAGTATTGTGAGTCATGGAGAAGGAAGCGTTGGGGGTAAAGACGCCAAAATTAATGGGTTTGTTAAAGGTGTGTTAAATGAATTAAAATACGCCTATGAAGTTAAGGCTTGGTCTGCAGGTGTTAGATATCGTTTTTAGTATTTGAATTGTTGGTTGTTCTGTGTTATATACAGCCAGTTGTATTATTGTGGATTTCCAATAATGGTATATTATCGCGGCTTAATTCTTTTTCTGTCATTGTTCTGGGCTGGAACGTCTTACTCTTCTCCTTCATTGATAAAGCACGACGGTATTCACATCTCTTTCTTTGGAGGAATGCAGTTGGCGCTTGACGCAGATATAAAGTATGGCTCGGGTGCTAAGGGGGCTGATAGCATACTTGAGAATCCTTCATCAATTTCAGTATCAGGTGTACACGCCGTTACTGGGGATAGCCTTTTCTTATTTACTGATGATTTGAAGTTGACCAATAATTATACTTCCTGGAAGTATAACTACGGTGCATCTTTTGGAGCCGGGATTGGCATGCATTTTAGCAATTTTGGCTTTGAGCTTGAGGCAGTAAGAAGCGTTGCAAAGCCGAATACTTCCTATAATAAACTCGCCTTTGTTCCAAGCAATTTAATTATTTATGATGATGCTCTTGCAGATCTTACTGTTGTAAATTCTTTTAACGAGTATGACGCTGTTCTTTATGATATTACAGAGGATATTTATGCGCGTAACTCGCTTCCAACCTGGAGCACTTATGCTAGTGAAATACATCCATATGTACAAACTAATATTGATCCTGTTACTAATGTGAATAGTGGTGGTAGTGGGAGTACTAATGCTGCAATTCTAGCACAAATTAGAAGTGATATAGGATCATCTGATTCAGATTTAATTCAGATACCCTCTGATTATGTAGGGTTTTATAATTCACTTACAGATCCAGTGAATGTTGGTACTGTTGGTGATAATTTTGATATTGCTGGAGCCTCTACTACCCAGGTAGATATTGATGATCTGTCGCTTGATTCTCAAGATGCGTTATATGTTATTTCAAATTATGTATATGACTTTGTAAGTGATCCAACTGCTTACTCTGGTAGGGCTGCCGAAATCAACAAAAATTTCCTTCTTAGTAATGCAGAGGGGGTGGTTCTGACCGGATATATAGCGAGTGCTTTTTATGATTTTGATTTTAGCGATGATGTGAGGTTGAGATTTTCTGCAGGTGCTGGTTATGGAGAAACTTCGTTGCTAAATAGGAAAATTAATGGCGTGATTTCTCAGTATAAATTAGTAGCGGAGATAGACTTAGTTGAAGGGTTTTCGATAACTATTGATGCCAGAAGAATCCAGCCTATGTTTAGTTTATATAGCAATGTGAAGATATCGCCATTGAAAATACCTACCGTCCCTCTAGAAGGTGATGTGAGGTATACTGATACCTCTCTTGGTGCTCCTGTAGATTCTAATGCTAATAGTGTTGTTATTTCGGGAGTGAAATTGAAAGAGTTTGAGCATAGCATGATTTCTGATTCTCTTAATTTCGGTATATCTTATAAATTCTAGAGAACTCTAATGATTACTTGCGATAATATTTCTTTGGTTAGAAATGATAAATATGTGATTGCTAATGTTGCTTTTTCATTGATGAGTGGTTCGGTATTGATCCTTAAAGGTGGGAATGGAAGTGGTAAAACCAGCCTGATTAGAGTGATGTTAGGAATGTTAGAGCCAAGTTCAGGTAATGTGCGTGTAAATAACATAAAAATTAATGATTCGAGGATTTATAACGATTACATGCAGTCTAGTGTTTATTTGGGGCATGTGAATGCTTTCAATGACGTGCTGACCGTTGAGCAAAATCTTGAATTCTGGGTAAATTTATGGGGGGTGTCAGAGCTCTTAGGAATTACTGTTCATTATTTTGACTTGAAGTCAGTAATGAGTTGTCGATATAAGAATTTATCTGCTGGTTGGAAGAGGCGTGTGGCATTTGCTAGGGTTATGTTGTCAGAGACAGTATTCTGGTTTTTAGACGAACCATTTGTGAATATGGATGCGGGGCTTAGGGATGTGTGTTGTAAATTAATAGCTTCTAGAGCGAATCAGGGTGGAATAATAGTTATAGCTGACAATCAAAATATTCAGCAAGAAAATGAGTATTTAGAGGGTGCGGCAGTGATTGATTTGTCTGATTTTGCGCCGTCTGAGATCTAGGTATCTATAGAAATGATTGTGAAATCTAGGGGTATTGAAATTACATAACATAGTACAGGAAATAAGTAATTCCCTATTCATCAAAATATTCAGCAAGAAAATGAGTATTTAGAGGGTGCGGCAGTGATTGATTTGTCTGATTTTGCGCCGTCTGAGATCTAGGTATCTATAGAAATGCTTGTGAAATTAGGGGTATTGAAATTACATAACATAGTACAGGAAATAAGTAATTCCCTATTCATCAAAATATTCAGCAAGAAAATGAGTATTTAGAGGGTGCGGCAGTGATTGATTTGTCTGATTTTGCGCCGTCTGAGATCTAGGTATCTATAGAAATGCTTGTGAAATTAGGGGTATTGAAATTACATAACATAGTACAGGAAATAAGTAATTCCCTATTCATCAAAATATTCAGCAAGAAAATGAGTATTTAGAGGGTGCGTCTATAAATTACTAATCTATTTAGACTCTTTTAATCTTGAATTATACCATGTCAGATAATTACTCTGGCTTGTTTTTAATCATTGAGCTTAGATCAATAACTTTTTTTTCTTTATCTTCGTAAGATATATTAAGATCATCGTCTTTATCTTCTTCTATATCTACTTCATTATTGTCGCTTTTTGGATCTTTTTTTGTAAAAGACAGGGTAAATTGCTTACTAGGATCATTAAACAGTATGATGGAGTGTAAAGGAATTACTAAATCAGACGGTTTTCCTTCAAAAGACAAGGTAACAGATAAATTCTTGCTATCCACTTTAAAATTGCTGTACATATGTTGTATAACGATAGTCATTTTTTCAGGAAATTCTTCAAGCAGGAAATCTGGCAGTGAAGCTCCTGGGTATTTAGTAAAGAACGATATATAAAAATGATGTTCTCCAGGCAAATTCCCACCATTATCTTTCTCTACAATTTTAAATATCTTTTTCAGTGCATTAACTGCTGCACCATCTAGTATTTTATAATAGTCTATGCCTTTCTCATTTTTATTATTCATGTCAAGTACACCGATTATGAGACTTATCTCTATTGAAATTAAGCGGAGGTCTTTCTTTGACCGGCGACCTCCAAGCCGCGCCATAACGATTATCAAACAGTTTGCCAATTAGCAAGGCTATCCAATAAAAGATGAAAACTAAAAACTGCAGTTAAGCAGCTAGCAATCTTCTAGCAACCCTTCTTACTTGGTTGTCGTTAGCAGCAGTTAAATTTTGATGATTATCGCCATTTACATTTATTGAACTATTGCGGCAGTTTCTTACCGAGTGAAGGCGCTTTCCTTTATTACGTACGTCAAGCCTAATTCATCCCCATAATGGTGGAGATGCCGGGTTCTGCCCCCGGGTCCGTTCCGCCTATTCCGAAATGTTTTTATCACCATAGTCCTAATCCTATTACTAGTCAAAAGACAACGCATTATACTATGTACAAGATGTATTGTCAACGATTCGTTGTGTTATGTATAAAATTCAGATATAGTATTAAGTACAATTGTCTTTTTAGATATTGTTATGAAGGATCGCAAAGTAGCTCTAGTGACTGGTGGGACAAGTAAGATTGGTCGTCATATATCTGTGTTTCTGGCAAAGCTAGGTTATACAGTTTTTGTTCATTATAAGGATAATGCGCAGCAAGCAAAAGAGATCAAGGAGATCATTGAATCTATAGATGGAGCTTGTTGTTATATAGTGCAAGCAGATCTCACTAACATGTTTGATGTTGATAAAATGGTATCTTATGTGCGGTCCATTTCACCAGAATGCAGTGTATTGATCAATAATGCAGCAATTTATAAAGAATCTAGTTGGGATACATATTCAATAGATTTGAATAGAAATATATGCTGTAATTATAATGCTCCAGTGATGTTGACATATTATCTTGAGACTTCATTTTCAGGAAAAGATAGGGTGTCGATCAATATGTTGGATTATAATTTGGGCACGTACGGTAGTAGTTATTTGCCCTATAGTATTTCAAAAAAGATGTTAGCTGATTTTACGATTGCAACGAAGCTACAGGATTCCAAACATGGTGTTCGTATTAATGGTATTAACTTAGGGCAAATAGTATTGCCTGATTCTATTGATGAAGTAGGTAAGTGCAAAAATACCAAGATCCTTAATATACTTTCTGTAATAGAGGTTATAATTAGTAAGAATTATTGTGGATGCTTGTTCAACGTGAAGTGAGATTTATATATAGGTTCATATTTCAGGGAGATTTTTATAATAAAGACTATAATTAGTAAGAATTATTGTGGACGCTTGTTCAAGGTTAAGTAACATTCATATATAGGTTCATATTTCAGGGAGATTTTTATAATAGAGACTATAATTAGTAAGAATTATTGTGGATGCTTGTTCAAGGTTAAGTAACATTCATATATAGGTTCATATTTCAGGGAGATTTTTATAATAAAGACTATAATTAGTAAGAATTATTGTGGACGCTTGTTCAACGTGAAGTGAGATTTATATATAGGTTCATATTTCAGGGAAATTTTTATAATAAAGACTATAATTAGTAAGAATTATTGTGGATGCTTGTTCAACGTGAAGTAACATTCATATGTAGGTTCATATTTCAGAGGGATTTTTATAATAGAGGTTATAATTAGTAAGAATTATTGTGGACGCTTGTTCAAGGTTAAGTAACATTCATATATAGGTTCATATTTCAGAGGGATTTTTATAATAGAGGTTATAATTAGTAAGAATTATTGTGGACGCTTGTTCAAGGTTAAGTAACATTCATATATAGGTTCATATTTCAGGGATATCTTTATAACTAATTATGTTCATTAATTGATGTATTGTATATAAATGACGTAATTATCTAGTGTGTTAAGCAATTTATTAAGTGCTGTTAATTGGTGAATGGTATTTGTAATCACAAAAAAATATTATTTCTGAACAAGAGCAGAGATTAATTGTATAGCGACAGCTCGTGCAGAATATTATTGGAGCGTGTATAAATCATATTCCCTATTGCTAAAGGGTGTCCAATAATTTTCAATCTTTTCGGAAACTTAACAGTAGTGGTTTTGTTAAGTTTGTCTATCAATATTAAACGGGATAGTCCCTCTCCAGTTAATATTATATCATTAACCAGTAACATAGGTTCGTACCATTTTATATTTTCATCCAATGAAATCTCCGATTTCTGTTCTCCGGAAAAGATATTTCTGACAATCATCTTATTATTTCTTGAGATTGTGAATAGGGAGTTAGAGTTGGCCAGAGGAGTGGCTGATATGTCATCATCAACCTTCCACATCTCTTCTCCAGTGTTTATATCAATTGCATAAAGTGAATTATCATTTGTAGCAAGGATTAGTAGATTTTTATATATTAGCGGTGTGTATCTTATACTATTTAAGCTTGCATATTTATCTTGGCTGCTTTCGTGTTTCCAAATTTTTTCACCTGTTTCTACATTAAGAGCAGTTACTGTAGTGCCTGAATAAGGAAATATTACAGTTTTAGAATCTGATACTAAATCAGCGTTATTCTTTAACTTTATTAAATCTTCCTTGCCCTGAATGTACCACACAGTACTACCGTTGCTTATATTCAGGTAGTAGGCGCTTTCGTCTATAGTAAATGCTATAACCCCAGTATCTTGTACAATTTTATTTCCTTGTATGGGAGAGTTCAGATTCTTTTCCCATTTAATTGCACCTGTTTTATAATCTATCATATAGATATATTGATCAGCGGATATTAGTAGATTATTGTTATTATAAGTAATATTTGATCTATGTATATCATTTATGATATTTGCTTCATTTTTGATTTTAATTCGATTAATCCAAGTATCTTTTTTTGTTTCTTTTATACTTTTTTTAATCAGGTAACCATTTTTGGTTAGATAAACAATATCACCGTCAATGACCAGAAAATCTATAATATGCGCACGCTTGTGTTTTGTAAGCAATATAGACCTAACACCAATGTTAGCTGTTGCTAGTTCAAGGTAAGGTACATGGTTATGTGTGGAGTGTTGTTTATTATAAGAATTGGCACTGTGTTCACCACAAGATGATACAAACAACAAAATTGCCAAGAATGTAATTTTAAGCATATTACAATCACGGTAAAAACTGATAATACAAAATATATGTGCTGATAATACAATATGCAATACATTTATTTATAGAATTATTTCAAGGGAATTTATTAAAATTATCTATAAGTAGTAATTGCTGTTGATTTATCACAGTGCCCGTTAAGAAAATATAAACCAATCGAATGTAGCATCTACTCATTATGATATTTCATATAACTCTGGGGCAGGTTTATGAAATAAATTATTTTTAATTATACAAATAGGGGTGACATATGAAGGCAATTTCTATAAATCAGAATACTACAGCTCTGTACGCGCAGCAGTATTTAATTAAATCATCAGAGAAAGTCGCAAACTGTGCTAAGCGATTATCTTCAGGTGAGCAATTTGCTTCTGCAAACGAAGATAATATTGCACTACTTTCATTAGGTGAGAATCTGGAACGTAACTATAGAGATATGGATGCTTGTTCTCAAAACTTGATGCAAATGGTTAACTTATATAAATGTACTGGTTCTGTTGGTGGACGTATATACGAACTATGTAAAGATATTAAATCAATACTTATACAAGGTTGTTCAGATATTATTCCAGGAAATGTTCGTGATAGCTTGCAAGAAGTTATTGAAGAAAACCACAAAGGTATAGACTTTATGGTAGAGTCTTGTAAGTTTGGTAATAAAGTACTTCTTGATGGTACTTATTCTGGAGCATCAACTCTTAGTACTAGAAAACTTGACGATAAAAGAATATTCAACATGACCTCTGCTAATGACTTTACTTCTAGTGGGCGTGTATATTCAAGTTCTTCTTTATTACAAGTGAATAGCCAAGCTACAGTAACTGAAGATGTTGGTGAAAGTTCTGCTGAATTTGAAGTATACTTCACTCAGAACACAATTACGAACAACGGTGGTAACTTTGCTTCTGGTGATGAAATAGCTATTGAAGGTATAGAGTTTGTTGCAGTACAAAACCTTTCTACGGCTCAACGATCAGATAGTAAAATTGAATTCGAAATGGGATCAACAGGTCAAGCTTCTCTTGATAGCTTCTACAAAGTTGCAAACAGACACTTAGTTGAATCAACTGTTAAGGTTGTATCAAAAGATTCTGATCCTTCTGCTGCTAGTGTAGTTAATATACATGGATTGAAATTTACAGCCAATCAATCTGGTTGTGTTGGTAATGAAAAGCAAGTTTCGATTAATCTTAGTGGTAGTGGTGGTTCTGTTTTCACACAAATGAATGTGAATGACGAAGGATATGTCGATAACTCTGCAGTGATTTCTCGTAGTTTTGTTGACGGTACTGATAAGCGTAGCGGAAAAAGAGCAACTATGATCGTTGAAATTGAGAAATCTTCTCAAGGTAATACAGACATAGAAGCTGGACAAGTAGTAAAAATTGGTAATAAAAAATATGAATTTATTGATACCACTAGTGCGACTGCTATATATCAAACAGCTGATGATGGTAATATTGCTGTTGATATTACTACTCCTACTGGTGGTGCTGCTCTTAGTGATAGTGATAAAATCAGAGAACTTTGTACTCAACATAATCTTCAAAGTGGCATTGATCTTAAGATGTACATGGAAGATGACGTTGCGAATGACAAGCTAATTGTTACTATGAAAGCTATGGATGCTGGTTCTGAAGTTAATGAAACAATTGTTAACTTTAATGACAAGATGGTTGCTACGGCATCAATGGATATTGATTTTTCCAGTGTTAGCTCGGTGGCATCTTATAGTGCTGGTGATGTGATCACTCTTGCGGATGATACTATTGAATTCTACAACAAGAATGTAGAGCTTGATATTTCTGGAAGTAGCATAACCAACTTTGCATCTGGTAATGCGATCAAGTTATTTGATATGGAATTCGCAGCTGTGGCTGGTTCGTCTGGTGCTAAGCAGTTCACTGTTGGTAGCAATGCGAAGGAAACTTGGAAGAATCTTGCTGAATCTTTCAATAGAGAATCAGAGATGGTTAAAATGTCAGTGATTGGAGCTAGTGGTTCAGAAAAAGTTAGATTTGATCTAAAAGAACAGAACGGTACGGCTGGAACTAATAACTTTGATCAATTTGAAGCATTGAGATCAAGTTTTATAGACTCAACAACAGGAGCGTTGGGATACTACGAACACTACCAACAACTCAATTAGTGCATTTGCTACTGGTGCTGGTCTTAACTTGGTAGACGGTGATGTGCAAATTTTGATGGTGTTGATATAGTAAAATCTTAAAAGGTAATGCCACTATGACTGCTGGTGTGACTCTTGATTTTGCGGGCATGATATTGCTGGTAGGGCAAAATATTGGTTTAAAAGATGCATAGATGGAAACTTTTATGATGTAGGTATTGGGGGTGTTGCTGGTACTGCCGCTGGTGGTACTACTGCTTATGCTACTAACGCCGCCGCTGGTGCTATTGTTGCAACTGAACTTGGGTTTCTTGCTGGTGCGATTAACGGTGATGCGGCTCTTGGTGCTATTTATCATGCTGAAGTTGGTTCTGGTACTCGTGATAACGAGCTGACTATCTACACGAAAGATAATACTGCCAACACTGCTGGTACTGGTACTAACGCCAACACCACTTATGCTACTGCTGCCGCAGTAGATGCAGGTGACATGTTAACGAAGTGGTTAAGTAATGACACAGGTGTAACTGCTGGACAGGCATCTCTTGAAACTCAGTTGGATGGTACTGCTCTTGATTTTGGTTTAAATACTGCTGTTGGTGCTACCAACGCCGCAAACATTGGTGTCGCTGCTGCTGACATTGATGATGGTGGTTTGTCTGCATATAACGGTGATCATGATGTTGGTGTTGTAACTTATAATGACAGTGTTGCAATTGGTGCTGGTGGTCAGCTAGCTAGTCTAGCTGTTGCTGGTGCTACTCCACCTGTTGGTTCGTACAACGCGCACGCCGGTCGTCAATATGATGTTAGCTACAACACTGCCAACGACACTCTTACACTTACGGATCAAGATGGATCATATGCGGACAGTGCTAAGAGATTCAATGAGATGACTAGTGATAAAGCTTTCAACTTTGGATCTGTTCGCTCAGGGGTTGATTATCAAACAGCAAGTATATCTACAACTGGTGCGATGCACATTAAAAACGGTACTGCAGCTACTGCTAACGGTTTTACTAATGACAATTCCAGTATTAAACTTGCTGATGTAGCTAAAGATTCTAACTCTAACAAAATTAGTGGCTGTAAGTTAGGTACTGATGATTCGAATGTGACATTCACACAAGGATACTTAGGTACCTTTGGAGACTCTAGTTTAACATTCCTTCCTGGTGATACTACAAGCACTGGATTTAAGCATAACAAGCTGAAGATGTCAGTTACAATTGGTGATACATTGTTTAATTCTGCTGAAGATATTATTCTTTGTGACATTGATAGAGCTACTGAATCTGGATTCAGAGGTAAAGGCAGAAAAATCAAACCTGGATTAGAAGTAACATTGGTTCCGGTTGGTGCTCTTCCTACAGCTGGTGGTGTGAAGTTAACATTTGATGCTGACGGTTATCTTTTTGGAGACCATACTACAGAAGATGATATGCAGAATGAATGTAGTCAGCTTGCACGTCAGATTTCAGAAGCTATCAATGGTAACTTAAACATTGGTACTACTGCAACTGTTAGTACAGAAGCAGATTTCGGTTTGAATAGTGTTGATAACTATACGGTTGCTGGTGTAATCGCTAGTGGTCATCACATACAACAAGTTGATGTGGTATCTGCTGTAGGTAAGACTAGTGCTTCTTCAACGTTGCAATTCGCTGCTGCTTCGACGGCTGCTGGATTTACTACCAGTGATTATTTAGCTGTTAACGGAACAAAGCTTTATGCGGATGTTGATTTTGTTGCGACTAGTGCTTCTAACATGGAAAGTGTATATCGTAACATTGCTAAAGCAATTAACACCTCTGATAATTATAATTTATCTAGAGTAAGTGCTACGGTTGTACAAGAGTCTGGTGATTTCTTATTGAGGCTTAATTCAAGAGAATTGGGAGTTGGAGGTAACGACTACAGTCTTGGTGCAAGTTTTGGTACAAACACTGTGAAGCTTAATGATGTAGGAACCTTTGGTTCTAACCCTAATGCTGTTTCATTTGGGGAAAACTCTTCTAGTGTTAATAAGAATGTTACTAGAGGTGAAAATAGACGTGAAAGTAACTACTACTCTCCTGATTTGATTGGTGAAGTTAGAATAGCTGATATCATTTTCAATGAAGGTGCTATTGATGATAATGATGTTCACAAATTTACAGCTAATACTTGTCAATTCAAGTTGAAGATTAATGGTGTGAACTATGTATCTGACAAAGTAGAGTGTTCTGGTGGTAATAGACAAAGTGGAAATGTTGATGGTAAAGGGTACAATGGTATGGGTCACCTCATTCCTGGTGGCACTCAAATTACCTGTGTAGAGGAAGGTTTTGTTCCTGGAAGCAGCAAAGTTGGGCCTGGTATACGTATTGCTCTTGATAATCAAGGAATCGTGTTCCCTACTCCAACCAATGATACTTCTATTTCCAAGCGTGATATTGATAATTTCATTGCTCATACTATTCAGGTGATGAATGATGGTCTTAGTCTTGGTTCTAATACTAGAATCCAGCAAGGACGTACTACTGTTATAGATGATTCTAATCATGATTCTACTAGACACACTGTGTTAAATGGAATTAAGACATCTGCAGCAACATTTGTTACTGATCAATATGGCAGTGATGGAGTTATCGGTAAGTTTAGTGGGTTTGATTTCAACCTTGAAACTAAGTCGTTGTTTGTTAAAATTGACAACAAAACTTATTCTCAAGACTTAACTGAACTTGGAAGATTCTATGACTCTTCTAACGAAAGAATTATCTGTAAAGCAGGGACGCAACTTACTCTTGCAGTTGCAAAGGGTAAAGGTGCGGATGATGAAGACGCTAAATTGTTGATTGATCTTGCTGGTGTTGTTAATGACATCGATGTTAAGAGTGATGAACAAGCTAAGTTGTTTACTGAAGCTTTAGACAAATTCTTTGGAACTAAGTCGAGTGGTGGTATTAGTGTGCAAATTAATACTGGGTACGCTGATCAGGTTTCTGTGACATTACAGAACTTTACTACTGCAGCGATTTTCAATGGTCAATTGAGCGTAGAAAGCGCAGAGAGAGCAAAAGAATCTCTTATCTATATAGATAATGCTGTACAGATATTAGATTTGAATAGATCTGTGTTGCGGTCTACGGAAGCACAGCTGGGCTTGTTTAAAGCAAACTTAGCAAATCTTAGTCAAACTCTTCAAGAGTCTGCTTCGAACTTCTTAAACTGTGATATCGCAGTTGAGATTATTTTGAAAGCACAACTTGAATTGAAGACTAAGATGGCTTCTACGATAGCTGGACAAGCTGTTAAAAGTTGTCAAGAACAAGTTGATAACATGCTTAGAGCTGTTGGTTAATAATTGAATAGAACTTGTTTCTAATCAGTTGAAAGTATACTTGAGAAATGCGGTACTTCTTTTGAAGTGCTGCATTTTTTTTTGTTCTTTGAATTATATTAATAAATCGTTAACTAGTATTACCTTATAGATTTATCTGATCTATAATTATTGAAAATATATCATGGTAACTTCTTACGGCGATCCGACCCTTACTACCATAGATGGTAAAAATATTATTTCTGGTGTTAAGAGTGGTATAGACTTTGCCCTTATGATAGAAGCAGCTGTGGAAGCGCAAAAGATAGGGATAAGAGAAGTAGAAGATAGCATTGACTGTAATCATGAAAAATTACAGAAACTAGAAGAGTTTACTTATGTTCTGAAGAAATTCCGTTCTTCTGTTATGGCCGTTACTCCTAAATATGGGAATGGGGTATTCGATGAACGTGAATTAGAAATGAAATGCAGGGGTTTCAGCTTTGGCGATAAAGCAGAAAATTATATGTCTGTTTCAATCAACAGAGGAAGCGTTCTGACTGATTTTGAAGTTTCTGATATTTCTAAAGCAACCGCTAAATCAGTTGAATATACAGGATTTATTAGTTCCAATAGGAGTGTGACTTCAGGAGTGGGAGAGACGGTGCCTGGTAAGTTCAAACCAGGTAGTTTTCGTATAGTGCCGGTAAATATTAAGAATTTACAAGAAGAAGAGGTAAACTTAGTTGTAAATCACAATATTTCACAGGTATTGTTAGACGAAAGATCAGAAATTTATGAACTTAACGCATCTCCCGCTATGATGGGTGGTTTATTTGGTAATTTCTTTTCTACAATATCTTCCTGTGCATCATCCAGGACAGGGAATGATCTCACAATTACAATGACCTTTCCTGATGGAGCGGGAGGAAACACTTATTATATTTCTGATCCAATTATGATAGAGCAGAGAAGTGTTCCAGATCCGTTGGATAATACAGTGATGACTACTGAGGAATTCATTCCTGAAAGACAGGAGATAATCTTTCGTAATAATGTGGATGCAATAGATTTCAAGGTAAGAGTTGGAGAGGAGGTTAGCTTTAATGGTTCCAGTGACGAGTCAGACCTTAATTCTAATTTGATGACTGATATCGCAGGATTCAGCATGGCTACTGGCAAATATTTTTCTGGCACAAAATTTAATGGTGATTATGCAATACTTAATGATGATAAAGTAGGGGTGTTTTCTAATGATATAGCCAATATTAATGCATTAGATAACATAGATTTAAGTGAATTCGCTATTACGCAAGTTACATCAGAGGGTGCTGCTGATGCAACAATGATTACTCATATTAATTCCATGGAATATAGCGCAACAGGGCTAGGTAATCAGTTCGATGAGATAGATCAAAATATAATATTAACCAGTGCGGATGGTAATTCGGAAATTCATATAAATTTGAAAGATGCAGGATTGAAAGTTAATGTTTCGACACGGGCAAACGCCACTAACTTTGAAAATATAATGAATCGTGCATTTTCTACAAAACGTGGTGCAGAGATTAGAATTTCATCAGGAGATTCGTTGAATGGCATAATGAAGAAAATTAATAATTATACTTCTTCTAGTGGTGTTAGGGCAGGGATAACAAAATTAGCGAATAATAATTTTAAATTAAAAATTCTTGCTGATAATGTTGGTCTTAGTAATGGATTTAATATTATTGATACTAATGGTTCACTTACATCGTTAAGTAACCTACAATCTATAACTCAGCCCAGGATGTGTACGTTTAACTTAGATGGGGTATTAATAACTCGTGATAGTAATGAAGTTGATGATGTAGTTAGCGGTGTAGTTGTTAACTTTATTCGTAATACTTCATCCACAGAATTTATAGAGGCTTATATGAGGCCTAATCTCTCAACTATTACAGAGAGAGTAGTGGATTTTGTAAATACATATAATTTATTCAAAGAATTTGTAGCTGTGCAGAATGAGCAAGATATGGATGGGAAGTATTCAAAAAATGCTATATTACATGATAATGTTGCTCTTAGCTTGGCAACTAGATTGGTAGATAGCAGCCTGGTCAGATTAGTTAATAATGGAGATAGCACAATACAATCACTATTAGATATAGGTATTAATTATGAAGATACATACGAATCTCAATTAGTTTCTAATAAGATTTTGAATATCAATAGAAGTAGGTTCCAGAGTATGCTTGAGAGTAAATTTGATGATGTAAAGAAGTTATTTTCCTTTACTGTTGAGTCTTCTGATACATCAATTAGCAAACTGAAATATACTGGTAATGAAATGAGCCTTAATTTCCAGGTTTCGTTTGATCTTGATGTTAATGCAGTGGTAGTAAAAGATATAGATGCAGGTGATATTTTTGATAAAGAGTTAGGGTTACATAGTCTATATCACAATCATGCTGACATACCAAAATTTGTGGGTAAATTTAATGACATACTAGGTTATTGTAAGGTAAAAAGAGAAGATGGGGCAACTGATGTGCATTTTGAAGCATCTATAAACAGTAGTAGATATATTTCTGATCCTATGCCAATTATAAGTTACAACTTCCTTACTAATCCAGAGGAGGAAGATACTAGTCTTCATATATATGAAATGCGTGATGCTATTGCCGCTAATACAGAGATACAGCTGCATCATTCAATAACTGGTTCTGGGTTTAGTATTAATACAGCTGGTGATGCTATTGATATTAGTACCAGTGATTTATTGGACGATCTTGGAGAGAATCTCCGTCTTGCTTTATTACCAGTAGAATTAGATTGTGATCTTAATGATGTTGTTAGATTTTATGATATTGATGATGAAATTAGCGTTGATGTTCCTATATCTAAGGCAGCATATACTCCAAGAAAGGCTAAAGTAAGTAGCCATACTATAACTGAGAAAAATATATTTGAGAGTACGGATATTAATGAAATTTTCAATTTAGCAGATGGAGATGGGTTCACGGTGTCTTTGGAAAAACCAGATGGCACAATAACTACTGTAAGTTTAATATTTGAACATGATTTTGCTTTTGAAACTTCCGGTGAATCTAATGATCATAAATTCTCTAATTTAAATAATTTGCATCGGGCTATTAAGAATAATCTTGATTTAGATTCACAGATATTTAAGGACTCCTTGGTTATTGAAGCTAATGGTATGTATGATCGTATATATTTTTCAAATGACGGTGATATCGATTTTTTGACTGAATTAGGTATTGAGGATATTAATTATATTTCTGGTTCGGTCGAAGCTAGTAAAGATGGAGTATTGAATGGTATAAAATTTGAATATAGCGGTGATCCAAGTGGTGTCATAGATGTTAATATCTCTAAGGGCATATCTTATACAACTTTATTGGCGATTGACAGTATTTTGGCACAAGATGGAGCGATTGAACTAGAAACTAAGGGCATTGAAACACATAATGAGCGCCGTACTTGGGAATTAGAAAGGCAAAATAAGAATGTAGACACGCATAAACAAGGGTTAATTGAGAAATATTCTAAACTAGAGGAATCATTGGCAAAAGCTGAAGACATGACTAAATTTATTGAGTCTTATGTTGATATTTTATACAGTAAAGGCTAGTTGTTCTGGAATTATTTGAAATATCTTTATATATTTTCTTGATATTTTATACAGTAAAGGCTAGTTGTTCTGGAATTATTTGAAATATCTTTATATATTTTCTTGATATTTTATACAGTAAAAGCTAGTTGTTCTGGAATTATTTGAAATATCTTTATATATTTTCTTGATATTTTATACAGTAAAGGCTAGTTGTTCTGGAATTATTTGAAATATCTTTATATATTTTCTTTTTATGTTATCATACACGTTGGTCTCATGGATGACGAATGAATGTATGCTGATTTCTGAAATTGGGATTCCGTTGCAAATGTGGTTTGTTTTCAGTGCAGCGGTAGTCTCTATGTTTGCATATTTTAATGATAAATACCCGATGGAGTTTGTTTCTATGGGGTTAATGGGGGTTCTACTTGTAGCCTTTACTATATACCCAGTGCAAAATGAGTTAGGGGAAGTAATCTTAACTTATAAGCACTTTCTTTATGCTTTCTCGAACCCTGCGTTAATTACTGTGATGTCTATGTTGATTATTGGGCATGCTGTTGTGGTTAGTGGGTCGCTGAATGCCTTAGGCAGCCAGCTTTTAAAGCTTTCTGAAAAAATAAATCCTTACATAGTTGTGGCAATTACAGTTTCCATTGCCTGTGTAGTAAGTGCCTTTATGAACAATACTCCAGTTGTATTAATTTTTATCCCCATTTTAGGGCACATAGCTAAGAGTATAGGAATTTCGCCAAGCAAAGTAATGATACCTTTGGCATATGCAGCCTCATTGGGTGGCATGATGACTTTGATAGGAAATAGCACAAATTTACTGATAGCAGCGAAGGTCTATGATATGGGGTATGATCAGTTTGGTATCTTTGATTTCTTCCTTCCAGGCTCAATCTTATGTGTTGTGGGAATGCTTTATGTGACAGTGGTCTTACCCACAATTCTCCCAGACAGAACATCAAGTGATGAAGACCTTCTGGCAAGCAATAACAGTAGATTATTCATAGCAGAGATAGTTGTCAATGAAAGGTCGGGGCTAATAGGGTGTTTACTGGATGACGTTTTGACAGAGGTATTTCCTGATTCAAAATTAAGACTTCTTCAGAGGGGAAATAGGCCATGTTTCCCTCCTATAGCAGATGATATAATATTAACAGATGGTGATATTATTGTTATCCTTACCGCAAAGCATAATATTACTAAGATAGTTCAAAGTAAGGCTGGTATTATGGTGCATGATATGGACTATACAGATTCTGGAGGCAAGATTGCCAAAAATGTATTTTTAACTGAGACTGTTGTTGCTCCCAACTCTAGTATGGTAGGACAAACTCTAGAAAATATAGGATTATATAGTAGGTTTAAAACTATCGTTTTGGGTATCCAGAGAAGATCTAAGATTATTAATACTACATTATCTGATATTAGATTACAGACAGGTGATGTATTGCTCATTCTTTGTACTAAACAATCACTGAAGAGTATAAATATGAACCAAGACCTGATTCTACTGGAGAATCAAACAGAGGATCTTCCTAATTATTCATTAATTAGAAAAGTGAATACAATTTTTGCTGCGGTTGTTCTATTTGCTGTGTTTAAAGTTGTGCCAATTATGGTAAGTTCATTTGTAGGTGTTGTGGTCTTACTTTGGTCAAGATGTCTATCAATGTCTCAAGTCACTAAAGCGCTAGATAGAAAGGTCTTTTTAATTATAGGAGCGGCCTATATGCTTAGTGTCGCCATGGATAAGACAGGAGGTGTTGAGGCAATAGTAGATACAATAACATACTTCTTCAGTGACCATAGTCCACTGATGGTTATGACGGTCTTGTTTGTAATCATTATGTTGCTTAATGAGATTATTAGTAATAATGCTGTTGGCCTAGTTTTTGCACCAATTGCATTGAAGCTGGCGGATAAATTTCATACTGATCCAAGATTTTTCTTATGGGGCGTGATTTTTGCTAGTAGCTGTGCGTTTTCTACCCCAATAGGTTATCAAACCAATTTAATTATTATGAGTCCAGGGCACTATAAATTCTCTGATTATATGAAATCTGGGATACCACTTAGCCTTTTGATGTGTGGTTCGTATATAATATTTGCTTATTATTATTTTGCGATGTAATAGCCGTAGTATTTAATATATTTTTGACCTGCAAATGGGAAAGATTTCTGTATGAACAGTATCCTTTGTTCACATATGTCATTAATATGATTGTGCTTAATTTTAGGCGTGTTATGGATGGAATTTTGCGATGCAAGCCAAGAATGATTCCTATAAATGGGAAAATTATGCTTGTGAAGTCTTGCGATGCAAATGGGAAAGATTGATGTTTGACTAATGTCCCTTGTTTACATGTGCCCTTAATATGCCCATGATTAATTTTTAGTGTGTTGTGATAATACAATCCTTCTATAATAGTATTATCTTTGTTCTACTTGTATCAGTTCATCTTTCTAATTTTTATAGTCTGTATAATAGTTTGCCTACATTATTCTTGCACATTATCTTTGAATCAATTGGTCAATAATATATTGAGTTTTTTATACTTTAAATTTGCTTGTTTTAAACTTTTATTGTACCGTTTGAAATTACGTTTGATTCAATTATTTTTGTGGAGAGTTCAATTGTTAGGAGTTGAAGCCCTATATAATATTAGAGCAATGGTCAGCAGTGATTTGACAGCGGTGGAAAAGCTAATAAATGATGCTTTTCTTAATAGTAAACATGATATTTCTACTGATATAGGACAGCACGTTTTTAGTGCTGGTGGTAAAAGAATTAGGGCAATTCTAACCTTATTGATTAGTAAGATATTTGACTATAAAGGCACTAATCATATCAAAGCTGCAGCGATAGTTGAAGTGATCCATAATGCGACTCTGTTGCATGATGATGTTGTTGATGAAAGCTCCCATAGGAGAGGAAATATAACAGCAAATTGCAAATGGGATAATAAATCGTGCATTTTAGTAGGAGATCTCATGTTTGCCGTGGCTTTTAAGTGGGCTGCGGAAATAGCAAATAATGATATATCCACTGCGCTTGCTAAATCAAATTGTGTGATAGTTGAAGGAGAAATTCAACAAATGCTTGAGATAAGCAATATTGATATGGAGACACCTGCGTACATAGAGATTATTTCAGCCAAGACTGCAGAACTATTTTCTATTTCTTGTGAAGTTGGAGCAATACTTTCTAATATTTCTAAAGAAAGACGATTATTAATTAGTCGATTTGGCTATAATCTTGGTATGGCTTTTCAGATAATTGATGATCTTATGGATTATTTCTCTGATGCATCTGTGATGGGGAAACCATTGGGGAATGATTTTAAAAATGCCAATGTTACCTTGCCAATTATTGTATTACAAGATTGCTTAACAGCAGTAGATCGTGGAATAATACGGGATCATTTCCTGTCTGGAGGTGGTGGTAATTTAAAATTCTCAGAAGTCCTAAATATGATGAAGCAGCATGGGGTTTATGATAAAATTATTATCCAGGCAGAGCATTATATAGACTTAGCTAAAGATAATTTAAATCATTCCTCACCACTTTATGGTCAGAAGGAACTCAATGATTTATTGAATTTTATAATATCAAGGAAATTTTAGTAAATAAATACCTGCATAATTGGTGCTTCCATTCATTTCATCATTCAACACGCAATATTGATGAAATCATTGTGTAGATTGGCCTACAGCGTGTGTCATCTTATAATTTGTACGGCAAGATATAGAAAAATTATGTTGTAGGGTAGTAAATATGCAAGCCCCATACCAGATGATTATTTCTGTGCTTGTATATGCATTAAGAAGGCATCTTCTATATTATCGCAGGAATGTATATTCAGAAGTTCTGTTGGAGTTCCAGAGAAAGTAATGTTCTGTGCATTTAATATTGCACAAGCCCCATACCAGATGATTATTTCTGTGCTTGTATATGCATTAGAAAGGCATCTTCTATATTATCGCAGGAATGTATATTCAGAAGTTCTGTTGGAGTTCCAGAGAAAGTAATGTTCTGTGCATTTAATATTGCAATTTCGTCACATAACTCTTGTATATCAGATAATATATGAGAGCTGAACATAATAGATTTGCTTTTGTCTAGCATAACATTCTTCATTTTTCTTTTTAGTAATATTCTGGCTAATGGGTCAAGTCCACTCATGGGTTCATCGAGTATATATAATTGTCTATTTGTAAGAAAGGTAGTTATGAGGCCTAATTTTTGGCTCATGCCTTTCGAATATTTGTCAATCTTTTGCTTGAGCATGTTGTATTCCAGTTCCATACTAGCACAAGACATTCTAATCTCTTCTACATCTGGTTTTAGATCAAATTGAGATAGGGATAAATCGATGAACTCCTGTCCTGTTAATAGGTGTGGGGGTATAAATTTCTCGGGTAAATAACAGACCTGTTTTCTTGATTTTGCATTGAGTGAGGATTGTTCTAATATGTTAATGTGCCCACTATCCTGCTTAGTGAGATTTAAGATAGTTTTTATTAAGGTAGTTTTTCCTGCTCCATTGATTCCAATAATACCAAGAATTTTGCCTATTTCTAGTTTCAAATTTATATTTGATAGTACTGTTTTTCCTGATCTTAAGTTTGATAACTGTTTTATCTCTATTGCTAGCATGAATTCTCAAAATATACCGATATTAAGCTTAATAATATTATTATTAGTATTATATTTTCAATATAAATCTTATAAATATTACAAATATACTGTTATTAGTATTTATATGTTAATATACTTAACTATGAATTTCTGATTTCATGAAAAATAATATAGTAATTCGTTGGGTTTGTCGGATTTTAGTGCCGATAGTGGCGTCATGGTTCATGGTTATTTGTAATGATGCAAACATCTGTTGACAGCTGGTAGAGCTGGCTATATAATCAGCCCGTTGTTTCGGAGCGTGGCGCAGCCTGGTAGCGCACTTGATTTGGGTTCAAGGGGTCGTGAGTTCGAATCTCGCCGTTCCGACCACTGTTTAGTGGCATTATAGATTACTGGTATATTCACCAGGTAATGCCCTTACGTTTAGAGGCAGAATGCTTCAATCATAGCTTGAGTATATTATTATGGTCATGAATCAAGTGATACCAAGAGGATATAACCTTAATATTCGTGTATTAGTACTATAGTTTATTATTGTGAAATCATGAATCAAGTGATACCAAGAGGATATAACCTTAATATTCGTGTATTAGTACTATTCTTAGACAATTAATTACTTAGAAGTGTTAATTTTTTTTTGTACAAAATATCAGTGAATATTATAGCTGACAGATCCTTTGAAATATAATTTATACATTTGTAATGTATGAGGTGTTACTATCCAGACATAGTAAGCTGTTCATAGTAAAAATCTGACCATTATAATTTACATCCAAAAATATAGCCAGTTTTTCCCTTTTGCAATTCATAGCAATCAGTTCAAACTCCTGAATTATTGAGAGTTACTGTGAGATTAGAGATCAATTTAATCGATAACAGAAAATAAAGAGCTTTGAATGTAAATAAAATATATATTTACCAATATAAGATAATAAATGTATTAAATAACTTATAATTTCGAATATACATTCTGACAAATATCAGGAAATTGCTCTATTTTTAGAGTTGAATCAAAGAACTAAGAGACTATGAGGTCGCATCTAAAATTTAATAATAATATATAAATCAATAAAATCAAGCAGGGTTGACCTAAATTATGGCTTTATCGAGAAGGGCATGAATATGCTGAAAACACATGGGTATTTGGATGTATAATCCAAGAACACAAGGGATAAAACAGTTATAAATAATGATCTTAATGGTCAAGATTAACATTTCATAGCCCTTGTTAAGGGGAAAAAAAATATGTAAGAGATTAAATAATAATCTAAGATAATCAGGTCGATTTAATTATATTTTTGGGAAGGAATTTTTGGTTGAAGAAAGGATGGACTATACGGATTATAGTCAAATTTAATGTGGCTTGGCTGTATTTTTGGGAAGGAATTTTTGGCTGAAGAAAGGATGGATTATACGGATTATAGTTAAAATTTAATGTGGCTTGGCTGTATTTTCGGGAAGGAATTTTTGGTGGAAGAAAGGATGGATTATACGGATTATAGTCAAAATTTAATGTGGCTTGGCTGTATTTTCGGGAAGGAATTTTTGGTTGAAGAAAGGATGGACTATACGGATTATAGTTAAAATTTAATGTGGCTTGGCTGTATTTTCGGGAAGGAATTTTTGGTTGAAGAAAGGATGGATTATACGGATTATAGTCAAAATTTAATGTGGCTTGGCTGTATTTTCGGGAAGGAATTTTTGGTTGAAGAAAGGATGGATTATACGGATTATAGTTAAAATTTAATGTGGCTTGGCTGTGTTTTCGGGAAGGAACTAATTATAGTTAATTATTTAACATTTACTCTATCATTGATTGCAAAGTAAAATAATTAATATTATAATATTAATCTAATTTCTAAATTATGTGAGAAAGATAATGGATCAAACTGCATTCCCATTGCTAGCGCAAGGCATCCGTCCAACTATTAAGCTAATGACACCATCGGATAATTCAACGCCCATAATAATTAAGATAGAAATGAGTAACCTGGAGGATGCATCAGTTTTTACTATTAGAGTAGAGGGTTCGATGGATGATAAAAACGGCATAGTTGGAGAGGCCGAAATAGATATGAGTAATGTTAAGAGTTTTAATGAGGGGAATATCTTAAAGGTAGAAATAACAGGGTCTCTAGTACAGAATCTTGAGAAAATAAATCAACACATATTAAAAATAAAAATGAATCTTAACTTAACAGGATCTATAACTAAAGAATATTCTGCAGTGGAATTTGAAGGTGTATTTTCTGATAAGAATATGTTTACTAACGACTTCTCCGCAGTTCGTGATATTAGAATAATTCAACCAGAGATCTCTGTGGATTTAGGCCACATAGATACTAGGGGTTCAGGAAGCCCTGTAGCCACAAATAATGCAGGAGATAAGCAATCGAGTGACGTCGTAGAATCCGTTTTACTTATAAAAGAACAGCTAGGAAAATCTCCAGCGTTACCTTCCAGTTCTGATGAAGGAGAGTATGAGTTTAGTGATTTTGACGATTCCATAAAACTTATTGTGCAAGATAACATGATAAAAACCGTATCTCCAGCGTTAGTCAGTGATTCTACACCATTAGAAAGTCCTTCCTCCCCTGACCCGTCATTAGGCAGTCCTTTATCCCTTGATCTAGACTCAGAAAGTCCTTTATCCCTTGACCTAGAGTTAGACAGTCCTGCATCCCTTGACCTAGAGTTAGAAAGTCCTTTATCCCCTGATCTAGACTCAGAAAGTACTTTGTCCCCTGATTGTCTAGACTCAGAAAGACCTCTATCCCCTGACCCGGCATTAAGAAGACCTCTATGACCCGGCATTAAGAAGACCTCTATCCCTTGATCTACTAACATTAGAAAGACCTTCCTCCTCTGATCTAGAGTTAGGAAGTTTGCCATGCCGAGGTAGTGCAGAAGATGAGGATCCGAGTAACGACATAAACCATGGTTCATCTACAGAAGATTCGCCAGTACGCCCAGCTAGAATATTGCCATCTCACACACGAACGGATATGTTAGGCAATATGGAATATCAGATTCATAATTCCCCTCCTTCTCCCTATTGCGATCCCTTCTATCCTATTGATAATGGTTCGCGTGATACATTAATGAAATCCCCTGATCCAGTCAGTGTAACCACACCCCCAGTTGAGATAGAGAATGCAAACAGAAGCGCCCAAAAGTCATGTGTAGGATTATCTAAAGATCATGAATCACTCAAGGGCTTTTCACCACTATTAAGCTTAGTATCTCCAGTAAATATAGGAACCCCTCCACCCTTAGGTAGTGCAGGTCATAGGGAGTCTTATGTTATAAATCTCGATGATGATAATCCTTTTATTGATCTTACCTCTGATTCAAGCTCAAATTCATGTGTTGGAACCGCTTCATCCCTAGTTAATGTAGATAATGTGGCACGGCAGAATGTGATAAGTCTCGATGATGATGATACTGTTATTGATCTTACCTCTGATTCAAGCTCAAATTCATGTGTTGGAACCCCTCCACCCTTAGGTAGTGCAGGTCATGTGGCACGGCAGAATGTTATAAGTCTCGATGATGATGATATTTTTATTGATCTTACCTCTGATTCAAGCTCAAGTTTATGTTTTGGAACCCCTCCACCCTTAGTTAGTGCAGAGAATACGCAGCAAGATGGCGAGACAGAAGCCTTATTTACAGAGTTATTTGGCGTTTGTGATGAACAAGATCAGCAGTTTAATACTGGGGGGAATCCAGATCAATATCTTGTATTGCCTTCTCAGAAAACATTAGATGATGAGCAAGAATTAATGCCGCTTGGAATAAATGTGCTTACGCCTAAAGCAGAGCTTGAAGAATGCTATTCTGTCGATCTAGGTCAGAGCAGCCAGTCCTCCTGTTTGACTGATTCAAGAGGGCCAAGCGGATTACGAAAACGCAAACGCGAACCTGAGGATAATAATGATATGGATATGGGAGATCTAAAATTTGTGAGGACGAGGACAGATAGCGAAGGGTTTGATATACAGCAGTTTCTGAGGACAGATAGCGAAGGGTTTGATCCACAGCAGTGTGTGACGTCTAATTGTGAAGAGGGAATAATGAGGAAGTAGTTCTAACTTAAGCTAAAACTCAATGCACAATATAAGAGTTTTGATGCCTGTAACCATGATGAAGCCCAGTAGGGTCAGCTCGTGGAGAGCTTGCAGCATCAAAATTCTATTTTCCTGAGGGTGCATATGCGAATGATACAAAGAAAAAGCGGAATTTAGTGAGAGGTATTCTTAAGGAAATGAGAAAACCAAAATAAAAATCTATATATCTATAAAAAGTATGTATTTTTTAGGGGAAGAACAGACATATATGGTAAGAAAATATTATGAAATGCCCGATATTTTAAATACATGGAGAAGACTTACGAAGAGTAATAATTATAAAGCATTAGTGTCAAAATTCAAGATGCCCCTTGTATCATGTAATTTTTAAGCATTAGTAATAGGATGCCCCTTGTTCATGTAATTTTTAAGCATTAGTATAAGTGTCAAAATTCAAGATGCCCCTTGTATCATGTAATTTTTAAGCATTAGTATAAGCAATCTAGGATGCCCTTTGGGTGCCTTAACTTAATCAAAGAATCCATCAATATAAAAAGAAGATTAATTAGGCTAAGATCGCTAACATCAACAATAATAGAAGCGCAAGAATGGTATACAACGGGCAGATACTATATTGTGCTTCGTGCATTTTTACATATGTGAGGAAGAGAAGAACAATGAGTGGAATCATGATATAATCCCTTCAACTAATATTTTTACTAGCAAAATATTCTATAACAACTGTATTGAAGCAAATATTATCTTTATATACAAAAGGTCTGGGAAAGCATATTCAAGTTATTGGAAATGATCTCATGCATAAAAGTGAGATACCTTAGAGATAAATTCTTTTAAATTCAAATAATGCACTTACGAATAGTAGGCAATTATCGTTCAACATGAAGTGTATTTTGTTTTTTGCTATTGAACTTTAATATCTATAAACAGGAATAGATATTTGTTGTCCATACCTATTTACTTATTAATACTTAGCAAGTAAATAATTGCATAGTTGTAAAGTAAATAAATTAATACTATAATATAAATAGAGAATTAGAGTAATAGAATGGTAAAGTACTATGGATACAATTAGAGAATTATCAGATTCTAAGCGCTGCTTCAATGGAGAGGTGGTGATTCTTTTTCCCGCAGAGCAGGGTGGTGACGTTTTAGTCACAATAAGAGAGCCTTCTGGGCAGTGATTTTCAGGATCTTTTGTGTATAACGATGAGTGGAACGATGACTAGCGTAATTCTTAGCGAGAAAAATACTGCTCAAGCCATTCTGAATCAACCCAGTAAAATGGCGTTTAAGAATATTAAGCTCTCTAAAAACAACATAGCATTTGCTAGTCTAGGATTCGATGCAACAGCTCAGCTTATATTGGAAAAATCTTTCCGTTTCACATTGAGTATATCAATAGCAAGGGTGGCCCATGAGGATCAGTCAACTACTGTGGAAATTGGAGGGTCCTTCTCTCTAGGCTATAGAGAGATAGGTAGTGTTCTTGATTTATCAATAAGTAATTTATCTACTAATTTATCTAAAACTAAGCAAGTCAAGGGCGTAATTTCTTCTGCAGAAAGCATAGGACAAATATCGAGCGAATTTTCTAGTAACAAAAGAGGAAGCTCCGCAGCCTTTTCTGTAGATGACTCAGCAGAAACCTTACCACCTACGAAAAGAAAAAGGTCGGAATGTATTGAGTCCAGCAAAGCAGCATCCTCTTCTGTATCTGAGGGGAAAGACAGGTCATTATTATATGTTAAAGAACTAATGGACCTATGTACTGCCCGCTACAGGAGAGTTGAATTGTTAATGTTGCGTAACAGGTTAACCGAAGAAGAAACTCGTATGTTGTCTGACGGAGGCCACAAAAAGTTATCATCAATTGATTTGCGTAACAGGTGCTTAACCGCAGAAGAAACTCGTATGTTGTCTGACAGAGGACACAAAAAGTTATCATCAATTGATCTTCAAGACATGGAACACCTACATGATGCTAGTAGTACTAGCCCAAAGAACACAACAAGTGAACCTGGTAATAATAGAAAGCGAGCAAGAGTCCCATCTGCAAGTAACACAGATGAAGAAGCAATGTTGCCCGCTACAAAGAAGGCATGTGATGAAAAAGAAGAACTATCTCTTGAAGACATTCGCAAACGTATTAGGGTAGGTGCTATTGACACAACAACTGGAGAAATTCTCAAACGTATTGAGGTAAGTTCTGACATGACAAAATATGTTGCTCTACCTGTACGAGCTGGTGAATGCATCAAGATATCAGATTATGAATTTCGTTTCAGAGACAAGAAAATTAATGAAATATTAAACGATCCTGCAGGGGAATGTATAGCTCGCGACAGATATAATTATACCAATAAATATAGAGTAGCTGATTACTGTCAAATCGAAATTGATTCAATTATGAAAGAGGTTAAAAAGGCAGAGGTTAAAAAGGCAGAGGGTGAAAAGGCAGAGGTTAAAAAGGCAGAGGTTAAAAAGGCAGAGGGTGAAAAGGCAGAGGTTAAAAAGGCAGAGGTTAAAAAGGCAGAGGGTGAAAAGGCAGAGGGTGAAAAATTGCCTGCGTGCTATGATGATGAAGTTAAAGAAGATCTTATGTTTCTTGCAAGAGCAACTGAGTCATTACAGATTCTTGCGAACATTCTTACTATAGTTAATAGTACATTGGTACATCCTGGCAAAAAAAACGTCGTTTCTGTTGCAGAAACAACCAATCTTCAGTTAGCGTTACATATATGTAATTGTTATGTAACTGATCTCAAAAACTCTACTAAGACTTTTATAGTTTGTGCTAATGGTGGCCCACACAATACAGAATTTTCTGTAAGACACAACGACTTAAGGGAACCCACGGAGATTATTTGCACTGTAAGTGATTATGTGATAAAAAAGATAGCGGGTACATTAGATATAAAAAAGAAGCAGGCTTTACATGTAAACAGTACAGTGCTAGGCCAATTGTACTCACCCTTTTTAACCAAGGTAATGAAGGCCTTGATCCCTGTGTTAAACAAATTAACATCCTATGATGCTGCAGGTCAAGATGCTGGTATGAGTATAGATTCTACAGATCAACCTGATGATGTGAGTATGGATTTTACAGATCAACCTGGTGATGTGAGTATGGATTTTACAGATGGAGAATTATTTATTAAGGTCATAATGCTTCATTTCAAATTGAATTTGCCTAGAGCACCCGATTATATAATAAAAATTATGCGGAACTCTTATGTATTAATAGTGAATCGATCTAAGGTTTTGTCACTACACAGTACCCACCGAGACAAAAAGGACATGCTTCAGCATGCTTCTGATATATCAAAGAAAATAGAGACTATTCAGGGCAGTGACTTACGCTCAATGAAATACCTTTTAGACTTCGCTAAGTCCTCTACTGAGGTTCATGACAAGAAAATAACATACAAGACAGAACGTTCTGCTGGTCCTCGTGGCGTTAAAGTAACATTAGTGAAATCAGGTTTTATGCCTATATGTGCGCAGGATCTGGTTTCTGGGAAGGAAGTGCCTATTAATGATACTTATCAATCACTGTATGAGTATTTTATTGAGTTGCAGGGGATGTGGAGTATATTTTCCTCTCTATTATCATTGTATAAACATAGTAACCGAACTACGTACTATGCTGTAATTGAAGCTATCCCTATGGGTAGCAATAAAGAATCTAGTTATTTTTGTGTACAAAATCAGGTATGTAGCTACTGCGAGCAAATGATGTATAAGAACATACGCATGCTTAAAAAACACAAATTGTCTGTGGACCTTATAGCCGACTCTGGGGATAAGGCCATAGTGGATATGCTAAGGTTTAAACTACGTATGGAAAGAGATATTGTTCCACAAATGAAAAAAGAACTGATTGCCCTATATACAGGATTGGGAATAAGTTGTTCTGAACAAGACTTGACTACTTTTCCTACGTCTTTTGTAGAACAAGTACAGAACAATACTTGGCAACGTAAATCTTCAAAAGTAACCAACAGTATAAAACAAAAATTTGCTAATATAGGGATCTTCGAGAGTATTGAGTCTAAGTTCATAAAGAGAGTACAAGAATTCCATAAAATCAACACACCATCAACAGCGATGGAAGGGATTGAGAAAGCACAAAATGAGCCTTCTGAACGTAATAGAGATGTACCTGGAAATGACAATGGCGTATCGTCGATGCCTCCATGTAGCCAGGGAAAGGAAGCTACATCGGCAAAGACGGGTCAGGTAGTAATTGACATAAACAATCTTGATGAAGATCAAGTTATGAAAGAGTCGCAGGTATTGTTGCCTAAAGGTCTAAATAGCGATGAATACATAGATGTTGAAACAATAGAAGAAAATGCAGAAAGAGCTGTACAAAATCCTTGCGCACAAGAAAAGGAACCGTTGATTGAACGAAGATCAAGTTCTTCAGCTACACCTTCTTCAGCTGTACCTTTTCTCGGCACACCTTTTAAAGCTGCACCTTCTTCAGTTACACCTTTTTCAGCTGTATCTTCTTCAGCTGTACCTTTTCCGGCCGCACCTTTTTCAGCTACACCTAGTTCGCAGGCAAGGTTTCCTATAATGTGTACATCAATGTTTCAATTAATACTTCCATATCTACCTATCCCAGATACGGATGAATTTTCTAAAATGCTAAATAATGCTTTCCCTAGTACAAGGGCAGTGCTTCATTGTTATGGGTACCTTAAGTACTTAGATCAACAGATAGAATCATTTGAAAACAAGAACAGTTCTAATAGGTTCCCTTCAGAATTAATGAATATGATAACCGAAAATATCGGACACTCTGTAAGATTAAAAATTCATATAGATAAGTTGTTAGAACAGAGGAAAAACAATGAGGGTCTGAGGTATGAGATGATGAAGGAGCTCCCTTGTGCTGTAACTCCTAAGGGCATGGATAAATGTCATTCATCGCATCAATCAAGTAACCCACTGCTTATAGTGGTGGAGTTACAAATGTTACAAGAGCTTCAGAGTTCGCAACAGATACAAATATATAGGTATACAAAAAAGTTAAGTAGTCTGTACTCTTTATATGGACTAAAACCATCTGCAATGCCATTAGCACCTATATATTCAGCAGCCGAAAGTGTTCCAGCCCCTGTTCTAAGCGCACCTGTGTTGAATCAAGGCCAGTATTGCTTACCAAGTGACGACGTTGGCATGCCTTCTTCAGCTATGCTTTCTGGCAAGGCAGAGACATTTGGGTTGTTACCTGTATCAGACACTCAAATGACCTCATTGGAACAGTTGCAATCAGTGTCGAATGTAGAAAATCAGGATTCTTCCCTGATAGTAAGAATTACTATCAGGGAATAAGCTTTAAGGAAGCTACGGTCGTTGGTCATTATGATTATGAAATTTGATTCGGTTTAGGGTCTAATGATTGATGGTAAATTGTATTATAGGGATCATTTTGAGAAAGCATGATGTATTATCTCTATAGATATCTTTTAACTTAAGATATCAAGAGGAATGTCTAGATTGAAAGAGAAATTAAGTTGTGGCTATAATTTTTCAGGAAAAACGAGTAAGAATCAGAATATACCAGATAATTTTAGGATTGATGGAGTCCTTTAGTGCTTATAATCCCCCTAAATATGCACGTTGCTACTGTGTATCAATTATTAATAGCCTTCAGTTGTATAAAGCATATTGTGGGAATAATGAGGGAGGTATGTACCGCAACTTTCAATTGAACTAAATGTAAAAGTTGCACAATTTGATGCATTTCATTTTGATAAAGGTTCCAAAAAAGTTTTGGCATACCTATAAGGAAGAAAGATGCCCATTTATTCGACAATGATATAAAGGAACCTGTGACTGAGATAAAGAAAGATATGTGCAACATGCAGGGAAAATTGTGACCTAAGGAGGTGAGGTAATCATTGAGACTAGAAGATGCAATCTTAATGCCTATACAATATGTTTGCTGGCAAGATAATTTAGAACGTGAATGTGTGTGTGATCAAGCTATATATTGATAAGTCATCATATAAAATACAAATTAAGTTAGCTTAGAAATTAGATTAATCAGATCTATCAACATATTGATAAATCATCATATAAAATACAAATTAAGTTAGCTTAGAAATTAGATTAATCAGATCTATCAACTTTATTATTAAAGTACAAGACATTCTGATGTAAAAGAAGGTAGTGAATCTTATTATATATATGGTATAGACGACTCTCCTACTAATATGGCAGGTCAAATACTCATAATATGTGATACATTAATATTACAGAGACATAATGAGCAGTTAATGCAATGATCTATGAATCAAAGATGTAGTTGCGTTATTTTAATAATGGTGAGCAATATGGTTCTAGGCCTAAAGCATAGGAAGGGATTGGCCAATGCATTGCATGCCTCTTAAAGCGCTGTGTTAAACATCTATAAGCCCTCCACGCTTAATTTCTTTAATAATAGCTAATATCTGAGGAGGATGTTGCTGATATAGCGATATTTCCACGCAATAGAGCTAAGTATTGCTCTACATGCCTCTTAAAGCGCTGTGTTAAACATCTATAAGCCCTCCACGCTTAATTTCTTTAATAATAGCTAATATCTGAGGAGGATGTTGCTGATATAGCGATATTTCCACGCAATAGAGCTAAATATTGCTCTCTTTTATTTATCAATATGTAGGCATTAAACATGGCGTCAATTAACAACCTTAATCAGAATATATAATATTGAATCTGTCGATGCTTTATGCATTGTTAATTGTATCAAGGGTTATTATCGAGACACTCTGATTTTGTATCTTGAGGCAATAAACTTTCTGTTTCTTGTGCCTCGAAAGCATTGTAAGTATATCTGCCGCCACCAGGTGTTCCTCCATAATACATATCACAGGATAGAGTATTGGTACATCCTATTATAACGGAAGATATGCCAGAGACTATTAGCGATATCGCTATATATGATAAAAATAAGAATAAAGATATTTTAGCGGGATTAGTTAACCTACTGACAGTTGCCTGAGCTATAGATCCAGCTAAGAAAATGATGCCTGAGGCTGCAAGTGCTGTTCCTAATATAGCAAAAATTATTGCAACTTTCTGCATAGATTCAACCATGTATACTCTTTTGTCCTTACTTTTTTTAGGCGTAGAACCTTCATTGTCTGTAGTTTGTTCGGATGATTTATTATTTTTTATACCGTCGTCATAGTATTTGTTGAATATTCCAAGAGATATTGAACCTAGTAATGTTAGGAGAATAGATGGTATTGATATTACGGATAATATGAGCACTAAAGTAGATTGTAATACTATCTTTGTTTTGGAATGATTTTGCAGGCCAACTGCTAAGAGTGATGCTAGCACAGGTATATGCGAGACTATGAGACTAGGCCCTATAATAGAATAGGCAATTGAAGATTGTTTTAAATTAGTTAATATATTCTTCTTCTTTTTTTCACGAGCAGTTGTTTGTTGGTTTGTGCTAGGTATACCTTCGTATTGATTAATTTCTCTTATTATTATGAATCCAGCAGAAAGCAATAGCGCCGCCACACAAGTAATAGTTAGTGATAATATTATAGATACAGCGACTGTTTGCTTGTGGAAAAGTGATTGCAAGAAGCTAAAAGCAGCACTTGTAGTCATGCTAACTATAGTAGATATCAAGCTTATAGAAAAAATAATAGAAGTTGCTAATATTTGAATTTTTGCCGTTGTGTTTATATTACATATTATGCTGTATTCAGTTATGGTTGATGGTGATTCTGTATTATTTTTCTTGGATTTTGACTTAGTAAGGAGTTTATTTTGTCGATGAATATACCAGATAAAGGTCAAACAAAGGGTCATAACGAATATTGCTGATATTGAGAGCATTGATCCTAATGTGATTAAGGCAGTTAGAGCAGGAGAGGGCATTCTTCTGGTTTTTTGTATGATTCCATACGCTACTGATATAGCTAAAAATATTACTCCTATTAATAAGGTGGCGGCTCCAGTTAACAAATAAAGCGCATTTATTTTAGTTATTTTTCTGGATATGTATTTATAACTACCTTCTTTCTCGTTAGGTTTTGGTTTTTTGCTAAAACTTTCTTGTAGATATATTACACATTTTTGTATTTTATTGGGTTTAGATTTGCGCTTATTTTTGTGCATAGAACGTTCGTGGCAGCTTTTTTCCCAATCGTCAGAATCTTTGTCTGTTTCGTCGTCGAATTGAGGGCCTTCATTGCTCTCTGCGTCATTTTCGTTCTGACTGAACGGATTTACGCATTGTGTCTTTTCTTCTACTATATCACTATCATCTTTCTCTTCAGTAAATGGGTTTGTGGGGCTGTCGCTCATTGCTAGCCTTGTATCATTTTTGTATTTTTTCTAACCATAGCTACTTCCTGATTTATGAATGAGTTAACTGTTCTGGGGAGTATAGGTCGTATATTAATTAACTTCAAGTGTATATATTTAAAGCATTGAGAGTGCAATATCCGATAAGTCCTGGTAAGGTTTATTATATCCAAAAAATAGTATCGTTATTATGTATTAAACTCTATGTTCAGTTTATATTTTGCCAAAGCCTGTTCATGCGTATTTTAAAAGGGAGAGCTCCATCAGTGGATTTAGGGATATTCTAAAACTCTATGCTCAGTTTATATTTTGCCAAAGCCTGTTCATGCGTATTTTAAAAGGGAGAGCTCCATCAGTGGATTTGGATTTTGAAAATAGAATTACCTTTGCTTTGCCGATAATATTATCTTCTGGTATATAACCAATGTCTGAGAATCTACTGTCTCTAGATTCATCTCTGTTGTCTCCCATTACAAAGAAATGTCCTGTAGGAACATTGAATATGCCTGTGTTTTCTGCGACGCTACCTGTAGAATGTAAAAGTATTTTATACTTAGTTTTATTTGGTAATATTTCTTCATATCTGGGTACAATCACTGAATTATTGTATTTATCTTGATCAATAAAGTCCCTGACTCTAAACTTTTCTACCTTTTCATTGTTAATATAAAGTGAACCAAGGATCACTTGAACTTTGTCACCAGGCAGGCCAATCACTCTTTTTACAAAATAAATATCTGTATTATATGGAGGTCTAAATATTATGACATCGCCACGTTTAGGGGATTTTTTAAATAATTTCCCCTTGAATGGTATAATAGAAAAAGGCAAAGAATGTTTGCTGTATCCATAAGAATATTTACTGGCAAATATGTAGTCACCTTCCAACAAGGTTTCTTTCATAGATCCAGATGGTATATGGAAAGGCGCAAATAGGAGGCTTCTTATTAAAATGGCAGCTATTATTATAGTAATTAGACCATAGGTAAATTTGAGTCCTTCATTAGAAATTTTATTTCTAAGATAGCAAATTCCTTTTGCAATGTGTTGTTTAATCACAGCCATGCGGCTCAATCGAATCATGATTTGTCATTATTGCATTAAATATTTTTATGTAAAGTAATTTAATTATTTAAAAATAATTCAAGAACTACACTTGATTAGTGCTAGTTACGTACATACATAGTTATTTAGTATATGTATGGAAAAAATGATTATGTCAAAGGATTATTACGGTATACTTGGGGTCGGCAAAGATTCTTCTGCAGAGGAGATAAAGAAGGCATATAGGAAAAAAGCCTTGAAGTATCATCCAGATAAGCAAACTGACGGGTCTGATCAAGAGAAAGCAGCCGCAGGAGAGAAATTCAAAGAAGCAACTGAGGCTTATGAGATTTTGAGTGACGCCGAAAAAAGAAAAATGTACAACCAATATGGCAGTGAAGGCTTAAATCAAGCTGGTGGCGGTGGATTTGGTGGGTTCGGAAATTCTGGATTCGATGGTTTCTCTGATATATTCGAAGATATATTTGGTGGCTCTGGCATGGGTGGCGGGGGCTCTCGTGGAGGCTCTTCCTCGGCTCGTGGCAGTGACATGCGTTATGATATAGATATTTCTCTTATTGAGGCCTATCATGGCTTAAAGGCTCCTGTGTCTTATAGAGCAAATATTGGCTGTGAGGTCTGCAGTGGAACTGGCTCTAAAGGTAGCGCTGCCCCATCTCAATGTGGATCATGTAGAGGTAGTGGTAGAATACGTAAATCACAGGGATTCTTCAGGATTGAAACGACCTGTCCGCAATGTATGGGTATGGGGCAAGTGATATCCGATCCATGTAAAAGTTGTGGTGGTAATGGTCGTTATGAGAAATACAGAAAGATACAAGTGAATATTCCTGCTGGTGTTGACCATGGAACCAGAGTGCGTGTCAGCGGCGAAGGTGAGGCTGGTATGCATGGTGGAGAAAGTGGTGATTTATACGTTTATGTCAGTATTAGAGATCATGAAATGTTTTCAAGAGAGGGAGAAGACCTGTATTGCGAAGTTCCTGTTAAAGTAAGTGTAGCGACATTAGGTGGCGAGATAGAAATTCCTTGCATTGGTGGTGAAAAGCTTAAGGTTAAGATAGCTTCAGGCACACAAAATAATTCTAGTTTACGCTTGCGTAATAAGGGTATGCCTCACGTTAGAAGAGGTCGTCGTGGTGATATGTATGCTAAGATCTTTGTTGAAATACCTACTAAACTTACAGAAAAACAAAAAGCGCTGTTGATAGAATTTGATAAGGAAGAGAAGGGACATAGCTGTAATCCAAAGGTAGATTCGTTTATACAGAAAATAAGAACTTTGTTTGGCCATAATAGAAGAGATAGATAGTTATGTCGATGAGATTATCAAAATATATAGCTGGATCCGGTGTGTGTTCAAGACGCAAAGCGGAGGAATTGATTCGAAAGGGAGAGGTGAGCGTAGACGGAAAGATAGTCATGAATCCTGCATCCAATGTAGAGGGCAGGGTAAATGTTAGAGTTAATGAGTATGATAGATTAAATTATCAGGATAAAGTTCGTATTTGGGTATTTAATAAGCCAGCTGAAGTATTAGTGACCAACTATGATGAAAAAGGTCGCAGAACATTGTTTGAACTCTTGCCTAGGAATATGCCGAGAGTAATTACGGTTGGTCGCTTGGATTATTTGACAGAGGGGCTAATATTATTAACTAACAATGGTGATATGGCCAGATATTTAGAGCTGCCATCAAGTAAAATAAAACGTACATATAGAGTTAAAGTATTCGGAAGATTACATAAAGAAAGATTGAAAAAGCTTATGTATGGTATTTCGATTAGGGGAGTGAGATATTCTGGGGTAGAATGTTTTGTTGAAAAAGAATCTGCTAATAATCATTGGTTGATTTTTACATTAGAAGAAGGAAAAAATAGAGAAATAAGAACCTTGGTGCGTAATTATCTTGATTTAAGTATTAAAAGGATTATTAGGATCAAATATGGCAAGTTTAACTTGCGTCATATGACAAAAAATGGCATTCAGGAGGTGAAGCCTGCTCTTGTAGATCAGTATATAAAGCTTATGCAAAAGTCTGTTAGTGGGAAGAAATGAGTAGTGAAGAAGAAAACCTACCTAGCAACCCTATAGATTTATTCCGTGATTGGTATCATAATTATAAGATTATATGTTCAGAAATTAATAATTCTGTCATGGCATTGGCAACCAGTGATAATAACATTCCTTCAGTGCGTATGGTGCTGTTAAAGAGCTTTGATGATAAAGGCTTTGTGTTCTATACCAATTTGCATAGTAATAAGGGAAAGGCTTTAAGATCAAATAAGCAGGCGTCATTGTTGTTTTTTTGGAAAGAGTCTTTGCAGCAGGTCAGAATTAGCGGGTGTGTTGAATATATTTCTAATGAAGTTAGTGACCAATATTTCAAATCCCGGGATCGTAACAGCCAATTGGGTGCGTGGGCTTCTGATCAATCATCTGATTTGCGAAGTTTTGCTGTACTCAAAGATAGGTTTGATGTGTTTGCAAAGAAGTTTGAGGGTGTTGATGTACCTAGACCAGATTATTGGCGGGGTATTAGAGTTATTCCAAATGAAATAGAGTTTTGGAAGGATAGAGAATATAGATTGCATTCTAGGGTTTTATATAAAAAGGCTGGGGATGTGTGGGATACTTCATTTCTTTATCCATAAATAAAAGAACGTTATTGCCTATTATGGTTAATGGTGGCTAATATTATCATATCTCTTTTGTTCTATTTTAGGGTGTATTCATGGATAATAAAGAAGATCGGGAGCGTATGGCTGCTTTTTCAAGTGATCTTAAAAATGTGAAGCCCCAGGTTCAAAATCCCATTAACAATATTAAAAAAGATAAATCCAATGCAAGTAAAGTTTCTGGTGGATCTGCATTTGCTGGCATTGATATGTTGGTTGCGGTTGCAGTGGGTTGCTTTATAGGTTGGTATATGGATGATTTCTTTAATACTCAGCCGTTATTCTTAATTCTTTGCCTAATGTTTGGTTTTGCTGCAGGCTTCTTAAATATTATTAGGCATAAGTAGGTATTTGAGTAGGTATTTGATAATTTTTGTTGACTGTATTGTCATGTTTTGTTATAAAATCGAACTGTCGTTTGATGCGTGGGTTGTTTAATGTCGAGTAATCCCTTGGCTCAATTTGAGATCAGGTCAATTTTCTCTATTCCTACAGAATATGGGGTTAATTTAGATTTTACTAATTCTTCTTTATATATGGTTATTGCGCTTGTTGCTGTATCCTTGTTTATGGCAGTTGGTATATTTTCTAAAGAGGTTATTCCTGGGTATTGGCAAGCTGCAGTCGAATCATTATACAAATTCGTTAGAAATACTATTGTGAATAGCGCCGGGGAAGATGGCCTACGTCACTTTGTGTTTATTTTTACATTGTTTACATTTGTAATGTTTTGTAATTTATTGGGTATGATTCCTGGTGGATTTACCGTCACTAGCCATGTTGCTGTGACATTTTTACTAGCGATTATTGTGTTTATTTATGTGAATATTGTTGCATTCGGCAGGTATGGTATTAAGTATTTTAAGATGTTCTTGCCGGCAGGTACTCCTTGGTGGTTAGCTCCTTTGATGATATTTATTGAGATATTTGCTTATTTGGCTAGGCCATTCAGTTTAGCCATTCGTCTGGCAGCTAATATGATGGCTGGGCACACTATGTTGAAGATTATGGCTTCTTTTGTCTTGAGTATGAATGTATTTTTGGCTGTATTACCTTTTGCTTTTGTGGTAGTTTTAATTGGATTTGAGTTGTTTGTTGCTTTGTTGCAAGCGTATATATTCGCAGTATTAACCTGCGTTTACTTAAATGATGCGTTGCACATGCATTAATTATTTAGGGAGAGTTTTTATGGAAATGGAAAGTTTAAAATTTATTGGTGCTGGTCTTACTACTTTGGGTATGTTGGGTGCGGCTCTTGGTGTTGGGAACATATTTGTTGCTATGTTGAATGGTATAGCACGGAACCCGAAAGCTGAAGAACAATTATCAAAGTATGTATATGTGGGTGCTGGTCTTGCTGAGGCAATGGGGCTTTTTGCATTGGTAGTTGCACTTTTACTATTGTTCGTAGTCTAGAGAAAGAGGGCTTATGTCTAGTGGTATGCCACAGTTGGATTTCTTAACTTATCCGTCACAGATTTTCTGGTGTTTGCTTGTTTTTTCTGTGCTGTATGTGGTGATTTGTTTTAGCGCTCGTTCTATAAAGAGTACTATTGAACGTCGTGAAGAAATACTCCAAGAGAAAATTGCTCATGCCAGAGATGTCGAGTGTCAGATAGAAAAAATGACGAAGGATTATGAAAAAAAGATCGGGGAAGCAGAGTCTGAGGCTGAATCTGTTTTGAACTCTGTTATCCATGATATGAACTTAGAAAAAACAAAAAAACTGGACGAAGTGAAAAACAGGTTCAATGATCAGGTGGTACGATCAGATAGAGGGATTAGTGAGATTGTGGTAGATAACTTAGAGATTTTTCGTAATCTGATTTATAATACTTCCGTGCATTATGTAACTGATATTATTGCAGATGCAGGTATAAGTTATGATGAATTGGAACTTAAAAAGATTGTTGAGAAGGAAGTGGGGTAGTTGTATATGGAAGTAGTAGTTCTATTAGTTGCATTCATTATTGTGTTGCTCCTGGATTTTTTTGTGCTCAAGATCCTAAGGGGGGTGTTCAGCAATGTTAGCAAAAATGCTCGTTCCATACAAAAAGAATTTTCAAAGGTTATAAAAATTAGTGATGAGGCTGATTTTTTATATACAACTTATAAGTCTAAGTATAATAATTTAGAAAAAGATATAGAGAAGATTAAGCAGGAATCTCAGATTCGTGCAGAAAAGGTAAAATCAAATATGCGACATGATATAGACAAACTTTGCTCTATTACAGAAGATGATTTGAAAAAAGAAGTATCGAGCAATGAAACTTATGTTAATTATAAGGTTCAGGATTATGTTCACCACATGTCTTTTTTGATAAGTCGTGAATTTGTATCTAAACTTATGAACGATGATAGAGATAGCGCTTTGCGTAAAAGTTCCATGCATAAAATCACTGAAGTGACCTATTAAATATCTTGGTATACGTAATTATACTTAATGATTCAAATATTTTGAGTGTTCTGTAAATTATCATTATTGAGATGAATTATTATATTTTTAGAGATGCTTTTGTGGAATATTGGTGATATACGCATAATTCATAATTCATAATTAAAAATGTGTATGAATTTATCACAAGTGCAGCAAAGATTTAGGAATGATGTTTTGTGATCTTTAATCATACTTTGGTGAACATAGTGGTATGTTCATAGTTAAAAATGTGTATGAATTTATCACAAGTGCAGCAAAGATTTAGGAATGATATTTTGTGATCCTTAATCATACCTTGGTTAACATAGTAATCATTAATATTGTATTAATTAACATATTATACTAACATCTATCTTTGCACCCAGGTATGATTAAGTATAGTAATGGTAATTGATCCTCTGCTTATTGATAAGAGTTTAGTTTCTGAATATTTAAAGTTCAATTTTCTGCCATATAGGAAGTTAGAGAATGGAGTTATTGAATTTGTTTCATCCAGTATTACGCCATATTTAGAAAAGTTTCTTTCATCTCGATATGATGAATTTATAATCAAGGAAACAGCATATAAGCAAATGTCCTCTTTATTGCAAACAGAACTGCTTAAAGAGAATATAAACTATACCAAATATGGATTATATAGTAATTACAATGATAAATCAGTGTTGAGTCTTCCTGATTTCAGTGGCGGATTTATTGCGTTCCTGGTTACGCTACTTATTTGTTTCGTGTTATTTCCAGTTAGTACAGTTACTTCTACTATACTGATCTTGAACATATTATATTTAATGGTGAATATGTTTAAGTGCTATATATTTTATTGTGGTAATTTGTCAGTAATTTCATCAACTGATAATGAGCGCAAGAAGGATATTGAGCTGCCTTTATATAGTGTAATTGTGCCTTTATATAAAGAAGAGAAAATATTGCCACAATTAATACAGTCGTTATGTAACATTGATTATCCAGAAGATAAACTAGACATCAAAATTGCTGTAGAGCATGATGATATAGGGACGATAGGCGCATTGAAGGCGCTAAATTTAGATAGTAGATTCAACATTATTGAGGTGCCGGATTTTGAACCTAGAACCAAACCAAAAGCCTGCACTTATGCCCTGTTGTTTGCCAAAGGAGAATATGTAACTATCTACGATGCGGAGGATATTCCAGATAGCTTGCAGCTAAGGAAGGTTCTTGATGTGTTTGCCAACTCAGACAATAACCTTGCTTGCGTTCAAGCCAGATTGAATTACTATAATCATGATCAAAATAGTTTAACAAGATTTTTTGCTATTGAGTATGCAAGCTTATTCAACTTTATGTTAAAGGGCTTAAATTACTGTGGGATGCCAATTCCATTGGGTGGTACTAGTAATCATTTTAAAACAAAAATTTTGAAAAAGGTTTATGCTTGGGATCCGTACAATGTAACAGAAGATGCAGACCTTGGTATACGGTTATATAGTATGGGATATACAATTGAATTGATTGATTCTTATACAATGGAAGAGGCTCCATCTGAGATTTGGAGTTGGATTAAACAACGTACTAGGTGGTTGAAGGGATATTTGCAAACTTACCTATTGTATATGAATAATCTAGGTGATTTATATGAGGTTACAGGAATAAAAGGGGTGCTATTACTTCAATTGTTTATTGGTGCGCCAATAATAACATTCTTGTTTGCCATTTTTCTATGGGTCTTGTTCTTTTTCCAAGCTTTCGGATATTTACCTATTAATGTTTATCTGAATTATTTTGCATTATTCAATCTCATTTCTGGTTTGCTAATTGTTATGTGCCAGGCTCATATAGCAATGAAGAGGAGCCTTTGGATCAAAGGAAGTTTCTTAGTTCCTGTTCTTTATCCACTATATTGGTTATTGCACGGGGTTGCAGCAGTTAGGGCATTGTGGCAATTTTTTACTAATCAATACTATTGGGAGAAGACAGAGCATTTTGGTAAAGACGGCATAAGTTAGGTATTGCATTGCTTTTATACTAGATGTAACATTAAAGATTATGAACATTTTATTCTCTAAATGATGAAACTGTTGATTGTTTCCGATGAAGGTGGCCATATATCTCAAGCTGTCGAAATAGCTAAAAGAAAAGGCGCTAATGTTGTTTGTGTTGATAGTATAAGCAAGGGCGTTGATTATTTACGAGATGGAAATAGTACAGATTTTGTAATGATTGATATTAATAAGGATATTGCTTCTTTCATATCTAGCGTTAAGAAAGAACATATATATACTACAGTAATCGCATGTGGTTGTAATGCAGACAGTAATAGCGCTGTTAATGCTATCAAAGCTGGTGCTACGGAATATATACCATTGCCACCTGATGAAGAATTAATTGGCGCTGTTTTTTCTGCAATTAGTAAAGACAATAATGGCTTAATTTTTGTATCAGATGCGATGCAGGAGGTTGCAGATTTGGCAAAGAACGTAGCTTCTTCTGAAGCTAATATATTGATTACTGGTAGGTCTGGTACTGGTAAGGAAGTGATGGCAAAATTTATTCACAAAAATAGTAAAAGAGCAAAGAATAAAATGGTTTCAATAAATTGCGCAGCCATACCTGAAAACCTCATTGAATCAGAGTTGTTTGGTCATGAGAAAGGTGCATTCACTGGCGCTATTTCACGCAGAATTGGTAAATTTGAAGAGGCTAATCAGGGCACTATCTTCCTTGATGAAATAAGTGAAATGGATATTAGATTACAGGCAAAATTTCTAAGAGTAATCCAAGAAAAGGAGCTTTCCAGATTAGGAAGCAATGATTCAATAAAATTGAATGTCCGAATATTGGCGAGCAGTAATCGTGATCTGGAAGAAGAGGTCAAGGAAGGCAGATTCAGAGAAGATTTATTCTTTAGGCTTAATGTAATTAATATTAATCTGCCTGAACTAAAGGATAGGAAAGGAGATGTAGATCTCTTGGCAAAAGAATTTACTGCTAAGTATTGTGATATGAATGGTTTTCCATTAAAGAAATTATCAGAGTATAGTTTACAGAAAATAAGAAAATATAATTGGCCAGGAAATGTAAGAGAATTGGAGAATATTATACACAAGGCTGTTTTATTATCACCAACTGATGTGATAACAGATATTAGCCTGCCAACTGCTAGGGTTGCATCTAATTCTGATGAAACAGAGACCGATATAACTCTTGATATGATTGGAAGAACCATTGAGAGCGTTGAGCGTGATATGGTATATGGAACTTTAGATCAGTGTGTTGGTAATAAGACAAAAGCAGCTGCAATATTGGGTATATCCATCCGAACTCTTAGGAACAAATTGAACTCGTATGCTGTAAGATAATTATAGTGTGTTGTTGAAATATATATGAATTCACTATTGGATCAGGAATACAAAATACTTATAGTAGATAGATATAATGATCTATCTACTTGCACCAGTTGAGCTCTCTGTCTCTTGTATGCGTCCACCGGTTCCATTTTGTTCGTCTGGTTTTGTTAAGGGTGGTTTATGATGCTCTGAGTATAAGGTTGTAACATTAAGGTTTGATTGAGCTAGAGCCTCATTGGCTGCTCTTTCTTGGGCGCGGTAGGTTATTCTTCCTTGTGCTGAGGCTGTTCTTCCTTGTCTGTTGTCGAAGGAGGATTCTATTAGTGCGAGGGGGGGACCTACTTGTTCGTTGTCGAAGGAGGATGCTGTTAGTGCGAGTGGGGCTTCTTCTTCTGCGCTGCGGGTTTCTGCTAATTCGCGGATGAATGCTTCTACTAGTTCTTTGCGAAGGTCTGCTGCTTCTGCTTGTTCTCTGAGGCTGGCTATTGCTGCTCGATTTTCCTGGAGCCGGAGGGATTTTACTAGCTCTTCCTGGTGCCGGAGGGATCCTTCTATTTCTCTATCGAGGACTGATGTTTGTCTTGTGCGGTGGCTTTCTTCTGCTAGTGAGCTACGTAAGGCTTCTGCTTCTTTTGTTCTGCAGTAGCCTTCTTGTTGTGTTCTGCGGTAGGCTTCTTTCTGTGTTTGGTAGGCTTTTTCTTGTTCCCTGCCGCAGGCCTTTGCTAATCCTTCTTCTTCTTCTATTACACGTTGATCCGTAGCGGATAGTTCTTCGCTTTCTAGGTAATTTCTTGGTTCTCCAGAGTCTTGTCTTAGATAGGCTTCTCTTGTGAATTCTTCTTGGTAGGCTTCTGCTTGTATTTTGGAATGATAATCTTTATGCGCCTCTTGTATGGTGTTTAATTCTTCCATTAGTGTGATGTACAGATTACGATCTTTAGCATTGTTTGATAATTTGCGATCCGCCTCAGGCTTAATTGCTTCTTTCAGTGCTTTAAAATCTGCATTAAGTAGTACTGTTTCTTGAGTGGTAGGTTTATGTTCTTTAAGCGATATTATTGCATTGTGCAGTAATAGTCTTAAGAGTGCATGATCTTCTGCATATATACCTGTAGGGTTAGAATAGTCAGGAAGAAATGCACCTGAAGAAACATGGTTTACTGCGTCAAGCATAGAACAGCCATATTGTCCTATAATCGCATATATATATAAGAAGACAAGTTTGTTTGTTTCTATTGGGAATAATGATTCATTTAAGAATACGTTTTTATTCGCATCAGTAGGGTTTAGCAATGTCTTTAGCTGCTGCCTGTCTAATGAATCCACATCATGAATTTTGAGTCTGAGTCTTAGTAAATCACTGGAATCACCTGAACCCAGTGAAGTCATAGTAACCCTGTATGTCTTATCTGTCTTTACTAAGCCCAAGCCTCTACCTTGCGCTCCTTGTCTGTGTTGAGATTGTGGATAATCTTCTTTGTGTTGTGTGGATGTAAAATCTTTTGCTCCTCGATCAGAGCCGTTAGCGCTAGCGTGTGTATGAACGCCGTGGGTTTGAGTATGATGATCTACGCCTCCGCTTGCCTTAGCTATATAAGATGTTCTGAGGTCGTCATGTCTACTACCAGATCCAGATTTTGTTAACCCTTGACTAAATAGTCGGAGGTCGTTAGGTCTTGCGTTTGCAGGTTTTTGAGGGGGTAGCTTTGATTTAACAGGTTGATCGTGGGTAGTTTTTCCAAAGTAGACAGAAGTGCCTGGATCTAATGTTCTTGCAGATTCCTTGGTTTCACTAAGTTTAACGGAACTACTCTCATTTTCCATTCTTCTTTCTGTAGGTCTTTGATGACGTAAGCCTAGGTGGGTATCTCCAGCGCTAGGATTTGCTCTTGTGGTCCTTGCCCTTTTAGGAGCAGATTTTGATCTGACAGAAATATCGCCATGTTCTACACTAGTTCTTGCTTCTGCAGTAGGTACTTCTGATCCGGTATCACCACGGTCAGAGCTTTCATGGGTTTTTGCGTCTGCAGCTGTTCTTCTAGGAATTGATGATGCAGGAACCAATGCAAATGCTGACCTGGGGGGGGTGTGTGCTGTTTTTAGCTGATTGCTAAGGCTCTCTGCGTTTTGCTTAAGTTTCTCGGTAAGATACTTCATGAGAGATTTATTTTTCGGATTGATTCTGTGTGCTACGAGTTGCCTATAGTATGTGGTTTCTGAGGTTTCTTCTGATATAACAATGTTATACTTGTTATACTTGTCTCTTTTCAGATATCCGCACCCAAGTAAGTATTCATTCATGTGGCCTATGAGCTTATCCGTAGGTGATTCTCCCGCACTGTTCATTGGGCACCATGCTATATTCTTCTTTATTTGGTCATGTATGGAATCAAGTGTGGCTTTTATTTTTTCCTCTGGATGATCAGTCGCATCCTGATTATAAATATCTTCAAGTATCCATTTTTTTATTAGAGAGAAGATTATTAATACTTTGGCCTGATTATAATCAGTACCAGCATTAATATCTGCCACTTTTTGTCTTGTGTATTGTTCTAGTAGTGGGCTTAGGAGTTGGGCTTGATCAGGAGGCACCCCTTGATCGATGAGATCTTCAATACGAACCTCTTTTATTGCTAATTGATATAGTGTATAATGATAGAGATCATGGATTATAGGCTTCAAATAATTTATATACAATGCTATTGTGTCTATATATTTTCGAACCCTTGTGATTCCTTTTATTGTGTGGAAGTCATGCCAGGTCGAATTTAGCACTTCATATAAATTCAACAAGTAGTAACACACATCACTATGTGTAAGCTTTTCTGTGTTAAATTTTGTTGCTGTGCTTGTGTGCGATACTGTTGCTGCTTGTGCCATAATATCCATCTCCTTTATCAAATATAAAGACCTATATTATCTAATAATAACTCATATCTAATAATTGGTCAAGAAAGCCGTTAAAAAATTAATACTTTTTATCCTGATTTAATAGTAATAAACATTTGTTTGTTTATTAATGTATGGCTATAATGGCAGTAATATTTTAGAGATGTGTAATAATATGGAAGATAAGAAAAAACTTTACATTAAAACTTATGGATGTGCGATGAATGTATATGATTCGTACATGATTGGTGATGTGGTTAAGCCACTGGGTTATGAAATTGTTGACAGCTATGATCACGCAGATATGGTGGTATTGAATACATGCCATATCAGAGAAAAGGCTGCAGAAAAATTATATTCTGAACTTGGTAGGGTCAGAATTGTGCAGCAAAACTCTAAAAAGAAGATTATCGTTGTTGTGGCTGGTTGCGTTGCCCAAGCTGAAGGAAAGGAGATAATTAATCGAGCACCTAATGTAGATATTGTAATTGGGCCACAGACAATTCACTCTTTGCCAGAAGCAATAGGAAAAGTGGAGCGTAAACTAGGAAATAAATCAGTTATGATTGATTTTCCTGTTGAAACAAAATTTGATGTGCTTCCTGAGGAAACGTTAATTAAAACAGATGATGTGTCAGCCTTGGTTTCTGCTCAAGAGGGTTGTGATAAATTCTGTACATTCTGTGTAGTTCCCTATACCAGGGGGGCAGAATACTCCAGACCAGTAAATGCAATTTATCGAGAATCAATGCGCCTTGCATCTCAAGGAGTGAAGGAGATATCTGTGTTGGGTCAGAATGTTAGCGCATATCATGGAGATTGCGAAGGAAAAGAGTGGAATCTTGGTCAATTATTAATGCATCTGGCTAAGATAAACGGTATAGAGAGGATACGTTATGCCACATCTCATCCTAGTGATATGCATGAGGACCTGTTTGAAGCGCATAGATTGCCAAAAATAATGCCATTCAAGCACCTGCCGGTTCAATCTGGTTCTGATCGTGTGTTGCGTTCGATGAATCGTAAATATACAGTCAAAGAATATATTGCTATTATCAATAGATTGCAAGAAACTAGACTAGACATACAGTTTTCCTCTGACTTTATAGTTGGTTTTCCAGGCGAAACTGATCAAGATTTCGAAGATACAATGGAATTGGTTGAAAAGGTGAAATTTGCTCATGCTTATAGCTTTAAGTATAGCCCTAGGCCAGGCACACCTGGTGCTGGTCGCAAAGATCAAATCCCAGAAAATATTAAGGATGTAAGGCTTCAAAGATTACAAAAATTATTGTTTGCACAACAATTTGAATTTAATCAAAGTGTTGAAGGGCAGGTTATGGAGGTGCTTTTTGATAAGAAAAAGGGTAGATATCCCAATCAAGTTGTAGGGAAAACTCCATATTTGCAATCTGTTTCTGTGGCGGACATAAAGGATGATACAGGGGAATCAAAATTATATAGTAAAATATTGCCGGTTAAGATAGTTAGTGCAGGGAAAAACGGACTACGTGGAGAGCTGGTTAGTGATAGTGTGCTAGAAGCTGTATGATAGGTCGTATTTTTTGATTTTAGTAATGGTTGGAATATAACAATTATGTGATGTAATATTGATTGCTGTTTTATAGGTGTGGTCAGATATGTTTTTGATCTTAGCAATAATTGGGTATACCAATATGTGATGTAATATTGATTGCTGTTTTATAGGTATGGTCAGATATGTTTTTGATCTTAGCAATAATTGGGTATACCAATATGTGATGTAATATTGATTGCTATTTTATAGGTGTGGTCAGATATGTTTATTCTGAGATGAGATCTTGACTATAAATGTAAATAAGATCTGTTGTTGCGCTATATCTTATCTATAAAGTTTTTTCTTCTGCACGCATCAAGCGCTTTATATTGCTTGAATGCTTGATGATTATTAATAATGCAGTCAATGATACTGTGTATCCAGCTAATGGGTTGCTATCATAGTAATAGAACAATGAGATAATAATACATAATATTAATGTAGATATAGATGATAGGGAAACTACCTTGGATAGCATCAATATGGTTATCCAGAGCATAATGCATATACCTTGTTGCGTTATATCTTGTCTATAAAGTTTTTTCTTCTGCACGCATCAAGCGCTTTATATTGCTTGAATGCTTGATGATTATTAATAATGCAGTGTTGTTGCGTTATATCTTATCTATAAAGTTTTTTCTTCTGCACGCATCAAGCGCTTTATATTGCTTGAATGCTTGATGATTATTAATAATGCAGTCAATGATACTGTGTATCCAGCTAATGGGTTGCTATCATAGTAATAGAACAATGAGATAATAATACATAATATTAATGTAGATATAGATGATAGGGAAACTACCTTGGATAGCATCAATATGGTTATCCAGAGCATAATGCATATACCTCCAATGAATGGTTCTATTACCACAAGTGCCGCAGCAAATGTTGAGACCCCTTTCCCGCCTTTAAAATTAAGCCATACAGGAAATATATGTCCCAATATAATAATTAATGCCCCCATATAAAGCATTAATAATGATGGATCATAGTAATATTTTATTATCAACAGCGGTATCATGGTTTTAATTAGGTCGCATATCAAGGTTATGCATCCAATCAGTTTCCCTTCAGTTCTGAGGGCATTGGTCGCTCCTACATTTTTTGAGCCTAGTGATCTTATATCTCTGCCAGAAACTAATTTAACTAATATGAAAGCACATGGTATTGAGCCACATAAATAAAGTGGAAGAATCAATATAAACGGGAATAATGATTCTATCATTGAAGGATCCTAATTCTCATTCTTTTTGAATATAAGCGATGCGTTTGCACCACCAAAGCCAAAGGAGTTGCTCATTGCATATTGCAAATTAGCCTTTATTGCTTTTTTAGGCACTAGATTTATACCTTCACATTCTTCTTCTGGATTATCAAGATTGAGTGTTGGTGGAACGATTCCTCCATTCATTGCCAGTATAGAAAATACAGCCTCCACGCTTCCAGCAGCGCCAAGCAAGTGTCCAATTGACGATTTTGTAGAAGATACATATATGTCTTGTAAGCTTTTTTCAAATACTGTACGCATAGCACGTATTTCAGCCATATCTCCCAATGATGTTGATGTGCCATGTGCATTAATATAGCTTATATCTTTTGGATCAATTTTAGCTGATTTCAGGGCGTTCTTCATTGCCAATGCTGCGCCAGCTCCATCTTCTGGTGGTGCAGTTATATGAAAAGCATCACTAGAAGAGCCATATGCAGCAAGCTCAGCGTATATTGTTGCTCCTCTAGAGACAGCAATATCATAATTTTCTAACACTAAGGCAGCGCTGCCTTCTCCAATTACAAAGCCATCTCTCCCTTTATCCCAAGGTCTGCTGGCTGCTTCTGGATTATCATTATAATTTGTGGATAATGCTCTTAGAGTAGCAAATCCTATGACAGTTCCGGAACATAACGCACACTCAGATCCCACAGCGACTGCTGCATCAATTTCTCCATATTTGATCATTCTTGCTGCATTCCCGATTGCATCTGCGCCAGAGGCACAGGCAGTTACTATAGAAATAGACGGTCCTCTAAAACCATATTCTATAGATACACGACCAGAAGATGCATTAATTATCATTGCTGGTATATAAAAGGGACTCATGCTCTTCGGCCCTTTGTGATCAAGGTCAACCAGTTGTCTTTGTGTTCTTGAAATTCCTCCGGTGCCAGAGCCAACAACAACTCCAACTCTGTCTCGATCGATATCAGAATCTAATATGCCTGATTGTTCAACAGCTTGTCTAGAGGCTTCTAGAGCATATACAGTAAATTTATCAGCTTTTTTATGTATGCCTCGTACACTGCATTTATAATTTTTCCAATCAAAGCCAGAGTCAGGATCATCTTCAGTAGGGAGTGAGACCGCACCTACAACTTCAGATATGGTACCATCAGTGCTAGAGCCATTTTCAAAGAACTCCCCATAATGTTTCACCAAATTCTTTAATCCAGACTTTGAGCTAATCAAAGATTCCCAATTTCTTTTTAAGCCATTTCCTAGAGGGGTTAATACACCCATTCCAGTAACCGCAACCCTTGCCACCATGCATTAAACCTATAACTTATTCTTTAGATCAATTTATCATTTAGATGTTTTATCACATCCCCAACTTTAGTTATGGCTTCAGCTAGACCAACTTATCTTTTAGATGTTTTATTACATCGCCAACTTTAGTCATAGCTTCAGCTTCTTTATCTGGTATTTCAACATTGAATTCAGACTCAAACGCCATGACTAGTTCAACTACATCAAGGCTATCTGCTCCTAAATCATCTGCAAACGAAGACTCTTCAGATATATCTCCTTCAGGCACACTAAGTCCTTCTGCTATTAAACCACGCACTCTTTCAAACAGACTAAGATCTCCCGTACTATGGTTCTCAGACATACCATCTCCACTAAAACATTAACAATTAACTGCCGTTTAGTAAAACATTAAACTTTATTTATGTCAATACATAAATAAAGAGTCTGTTATAATTAATCATTCATGCCAATTTTAGTATGAATATATTTACTATTTAAAATGGAGATAGAATATCAATCATCTGTGATCCTACGCGCGGTTGCTGTACATCAGTAAGGTCCCCTTTGCCACCATATGATAATCTTAATTCTGCTACCTTAGCAGATTCCACAGTATTATTGGAGTCAATATCTTCCGACCGCACTATTCCTTGAATGAATAACTGTCTTTTTTCAAAATTTACTACAATTTCTTGTTTACCATGCAATACCACATTTCCATTTGGTAGCACCTGAGCTACCGTTGAGGCAATTTCTGTATTAATTGTTTCTGCTCTATTAGTAGATCCAGAGCCAGAGTTGCTGTTTCCTCCACTAAGTTCAAGTGGGTTTGATTCACCCAAGGCATTAGGTAATTTATCTTGTAGACCAAATATCTTTGGCTTTAGGAAATTATCAGTAGTTTTTCTTTTTCTAGATGTCTGATTGTTGAAGGATGCTTGATCTGAGAAAGATATATTTACTTTCACTATATCGCCAACTCTCCTTACTTTATGATCACGGAAAAATGACCTTGAATCAGGCTGCCAAAGAGAGTTCACCATCTTTTTGGGTTTGTCTACATTGTAGGTGTATTTGTCAGGCCATTCTACTTCTTCATATGAATTTTGATTCTGTGGTACTGCCACTTTATCTAAAGCAGGTGCTTTGCCTATTCGATCCAATTTTTCTAAAGTATGATGAATGCATCCATTTAGGCACAAAACACAGAGAAGTACTAATAATCTATTAATTAGCATGGTTAATAGCCTAGATCTAAAACGGCATAATAACATCAAGGATCATTTCTTCAATAGTTTTTTCATAAAAATCACTATATTTTGTTTTTAGTATATGATGATCCAGTTTTATATAACCTATTATCATTGTCGTCTAGCGTTCCTGAAGCGGGAATTATTGTTGCTTTAATAAATATTACAGTCTCTGTAGATGTATTGATCTTTGTAGTGGATTTAAATAAATGTCCAATAATAGGCAATCTGCTTAAGATTGGTATTCCCTTATCTTCATTAATTTCATTGTTTTCTATTAGTCCACCCATCACCATTACATGTCCGCTCTTTACCTTTAGCATTGAATCCAGTTCTCGTACTTCAACAATTGGAATGTAATTACTAATATTAAGATTACGGTCTTGAGCTGTAAAATCTACTCCAGGATCCTTTACACTGCCAGATATACGAGACAATGTTGGTCTTATGCTCATTGATATTTCACTAGTTTCCATGTTGATGCTTGGTTGCAAAGTCAGAATCATCCCAATAGGTACGCTCTTTGGTGTACTTCTTATGGTTATGTGGCTGTTTGGTGTCTGTCCAGTAGTAGAGGATACTCCTATTTGATCTTCAATATCCACTGTAAAGTATACATGATTTCTTGCAAATGTAAGTACTGCTTGTTGATTGTTGATTGCATGCAAACGAGGGCTGGATATTGTTCTGGTAATACCAAACTGATCTAGTAAACTCACTGCTGAGGTGATGTCACGCATCCCAATTCTTTTTGTTACGGTGAGTAATCCTTTTTCTGTAGAATCAGGTAATAAATCATCAAATCTTGCACTTATTGCGTTGCCAATACTAGATCCGTCTAGTATTTCCCAATTTATTCCTGCTTTAAACTCATCATTTAATCTAACTTCGACTATTTTGGCTTCAATAAGAACCTGCGAGGATAACATCGTCCTGACTCTGTTCACATACTCTTCTATGTCAACATGTGTTTTTCTTGTTGCGTGAACGGTAATAATTCCAGCTTGTTTATTAACGGTGTAATATTCATTATCTGCTTTCCCATTTTTATCAATTAATCCAGAAAGTCCATTTTCTACAGAGCTCCACACATTGCCTTCATATTCAGAGCTGATTCTACTTGAGGATCCAGAAACAGGATCTTGTGACTCATTTCTAGATAATACTTTAGTATCTATATTTATTTCATTTTTGGTTGATCGGATAATATTAATGAAATCTACAGAGTAGAGCTTAACTATTGGTTCATCTTTGTAAATCCTGATTACACCATCTTCTACGCTGTGTAGTATTTTTCCATTAGAAGATATTATTTTCAATATTTCAGATATGGGTTTATTTTTTACATTAAGTATAACTTCACCACTTACTTCTGGATCTATACTCATGTTAACATTCGCCATTTTTCCTAATTCTAACAGAATATCTCTCAGCGGTATGGATTCACCAGAGCTTATGGAAATTACTTCATCATTCTCTACGGGCGAAGGTGGTAATTCTATAGGAATAATTGGCAGTTCTGGTGTAGGAATTTTCTCCATATATTTTACGTTGTGAAAGGTTATGTGATCTAGCTCACGAAGAATATCCTCTCTTGACAGCCCGCGTGTTGCGTCTATGTTCTTATTTAATAATATATTTTTAGTTCTCCGACTAAATACTGTAGATTTTTTTATCTTGTTGATCTTTTGCCTTGGTTTTTTTGTAGAATGGCTTTGTTCGGCTGCAGTTGATAACATTGGTGTAGCAAGAGAGCGGAATGTGCGTTTGGTAGCTTTCGATTGTCGTGCAGAGCTATTAACATTATAATTGGTATTATTTTTTTCAGATGTGATATTCGCAATTGCTCCACAGTCACTTGTAATAAAGCAACACAAGGTTGTAGATAACATTAATGTGCGTAATATGCTTTTCATGTGCATGAACAAACTAACATTTGATAGGGGGTATAGTTAGCATGTACATGTAAAATAATTATTAATGGCATACTTTATTTGTTGAAATGATTAGTTGTAACGCTCTATTAAACTTACAATGATGTTATCAAATTGGTGTATTGTAGCTGATAATACAGTATCTATGTTAAATGGCATTATGAGTAAAAATAATGATATTAATATTGAAGGAGTAAATGGAAATGCGCTTTTTCCATTATATAATTTCCAAATTAATGCAGTTAACATCCCTAACATTCCCGATAAAATGAAGAAATTCAGCATAAGCTCTAGGTCAATTAAATACAGGCTTGAGATAGCAATTAACTTAACATCTGCACCGCCTATAATATCAATATTTCTGAATTTTTTGTATAGGATCTTAGTTGAAGCAAAGATTGTTAGGTAGATTATGAAATTTATCAATTGACTAACAATATTAATGTCATTGACCACGCCATATGCTAATCCTAGGATTAGAAAAAAGAATTGCATTGAGTTTAATGCTATATATTCTTCTATATCGGTGACTATTGTAATAATCATGCATACGACATATATATATAATATAAGTCCTGTCGGAGAGAGTGCATAATAATGATATATTAATGCAAATAGAGAACCAGTCGTTATTTCTATTATAGGGTATCTTGAGGATATTGGCTCCTTGCAGAAGTGACATTTACCTCTCTGCGCTATCCATGATATTACAGGAATTAGATTCCAGGCATTCAATTTGTGATCGCATGATGTACAGAAAGATCTTTTAAATAGACATATATTGCGTATTAGTCTAAAAGATACAGCGCTGGCAAAGCTGCCGAATATTAGTCCTATTAGTGCTGCATAACATAGCGTAAGAAGGCTGATAATTTCCATTTTTAAATATTACCCCTCATCGATTATACTGCATGTCTAAACTTTCAACACTTTAAAGTTGTACAAGTCAACCACAGATTGTCTTATGTTGTAAAGATTACTAAAGTATTACACTTTATATTCAATTATTTAACTTTGTTTATTTACTATTTACTTACAATTTTTAATTAGTAATTCTGTGCATGAGTGTTATTGGGAAAATTGTATAATGAGTGTAGATCATATAGTTGTTGCGTACGGTGATGGTGTTGGGCCAGAAATCATGGAAGCTGTTTTGAAAGTTATGAGACATGCCGAGATGGGGCTTGGTATAAAGGTTATTCAGGTTGGTGAGAAAAAATATAAAGAAGGTTGGGAAACAGGTATTCCAGATTCTGCCTGGAAAGAAATAAAGAGCAGTAAGGTATTGTTGAAATCTCCAATTACTACGCCTCAGGGTGGTGGATGCAGAAGTTTAAATGTAACTCTTAGAAAAAATCTGGGATTATATGCAAATATACGTCCGTGTATTTCTTATTATCCATTGGTTGATACTAAGTGTCATCAAATGAACTTAGTGATAATAAGAGAAAATGAAGAAGATATATATTCTGGAATAGAGTATAGCCATACTAGTGACTCATTCGAATCATTAAAGCTTATTAGTAGAACTGGCTCAGAAAGAATTTGTAAATATGCTTTTCGCTATGCAGAGAAGTATGGCAGAAAGAAAATCACTTGCATGAGTAAAGATAATATCATGAAAATGACTGATGGTGTTTTTCACAGAACATTTGATGAGGTAGCTGCAAAGCATCCAGATATTAAGAATGAGCACTATATCATAGATATTGGCTCTGCTCGAATTGCATCGGATAGTGGTGCTTTCGATGTAATTGTAACTGAAAATTTGTATGGTGATATAATTTCGGATATTGCGGCAGAAATATCTGGGTCGGTAGGTATGGCAGGAAGCAGTAATATTGGCACTGAATATGCGATGTTTGAGGCAATCCATGGTTCGGCTCCTGATATCGCTGGTAAGGATATTGCTAATCCATCTGCTCTGTTGCATGCGGCTATACAGATGTTGGTGCATGTGAATAAAATTGATGTGGCGGCTAATGTGCATAATGCGTGGTTAAAAACAATTGAAGATGGCATTCATACTGCAGATATCTATAGTGAGCATAAAAGCACAAAGAAAGTTGGCACGGAAGAGTTTGCGAATACAGTTATAGCTAATTTGGGCAAGGATCCTTCTCATTTCGAAAAGGTTGTTTATCACTCTGATGACAGGTGTCAGCTTGATGACTTGGTCGATCCAGTTATTATTAAAAGAGAGAAAAAATTATTCGGTGCAGATATTTGTATAGATTGGGAAGCTAAGGATGTTGATGGTTTAGGTGATAGATTTAAAGAGTTTTCTCAGGAAATTGCGGAGCTCGGTTTATCTTTTAAGGCGATATTCTCCAAAGGTTTGAGGATATATCCAGCAGTTAGTAATATAATAAAAAACTGCTCTTCTTCAGATTTATTATGCTGTCGGTTCTGCTCTGTTAACATTAATCAATTAGCGAAGGATGTTAATGAATATGATGAAAGCAAATTAATTGTTTCTCATGATTCACTAAATAAATTATTGGTCTTGCTTGATAAAAAATTACTTCTTGATGTTGTTAAGGTAGATAAATTATACTCTTTTAACGGAGAGCCTGGTTATTTTGCTACTTCTTAGGATGTTTTGAATTTGATATTTATTGTCTTTATAATGAGAGTTTCTTAACTAGAGATAAATTATTCATCATTCAGTATTTTTCAAGCGTCAGGGACGTTGATTCGGGGCTATGTGGGTTGTTTTTAATTAGTAATGTGAAGCGTTAGTTAAGTGAGGTTATTTTTGCGAGTTAATTGCGCTGGGTTTAGATAATGGCGTGAATTCAGTTTCTATAAAAAATGATTTTATAGATGTAATTATTAATTAAGTGAGGTTATTTTTGCGAGTTAATTGCGCTAGGTTTAGATAGTGGCGTGAAGTGGCGTTTCAGTTTCTATAAAAAATGATTTTATAGATGTAATTATTAATTAAGTGAGGTTATTTTTGTGAGTTAATTGCGCTAGGTTTAGATAATGGCGTGAATTCAGTTTCTATAAAAAATGATTTTATAGATGTAATTATTAATTAAGTGAGGTTATTTTTGCGAGTTAATTGCGCTGGGTTTAGATAATGGCGTGAATTTAGCTTCTATAAAAAATGATTTTATAGATGTAATTATTAATTAAGTGAGGTTATTTTTGTGAGTTAATTGCGCTGGGTTTAGATAATGGCGTGAATTTAGCTTCTATAAAAAATGATTTTAGGGAAGGGCAGTTAATCTATTGATTTAGCTGTGAATTATGATAAATGCAATTGCGTTTCCGCCATCATCGCTTAGGGATATTTTAATTTGATAGTCATTTTGCCCGAATATAGCTTCGGTTTTTTCTTTTGTTGTTCCTTCTATACTCAAAATAGGGGCTCCCAGGTCGTTGTTTACTACACATATTTCTCTCATTTTTATACCGTCCACAAAGCCGCAGCCTAGCGCTTTGACAAAGGCCTCTTTTGCGGCGAATCTTTTGGAAAAGAATCCCACTTTTCGTTCTAAAGAATAACCACCACCAATGCTGTATTCTTTCTCATGGAATGTTTTTTTCATGAATTGATCTTGGTAGCGCTCTATGAGTCTTGCGATTCTAGAGGAGTCTACTATATCCGTGCCTATTCCTAAAATTTTCACTATACAAACTTTAAACTTATGATAGAAGGCGCTAATAAATCATAACAGTGCATTAATACACAGCCGATAACTTTATCTATACTGATTGCTTTTGTCAAGTGTGTGTATGCTTTTTTGGTCTTAATACTAGGCTTATAGGGTTATGTAACCACTAATAGTTTTCTATGTTTTGTAAGGAACTATGGATGTGGTTAATATATATGTCTAGTTAATGTATTATGAGGCTATTTCTGATTATTATTGATTGAGGCTTGAGATTCGCTCTGATAAAATAAATTTTACATTTGTATTTTGGTGGTTTTTTGATGTCTGTATTAAGAATTTCTCCTTCTGTTTTATCAGCAGATTTTTCAAAATTAGGTGAAGAGATAATATCTATTGAAAAAGCTGGGGCTGATTATATTCATTTTGATGTTATGGATGGACATTTTGTTCCCAATATAACAATAGGTCCTTTAATTATTAGTTCGGTTAAAAAAATCACTCATTTGCCATTTGATGTGCATTTGATGATTAATAACCCAGAAAAATATATTGATACTTTTGCAGATGCTGGCGCAGATATTATTACAGTTCACAGTGAATCAGTCATACATCTAGACAGATGCATAAGTAAAATAAAAGCAAGAGGAATCAAAGCTGGAGTTGCTTTAGTGCCGTCTACTCATTCTAATGTCCTTGAATACGTTATGGATAAGGTAGATTTAATATTAGTTATGACAGTTAACCCCGGCTTTGGTGGTCAGAGTTTTCTTCATTCCCAGTTGCCAAAAATTAAAAATATCAGAAAGATGATTCAAGAATCAGGGCGGGAGATAGATTTGGAAGTTGATGGTGGAGTTGATAATATTACAGCCTTAAAGGTTAGGGAAGCAGGGGCAAATGTTTTGGTTTCTGGGTCATATATATTTAGCTCTGCTGATTATAAGCAACGTATATTGTCACTTAAAGAAGCAATTAATAATCATTAATTGTGCGCCAATTGTGCGCCGATAGAGGCGTTTATAGTGGATATATGGTTGATTGTTATTATATTTTAATAAAATATGAAAATAGTTATTGACACAGCGGTGATACAGGCATATTATACTGTCAATGCAAAGGGGATTTATTCTTGTTGCATTTGTTTGTTTTTTAAAAAGTTTATTTTTATGTAGAAGCTTATAAATAATGAGAAGTGAAGGCAGCGGCATTAAATTTTTTAGTTATTAAACTTCGGTTTAATGCAAACGTTGATTGAATGAGTAATTATATGATCAACTCAATTTTAGAGTTTGATCCTGGCTCAGAACGAACGCTGGTGGCAGGCTTAACACATGCAAGTCGAACGGAATCTGCCGCACGTTTGTTATTACTAACTAGGTGACAAGCAACCGCAAGGTTGTGAGTTACCTGGCGAACGATGACAGGCAGCGGATCACAGATTTAGTGGCAAACGGGTGAGTAATATATAGGAACCTACCCAGTAGTATGGAACAACCTTCAGAAATGAAGGCTAATACCATGTACGCCCTGAGGGGGAAAGGGTGTCTCTTGAGACATTCGCTATTGGATGGGCCTATATCGGATTAGTTTGTTGGTGGGGTAATGGCCTACCAAGACTATGATCTGTAGTTGGTCTGAGAGGATGTACAGCCACACTGGAACTGAGACACGGTCCAGACTCCTACGGGAGGCAGCAGTGGGGAATATTGGACAATGGGCGAAAGCCTGATCCAGCCATGCCACATGAGTGAAGAAAACCTTAGGGTTGTAAAGCTCTTTTAGTAGGGAAGATAATGACGGTACCTACAGAAAAAGTCCCGGCTAACTCCGTGCCAGCAGCCGCGGTAATACGGAGGGGGCAAGCGTTGTTCGGAATTATTGGGCGTAAAGGGCACGTAGGCGGCCTTGTAAGTTGGAAGTGAAATCCCTGAGCTTAACTCAGGAACTGTTTCCAAAACTGCAGGGCTAGAGTTCAGAAGGGGATAGCGGAATTCCTAGTGTAGAGGTGAAATTCACAGATATTAGGAGGAACACCGGTGGCGAAGGCGGCTATCTGGGATGATACTGACGCTGAGGTGCGAAGGCGTGGGGAGCAAACAGGATTAGATACCCTGGTAGTCCACGCAGTAAACGATGAGTGCTAGATGTAGGGGTTTCCCTGTATCGCAGCTAACGCGTTAAGCACTCCGCCTGGGGACTACGGTCGCAAGATTAAAACTCAAAGGAATTGGCGGGGACCTGCACAAGCGGTGGAGCATGTGGCTTAATTTGATGCTACGCAAAGAACCTTACCACTTCTTTCATGGGGATCGTACCCTCCCGAAGGGGAGGGGTCAGTTTTGCTGGATCCCACAAAGGTGCTGCATGGCTGTCGTCAGCTCGTGTCGTGAGATGTTGGGTTAAGTCCCGCAACGAGCGCAACCCTCGCCTTTAGTTGCCATCAGGTTATGCTGGGCACTCTAGAGGGACTGCTAGTGATAAACTAGAGGAAGGTGGGGACGACGTCAAGTCATCATGGCCTTTATGGAGTGGGCTGCACACGTGCTACAATGGCGATCAATAATAGGTAGCGATATCGCAAGATGGAGCCAATCCTCAAAAATCGTCTAAGTCCAGATTGTTCTCTGAAACTCGAGAGCATGAAGTAGGAATCGCTAGTAATCGCGGATCAGCATGCCGCGGTGAATACGTTCTCAGGTCTTGCACACATTGCCCGTCATGCCATGGGAATTGCTTCCACCCGAAGCTGGTTTGTCAACTTAGGAGGCGACCATCTAAGGTGGGGGGAGTGACTGGGGTAAAGTCGTAACAAAGTAGCCGTAGGGGAATCTGCGGCTGGATTACCTCCTTAGGCTAATTTTCTGCTTTATTTCATGGATAATTCTGTGTTTTGAAGTAGTTTATTAATTAGTTGTAGAGCCGCTGTCTTCACGTCTTATTATTTTTATTTTCTTTATGGCTTGTTTTGAAAAAGGGAGGCCTTTGTCTCCTCACCTTCAGGTGTATAGGCCTCAGGTTACTAGTGTGTTTTCTATTTTTCATAGAATCAGTGGTTTATCTTTGTATTTTATTTTGACCTTTTTTTGTTTTCTAATTTTTTTTTCAAATATTAAAGTTGAATTGTCTTATATTAATTTGATATTCGCTTGTTTGCAATCTTCGGTTGGCCATTGTGCTATTTTTGTTTTTATTCTGTTGTTTTTTTATCATGCTGTAAATGGTATTAGGCATATTCTTTGGGATGCAGGTTTATTATTTGCTATTCCATGCGTTACCTTTGGGGCTGTTGCAGTTTTGTTGATTTCTTTAATTTTAACTTTGTTCTTTTCATTTTTATTCTTAGAGTTATGATAAAATCTCATAAAAATATGAAGTTCCATAAAGATGGCGATTTTAATAAAGACAAAAAATATGGTTCTGCTGTTCATCATTGGATGTTACAGAGAGTTACGGCATTATTGTTGTTGCCAATGTCAGGATTTTTTATTTACTTTCTTTTATCTGCTTTAGTATCTACTACTGGTAGTATTGATCTTTCTTTATTACTCGCCACTCCTTCATTTGGAGTGATGTTTTTTATTTTCTTTTCTGTTTTTATATATCATTCCTTTTTAGGAATTCAAGTAATTATAGAAGATTACTGTTCTTGTATTGCCTTGCAAAGAGCATTCAAATTTTGTGCTTTCTGTTTTATGTGTATATCAATTTTGATGAATCTTGCGATGATTTGGTTTATCGTTACATATTAGCTTTTCAATTTTTTTATTCTTCTTTTATTCTTCATTATACAAAGTTATACAAAACAAAAAACATTTTATTAATTTTGTTAATGAAAAATTACTAGCGTATAGTGATTCTGTTTTTTATATAATAAAAACATACAATTCATTAAAAATTAAAATTGATTGTTTATCTTCTTTTTTATATATACATTTTAATGTATTGCACCTATAAACATCTATTATCATAAATAATAAAAAATAATATTCCTCTATAAAGATTCTTGCTCTCTTAATAAAGTAAATAATTTGATAATGAATATATAGTACATTATATTTATTTGTAAATTAGCTGATTATGCCACAGGATCTTACTAATCAAGGAATTAAAGCAGCTGGCAAAGGCACGCTTAATAAAATATCCGACAACATGGTTGCTAGATTTTTCAAAAGAGGGTTTGAAATTCTAGTTCTTAGAAATAAGAAAGGTGCTGCAACTGCAAAAGATGTTTCTGATGCTTTATTTACTTACGGATCGTCGGGGTTACGTGTAAATGATATTAAAGTTAATGTTTTAACTGATAAAGAACATGAGGCCGTAATTGCCCCTAAAAATATTACTGATAATGCGAAACTGGAGGTTAAATCAACTGGAGCTAATGGAAAGCAAACCTATTATTTACAAACAGAGAGTAATAAATATGTATTAACTGCACTTAAGAATCAGGGTAAAGCAGTAACTATTGAAACGTCTAAAGGAGAATCTTGCCCATTATATTCAATAGTAATAAGTCAGGGTAAAGTGGAAGGAGATAAAAAATTAGATAACCTTGTTGTGGCTATTGATAATAGAGATCATTTAGTTACTGATTTAACTCCAGGAAAGAGGATTAAAGCTAATTATTCTGTTCCTTTAAAAAAGGTTGTAGCACTATCCTATAGTAAATACTACGATGCATCAGATAGAAGTGAGAATCAAATTTCTTGGGCGAGATCTATACCACGCTTTCTTATTGTCATGTCTGCAGAAATAATAACTTTTGTGCCAAAAATTCTTACTTTTGTTACCCTAGCTTTTCCTGCCTATATATTTAGAGAATTTTCTGCTGGGTTGTTGAATAAATATAAAAGATTGATTGCCCATGATGATAGCTCTTCACCAAAAATGAAGAAATTTTATCTTGGAGCAGGAAAATTAGCTTTTAAGGTAAGTAAAATTTTTGAAGTTGGAAAGTTCATCTCCTTGTTGTCAATAAATGAATTTGCCTTTGTTACTAATTTACTTACTAGTGTGGCGTTGTTTGAAGGCGGTACTCGCATAGGTGTAGCCGCTAAAGCAATTAAGGCAGAGGCAAAATTTGTATCGAACGATATACAGGCAACATTTTATGATATTCCTCCACAATTAAAGGAACTACCTATTGAACACGGTGGGTATGATACATCTAATTTAGAAACAAACGGGAATAATCAAAATTTAGTCTCAAAAATCAAACATGAAAAAAAGATAAGTAAATCTGATCAAAAAGAGCTCGAGGCGGAACTTTTGGAGAATCCTGAATTTAAGTCTGCGACAAAAGGGTTGAATGATACAAAAATTGAAAAAAAGGATGATACGACTGAATCTGAGGGTAGTGCGGTCGATATAAAAGAAGTGATTGCTCGAATAAGAGAATCACAAGAAAGCGAAGAACATCCTCATAGTAAAACTGAAAAGGGAGCTGTAGTGACATATGAACTAGGTGATCAAGGTTTCAGTTTACGTGGAGCCATCCATCGTGTTACAGATCCTATATATGGCGAGAAAAGAATGAATGACTTAATCGGTAAATAGAAGTTTTGTGCAAATCTTGTATTAAGTATATATTTCAAATAAACATGTGTATTTCATCGTGTTACAGATCCTATATATGGCGAGAAAAGAATGAATGACTTAATCGGTAAATAGAAGTTTTGTGCAAATCTTGTATTAAGTATATATTTCAAATAAACATGTGTATTATAGAATATTAAAATTATTTTTGGGATTCAAAAATTGTTTGATTCATAATAATCAGGGGGAGGTGATTTACTTACTCTATCCTTTAATACTGCCTTGAAACATGGTTTTGCTTTTGCTGCTTCATACCAAGTTTTTACTCTACTGCTTGCTTTGAACCACTTGATATTATTCCAATAATCTAGAATAGATAGATGCGATAGTGCGCTTATATCGGCAAGAGAAAAATCTTTGCCAGCAAGCCAAGATCTTTTTCTAAGTAAAAAATCAATATATTCCAAGTGATAGTTTATATTATGTGCTGCCATTATTAAATTTGTTGAGTTGGGATATGTATTTTTAACAAAGAAGCACTTTATTTTGTCGTGAATGATATATTGGGATACTTCATTATAAAATTTTATATCAAACCAACTAATAATTCTTCTGATTTCATTTTGCTTTTCTAATGTCTCACCTATTAATCTTGATTGATCATATGCCGCAACGATATATTCTGTTATAGGATATCCAGCGACTATAATTAAAGATTTATCAAATAGTACTGGCACATCCATTGCAGGATTAATTTTTGCAAATGATGTATCCATATTCCAAGGATCTTTTTCTATTAAATTGAAATCTAGCTCTGTTTCAATCAGCAACATCCTGACTTTTCTTGAGGCGGGAGACATTGAAAAATAATATAGAAGTCGTTCTGATTCTTTTATCATTACTTAACCCTCTCTTTAATTATTACTGGATTAATCAAGTTATATGTAGTGAATGTGTTTAATTAAAGGTAAATGTGGACTGCTTAATTTTGCTGCACACTTCTTCATGGTTTTTGACAAAATCAGCATTGGGCAATTGATTTTTACACCAAGTGGTTTGTCTTTTTGCATAATTTCTGGTGTTTTGTTTAGCCTTTTCTATTGCTTCATTTAAGGATATGTCTCCAGCGACTGCTTAATTTTGCTGCACACTTCTTCATGGTTTTTGACAAAATCAGCATTGGGCAATTGATTTTTACACCAAGTGGTTTGTCTTTTTGCATAATTTCTGGTGTTTTGTTTAGCCTTTTCTATTGCTTCATTTAAGGATATGTCTCCAGCGACTGCTTAATTTTGCTGCACACTTCTTCATGGTTTTTGACAAAATCAGCATTGGGCAATTGATTTTTACACCAAGTGGTTTGTCTTTTTGCATAATTTCTGGTGTTTTGTTTAGCCTTTTCTATTGCTTCATTTAAGGATATGTCTCCATTAAGATATCGCATTAATTCTGGCAAGCCATGTGCCTTTAAAGCAGGCAAGGTGTTTGGGAGATTCATTTTTATTACTGTAGAAGCCTCTTCAAGAATTCCTTCATTAACCATGCAGTCAAATCTTTTGTTGATTTTCTTATACAATTCTTCTCTTTCTTTCATCACAACAAAGGTTTTTACCTTATAGCTTTCTTTTAGTTGTGGTTGCTTGTTTTTTATAACTTGACTAAAAGGTATGCCCGTTTGTTTAAATGTTTCTACAGCCCGAAGTAACCTATGTTTATCATTAGGGCTCAATTTTTCAGCACTTTCTTTGTCATGTTCTTGTAATATTTCATGTAATTTGTGAGAACCTTCTGTAGACATGATCTCTAAAACCTGTTTTCTTATTTCTGGCTCTATCTTAGGTAAGTTAGATACTCCATTGATTAAGCAATCTATATAAAGACCACTTCCTCCAGTGATAATAGGGGTTTGTTTGTTGTTTATTGTGATATCTATTTCTGCTTTCACATCATTTAACCAATGTATTACGGATTGATGTTGTGTGATGCTGATATAACCATATAGAGAATGTGGCACAATGTGCATATCAGTTTCTATTGGCTGTGCCGTGATTATTGGTATTTCCTTATATATTTGTTTTGAATCACAATTAATAATTTTACCATTGTATTCGTTGGCAACTTTTATAGCTATATCTGATTTACCGGTGGCTGTTGGTCCAGTTATTATAATAATTTGTCCATTCATCATTAATTCAAATTTAATAAATTACATTCATATAAGTATTATATTATTTTTCCTTATATCTTAATAGTGCTTTGTTAGTTATGGCAAAAGAAAGTGATGGCTCTAAGAACAGTAATTCTAATTCATCAATGATGGATAAATTTTTATCTTTATTGGGTAAGGCACCAGTTAAACCTGATAAAGATGAGATCGTTGCAAAAATGTCTAAGCGGGATGTTGAGAAAAAGAATGACCCTACTGCAGATAACGATGAAGATGAAAGAAAAAAAAGAAGAAAAAGACTTGCAAGTAGAAGGATTAAAAGAAAAACAGAACCTGCAAAGGAAGTTGATGACAAAAAAGAAGCAATCACGGAAAAAGATATAAAACATGAAGTTAAAGAGACAGTAAAAGCTAAAACTAAAAGTAAACTTGCAGATAAATTCAAGAAAAAACAAAGCGGATCAGCTAGTAGTGATATACTAGCTAAGTATAAGAAAAAATCAGATACTGCTGGACCAGAGGAGAATCTACGCGACAAGTACAAGCAGAACAAAAGCGGCGTGAAAGCAATGCTGGATAATAAAAAAAGTAAAAGCAGCGGTTCTACTAGTCAAGATATATTAAAAAAAGAGAAAAGAAAAAAAGGTCGTTGTGTTTATTTAGTAAGAGGCAAGGATAGAAACCGCCCTGCTTGGCATTATGTATTAGTAAAAGAGAGGCTTGTTGAGAAATTCAAAGAAACGGTTGCCTCTGGTACTATTGATGTTGCTGATTGGGGCGAGGTTTTGGAATCTGGTTGGGGTGAAGATCCACATCCGGATATAGTTGCCAACATGGAAAAGAGATTTGGATTAAAAGATTAGGTTGCTGCACTTTTCTGTGCAGTTTATATTCAAATTAGAAGAGAAGCTCATTCATAAATATAGTTTATGTTAAATTTGTTGGTATTGAAAGTCCTTGAATAGACAATTAAAGGGGGGAGATCTCAATTCTTATGCAAATTAAGGTCTTGGAATTTATTCAATAGAACAATTAAAGGGGGGAGATCCCAATTCTTATGCAAATTAAGGTCTTGGAAGCTAGTTGGAGTGAAGATCCGTACCCAGATATAGCCAGATATAGCCAGATATAGTTACCAACATGGAGAAGAGATTCGGATTAAAAGTGTAAAGGTATGAAATCACCCTTTATTGTCCTGGAGTATTGGTAGAATGAGAGACCTCATCCTCTGGTTTTGAGAGTGGAGAGACCTCTGGGCTTTTTGGTGGTGTATCTGCTTCTTCTAGCTTTCCCTTGAGAGGGTTAACACCATATTCGCCTCTTTCTATTTCTTCTTTTTTTGCTGCTAACGCCGCTTCTTTTTCTTCCTCGCTCATTGTTGCGAGCGATTTGATTTCTAATGTTATTGCAGGCTCTGGCTCAGTAATGCCCTTCATTACTTGACTCATTAGATTTTCATCATCATCTTTCTTTTTTATCTTTTCTTCCAATGTTTCTCTTGTTTGTCGAATAATTGTTTTTATCACATGGGTAGATACTTTATATTTCTTAGCCATCTTTTGAATATTTTTTGAAAATAGATAATCATCTGCCTTTATAAAGAGTTTTTCTATCGTACCTGGAGCAGGGGTTGTTTTTGATTCTGTTTTTGCACCTTTTCTGGTTCTAATTTTTTCACCTAATAGGACTACAGGTTTTATTACTGCTTTCAGGGGGGATGTGAAGGGCGCTGTTAGTATATAAAGGAATTTATTGCCAGAACTCATATCTGAAAATTTATCATAGCCAATTAGAGCTCCCGCTATACCTGTCGTTTTTCTCTGTGATTCTTCTAGTTCATCTACTTTAGCCTTAAGTGTTTCATCAATTTTACTGAAGTCCTCTGAATCCACATGTAACACTTTTTTGAAAGACTCTTCTTTAAATCTATTTTCTTTGCGATAACTGGCATTATTAGGATAATTAGCTCCATATATCATTTCACTAGATTCTTTTGCGCCAACACTAAATATTAATCTTACAGGAAATAATAATGATGCGACAACTTTCTCGCCGGTTGATAGTTTGCTGAATTTTTCATATCCTAGAATGGAATCTAATGCATGATCTTTAAATGATTTATGAGGTTTTTCTGGTAAGATGAGTAGTTGTGCATGTTCCGTGCTTTTGAAAGTAGACTCTTTGTTATAAAATTTTTCTTTATCTGCAGTATCTTTTATGCTCCTATGTATCCATATTTTGGACGGATCTACGTGGCATTTTTTTTCTGTGACTTCTATATCTTCTGCTTCTTGTTTAGTTGGATTGACTATAATTAATTTATGATCGTTTTTGTTCAAGGCGGTTTGTATATTTTTTTCTTCTATTGCTGTTATTTTTCCGATGAAATTCATAGATTCCACTGTTAGTTTATCATGATGATCATTGTGGCCGTCTTGACTTAGCAGGCAAACTCTTAACCCACCTACAGATGATTTTTCGTTAATATGACTGAGGAATTGCTGTTTGCTGGGTGATATTGTTGTCGAAGAATCTGTTAGATGAGTTACCTTGTTATTTTTATCAAGTGGTAAGCAATATATTAATGGCGTACCTTCATTTGTAATAACTTTAATGGGTAAGAGGTTTGGGTATGCTACACCTTTGAACATTATGCCAGTTCGCTCCTTATTTGTGTACAGCACTTTAGATAAACTATCCTTTTTTACCTTTACCGGCTTTTTCTCTGGCGTTGGTTCTGGCGTTGGTTCTGGCGTTGGTTCTGGCGTTGGTTCTGGCGTTGGTTCTGGTTTTGGTTCTGGTTTTGGCGTTGGTTCTGGTTCTGGCGTTGGTTCTGGTTCTGGTTCTGGCATTGGTTTTAGGCCTAGGTTCAGATCTAGTTTTGATTTTAGGTCTAACTTTGGATCTAGTTTTGATTTTAGGTCTAACTCTGATTTTAGGTCTAACTCTGATTTTAGGTCTAACCTTGGTTTATCTTTGCTATTAGGTACTGTCTGGGGTTCTGTAGGCATAGCATTAGTGTACGATTGAGTATCACAATCTCAAATTGATACTCCTATTTGCTTAAACATTGATTAATCGTCATCGATCATTATTAAATTCTAGTAATCATTATACTGTGTGGGTTGACGATAATTCAGACATATGATATCCTTAAGACAAGTATATATTATATCTTTAATGATTGAAGAGGGCAATAATGGCTGAACCAAAAACAAAACAAAAAACAAAAAATGGAATTTTACCACAACTTTTAAATAATCCAGGTCTATCTTTCGACAAGAATAAGGATAAGAAAGCAAACCAAGCTGCTAATTTATCAATTTTAACCACATTATTTGACAGGGCGAAGCATTCTAAAAAATCATCCTTGATTAAGAAAATGCATCACGCTTCTGCGATAATATCGTTGATATTGATAACAGTAATGGTTGTTAGTGGTTTTTTAAAATTTGTTGCTAAGATGCAGCATTCTAAATCATCGTTCAGAGCTTTCTTTGCAAAAGATGCAGTATCTCAAGCTTTAGAAGTTATTGAGTTCTTATTAGCAGCAATAGTTTTCATAATTTCGCTTGTGACATTTTTTACAGCTATTTACCAATCAGTTGTCGATAAAAAAATAGATGACCATGATTTTGCTATGAGACTTATGAAATCTTCACTTTCTCTTGAAGAGATGAAATATGCAGCAGGCATGTCTGATAAAGAGTCTGATCAAGCAAAGATAATGAAGAATTATAAAGAGAATACTCCTTGTGATGTTGCTGCAGTCAAAGCTGCTTGTGAAGAAATTGCCAATAATATTAAAGCTACAGCAGATAAAGGCGAGGCACTTAAAAAGATTAATGATCATATTAGAGCACGGAATATGCATTATTATGTTTTGTTGAAGGAAGCAACTAGATCTAAAAATAGGAGTCGCATAACATCTCTTGCTTTTGAAGCATTCGAAATCTTATACTCGACCCTTACAATTGCTGCTGAAGCTATAGGAGTTTATTATGCTTTTGTTGCTTTCAAGCCGAAGAATATTGCCCTAGGTATGGGTATATCGTCTTTGATATCCACATTTGCTTATTTGATGTTCTTTGTTTACAAATGGTATAGTGTGGTTTCTTCGATTGAAGGTATGTCAGAGGGTACTCGTAAAAAAAGTAAAGCTCACACTACTGTTAGTATATTAGTGACTACTATTGGTACTACACTGGTATCTATAAGCGTATTGCTTAATATACTTAGAGTTTTAGATGCAGCTAAAATTATTATGATTGATAAAAATTTAAGCAATACATTGGCTATTGTTAGATTTATATCATTGTTTACAACTATATTCCTTGGGTTATTTTCACAAATAGTACTTCGTATTGTATGGAAAGGAGTGTTGTCTGAGAAAGATCTTGCTATTCAAAAGGCAAAAAATGATCTTGATACTGAGAGCTGTGATGCTGTTTCTAGAGTGGATAGTCATATGGGATTACTTGATGATGGCAGTCCTACTACTAGTAAGACTGTACCGGTTCTTGTGAATAATATCGATCCAAACACTCAGGTCGTTGTTGATCTATCGATGAGTGGTGATATAGTAAGAGCAATAAGTATTGCTCTGCCTACTACTAATATCTTTGTTGATAGTGCTACTACTACGAACTTAGAGGTTAATATTGGGGATCTTCAAACTGATTTTGAAAGCCAAGGCATTGCTACTGCTTGCTAGCTTGGGGCGTTATAATTATTTTTAGCAAATATTTTTTTGCTTTGTAATTTGAAACAAATCAATTTACCCATATGATAACTAATAATTAGGGGGCTAGTTTTTGCTAGCTCCCTTTTTTTATGCGCTATTAGTACATTTTTCCATGTCTTTTATTCAATATGTTATTTTCTCCTGCCATATGTAACCAGCAGCATATATCATGGCGTATACCTCCTTGTTTTCTCTGCCATATGTAACCAGCAGCATATATCGTGGCGTATAACTCCTTGTTTTCTCTGCCATATGTAACCAGCAGCATATATCGTGGCGTATAACTCCTTGTTTTCTACCTGCCATATATAACCAGCAGCATATATCGTGGCGTATACCTCCTTGTTTTCTCTGCCATATGTAACCAGCAGCATATATCATGGCGTATAACTCCTTGTTTTCTCCTGCCATATGTAACCAGCAGCATATATCGTGGCGTATAACTCTTTATTTTCTCTGCCATATGTATCCAGCAGCATATATCGTGGCGTATACCTCCTTGTTTTCTCTGTCATATGTAACCAGCAACATATATCATGGCGTATAACTCCTTATTTTCTCCTGCCATATGTAACCAGCAGCATATATCATGGCGTATAACTCCTTGTTTTCTCTGTCATATGTAACCAGCAGCATATATTAAGCGTATACCTCCTTATTTTCTCTGTCATATATAACCAGCAGCATATATTAAGCGTATACCTCCTTATTTTTTACCGGCCTATATGTAAACAACAGCATATATTTGGCCTATAGCTCTTTGCCTTGTCAGGCATCTATTGATATAGCATCATGAATATGATAGATCTACTGTCTGTTATGTGGGCTTTTGTTGTATGGATGAGTATAATAAGCAAGTTTGGATAGTGACTTTTGCTGATTTGCTATCCTTAATGCTTACTTTTTTCATTTTATTATTCTCTTTTTCAGAATTGAATGAGAAAGATTGGTATAGCGTGGTGAGTAATACCAAATCTGAATTTGAGATAATCAAAAAATCTTCTAGTAACGCTAGTACTATAGAGGGAAGATATGGTATGGATCTGGGATATCTTGAAGCTGTGTTGAATAATAAATTTGTTAATGAATATGGTTATGTTCAGGTGAAAAATGAGGGTCATAGACTTATAGTATCTTTTCCTGGCGAGGTATTTAGATCAGAAAAGCAATTATATGATAATAAAGTTGATTCGGTGATGCACGTTATTGCCGATCTTGTTTCACAAATGACTAATAGTATTTATGTAATCAGTTACATAGATTCAGATCAGTCGCAGCTTGATCAGGAATGGGAAAATGTTCTTATGAATGCATTTGAAATATCCCAAGATATCAAAAAGCTTGGTTATGTAGAGGATATAAATATATTTGCAGGATCTTCTAATAGCAATGATCCTAAAACAGGAATAGATTTAGTTATTAATGAGATATCAGATGATATACCTAATATGAACGAGGACGAAGGGTTGTAATGATTAGATTTATAATATTCATCATATTTATATATTGCTCTTCCGATTATTGTAGTGCTTCAGAGGATAGCTATAGTATAGATAGCAATTCTTCAGGTGGGATTACTATTACCAAAGATGATTTAACTGAAGATACGCCAGTTATTTCAGCTGAAGGGCAGAAAAAGTTGTTATTGGAAAAGAAAGAACAAGAAGCTTTGGCAAAGCTCAACGATAAAGAAAAAGCTATTATAAAAATGAAGAAATATAATAGTCAATTCTGGTTAAAATTTGATGATGTGAATGCAGTGAAGGCAGGAGTTTTCAAAAGAGAAGATGTATTATGGATAGTATTTAATACGAAAAATACAGAAGATAATCTTGAAAAAAATGAACTTAGCCCACTTATTTCCGAACAGCAACACGATAAATATAAGATCATACAAGTAGAGATTCCTGAGGGAGTATTTGCAGATCTGCAAATACTCCGTAATATGGTTGTTGTTAAATTTGTACCAAAAGAAGTTATACATAGTTATTATAAGCGACCCAAGATTATTGAAGATAAATCTGAGGAGGAGGAAGATGATGATGATGTTGATAATGAGGTCGTTTTTATTGAAAGTATATCAAACCAGGATCTTATTAAGGTTAATGATAGCGATATTGGTGATGAGTTGTGGTTGATACTGGATAATATTTCAGGCAGAGCATTCACTAAGACACATAAATATATTGATTTTCATATTCTACCAAGTTCTCTAGGCTTAGTAATCAAGCCGTTATCAAATGAATTGGAGATTCGTGATATAGCAGATAATACTGGTGTGGAGATTGCAACTACAGAAGTATTTGACACAAAGGATAAAAATAAAGAGGCTGCAGAAAATCAGAAGGATGAAGCCAAAAAACTTATTTATGATATTGATTATTCACATCCATTGTACAGATTTTCTGTCTGGAGTGGCAAAAAAAATTATAGCGAAAGCATTATAATGTTACGTAAAAATTTGCTTAAGGTGCATCCATATAAGCGAAGGAATATTAGAATTAAGATTGCAGAATTATACCTGAGTCATGGCTTATATCAAGATGCACTAGGATATTTAGATTATATTAGATCAGGTGATAGGAAGGTTATTAGCAGCGTTAGATATAGGTTGTTATATGCAGCAGCTTTGTACTTTGGTCGTAATTATTCACAGGCAAAGGATCTTTTTGATACCCTTGATGAAGAAGAACTATCGGATGATCATAAATTAGAGCTGCAATTTTGGAAGGATGCCATTGATATTAAAATGGGTGATGATCAAAAAACATTGAAATATATAATTGGTTCTGAAAAATTCCTGAAAGAATATAATATGTTCCGTGAAGAATTTGCATTCATGGCTTTCGAACAAGCAATCAATAATGATCTTATAGACATAGCAAATAAGATGAATAGCATAATTAGTGCCATGAAAACTCATAATGTAAATAGATTGCTATATAATAGAGCGATATTGCTGGAGAAAAAACAGAAATATAAAGATGCATTAAAGATTTATACCCTGTTATCAAAAAAGAGTGATGATAGAAAATATAGATCACTAGCTGTTTATCGTAAAACCAAATATCTGTATAGCATTCAAAAAGTTGATAGAGTGGTAGCACTGAAACAATTGCTAGATATTAAATTTGTTTGGAGTTCTCCAGAGTTTGAGGTGCCTCTTTTGAAAGATATAGGTGATTTATATATTGAAGAGAAAGAGTATTACAAGGGTATGTTGTCATATAAGGAGATGATAAAAAAGTATCCAGGTAATAAGTATATATTTGAAATTACCAAGAAGATGGGTGAATTATTTATAAAATTATTGATAGATGATAAAGATGACACTTTGTTGGATGATTATGGTGCAGCTCTAGTTTTTTATGAATTCAAAGAATTAATGCCCGTTGGAAGTATAGGTGTTAAGATAACCTTGAACTTTATAGATAGATTATTAGATCTTGATTTGGTTGATCAGGCAGAAAAATTACTAGAACATCTGGTTAATTTTCGATTGAAGGATAAGCAACGTCAATTACAGCGTTTGAAGCTATCTGCTATTAAGATAAACAATCATAAATATAAAGCAGTGATTGATTTATTGAATAAAGATACTGATTTTGATTTGCTTAGGGGAAGAGAGGTTAGGGAACGACGATACTTATTAACTGACGCATTGATACTTGAAGAAAAATATGAAGAGGCTTCAGAGGTTATAGGCAGCCTGAGTACAGTACGTGGTACAGATCTGAGAGGTGAGATATTCTGGAGATCAAAGGAATGGGATCAATTCATGACTCTTGCTGAAGGGGTATTAGAGTTCAGAAGTGATCCTAAGGCGCCCCTAACAGAGCGAGAGAAAATATATGTAATAAGATTGGCCTTGGCTTATGCATCCAAGGGGCAGCATGAGAAGATAAAGTCTCTTGAAGAAGCTTTTTCTACTTCTTTCCCAGAAGATAGTAAATATAGGAAGTCCTTGGTAGTATTTACAGAAATAACAGATGAGCTTACCTCTGAAGATTTGAATAAATCAGTAAATATAGACCGAATTAATGAGATCATAGAGGCTCATAAAGAGGATATTGTAGATGACTTTTCTAAAATCAGTAAGAGTGAAGAAGATCAACTAAAGAAAGTAAAAGAGGAAAAGAGAACTCTACAGGAAGAAGAAGATAATAATGAAGCTAATGCAGAAAAGGAAGAAGATAATGAGAATGTGGAGAATGCAGCAGAAGATGAGGTCAAAGAAGAGGTGAAATAATAGTTGTATGAGTGGTTTGATGCTTGATGGTTTTGTTCATCAAGTGATATCCCATGCAGAAGAAGATAATGAGAATGTGGAGAATGCAGCAGAAGATGAGGTCAAAGAAGAGGTGAAATAATAGTTGTATGAGTGGTTCGATGCTTGATGTTTTTGTTCATCAAGTGATATCCCATGCAGAAGAAGATAATGAGAATGTGGAGAATGCAGCAGAAGATGAGGTCAAAGAAGAGGTGAAATAATAGTTGTATGAGTGGTTTGATGCTTGATGGTTTTGTTCATCAAGTGATATCCCATGCAGAAGAAGATAATGAGAATGTGGAGAATGCAGCAGAAGATGAGGTCAAAGAAGAGGTGAAATAATAGTTGTATGAGTGGTTTGATGCTTGATGGTTTTGTTCATCAAATATCATTCCCCCCTTGTTATTATTTTATGCACCTTGTTCATGCATTTGTCCATTATAACGATTCTCTTTTTTCCTTGTATTACTAAATTACCGTCTACAGAAGAAATATTTTCGAAATCTTCATTAAAATCTATGGTGATTTCTGAAAGATGCGGACAAGAGCTAGAGGAGTCGTTGTTAATATACTTATATATAGTGATTACAATAAATAACGAGCCAACTGCTAGAGAGACTCCCATTAACATGACTATGTACTTGAAAATTGAAATACCTTTATTGATAACTATCTCACTTATATAATAAAACATACGAAGATTAAAAATTATATAGCCCAATGTCAATTAGTATGTTCATAAAAAATTATAGTCATTGCGTACTATATACGTAGAAGATACTATGATTATACAGTATTTTGAGCTTCGTTTTTATATATGTTGTATATTCACAAACTAATACTGAAATTAGAGTCTCATAACTGAATATCTGTCTATATTATCACTAATACTGCTTAAGTAACTGCATTTAAGATTAGCATTGATTATATCTTATTATAGGTATAGCATGCAGCCTCTAATATAGATTGTTAAATGTTACTAGGAGATATGAAAGATCATGGTATAGATATCACCAAAAAATGGCTCTTGCTTTCGTTGTGTGTATTGATCTGTATGGGAATGTCATCATTCCTATTCTTATTATCTAGTTTGTTTAATTTGCATTTTGTGGATAACTTATTCTTTGTTGCTGCAAGTGCAGATAGTTCTGATATGGCCTCAATATTCTTTATGTTGGCTGTGATATCCACATTGTGGAATATATATTATAATCAGAATAGAGGGTTTATTTCAAAAATACCATTTTATAGTGCAAGCATTGGTGTAGTATTGTTATTTATTTCTACTTTTATTCCTGAGACTATTCCGATAAGAATAAATTATATGATTTTCTTGCAGAATCTTGTGTTTTGCCTGGCGGTTGGCTTTATGGCTGGCGGTGTAATGTTCTCTGCTATATCCTCCTTACGTCTTCAGGATAAAGAGAAATTTACAATATCATTAGGTCTTTCTGGTTCTGCCGTAATTTTTGTATCAGTCGCTATTTGCTTTATTATGGCATTTAATAATATACCTAATTATCTCAAGGTCTTTAATTCAATTATATTTTTTGAAGATCTCACGCTTGGTGGCATGCATATACTAAAATTGCTTTTTATTTTTACCACAATAGTGATGTATTTACTAATTATGGATTACTCTGGCATTAAGATTCGTAGGTTCAAACGAACAATTAATCTTCTTATACTATTTTATGTATTATGTGCAATGCTTACACCAATAACCTATTTATTCTTTGAGATGCAAGATATATTTGTGCTTAGGATATTTTCTGATTATGTGAAATATCTTTCACTTGTCCCATTCTCGTTATGTTTGTTGCTCTTTCTTTCGGTCAGGATTCATATGAACCTTAAGCAATATAATGATGTGAGTCTATTTTTATCTATGATTATGTTTGTGTTTGGTTATATGTTGATATTGACTATCAATCATGAGAGATTAATAATAGTGCATTATAAGGCATTTTTGGCTAGCTTCATATTGGCATTTATGGGAATGTGTAATGTTATTTTACACAAACACCGTGATCTACATTGTAGAGAGATAGATTACAACGCAAGCATATATAGCTTATATATTTTATTTTTTTCTTTTATGCTTAGAATAATTGCCTATATCGATATATATGGCGCTATGGAATCTAAGCATTCTGTAATGCATGCCATATTTGGCGGTGACTTAGGTAAGATACTGGATATTTTGGGGACACTCGGATATCTTGTTAGTATTGGGATGTTATCTTATAGTGTGTGTTCTTATTGTATTCGTTATAGAATATCACTTAGAACTATTTAGTTCGTTCTCTAACGCACACATAGTTAATGATCTGATTCTGGACTATTTTCTACATTATTATAGAAGTATCACTTAGAACTATTTAATTCGTTCTCTAACGCACACATAGTTAATGATCTGATTAATTGATATGCTACATCATTATTATACTTGGCTGTTACATCCACAAGCCTTGTCCTCGCAATGTTCAAATTACCTAAATTATCTACATGTTTGTGGTATCTACATAAATATCCAAATAATTCGGAACACATTTCATAAGATACAATCTCTGCTGAATGCCCATCATATTGCTCTATGGAGGGTACTCCCTCTTGCAATAAAAATGATGTAACATGAGTATTGAATTTAATATACGATAGTCTGTTTTTTATTTTTTGAGATAATAGCTTTAGGTCGCTTGCATCTTTAATGGTAGTAATGCCCATGCCATATGTACCGTTATTTGCTTTAATAAATATATAAGGTTGCTGAGTAATATTATATTCTTGATATTTCTTCTTGATCTTTTCTAATAATAGCGCCGTCTGCAGCATCAAGTTCTCAATACCTTCTTCATTCATGAAGTTTACATTTTGACATGATTCAGTATAAGCCGATAACAGCCAGCTATCTATATTCGCTTTATCTGAGAATTCTGTGACAACTTCGTCATATTTTATAAAGAAATCAGATTTTCTTCTATATTGCCAAGTCATACTCAAAGAAGGAGTAATTTTCTGTGTGAGACCATAGAGTATCTTTGGTATTATAATACAATCATTCTGTAATAATATCTCTTCTGCTTCATAGCCATCAGTGGTGATAATCTTATTTTCAACTCTTATTAGAGGTTTTATAGTTAAAATATCTCCTGCGTTGGTTTCTTTGTATTTTGGTTTAGTGTATCGATAGGAGCCTATATTTATTTCATAGCCCAATGATTCCAGCATTTCTTGTAATAGTTTGATGCTTTCTAAGTATTGTTTATTGCGTGTATGCCACTCAAGGATGATTAATAATTTTTTCGATTTTATTCGCTGTTGAATTTTTGATGTATACGATAATTTGAAGTATTCTATCGTGTCTTTATTAAAGTAACTAAAGGCTGCAGGAAATAAATTCACGTCTACTGGTGCGATCTTATAACCAGCATGTCTAATATCACAGGAAGAATATAAATGTTTTTTTTCATTATCATACTCTATACCTTTGGTCACTTTCTGTGTATGTTCCGTACTCAATAATTTGTTTATATGAGGTATCATTCTGTCAGAAATATATAATTAATGTTCAATGCAAGTCCTGAGTTTATTGCTATTAATTTTATACTATAATAATAGATATTATGCATTAGTGGTGGATATTTACCATTGTATCCACTTTTTTATCCACGACATTTTGCCATCTACACCTTCTTTTTGCTGTTGACTATGTGCACTACCGCTTTTGTAGGTTTTGTTTGAAGGTGGAGGTTTTTTATTAACTGGATCTTGCTCCTTATTTTGTTTTGTTAAGGTCTTTGTACCAAAAAACTCAACAGTATCTGGGTTTTTGACTTCAGCTGGGGCATACTCCGTATTTTCTGCTATTCTGAATTGTCCTGGCTTCAGGCTAGTATCTATATCCATTATCGTTGATGTTTTATGCTGGCCATCAAGATCCATAAGGATAGTTCTATTATTATTTAAAATTTGTAGCACAACTTCTTGTGTGGTAATCACCTTGAGGTGTTTACCTGGATATTTGCGCAGGTCACTTTTCAAGGCTCTAAATATAGAAGCAATCGTTGGATCTACGGCTCTTATATATCCCGCTCCCGAGCATTTTGGACATATTTGAGCATACACTTCAAGGAAACTTGGTTTTAATCTTTGTCTGGACATTTCAAATAAACAAAATTGACTGATTGAGCCAAATTGTGTCTTCGCCCTATCATCCTGGAAAGATGATTTTATTTTGTTTTCTATGTCTTGAATATTTTTGTAGTCTGCCATATCAATGAAGTCCACTACAATTAAACCAGACAAGTTTCTCAATTTTAATTGTCTGCCTATCTCGGCGGCTGCTTCTCGGTTAGTAATAAAGGCTGTTTTTTCTATATTACTTCTGTTTGTCATGCTGCCAGAGTTAACATCTATAGATACCAGTGCTTCTGTCGCATTTATAACTATATAACCACCAGAAGGAAGCTGTGCAGTACTGCTATAAAGCTCCAATAATTGTTCTTCTATTTTATAATGCACAAATATGGGTCTTACTCCCTTGTAATGCCTTATCTTCGGCTTATTTTGCAAGAATGCATCTTTTATAAATGTCTCTGCAGATTTGAATGCATCGTTTCCTTCTATTATGAGTTCTTTTACGTCGCTACTATATAAGTCTCTGAAGGTTCTTTTAATAATGTCACCCTCGGTATAAACCTGACAAGGCGCTTCCTGTGTTCCAGCACATTGTTTATTGGCATTTAATCTAATACTCTCCCATAACCCATGTAGATATTCTAGGTCATGTTTTATCACGTCCATTGAAGCAGTTTCTGCCTCTGTTCTTATAATTACACTACTCCTTTTGGAGGGAGAGAGAGAAGTAATAAGGGATTTCAGATTGCGTCGCTTCTGCATATTAAAAATTCTTTTAGAAACACCCCCCTTTCCTGGTGTGTTAGGCATATAGATAGACAAGCGCCCCGCTAATAAAATATATGATGAGAAGGAAGCACCCTTTCTATTAATGCTACCTCGTTCTTCTTTTACCGCTTGCACTAGAAGAACTTGTCCTTCTTTTATAACGTCTTGAATCTTATAATGAGGTATATCTGAGGTTTGAGATGAATTTTGGAATTTACCATTATTTTTGCGTGAGTCTGGTTTATGTGGTTTCTCAGTTTGGGAAGGATTCTTTTCTAAGTTTAGTAAATATTCTTCTTCAGAGGAAAGGTAATTGTCTTCTGCGATATCTTTAGATTCACTATCATTAGTATCGTTGTTACCATCTGTAAAATTGTCTAGTTGACTATACAGATCATTAACTTCATCTGATTTAACTTCATCTGATTTAGCAGCAGCATTAGGCTCTATGTCCTCATTCATTGCGGCATTATTTTTCTCTTGTCTATTAAGCAAGGCAGCCTTCTCATCTTCTGGAATCTGATAATAAGTTGGATGTATCTCAGAAAATGGTAAGAATCCTGATTTATTACCGCCATACTCTATGAATGCAGCTTGCAGAGATCTCTCAACTTTTGTTACTTTGGCAAGGTAAATATTTCCCTTTATCTGTTTTTTTGAGAACACCTCATAATCCAGATCTACTATTTTATTATTATCAAGAAGCACAACTCTGGCTTCCTCTGGATGCGTTGCATCAATTAAAATTACGGACACAAATAACCTATAAAGCTTTATCTTAGAAAGCAAAAAAACTTCCTTATTTTAACACGTACGCCTTAGCATGGCAAGAGTGATATTAATTATCACTGGTAAAAGTCTAAATCAGTTAATAATGTAGGCATTTTATCTCTAGATACAAAAAAATGGTGAACCTGCTCTAGGTACATGGTTTATTTTCTAGTAGAAATTTTATGTAATCACTAATCTTCTCGGAATGCCTTATGAAAATTTCCAGCAATTGGAGTTAGTAAGTAGTTAATTATAGTTTTAGATTTTGTTGTAATATATATTTCGGCAGGCATTCCAGGATATAAATCTGTAGGTAGGTGTGCTGCTTCTAATTCTAATTTAGGTATATGTGCTTTGACAATATAGGATTGCTGTCCTTGATTATCTGTGATTGAATCAGCAGATATATAGATGACAATAGCGTTGATCATATTCACCCTTCTTGTGCTGTAAGCGGAAAGCCTAACCTTGGCTTTGAGACCAGTTACGCCATCAACATTAATTATATTTTCTTCTGTGTTTTTGGCTAATATTATTTCATCTATGTCCTGTACAGAAACTTTTCCTTCGATTAACAAGCTATCATCATTAGGTATAATTTCCATAATTGGCACCCCAGGGGAAATTACTCCGCCAACTGTATAGAAATTCAAATTGTTTATTACTCCATCTTGTGGCGAGATAATCACAGTTCTTTCTCTTATATCCCTTAGTTTTATTAAATTTTCTTTTACCTCTAGTATTTGTGAGCTTACTTCCTTGAGTTCATTTATTACTTCATTGGAGAATTTATGTCTAATATTTAGGGTCTCAGTATTGATTTCATTGATGCGTTGATTAATTCTAGCGATTGTATATTTAGATTCACCGATTGAACCTGTAGCTCGTGCCAGATCTTTTTGTAAGGCCAAGACTCTTGGCTTTACAGCGCTACCTGATTTTAATAGAATTTTTGTGGACTCTAATTCTTCTTCAATCAATTCCTTTTGTCGTGTTACAGCTGCAAACTGCTCCAATATTCCTTTTATCTCATCTTGAGACTGTTCTATGCGCTGTTTTGATATATCAGATTGACCGTCTGTGAGTTTTTGTCTGATTTCAAATGATCTCATTTCTTCATCAAGAATAGATTGTTTGTTATCATCAGACAGTGCCTTCATCGCTAAATCATCAGAAAAAACAAGGGCTGCAAAATCATTTTTTTCTGCTAACAATCGCTCTTTGCGAGATTGTAGGTTGAATAATTTATTTAATAATAGTGTTTCATTTGCAAAAGCTGAGGTATCTTGTAATTTAATTAATTCTTGTCCTGCCGTTACTTTGTCACCTTCTTTGGCCAATATTTCTTTGATTATACCACCTTCAAAATGCTGTATTATTTTTTTCTTTGAAGATACCATTACCTGTGCAGGTGCAATGACTGCGCCTTCAATTGGTGCAAAATATGACCATAAGCACAGTGTGCCAAAGAATAATAAGATGATTATCATTCCTGTGTTCAACGGAGATTGTGCTCGTTCTATAAGTTCAGAGGATGCGTATTCTGAGAAATAGTTTATTATTTTATCTAGAAACGTTATATTACTCTTCGTGCCACTGGCTGTCTTATCTTCTAGTATATTTTCTAATTTTACTTTTGAAGGTGGTAATGACATGGAATTTTATAAAACAGACAATTATATAATTACTGCAATGATACGTTTACAGTGGTGTAAAAGTCAAATAAAAATTAATGATGCTTATTGCGACCTTAGATTTATCCTTGATCACTGCATAAATACACTATTTCTAGTAGATATAAAATGGATATAAGTATTTAAGTATATTCAATTTCCTACTATATAAAATTTTGATATCTAGTATGGCTAAATTGCTGTAGTATCTAGAACCGTTACTTTTTCTATGTTTCCAGAGCAGGATCTATAAATCCAGCACTTAATGATCGTTGCGTTTTCTATGTTTTTAGATAAGAAACCTATAATAAATTAGAAGAATTCACATGTGCGCATAGAAAATAAGCATCAAATTTTTCCTTAATAACCTGTCCTTTGGCAGACTTATCCTTGATAATCTTACTTAGAAATTTAAGCCGCATATATATTTCATAAATAACATATTAAAACAATTGAAGTACTTTTCATTGACGCTCCTACACATTAATGAGAGCATTTTTTGCTGGATGACATATTTGGTATAAATTAAGCAAATTCAAGAAAATGTTCTTTCCTATTGACGGGCTTACTGCATTAATGTGAGTAGTATTATTGATGCTATATCTTGCTTAATGTAAGAGAAATTTTTTCCTCTTGATGGGGCTGACTGCATTAATGTGAGCATTGTTATTAGTTGTCATATCTGAAATCTTCTTATTAATTCATCGCTTATATTAAGAAGAATATTTCTCTTATTGACGGGGTCACTGCATTAATGATCTAATCATTTCTAGATACTATATATAGTATGAATCAATGAAATAAAGATAGATGCTTGATTAAATATAGTAATCATACAATATATATTGTATAGATGCTTCATCTGGTATGTAGGTATCGTTTTATTTTAACCAATGAGGTAAGTGTTATTTTGATGAAATAATTAAGCCACCAAGTTAGCGACAACTAACATGGGTGACCAAAAACGTACTGATCTAATATTAGAAAAACCATGAACGTTCGCAATCGTAGTTTATCTAATATGGATATATATTATGCAAATAAGAACAAGAGTAATAGAATGGATGAAGTTTATAATAAGATCCATGATGAAAGGGATGAATTTTGTAATAAAATCTATGATAAAAGGGATAAATTTCCTAATAGAATGGATGAAATTTATAATAAGATCCATGATGAAAGGGATGAATTTTGTAATAGAATCTATAATAAAACCCACAATCAAATGGATAAAAAATAATCCAGAATTTATAAGTAGACTGCGCATAATACTGTCAAATCTAGGAGATCGATGGCCGATTATGCAGCAATTATAATGTGAGCCGCTAGGAAGTTGCTGACCGATTATGCAGCCGATACTGAAAATTATAATGTTAGTGTTGGGAAGTTGATGACCAATTATGCAGCAATTATAATGTGAGCCGCTAGGAGATGCTGACCGGATTATGCAGCCGATACTGAAAATTATAATGTTAGTGTTGGGAGGTTGATGACCAATTATGCAGCCGATACTGAAAATTATAATGTTAGTGTTGGGAGGTTGATGACCGGATTATGCAGCCGATAATAGAATTTTATGGGAGGTTGCTGACCGATTATGCAGCCGATACTGAAAATTATAATGTTAGTGTTGGGAAGTTGATGACCGATTATGCAGCCGATACTGAAAATTATAATGTTAGTGTTGGGAAGTTGCTGACCGGATTATGCAGCAGATAATAGAATTTATGATTTTAGTGTTGGGAGTTGCTGACCGGATTATGCAGCCGATAATAGAATTTATGATTTTAGTGTTGGGAGGTTGATGACCAATTATGCAGCCGATACTGAAAATTATAATGTTAGTGTTGGGAAATTGATGGATAATTATCAGGTTAATGTTATCACTTTATTGAAAGTTATTAAATGGATATGACCGGTAGATCTCCTGCAGTATAAGACAATGTTAATGTTTTTATTATAAAGTTCAAGCAATGTATTAATCCTTATATGTTTGTATTATGAAGTTTAGGTGGTTGCCTATTGCACTATTTATGTTGCTAGGCTTTAATCATGAGTTATATGCTGAATGCAGTTGTAACTCTGTCGAAAAAAGTGTTGAAGAGGCGGTGCGAGGTAGTAACCTGATTGTAAGTGGAAGAGTAGTCAATATAGTACATGCAAATAATGTTGATTATGTGGTGAAGCTACATATCTATAACACCTGGCTAGCTACAGACGATATAGTAGAAGAAAATGGCCAACAATATGTTCATTTGATCTCTACTTTAAATAAAGAAGAATGTGGTTCTCAGATGAAACTTGGACATAATTATCTCATATATTCTAATTATGTTAATGGACAATTAGTTGTTAGTAAGTGTAGCAATTCTAAGAAGTTGGAAAAAGTTCCTAGTAGTGAGTTTATTGCTTTAGATGATATAGTAGGTCAGGACGAAGAAGAAGAATAATCAAATTCATAAACAATTGATTGTTAGTAAGTGTAGCAATTCTAAGAAATTAGAAAAAGTTCCTAGTAGTGAGTTTATTGCTTTAGATGATATAGTAGGTCAGGACGAAGAAGAAGAATAATCAAATTCATAAACAATTGATTGTTAGTAAGTGTAGCAATTCTAAGAAGTTGGAAAAAGTTCCTAGTAGTGAGTTTATTGCTTTAGATGATATAGTAGGTCAGGACGAAGAAGAAGAATAAACAGGTTCATAAACAATTGATTGTTAGTAAATGCAGTAATTCTAAGAAGTTGGAAAAAGTTCCTAGTAGTGAGTTTATTGCTTTAGATGATATAGTAGGTCAGGACGAAGAAGAATAATAAACAGGTTCATGCATTGAAGATTAACAATGATATAGGTATCTTATTAGGTTATCGCAGATATGGTGAAAGTTTCTTCATATTATCAATTCTGACGAAAGATCATGGTTTATATAAAGGCTTATTTAGGCCTAGTAAGAAACATAATGTTTTATTGCAAATTGGTAATGTTTTATCTGTGAAGTGGCAAGCTAGATTGCAAGATAGCTTGGGTAGGTTCAGTTGTGAATTAGTTAGTAGTTATTTTGATTATTGTTTTGATGATAATCTGAAGCTTCTTGTTTTAAAGTCATTCTCGTCTTTATTATTGTCATGTCTTCCAGAGCGAGAAATTCATAAAAATATTTACAAGTCGTGCATGAAATTCCTATTGTCATTAAAAGGGCAGGGATGGCAATCAAAATACATATATTTTGAGCTGCAGTTATTATCTGATCTTGGTTATGGCTTAACGATTGACAAATGTGCAGTGAGCGGCAGTAAAAATGTGGATGATCTTTCATATATTTCTCCAAAAACTGGTTGTGCTGTAGTGCAAGAGGTGGGTATTCAGTATAAGGATCGCTTAATTAATTATCCTGCAGCTTTCAGATCGGTTGTTGTAGATGATGATGTATGCCTATCGCACGTTGATGTTGTAGAGGCATTATGTGTTACGGGTTTCTTTTTAGAGAAGAATGTTTGGTGTTCCTCTAAGAGGCGAATACCAGAGGATCGGAGTATTCTTATACAAAAATTAAATAAATAATAGTGAGTATTAGAGTATTAGAGTATTAGAGTATTAGAGTATTAGAGTATTAGAGTATTTCCTGACTTATATTCCATGCGGAGACTATTCGCAGATACAACTGTAGATTGTCTAATATAGCCTACTATACAATCTGTTTAATGTATTATTTACTAATATTCAATATATAGATAAAGATCAGGATCTTGTAGAGAAATTACATATGTATGAAGCTGTTACCTCCATGCAGCCAGGTGATGCAATTATCGCTGTATGCCAAGATAATTATAAGAAAATAATATTTATTGAGGGATTTGATGAAAATATAGAAAGATTGTTGCACTATAATGAAGATGACATGATAGGTCGCAACGTTAATATTATATTTGGCAGCAAGGTTACAGAGGCCATTGAGAGTTATTTAGAATATAATGACTCTACTCATAGTCTTGATGTCGTACTTAATAAAATTAGAGATTTTAGTTTAATTAATCTTGATGGAGAGCATGTTGATGTACACGCTAAGACGCACAATGTGGCTACTAGTGACCGAGGGTTGCATTTTGAAATAGTTATAAGGCCCATTACTATTGAAGAACGATTAGATGATTTCAAAGAACATGTGCCTGTGGCCAAATCTAATCAAGTTCATGAAGATCTTGGTATTTTAAATGAAGAGGCTGTAAGAAAAGAGTTAAAAGTCATGATAGATTTTTCTGATCATAATATGGCAGATATGGTTATTGGATTGATTTCTATTGAACATGTCAAGATTTTTTCTAATGTTAAGAAGCTTTTAATTCCAATCATAGAAGTACTAGAAAAAAAATTGGAAAAACGAGACATTATTGGGTATTATGGACATGGTGAGATATTATTTGCAATAATAGATTGTAATGCAAATAAGGCAATCAATGTCATTGATTTGCTTCATCGTAGTATTAATAATAGGTTGGCTAATTTTAGCTCTTCTTTGGGTGAAAGGGTTTCTTCTTCAATAAGTTATATGAATTTTTCTGGCTTGAGTTTGGAAGAAACATTTGCAAAATTGGAAAACGGAACATCAGAGGCCAAATCTTTGGGTGGTAATCAGATATGCAATCGCAGTTAGTTTTGCATTGGAAAACGGAATATCAGAGGCCAAGGCTTTGGGTGGTAATCAGATATGCAATCGCAGTTAGTTTTGCATTGGAAAACGGAATATCAGAGGCCAAGGCTTTGGGTGGTAATCAGATATGCAATCGCAGTTAGCTTTGCATTGGAAAATGGAATATCAGAGGCCAAGGCTTTGGGTGGTAATCAGAGCTAGTTCTGCCTCATATTAGTCAAAATATCTATTAATTATACTTATACCTCTTTTTATTAGGGGTGGTGCCTGTTCGAACTTTGCGGAATCTGCTACTGCATGTTTAATAATACTTGTTGCCGATACTTCATTGCTATCAGGATGGCTGTCAGATATAATTTTGTTGTAGATAGACATAGCATCTTTGGCTAAATTTACATTCTTCTTAATGTTCATGAATTTTGGCATTTTAACCACTCTTTGCAGTGAGTTTAATTCATATATGGCGTGATTCTGCAATATCAGTTTAATTATTTTATCATGTATGTCGCTAATTAAGGACTTTTCGATCAAGTTATACTTGTTCATAATGGATAATATTTCTTTTATTATTCCATTCATATCCTGTTTAACTACTAATGTAGTTATAGTAATGCAATGCTTGTTCAAGCTAATGCTATTCTTGCTAAATACAGAATCATTCTGTAATTCGCTAATAAATTTTTTCTTTTCGGTAGAATTGTCATTAGATAGCTCTAATGAAAGTGGCAATAATGAAATCTTGTGATCTGCAAACATTATTTCACATGTTGGTTGTCCATTATAATAGGTGAGTAAGGCATTCTCATGTTGAAGGATTGTGCATGCTTCTAGCAATATTTTGCAAATCAAGGTGCTAGATACATTGAGCAATTCTAATTGCCGGCAAATTGCCTTTATATCATAGTAAACTAATTCCTCATCTGTATAGCATCTTATACTATCATTGGAATAGTCCAGGGAAATATCTTTGTTTGTGATAGCCTTGCTTATTTTATGCTCATGTACGGTTGTAAATAACCTTCTCCACTCGCTTAAGTTGTAATCATTATCAATTATGAGTAATATTTCTTTTGAGTTTAATTTGAAATCTCGGATCATAGCGGTGTCCTAGTAAGTGCGCAGTAGGATAATGATATAGTAAAAAAGTTAATAAATAATATATGTTTTGGTAATTAATTATGAGCTTGCATAAATAAATATATTGTTAATGCATATTTAAGGTTGCATGAAATTATCTTGTATGCTACTTAAAGTTGTGCTATTCCTAAGAACAAGGAATGCTCATGTATAATAATGGGAAGTATAGGAGTATTTTATGATTAAAACAGATAATAAAATCATGATTGAGCGTATTAAAAGCCTGATGGATACAAAGGGAATGAATGCAAGGAAGCTGGCAGAAAAGGCAACTGTTGGTAAGTCATTTGTGTACGATATCTTGAGTGGCAAGTCTACAAATCCTACGTCAGCAAGGTTATTAAAGATTTGTAATGCTTTGCATGTTCCAATTTCTTATTTAGTTAAAGACCAAGATCTTGGACCATATGATCATTTTGATTGTGATAATTATGTTCCAATATCTCAGTTGAATGAAAGTAATAACTGCGGCAATACTCCACCACAGTTATTTTTGCACGTTAACATGATGCATGCCTTCTTTAAGGATAATGAAAATTTATCTTTATATAAAGTTGCTTGTGATTCAATGGAGCCAACGCTTAATCATGGCGACACAGTATTAATTGATACAGCTATAGTTACTCCGTATCCTTCTGGTGTGTTTGTTATAAAGGACTCAGTAGGGTGCTCTGTGAAGAGAATAGAATACTTGGTGAATAATAAGGATAAAATACGTATTATTTCAGATAATAGTAAATACAAAGAGTATGAATGTTCCATAGATGAAATTCAAATCATTGGTAAAATAGTATGGTTTTCAAGGAATTTTTAGTGCTGTTTGCATGCAAACTTATCAAGTTTCTTAAGTTCAGTTTTTTGAGTTAAGTTTCTTAAGTTCAGTTTCTTGAGTTGTATTCTTGTATGTAGATATATATTGCATTTGCATTATATATCTGATAAATATGTCCAATAATTATATTGGATGATGGAGAGTTTGATATGGCTGAAGGATCTGGACGTAGAGTTGACGATAATGAGTATAATTATGACGTGCATCATCGATATGCCGATTATTATGAATATGGTGATAGTCCTTATTTCTATGAGCAGGGTGGTAATAGCTTCCATCAGCTTGAGGCTGACGATCCAATAGCTGCATTTTATCAAGCAGCAGAACAGCTATATAAGTGTAGGTTGTTTGTAGCTCAAGGACGGGGGTGGGATGCTCGCGGTTTTAAGGAAGGGTATTATAAGATATTCAACAAGTTAGTTGCAGGTAAGGTTGATGGAGTTAAATATAGACCTGAAGTCTTGCAAGAGCATATGGAAGAATTGGTGGAGCAAAAAATCAGAGGAGCAGAGGCGTCGCTGCCAGGCTTGAACGAACATGCTGGGATGTTTCGTCCGCTGAAAGATAAGTAAATTATACGCTTGCCTGGCGGCAATTAAGGTGAATCGTTAAATAATTAATATGGAGTTTTAATATGGCTGATGGTGGATATACATATGATCAATACGGCAATAAATATGATAAAGACGGCAATAAATATGATAGGGATGGATTTCGATCTATAGATCGTTGGTATAATGGATACTATGATTATGGTGATTCTCGTCGTTTTTATGAGGAGGGTGGAAATGACTTTCATCAGCTTGACCCTGATGACCCAATAGCTGCATTTTATAAGGCAGCAGAGCTGTTACATGACTCTAGATTAGCTGGATGTCGAGGAAAGATGAAACAGAGCCAAGAGAAGACTGGTAAATATCACGATATATTTCAAAGATTAGTTGATGGTAAATTTGGTGGCACTACATATAGACATGAAGCTTTACATGAGCATATAGAGCAATTGGTAGAGCAGAAAATTAGAGAAGGAGAGAGTTCATTTTTTCCAACCAATTATGAGGGTATGTATCGTCCGCTGAAAGATAAGTAAATTATATGCTTGTCTGGCGGCAATTAAGGTGAATCGTTGAATAATTAATATGGAGTTTTAATATGGCTGATGGTGGATATAGATATGATAAAGACGGTAATGCATATGATGAGAAAGGATCTCGATCTGTAGATAGTTGGTATGATGAATACTATGAACATGGTGATTCTCGTCGTTTTTATGAAAAGGGTGGAAATGACTTTCATCAGCTTGAGCCTAATGATCCAATAGCTGCATTTTATAGTACAGCAAAACAGCTATATAAATTTAGATTGTTTCTTGCTCAAGGACAGAAGTATAATGCTGGCGAGTGTAGGACGCTTTATGCTAGGATGTTCAATAAATTAGTTGCAGGTGAGGTCGATGGAGTTAAATATAGGCGTGAGGCTTTACAAGAGCATATGGAAGAATTGGTGGAGCAAAAAATTAGAGAAGAAGAGGCGTCGCTGCCAGGCTTGAACGAGCATGCTGGGATGTATCGTCCTATGAAGGATAGGTAATTTTATTTTATTTAGTAATAATTGTGATATTATATAAGTAATTGCATTGACTGAATATTGTGACGTATTCTTTTATTATGTTGAAGGATTGTTGTCATTGGTTAAGTTCTTTCTGTGATAATATCATTAATTTTAGTTGAATTTTTTTTATAGAGGTTAAATTATGAATTCTACCAATGGTAATCAAGGCTTTCCTCCTCCCCCTCTTCCTTACACTGTGCCAAGTCTTTTTTCTCAGGATGATTTCACTCCTATCCCTGACAGTGAAAGGGTGTTTATGAGAGATGATGGTAGTTTTGTGCAAAGTAATTTTACCCAAGGTGGTGGTGGTATCGCTAATCCTGGTGTTGTCAACTCTGGTGTTTTCAATTCTGGTGTTATCTATCCTAACAATACTTATGAACCTCATAAGACAGTAGTGCTTACTCGCCCTTTGCCTGCTGCGGCACCTGTTAATAAGGCAGCTGGAACTTATTATTATGGTAAGAGTCCTTTTAGTCAGGGTGATTTTGCTCCTATTCCTGATACTGAGAAAGTGTTCATGCGAGATGACGGTAGTTTCATCGGGGATCCATTGGTGAGAATGGGTTCTAGTGATAGTTCAAGCAGTGATGGCTCAGGTTCGTATAGCATGGGTGGTAATCCTGCGTACATGGGCAGTGGTGCCTCGTATAGCATGGGTGGTAATCCTGCGCACATGAGCGGTGGCGGCTCAGATTCGTATAGCATGGGTGGTAATCCCGCACACATGAGCGGTGGCGGCTCGTATAATATGGGTGGTAATCCTGCGCACATGAGCGGTGGCGGCTCGTATAATGTGGGTGGTAATCCTGCGCACATGAGCGGTGGCGGTTCAGATTCGTATAGTATGGGTGGTAATCCCGCACACCTGAGTGGTGGCGGTTCAGATTCGTATAGTATGGGTGGTAATCCTGCGCACATGGGCAGTGGCGGCGGCTCATATGATGTGGGTGGTAATCCCGCACACATGAGTGGCGGCGGCTCATATGATGTGGGTGGTAATCCTGCGCACATGGGCAGTGGCGGCGGCTCATATGATGTGGGTGGTAATCCCGCACACATGAGTGGCGGCGGCTCGTATGATGTGGGTGGTAATCCGGCACACATGAGCGGTGGCGGCTCGTATAATATGGGTGGTAATCCGGCGTACATGGGCAGTGGCGGTTCATATGATGTGGGTGGTAATCCTGCGTACATGGGCAGTGGCGGCTCATATGATGTGGGTGGTAATCCGGCACACATGAGCGGCGGCGGTTCAGGTTCGTATTATAGTGACAGTAGCATGAGTGGTAGTTCTGATAATGCAAGCAATGGTTCTTCAGGTTCTGATGGAAGTCCCCTAGGAGATCCTTACAATAGTGGTGGCTCTTATTAAATGTAATAAAATAGTCATAAGGAGTCATTGTATGTACCTATTCAGACATAGGTACATCTGAGAATGTTTTTTATACATGCGTGAGAGATGTGGTTTGAGTTTGTTAGAGAATTTCTATTAAATAAAGACCGCGATATCTAGTGGTGTTGTAGTGGTGTTTTATGCTTATTTACATATTAATGGCGTGTCTGTTCATATGTAATTATTGTCTTACTAATTGTTGCGCAATCAGTGTTTATTCAGAGTGGTTCATCTGAAACAATAGACTTGCCATCAAGACGAAGCTACCTTGTGAAGTATGTGATTTTGATTTGTGTTTTTCTTGGTTTGGTGTTATAGTGGGGGGCATTAGTTGTGCCTAGGATTTTATTGAATTTGGCACTGCAAATGCTTATTTTTTCTTTGATTATTTATGAGGATGTTGTTATGAATTCATACGGTTATGGCTCACATGCTAGGCCTTCTAGTCTTGATTTGCATAGAAGGGCAAATATTCGATCAGCTGCTCAGAATTTGGTTCAGTATCAAAATGCAGCTGCTACTAATCCGACACAGGCGCAGGCATATTATGGTATGTACAGGGATACGCGTGGTGCACTTCGTTCTGGTTCTAACACTGGACACCAGAGAGGCCGTGTTGACCAAAGAATTTCTCACGTGGCAAATTCGATTAATCGCAGTAATAATGCAACACGTCTTGCTAACAGCGTATATCCTAATCGACTAGGGGCGGCTCAACATAATGTTAGATATCCTGTTGGTACAGCTAATGTATCCAGTGGTTATAATTTTGGTCCAAACAACCAAGTGATTTCAACAAGTACATATGGTCTGTAATTGTCTTTCATTGTATAATTATTATATTCAGAGGTAATTTTTTTTGTGCTTCTGGATATAAGTTTATAGGCTATGGAGCCTATAAACTAGGTTTAGTTATTTTTAATTTTTTGGAGATTAAATTATGCATACATATTCTCAAGGATATTCTTATCCGGAACAGTCTATAGCAACGGCAGCACAGCATTTAATAAGTTATCAAAATATGGCTAATTCAAATCCTACTGAGGCTCAGAAGCATTATAGAGTATATAATCAAATTCGTCTGGATTTACATCACTCTGGAGTGCCAGACATAGATTATAATATTAATAAGTACGTTAATACTTATTCAAGTCAGACTCCTTATCCTAATGCAGGTGTGGTTCCGCAAGGTGGCTCTGGTTATGGTTTTCCAGATCCAAGCAGAGTTCAGCAAAATGGTGGTATGCCAATCACTACTTATGACCCTAATGGAGAAGACGCTACAACTGCATTTTAGAGTATTGTCTGTGATGATGAATTCAAATATTTATTTGAGTTCAATAGGAGAAAGTTTAGATTCTATTTAGATTTTCTTCTATTATTTTTTTTATTTATTCGGATTTTTTTTGTGCCTATGTTCCCTGTTCCCTGTTCCCTGTTCCCTGTTCCCTGTTCCCTGTTCCCTGTTCCCTGTTCCCTGTTCCCTGTTCCCTGTTCCCTGATTCCCTGATGAGATCTTTATATTTTTCATTTAAAAAGTTCATAAATTAAGTGTGTCGTTTACGAGGTGTATTTTGATGCGACGTTTGATGTGTTGGATAAATAATTTTATGCATTATTTTATATTTTTTTCTTGACAACATAGTGGGCTTATTTTACATAAATTGAGTAGTGTCGTTTACGAGGTGTATTTTGAGTGTTTGAGTGTTTGATGTGTTGGATAAATAATTTTATGCATTATTTTATATTTTTTTCTTGAGTGTTAGTGGAGTGTTTGACAGTGTTTGAGTGAGTGTTTGAGTGTTTGAGTGTTTGAGTGTTTGAGTGTTTGAGTGTTTGAGTGTTTGAGTTTGAGTGTTTGAGTGTTTGAGTGTTTGAGTGTTTGAGTGTTTGAGTGTTTGAGTGTTTGAGTGTTTGAGTGTTTGAGTGTTTGAGTGTTTGAGTGTTTGAGTGTTTGAGTGTTTGAGTGTTTGAGTGTTCCTCGGTAGCTCAGTGGTAGAGCAGTTGACTGTTAATCAATTGGTCGTTGGTTCAAGTCCATCCCGGGGAGCCAGTTTGGATGCTTAAGAAAAGTTTGTAGTGATTCACGTAATATAAATACTATGCTATTTTTCTGATGTTCATTTTCAGATTTAGTTTTTGAGTTTAATAGATACGATATTTATCGATTTATCATTCTTAGTTTTTGAGTTTAATAGATACAATATTTATCATTTGTTTTTCCCAGATATCATATAAATAATGATTTATTGACCTTGAATGCTTTAATTATCATTCGATTAGAGATTATTGATTGTTCCAGAATATTTTTTCTTAGATTAATGATTATTGTAGTATCTTCTATTTTAAGAATATTAAATATTTAGAAAATAACTATCTTGTACTTTTGAATTCTTGTATCTCTTTAGTCATTTCTGACTGTCCCAAGTTTAATGTCTGCATTTAAATAAATTTGCATATTGTTAATCATATTTACAGCTCTGAGTATATTTTATTTTTGAACAAATATCTTCCTCTCATTAAAATTTTAAAAATTAAGAACAGTTGCTTTGATTTTTTAGTAAGATTGTATGTGGGCATATTCATGCTGCTTAAAATAAAGCTATAGTAACAGCTCTAGGGTGGTATTTAATATCATCTTTGAAGAGTATTTCAGTATATTTGGATTTGATTTCTTCTGTATTGGGTTTAGTTTATATATATTTATTAAATGATTTGTTGAGTATTAAAATAGGGCGAAAAGTGCTGTATAGTATTTCATTGCTTTGATTATGAGGTTTTGCATTTTTTCCAGCATGTAAGCAATTTTATTGATATGATTATAGTGGCTTTTTGTATTGTAAAAGTAGCTGTGTACTATTAGGTTTGATGAAGGTTTATTATATTTTTTTATTCATAGATTTGAGAAGAATTTTATTCTTGAAGTAAAGATTTATCCTTGTTATTTATTTCATATTTTAAGCAATTATACACAGATTCTATTTGTGATATATTTTTCTAAATGGTTTGATTCCTTGATCAAGCTTTGTTAGCCAAAGAACTGCATATAATTGATAATATCTTATGTTGAAATCATATGCATGAAATAACATATTGTTAATATATCAGTAAAGTTACACAGAATAATGACTCTTTGCCCTGATGGATTTTATATATTTATGTAAAGTATTTAATTATTAATAAACTATCTTTGTAATATGTTGGGTTAACTGTTATAATGAATGTGATTTGTGAGGAGCGTTTATTATGCCGGTGCCTGGAGGTAATACATCAAGAAGAGAAAAGTCAATAGAAGGAAGAAAACATCAGAATGTTAGCTATGCTCCATTGGTTGAGTCGGAAGACACCACACACACCACGCCAGTTGTTGAGGTGGACAGTGAATCTCCTGCAGCGGATGAGATAAGAGGCTCACACACCACGCCAGCTGTTGAGGTGGATAGTGAGGCTTCTGCTGTTCAAGCTGCTTCCATAGAAAGTGGTAATGAATCTGTGGCCTCAAGAGATAGTCATAATAATTCGCTTGAAGAATGCATAAAAGATACTTTCACTAAACCCTATGAATCCAAGTTGTCTCATCAACAACAAGGGCATCTAGTAGTTCATTTTCAAGTACCAGATCATTTAAAACAATGTGACGTACGCACTAAATTAAAATTTCTTTCTTACCAATGGAATATGCACTCTCTGCTTCTTGACTATATTGCAGATGTATTCAATAGGCATAGTAAAGACCATTATCAAGGTCAAGATTTGTTTGCAATGAAGTTGGATGATACAAAGACTCTTTTTGATATGGATGTCATAAAAGCTTTTGCTTTAATAGCTAAGGAAAATCCTGAATACAAACCTGAATCTGAATCTACGGAACCTAGAAATATATTAATAATGCATAGAGCTCGTGAAAAAAAAGATAAGTCTGGATATGTTGTAAAGGGTAAAAGAAGGGGTGGAGCTATATATGAGGACTTTATGTGTGATGATGTATCCATGGAGTGTATTAAAATAATTACTGATGCAGGGGATTTGACTAATGATTATCAAAAATATATGGATATTTTGAAGGGGTTATGTAGAAAATATCCTGAGTTACAGAAAATTAACGCTAAGGAATTTGTAGATAAAATTTTCGATGTTGACTGGGGAGATAGTAATGATCAGCACAAAATAGACTTTTTTACTTCTAATTATTGCTTTTTAATACATGACAATCCTCATTGTTATAATTTATTCAGTAGTTTAATAAGTAACAGAGATGACTTAGATGCCCTAGCAAAGATTACTCGTGAATTACAGCACATGTCTCGCATGTTTTTCTTAGAAAATCAGTATAAAAAGCCTATGAGATATAACCTTCTTGCTGGGCTTGAACTCAAAGTCTATAATGCAGTGAAATTTAATGCTAAAGCAGTTAGGGTAAACCATGAGAATAAGTATTATTGCCTTTCGTCTTTTCTAATTTGTAATATGGAGTCTGTTCAATTGATGGTTGATACTGAGTATCATCATAAATATCATAAAAAAGGTTCAATTAACCCTAGAAGTGCTTATAAATTCTCTTTGAAACGTAGGAATATATTTAACAAAGATCAATCTTTGATTTGCCTTTTTAATGCTCCAGGGAGAATAGGTGTCAATACGAATCAAGTAGCAGCTGATATTGATCGTGATCTATCTAATTTAGAAATACATATCTTAGAATTGAAGCATTGTAGGGATAGCCAGGATAATTATGATTTGCCGGATTATGCGCGCTGTTATTTGACAGCAGTTATTATCATACTTGAAAAGTATATAGATTATTTTGCGGCAACGAATAAACAAGATAAACCTGCGGCATTAAACAAGCTGCAGATAAATATTGAAAACTTTAATAAGTTATTTCCATTTGCGCCGGAATTATTCCGTTTTGATAGATTTTTTAGAAGTGCCGAGGCACCTGCAACAATAAGCGATCCAGGAATTGTATTAGAGTATAGGATGTCATCAGAATTTTTTCGAAACACTCTTGAGGAGGTGTCAGAAGAAGAAGTGGAGAAGTATTCGCAGAGGCGTTCTGAGTTTGATAAAGATTGTGTGGATCAAGCAATATTTGTAGCACGTTGTGCAGCAGTTGGTTTTCACAATGGTCGTGTAATTCAAGAAGAATGTGTAGAAAATCGTGCGGAAGTTGGTTCTCAAAATGGTCATACGGATCAAACAAAATGTGTAGAAAATCGTGCGGAAGTTGGTTCTCAAAATGGTCATACGGATCAAACAAAATGTGTAGAAAATCGTGCGGAAGTTGGTTCTCAAAATGGTCATACGGATCAAAAAAATGTGTAGAAAATCGTGCGGAAGTTGGTTCTCAAAATGGTCATACGGATCAAACAAAATGTGTAGAAAATCGTGCGGAAGTTGGTTCTCAAAATGGTCATACGGATCAAACAAAATGTGTAGAAAATCGTGCGGAAGTTGGTTCTCAAAATGGTCATACGGATCAAACAAAATGTGTAGAAAATCGTGCGGAAGTTGGCTTTTCAAATGGTCATACGGATCAAACAAAATGTGTAAAAAATCGTGCAAAAGTTGGTTTTCAAAATGCAAAGAAACCAAATTCAAAATTGACTTGTGAATTTCTGCCTGATGCTCAAAGTGAACGTGTCCCTCTGTTGGGCGAAACTCCTAAACAGTCTTATAGTGCAATCCATGGCACCACAGTCAATGACTCTAGTGAAAGTGAAAGTGAAAGTGAACGTGCCTCTCTGTTGGGCAAAAATCCTAACCAGTCTTATAGTGCCATGAGTGTTTCTTCTTAATTTTTAAATAGATCTTTATCAAGATTTTCCGTGTTAGCATGCAACATCGGTATATATTGAAGTTTGATTCTTAGTTTCAGATAATTGTGTATTTAAGAAATTTATGTTTGTTTGCTATCTACAATAATTTATTTATCAATAAATTATCTGGGTAAGTGATTCATAACGTTTTGAAATTCTTTAGCTTTAGAGCGTATTCAGCGATTGATATATCTTGACTCTTGTCAAACTTGCATTTCTCTATGTAGCTTAGTATAATTAATATTAGTAATTATAAGATTAATATCTTAGCAGATGATATTTAACTTAAATTAAGATTACTGCTGTAAGTTATCTGCATACTATATTGTATATATTTATTATAGGATTAGGACGCATGTCTATAAAACATCTTGGCTCACGTAATATTGCCATCATTATTTCTTCTATATTATTGTTGCTTATAGCAATAGCAATAGCAATAATTTTTGCTGTAATATTCTCGAAAATCAAGAATAAAACACTACAATCTTCTAGGCAAAGAAGGCAAAAACTCTCTGCAATGGGTATTGCAGAAAAACTGAAAGCAATGACTGAAAAAGAAACAGTAAGTGTACTTAAAGATTTTATTAAAAGCGATGCGGAAGGAGTGCCCGAGATTGTGAGGTTTTGTGCGACTGATCCTAAGATATTGGGAAGATTGAATAAGAATGAACATGACACATTACTAAAGAAAATATATACACAAGTAGATGGGCGTGTCGATATACAAGGCTTGTTAAAGAAAAAGATTAATATTGATAATGTGGCTGATGTAGCGCTTGATAATTATGGTACCTCAGATGAATTTTTAACAGCTACACTTGCATTAATTAACGCCGGCTCTGATATAAAGGCATCATCTATTGCAGAAAAGATTATTTATGCAATTGCTCCAGGAGATTGGTATACAGCAGATATTAAGTTTGATGAGATAATGACACCTAAGTTACTACAGGTGTTATTTTCTACTGACAAAGAAAATCAATCTGTTTTTGCCGAGGTTTTGAAGCAGATTGTAGCTAGGGCACCAGATGAAGATTCAGTAGAGCAATATTCGCAAGAAGCATATAATTTTTTGCAACGTATCATTGTGCATTCAGCTGTTAACAATCATCTCAAAGTGAAAGATATCCATTTAATAGTTCAATATATTGTGCATACGACCAATGATCCAATGCGCATATCTGAACTTATTAATGATCTGGCAGATGGTTTACAAAAGGCTCGCTCTGCGAATGATAATTCCTTTTTCGGCGTAGATCCAGAGCAGCATAAATATGTCCAGAGTATGTTGGTTCATCTTTTTTGTGGTGTGTATAATGAACTAGAGAAAAAACTAACAGAGGTGTTAGATATTATCAAAGAACATGGGAATCAGAATGGTGAATATAATACAAGACATCATGCTTTACAGATGTCATTTTTACGCATTATTCCATTCACTAATCTCTCTTTTCTGCTACCTTCTCAACCTGCAGATGATCATTCTGTTGTTGATAAGAATATATTACAATTATTCATGATTTTATGCATTCATAATGCAGATATTGATGGTAATACATGTACCTCATCTTTTTTGGATCCTGGTTCAGTTGATGGTTTGAATAAAGAACGGCCTATAGATACTGCATCTATAAATGGTATATTGATTAAATTATCTTGCTATTCACAATTAATAAAATTAATTGATGCTTTGTTAATGCATAAATTAATTGATATTAATGAATTGGCGAGTATTTCAGCTGCTGCACCGACTCAAAGAAGTCTTATTTATCTTGAAGAGGTTACGTCTACCCTGTTTTCTGAAGATATTTCTGCGTTACTGATTAAAATATTGACACATGATTCATGCTCTGAAGTATCTAAAAAATACATAATGAAAGAGTGTACAGACCATATCAAGAGCGAAAGATTTGAAGATAATATCAGCAATATTTGTATATTCGTAAATCAATTGATTCTTCTTGGCAAGGATGGGAATGACTGGGTAAATGAAGGTTTATTTAACATTTTTCCTATTCTGATGGAGCATTCTCTTACACCCTGTCTGAAAAAGGATTGCTATGAAACAGTATGCAATCTTGCGTTATACCTTGCTACTATAGCTAATGATAAATGTATAAAAATATTACATGCAGGACAGGCTGATTTACATGCCCAGCTTGATGGGGTCAGGGTAGATAATGGAAGTAGGACAGTAGAGGATGATGATGTTCGTAAAAACATAAAACAGCAGATTAATAACTCTACTATGATTATTCTTGCATGTGAAGCAAAACGGTATGTTGGTGCAACACCTGATGCACAAAATTCTCAAACTAAAGACAGTGATAATGCTTTTGCTTTAGCATTACATTTGATGAATGTTGTATTTGTGGAGAAGAAATTATCTTTTGAAGATCTTGTAGCCATAATGCACATTGCTAGAAACAATCAAGATAAAGATAACCTTTTAGGAATGATTTTCCATGATCAAGATAACCGTTTAGGAAGTACTCTCCATGATCAAGCTTTGGTTGTGGATGGTTATGATGATAGATGTGATGGCATGATGCGAATGGCATTATTTTGTATAGAAAATATGATATTTTTATCGGATCCTACGCATCTTGCAGGTTTGATCGGTATAAATTCAGCTGGCCAGGAAGGTAGAGACGCTCTAAATAAAGCTCAGGAATTAATACAACAAGATGGCGGTGTTTTCTTTGGTGATGATGAAAAAAGTTGCGCTCAATGGGCTAGGGCAGGCGCAAATGAAGTAGCATGCCTAATTCATATTGCTAAAACATTGAGATTGGCTTCTATTGAGACAGTTAGTTTTCCTAATGACCCTAGGTGGATTGATTCATTAGAAGATGGCATGTCCACCACTAACGATGATGTTATGACCTATGAGCAATGGAATGACTTATGCAAATATTTATCTGAGAGGAACAAACCACATTTATTAGTGCCTATATTATTGTATTTGTATAAAATGAACGCAGTTGCACAAAATAATCAAGATGGCGATTCAATAGATATTGGGAATTACCTTGCAGTCATTAGTTTGATGGTAGACTCCAAAGCGGAAGAGGATCATTTATTTTTTGAATTAACTGACTCATGGCAACATTTCTCCGATCAAATTAAAGAAAATTTCAATGAGTTCCTTAAGTTTATGTGTGATTGCGTCAATAAGAGCCAAGACCAAGGTAGGCGAGATCGGCTCTATAAAAGCAATATATTCCGCATGCTCCTGGAATGTGCCGCAGATTCAAACGTAGCAGTAAACTTTAGTAATCAAAATTTAGTTCGTTTCTTGTTGTGTGGCGCAGAAGAGCGAAAAGAGCATGAGGAACGTGCATTAGCAGAGTCGGAATATCTGTATGAGTTGCGTGGAAGAGTTGCTCTGAGATACTTGGAGGCATCTTTTGTAAAGAATAGCTATGAAAGTAGTATAGGTACAGATGATGAAGGTACTCCTGTGTCTGTAGTGAATATGAGTCATGAGAAGGAGGTAGAGATAGATTGTGAGAAGAGGATAGACAGTATTATTCAGATGAATCTAGATCATCCTGAATCTAATCTGATTTCTGCTCTTACAAATCTCCTACATCAGAAGGAAGGAGCATTATCAGCAGAAATGAAGAAGAGAGCAGTTAGTATTGAGACTTTACTAAGGTCAAATATAGAGAAACAAGAAGGTGATGAGAATGTACCAGAGGTAGGGGATGACCCTGCTGAGGAAGAGCAGTTGTCAGTTGCTGAGAAGGTTAGTAAGCTAAATCAATCAATTACACTACTTACTGTAGATCAACAAAAATATTATAAATTACTCAGCACTATGTTTGACCATATTGTTAATAATCTTATGATTCATTACGAAAATTGTAAGGAATATTTATGTGCAATTATTCCTTGTCCCGAAGATGAGGGAGCAGATCGTGATGAGAAAGTAGGTAGTCAACGTAAGCATGAAATATTTCTATATATGTATAAAAAGCTAGGTATTTTTCTTATGCAGAGGAGTATGGTGCCGTACAGAAACCCTGATCAGTCAACACTCAGCTATAATGAAATACGTATAAAAATATTAGGAGATATATTAGAGCTTCTTAATAGCAGAAAACAAACTAAGGTTATACAAGGTGTTTCTTGCATGGTTTTTGGATATTTTGTAAGTACAATAGGCTCTATAGAATCTGAGCAGGTAGATGAGTATATTAAATATATAAATCGTGCATTGGTTGTTTTTAGTCAATATGATGATGGTTTTGACCAATTAAATATAGCTACCTTTGTATTAGATTCGTATATTATTTGCTGTAACAAAGGAGCTAATAATGCAAATGCTCTAATCCATGATATTTCTATGGTAGGTATAGAAATATCCTTTGTTTCTGATTGTATAGTCTACCTTAAGAAGCTTGATAGGAAGAATAAAGTAAATGAATTGTATGAATCTATCTTAGATATTGTAAGAACAAGTGCAACAGCTAGTGATTCGAAAAATATACCTGTCATATATCTATCAATAATGTCTGGTTTGCGTTATCCCGATGTGAATAATATGCAAAATCTTGAAGGAGCGGATGACATCACTGAAGCTGCAGATAATTGCAGTGATTTATCATCAAAAATGTTTCTAGCAATGGTTGACAAGGGTTATGACATTTATTCATTGATTACTAGAATTATCAATGATATTAATGCAGATACTTTCATAGTAGACAAAGCAGAGCGCCTAAAGAATTTTGCCCTATGCGTATTTAATACTGGCAATCGTGAAGCCATACTGGCAGTTGGTACACTTCTTGTGTTTTCAGATGATGTTATTGATACATCCCAGTATCTTGAAGAAGATCAGACCAGGGAAATGACTTCCTATTTTGCGAGGGCTTTTTTTAAAACATATGGTACCATGCCGATGGTAGAAGATCAACATACGGATCGCTTTAATCAATTAATAGGAAAATTAAAATGCAACAAAGATAAGCTAATGACAGTATTCAATATTGCGAAGTATGCAGTAGTTGATTGCGGATTGGAGCGCAATAATTTATATAAAAAAGAATCTTTCTACAGCACGTCATTGATTAATTTACTGTTTGGAAATGAAAATAAAAATGAAAATGAACTCGCCTCATATGACTTAACATTTCTTTTGTGCTTTATTGAGCCATTAATGAACGATGAGCATCATGATATGCATCGGTTAATGGGCTGTGACGAGAATGGTGTGAATCAGTTAATGTGTAATTATGCGCTTGCACTTCAAGGGGGTAATCTTTCCTGGTTTCGTTTGTTGGAGAATGAATTACTTGTGACTGAGCCTGTGCCAGAATTCATTAAGCAGGTGCTTGGCATTGAAAATGATTATAAGTTTCCTACAGTGGTTAATGGTAAAGTTAAAGGAATTGATTTGCTGTGTGCTGTAATTCCAGATGATCTCACTGTGGTTCCTGAGTATGTTAAAAGGCTCATGAATAATTTGGCCAAAGTTATCTGCTCTACGAATAATTTTGCTGTTAGTTTTTGTCATGGTCATCACTTTTCTCAATCGTCATATAGCAAGCTTTTTCAAAAAAAAATACTGCTTGATGACAATAATCGGTTAACTGATTTCGCTTGTAGTGTGTTTCATAGTGTTGATCGCAGCAAAGAGAATCCATTGAATATTTGTGTTACTGTTGATGGAGAGATAAAACCTCTGATTTCTGTTATACTAGAAGTTTCTCATGATGTAGATCCTAAATTACTGGATTATCTTCTAAAGGACAATAATAATGTTCCTTATGTTTCTAGTGATTCCAAGAGCCCGAATTGTATGCCGATGATTAGAGATGGTATTGAATGCACGGAAGAGATCAGGCTGGCTAAGTTAACAATATTGAAGCATCAAATTATCAAAAAACTAAATAAAGATCCTTTATCAGATATTAGCGTAGATAACTTTGGCGCTATATGCGATAAAGCAATCACTTATATGAATGAAGAAGAGACAGAAAAATTCATAGAAGATGTGCTTAGAGAATTCTTTGAGAGTTTCGCACATGAAGCCACAGAAGATCATGATAAAGAATGTGAACGCTTTTTAAAAGCTGTACCATTATTGAATATTTTCTTTAAAAAATACTCTGCTTCTACTCGAACTATAGATTTTTCAAAATGTGCAGGGTTTAGTAATTGTATGGCACGTTATATTCCAATGTGCTCAGCTCATAATGCTACTGAAGTAGTGAGTTTATTAAATAGTTTGACCACTATTACTGGTAATAAGGTGGCTCAAGATATAAAAATAAAAGATCCTAATTCTTCATCTGTGACGTGCTTAGATAAAGTGTGGCTCTCATATGCTGTTGAGCTTATTAATAGTCCTTCTGCAGAGGGACAACAGAAATTCGTCATGCTCAGGGCTCTTCTTGAGTTTCAAGACTATCGTAATGGATTGAATGTAGATCGAATGTCATTTTTATTCCAATTATTGAATGATAATGGAAAGTATAAAGGAATAGGAGGGTTAGAGAGTTACATTGCGAATATTGCCTCAAAGAAAGAAGAAACAAATGACGCAAAAGATAGGCAAGATAGGGAGAGGAATGATAGAAACATTCATCGATTCTTTTTGCATAACTCTGCTGTGTCAGAGGAAGATAAATTATACGTGCATGAAGTGCTTCAGGATATTATCCTAGAACTGTCTAATGCTAAAAAAGCCAATGATGCAGTGGTACAAGATATTGGAAAAATGATTTCTGCGTGGATTGAGGAAATAGAGTTATTGAGCCTGGAATCAGTACATTCATTGGCAATGGGATTATTCTATGTTTCTAATCATATGGATGATGAATTTATACAGAAATTATTGTTACTTATTTATAGGGATATAGAGTTATCCATAGATAATAAAAAAGTAGATGGTCTACAAAGCATATTTAATATGGTTCTCATGTTAGCTATAGAATCAAAAATAAGCAGTGGGCAGGAATTAATTGAAACTCTTGATAATATTTGCTCAAAAAAAGTCACTGAATTAACTGATAATATGAAGCAAAATGTATTAACAATATTTTGTACTTTTATAGATGGATTAAAGAACCATGATAATCCAAAAATTGATTGCATGATTATGCTCTCACCTATATCAAAATTAATAAATTATCTTGAGTTAGTAGGGGGCGGGCACATTTTTAATGATGCCACAATCGGGGAAAAACCTATTCAGAAGATGATCCGCTATAAATCCATTACTTATTTCGTATTTATTGCCGAAATCTTAACATTTTATAAAAAGAAAGGAGCATCTAGCACGCTTCCATCTGAGAAGGAAATCAAAGATCTGATTGCATTACTCAAGAAGAATAATCAGAAGATTAATTGCGCAGGATTAGTTAATATAAACCAAGGTCTTTCTCCTTGCATTACAGAAAAGGGTTTTGATGTAATTATAAGGAATATCCTTACTCATGAAGGGGGATTAGAAGTTGCAATTGACTTAATGAAAAATGCTTTTTCAACAGAAGGCAAAGAGTATGGCGGAATCTTTATGGATATTTCTGCGGAAAATGGTACTTATACCAGTCTCATTCAGATAGTTCATGAGATCCAAGACCCTGTATTATCTGAACTTTTTCTTCAAAAAATGAACGAAGAAATAGCTAAGGGCTATTGTTTGTATCCCATGAATGAATCTATAAGAGAAGATAAGATACAATGCCTTCTTTCATTAATGTATACTGAGCCAAAGATGGTACTACCTCTTGTAAGAAAAATGTGTATCATCCAAAATTCCCGTGTAAGTAACTCAGATACGCCCCCGGTATTAAAGGAGTTTGTGTATATAACACATAATTGCCATGGAGATGAACTTTCTTTTCTTCGTATTTTGCAGTGCAGTATCTTAGGGGAAGCAGACGATGCTCAACGCGAAGAGGTAATGAATGTTTTGTGCGAAATGGTCAATACATATGATCTTCCTATAGCAGGTAATATTATTGACATAGACATTCTGAGGATCTTGGATTTTTGCCTAATACAGAAGGATATGCCCTTGCATAAGATTGATAAAGGATTATCGAAAGTATGTAAGATACATAATTGTTCAATATGGGGTATTAAAGCCGTGGGTGGACAGAGTATTTTTAGTACCGTCCTTAAACAGATGAGGAAAAACGTAACATTAATACAGAGTAACAAAGAAACACCGGGTTTCAGAGTAAGCATATCGAACTTGATGTATATGCTATGTAATTTTGATATGACGAAATACCCTGACCATAATGATGAAGCTTATTTAGCGAATAAAAAAGATTATGATGTTGCTTTAGGTTTGTTAATTGATCTTGCTCATATTTCTTTACATGATGGATATGGTTCAATTATTTCTCTGAATGAGAAGTTTGATATTGGTAATGGAAGAAGTATTTCATTACTTGAGATACCAAATGTTGCCGCAAGTTTTATGGGAATGAAACCTTTACATGTACGAAAAACACCTGCTTTAAAGGAAGGTGCACAAAAAACACCTGCTTTAAAGGAAGGTGCACAAAAAACACTTGCTTTAAAGGAAGGTACGCAAAGAACACCTGAGTTAATGGTAAAGGCTCGCACCAATTTTTTATCCAATGTTGATGTTTTGCTTCTTACCCACAGTCAGAATGTTGCATTGGAAAAATATGATGATTATTTGGAGTATTTATTTATCTGTTATGAGCAGGCAAGTAATATCCAAGATCATGAACGTCTAGATGTCCTTAAGAAATCTTTTGCTTCTTTCCTGCAAGCCATTGTAGATAATAATTTGCCCTTATATGCAGAATTTCGTTACAAATTTTACAATATGTTCATATTATGTATTAATTCTGGGGATAAGGATTGCTTCAATAATTTTAGTACAATTATCAAGAGAGTAGTGCCAAATGAACAGTCTTGTTTTTCCTATTTATCTAATAATAAATTAGATAACGAACTAGGCGCCGAGGATACTACCGTGGCAAGCTTCATTAGGCTCCTACTTATACGCCAGTATAACGAAGTTTCTAATATTGATTCAGTTATGATTAGCAATTTTGTGGGTAGGTTGGTTCGATCCAAGGTAGAACTTGAAGACCAGCGAATGCTAGATATTTTATTTTCATTAGTTACGTTGCAATCATATTTATTGGATTTGGAATTAAAGAATGATCCAACGTATATGCATGGCAAATGTACGGTAAAATATTGTATGAATGAAGTAATGGATCAATTTATTGGCTTCTTTGATGGATGTAACGAAAGTTCATTTGGAAGGCAAAATGATAAGACAATTGATATTAATCATAGCGTGCCATGGGATTTAATATTTCGAGTAAGGGTAGGCAGCCCTCAGCGAAATATGTTTGCGTCCTTTTTTGAGGGTGCTATAGGTAGTATATTTTCTAATCATGCTGTCAGTAACGCAGAAATAGCACAAAACCAAGATTATTGGAATGGGCTTCTAGCACACCCTCATAGAGGTAAGGTTGTTTATTCTAGTGCAGTAATATCCTTTCTTCGTAGAGAAACACTACAATCTGGCGATGTAGATGAAAAGCTGAATAATATTCTTGAGGCTGTGGTGACTGCATTAAACCATGAACATATTAAAGGTCATGTGCAAGATGTATTAGCAATGGATACAGAGGTATTTAGGTTGTTGATAGAGGCTGGATTGTTTAATATTATCAATGATAACAGTATAGATACTGTTGAGGATAAATTTAAAAGATTTGTTTATGTTTTAGAAAAATTACACCTTGATCAACATATTAATGTCTTGCTTGGTGCTGAAAATAATAAATGTTCGGTGATGTCTATAATTAACAAGCATCTTCATATTAATAATGACGAAATGATTCCACTGGAATTTGCAGAATTATTTGTAGATAAATTTAAGCCTGATACGCATTTAGCGAATGATTTCGTGATAGAAAGTACAGAAAAAGCTCCACAAAAAGAGGGTGCTTATGGAGTTATAGACAAAAAAGCTTCTTGTGAAGACATTGTTTTTACAAATAAACCAGTTAGTGCCATTTCCAATATTATACTTGATGTTGGTAAACGAGCTACTGTTGCTGTTGATATCAATGTTAATGTGGAGGTAGGTCAAGAGCTTGTTATGGAAGCAGAAGTAGAGGTAGGGGCAGAAGTTGATGTTCAACAAGAGGAGACTCGTCAAGTACAGGTGGGTAATACGACGGTAGCTGGATTCATCAGAAAAACTGTATATCGGATTGCGTTTGGTGATGATAGTAAATTCGGAGAGTCTAATGACCTGATTTTTGTCAAGGATAATAAGTTTCTTGATCATGTTGTAAAGAGACTGGAACATTTTGTTGAAAATAATCAAATTATTATTGACGACGCTGCTATTAAGTATATCGTTGAGCTGGCACGTAATAAAGAGTATGTCCCTATAAACTCAATTGAGCAACTAACTGTACTGTTTCCAGGATTAAAATTAGTTGAATATAAAGCAGAGAATTCAGGAGGACGATCTACATATCATATATCATATGACAAAGAGAAAGCCGAATTTGCTTCTAAAATGTCTACGGGTGGTCGTGATTTTTGGGGTGCTGTGAAAATTCCTGACGATCTTGTAATTAGAAATATATATCAAGGATACAGATCAGGCTTTAGCAATATATCTTCAATTGCTAAGGAAATATGGGGAGATGGTAATCCTAATCTTAAGAAAATACTAGAGAAATATAGGGGGTTATTTGATACTAAATTTAAAGGGAACACCCTAGATGATAGTACGGTATTTTATGTTATACAGTTCTTATGTGTAATTTATACTAAATCCAATAATATTCAAAGTTCAGATGAAAGGCTCTTTTTATCAGAGCAATTATCTATGTTTGATAATCTCCTTGGGACTATATCACGTACTCTCGACAGTGGTGTTATATTCTATTCACAACGCATGGATGAATATAGTAATCATTGTGTATCGCAAATGAATAGTACTCAGGAAGTATTTGATTTCAATGCTATTCTTGAGCCATTAGCTGAGATGTCAGATCAGGCTCTTAATCCTGATAGTGATCGTTCTGCTGATGATTTTACTTCTAAGCTTTATTCATTCGCACGGGCATTGAGTCGTTCAAATGATGAAACAACAATAAATCACGCTGTTGAGCATATAAAGCAGTGGGTTTCTACAAGCTGTAACTTAGATTTATTTGTGTCTGCAGAATATTTTATTGGTATGACTAGCTACATGAGGGAAAAATTTAGATTGGCATCAAGAGATGGCAAGGTATTAACTGGCGAAGATAAATCTACCACTATTTCTAATAAAGGCTATGCCAGCCATCCTTTACTGCACTCTCTATTGAGAGGAGATTGTGATTTGGCGAGTATCTATGGTCATATAGGCCTATGGCCTGATTATACAGAGGGGCGTGGTGCAGATTTTGAAAGTTATGGTAACGAGATACTGCATATATCTCGTAGATGCATTACATTATGTGCAGATATAATTAATTTTTCTGGCAACGATATTCATACTTTGGGTCATCAGGTTATTGAACTCTCTAATTATATAGTTAAACTCAAAGATCTCATGAAAGTGATAGAGGAAGCTATTAAGCCTAGCCCTGAAAACATGAAAGTGAAATTCTTAATCTCCAAAAGTGCTGAGTATTTAGCGCAGAGCAAATTATTTACCTATAACGAGATTATTGGGCAACATCTTAGTAGAACGCCAGCAACAAATTTGGAAGGGAATGGTACGATTAAAGAGAGATTGAAAGCCACATTCGCTAGTAAAGATAAGGAGGTTATTCGTTTTTCTGAAAATGGTAAACAGATGATAGCCGTTGATCTTCAAAAATCTTTATCTGTTGCGCTTGCAACAGTAAGATTTAATGCCATATCATATGAAGTTTGTAAGGATGAGCAAAATCACCATTTGGTAGACGTGACGTGGCCTATGGATGCTAAGGGATTTGCGGGTAATCCTACTGTAGGTATGTATGCTAGTAATGATACTGTATGGCATAATAAAAGAGCATTGTATAATGAATTATATGCACGTGCTCCATTTATGATACAAGAATTGGCGATATCATATTTTTGTGATTTTCTTTATACAGAGCAACATGGGCAGGATGATGGAAGTAGACAGTCCTTATCCAAGGCTATGGAGAATGGAGAGTCTGTGATCTTTTTTGAGGAGAGTGAAGCTAACAAAGTTCAAGCTGTATTTGCTAAATTTAATAAGGATTTTGCTGCGCAAGGAGCTGCTATCTTTTATGATATGATGATAGAAAGAATAGTTACTAATGTTCAAAAATGTGTACAAAATGCTATAGAATCTGCTGGTGGTAAAATTGTATTAGCAGATGGCTCTAGTTATACAGGCAGTAAGGATTTCTTTAAAATTAGATATGGTAGTGAAGAAATAGTTAAAGCTCTTAAATATGACCCTTGTAATCTTTATTACTTCCTAGAGTGTTATTGTAATCCAGATTTTGCTATTAATAACAAAAAGAGGATGGTCACAACTGGTCGAGCAGTAGATGCTAGATTTGCCAGGCCAGAGTTTGATCCTTTGGTTCTTGTAAAAGAGCTTGATGCATATTTTCTTAACATGCGTCTTTCGTATAGGCGTTATTCTACATATAAGGTAACCCAAATAGCATATGAATCAGTAGTGCCTAAAGAATATTTAGATGCATGGAAACAGTGCAAGCTATTATCCCAGCAAATCCTTGGCGCCCATGACTGTGCTGGTGATGTATTCTCAAAAAGCTTGGAAGTAAAAAGATTGGAAGTTTCACTGGGTGTATTCAACCAAAAGTTCAAGCAGAACACAAAGAGCTCTATGGATTTGAGGGGTATTCTTAATGAATTAGTTGCAATAGTGAAAGAAGAATGTTGCAGTGCAATGATAGTTCGAAAAATTATTAATGCAGTACATTCAGCTGATAATTTTTATGACATAATAGAGTTGAAGAATTTACTATCTCAGATGAAAAATAACGGAAGATTGAAAATCTTTCTTGATATCATATCAGCTGGTGATAATCCTGGCGTCGGCGCTAGTAACCGAGACTGTAATATGAAGGGTAATTTATTATTCTTAATAAAGAACAATGCGATAAAAGATGGAGTATTACAATTAGCTGAATGTAACGATGATGTATTCAGCTTATGGCAAATGATGTACAATAATGAGTTTGGGCGTAAGGGATATGTTGATATCGCCAGTTTCATTCAGTCTTTCAAATTTCTAAAAGGCATGTTGGGAAGTATCGCGCAAATCATGAGTAGTCAACCTGATAAATATAAAGAAATTGAGACGTCTTTAATCAATATGGTGAGTAATAATGGTATTGGGGTGCTGAGCTCTCTGTATTCTTTAGTTACATTGGCTGGAACTAATCTCTGCCATCAGATGGATGTAATTGATAGCGTGCCTATTGAGTATAATGCTGTGACATTAGGATGTCTTAATGCTCTATCAAGTGGTATTATTGCTGTACATGATTATATGGCGCTTAATGAAGAAGATTTAGTAATTAGTAATGACAGGAAGCACGGTAAAAGTGTTAATGCAATACTTGGGATGCGTAGTGACGAGACCACTATATCAACACAGAATCTGCTCAGTATTAAATTTGATGTTAATTGTTCTAAGGTTGAAAAAAATTATAACAGAGCAATGCTTGCCGCTCTTACACGTTGTATAGGATGTCAGATTCCTATCGGTCATTGTATTGAGTTCTTCAATATGCTGTATGTGCCAGGAGCTAAAATTGTATTCCACAATGAGATTGCAGTTGATAGTAATTTTGCTCAAAAACAGAAGGATCTTAGTGATCGTATCCAGGAGCAAGAGCAGTTGCTTTCTCCTAGATATCGTTTTGAATTAGGTCGAATGGTAGTGTGTGCATCAATGAATGATTTGGATTCATTTGATCTTACAAAAGGCTTATCCCCTAATATTGTTTTATACTTTGCTAGTTTGAATGACACTGTTAAAGACAGCCTTATTACCTATGTAAACGAACATAGCATTAGCATAAGATCACTAGAAGATATCATTAAGGAATTAGCGATTCACACAAGTATCTTTGTAGAAACCAATGGATCATGTGTCTTAGAAAAGGCTCATCTGCAGCAGAGTTTATTAAGTGTGGATAGCATAAGATTTTTGCAAGCACAAAAACAAAAAGGGTTTGCAGCATTATATAGCACTAATGATAATAAGCAAGATATTGCTGAATTAAAAGCTAGAATTGGTGAGCTATGTGAACAACGTAAGAGCGTTATAGCTGAAATAAAAGCAATTGCCGATGAACTCGAGCTAGCTTCTAAGAGACAGGGTGCAGGACCAGTAGATCAGACCAAGGTGCAGGCTAAAGAACTTAAGGAAGAATCGCTTCGAAGCTTACAAGAGGACATAAGCAAACTACAGAATCAGTTCAGTGAGACAATAGCTGTGATGAATCAGAAATACTTCCTGCGTTATGAGGTAAATTGCATTAAAGAGAAAGAGGCAAAAGAGCTACGAGGTGTCGATATTAATCCTTCGGCAGATAGAGTAGAAGTATTCAGCACATTCGATAAAATGATGGGAACTTTAGATGACAATACAGACTTAGAATTCAGATCGGATGTGCTGAAATCATTGCATGCAAGGCTATCTACGAAATTACTTGGTCAATGTAAAGAACATCTTCAGAAGAGGATTAATACAATAAGGACATTTCAAAATAACTGGAAGAAGCTGATTGCTAGTCTAAGTAAGCATCTAGTATATCAAATGACAGAACTCAGGAAATTAATTAATTCATCTCAATCAAAAAAGTGTGCCGTTGGTCTAGCGAAATTATTAGAGGAATTCTGTAAACACTATAGCGAAATTACTGCATTACCATATTTAAAGCTTAATACGGAGGATAATCGAGGTGGTCCTTTGGAGAACATAAGTCAGTTATTTACGTCTATTACTAATTATTGTAGTACCTATAAGTCATGTCCATTCTCATATGAGGGTAACATTGACTCTGGTGAATATGAAAAATGGTATCAGACGGTAAGCAAAACTATTAATGACTTCCGATATTTGCTACTAACGACGCTAAAGACTGTTTGGTATGATCCTTTGATAGCAGATGTAGATGTATTGAATAAAGTAAAAAAGGATATGGATTGCTTGTTATGGGATAAGGTATGCTCTGTAAAACCATGTCAAGCACATAGCGATTGCTACCACGAGAGCGCTGTTCAGGATCCATTGAAATTATTATGTATGATTGATAGTGAATCAATAAACATCGATAATGGTTGGGTGGCAAACTTAGGAGACTCACTCACTGCATATGACGCCGTTTTAGATAGAGAAGCGAGGTTGTTGGAAGCGGAGCAGAAGATGTTAAATGCCCTTCCTCTCGATCCTGCAAAACAAACAGAAGCTGTAGATTTTTTCCTTCAGGTAGGGAAGAAAGATGACGCAGTTAAATCGACCTATGAACGGTTATACCAAGAGATACAATGGAATGTATTTGGTAGAAACATTGATGACCTTGATGGTAAGACTTCTTATCATCGCACACTAATTTCATCAATACAAAACAGTATGCTATTGGGAGATTATGATAAATTATCTGAGAATACAGGTAAGCCAACTGCGATTATTCGCCCTGTTCTTGATACTAAATTTTTATTCGTTATATTAAAACAAATGAACGAATATATGGGAAAATTATCATCTGAAGATTGGCAATTGTATTACTATACTAGATATTTTAACAATCCAGAACCGGGGAGTTTTAAGAAAGTAACAAGCTGTCTGGAGGGTAACTATAATATAATTTGCCAGGAAATTCAGAAATTCATTAACCAGTTTGCTCATGACTCTGAACATACGATTGTAGTAAATCTTAGGAATATTTTGGCTGAATTTCAGAAAAATAAGCGTTTTATAGACATTGCTACTGCATTAAGTGGCGGATCTAATCAACAAGGCCCTTGGGCTGTTGATCTGCCTCATATTGCTACAGTGCTTGAAAGGGAAAAATTAACTCTTGATACTCTATATAAATCGATTAGTGAAATGTTCAGTACTGTATCTGCTGGTTTAGAAGAAATATCTTCATTAATACCGAGTATGTCTAATAAAGATAGAGCATTCACTATGGTAAGAAAAACCGTGAACGAAGCCTTGGTGGCCAAAGAAGTAGAATCTACTATTGTTCTTGCTACCCCAGTTACGCAAGAAATGGTTGGTTTCTCTATTCAGGCGCTTATAATTACTGCGCATCAAGAGAGTCAAGATCAAGTGGAGTGTGAGCAAGAGATAAAAAAATCTAGGGCTGTATTAGATGAAAGGACTTATTTGCTAGGTATAAAACCTGAGGATCGTCCTGATGAGTGTGAGGTTAAACCTCTAAAGTTAAGTGGTGGAAAAATATATACAAAGGTGAAAAGCTTTCAATGGATTAAACAAACCATTCAGGCAGATGATATAACTGATAGGGATGTGAATCAAAATACCATGATGATGGTGGACGTACATAGCTTACTTTCTTATGCAAATGATCAAAATTTAGAGAAAAAGTCTATTCAAGATATCCAGGAAATACTTGCCACTTTAAAAGAAGAATATAACAATTCTTCTACTTGTGGAGAAGGACTGGATAAAAATGAATATATTATAACAACTAAGATTAAGATGCTTGCTTGTTTGTCAGAACTATTTTTTAGAAGTACCAAAAAAGTAGATACGTTAGGTACTATGCCTAATATGGCACAGTTTCTTGTATTATTGCATAATATTCGTGCAAGTGGGGACGGAGGCACAATGTCACAGGTTGATACAGGTGAAGGTAAGTCTTTAATTATTGTGATATCTGCTGTGATTAGTGCTATATGTGGTGAAAAGGTAGTATGCGTTACACACAATAAGCCACTAGCAGTAGAAGCACAGCAAAGATACTCTATATTTATGCAAAATGTAAATTTGACCCAATCTGCTATTACTAGTCCATCTGACAAGAACTATGATAGCAATATAACTTATGTACCTATAGACAAACTTGTTGCTGACTTTACTATTGATCGAGGACTTCCAAAAGAGAAGCAATGTCTTAGAAGACATTTAAAGAAAAATAGTAAGATGATGGTTGTTGTTGATGAATGTGACTTTGTGCTGCTGGATAAAGATTCTAGCTCTAATCACAGATTATCTTGTTCTTTGCCAACAGAAGATGAAAAAAAGCTACTAGACATTAGAATTGCTGTATTAAAGTTTTTAAATAGTGATCTGTATAAAGAAGGTACTTATAAAAGCAAAGAAGAATTATTAAGCATGTTGAGATATTGGGTATACCAATATATAAATGATGATGATATGAAGAGTATTTTTAATTCAGTTTCTAATAATGAGTGGTTACATGACACTATTTCTTCTTTCTTGTCTGCGTACGATCTAACAGAAGATCAGGATTTTACTGTTGCTCTGTTCCGCAAGGATAGTGATGGTGAAGTATATAAAATTTCTCCAGTAGCTATTAATAGTGGTCGTAGAGGAGAGAATTCTTCGTTTAGTCATGGAGTAAGTACTGCTTTAGCTATCATTTTAAAAAATAGTAAAAAGCATAAAGGGAAAAAGATCATTGTACCGTCTAATTCCTTAGTAACTGATGTAACTAACGTGGGGCTTACATTTAAGCAGATGCAAGATGCCGGTGATGTAAGGTTTTCATTACTAAGTGGTACAATTGGTAGTGATACAGAGATTGAAGAAATGTCTAAAGCTTTGAATATTAACAATGTGTGCAAAGTGCCAAGAAATGATGGTAAGAGTAAGCTAAGCAAAGAAGCAATTCAGTCTGTAGAAAAAGACAAGATAGATACTATAGTTATGATAGAAATAATGAAAGTTATTGCAATAAGGCCTGTATTAATTATTGTTAATACAATAGCAGAAGCTAACGCATTACGTACCTATGTTGATAATAATAAATTACTGATTGGTAATAGTAAAATCAAACAAGTTTTAAGTATTACTGATACTGAGCTTTCTAAAGGTAATTTCTTAAGTACGGAGCTTTATAATATCACTGAAGCAGCTAAAATAGGTAGTGTAACAATTGCAACTCAGGCGGGGGCGAGGGGTACTAATATTACACCAGAATCGAATGCGTTGAAGAATGGAGGACTGCATGTTGTTATTATAGATGACTTGACCTGTGGTGAGCGTGCAAATAGACAAGCAGAAGGTAGGAGTGCTAGGCAAGGACAGCCTGGTAGTGTTGCAAGATATGTGGTGCGTGAAAAACTAGCAAAATTACAACCACGTTCAAAAGAACGTGCTATATCATCCCTTTTGGAGTCCCTGTATAAGGAAAGAGAGCAGTTAGCATTAATAAAACGTGCTGATGAGCAAAAGATTCTTTCTATAGTGCATAGTGAATTAGAAGATTGTGTGTTTAATTTAAGTAGTGCAATGTTATCAAAGGGATATTGTTTGGGGCTAATTAATGAAAATGTTCTAGACGAATTTAAGGATTTTCTTCGTAATGCCCAGCTGCCTGCAGCAGATAACCCATCATATCAGATAATATTAAGGGCAAAAACCTCGTTAAGTAAATTTATAGAAGCTATAATGTCTTTGGATAGTGCGAGCCACTCTATTCAAGATGAGGTAAAGGCATTAAGAGAAGAATTTTTGCAAGATCTATTTACATATTTTACTGAGTTTAATAATATTGATCATCCTAATACTCAGGTGCTTTGTATTACTTGTGAATCTCTTGGTGTTGAGCCCATTCTAAGAAAAGAACTTAATGAATTCCAAAAATATATACATTCATTCAATGGTCAATTGATAGACGATATATCTAAGTCGAATAAGAACGTTGGGGGTATTGCCGATAGGTGCAATGTTTTAATTATTGGAGGTATTCGAAAAGCAGGGAGAGACTTTACAAGCAGTATGGAGAAATTAAATCCAAATAATGATAATACTACCAGAATTAATGAGTTATATAGTGATTGGTCTGATAAAATATATAAATCTTTCATTCAATATTGTCGAGCAAAAGATAACGAGTTGTTCCCGAGCGTTTCTTCGAACTTTGACTCCTCTTCAGAAGACGATATAGACCAATTACAGGAATATCAATTAGCATTATTCAGATCTAAGCCTTATTTGGAAGGCAATAATGATACTAATACCGTATGTACCCGCTATGCTTTATTACAGCGTAAAAATATTTTACATAAATTGAATGCTCCTAATCTTAGCGAATCTAAGAAACAGAGTTTATTAGTCAGTTTATATGACGGAGGAATAAGTTTCTGCCATGTAGAAAATGAAGCAAACTTGGGTGCAGACGATGTGGAGATAGGCAATGAAGAAGGCTCATTGAAAGGAAGCGGATCTTTCTCTAGTCTATCATCTTGTAGCAATGATACTTCAGAACGGGGATCTAGATCGAGGTACGGGAGCTTAAGATCTTTAGGCTCTGAAACATCTTTTGAGGGTGAAGAAGAACAATCATTGACCAATAATCCAGCAAGATTCCCTCCAGCAACACTTCTAAGTGCTGATGAGAAAGATGCAGGGACACCTTTACACTCTTCTTCTGGTACTACGCCAGAAGAGGATCGGGATTATCCTGATCAGGGATCACGTTCTGCATAATTGTGTTTTCGGGTTTTAAGTTTAAATGCGCCTTCATCTTTTAAGGGAAAAGAAAGAAGAGGATCGGGATTATCCTGATCAGGAACCACGTTCTGCATAATTGTGTTTTCGGGTTTTAAGTTTAAATGCGCCTTCATCTTTTAAGGGAAAAGAAAGAAGAGGATCGGGATTATCCTGATCAGGAACCACGTTCTGCATAATTGTGTTTTCGGGTTTTAAGTTTAAATGCGCCTTCATCTTTTAAGGGAAAAGAAAGAAGAGGATCGGGATTATCCTGATCAGGAACCACGTTCTGCATAATTGTGTTTTCGGGTTTTAAGTTTAAATGCGCCTTCATCTTTTAAGGGAAAAGAAAGAAGAGGATCAGGATTATCCTGATCAGGGATCACGTTCTGCATAATTGTGTTTTCGGGTTCTATGGTTATGAATTCGGTAAGATAATTGATATTATTAGTTTTTTTTACATTGTTTTTTATATTAAAATATACAGAATATTAATACAAATATCATATTATTCTATCAATAAACTGGGGGCTCGGTTACAATTAAGTGTTGTATCATGTGTGTAATTGTTGAGTTTGAGTTATGGGCATTGTCTTAAATAAGAAAACAATAAGTATAATTGCTGCTTCTGCGGCATTACTGGCTATTATCTTTTTAATAGTAGTAGGGTCTCTTATTGCTGCTGGTGTATGTAAATATAGAGGAAAACATATCAGCAAAGATGAGAAAAACGCTAAGAGAGAACGTGCTGCTGAATTACTGTTAGCAAAAATGGAACCAAAAGAGGAAGAAGAAGTATCTGATGATGATAAAAAAATACCTAAGTCTCAAAAGGTTGCTGAGGCCTTGATCCATGCTTATCCAAATAATTATAAGGGTCAGAAGTTAGACAGGTACGAATATCCTAATGTTCTTACTGGTGTTAAATTCTCTAGGACTTTTATGGATAGAGCTTTGATCAATAATGATAGGGAATTAACAATACAAACTTACTGTCCTGCGAATATTTTAGACAAAGAATTGCTTAAGTCATATAGGTCTTACTATTCGAGAAATAATGACCCAGACTCTAAGGAATCTGAATCTGAATCTGAATCTGATCTTCGCAATTATACTGGAAAGGCAGTAGAAACATTGCAAGTTTATTTTGATCCTTCTAGTAAAATGCTGATGTTATTGGCGGATCAAGATGAGTCGAAAAAAGAGCAGAAAGTAGGGGCCAATGCCTATTTACATGGCTTTAAACGAGACAACGATGTTGGTTCAGATGGGTTTTATTTAGTTGGAAATATGTTTAATGGGCATAGTCCTGGCGAGGACTTTGCTATTACTATTGATGATCTAGATAGGGCGGTTAATCAAGGAGAGATATTTGCCTTGCCAGCTAGCAATGTAGATGATTTCTTCGCTAAAGATGAGGCTAAAGATGGGAAGGAGGAATGTACAGATTTATACTATATAAGGCATGATTTTGCGATTATGAGACGGCTGAATTGTCATAATTCACAACATGATAAGTCAGTGAAACATGGTTCTCATGCTTTATTCACAGGGATTTATTTAGATAGTGATGCAGTAATTAATAAAGATAATAATTTGTTTAAGGACGGACATGAGAATGCCTTTACGCATGATGAAATGAGTAAAATTATTAAAGAGCATAAAATTAGTATTAATTATCGTGATAACTCATCTCACCCTCCTGTATTTACTGAGAATATTAAGAAGCAGCGTGCATTAGTTGGACAGGGTAATTATGATAGAAGATTTTCTACGCAGGCATTAAAGAAAGGTATATATTTTTTAGAAGTTAGCAGAAATAAGGATGATACGGAAAATGAATTTCATATTGGTTATTCTCGTGATTCAGGAGAAATATTAAAGGAAGCGAGTAAGGTTGTTAGTGATTTGCTAGGTGGTAAGAGCAAGAAATTGAGTGACGCAAAAGAAGAGTTGATAGAAAAAAGAGAGAATATCTCTTTCTGTCGAGATGAAGGATATGTCGTAAAAGATCCATTACGTGTGTATTCTTATATGCAGGTATCTTTGGAAAAGGCCTTGAAAGATGGATACTTAACACACGCAATACCAAAGCAGGAGAAGCCAGCAGAGCAGAAGAAGCCAGCGGAGCAGGAGAAACAGAGCAGCGGAGCAGGAGAAGCCAGCGGAGCAAGAGAAACCTAAGCCAGCATCATCAGCAGATCAAGGTAAACCAAATTCTTCTATTGTTGGTGTTGTTTCTGGGCATGAGGAAAATTTGGTGCCTGTAGTTCCAGAAAATGCTCCAAAGATAGGGCATTAAATTAGGAACAAAGAAATTATAATGAATATTATTCGTTATAATATGAAGTGAATGGCATATATTCATCCCCTTTCTGTAGCTATTTGGCTGATCTAAGGATGCTTTATAATATGAAGTGAATGGCATTATTCATCCCCTTTCTGTAGCTATTTGGCTGCTAAGGATGCTTTATAATATGAAGTGAATGGCTATTCATCCCCTTTCTGTAGCTATTTGGCTTCTAAGGACGCTTTAATATGAAGTGAATGGCATATATTCATCCCCTTTCTGTAGCTATTAGGCTGATCTAAGGATGCTTTATAATATGAAGTGAATGGCATTATTCATCCCCTTTCTGTAGCTATTTGGCTGATCTAAGGACGCTTTATAATATGAAGTGAATGGCATTATTCATCCCCTTTCTGTAGCTATTAGGCTGATCTAAGGACGCTTTATAATATGAAGTGAATGGCATATATTCATCCCCTTTCTGTAGCTATTAGGCTGATCTAAGGATGCTTTTTGTACTAAATTTTTGTCCGTTAAATTGTATTTTCAACATCTATTAAATGCTAGACTAGTGTGCTTTATAAAAATAGTGCAAAGCAAATAATATGTTCTTTTATTACTCCAGACCGTCTATAAGCCCAGGTATAGGAAGTTTAAAGCAAGCTTTTTTGTAAGTCGAAATTCAATTCTGGTTGTCCTTTTTCTTCAACGTGTTTTAGTACTTTATCAATCTGTGAAATAGTTAGATCAGAGATATTGACTTGTTGATTACGCTCTGTGGCCAGCTTTTGTTCTTCTAATAAATAACCTGCTGTTAAGAAAAGCTGGAATGCACCGTGGCTATCAAAACTATTGTCTATTAATTCAGGAGATAATTTGTGCAATTTTACCTTTCCTAGATCATCACCTGCTTCGAAGCTATATCCAAGTTTATTGCTACCAAAAACGGCATTTAATGATTCTGGATTTAAGATTATTGTACGGAATGAAGTAGCTAAATACGCAGAATTAGAGTTCCTATTCGCACATAAATTTATGCCATTGTAATTCTCGGGCCCAGATATACTAAGCTTTTTTAGCCTCTCAAAGAACTCAGGATCAAATTCTTCTATAAAATCACGTTTCACTTCTGCATATGCAGTTCTATCGTCATTATTTCCAGGTTCATTTTTATTTTTTAAACTGCCTATGTCTCTTTTGTCGTACTCTATTTTCATCTCTGGGGACATTTTTAATGGATCTATGTCTACGGCCTCTTCTACAATCTCTCTTACTACTGTAAAACTGTGACCTTCGTCAAACCCGCCTAGAAAGGCTGCTTCTCCAGTATCGCCTCTTTCACCACCAAAAAAATGTATTTCCTCTTCATGGATTACTACATTGCCAAAGTCCACTACACTATTTTTTCCAGGATAAGCAGTAAGTAATCCCTTAAGTCCGAAGTTGATTCCAGGGTATATATCTAGATCGTTGAGTACTTTATTCATATATTCGGCTATGTTAGCCCCTTCTTTTAGTTCTTTTGCAGCGAATGAAGTAAATTTTTCATCAGCATTCAATACGATTTGTGCATCATTATTGTAGGTAGCAAATCTTCCCCGTAGAGCTTTATTAGTAAAGAGTCGGACAACATTAGGAGGGTTGTGAGCATCTCTTTCCACTACGTCCCCTCGTGTATCTACTGCCCCTGCGGGTAATTCCAAATTTTCAAATTTCAATAAATCATGTTTGATTCCACAATTTATGAGCCTAATTGCGTATTCATTGAATTTTGATGAACTTACATTAGATAAAGACCATTTTAATTGACTTATTAAACCAGATATCGCAGCAACTGGATAAGAATCTATAGTTGTTCTTCCCACAAAACCTCCCTAAGGTCAATATAATCCAGAACGCAGTATATCACCATAATGGCAATCGTCAACGGAAATAAGGGATATGTCATATTGCTTAAAATAGTCTTGCTTGACATATCTTTAGATATTGTCATATAATCATTTTGTCGTGTTGAGAGTACATGTAAAGTTGTTTAGTGATTGATTTGTAATGCATAAATTACATTTCGAATGGATCGTATGGTTACCAAATCTAGATTGCTGATTCTAATATGTTGGAGGATTACATTATGAGATTTTTTTCTATTGTTTGTTTGTTGTTAGTCCTGTATTCCTCTTTATATAATGCGGAGGCTGTGACTCTTGAGGGATATCTTAGTGATAAAATAAAAGAAACTGGTGCTGATGTGCTAGATGCTACTGCGCAAATTCCTGAGGAAGTTAGGCAGGATATGGAATCTGGATCGAGGGTTTTTAATCTTTCAGTTGGATCTGCTGGTCATGATACTCCATTGGGTGATCAACGAGGAAAATATAGTAGCTCAAAAGGTGATCCTGATTTAGTAAATAATGTTGTCAAGTTTTATAAAACCAGAAGGATTGCAGATTTTTCTGCTGATGATATTGTGATTACATCTGGAGGTCGTGATGCACTGTTTAAAGTATTTAATGTGATTACCAGCACTGCAAATACTGAAGTAGAAGTACTGATTCCTTCTCCTTATTATGCATCTTATCAAAGCATTATAAATTATGCTTCTAACTTTTCTACTAAAATTACTTATATGCCGACGACTGTAGAAAATGATTTCAAAATTAGCGTGGAAGAGCTTAAGAAGTATTTGAATCCAGATAAATTACAAATTCTTGCTTTTAATACTCCTAGTAACCCAACTGGATCCATATATTCTTCTCAAGAATTGAGGGATATAGCCGAATTTGTGATTGCTAATCCTAATATATTGATCTTATCAGATGAGCCGTACATACATTTAGTTTATAATACGAATAAAGCCAAAAATTATTCAAATTATCTCAGGGCTCCTAATATTTTAGATAGAGATCTTCTGTCTGATGATACTAGAAAAAGAGATGTATTAGATCAAAGAGTGATTATTGCTTATACTTTATCCAAGGATCTTGGAATGGTTCAGACCAGAGTTGGTTGGGCTGCTACCAAGAATCGTAAGTTAAATGCTTTGATACTTCAATCTATAAATGCAAATCAGTATTTTATTAGTAGGGCAGCACAACAAGATGCGTTGGATGCTTTAAAAGCTGTGACTCCCAAATATATAAAGGGTGTAGTTAAATTCAATAAAGAGAAGAGAGACGTGGTGTATAATGCACTAAAAGATGCCAAGCTCATAGGTGTGTCTTTGCCAGAAGGAGCATTATATGTTGTGGTGTCTGTTAATAACATTATAGGACTTAAGTTACCTAATGGAAAAGTTATTAATGGGTCAAAAGATTTTTATAATTATCTAAAAGATACGTATCATGTTTATGTGATTCCAGGTAGTGCCTTTGGAGATGACACTATATTCAGGATTGCTTACTCTTATCCAAGTCAAGATGATCTGAGAGAGAGCTGTGGCCTCATTACGAAAGCGTTTCATGATATTTACATGCATAACTCTTAGATTGACCGTAATGAATGAATTCGTTCATTATGAATGAGTTCGTTCATTAATGATTACATGGGTAATAGAGATTTTCGTGATATTTACATGCATAACTCTTAGATTAACCGTAATGAATAAGTTCGTTCATTAATGATTACATGGGTAATAGAGATTTTCGTGATATTTACATGCATAACTCTTAGATTGACCGTAATGAATAAGTTCGTTCATTAATGATTACATGGGTAATAGAGATTTTCGTGATATTTACATGCATAACTCTTAGATTAACCATGATGAATAAGTTCGTTCAGTATGAATAAGTTCGTTCATTAATGATTACATGGGTAATAGAGATTTTCGTGATATTTACATGCATAACTCTTAGATTAACCGTGATGAATAAGTTCGTTCAGTATGAATAAGTTCGTTCATTAATGATTACATGGGTAATAGAGATTTTCGTGATATTTACATGCATAACTCTTAGATTAACCGTGATGAATAAGTTCGTTCAGTATGAATGAGTTCGTTCATTAATGATTACATGGGTAATAGAGATTTTCGTGATATTTACATGCATAACTCTTAGATTGACCGTAATGAATAAGTTCGTTCATTAATGATTACATGGGTAATAGAGATTTTCGTGATATTTACATGCATAACTCTTAGATTAACCATGATGAATAAGTTCGTTCAGTATGAATAAGCTCGTTCATTAATGATTACATGGGTAATAGAGATTTTCGTGATATAAGAAAAAAGGTGTGAGTGGCTTATATGCCGTTGCATAGTCTTGTTCTGATCATTTTATCATAGTAATTGCTGCGAAAAATATAAATCAGATTATTATCTGATACCCATGCTTTTATATCGATTTTATTTTCTAATCTCTAATCTCTAACTTTTCAACATATTTAATTATCTAATGACTGACTAGACATCTGTGAATCATTTATGTTTATTGCATTAATCACAGACCTTCTTGTGTTTTTAGAGCTTACTTCAGTTTGAGGTAGCTCTTCTGTATGAAATATGGAAGTAGTTTTATTAAAATAATTGATAATGCTCATAGTAGATTCTAGTAGTTGGGGTATCATCTCTTCTTCCATAGTGTCTGGTATTAACTCTATAATCTCTTCTTTTTTTGTTTGTCTGGAGTCTAAGATATTTTGTATTAAGTCCAAGTGTTGTATTGCTAAAGAATCTAATAGATTAATTAATAGTGTGTGCTCAGGTGCTGGTTCGTGTGCATGTAGAGCAAAATCTCGGAAGAATAATCGTAATTTATTTGATAATGCATGATTGTCTCTATTCACTCTATTTAATACATGAATAATAGATAAAATAGATTGGTAATCTATTTTATGTAATAGTGATTGAAAGGCATCACGATTCCTGAAATATATGGAAAATAACTTTATACTTTCTTCTTCATTGAGATGTAATTTATCTAATATGCTTGCAATCATATCTAATTCATATCTACCTTGCATTGGCGCATTATTACATCCATTTCCTATCTCTTTTTTGTGGTGTTGAGCGGGGCCAGCAGTGTCTGTGGGGGTTGCAATGATTTTGTTTTTCTTTCTCATTAAGGTGCATTTTTTGCTCAATATATATCTTTGTGCATGTTCTAATATAATATTTATCTCTTGTGGGGTTGTGTTAGATATATGTATGGATTCCATTTTTTTTTCTGACAACTGGCTAACTAGGAATATATTGTCTGTAGTCCAGTGGTTTGTTGTAAATAAGAATTTTCCAAGTATCGTTGGCAATGTATCGAGTATTTGCTTTTCACAGGGGTTTTTTGCTAATAATTGTATATATTGCAACAGGAGTTCTTGTTGAGGTTTATTAAATTCTTGAGTTTCATTTATCAATGATTTTATGAATTTAGCATTGGGATCAACTGCGAGTAACACCCTTTGCATGTATTCCAGCTGTAGAGTGCAATGACCTTTAATTATCAATCGTTGCGTTGCCTGTAAATCTTTTATGGACAATGTTAAACATTCAACTTGTGCCTTGAGATGTTGTACTAGTAGTTCCGTGCCATTTGTGCCATTTAAGATTTGTCCCTGTGTAATCTTGGAGATTATTTTGAATTTTACTAATTTATTGGTTATTTCATATAGTTCTTCTCGGCTAATGGTTTTGTTGTTAATCCTAGCCAATATTTCTAATATTTGTAGGTGTAGATTTACTAATGGTTCTTCTAGGCTCTTCTTGGTTTGTGTAAATCTTTTTGTAGATTTGTAATTTCCATTACTAATATTAGTACTGTTGAAAATGCCATTAGATTTATTACTATTCATTGTTGTATTACTTAATATCAGTGCTCTGCAGGCTATATCTAATATGTTTATATTTTATGAATATACCTGATATGACAACTCTATTGACTTTCTTTTGCTAGCATCTATCATGTGACTAAATATCATTTTTGTACCTGTATAATGTATATATTACCCATGTTAATTCTCTGTCTGTTTCCATCTATATTGTGTGCTGCAGAGGAGGCGATAGAGATAGGTTTTCCATATGCTTTGTTGTTGGCATTTTTGGGTGGTATCGTGCTCAATTTGATGCCGTGCGTGCTTCCTGTTATATCTTTAAAGGCTTTGTCCTTTGTTAATAGTGTTAACGGACAATCTAAATCTATTAGGCGTAATGGTATATTTTATGCCTTAGGGATTCATGCGAGCTTCACAGTGCTAGTTGGCATGCTCCTAATATTGCAATATGTAGGTTATGCAGTAGGATGGGGTTTTCAAATGCAATCACCGATATTTGTAACAATTTTAGCTTACATTATGTTTGCTGTGGCGCTGAATTTATCTGGATTTTTTGAATTTCCTGCGCTTTCTTTCAGTGGGGTTTCCGCTACTGAAGATGGAATTAAGGCTAGCTTTTTTACAGGAGTATTAGTCACACTTGTATCTACTCCATGTTCTGCTCCATTTATGGCTACTGCAGTTGGATTTGCTTTAGCTCAGCCGCCTGTTATGTCGTTATTAGTTTTAGAATTTTTAGCGTTTGGATTAGCTTTTCCTTATTTGTTGATGTCTTATTTTCCTGCTGTCTTTTCGAAATTCATACCTAAGCCAGGGAACTGGATGATTGTTATGAAAGAAGCTTTGGCTTTTCCTTTATATTTAACGGTAATTTGGTTGTTATGGTTATTGTCTCAGCAAACTGGTAGCAACAATTATTCAATGCTTGTGCTATGTGGGTTGGTGTTTATCGTATTTTCTGTGTGGCTGTGGAAGCTTTCAGCAGGCATAATGGAGCATAAATCTAAGATAGCATACATGTTGATGTGTTTGTTTATATTATGGATTCCTATGTCATCTACAGTAGATCATAGTAGATATAAGGTTGAGCCCATTGCTTACTCATCTGAGCTTGTTGCGGAGCATTTGAAGCTGAATGATCCAGTTTTTGTTGCTGTAAGTGCTGATTGGTGTTTCACTTGTAAGGTTAATGATAAATTTGCTCTGAAATCTGAAGAGTTTTATCATTTTTTGCGTGATAATCAGATAGTTTATATTAAGGCTGATTGGACTAATCATGATGATGCCATAACTGAATATTTGGTGAGTTTAGACCGAAGGACCGTGCCTACATATGTTATGTATTACCAAGGAAAGCACCATATATTCTCTGAGATTCTAACTCCTGGTGGACTGGTTAATGCAATGGCGCTTATTCTAGATAAATGAGAAAAGGTATATTTGTGATCAAGAGCTGGTATGATTTATTGTTTAATAGTGATTTTGAATTCATTGACGCTGATTTAAAGCAAGATAGTATAAGAATATTAAGATATTTGCTTTTGTCTTTCACCTGTATCTATTTTTGTTTCGTCGATGATTTTCGTGGCTCAACTTGGATTATTTCCTTTTGTTCAGGAATGTTTGTGGTTAGTACTATAATATTCGGACGTGATTTATATTTCCGTCTTAGGTATAGAAAATGGCGTATAACGAGAACACGAAGCTAGGGTGTGATGGGCAGCTGTGCAGCTGTGCGGCATAAATTATAATGTATACATCTTCATTGCTATCAATATTAATGTAGCTAAAATTGCAATTTGCAGAAGTAATGAATGATGTGCGGATTTGTTGTTGAGATTAAATTTTTCTAGTTTTTTATTTGCTGTTTCTATTAGTTTCTCAGTCTCAATTATTATTGTTGGAATGGCAAACATTGCTTGTTTTGATTTGCGTGCATGATTAAATAGCTTTGCTTTTATGCCAAAATTTTGTTTTGCCCAGTTCTCAATCCATGGCTGTGCATATTGCCATAAATTAGCTTTTTTATATATTTTACAGCATAGTCCTTCCATTAATACTGTGCTTTTTTGTAAAAGAAGCAGTTGTATTTGTGTGGGCATATTAAAATCTGCTGTAATTTTGAATAATTGTGATAAAAGTCTTGCAATTGATATTTCGGAAATTGGTTTGCCCACTATGGGTTCGCCTAGTGCTCGGCAAGCACTCACAAACTCTGTATGTTTCCTGTCAACATAGCCTGCCTCAAAATGAATTTCTGCCACACGATTATAGTCTTTTTTCAAGAAGCCACGTAGTATCTCTGCAACATATACTCTCGTTTTAAGATCCAAGCGTCCCATAATTCCAAAGTCTAATAATATTATTTTATTATTTTCTCCTAGCATTATGTTTCCAGAATGCAGGTCGCCATGAAAGAAGCCAGTTTTATATGCTTGATTAAAGAATGTATTGACAAGGTTTACTGCTATTTTTTTACAAGAATCTTCATTTGTTTCTGAATCTATAGGCTTTCCTTCCATCCATTCCATAGTTAAGATTCTTTGGTGTGTGTGTGCCCAGAATATTTTTGGGATGCAAATATTAGTATCATCTGCAAGATTTTCTTTTAATTCTGAGGCGTTGGCTGCTTCTATTCTTAGATCAAGTTCTAGGTTGGTGTTTTTTTTAAATTTATCTACTGTTTCTATTAATTTTAGGCGCTTGGTTTTAGGAAAGATACTTTCTACTAACCTTGCAACTGTTATAAATAAGTCTATTTCATTCATAAAGATTTTATGTATGTTTGGTCTTAAAACTTTGACTGCTACTGCTTCGCCAGAGGAGAGTTTTGCTTTATAGACTTGTGCAATTGATGCAGATGCAACTGGTTTTTTGTCAAATTCAGTAAAGATATTACAAATTTCTGATTTCATTTCCTTTTTTATTATTTTTTCTGCTTTTTCGAAAGGGAATGGCTTGGTCTTATCACACAATTTACTCAACTCTTTGGTGAAATCTGATCCAATTATATCTTCTCTCATGGATAGAGATTGTCCAAACTTTATAAATACTGGTCCAAGTTTTTGTAATGCTAAGTTTAGTCTTTCAGGAAGGGATTTTTTGCGTACTTCTTTAGCTGTAGGTACAACAATAAATATTATTTTAAATATCAAATATCTATTAAGTATCTTGTAACGTGATATTACACTAAGAATATGTATTACTTTGCATAATTGTTTAACATATCTTATCATTTAAATAATTTTTGTTAATAACTTTACTATAACACTAAGATTAAAGGTATGTGCGCTTATTTACAAGTAGAATAATAAACATTCACATTGATATATAAATGTTTATTCAAGGTCAGTGTTTACTTGACCTGAACGCTTATTTATGTTATCCTTTAAGTGGATGGGGGAGTGCTGATTTATTTGTTAGTGCTTATATGCCCTTGAGCCATAAATAAACTGAAAGGGAACTGTCCCTGGCAAGAATGCGTTCTTGTTATATGGTGCCCACCTGTACAAAACAGTCTCAGGTCTCTTATGTCGCGACGGTAGAATTGGTTCCTCTGTCCATGTTTATCACGTTCTGTGGTATTTTGTTCGTCTTACATATTTTTCTTGTTTTTATTTTTTATTTGTAATAAACTTCAGGTTGAGATATTGGCAGTTGACTTGTGAGTTGTGTTGTCTTCTCGGTTAGTAGGCCTTATTACTGATTCGTTTGCTCTGCAACCTTTGTGTTTTGTGAGCGCATCGAGATTATTGGTTCATTATGTATGCCTCTTGTTAGAAGATTAAGTAGGTGGTGTGTAGTGGTGCTTTCTTGATGTTAAGCGTTTCCTTTAATGTTTTATAATTATTTATTATAGGTAGTGGTATGAATGGAGATAGAAATAGACTTAGAAATCAAATTATTAATAACAGAGTTAGCTCTAATCCGTTTGAGTGGGATAAATTTGCTAATGCTCCTCTGCCAGGCCAGGATCGTATTAATAATGCTTTTAATAGAGAAGTTGAGAACCAAAAAAAATTGCGTGACCTTGCTGCAAGAACTTCTAATGATTTACGTAATCCAGATTTTTTTCGTGACAGTATTTTTAATGGAATTAATAAATATAATCCACATTCTGGTCCTGTTTATGGTAATGACCAAGCGCTCAGACAATCTGGATATGAAGGAGGTGGTGCTTCACCTATGTATGCTGGACCTGCGCCGCAACAACAACATCCTATGATGGCTCAACATCAACAGCAGATTAATCAGCCCAGACAATCATACGAAGGAGGAGCTGCTCCATCTATGTATGCTGCACCACAACATCAACAAGCTCCTTTACCTCATCATCATTCACAACATGCCGTGAATCCTAATGCTATGCCGATTCCTCTTTCTCATCAATCTCGTAATAATCCTAATAATTATTAGGACTATTATCGTAGAATTTTATAGATAAGGTGAGAAATTGTAAGATTAAGATGTAGAGAGTAATAGGTTTTTTTTTAAAACTCTTTGCTTTATTTGATGTTTCTATGTGTGGTATTTCTTTATAATTATTTATTATATTTTACTTATGTTATGCTTCATATAGATTTTTCAAAAATGCATGGTCTTGGGAATGACTTTGTTATTGTGGATGATTCTGATGAATTATATTGTCGGATCAACACGGATATAATTAAAGCTATAGCTGATAGAAGGACAGGCGTGGGCTGTGATCAGTTTCTTCTTCTTAAAAAATCTCAAAATGCTGATTGCTTTATGTTTGTCTATAATCAAGATGGATCTGAGGCTGAAGCTTGTGGCAATGGCACTCGTTGTGTGGCTAGATTATTGATGGATGAAAATGGATTAGATTCTATAAAAATAGAAACTGTAGCTGGAATATTATCCTGTCGTAAAGATGGAAATTTAACAGTTGTAAATATGGGATTGCCAAAATTACATTATTCTGAGATACCAATATCTATTGAATGTGATACAGATAGTGTTCCAATTGATATTGCTGGATTTCCTAGGCCTTTTGCTGTTAATATGGGTAATCCGCATATTATATTTTTCTATAATGATATAGAGAATTTAGATATCAAAAAATATGGTAGTTTTGTAGAGAATCATGAATATTTGCCCAAAGGTGCTAACATAAGCTGGGTAAAAATTATAGATTCGAAGAATGTTAAAGTTAGAGTATGGGAAAGAGGAGTAGGGGAAACACTGGTGTGTGGCAGTGCATCGTGTGCTATTACTGTGGCCATGGTACGCAATAAATTGCTTGATTATGATCAAGAACTTACTCTACATTTTACGAAAGGAAGTATATTCACTTATTATAATAATAAGGGTGTTTACATGAAGGGAGAAACAGCCCTGGTTTTTCGTGGTTCTTACTTTATGAATTAAGCTATTTGGAGGCAAGATATTTTTTTATATACGATCATTGTCAGACATATATTATCTAACTCCCTCATTATTGAATCCACTAGCTATTTAATTTTCAAAACTAATGAATATATGAAACTCTGAATTCAACATAGAAAATTGAAGTTCTAATTAGATATTCTATTTTTCTCAAGAATATATTACTAAATAGCCTATATATCCTTTTGAATAATGAGCACGAACAGTGGTATGAATATTAATTCTGCTGTGAAGGCATCGTAACGTCATTGCCGCTATTACGCCTTGAATCGTGACTTTTTATATACATGGAAGTAGTGGCGATATTATCTTTTTCTTCGCTCTTTATATCTTCCATATTCATAATGAAGGCACCATATCTTGTGCTTCTTTTGAATTTCACCCTAACTTTATTAGCAGCCATATCAAAGGCACGTTTAGGGATTTCTTCAGTTGGATTATGTACTTGCAACATTATGCTGAAATTAAGTTTGGTGATGAAACTAAATAGTTTTTCTAATGAGAAACCAGGAACATTATTTTTCTTTAGTCTGCACACTTTGGGTTGATCAGCGCCGATCAACGTAGCTGCTTTTGATTGTTTCAGTCCTCTTCTGTTGATTTCATCAGAGATTATTTTTGATAACTGTTGCTTAACAGTGCGTACTTTTTCCTTATTTCCTAAATCATTCAAATCTATGGAAGCAACTTCTTCATTAAGACATATTTTAAGATTAAGGTTATATTTCAAGCATTCTAAATATCTGCATAATCTTTGCAGTGAAAAACCTTCAACTTCTAAATTAAGAATCTGTGACATTTTTGGTTGGTCAGCCCCAACTATCTTGCCCAATGCCGTCTGATTATAGTTCCTATGACTCCTTATTAAGCAGATTAGAGCAGATAGAGATTTGCGAGTTGTTCTATATTCTTCAAAATCATCTTTTTCAGAACCAGTAACTATATCACTCTCTACGTGCACTACTATAGGGGTAGCATCCTGTATCATTTCTTGCACCCTAGCAATTTTTGAGTTGATACGAGTGTAATATATATTTATTAAAGAATAGTATACCAGTAAGATATTATCTTACTTATGACTGATATCCTCTATTATTAGGTGGTACGTATATATTATTATTCTTTATAAGAAATATTTCTTTCTTCTAACATTCTGGTCATTGCGGTCCAATCTCTTTTGCCGAGATCCTTTTCGAAATTTAATAAATCATTCACAGCTTTATTACAAGCCACGCTGTCCGGTATTATCATCTTAGATTTTGATGACATTATTTTGCATTGAGCGCCACAGGCTTTCTCTATGTGATTTATATAAAACAGAGCCTCATGGATGGTTTTACCACATGTGATAATGCCATGGTTACGTAAGAACATTACCATGTTACTAGAACCCAGGCTATCAGCCAGAGGGTCTCCTCGTGAATTATTCAATAATAGTGAATCATAGTCATGATAAGATATTCTATTATAAAAATGCAACGCCCATTGACTCAGGGGGAGCAACCCGACACTCATCGCTGAAACTGCAACAGTATTGATGGTATGTAGATGAAATATAGCGTTGATATCCTTCCTGTTTTTGTAAATGGAGCTATGAGTTATATATCCAGTTTGATTGCAGCATTTTTCTTCTCCTTCTAGAACATTACCATCATAACTGACTTTTATTAAATTTGATTTAGTGACTTGTTCAAATAAAAGGCCAAATTGCATTATATAAAACGCTTCTTCTCCAGGGACTTTGGCAGAAAGATGAGTGTATGTTACATCATCTAATCCCAGTACAGATAATATTTGATAGGAGGCTGCTAATTTCTCTTTAACTATATCTGGATCATTTTCTGCTGTAGATATCTCATATTGTGTGTCAGTAGCATTTTTTTTATTAATTGTATCAACATCAATCATGACGCACACACTATAAATCACAGAACTGCTAAAGGGTATAGTTAATATATCTTTTGATCAATATAAAAGTGACTAAATTATATATTAGTGATTGCATATTTGGCATTATATCATGAATAAGCAGTTGTTTTTTTATTGCATGAAGAGATTTATCAAGTAAATAAGATCATCCACTGATTAGGATAGCACACTGAAATTGCTCAAATGATTTTTGGGCAACTGTTTTGTATATTTGATGAAGGGATTTATCAAGTAAATAAGGTCATCCACTGATTAGGATAAGGCACACTGAAATTGCTCGAATGATTTTTGGGCAACTGTTTTGTATATTTGATGAAGAGATTTATCAAGTAAATAAGGTCATCCACTGATTAGGATAGCACACTGAAATTGCTCGAATGATTTTTGGGCAACTGTTTTGTATATTTGATGAAGAATGATCATCCACTGATTAGGATAGCACACTGAAATTGCTCGAATGATTTTTTCATCGTGTATGTGGTTAAGATTTTATATATTTTGTCAGAAATGTTATTATGTTATCCGCTGATACCTTTTCTTGTTTTCCTGTCGCCATATTTTTTATCATAAAAGATTCTGTTTCTAATTCTTCTTTGCCACAAATTAATGCAAGTTTATGGCCAAGTTTATTTGTTTTTTCAAGTCGTTTTCTTAGGTTGTTGCCATGCAATATTATATTGCATATTCCATTATCACGTAATTTAGCAGAGACTAGAATTAGTTTGGTTTTAGCTTCATCTCCAACTGGTATTAAGGCAATGGATTCATTTTGTGTTTCGGGAAGAGTAATGAGTTCCATGATTCTTTCTATGCCAGCTGCGGCACCTATACCTGCTGTATCTTTCCCGCCCATTTTTTGTACTAATCCATTATAGCAGCCGCCTGCAAGAACTGTTCCTTGTGATCCTAGATGAGTTGTTACATATTCAAAGACTATATTTGAATAATAATCTAGACCACGTACAAGCTTATTATTTATTGTATATTCTATACCTAGCAGTTCTAGGCCTTCACGCACGATATTAAAATGCTGTAATGACTCTTTGTTATAACAATCTTTAATTTCTGGTGCAGCAGATAGTATGTTTTTATCGTTTTCATCTTTAGAATCTAGGATTCTAAGTGGGTTCTTTTCTAATCTTACTCTACTGTCCTGTGAAAGATCATTTTTGTAAGGAGAAAGATATTCTACAAGTTTATTTTTATATATAGAGATACATTCTTGGTCGCCTAAGAAATTTAATTCTAGTGAGACCTTATTACTTAACCCAAGGTTATCAAGGAGTCTGCTGGATAATGATAATATTTCTACATCATTTTCAGGTGTGTTTATCCCAAAAGATTCAAAATTAAGTTGGTGAAATTGTCTTTGCCTGCATTTCTGAGGTCGCTCGTATCTGAACACGGGGCCATATGTAAAAAGGCGCAACGGTAGATTGTGATAAAGTCCATTTGATATAAGGTATCTTACAGCACTGGCCGTAAACTCTGGTCTTAAAGTGATGCTTTCGTTGCTTCTATCTTCAAAAGTATACATTTCTTTTGTTACTACATCTGATGTATTACCTAAGTTCCTTTCAAACACTGATGTGAATTCAAATATTGGAAGACCAATTTCTTCAAAGAGGTATAATGAAGTTACGGATCTTGCAATCTCTATTACATGTTGGAATTTTCTAAATTCTTTTGGTGAGAGATCATTAGTGCCTCGAACTCTTTGTAAATCTTTACTCATAAACTATTAATTCACCATATATAACAGTTCATTTTAAACCTGGGTTTATAGGCAAGTCAATGTTTTAAGAATGTGTGCCGATTTTTGTTACACGATCATACATCACAATAGCGCCGGCTATTTGTAAATTAAGACAAAATTTCGTAGGTATCTTTACTACATAATCACACATATCAACCATTTCTTGTGATAAAGAGCCTTTTTCTGGGCCTAATATGTACATAGCTTGTAGTGGGTGATGAAAATTCGGCAACAGGGAAGATTCTTCTGTAATCTCTATCCCCACAAGCTTGCATCTTTGAGGAATTACAATATCAAGTGGTTTTTGCCAGTGATACAGAGGTACATGTTTATCAGACTTTGAAGTATTGGGAGAAGAAGATTTGTAATGATTTTGCCTAGAGTTAACAGTAAATACAAAACTAGCGCCGAAAGCATGAGCGGACCTTAGCAAACTGCCAAGATTTATCTCTTTGCTAATTCCCTCTGAACCAATTCCAAAAAATCCTCTCATATCTCTTCTATAATAAAATTAAGATTTATTGTTGATTATCATTAAAAAAATTAATAGTAAATATTTATTTTTTTATATCAATCTCCAGAATATTGATATAGCATTCAGTATGTTTTATTCATATTTATAGAGTTTCTTATGATTGAAAATGAAGTTGCAGTGATTGAGGATGAAGTTATGAGCAAGGAAGAAATGCAATTAACAGATATTTGTTTTGTTGTGAGCAGAGATAAGCTTTTATTGGCCATGTCACAAATCTGTGGTGTTGTAGAAAGAAGAAATGCTGTTCCGATTCTTGCTAATGTGAAACTTGACATTAGTCAGGGTATGTTAAAATTAGCAGCAACTGATATGGATAGGCAAGTCACAATAGATATTGAAATTTCTAAGGTCACAAATCATGGATCTACAACTGTGCCGGCACATCTTTTTCATGATATTATTAGAAAAATCCCCAATGGTTTTGATATTGATATAAAAATAGATGATGCTAGAGCTCATATACGTTCTGGTCAGTCTAGATTCAATTTATCTGTACTGAACCCTTCTTCGTTTCCTAGCATGGATGATTTGGAGTTAAATAATCAAGTTACCCTAAATGTTAAGGATTGTTATCAAGTTTTGAATAAAGCCAAACTTGCCATATCAAATGATGAAGTTAGATATTACTTGAATGGTTTGTATTTGCATTTCAAGAATGATACTTTACATGGTGTGGCAACTGATGGTCACAGGCTGTTTTGTTCTATGCTCAAGACAGGGGTGGATATGGCAGATGTTGGAATAATACTACCTAAGAAATCTGTGTACGAGTTATTAAAAATTATTGCGGTAAAATCTAAAGAATCAGACCTAAGTGAGGTGAGTATTGATTTTTCTGAAAATAGAATAAGATTTCACTGTGGTAATGTAGATTTTTATTCTAAATTGATAGATGGTAAATTTCCTGATTACAAGCAGGTGATACCAGCAGCGGACAAGGCAAGTCTTAAATTGCAAATTGCAGTGAATGTATTATCAGAAGTTGTGGATAGAGTTTCCACTATATCATCTGATAAAACAAGGGCTATTATCTTTGTTTATGACAAATGTGGCAAATTAGAAATTTCCTCTAGTGCTCCAGATAATGGCAATGATGCCGTAGAATCTATCGAAGTAGTTGAGATAAGCAATAAACTTGAGAATGGTTTAAGTATTGGTATTAATTCTCGTTATGTATTGGATGTGCTTTCTATTATTGATGATGAAGAGATATATATAAATATATATGGTAATGAAAGCTCTATATTGATCCAAGGTAAGAGTGATGATACTTCTGAGTATGTCATTATGCCTCTTAGAGTATAGGTTGATCTTTGCAAAAAATGAAATCAAGTGATTGCGGGATGTGAGTGATAGTTGATCTTTACAAAAAATGGAATCAAGTGATTGCGGGATGTGAATGATAGTTGATCCTTACAGAGAATGAGATGAAGTGATTGCGGGATGTGAATGATGGTTGATCCTTACAGAGAATGAGATGAAGTGATTGCCGGATGTGAATGATGGTTGATCTTTGCAAAAAATGAAATCAAGTGATTGCCGTATGTGAATGATGGTTGATCTTTGCAAAAGATGAAATCAAGTGATTGCCGGATGTGAATGATGGTTGATCTTTGCAAAAAATGAAATCAAGTGATTGCCGTATGTGAATGATGGTTGATCTTTGCAAAAAATGAAATCAAGTGATTGCGGGATGTGAATGATGGTTGATTTTTGCAGAAAGAATTAAGTAGAAATTATCAAATTAAAGTCAATACGGTCACTGACTAATTATGCCTATAATCACATAATACAGCGTGTTATGCACTTAGTAGTATAATTTTCTTTAACCATTTATATAAATTGAGTATAAACCAATTATCTGAGTTAAATCAGATGTCTGCTTGATTAACCGCATTATCATTTTCATGATAAAATAGCAAACTCAACAATTGTTGAGTTATATGTCCTTGAGCTAGCAGTCAAGCAGAAACATTTTTTAATCAAGTTGTCAAGAGTAATATTGGATTGCTTAAATTATTAAGCAGAAAATATAAAATTCTTGAGATGCTGTTCGCGTCCTTGATTATAAAACAAAAAATGGTTTTTGATGATGCTCCCTTAAGGAGTCAAACAATATGTTAATTGATTTAACAACCGAATCTATAAGATTAGTTATTTCTATAGAACCAGAGATCATCCTAGCATTGCTAGCAATGCTAGCCTAGCAATCCTGGCGATCCCGAAGATCCTAGCAATATTAGCAATCCTAAGGAATCGATCCTAGCTTGTAGCGTCTAGCTGAAGAGATTTTAGTAAGTTTTAGCCATGCCGGCAGATTACAGCGATCTTGGTATGTAGCGTCTAGCTGAAGAGATCCTAGTAATTTAACCATTTTGGTCGATTGCAGCGATCTTGATATGTAGCGTCTAGCTGAAGAGATTGTAGTAAGTTTTAGCCATGCTGGTCGATTGCAGCGATCTTGGTTCCCTGAATTACTATCTGGACTATGTTTTAGGCCATATTTTCCAATAGATATTGAAAATATTTGCATTAGATGTTTTCAATAGTTTCTTTTAATTCCTTGGCAAGAAATAGAGATCCACAAGTTATTATTGTTGAATCTCTATTTTGCTCACCCATTGCTATTATAGACTTTATTGCATCATTTATTGATCTATATGGTGCTGATTTTAATTGTAATTCCTTGGCTATCCTGTGTACTTCTTCTGCGGTTTCTGCTCTTGGTTCAGACTTAATGCATATGCAAGCAAGAAATTTAATTTTACCTTTGAATATTCTTAGAAAATCTTTGATATCTTTGCCTATTGTGGTACCAAAAATTATGTACACATCTTGATTTTTTTTATATTGATCTATCCAATTTGCAATTATTTTGCTTCCTCCTGCATTATGAGCTCCATCTAGGTATAAATTCCATTTTTTTGGCAATATCCGTAATATTGTTTTATATTCTATTTTCTCCAATCTAGCTGGCCAGTATGTACTTAACATAGCTTTGTTGATATGATCGTGCTCAATCTTAAATTTGAATTTATTGTTCAGCATAGTAGCAACTGCTATTGCGGTGCCGGCATTGTCTATCTGATGCTGTCCCTTTAAGGATGGTTCTTCAAATTCTACGGTTTCGTTATTTGCAGTGAATTGCAGTTTGTTGCCATTTGATTCTGCTTTCCATTCGAAATTATTTCGGAATACAGGTGCTCTTTTTTTTATTGCATGTGCTTCAATTATTTTACGTGCATTAATATATTCTTGTTTTGCGACTATGCATAGTCTGTCATTCTTTAATATTCCAGCTTTATGATTTGCTATTTCCTCTATAGTTAGTCCTAAATACTCTGTGTGATCAAAGGAAATTGAGGTTATTACTGACATTATAGAGTCTTTAATTATGTTTGTGGCATCTAATTTCCCGCCCATGCCTGTTTCTAATATTACAATGTCTGCGTCAACTTCTGCGAAGGCATAAAATGCAGCAGCGGTTGTTCCTTCAAAAAATGATGGCTGAATACCTGTTTTGATGCTAATGCATCGGCAATACTCTAGTATATCATATAGATATTGGTCTGAGATGTGTTTATTTGCTAAAGTGATTCTCTCATTGAATTCAAACAGATGTGGTGAAATTAGCTTATGTGCTTTATAGCCAGCCTGGCTGCATATTTCTTGTATAAAGGTTGCTGTAGAGCCCTTGCCATTTGTTCCTGCGATATGTATAATCGGCGGCAGCTTGTCTTGAGGGTCACCTAAGGCGTGTAGAAAATCTTTAATTCTGTTTAGAGTGTAGTCTTTCTCTATGAGTTTATTTCTATAAACCTTAGGCCAGTGAGGGATAAAAACCATATATAAATACCTCATTAATGATATTTATATATAGTATGTATTGATCGCGTGATCAAATAATTATTCGCTTATTCCTAGTGTTTTCATCGCATTGAGATTATGTTCTCTAAGCTTATTTATAGCTTGCTCATAGGTGTTTAATGCAAATAAATTATAATATTCTTCCTTGTAGAGCATATTAACACTAATTTCAGCAAATCTTAGATCTAACATTTTTATTTCTCCATTAGAATTTTCTGTTAGCATATATTGAACCTTGAGTGGTTCATTGCTGTTTTTACTGCTCATTTCTGTGTTCACATAGTGTATGAAATTTCCTTTGCTGTCCTTCGAACCTATTTCTATGCTTAAGATATTTATTTCGTGATCTTTATATTTTTTTAACCTAGGAATGTTATCAAGTATAAGATTGTTTTTACATTCTTTAAGGAACGACACTTTTATTTCATCATCGAATTGCCTCCATATTTTTCCACCAATTATGAGTTTACAGGCAGTATTATGGTCAACTGAGCTGTCTAGTGACACCTTTAATTTATTGTTTAACATTATTTCATCAGTACTGCTTCTGATTATATTAAGCATTTGCATTATTTCAGAGTCGAAGAATTCTCCGACCTCTTCATTACTTTTTTCTGGTGACGAACAAGTTCCATCATTGAAAGTGAACGATAAAACTGTTACAGCCGTCAATAATATGTTCTTTAATAAATACATTATACTCTCTGTTTATTGCCCTCTGTAGAGATTATAATACGACAAAAGAATTAACAATTTGCTAATAAATTATAATTAATCTTTTAACCTTTGCTGATATATGCTGCGCCATTTACTATAAGGATCAAGGGAATTGTCGAATTCTTTTGAAATGTGTAATAGCTTACTTCGCATGCTCATTATCTCAGTATAATTAAGAGCTAATCCTATGCCCATACTATTAGTTAGATAAAAAACGGGGCTAGTGACCATACTAACAAATAAACCTATAGTATCTCTAATAGTTGACGGCCCCAATATAGGTAAGATTATATAGGGTCCAGATTTGACACCCCATTTCTGCAAAGTTTGTGTGAATGTTATTCTTTCATGCTTAATGCCGGTTTTTGCGGCTACATCTGCAAGTCCAAGGAATCCTACAGTAGAATTCATCATAAATCTTGCGGCAGCTTTTGCTGCCTTCTTCCTACTACCTTGTAGAATTGCATTTATAAAATTATCTATTTCATGCAAGTTATTAAAGAAATTCTCTATTGCCCGCTGTATTACATTTGGTGTCTTTGCATACATGGATGCGGTTGATTTTAGAAGAATTTGATCAATCTTATGATTCATTTTATGTGTTTTTCTATTCGACTTTTCATATGGATCAAAATTTTTGGAATTGATTTTTGCTTCATCGTATATGTCATTTAGCAAATAGTCTATGTTTTCAAATGTTTCATCGTTCATTTCTTGAGTAGAAGAATTATTGACTTGCATTGCACGGATTCTTCTTCTTTTTTGCTTTTTATAGTGGTTTTTATTTTTACTATAATGTGATTTAAGATGTTCAGGGTGCTTTGCTCGCAGTTTCTTCACAGATTCATGTTTATGTTCTAAGTTATATTGCTTTACTTTATATATCTTGCGAAGTTCTTTGGAGGTAATAGATTTGTTAATTACCATGTTATCATGCGTGTTTGATGTTGATTCCTTATTATCTGTTGCATAAGAATCTGTTGCACATAATCCCAGAAGAATTATTATAAAGATGTTTGATAATTTACACATATTATATTAAAAATCCTTTATACCAACAGTTAACCCTTCTTTGGTTGGAATCATAATTGAACAATATTTACTAGGGTCGGCTATTCTTTTATTAAAATTTTTCATTGTAGTCCAGGACTTTCTATTAATTCCATCGGGAGGATTGTCTAAATAAACAGAGTCAAATAATAAGGTATTATCTGCAACAATTAACCCTCCTTTTTTTACATGTTCTTCTGCCCAATCTAAATAGTGGCAATAAGCAGATTTATTTGCATCTATAAATACCATATCATATTCCATGTTCAGCCCTTTTAGTATATCTATGGCATCCCCTTCTAATAAGGTAATTTTATTTTCTAATCCAGCATTCTTAAAATTATTTCTTGCAATTGCTGCATTCTCAGCTGATTTTTCTATTGTGTGTATTAATCCATCTTCTGGTATCGCACTGGCCATCCAGGCGGATGAATACCCCACCATAGTACCAATTTCTACAATATTTTTTATATGATTCATTTTTATTAGAGTGTACAAAAGCTTTCCTTCATCTGATCCAATCTGCACTCCGTACATTTCATTCTTTGCTGATTCTCTAATGCGTGACAGATTTATGTTTTCTTGTACAAAAACATCTCTAATGTACTTTGTAGTTTTTGCTAGACTGCCTCTCATTGTACCATTTACAAAAAGTAAATACTGAATCATACGTAACATATGAATAAACAACATGCAAGAGCGTACTTCTTACATCAAGGCCTCATTTTATGGTGAATGATTGAGGGGGTATATTTATAGTTTGAACTCTTAGTTTTTGTACTTATATCTTAGAGTATTACATATTCTTTGTTGATAAATCCTTGTTTAGAAAAATTCTTCATTGAAAAAATTTTTTTTTTGTGTAGAATGGGCAGGAAGAAAATAAGACTTGGTATTGGTTATGGTGCAATTGAACGTTAAAGAGAGAACTGAGTTTGGCACTAAGCCAGCTAAGTTATTAAGGAAAGAAGGGTACTCGACTGGTGTGTTATATAGTCCCAAAACTGATAATGTAGATTTTTATTTCGACAGACTGAGCTTTGCCAAACAATATAATCTGCGCAGCTATGACGCAGAAGTGGTAGAAATTATAGTTGAAGATAAGAAATACTTAAGTGTATTACAGGCTATACAAGTACATCCATTGAGTGATCGTTTATTACATGCTGACTTTAAGTTAGTGGAAAATGGTGTAAGAACTAAAGTTTTAATTCCCATAAAGGTAACAAATAAGATTCTGTGCGTTGGTATTAAAAAAGGTGGAAGATTAAATATTGTTTATAGGTTTGCCGAAGTCCTTAGTGCTCCAGAAAATATACCAAAGCTAATAGAGATTGATATTGCTCCTATGGATATTGGTTCAAAAATTAGGTTCACTGATATTGAATTGCCAGAGGGTGTAGACTTTACTGTAAAAAATCTACTTAATACTGTGCTTAATATTACTGGTAGAGCAGCTAAGGGTGTTGGAGGTGATGAAGCAGAAGAGAATCAGGCACAACAAGTAGAGGATTCATCTGGTGATGATAAATCAGAACCTGCAAAAAGTTAATTATAAGATTTTTTTGAAAGTTGTATATCTTATTAGACTGTTGTCTTGTTGTATGCAACTTTTCTTAGTCAGACGTTAATTTTCTGTATATACCAATAGTATTGGTAATTTATATATTTTTTGTCTTACAAAATGTTCTTTGTAGCTGCTTTGTGTATATCGTGGCTTAGGTTGGTAATTGTATGTGGTGTATTATTGGATTAGGTAACCCAGGGTCTAAATATAGAAATAGTGCGCATAATATAGGATTTATGTTTGTAGATTACCTGATGAAGAGTGGCGGATATAATAATTTCACAGAGAAATGTGATGGATTATTGACCAATGGGACTATAGATGATAATAAAATTATACTATTCAAACCACAAGAATATATGAATAACTCTGGCAGGCCAGTACAAAAATTAATGCAGCTTTATAAATTATCGCCGAGTAAGCTTGTAGTTTTTCATGACTGTATAGACCTAGGTAAAATGATTGTACGAATTAAGATTGGTGGAGGTGCGGCTGGTCATAATGGTATACGCTCAATAGATGAGGCTATAGGTAAAGATTATCTTAGGGTTAGGATAGGGGTAGGTAGATCGGAGATTGAAGAGCAGAGCGTATCAGATTTTGTTTTATCCAGATTAGCCGCTAATGATATTGAGGATTATAATAATTTATTTGATAAGATGAAAGATAACTTATCTTTATTATTTAGTGATTATAATTCATTTTCTACAAAAATTAATAGCTCCAAAGGTTAGCAATACTGATTAATCTACCATATGAAGTTCAATGTAAAATGAATAAAGACTACAGAGAGTCTTATCTTTTGGGAAGTATCTTCATTGTGGAGGGTTGGTTTTCTAAGTCTATATAATTAAAGAAAACCTTATGTCTAGGAAGTATCTTCATTGTGGAGGGTTAGTTTTCTAAGTCTATATAATTAAAGAAAACCTTATGTCTAGGAAGTATCTTCATTGCAGAGGGTTAATTTTCTAAGTCTATATAATTAAAGAAAACCTTATCTTTGGGAAGTATCTTCATTGCAGAGGGTTGGTTTTCTAGGTCTATATAATTAAAGAAAACCTTATCTTTGGGAAGTATCTTCATTGCATAGGGTTGGTTTTCTAAGTCTATATAATTAAAGAAAACCTTATCTTTGGGAAGTATCTTCATTGCAGAGGGTTGGTTTTTTAAGTCTATATAATTAAAGAAAACCTTATCTTTGGGAAGTATCTTCATTGCAGAGGGTTGGTTTTTTAAATCTATATGCGTTATAGGCCTTATAATGAGTCAATACAACTTGATATAGTGAATTAATTAATATATAATTATTAATTATATATCTAATAATTATTTATTTATCTTGAATGCATACTGGAATCAACGTGGAAAAGAATGATGCACCCATGAAGGAGGCGCCACATTTTTCAGACGTAGAACGTTCTTTGTTAGGATCCATATTAATTAATAATGATATCTATGCTTCAATAGAAGATCTTTTATTTGATCGATGTTTTTATGAACAATTGCATTGTTTAATATTTGAAGCCATTAGTAAACTGATTGCCAGGGGTCTAATTGCAAATCATTTAACAGTTAAAGCATACATCGCTGACAAAGAGCTTATAAAATCAGGTGATATAGACATTGATGGATATCTGTCCAATTTAATACAGGTTGGGGAGCTTGTTTTGGATGCAATGACTCTAGCGAAATTACTGCACGATGCTTATATCAGAAGGGGTTTGATTGGTATTGGTAATAATATCGTGAACACCTCATATAAGAATGATCTAGATATAGAAGCAAGCGCAGAAATAGAGCAGGCTGAAGTTGAGCTATTCAAGCTGGCTTCTGATGCCTCACAGGGAAGTGATGGCTCATCCATGGCCTTGCATGAATCTGTTACTAAGGCTTTGTCAATGACGGAAGCGGCCTATAATAATAAGGATGAATTATCTGGGGTTCCAACTGGCTTTGAGGATTTGGACAGGTTGTTGGGAGGTATGCAGAACTCTGATTTGCTTATTTTAGCAGCCAGACCATCTATGGGTAAAACGGCATTATCGGTGAATTTTGCTATGAATGCTTGTGAGTTACTTTTAGAAAAAAGAACGGAACATGAGAAAGAGGCTGAGGGGAAAAAAGAAAAGCATATAAGTCCTGGCGTTGTATTTTTTTCTCTTGAGATGTCAGCAGAGCAGTTAGCTCTTCGGATGCTTTCTATGAAGTCAGGTATAAATTCTTCTAGAATGAGATCCGGGCTATTAAATGAAGACGATTTCGGTAAAATAGTATACTGTAGCAAAGGGCTGAACAGTTTGCCGTTTTATATAGATGATACACCAGCTTTAACTATTAGCAGTTTACGTACTAGAGCTAGAAGGTTCAAACGCAAATATGATGTAGGTATAATTTTTGTAGATTATTTGCAATTAATTCGTGGAACAAGTAACCAAAGTGCTTCTAACAGAGTGCAAGAAGTATCTGAGGTCACACAAGGGTTAAAAGCAATAGCAAAAGAACTTGAGGTGCCAGTTATTGCTCTATCTCAGCTTTCACGTTCTGTTGAACAACGAGAGGATAAGCGCCCGCAACTGTCAGATTTGAGAGACTCTGGTACAATTGAGCAAGATGCCGATGTTGTAATGTTTATATTTCGTGAGGAATATTATGAACATAGAAAACAGCCTTCCGAAGGCACAGAAAAACATGAGCAATGGCAGGAAAAGATGGAAAGTATTATGAATAAAACAGATGTTATCATTGCTAAACAACGTAATGGTCCGATAGGTAATATAAGACTACATTTCGACTCTAATACAACAAAGTTCTCAAATTTTATTGCCTAGCCTATTATAGGAAAGTGTATTTAATAATTTATAAGGCAGAACTACTGCTTTTTAACCAAATATATTTTGGTACAATTTGTAATAATCATGTAATAAGTATAATATTCATGTGTATGATTTTGACATTCATAAGTGAGAGATACTAGATTATTCTAGTGAGAGATATAATATTACGAGATAATTTTTGCAAATATTTATATGATTTATCCTTAAATAATTCAAACATATATCAGGATAATTATTTTTTTATGCGTATCATCCTATCTAATCACTGACTTCATCGATAGAATTCATTAATTCTGCTTGATGATTGCTAGTTAATATTCCAATTAAATCATGTAAATCACCATTGATGATTTTATCAATATTAAAGTTCTGGTGTAAGATTCTGTGATCTGTAACACGGCTTTGTGGAAAATTATAAGTCCTTATTCGTTCGGAGCGATCGCCCGTGCCTATCATTTGTTTCCTCATGTTGGAGCGCTCAGATGCCTTTTTTTGCCTTTCCATTTCATATAGCCTGGTTCCTAGTATTTTCATAGCCTTGGCTTTGTTTTTATGCTGAGATTTTTCATCTTGCTGTGAAACAACTAAGCCTGATGGTATATGCGTTATACGCACTGCGCTATCTGTTGTATTCACTGATTGACCTCCTGGACCACTAGCACGAAATATATCAATTCTTAAGTCCTTTGTGTCTATTTTGATATCCACTTCTTCAGGCTCAGGAAGGACAGCAACCGTTATTGTTGATGTATGTAATCTGCCAGAAGTTTCAGTAGTAGGAACTCGCTGCACCCTATGTACTCCAGATTCAAATTTTAGATTTGCAAATACGTTGGTTCCAATTACTTCTAATATAATTTCCTTGTACCCGCCTATTTCACAGGGGTCTGTAGAGATTATATTCATTTTCCAGTTCTGTTTGTCAGCATACATCTCATACATTCTATATAAGTCCCCTACAAACAGGGCTGCTTCATCCCCGCCAGCCGCTGGCCTAATTTCCATTATAATATTCATCTTATCGTCTGAATCTTTAGGTAGGAGGGCAATGCATATATTGTTTTCTATTTCTTTAATTGATTTCTTTGTTTCTAGGAGCTCTTCTTTTGCAAGTTCTTTAATTTCTTTGTCCATATCTGGATCTTCAGTTATTGACAAGTTTTCTGCTATGATTTTTAGGGCTCCATTGTACTGCTTAATCTCTTCTGCAACTGGTGAAATATCAGCAAATTCCTTTGAAAGTTTTATAAATTTCCCCATATCAGATATAACTTCATTATCAACAAGAAGTCCTTCTAATTGTTTGTGTCGTTCTAGAATTTTATTGAGATTATCTTGTTTAACTTGCAATCTTATTCTCCGACGGGCAATGATATTAGAAAATTATAACGAATAACTGTTACATAAGCAATAAGCAACTGAGTATTTACTTTCAATGCTCTGGAGAATCAGGTTTAACTATTTCCATATTCTCAGTATATAGGGCTTCACATTTGTTGCATTCAAATAGCTCTGGCTCAGTAAATGATTTTCCTTTCTTAAGTAGGGCTAGTTTCTCTTTTGTTTTAAATTTATGTATATGTAGATCATCGTATTCTTCTTCCGTATTATCTGTAGGATTACCATTGCATAAATAGTAAAATTCATTATCTTTAATGCCCTCAAGTGCAGCAAGTATTTTCTTATTATTTTTGAGGAAGTCGATTGTAAAGAGATGCAATAGGAAACATTGTTCGATATTTAGAACATTGAAACTGTCTCCTGTTTGCTTGTTTTTGTATATATATAGGCTATTCAATCCTGTGATTTGTGATGTATTGCGCATATCTTTGATAAGAGCGACACATTGCTTAATTATACTGTTCTTTGTTGGCATTTTCTTAAGATTCGGATTAGACCTAGGATCAGGATCCAATTTAATAAATGGTGAGGAGAGTTCTATATAGCGTATTAGTGTCAGTACTTTTTCTGCATGTTTATCTCTATTTTCCTCCATTGTTCTATACTCCTCGGCCTTCTTATGCTCCTCAGATGCTTCATATTCCTTCTCCTGAGTATTCTGATATTCCTTATGCTCTGCAGACTCTTTATACTTCTCATTCTCCGCATGTCTTTTACACGATCCCTTCATTGTGACAGTTACTTCAATAGAGGGGAATTCCGAAGGGGGTAATTCCGATTCACTAGTATGTTTTTTTATATGAGCAGGGGGGAGTTCCGATTCACTAGTATGTTTTTTTATATGAGCAGGGGGTAATTCTGATTCACTAGTATGTTTTTTTATATGAGCAGGGGGGAATTCCGAAGGGGGTAATTCTGATTCACTAGTATATTCACTAGGCATTTTTTTGAGGTTTCGTTTCTTGATGTGATAGATAATTATAGACATAATGCATGGAACAAGTATTAGCATTATTACAAGTAATATGGCTGCCGATATAATTATCTGATTGACTTTTGATGCTATTGACATGATTAAAATCAGTGATCTTTATGTACTAAGTATAGCATTGTTTTATGCATAATAAATGAATGCTATTTCTTTATTTTCATTAAATAGATAGCATTATATTAATAACTCATATCCTTGTTAGGATAATGCTTGCTTCTTCATAGGGTTACTGATTCATTGCCTTCAAGATTTATAGAAGGCCGTTAGGAGAATTTACCAGGACGTAAACTCAAATCATTCTGATTAGCCATTATTGGCTAAGTAAGCTTATTAGAATCTGCTAATAGATGAGGCCTGCTGTGGGGTCAGGATCATGAGTCAGGCTGGAGGGGTGTTGCCCATCTCCTGTGTTTAGTGCACCTGTAGCTGGAGGAGTGTTCTGGGATTGAGAAGGCTCTTCGAGATTATGCGCGTCTAGATACTCCTGATGATGACTACAGTTGAGCTCAAAAGCATGGTCGGCTGGAAGATCTTCTATTTGCTCAAGATTAAATGCAGGTCTTGCTTCTAATGTTGCTAAAGATGTATAATGGTAATCATGATCACATGGTGTATGATGAAATTTTGTAGAGCATAGTAAATCCTGTTCTTCTTTTATACCAGATTCATTATCATTCTCTCGTTTTAAATCACCGAATGTAAAGTGATCTACTTCTGTAAAGTTTCCTGCTAGTATAGAGTGTTGACTGAGTCTGGTATTATTTGCAATCTTTGGTATTGGTACTCTAATAGTCACATTTTTAAAAAATGTCATAGATGAATATGCTTTATCAGAACTCTTACTTGCCCTATGAATTAGATCTAATTCATCTTGTGAACATTCTATTATTATTTCTTCTGTATTTACACCTACATCACCTATCTCTCGATTAGAACCTAATACCTGCTCTACTTTGCTGTGAAAAAGTATAAGCGTATAATTGATAAGGTTAGTTGCTGTTTCCTTTTGATAAAGCTGTATATTCCCCTGGAGTTTTTGAGCAAAGTCATAAAGTTTATCGTAATATTGCTCTTCAGACTTACGTTCATGTTCAGGGAGAGACTCAACATAACTATTATATTCGCTCTCTACGCTTTTTACATATAGAAGCCATTCTCCTAATAATTCCATTGTCATATTGAGCCCGGTTAATTTCATATTAGCAGTTGCTAAATCCTTTTGCGTTATATTGTCGAATTGTTCTGTTGATAATTTTTCACTTATATGAGCCAAGGCAGAAGAGGAATCTTCCTTATCAACTGTAATAGGGTTTATATAGGACACAGTGCTCAAGACATCATCTAATATCCTATAATAATCTGTACTTCTGGGATTAAATTCCTTTTTCGAGAGTGAGTGTAGTGCATTTTTTGCCTTTATATAGCCATACTTTGCATCTAATAGGACTACACATAGAATATGGTTATCGCTTGTTCTTTCTTTATTGAAATCTTCATCATCTTGTATAGCAAGTGGATGGTTCCTAAGTATTTCAGCATAACTTTGTTGGTGCTGGTCGTGTTTCAGATTTTTATGAGCATTAATGCCCATAACTAGTAATGTGATAAATACAGCTAATGCTAACAACAATACTACTGATGTTACTACAGCAGATATTATAATCTTATTTCTATTTTCCATCATCAATTACTATATTACAGTATCAATCTTATTATAATTATAGCTAAGATTTATTTCAATTGAACTAACAAACATCATGACATTAAATATAAATGACGAAATTGTTTTCTATATCAAAATCTTTACCATTCTTGCCATTTAATACAATTCTTCTCATCATTATATCTGCGTGATTATCCCCTCTGCCGACGTTTCGCTTTCAGGGGAAGGGTCAGATTTTACTGTCTGACCATTTGCGGTTCCTACAGGTGGCCCTGATTTGGATTGGTTCATTTCTTTCACTATACTTGGATCTTGTTGCAAAATTTCACTCATCTTATTTTCAGTAGCTTTAGGGTCAACAGCGTTAGATTTATTACTGCTTAAGCTTGTGCCTAGAGTATTATGTACTTCAACAAGAATATTTCCTAGTGCTGTAAATTCTTTTATACTACGTTCATTCTGTTGTATCTGCTCCCCCGTGTCTGTTAAGGAAGTTTGATCAGTATTTACATTATCAATTGCAGCTTCCAATTTATTTATTGACTCCTGAATATCCTTACGCGTATCTTCATCAATATTTGTATCCTGTATAGATTGTTTTATTAGTGCAAGTGATTCATCTAGTCCTATTTTAGCGGTTCTTAATTCAATATAAGATATTTCATGTTTAATCTGATTGACCTTCATCGCACATTCATTTGCTTGAAAGAATAGCCCAAAGTCAGAATAGCCATTATCTGCTAGCTTTTCTGTTAGCTTTCCCGCTTCTGTTAGCTTTGTATTTGCTATGTTTAGTTCATTATTTAAATCCTTGATTCTTGTACTCAAGTCTCCCATTAATGCTTTTTTTCCTATCCCCTCGGAGTTGAGCAGATGAGCATCCAAGCGTTCCAATAAATTGTTGCTCTTCAAGCTTATGCCATTTTCAGATAATCGTTCCTCTCTTTCTACTTTACGTTCTATATGTGTCTCGTTTTTAGGCATATTCTGTCCATCGTTGAGTGTATGCGTATTCTTCATGCCATAATCACCGACCATACTCTTTACTGTACTGCTTTTCCTTAATGGAGAGCCTGCTCCATCTCCCCATGAAACATCTCCTCCTCTTGGAATAGCAAATCCTCCTTCACTTCGTTTTGCATTATTTTGCGTTCCTTTTCCTTTAGCCATTCATATCTCCAATATACTGTTAAACATTCTTAGGATTATAGAGGTATGAAAGTAAAAACACAAATTACGTGCAGAGTGAGTTAATAATTATAATGGGGATATACTGGTTCATTTTACAAGTAATGATTGTACATGAGCTAACTCATCACGTTAATGGTGTGGTAAATTGTGCTAAGATGTAGATATGTTGGTTATGTTAACATCCATGTCTTAATTAACATTTTCTAATATATCGATTGTATTCGAGGTCATAATTTTCGATTATGAAAGTGAATTCGAGGTCATAATTTTCGATTATGAAGGTGAAACTTAAAGTAAGTGAGTGTTCTTTGAGTAGTTAAATAGGATCTCTTTATAAATAAAAAGCATCAGAGAAATGTTCGCACACTGCTCTGATGCTTGTAATAATAGAATAGATTGTCCTGCTATTATGTTAGCCTATAATGTCATCCCAGTACCTTTATTCTCACCTGTAGTTTGAGCAGCATTAGGTTCAGGTGCAAGCTGCTCTGATGATGATACCTCCATTATTGTTATGCCTCCTGGTGCAGAAGAATCAGCACTAGCCTCTGTCTCCATTTCTGTAGATCGTTCACCCGTAATATGATCTACTGGATTTTCAGAATTATGTCTCTGTCCAGCACTGTGCTCTTCAGCCATAGTGTCGTATTTCTTTGCCATATAACGTACATTTTGTCTTGCACCTTGACCTTCTGCTGGATCTACGGTTCCTGCTTGATATTTCTCTTGAGCAATTCCACCAAATAATCCTGCAATATCATTGATAGTCTTATCCACAGTAAATCTTTTATCAGTAGGATTAGCCGATGCTTGCTTGGCTGGCTTCTGAGCTACTACAGGAGGCTTGGCTGGCTTCTGAGCTACTACAGGAGGCTTGGCTGGCTTCTGAGCTACTACAGGAGGCTTGGCTGGCTTCTGAGCAACAGGAGGCTTGGCTGGTCTCGAAGCAACAGGAGGCTTGGTTGTTTCAGGCTCAGGAGTTACAGGAGCCTCTGTGCCACTAAATAATAATGTTTTCTGAACCATTTCATCACTTATCTGAGTTTTCTGAGGCATTATTTGATTTTCCATTCTTTCTACAAGAGATTCTTTACGTTCTCCCTTTTCCTTCATTTGCGATTCTACTACTGACAAGGCGTCATATAACTTACTATCGAGGCTATCATATTGTTTATCGCCCTTAGATTTGTATGCATCTTTCATCACTGTCGGGAATCCACACTCAATTCTTTGCGCTTGACTATGTTTCTCTTCTGCACTTAGGGCAGCATTAAACTCCCTTAACCGCATAGCTAATATCTCTGTAGGTATGTGTCCTAGATCTGCCACAGAATCCATAGATATACATGATTTCCTAGGGTCGGTAGCACTAGGTTCTGCCCCTGAAGGCTCATTTGTTTTTACAGACCCTGAATCTATATCCAATTCTTTCTCCAGGTTAGGTTTTAATTCCAAGAAGGCGGTCTTTAGCACATCAGCCATATTACCATACTCCTCCTCCTCCCGCATCTTTACTATGTTAGGTTTTTGGATTAACTCTTGAAATACTGTTGGAAATAAGTAACCTATCCCTTGCTCTTTGAGCCCCAATTCATCCTTATCTAAATCACCCTCAAGGTCATTTATCATATCTAATAATTGTGCTTTATGCTCGAGTGATAGATTGTCTACATTTTCTTTAGATAATACTCCTTCCTCTGCTTCTGCTTCCTCAAGGCTATCCACATACTTATCATACCTCTTATCAAGACTCTCATCTAGTTTTAATGATAAACTTTCTGCTGTTTCATTTATTGCCATGTATAACTTGCTAGCAAGGCGACCATGCTCCATAATTTTTGGATCTTCCTTTAGCTCCTGCAGAAAACCTTCTGCTTCTTCAATGTCAGTTATTGCATTAGAAGAATGTGCCTGTTTAATTCTATTTACAATATCAAGAAATACTTTCGGATTATTATCCTTGATCTTTTGTAAACAAGCCATAGAGGAATCAATCATACCAACGTGATCCTGCTTATGCTGCTCCTGCTGCTGATACTGCTCAGCATATGCGTGTTGATATTTTACTACGTCGTCTACTATCTCGGTGGTTACTCTCCGTGCTTCTTTATCTTTTGCTTTCTCTTCTGCCATTATAGAGAATCCATCATCAGCCGGCGCTATGATGGGGTCAGCCTCTGTTCTAGTAGGGTCAGCCTCTGCAGCTGCAGCTACTGCTGCCTCCAAGGTAGGTTTCATCTGCAGAAGTTCAGCCTTTAATTTAACCTCTGCATTATCGCCCCTGCCGACATCTTTTAATAAATCAGCACTCACTTTTGGAAATAAGCGATATATTTCACTAAGTTCATTGTTGAGCTCTGCCTTATCTGAGATATGCTCAAGGCCATTTATCATCTTCAATAATATTGCTTTATGCTCGAGTGATAGATTGTCTGCATTTTCTTTAGATAATATTGATTTCTCTGCTTTTGCATCCGTAATGTTCTGCGCATAATTATCATACCTAGAGCTAAGACTCCCACTTATTGTTGATGATATATCATTTCCTGTATCCTGTATTGCCAAGTATATCTCGTTAGCAAGGCGACCATGCTCCATCATTTTTGTATCTTCCTTTAGCTCCTGCAGAAAATCTTTTGCGTCTTGAATGTCAGTTATTTCATTAGAAGAATTTGCCTTTTTCACTCTATTTACAACATTAAGAAATACTTTCGGATTATTATCTTGGATCTTTTGTAAACAAGCCATAGAAAGATCAAACTTAGCATTTGACTCATGATTTTCAGCACATGCGTATTGATATTCTATTATGTCGGTTACTATCTGGGTGGTTACTCTCTTTACTGCCTCCGCTTTTGCTTTCTCTTCTGCTGTTACAGTAGGAGTAGCATCATAACCCACCTCTATGAGGGGTTCTTTAGCCTCTGCTTCAGTAGGTTCAGCCTCTGCAGCTAATTCTGCCTGAGTTCCTTGCTGCCTCGGCATCTTTTCTACTTCATTAATTGTTGCTATGCTCATTAAGGAATCAAAATCTAATTCTGCCTGCAAGTTAGGTATTATCTGCATAAGTTTAGCCTTTAATGCAACCGATAGATTAGCCTCATTGCCTACACCTTCTAATAAATCATAGCACACTGTTGGAAATGAGGAATTTATTGTATTAATTATATTGCCAGATGTTTCCTCATTTGAGGCCTGCTCAAGAGTATTTATCATCCCTAATAATAGTTCTTTATTTTGTGTATCCAACTTCTCTAAAGGCATATCAGATTTTATTTCTTCTGCCATCTTTTCTTCATCAAGTGCTTGAGTATAGTTTTTATACATACTCTGGAAGTTAGTTCCTTGCTGCTTCGCCATCTTTTCTGCTTCATCAGTTATTTCTGAGCTCAGGAAGACATTAAATCGATCACCCTTCATCCTCTCTGGATTGGCCTCTTGTGCCGTTATCCATTCTTCTGCTTCTTGGGTGTTAGCTAGGTATTCATAGGGAGGTTGGTTGTTAATCATGCTCCCTACTCCTTCACCATCTTGCACTATTGTGTCATATTCAGCTGTCTCCTCATCGTAATATTCTTTTCTACAGCTATTTACAATCTTAAGAAATTTCTCTGGATCTTGATCTTTGATTTTTTGTAAACAACCCTTAGTGATATCTAAGCTCTTACTGAAATCACGATTTTTATTGGTCATAAGTTCATATTCTAGTAAGTCGTTCATTATTGTATTGGCCATTGTTCTTTCTCCTTGTTTGTGTGTAGTTGGGTTAGTAATATTAGCATCCGTAGATACAGCTTGTTCTGCTTTTGTAGGTTTAGCCTCTGTTTTAGTAAACTCGGGATTAGCTACTTCTTCTTCTTCTTCTTCTTCTGCCGCTACTTCTTGTGTAGCCTCTTTAGGTTGAGTTTCTGCTTCAGAAGATTTTATGGCGGCTGCTTCTTCTGCCTTTGAAGCAATATCTATTGCTACTTCCAGTTTATCTTTGAAGCTAGACAGGATAACTTGCGAAATCTCTTCTGTTTTTTGGTTGAATTCTTCTACTTGAACTTCTACTTCTTCTTCGTCTCCTTCGTGGTTGAATGAGCGAAGGAGAGTAACTAGTTCTTCTACAGTTTGATTCTTGCCTTGATATTTATAACTAACATCATCCTGAGTTAACTTAGCATGTATATCTGAAAATTCATTCTCTAGCGTAGCTACGATATCTCTTGCTTTATCATCGCTAGAAATTAGTGTTAGCAACTCTTGCATTTTTGGTAAAGTGAGATCTTTAATCCATTGTTCAGAAGATTGTTGTTCAATATCCTTGCCAAGCTTAGTGCACTTATTTACATGATTGTCAAATCTATTCTCCTCTATCTTACTTTCATAATCTGGATCACTTTGCTCAAGTGCCGCTATAAGGGGCATTTTATGTTCATTATATTGTTTTCTTGTTGCATCATGATCTTTCCCCAGAGACTTGCCAAGCTTTACTGATTCTTCTCTCAGTACGGTAGATATTTGGTGCGCATATAATGCCTTTATATTATCTGGATTATGGATAAATGTCTCATAATCTTTCTGTATTATTTGGAGCAATATCTTTTTTGCTTCTATTACACCCTTCGAGGCATCTTCTTTGTTTTGTCTAAGATCTTTCAGGAAGCCTTCTTGTTTTTGATCAAGCGTTTGATATATACGCTTTGATTGATAATAGTCTATCTTCTCTTGTACAAGTGCCTGCACAATTCTTGACAATGATCCTGGATCTTTGACCTCGATTCTGCTTAATAAATCTGGATATTCATCATGTTTGCGAAGGTGTGCAGATTGGTATGCAAGAGATTGTAGTATGTCCTCTAACACTTTTTCCTTTATATCGTTAGGTAGGTCATTAGAAATAAGTGTTGTAGTCGCTTTCTGTGCTGCTTCCTTAGGTTGGGTTGCGCTGAAGCTAGGTGTATTTTTTTCTGCTAGGTGGGTTTGTCCTTCATATTTTGATGTAGCACTTACAGGTTCTCTGTTTGACATTTTATACTCTTTAAAAGAAATTAGACATTTATATGACCAAGTGTAGCAATATATAGTTAATAAATAGTAACCAATTACTAAGATCGTAATAGTTTAAATAAGATGTTACATAAAATATTAATGATAAATCATATAATTTGCTCTATACGTATGTTGCATCATAATTGATTATAATGATCCACAGCGAATATTTATAAATCTATTTTATAGAAGATCCTCTCACGGTGTATAGCTTAAGTCACAGTCCTTTGAGCTCTGGTCTATCTAAAAAAAAGGTATGGAATGATTTTATTTTGCTTTTTATTATGTGGTGCAGTTATTATTTAATCTTGATTCCTTATGAAATTACATTACATGAAGACTTTCCCGTCTCATGATTGTTCTTTATAAGTTTATGATGTAGTGCAGTTATTATTTAATCCATTTTTCTTGTGATGATTGATTATTCTCCATATCTTGCTCCTCTTCACTCCCGAAGTAGTTATTTATCATAAAAGAAGGTGGTTCTATCTTACTATTGTTAAGTGTTGTTGGACTATTGTTAGGATCTAGAGTATCTTTAGAGTGTGTGGAGGGTAAAGGTATAAGGTTGTTCATATTATTTTGAGGCTCTACTGTGTCAGGATTTTTTTCAGTAGGATCTCCTCCGTCTGCTGCGATTCTTCTTTTTGCTGGCAATCTAGACGGCTCTACTGATTCAGGCGACTTTTCAGATTCAGATACCCCGTCTGATTCAGACGGCTCTACTGTGTCAGGATTTTTTTCAGTAGGCTCTCCTCCGTCTGCTGCGATTCTTCTTTTTGCTGGCAATCTAGACGGCTCTGCTGATTCAGTAGACTTTTCAGATTCAGACGACTTCTCTGATTTAAGTAGTTCTGTTTTTAATTTAGCTAGTGTATCCCTTAGTACTAAGTAAGTTGCTTCTTCTTCACTCGCATTCAGAACACTTATTTTATTGTTTATTAGATCCTTAATAGTCCTCTCATCTATTTCATTCACTATCCCTACTCCATCCATGATCAGCTTCAGTTGCCCCCTTACTTTAACTAGATTACTAGCTGTAGGAAATTCACATTTATCCAATGCTTCTATAAGTTTCTCTAATGAGACTAGCATGTTATTGCTCCATAAAACGAATTAACAACATCAATTTATCATTAAACAATTAATAAATTATTTAATGATGATTAGTGATAATTATGATTAGTGAATCAAATTCTAGCACCTAAGATGTTTAGAATTTGATTGGTGTTCGCCTTATAGTCCTACAGACGTCTGTCCCTGTTGTATTGAAGCATCAGGCATTTGCCCAGGTGTTCCTACTGTTTGGGCATCTTGAATGCCGCTTGTCCCACTTAAATCAATTGTTCCAGCTGTCTTATAGCCAGCTAATAACTCAGCAGCTGTTGTCAGGACTTCTTCTTGGTAATCTTGTAGTTTGCTATTATGACGATCACCATAAAGAGGATTGTTTCCAGTCAGTTGATCACGTTCACTCATAAATTTAGCATTCATTGCTGCTGTAATTTCTACATTATTTGCTAGAGAATCTGTTATTTGCTTTTCCTGTGCTTTCATTAGCTCACTTAACGCTGCTTGATCATAATTTCCTTGTGGAGCTTTTATCTTCTGTAGGGCGTCTGCTATACTCTGAGATGCTTGAGGATCAAGTTCTTCTACGAAAGACGTAAGTTTATCGAATCTTTCCTCAATCGTTTTTGCTTGATCAGTTAATACACTGAATGAATTATGATCTTTCCCATTTGATCCGTGGGACTTAGCTGTAGTATTACGTGGGTTGTTAGACATGTTATTGCTCCATAAAATTAATTAACAGCACTAAGCATCATTAAATAATTAATAAATTATTTAATGATGCTTAGTGAGTTGAATTTTTAGTACCTAACATGCCTAGAATTTGATTAGTGTTTTTCTTATATTTCTGCAAACATCTGCCCCTGTGTCATTGAGAGATTAGACATTTGCTCAGGTGTTCCTATTGTTTGGGCATCTTGAATGCTGCTTGTCCCATTTATCCCACTTAACTCAACTTTTCCAGCTGCTTCATAGCCTAATAATAACTCAGAAACTCTTGATTGAATTTCTGAGTCAGCAATTGGCAATGTTTTTGGGTCTATATCTTCTTGTTTTTTGAGTCAGCAATTGGCGATGTTTTTGGGTCTATATCTTCTTGTTTTTTGAGTCAGCAATTGGCGATGTTTTTGGGTCTATATCTTCTTGTTTTTTGAGTCAGCAATTGGCGATGTTTTTGGGTCTATATCTTCTTGTTTTTTAAGTCAGCAATTGGCGATGTTTTTGGGTCTATATCTTCTTGTTTTTGAAGTCAGCAATTGGCGATGTTCGGGTCTATATCTTCTTGTTCTTCTAGTCTTTGTTTGAGTATCGGAAGTAATTTCACGACTTCTAAGAAGTATTGATTATTGTAATTATCCATTTCCTTAATTATTACAGCTGCATGTGCAAGATAATGTATTTTAATGAATTTATCTAGAATAGACGAGAAACTAATCTCTGTTTCTGCACTGTCATCTCTTATACTTACAAGTCTCATCTATCTCGTAAATGCACTTTCATATGTTGTCGAAGAATATATTTCTGGTTCCTTTATTTTTTTTAGTGCGTTGCAGATTGCTCTGAATTCTGCACAGTCATTTCCTTTGTTATCTGAGCGTGCATCCAGGATACCCTGATAGAAGATAGTGGTTCTCAGCGAATTCTTCCGTACCTCGTTTTGTATACATATTAGTACTTTTTTCAAGTTCAGTTATATATTTTAATACTTCATCTCTTATTGATTTTGGTATAATATTCATTATCATTGCATTATCCATATAATACTATATGAACAGCTGCAATATAATATTATTTATCTATTAAAAAATATTTTCATTGCTTAATATTCCTAGAATTCGTTCAAGATCTGGTGTAAATTGGAAATGATGTATATAATCCTATGTTATAAAAATTGTGCGTTATAAGATAACAGTTGAATATGACGGAATTAAGTTCCGTGGATGGCAAAAACATCCTGAAGTTCGCTCGGTTCAAGGTGTAATTGAAGCTGCTATATATAGATTTTCTCGTGAGATAGTCAAATTGTATGGCTCGAGTCGCACGGATGCTGGTGTGCATGCCCTTGGACAGGTGGCGCACTTTGATATTTCCAAAGATCGGTCAGAATATATCGTCTGTCATGGATTAAATTTTTATTTACGTGATGAAGGCGTGGCAGTGGTAAAAGTCGAGAAGACTGATGATAATTTTCATTGCAGGTTTATGGCTAAACAACGTCATTATCGCTATCGAATATTAAATAGAGGTCCTCATAGTACGCTGGATGAAAACCGAGTCTGGCTTGTTCGCAAAATACTTGATGTAGATTTGATGAGGCAGGGAATTAAATATCTAATAGGTACACACGATTTTTCAGGTTTCAGAGCAAGCGATTGCCAATCTAAGAGTCCTGTGAAAACAATAGATAATATAGAAATCAAGTGTGATGGGGACAACATTGATGTATACGTATCTTCTAGGTCCTTTTTGTATAATCAGGTAAGGATTATGGTAGGAACTTTGGTTGAAATTGGAGTAGCCAACATGGCACCTGAACATATAAAATTTATCTTAGAGAGTAAGGATAGACGCAATGCTGGAACGACTGCACCGGCGCATGGTCTCTATTTCCTTGGAGTTGATTATTAAAGCTTATTTTATCAATAGAGCTTAATATAATAAGTCTTACATCTCTTCATTAATATTATTTGCATAGTTCAAATTTATCCTGGGCAGGTAATAAGGGATAATATCAGATTTTCTACGGCCAGAGTGTTTCATTAGCTTTTGTTAGTCATGACAGCAGGCCAGCCTAATTCAGCATGCTCATTTAGTAAAATTACTAGATTTTTTATTGAATATTTCAAATTCATCTTTGGTCTGTAGTAGGGGGTGCTATCAGATTATTCTGCGGCCAGCGTTTGAGTCTGTAGTAGGGGATAATATCAGATTTTCTACGGCCAGAGTGTTTCATTAGCTTTTGTTAGTCATGACAGCAGATCAGCCTAATTCAGCATGCTCATTTAGTAAAATTACTAGATTTTTTATTGAATATTTCAAATTCATCTTTGGTCTGTAGTAGGGGGTGCTATCAGATTTTCTACGGCCAGCGTTTGAGTCTGTAGTAGGGGATTTCAGATTTTCTACGGCCAGAGTGTTTCATTAGCTTTTGTTAGTCATGACAGCAGATCAGCCTAATTCAGCATGCTCATTTAGTAAAATTACTAGATTTTTTATTGAATATTTCAAATTCATCTTTGGTCTGTAGTAGGGGGTGCTATCAGATCAGTTTCATTAGTTTTGGTTAGTCATTCGGCCTAATTCAGCATGCTCAGTAAAATTACTAGATTTTTTATTGATCTTTGGTCTGTAGTAGGGGGTGCTATCAGATTATTCTGCGGCCAGAGTGTTTCATTAGCTTTTGTTAGTCATGACAGCAGATCAGCCTAATTCAGCATGCTCATTTAATAGAATTACTAGATTTTTTGTGCTGCTCACACTTAATTTATATTTAACTCTCAGCTTCTTTCAATGCAGTTGTTGTTTTATTTTTTCTTACATTTTGTTATAAGCTTACTATAAACAGGAAGAAATTGAGCGTATATTAGATTTCTTATGTCTTGGGTAGTAAGGCTGTTAATTTTTCTTATTAATCTTTTGTCCATTAATTCAGCATCCTCTTCTATGATAAATTTTTTACTTATCTGATGCGTTAGAAGCAAAATAAAACTCATTAGTGTTTTATAAAATATCTTAAGAATTTTTTCTTTTTGATATCTTCTGATTTTTTATAAATCCATTATTCTGCTATTTTTGTATAAAAGATTTAATTGCAGTGAACTCAGTAAAAATCTGCTGTTTCCTTTTGCTGTAGTGCGATCAATGTCAGTCTCTGGCATAATAATACACAAGCACGCAATTTATTGAATGCTTGTGTAGTTTCTTTAAAGGCCACTTAAGGGTGCTTTCCTAGTTCTTCCTACTAGTAATTCTTCTGGCTGGATCAGCTAGCTAGTGCATTCTCGTGTAGGGGTTTCTACAAATTGTGATGTCCTTGCCATTCCTATTAAAGAGGTTTCTTCTGTACTTTGTAATGATTCTTTAGGTACCGTTGTGTGCTGCAGAGTAGTAAGGGGCCCTTCTTCTCCTACTACTGATTCTTCTAATATATTTCCGTTTACAGAGGCGGGATAGATTACCTCCATCCAATTGGCAAATATTTGTATGCAATTGGCTAATGCTTGTATGCAAGTAGTTTGTTGATATCTGTGCTGCGGAGTAGTAAGGGTTTTTTCTTCTCTTACTACTGATTCTTCTATACCAACTAGTACCTCCTCCATCCAATGCTTAACAATCATCTCAGATACAGCACCATCGGATGGATATAATTTGCTCAGTTCTTTCAAGACTTTTCCTTCTGGTTTTTTTGGTTGTATTTCCTGAATATAATAATGTAATAGTCCACGCATCCCGAAAGATGTTAATGTTTTGTATGATTGTACATAGGTGGGATGGGCTTTCTCTAGCCAATCGTCTAATTCTTTCATGCAATGAGCTTTTTGATATTTGGACAATTTCTTAGGTCTTTTTGACTTTATTCTTGCTTGTTTAATAAACTTAAGCCATCTTGTTTTAATCGCATTATTAATTTCTTCAGATGTAAAATGTACTGATTTTACAGAGCTACTCGCATCAACTATTCTGGATATTTCGGCATCAAGACGATCATGATCACTGTGCAATAATGGGCGTCGTGTACGAGACTTGCTATATGCTAGTTTTCGCCCTGCGTCATCGAATATTTTAGCACAAAAATCCAGCATAAATTCTTTGTTTATTTGTTTCTCTGCTGTTGTATACTTTTCCATTTTCAATCCTTATTTTAAGTTAATAACGATATATCATCTTATATGATATATGACTGATGATGGTAGGTCAATTATCAATCATATCTAAGGTTGCGTCCTATTGTTCTTGACTTACGATATTTTGTCATAGGAAGCACTACTTGTCATTGCCCCATCATATTTTAAAAACATGTCTTGTCGTTGCTTCTCAGTGTACATGCTATGTGGAGTGTAGCTTAATGAGCTGTGCTGCTGTAACTGAGTAATGGCGGGGTCTTGCTCCCAAGTTAGAAATACATCCGTTAGGGAGCTGCTTGGAGTCTTATTTCCTTCTTCTATTTCCTTTCTTATGTCTTGAGCAAGAGGTTCTATATCTTTTGTAATATTACTTGATAAGGACATCGCTGATTCATAGCTAGCTTTAGCGTCCTGTAAGAATTTTTCTGCTAGTGTTTCGGCTAATGTTCTGAATTCTTCATCAGTTAATTCTTCAAATTTTTTCGTACTAAGGGATCCTTCTAGTTTAAAGAGGGATAATAGTGTTGTTATATAATCACCACCCTCAATCATGAAGTTACTACTCATAATAGAGGGTTCTTTTGCCTCTTTTCCAGAGGAGACTGCTCCCAGCTCGCTTGTTTTGCTATCAATAAAGCACTCTATCATTTGTTGGGTGGAGGGATCTATGTCTGTTCTTTGCGATTTGTTTTTTCTAGTGGCAACAAAGTCTTCCATCGCTTGTTTGGTTAAATCTATGAATATTCCGTGCCATCTGCTTTTTAAATCAGCGACAATATTAGGATTTTTAGGTCCATGATTTTTTATGAGATCCATAATTATATGGATACAAGTATTATTATAGTCTATATTTTTCCTTAGAAAACCTGTCATTCTTTTATATCGATTCTGGATATTGCATAATTTGCTTACGTAAGACTCATATGCGTCTGCATTATGTTTGATAGTATAGTTAATATTAGGAATGTCTATATTGCTTACTTCTTGTTGTTTGGCCGATATTTCTCCGGACATTGTTAGAAGTGTGTCACGTTTGTTCTTAAGAATTATTAATAACTCTTCTGTTGTAATGATTTTTGTGCTTTCTGCCATCTTTGTCTCCATATACTTTTCTTTCAGAATGTCGTTACATAAGTCAATGCCATCTTACTAGGATAGCAGATTATGACTATTATTGTCAATAAATTAACTAATTATTGCTGATCTAAGATCAAGTCGCGATTCATTAATCATTAATGATAATCTTCCAACAATTATCAAAACAATCCCTTCTTTTTACCATAGCTTATTGTTCTTGCTATGCTAAATAGTGATCTGAGGAATCTATAGTAGGATATAGATTTTTTGTTTCTTTCGTTAGGGTTTCAGTTGGCTTCCGTCAAGATTATATGTGTTTTAGTTGGCTTCGTTGAGGAGGGGTTTCAGTTGGCTTCCGTCAAGATTATATGTGTTTTAGTTGGCTTTATTGAGGAGGGGTTTCAGTTGGCTTCCGTCAAGATTATATGTGTTTTAGTTGGCTTTATTGAGGAGGGGTTTTTTATGTAGATTGTGCGCCCTTTAGGTCAATATACTTATGGAAATCTTTTTTGCATTAAAACTCCTTCAATCTTGATGCCAGCTTTTGTATTTGTATTGCAATGTGACTAAAAGGTATTTTGAATACAATCACTACTACGTTCTTCTTCATCCTTCTTACCTAAATCACCAGAACCTTCTCTCTGAACCCAACTTGTTTCCAATAAATCGTTTCGTCCAAGTATTGTGCCACCATTTGCATCGAATGGGCTTTTTTGATAGTGGGTAAAATCATCGTCTTTACTACTATATGTGTGAGGCAATCTTGTGTCTGGCTGGGTAGCTGTTGCGCTAGCAGCTGTTACATAGGTTTGTTTTTTTGGGTCTTCTTTATATGAGGTATAATCAGTATCTTTTTCATATGTGTGAGGCGATCTTGTGTCTGGCTGGTTAGTTAAAGCGCTAGCTGTTTCGTGAGTTCTTCTTGTAATACCAACAGGATTCATAGGGTTCCATGGTGACAATGGAACAACAGTCTTTGCGCTTCCACCTGCTATGCCTAGTTGATTCGCTGACGAACCTCCAAGTGCTGAATAAGCTCTACTACCATCTTGACTAATTTCTTGGTGAATAGCAGAACCTATAGCGCCCTGTGATGGGGGTGTATGGACAGTCTGTTTAGCAACTTGTGATGTACAAAGATCTTTTTGTGTATAGTTTTTCTTTAATGCTTCAAGATCTGTTGCCTGCTCTGGAGTAAGAATTATTGAGTGACCTATAAGCATTTTTTCTATGAAAACAATTGTTCCTGGAATGTGTTCTTTTCTAATTTCTTTTTCTTTTTGCTTCATATTTTCTAATAATTGATTTGCTTTACCATCTGAATCAGTAATAATTTTTCTGGTGGTAGCTAGAGTCCCACAGTAACTCTTTAATTTCGTAATCTCTTCTTTGGGATAATCTGTGGATGCTTCTTCTTGCGTCGATGGATTTATCCATTTTTCATAAGCATTAACGAGCAGAGATTTTGTAAGGCTTACAAATTTCTGTTGAAATTCCGTTGTTCGCTTTTGTTTTATGCGTCTATTTTTAGTTAAATCTTCTTTCTCCTTATTAAAGGATGCAATTAGCGTTGCTAATATGAATAATTGATGATTCATCAAGCGGACATCTTCACGCAAGTAAGCTTTCTTCTCTTGTTGCCTTTCCGATCCTATTCTAGCAGTAAGTGCAGTTTCAATAGAAAGAAGTATATTTCGAGCATCATCCAATGATTTTATCGTTTGTTCGTATTTTTCTGGCATACTATAATTGTCAGCACTTCCTGGTAAATCATGCTGTTCAAGACCCGTAGGGATCTCATCATTTGATATCGAATGCCGTTCATTCATATAATAATAACCAATATTAGTTCTTACTAAATACATAACAGGGGCTTTTTTAGGTGGAGCAACTACTACGGCAGCTTTTAATGCAGCAGCTCTTGTCTCTGCAGCAGCTTTTAATGCAGCAGCTCTTGTCTCTGCAGCAGCTTTTAATGCAGCAGCTCTTGTCTCTGCAGCAGCTTTTAATGCAGCAGCTCTTGTCTCTGCGGCAAGTCTTTCTGCAGCAGCTGTCTCTGCGGCAAGTCTTTCTGCAGCAGCTTTTAATGCAGCAGCTCTTAATGCAGCAGCTCTTGTCTCTGCAGCAGCTCTTGTCTCTGCAGCAGCTCTTTTAATGCAGCAGCTCTTGTCTCTGCAGCAGTTCCTGGCTCTGCGGCAGTTCCTGGCTCTGCGGCAAGTCTTTCTGCAGCAATTTCTTTTAATGCTTTTTGCAGATTTATGCACTCAGGAGGCAGCCCTGTAGGAATCTCTATTGATGGGTATTTTCTCAACATTTCTTGTATCAGTTTGATTGATTCTTGCATTGATTCTGGTAATCTAAATTGTACCAACCTCCATGCCTTACATAGCGCCTCATCCAGTAGTCTATATAAATGAGAGATCTCATCCTTATCAGCCTTAATAGTGCAAAAAATTTCCTGCAACCTTTGTATTTTTGATCCATCACATCTTTGTTTAGGTAGCAATTCTTCATTAATATCTGTCCTTTTTAATCCTAGTATTGTGGATTGACGATGGTCATGTTTTTTGCATAATTTTAACATGTCTTTCACGGAGCTTCTTACATACTCGATAGAATCGGATAACTTCTTGTTTTCCCACACAATGCCTTCTTTCTTAGCCATCATAGTTTTGGCATCTTTCTCAATCTGTCTCTTACCGACTGCGCTAGTAGAGAGAACGTTTCCTCTTTCATTATATTCTTTGACTCTAGTACTCGGGTCTATTGCCGAGATCTTTTGACTAAGATCATTCAGTACCTTTGCCACTTGAGTTAATGGTGTGTGTAGCAATTGATGTGAGTCGATAATATCTTGTATTTTCTGATTATCACTACTCTCTTGATACGGATAGTCAGAAGTATCATCAATACATAGTAGCTTTCTTTCATGCTGTGGTAATTTGCCATACCAGTATACGTTATTTTTCTCATCATACCTGAGTCGCTCGTGCTTAATCTTTCTTAGTCTGCCTTCTTTCTGATATTCGGATTTTAAAACTTCATATCTTTCCTTTGCTTTTTGATATGGTAGCGTTTCCAGCAAAGCATCAGTATCTAGTTTATATCTCTTATGCATTTTTTCTATTGTTTCAATTGCGTCTGGTACAGTATTATCTTGTAGATCTTTTATATGATCTCTGAATTGCTCCATAATATCGCATACATTCTGATTCGTATCTTCAATAGATTTCTTTAGTGCAGATGCCTGCAACAGAAGCGACGCTAAATTATTTCCTGTATTAGGTTGATCAGATGAAAGGCCAGCTATTGATGGATGAGATTGTTCAGCTTTAAGTGCTGCAATTGATTGAAGCAGTGCGTCGTACTGTGTTATTTCTTTCTTTCTTTTATCTTCACATGCTTCTTGTGTGCCATATATAGCTATATATTGTGCTATCTTTGCATTTAAGTCTTTTATAAGATTATTTAGACCTACTCTTTCACTGCTTAGTTCGTCTTGAAAGGCAAGGTTAAACTTTTGTCTGTCTAGCAGTAGATTGCGCATAATTTTGTTTATGAAAACAATCATGCAATTTACATCATCAATCTCGTGGCATACTTGAGAATACAAACTCTGAAGGGTGTTAATATGTCCGGTTTTTGTTGCTTCGTCTAAGGCCTTACAGTCCATATCAGAATAATAAATTGGTTCTTTGGCACCTTGTTGCACAGGTGTATTCTTATATGAGGTATCAGAAGAATGCGTTTCTTTACTCTTTACGGTTGATTTTTTGGTCTGATGTGACCCATTGCGCTGACTTGTTTTCGCAGTCTGTGCGGTTTGTGTTGTGCCAGAGGCCTCATCAGAAGAGAGACCAAACGTAGAACTATCCATTTCTTTCCCTCATTGAATTATATTAATTATTTACTATATTGTAGCATAAATGTACATATTTTGCAACTAATGTGACTATGTTGTGTTTAGACTAGTTGCCTTTAATAGTATATAAGGATCATCTTTCCTATTAAATAACTTACACAGAAACAATCATTATAATGAACCATCCTCGGAGAGAGGATAGCTGTACCATGAAGGTTTATAGATTAACACCCATCATATCATTCATTTCTTTATCCTAGATTAATGGCAGAAAATCAGATAGTTCTTCAGTAGGGTCTTCGGTAAAGATTTGTGGATCTAATCAAAATTATCAATAGATAGCATGTGTAGTTCTTCTGTAGTGATTAATTGCTGTGCCATCGTAGCGAAGCGAGATGCATGTTCATATTGAGTAGCATCAAGTAAAGGTAAAGGTGATTCTTCTTCTTCTTCTTCATGGGGTGATGTGGTAGATAATCTTGTATCTGTACCTGTGGGGAGCATGTGATGTTTGCCTTTATCGGAACAGGGTGATGTTTCTGTATTCATTGTAGATAATTCTGTATCTGCAGGGACTACGCAGCTATCAGTTAAGATGGACCCATCTTTCTCAGCGTGCTTAATTAAGCGGGGAATTTTGTATGCAATGCTCAATCTTCTTGCAGTTTCTTTTCTGCGCGATTCATTTTTCTCATTCTTAAAAAGAGGCTTTGATGGCGTTCTGTTGGGTCGTTTTTTTGAAAGGGGTGTAGTAGATTCAGATTTACTCAATTTTTTGGATCGTTTGCTTGAAAGGGGTGTAGTAGATTTAGATGTACTCAATTTTTTGGATCGTTTGCTTGAAAGGGGTGTAGTAGATTTAGATGTACTCAATTTTTTGGATCGTTTACCTAAAATGGATGTAGTAGATTTAGATTTACTCAATTCGTTGCATCGTTTACCTGAAAGGGGTGTAGTAGATTCAGATGTACTCAACTCGCTGCATCGTTTACCTAAAATGGATGTAGTAGGTTTAGATGTACTCAATCTTTTGGGTCGTTTGCTTGAAAGGGGTGTAGTAGATTCAGATGTACTCAACTCGTTGCATCGTTTACCTAAAATGGGTGTAGTAGATTCAGATGTACTCAACTCGCTGCATTGTTTACCTAAAATGGGTGTAGTAGATTCAGATGTACTCAACTCGCTGCATTGTTTGCTTGAAGGGGGTTTATCAGATAGAGGTATAGATGTATTTATCTGAGATAAATATTTTTGCAACATATTTGTAATCGTAGTACGGATCTCACCGAATGTACGGAGCTCATTGAATATTTGAGTAGAAGTACTCACATGTTTTAGTATTATTTTAGTTAATAATGTTTGATCAGTATTAGCCATTGATTCAGATCCGATGCATTTCTGAAATACTTTCTCTAGCATGAAGGGTATAAATAATTTTTCTAATAGATGTTTGAATCTTACTGCTCCTCCAACTTTCTTTGTATAAGTCAACTTCATTTCTTCTCTATCCGCACACTTCGGAATACTATTAATATATCGGTTTATATGGGCTATACTGGCTAGAGTCAAGTCTGCTCCTTTCGATATTAGTGCCTTTTCCTCCTTTGTCAGGTTAGCATATTCAGCAAAGATTCTTAATATTGAGAGTGTCATTTTTAATTCTGTGAGTATAGAACCGCATTCTTTTAGAATATTTTCAAGAATATAATCATATTCTTGGTAGTTCAATGGATAGTTGCTCCGAAAGACACAAGTGGCCCTCCGACAAAACGTATGCAGTTGCTGTGGAAGAGGTGCACGTTGGGGAGCAGTCTTTTTTATTGTTTGCTCATGAGCATAGTTGCTATATTCAGGGTTGGAATGTTCTTTGTAACTATGGGTATCAGAGTTGTATGGTCTAGTTGCTATTGCATTATAATCCAATCCTCTGGGTTGTTCACCTGAAAGGGGTGTAGTAGATTCAGATGTACTCAATTCGTTGCATCGTTCACCTGAAAGGTGGTCATCAGGTAGAAGTATAGATATATTTATCTTAGGTAAATATTTTCGCAACATATTTTTAATCGTAGTACGGAGCGAATCGAATGCATGGCGCTCATTGAGTTCGTAAGTAGAAGTACTCACATATTTTTGTATTATTTTAGTTAATAATGTTTGATCAGTATTAGCCATTGATGCAGATTCGATGCATTTCTGAAATACTTTCTCTAGCATGAAGGGTATAAATAATTTTTCTAATAGATGTTTGAGTCTTACTGCTCCTTCAACTTTCGTTGTATAAGTCAACTTAGTTTCTTCTCTATCCGCACACTTCGGAATACTATTAATATATCGGTTTATCTGGGCTCTACTGGATAGAATCAAGTCTACTCCTTTCGATATTAGTGCCTTTTCCTCCTTTGTCAGGTTAGCATATTCAGGAAAGATTCTTAATATTAAGAGTGTCGTTTTTAATTCTGGGAGTATAGAACCGCATTCTTTTAGAATATTTTCAAGAATATAATCATTCTCTTGGTAGTTCAATGGATAGTTGCTATAAAAGACATAAGGGGACCTCTGACAAAACGTATGCAGTTGCTGTAGAAGACATACACGTTGGATAACAGGCTTTTTTATTGTTTGCTCATGAGCATAGTTGCTAGATTCAGGGTTGGAATGTTCTTTGTAACTATGGGTATCAGGGTTGTATGGTCTAGTTGCTGTTGTTGCATAATCCAATCCTCTGGGCGTGGCGTAATTACTTCCAGATCCATACCTAGATTTGGTAGACTCGCCTTCTCTCATTGGAAAATATACATGTTGTGGGAATTCTATCAATGACAGCAATGATTCGTAATTATCATCGAGTGGTTGTTCCATATATAGCTCTCTAATATTATATTTTTATTTACAATTTTATGTATTTTTTCATTAAATTAGATTAATAATCTTTTACTTCATATGAAGTTCTTTTTCAAGGGCATAGACATCAATAGATTTAGATCTTAATAATTGCTCAATTATCTCTACCAGACCTTATTGCATCAATTTCTGTTGATTATTGTAACATAAATCTATCTGCTTTGCTATTAATAAATTAATGTTTCAGAAAAAATTATGAAACTATTAATGATATAAACTACGCTTATATCTAGAGAAATAGTAGGTTATGTTATGAGCTAGATAGTTGCTATAATGCTCATCACATTTTTCGAAACTGGTAAAATTGTGAGCTTATGAAAAACATCTTCTGTGATCAATTTTTGTTTGGAATGCTATTGATATCTTCCTTGATTCGCTGGGGTGTCGTAGCTTGAACTACATCCCTCTATGAGTCATTTTGTCAGAGAGGATATAGTTTATTACGATATTAATGAAGAAACCTCATTTTTTAGAGATGGATCAAATCATTCATATTTGAATGAGGTCTAAATGTTGAAGGCAGATAGTACTCCTTCTTCTTTACTCAAGGTATCTTGACTTAAATCTGAACAAGACTTAACCCTTCTTAATTGGCATTCAGGAGATGTTGTCGTCCGTTCATTAGGACTCAACGTTAGAAGTTGTTCAAATAATAAAGTGTGCAACTCTATAGATGCCTCAGATGTAGCAGTGTCAAGACTCATTAAATATTCATATATCTTGGGTAGTTTTAGTGTTTTTATAGATTGTTCTACTTCTCCAACATATTTAGGAGTGGCTAATGTATGTATAATCTCCGCAAGTATTGAGGTAGCTAATTTAGTCGCATTACTCATTTGATCTGCACAATCAATTTGAGCTATTGCATCATGAAGTTTTACCTTAAGTATTTCTGTAGTAATGTATCCCTCCTTACCTTTTATTATTGTGCATGCTTCCTCAAGAGATTTTATTGCTTCTTCTACAAATGACATTATCTCTAAACCTTTCTGCGAATTATCAGAGAATACGCCACGCACTTTCTTTTCTAATTTTATGAATTCTTGTATTAGTGTAGTAATTTTTACATTTAGTTGATTTATAGTCAGAGTAATCAGCTCTTCTAAGAAAGAATTTTGTTCAATTAATTTTCTTTGTGCCTCTTTTTCATTGCGATCATATTGCTCAGTATTTCTTGCTAGCACAGCGGTATTTTCATATTGACTATACATTTTCTCTCGTGCTGCTGCTGCTTGCCTACTGGTAGCGCTTTTTAGATCTCGTAATAGATCGGTCCTTTTCTGACAGGCGTTCTTGATTTGTAGAAATGTTTCGAGGGTTGCTGGGTAATATAATAGGCGGCCTGGAAATTCGCTAATATTTTTCATTGCATAACACAATATACTAATAGTTAGTACATAGTTCTGTGCTTTAATAAATAAATCATTCATGGTTTTTAATGGATCTTTACATTCTTTCATATCATTGCTTGGCAAACTAGATAGCATACCTTTTATACTTTCTACATTTTCTATAAATTCTTTTAACTTCTGACAGATAGGGTTGACTTCTTCCTTTTCTTGTATAAGTTCTCCCAGCGTCTTTGCATATTTTATATAATCAACAAGAAAATTACCTATGTCGTACTTAAATTGAAATGCAGGAAGAAATTGTGTGTTGTGGTGCAGTTCGTCATGTATCTTTTCCATATTCCTTGCAGCAGATTCCATGTTTCACTCCTTAATTATTCTTTAATTTATACATATGTTACCATATTAACCAAGTAAGCGCAAACATCAACACATAAACAGAGTTTCTTTCGAGTGTCTAATTTTGTGTTGTGGTACACTCTGTACTTATAAACTTTGATAATATGATAAGTTATGTATGCCCTGATTTGTTATGTTTAATTAAGAGGATTAGGCTCTAATAATCTTTAGCTGTGTGTGCCTTAATTTGTTATCTCTGATTAAAGGAATTAAGCTTTGATAATCTTCATCTATGTGTGCCTTAATTTGTTATATTTGACTCAGGTAATTAAGCTTTGATAATCTATAAAAAGTTATTGCTATGTGTGGTATTTCTCCCTATAATCCAGGAGAATTTTCCGTGGAGCGGGCTAGTGAGTAATTTGAAGTCTCTAAGATTAAGGATTTCTAGTGTGAAGTCTACCCAAAAAACCACTAAGGTTATGAAGATGGTAGCAGCCGCTAAGTTGCGTAAAGTTCAAGAAAGATTAAAGAATTTAGTTATTTGTAATACCGCTATTAATGATATGTTTGAAGAAGTGCTACAAAAGGTTTCATCTCCTCCTTCAATAGTAAGTGGAGAAGGGGTATTTTCTGACGTGCATTTAATAATAGTGATTGCTTCTGATCGTGGTTTGTGCGGACCATTTAATTCTAATGTGCTGAAATCATTTAAGAGATATTATACCGACAAGATATCTGCAGGCAAGAAGGTGAAGTTTTTTTGTGTAGGTAAGAAATGTCTGGACTATATAGATAATGATAGTGATATGCTGAAATTTATATCATGTCCTAGTGATATTAGTTATGAGTCAATTGCGGAGATTGGCAAAGAAGTGATGGAGATGTTTGTAAAAGGAAAAATTGGCTCCTGTTCATTGTTTTATAATTATTTCAGAAATGCTTTGTCTCAAAATGTTGTACGGCAATCTTTAATTCCGTTTAAGGATTTTAAATCTTTTGCTGCTGAAGAAAATGTAGATTCTGAAATTTCTCCTTTAGATCATGATGTTATTGAGCGTGAAAACTTGCACCCTGATGACACTTTATCTGAAGAAGATTTGATGCGAGAACTTGGTATACGATCTGAAAAAGAAGGGGATGTAGATAATATATTAGAACCTAGTTCTTTCTACGAGCCTAGTGAGGGGCAAGTCCTTTCTTATTTGCTGCCTAAGATATTAAATATTAGATTATATTTTGCATTTTTAGAGAGTTATTGCAGTGAACAAGGGGCGCGAATGACTGCCATGGACAATGCTACTAATAGTGCTAACGATATGATAGATGCCCTTACCTTGAAATATAATAGTTGCAGACAATCTGCTATAACTAATGATCTTATAGAAATCGTTAGCGGTGCTAGTAGTTTATCTGATAATGGTTAAGTTATGAGCGATATGAAAGAGCATATATCTTCAGTAATATCTTTGATTGGGGACGACATTACAAGGGAAGGGCTTAAAGATAGTCCAGCTAGGATCAAAAAATGTTATGAAGAAGTGTTTTCTGGTTACGAGTCTGATCCTGAGCTTGTATTGCAAAAATCTTTTACTAATAACATTGATTATAGTGGAAGAGTTATTTTACAAAATATCAAATTTCATTCCATGTGTGAGCATCATTTCCTTCCTATAATTGGGTTCGCTTCTATTTCATATATTCCAAATAATAAGATAGTAGGTATTAGTAAGTTAGTTCGTGTAATTGATATTTTTACCAAAAGATTACAGATGCAAGAAAGAATAACGTCACAGATTGCAAATTGCATAGACAGGGTTTTAGAGCCGCATGGTGTGGCCGTTTTTGTTGAGGCGTATCATTGTTGCATGTCTATGCGTGGAGTTTGCAGAGAATCTGCAGTGATGAAGACTGAAAAATTTTTGGGTAAATTCAAATCAGATTCAGATTTAAGGATGAGCTTTCTCAATGATTGCAATAGTGCTCGTAGAGTATATTTCAGTTAAAGAGCCTCCAGATTTAAGGATGAGCTTTCTCAATGATTGCAATAGTGCTCGTAGAGTATATTTCAGTTAAAGAGCTTTCCAGATTTCGTAGGATGAGCTTGAGCCTCAATGATTGCAATAGTGTTCGTAGAGTATATTTCAGTTAAAGAGCCTCCAGATTTAAGGATGAGCTTTCTCAATGATTGCAATAGTGCTCGTAGAGTATATTTCAGTTAAAGAGCCTCCAGATTTGAGGATGAGCTTTCTCAATGATTGCAATAGTGCTCGTAGAGTATATTTCAGTTAAAGGGTCATAGTTGCAGCGCCACAGTTATGGGTTCATATGAATATATAATATATTGTATATCGTTGTGTAGTGTTAATCATTCAGTATTATGAATGATTAATATATTGTAATCTTGTTATTTCTAGTATACCTTGTTGGTGTTATATTGGTGTTTTTTTGGTATATTTTATGGTGATTAAGATGAAAGATGCAGCTAGTGTTTTAGTGTCTTGTGCCAGGGAAGCTGGGTTCGAATCTGATGTTCTTGTGAAGGAGAATGAGGGTATATCGGCATCGGTCAGAATGAATAAAGTGACCGATTTAGAGAATAGTTTATCTAGTAGCGTGCATTTGCGCTTGATCAAAGATAAGAAGCAAACTTCAATTTCTATTAATGATGTGAATAAGTTTAATGTAGTAGGTTTTAAAGAAATAATCAGTAGAGCTGCTATGATACTTGATGTCACTCCGGATGATGAGTTTGTTGGGTTACCTAAGTTATCTGGTACGGCGGTAATAGAAGAGAAAGATGATGGAGTTCTATGTTCAGTTGATTATTTGAAGAATAAGGCACTAGAGATTGAGTCTGCGGGCTTAGATGTAAAAGGAGTTAATACTTCTGAAGAAGTTACAGCAAGCTGCTGTAAAGTAACGAATACATTTGCTAATTCTAGTGGCTTTATTAGTTCGTATAATGATCTTACTTATAGTTTTATGTCTTCGATGGTTGCTGGCAAGGGTGATAAAATGCAGATGGCTTATGATTCTTATTCAACTGTAGATGCCAATAAATTTGATCCTAAGAGATTTGGTCGAGCTGTCGGAGAAGATGCGGTATTGAAACTGGAGCCACAGAAAATTAAAACTGGTGTTGCTCCTGTGGTTTTTGATCGCAAGGTAGCTACTGATATACTATCTACATTGCTTTCTGCGATTAGTAGTGATGCTATAGCCGAAAAAAGGAGTTTTTTGTATGAAATGATGGGAGAAGGGTTATTTAATGCTGGTATTAATATAATTCAAGACCCTCTGTCAAAAGAGAGACTGGGTTGTCGTCCTTTTGATGGAGAGGGAGTTGCTTCTCAATTATTAAATGTAATCAATAAAGGAAAATTATCACATTGGTTATTGGATACATACAATGCTAGAAGATTGGGTCTGAATTCTAATGGTTGTGCAGTGCGGGATGCGGGAATACCTAGGCCTGGATCTGGTAATTGTTACATTGAGAATGGCAGTAAATCAGTAAAAGATTTATTGAGTGATATAGATTATGGAGTCTATATTACCGATGTGTTTGGTTTGGGTTTTAATGTTATTAATGGTGATTATAGTAAGGGTGTAAGTGGTTTTTTAATTAAGAATGGGAAAAAGACAGACACACCTGTTAGTGAATTTACTATTGCAGGTAATATGATAGAGATTTATAAGAATATAGTTGCAGCGAATGATTTAGAGTTTTGTAAATATAAAAACAGCCCTACTTTATTGCTGGGAGAAATGTCTATAGGTGGTTCTGAATAAAGATTCTTCAATAGCTTGGTGATTGTAGCTTGTGTGGAAAACTATATGAGATATTGATTGTGGGCAGTGGTGTGCTATAATTCATAGCATTGTATTAAGTTTGGTATACTGTTTATAAATGATAAATATTATAGAGAAAGCAGATATATTAAAAGTGTTAAGAGACGTTCCATCTGATAACGGAGAGAGCGTAGTCGACGTGGGTATAGTCTCCTCTGTTGTAATTAAAGAGAATGAAGTAGGATTTTCGTTAGATATATCTAATTGTAATATAGAATCAGTCGAAAGATTGAAATCTCTTTGTGAGGAAGCTGTATACTCAATTACAGGTGTTTCTAAGGTAACAGTAGTTCTTACTAAACATATAGATACCGTAGCAGAGAAGAAAAAAGAATATAGTAAAACTATGCGTAAGAAAAAATCTACTACTAAGAGAGAGTTACCTGGAATTAAGAGGGTTTTCTTGGTTTCTTCTGGAAAAGGTGGAGTAGGAAAATCTACGGTAGCGGTCAATATTGCGGTGAAGCTTTCAGAGTTAGGTAATAAAGTTGGAATTTTAGATGCTGATATATATGGTCCTTCTGTGCCTACAATGATGGGGTTAGGTGGTTCGAGTCCAGAGATAGTAGATAACCGGATGATTCCAATGAAGAGTTATGGAGTGAAGGCAATTTCTATGGGCATGTTTCTAGATGATGACAGGTCTTTAGTATGGCGAGGCCCAATGCTTTCTAAAGCCTTGCACCAGTTATTTAATTTAACAAAATGGGGAGAATTGGATTATTTAATCGTGGATATGCCACCAGGCACTGGTGACGTTGCTTTGAGTATTTCAGAAAATTACTGTGTGAACGGTGTAATAATAGTTTCTACTCCACAAAAGATATCCTTGGTCGATGTTCGAAGAGCATGTGATATGTATAAGAGGCTGAATGTGCCTTTATTGGGTATTGTGGAGAATATGAGTTATTTTGTAAACAATACTACAAAGGAAAAGATTCATGTATTTGGTGATTCTTCCGAGATTTCTGGATATGCTCAAGAGCTAGGAATCCCCATTCTAGGGCAGATACCCTTAGTTGAAGAAATATGCTTGCTATCAGATAAGGGAACTCCTCCTGTCTTGAAGGAAGAGTTAGCTGATTACTACATGAATGTAGTTTCTAAGATAATTTAATGCAGGTGTCATGAGATATGGTAAATGATAATAAATTCTCTATCAAATACCACCTATTGGAGTTGAAGAAAAGATTAATATATATTTGCGTCTTTTTTGCAACTGCTTTGAGTGTATGTTATTATTTTGCCGAACCTATATATGATTTTTTATTAAGGCCACTTGAAGAGCTGGAGGGTGATAACCCAGAGTTTACATTAATCTTTACTCGTTTAACTGAGGCATTCTTTGTTTATTTAAGGGTGTCAGTGCTTGCAGCTTTTATACTTTCATGCCCTGTAATATTATGGAATATATATAAATTTGTGTCGCCAGGTTTGTATAAGACAGAAAGAATGGTGTTATTGCCTTATTTAATAGCGTCACCAGCTTTATTTGTTCTGGGCTCTAGTATAGTTTATTATTATATATTTCCATTGGCATGGGAATTTTTTATTAGTTTCGAGAAGGATAAGTCGGTGAATAGTTCTTTGCAAATTGAGTTCATGCCCACTATTTCTGAATATTTGGAATTGGTTGTACAGTTAATGTTTGCATTTGGCATAGCCTTTCAGTTGCCAGTAGTGCTTACTCTTTTGTCCAGGGTCGGCATAATTGATTATGAATTTCTAATGAAGAAACGTCGTATAGCTATAGTGATTATATTTATAGTTGCAGCAATACTGACTCCTCCAGATGTTGCAAGTCAGATCGGCCTTGCCCTTCCTATGATTATTTTGTATGAAGCATCTATAATATCGTGCCGTGTAGTAAGCAACAGGAAGAAAGAACGCAATAATAAGTGAAGATTTGAATCATCGTGAGCGTGTAGCATATTATTTGTTGGTTATTTGGATTATGGCTGTGACAAGTGAGTGCAATAATAAGTGAAGATTTGAATCATCGTGAGCGTGTAGCATATTATTTGTTGGTTATTTGGATTATGGCTGTGGCAAGTGAGTGCAATAATAAGTGAAAATTTGAATTAGCGTGAGCGTGTAGCATATTATTTTCTGGTTATTTGGATTATGGCTGTGGCAAGTGAGTGCAATAATAAGTGAAAATTTGAATTAGCGTGAGCGTGTAGCATATTATTTGGTTATTTGGTTATTTGGATTATGGCTGTGGCAAATGAAAATTAAGATTGGAAATTAAGGATATAGTGTGCTTTTTTATTCTCTTAGCAGATCATTGATACTAACTTTTTTTCTTGTGTTGTTATCTGCTGTTTTAATTATGACTGCGCATTGTAGGCCTATTATTCTTGAATTAATCTGCTCTGATAAGGTGCCACTTACTACTACAGAGTTTTTGGGAATTGTTCCATATGTTATTTCTCCAGTTTTTCTATCTACTATTTTTGTTGATTTGCCAATAGTGACTCCAGAGGCTATTACAGCTCCTCCTTCGATCAATATGCCTTCTAGAATTTGAGATCCTGCACCTATAAAAACATTATCTTCAATGATTACAGGGTTCTCGTTCACTGGCTCTAACACTCCACCAATAACAACATTTGCTGATATATGGCAATTCTCTCCTATTTGAGCACAACTACCGATTACAGCTCCCATATCTATCATGGTGTTTTTACCTATATAGCATCCAAGGTTTATAATAGATGGCATTATAACTACTCCCTCTTCTAGGTATGAGTATTTTCTAATAATAGCGCCTGGGACAACTCGGATCTTTGCTTTCTTAAAATCATCTTCTGACCAATTAGAGAGTTTCATGTCTACCATGTCGTAGTAATTAGTAGTACTTGTTTGAAATAACGTCATCTGTTTCATCTTAAATAATAGCAGAATAGCCTTTTTGACCCAGTCATTAACCTGCCATTTTCCATCAATTTTTTCTGCAGCCCGTGTTTTGCCTTTGTCTATCATGTTTAGTGCTTCAAATATGGAATGAACCGATGCATCATTGCCCAATATTGTCTCTTTTGACGGATTGCTATCCCATATATCATTTATTTCTTGTTGCACAGATGTAAACATTAGTCATCTTCAGTATTGTTCGCTATATAGTACGCGCAGAGTATATTAGTGAAAGTATTTAGTAAAGTTTTATTATTGTTGATTCAGTTGTAATAATAATTTATATTTACTGTTATTCAATAATGTCTTGCGTAGCATGGAACACCTGATTCTGAAATGTGAGAACTGTAGCGTTCGTTATTCTGTTCGCCTATCAGATGTTGGCAATGTAGGGCGTTATGTTAGATGCTCTAATTGTACTCATAGCTGGTTCCAGGAACCTATAGAAGTTAGTATCAAAGGGTTTGAGACAGTTAAGAAATACATGAATGAACATCCATCAATCCACGAACAAGATCCAGATGAGTCAAAGAAGAAGATTACTACTGTTCCTGACCAAGTTGACGTGCAGAGAACTCCATTGTATTTGAAAATTATTCCAATTTTTCTCTTTTTATTATTACTGGGAAGTGGAGCTTTATTTTTCTATGAAGGTCTTTCTCCTTATATCGGGGGGGTATATAGTATATTAGGAGTTAATAGTAGCGATGGAATTGAATTAGAAGATGTAAAAATGATTAAGCGAGTTAAGGGTAATAAGATGGATATATCACTTACGGGTAATGTAGTTAATAAGTCTGATGAGCCTAAAATTGTACCTTCCATGCGTGCCGAGTTATATAGTTCTTCTGGAAAAAAGATGCTTGCTCTTCATTCCAAGAGCACGGGTGAGATCCTTGAGCCTGGTGAAGTGAAATCTATAAACAAAAAGCTGTCTAAGCTGCCTAAAAGTGCAAAAGTTTTAGCATTTGATATTGGCAATAATATTGACATGATCAGAAGAAATTGACTTCATGAGTATCTTTAGTAGATCAAATCGTGGTTTATTTAGCAAATGGTGGTGGACAGTAGATAGATATGTATTGTTCTTATTTTTGATATTGCAGATTGTTGGATTGTTTGTTGTTATATTTTCTATTCCGACTGCTGAGATGCATTTAGGTGGTAACATTTCCTGTTTCCCTCCTGGTTTAATTGTGTCTTTTCTGTGTGAGATTCTTATAGCTTTTGCGATATCTTTGATTGGTATTGACTATCTTAGAAAATTTGTTTTCTTTGGTTTTATATCAACGGTCTTATTGGTTGTTGCCGTTTGCTTTAAGTTTCAAGTAACTGGGGCAGATGTGGGTACAATAGAAATCTCTAATTTCATTCGAATAAAACCTGTGGAATTCTTAAAGCCATTTTTTGCAGTGTTCGCAGCCTGGTTGGTTTGTTCGTTTAATAAATCATTAAATGCGTATATTGCTATGATGGGTGTTTATTTCTTGATGGTTATAATACTTATGATACATCCTGATTTTTCAAATATTGCAATCATGGCTGTGATCTGGGTATCTCAAATTTTTGTTCTTGGAGTACCTTTGTTGGCCTGTTTTATGGCAGCAGTAATACCATTGTTTAGTGGGTTGTTGCTTTATTTAATCATTCCTTCGATTCAGAAAAATGTTTCTATTTTTATTATGGATAATCAAGATAGGGTTTTTAATTTCAGGCAAATATTATCTCATTTCAATGAGGGGAATATTTTTAATAAAAAATTAGTGAATCATAGTGAAGGTTGTGATATGGCATTTTGCTATAATGATTTTATTTTTTCTGTGATGTTACAAGAGTTTGGAATATTGTTTTGTTTTATCATTATAATTTCTTTTTTTCTTTTTATTGCCAGAGGTGTAGTTCTTTCTTTTAGAAATAAAGATACATTGTTTATATCTATCTCTATAGTTGGCTTGATTGTACAATTATTGGTGCAATTTACCATTAATATGGGCGTAGGGTTAAATTTAATACAGCAAATGGGAATTCCGCTTCCCTTCTTTAGTTATGATTTTTCTTCTAGTGTATCAATGGGATTGATAGTTGGTATGCTTCTTTCTTTAACTAAGAAACGTTTTACCGGTATTATTAAATATGAATTGGATAGCTCTTTGTGTACTTTGGATAAATAATTTAAATAAGTATTAACAGGTCGTACATATTAATAGTTGAATGATTTTGTGTGATTAGAGCCATATTAGTAAAAAATAGCAAACTTTGGTTGCTGTGGTGGTGGTGGTATATCTAATATGGGGTGTGTTTATAAATATTATAGTGAAATTACATTAAAGATAGTTATATGTGTAGTTAATACTTCGGTTCAGGAGATAGGTATGCAATTAATCCAGTGATGCACAACGTTCAGAATATGGCTAATAATTTATATTAGCCATGATGAGCTGATTCGTAATAAGGCAAGCAGCTCGATGTTGCTAGTTAGCTTTATGTTAACAACAATCCATTTAGGATCATTTCGAGAAATATCTCAATGTGGGCGGTGAGGCTTATGTGTATCTATAACTGAATACGGCTATGCACAACATTAAGAATATGGCTAATAATTTATATTAGCCATGATGCGTTGATTCGTAATAAGGCAAGCAGCTCGATGTTGCTAGTTAACTTATGTTAACAACAATCCATTTAGGATCATTTCGAGAAATATCTCTTTCAAAAATCCAACGTTCAGAAACATTAATAGTCCGTGAAGTCTCTCCTTCAGCTATCTTTCCATCCTTAGTTGCCTTATATTTAATTTGTTCGGAAATGAAAAGCATGCCTATATTCACGGTAGTATTATGCATAGATATATTCTCTACAGTGGACTGATTCAGAGAAATTATTTTCGAAATTGACATAATTTCGCCATCGTTATTAGATTTTTTGTTCATACCTTCTTCGAATTTTTTATATAAATCTTCTGAAAGTAGGGACTTCAGCGTATCGTATTCCTTTTTTCCAAAGCTTTCCATGATTAGCTCAAATGCTATTTTTGCTCTGTCCAGGAAGTCTTTTAAGTAAAATGATTGCTCTATTTTTTTTATTTTGGATAAAGTCTCTTCAATGCTACTTCTGTTACTTGTATCAATGAATGATTCTAAATCCTTGTCCAGGTCTACTAGCTTCTCTTCTTCTTTGAAGATAGTGGAGTCTATAGTAGGATTGCAATCCTTATCTTTCTTGTAGCTGCCTCCTGTTGGCACAGACGAGTTGCCATCAATGCTTCCAAGCGAATTATACAGTCTGCTAATTATAAATACTGCTAGAAATGTATATATGAGTAGTTCCATATTTATCTCTTTAATTGTTAAACAAAAGGTGGTAGGATTCACGATCAGTATTATTATACTATGTAAACTTTTAATCAATAATTAATTGGAGTTGTTTTTTATGTCTGAAGATAGATCTGATAAAGTTGCTAATGAAAATGTTGATGATCAGGCTGGTAAAGATCCTGATACTGTGTTGAATATAATGATGCAGTATATAAAAGATATATCAGTGGAATCTCCGGCTGCCCCTGCTTGCTTTAATCAATTCAGTAATAAATATATAGATGTACGATCTGATGTCGATAAAGACAAGAAAGGTTTGTCTTATGATGTTTCTGTAGGTATTGATGTTGCTGGTGCTACTCCAGATAATCATTTGAATCTTAATGGAGACAAAGGGGCTGATTACTACGAAGTTTCCTTAACTTTGAAAGTTAATTCAAGAAATGCTAATGATATGCCAGCGTACATAATAGAGCTTAAATATTGTTGTGTTGTAATGATTAAGAATTATGATGCAAGCATGCTGGATAATCTTCTTAATGTATATATTCCAGACAGATTTTTATTGCCTGCAGCGCGCCCCATATTGCGCAATTTATTGTTTGAGTGTGGATTTCAGCCAGTAATAATCAGTCCGATAGATTTTGATGGTTTGTTGAAAAAGAAAATCGAGCAGAAAAAGCTTGAAGAAGAAAGTAATTAGTAGATAATACTTTTCTAGTGTAATTTGATGTTGAGTGCACCAGTATGTTCCAGGTTTATATGCCAATCGCTGGTTTGTCGATGGATGTTATAGTTCTGTTGATCTTAGGAATGGTTGGTGGTGTTCTATCTGGGTTGTTTGGCATTGGTGGTGGATTTTTGATTTCTCCTGTGTTGATGTTCATGGGAGTTCCACCCACGGTGGCTCTCTCTACTTCTGCCAATCAGACTATAGCCGCCTCCTTTTCTAGCTTCTTATCCAATTTACAGCGAGATAATGTGGACATGCACATGGGTGGTGTCTTTTCTGTAGGTAGTGTTGTTGGCTCTTATTTTGGGGTGTATATATTTTCTATTCTGAAGAGTATGGGGCTGATTGATTTTGTAATTTATCTAATATACTTCTTCTTCCTTGGTTCTATAGGTGTACTGCTGGCCTTTGAAAGTCTTCGTGCTATTTATTATAAAAGAAAAAATATTGTTGTTGTGAAAAAGGACATTGAATCGTTTAAGTTTTTGAATTCTTTGCCTTTTAAAGTTGATTTTAAGCGTTCGGGTATACGTTGTAGTATTATTATTCCAGTGTTCTTAGGCGTTTTTGTGGGAGTTCTGGTTGCTTTATCAGGGATAGGAGGTGGCTTTGTTTTAATTCCATCTATGATATATTTATTGGGTATGCCAACTTTATTAGCAGTAGGTACCTCTACTTATCAGATAGTTTTTGTAACGATTGTAGTGACATTTTTACAAGCAACCAATAATCATACTGTTGATCTAGTTTTATCATTTACTTTAATGATGGGGGCTGTGTTTGGTTCACAAATTGGCATTAGATTATCTTCTAAGGTACCTGCAGAGGAATTAAGGTCATTATTGGCGTTACTTATATTGACTGTTACACTAAGATTGGCGTTTAATTTATTTTTTGAACCAGATAATTTATATAATATTGTTTTATCTTAATATTCATTTGATTTTCTCATTACATATTTTATACTGAGGGATGAGTTCTGTGGGTCTATAATTAAAAATGGTTCGGCTTTTTATTGCGCTTATTTCTATTTTAGTTTTCTTTAGTGAAAGGGGAGAGTCATATCCTCTTATTGCTGATCTTTCTTTGAGCTCTATTGATGTTAATTCTGATTTTAATGGACAAGATGTTGTAATTTTTGGTGCAGTAGATAAATTAGAAGATCTTATAATCGTTGTTAGAGGATTCAAAGAGAATGTTCTGTTGGGAAAGAGGGGTAGCGCTTATGGGTTGTGGATCAATAAAGACTTAATTAATCTTAAGGATATTGATTCATTTTATACTGTGGCATCTACTAAGCCTTTGAGTAAATTTACTAATAGATATATTTTTAAGAAATTGGAGATTGGAATATATAATCTTGATATTGATACTGGCTATTTAATGCGGAGCAGTGATAATGAGGATGATTTCGAGATAAATGGCTTTGTGAATGCCTTTGTTGACTTGCGTTCTAGGGATGGGTTATACTCTACGGAGTCTAGCAAGATTGGTATCATAGGAAATCATCTATTCAGATGGGTGGTTCATTTTCCAAAAAATGTTAAGATTGGTAAATACGTTGTTGAAGTATACTCTTTGGATGCAGATGGTTATATTCGGGGTATACAAATGTTGCCATTTACAGTGAATGGCGCTGGCATTGAAGCTGATATAAAAGATTTGTCTAGTGAAAAACCGGCGGTATATGGGGCTCTGGCAGTTATTATTGCGTTGATTGTCGGGTGGACTGGCAATGTATTTTTAAGAAGAAAAAGTTAAGAGGAGATTTTTATGGGTGATAGCGAGACTAGCGAAAAAAAGACTTTGGTGTATGTCAATGGGGCTGATTCAGATGTGTTGTCGCTCAGAGTCGCAATGCGTAAAGTAAAAAAAAGTGGTTCTATAATAAAGATAGTTACTAATATTGGAAGTGATGATAATGCAGCTTTTTTAGCTTTTAACGATAAAATCACACAAGAAATGAAGGTTAACGCAAATCAAGTCATAGATAATAGTTATAACCTTATTAAAGAAGAGGATGAATCTATGCGCATTAATACTGATGTGGTTGAAGGTAGCATGGGAGATACGATAATTAATGCAATAGAGAGGGATAATGAAATTCTTTCTGTTGTTCTTTGCTTGAGCACTCAAGATAAGGGAAATAAGGTGGTGAATTTAGAATCATTGAATTCAATGTTCTCAAAAATGAAGAAAAAAGATATATTCAAGCCGGTGGTTGTTTTGCATGATAGCATGACTGACGCAGAGATTAGTTCCTTATTTTAAATTTATATGTCTGAACTGGTTATTTTTGCATTGGGTTCAAACCTGGGTAATAGAGCAAATAATATTAATAGAGCTATTGAAAAAATTGGTGTGCCGCTTGTTAGGCGTGCTTATAATTATCATAGTAAGGCTTTATTAAAAGATAATTCTTTGAAGGAGTGGGACATAGATTTCATTAATACCGCAATATCTTGTTACATTGATTTACCACCTTTAGAGTTGTTGCATTTTATAAAAAAAATTGAATCTGAGATGGGTAGGGTGGATAGTAATAAAGACTGGGGTGCGCCTCGGGTCATAGATATAGATATTATATTTTATGGCAGTCAAAAGATTCAGCTAGATAATTTATGTATACCCCATCCGTATATGCATGAGAGGGATTTTGTAGTTTTTCCAGTGAATGATATATGTCCCGATTTTCTTCATCCAGTTTTGAATAAAAGGGTGCATGAGATAGCTTCAGAAACAAACAAAAATACTATAATCTCCGTTGATTATAATGTACAATGAATGTCATAGATTTTGTGACCAATAATGTTCTCTTTTCCTAAGATAGTTGGAGTGCTTAATATTACCCCTGACTCTTTTTCTGATGGTGGTTTATATTTTAATAAAGATAATGCAATTGAACATGTTCGGATGCTAATATCGCAAGGTGCTGATGTAATTGATATAGGGGCAGAATCCAGAAAACCAGCAATAGCGGTAGAAAATAATGGGGTGGAAGTATCATCATTGATAACTGCTGATGAAGAATTATTGAGATTAGATAGTATTATTCCTGAAGTGGTTAGCATTGCCAAAGAATCTGGGGTTTCTGTGAGCATTGATACTAGGCATGTTGCAGTTGCTAGGTATGCAATTGATTGTGGGGTGGATACAGTTAATGATGCTGGTAGTTTTAATGATAATGATATGATTGAGTTGGCTTCTAAAGCAGGGGTAAAGATAGTTCTAATGCATGCATTAGGTATACATGGAGATCATACAAAGAATATTGTACCAGAAGATATAGATATTATTAGCCATTTAATAGATTGGTTTTCATTAAAAATCACCAAGCTAGTTGATTCAGGTATTAAAAGGTCAAACATCATTGTTGATGTTGGCATAGGATATGGAAAATCACAGAAGCATAATTGGGAGATATTACGTCGTATTGATAAATTGAAGGAGTTGGGTAATTTATATGTTGGTCATTCAAGGAAATCAATGTACGGCTTGATTGGTGTAAATGATAAATTGTCTAGGGATTTAGAGACATCATTTACTTCCCAGGTGATTGCATCCAGTGTTGATTATATTAGGGTGCATAATGTTGAATACCATAATAGACTAAGAAATTTTCTGAAATTCCTTTTTTAACTAACATCTAATTAATTCTGATTAGGTGTGTTTTTGTGGTTAGTAAAAGTAACCAATAATGCAGCAGAGTTGCATATAACTCACTCAACTAATTTAATTATACAAACTTCCATATCTAATTAATTCTGATTAGGTGTGGTTTCGTGGTTAGTAAAAGTAACCAATAATGCAGCAGAGTTGCATATAGCTCACTCAACTAATTTAATTATAATCTTGATATTACAAACTTCCATATCTAATTAATTCTGATTAGGTGTAGTTTTGTGGTTAGTAAAAGTAACCAATAATGCAGCAGAGTTGCATATAGCTCACTCAACTAATTTAATTATAATCTTGATATTACAAACTTTAACTTATACATGGCGAGAGTGACGAGACTTGAACTCGTGACCCCTGGCGTGACAGGCCAGTGCTCTAACCAGCTGAGCTACACCCCCCTGCATCACAATGACACTAAGAAGAACCACGTATTGGAATAACGTACTATAAGGTATGCAATCTGTCAAATATTTTTTCTTTAATCTGCACTATGTGTTACAATTATGTTAATATTATGTATAGTTTTTAGTTAATGTATGAAAAAATTTAACTTGCACTTAGTGTCTGATTCTACGTGTGATACTTTATTATCTATGTCTAGATCATCCGTTTCTCATTTTGAGGGGATAAAATCAGAAGAATTTATGTGGGCCTTTGTTAGAAGCATCGCTCAAGTGGATGAAATAATATCAGAAGCTAAAGATAATGAAAATTCATTTATAATGTATACTTTGGTTTCTAGTGAGATCAGGCAATATCTAAAAAAATGTTGTTATGACAATAATATACCTATTGTTGCACCGCTTTCTTCCGTAATAAAAAGATTATCTAATTTCCTTGGAATAGATCCACATGGCGTTCCTGGGAGGCATCATATGATGACTAATGATTATTTCGAGCGTATTGAGATCATGAATTATACCTTATCCCATGATGATGGGCAAAATCTGCATGATGTAGATGCAGCCGATATAATTCTTATTGGAATTTCTCGTTCATCAAAAACACCTTTGAGTATTTATTTAGCGAATAGGGGTTATCGGGTTTCCAATATTCCTTTTGTTCCAGAGGTGGAATTCCCAATTGATATGAAATCTTTAAGCAAAGGGCAATTTATAATTGGGTTAGAGATGGATGCAGATAGATTGGTTCAGGTAAGAAAGAACCGTTTTAACTGTGTTGGTGCGGAGGATTATGGGGGTAATTATACAGATCTCATTAATATTGAGAATGAAATTGCTTTAGCAAGAAAGTTTTTCCTAAAACATAATATACGAACATTCAATGTAACAAAACACTCTGTTGAAGAAACAGCAACGATGATTATTCAGCTTTACCTCAATCAATACAAAAAATCCTAGTTTGTAGAGTTTAAAATATAAAGAAGAGGATATGTTTGTATTTGGTGAATTATCTTTATCTCAATCAATACAAAGGTTCTAGTTTGTAGAGTTTAAAATATAGAGAAGAGGATATGTTTTTATTTGGTGAATTATCTTTTGTAGTCATGGGCAGGTAGGAAGTAGTACAGAATATTTTATGTCTGTTTCTTTTATATAAAACTCTTTATCAAGCTCTCTGATATTAGTGTCCATCCATCAATTAATACAAAGAATACTATTTTAAAAGGCAGTGATATAATAACAGGTGGTAACATCATCATACCCATTGTCATTAATGTTGATGCAACCAAGAGATCTATAATCAAGAATGGGATAAAGATTACAAAACCTATTTCAAATGCACGTTTCAATTCACTTACCATGAACGCTGGAATTAGTATGCGAAAAGGAATATCGTCAGGAGTTTCTACTGCTTGTATTCTTGCTATATCAAAAAATGATTCTAGATCATGTCGATTGGTCTGTTTCAACATAAATATATGAAAGGGACGGAATGTTTTTGTTATTGCTTCCTCTTCTTCAATCTGTTCATTTATATATGGTTTCACACCTTCAGTATATGATTCTTCTAATGTGGGCATCATGACAAATAGAGTTAGAAACATCGCTAAACTTATAATAACCATATTAGGGGGGGTTTGTTGTAATCCCATGGCATTTCTTATAAAAGATAAAACTACAACTATTCGTGTAAAGGAAGTAATCATTATTAAGATAGAAGGTGCTAAACTTAGCACGGTTACTAGTGCCATAAGCTGAATAATTTTGTTTGTAGTAGAGCCAGAGAGAGAGTCTGGTATGCTGAGAGATATGGAGTCGCTAGCCTGCAACATCTCTGGTTCGTAAACAGAAATAATGAACATTAAAACTAGTATTAATATATTTTTATAGTTCATTGATTAATTAACATTCTGTTGATAGCAAAGCATATTGGCAAATAAAATAATTGTCAATTATTTGTTCAGAGTTACTGGAATTTATATGGATGTATAATAATTCAACTATCCTTGGTATTATTAATATTTGAGCAAATAATTGTCAATTATTTGTTCAGAGTTACTGGAATTTATATGGATGTATAATAATTCAACTATCCTTGGTATTATTAATATTTGAGCAAATAATTGTCAATTATTTGTTCAGAGTTACTGGAATTTATATGGATGTATAATAATTCAACTATCCTTGGTATTATTAACTTCTGAATGAAAAGTATCTAGTAATAAATTACTATTTTCTCCAGACATAATCAAATATTCCATATCTTTATGTGAAATAGATAGTATTTTACGCTGATTATCTATTACTATAGAGTCCAATATTTTTATATTATTTGAGTGTGACATCTTTTTATATAGACTATTTTTAAACGATTTTAAAAAGAAAGAAGCCAATAATATTAGAAAAATAACTAAGATTAAGGCTAAAGTGACTTGTAAGTATTCAATTTCCATCTAATTGCTATCTTCTATTGTGCTTTGTTTTGCACCACGGCTATTATTGTAAGCAGAATATTGTTTGGTTTTTGCATATGAATTTAGAGCCTTTTCTTTATCAACAGTAGAAATCATCTCTCTTTGAATTCTTTCTCTCTCCTCTTTAAAGTTCTGTATTATTGTATCCATGCCATTCCCTATATTGGATAGTCTATTAGCAAAACTTTGTGCAGTTGATTGATCAATTCTAGTCAGAAGATCTTTACATATTTCTGATATAAGGATATTTAGTCCATATATGTTCTCAACTTTTAGATCAGTTTTTGATTCAATAAACATTTTAATTATCCGGTCAACACCATCTATGCTTTTATTAACCATTGCTTCTGTTACTTGATTTTGCTTTCCATATTCTTTAATTTTCTCACGTACATTCTGAATATATTGTTGTAGATTCATAACTTGATCGTTATCTTCTTCTAATAAAGAAGGATCGTTATCTAGAGGGTTTGACTCACTAGTTGATAGGTTATTATCTTCTGATATTTCATTATATAGAATTTGCATATTGTTAACCATATTCCACTACTATGCAGAATATAATATATCTTTGCTAATATGGTCAATACATAATTGACACTATGACAGAACTTTATTAGTATGTATTTATACCTGTAACAGCATGGACTGTAGCTATGGATGGTTTAGAGTGGAATAAATTTGGTGCGTCTGTATTAATAGCTGCGCTTATCGCTGTGGTTGTGAGTACTGTGGTTGATGCTATATATTACCCTAGTTTCCCTGAGCGGAATGGTTACGAGATTGAAGTAACAGAAGATTCTGGTTCTGGAAAAGTTGTTGCTGAGGAAAAACCAATAGAAATAAAGGCACTGTTTACGGCTGCCTCTCTTGAGAGTGGTAGAAAGATATTTAGTCAAAAATGTACTGTATGCCATACAATAGATAAGGGTGGTGCAAGTAAAACAGGTCCTAATCTTTGGGGTGTGCTTGGTACAAAGAAAACATCTAATAGTACTTTTAGCAAATATTCCAAAGCTCTGAAGAGCAAAGAAGGAGATTGGGATTATGAATCTATATTTGCATTTTTACACAAACCCAAAAAATATGCAAAGGGAACAATTATGTCTTTTGTTGGGTTAAAAAAGCATGAGCAAGTTGCTGATGTTGTGAAATATTTACAATCTCAAGCAGATAAAAAATACCACGATCCCAAATAATTCATTTAAGTCTGTTGATTGTTTTTCAGAAATAGGCATGTTTTTATGAATGAGATGAAATATTTTTATAACTCATGTCGCACAAGGTTCTTATTTTGCGTTGTTCATGAATTATCTTATAGGATGTGCATAATACTCATGTCGCACAAGGTTCTTATTTTATGTTGATAGTGAATTATCTTATAGGATGTGCGTAATACTCATGTCGCACAAGGTTCTTATTTTATGTTGATAGTGAATTATCTTATAGGATGTGCATAATACTCATGTCGCACAAGGTTCTTATTTTACGTTGATAATGAATTATCTTATAGGATGTGCGTAATACTCATGTCGCACAAGGTTCTTATTTTATGTTGATAGTGAATTATCTTATAGGATGTGCATAATACTCATGTCGCACAAGGTTCTTATTTTATGTTGATAGTGAATTATCTTATAGGATGTGCGTAATATGTTGTCCTTGTGGATATAATGTGGTCAATATTATAACTACTTAGAGTATATTTTCTGTAATCAAAGAACAATAAATAAAATCACTGTGTGTTGATCTAAGATAAGATTCTGCGTAGAATGTAAAATAAATAATTTTATATTTAAGTTGCTGGTTAGGCATCAAAGCTCATTATATCTTGCAAGGGTGTAAGATATAATGGACTCACTGAATATCTAAATAAAATTAGATATAATACTATAAAATAGTACCACAAGAAGTACCACAAGAAGGGCGGTAAGACATCTTCTTTTTCTTCTTCTGGATGATTCTTTTTAAATAATGCTTCAGCGCTAACGAGTTCCAAGAGGCTGCAATGATCTCCAGGGGATCGTAAGTCTGTCAAAAGGCCAATTTAATTGATGCTTAGTTGCAATAAAGATGGGTTTCCCTTCTCCCAGCAGTTCTAGCTTTGGTGTTTTTCTGCCTAATTCCTTGTCGCGTTCTGAGCGTGCCTTCTGGAAGGCTGCATTGCGTTCCAAGTAGGCCTCGAAGTCCCCATTGCGTTCCAAATATTCCCTGAAACCCCCAGTGTTTTCCAAGTCTGTCTCGAATTCCGAATTCCGTAAGGCATATTTATCGATATCTCCACCGTATTCCACGTATGCCTCGAAATTCCTCTATTGTTCTTGAAAGCTAAAGCTTGAGTAGCCCTCTCCTGCAGCATTTTCAGCCATAGCTAATCTTTTTGTATTTTCAGCCATAACTAATTCCTTTAAGTTGATATGTTAATATATTAGCATATTTTGAAATTATGTCAAAAATAAGGAGAAATTCATTGCTCATGATGCTCTGATTTAACTGCAGAAATATTAGTGACGATAGCATAGTAATGCATTGCAGCTAGAAAAAAGATAAGAATAAAAAATCTTTGTTTATACTTCTGTTCCATTAGTCATAGACGAGCCAACTTGCATTTGAGGTTCTTCATAAATTACTAATTGTGCAGTGGTTTCACTAGTAGATCCTTCCAGACTATGTTGTGGCTCTATCTTGTAATGTTTAAGTTGTACAATAATCTCATAGAGATATCGATCAATACCAGTAATATCAGGGTTAAGTGCTGCTGGAGTATCTGGTGATAGGTCAGATGGATGATCTTGATTGAATTTTCGTATAGCGCCTGCCAATAGTAATGATATATATCTTTGATTAGCTTTGACTATATTCAATATATCGGTTTCACCGATTATAGGAAGTACTTCTTTTTGAAGATCGCTCAAGTTAATATCTTTGGGGGTATTAACTGAAAGTTCATCTGTTAGTCTCCTTGTTAAGGCGTCTTTTATTAGATATCGCAGGCAACCTTGTAGACCAGTATATTTTTTTTCTGTAGAAGTGTTGATTCCATTGAGCCAATTAACAAGGTGATTGAACTGGTTTTTTTCTTTACTTGTATCGTCGATAATTGCTTCGATTAGTTCCATTATAATCATAGATATAGTGCTTATAACGTGAGGGTCTTCGGATAAGAAAGTCATTCTGTCGCTTGCAGTAATTTTCATGCTTATTATTAAACATTTTAGTATTTCTGTATCAGTCATTAGATCATGAAGTTCAGATCTACAATCCTTTAATTGTGCTCTGATGGAGTTCACAGCTTGTACTATCTGCATGCAGTATTCTAAGAAACATCCATCTAAGTTGAATATTTGATCTTCTGATGTACACTCAAATAACTTTTCTATGAACTTATTTTCACTAGATGCCGTGCATGATACTAGTCCTCGTAGTTGATTTCTATTATTCAGGTAAAGTAATTCATAAAAGAGTGAGTAATCTGATTCATTATTAATTCCTATTGTTTTAAAAAATTCTTTCTCTAGGTTGCTTTCTTCCAGGGTGATAGTATCACTGGAGAGATATATTCTTATATTGTTCCAGAGTGAAAATTGGTCTTGACTCTTTATTGATGCTACAGAATTCTTCGCGCTCATCATCAGGCAAAATAATCGCATTATCTTTGGAGACGTTGTTAAATAAGCTAAGAAATTATTATACGTTTCATTGTTTGTCTTAATAATTTCTTGCGTCATACGGAATAAACTCTTTTCACTGCACTTGGAACTATTGAAATATAATTCAACAATTGAACCAATAAATGATGTTCGGGCATTTGGATCTGCTGAATGTGCTTGCAGGTTTGTTTCCATACTTTTGTAACATGACATTAGATAGTTTATGTCTTGATCAATTGTTGCAAAAATTGATCGTAGATCTTGTGGTGAGTTTGTGGAGGTTGCCTTTATTTCTTCCTGTAAGGCAAGTTTTAATTGACGCATAAATCTATGGAGTACCTCTTGGTAATAAGAAGCATTTAGATGATGTATTGCAGCTGTTGCAGTTACATACAGGCCAGCGAGAGCTGTAGTATACATTATTACTTTCTTAGTTGTTTCATTTCTTATTATTGATTCCATATTTCTATTCCTTCTAATTGGACTAATTGGAAAATTTCTTTCCGATGATATAATAATTATATGAGATAATATCAAGCATTTGATATATTTATATTAATATTAAATATTAATATATTATTAATATTGTTTGTTTTAGTATGATATTTTGTAATTATTAATGATCTTGAATTAGTAAGATGTTTGTGATAATTGTATGCCTATCAGATTTTAGCGCAGGGGATTAATATCTATGGAGTATGATGTTGTTGTTATTGGTGGAGGCCCAGGAGGCTATGTTTTTGCTATTAAAGCAGCTCAGCTGGGCTTGAAAGTTGCTTGTGTTGAGAAGTTAAAAACTCTTGGTGGAACCTGTTTGAATGAGGGGTGCATACCTTCAAAATCATTGCTTCATTCTTCTCACCTTTACTATGAGGCAAAAAATAAATTTGCCGAACACGGTATATCTTGTACTGATCTAAGTATCGATATTGAGAAAACTATGTTAAGTAAATCTAATGTCATTGATGGTTTAGCTAAGGGAATTGCTGGATTGCTCGCAAAAAATAAAGTGACCAGATATATTGGTCATGGTTATATTAAGCAGAAGGGTGAAGTTGTATTCAGCGACGAAAATGGCAAAGAGCTTTCTTTAAAGTGTAAGAATATTGTAATCGCTACTGGTTCCGAGGTGTCTCATTTGAATGGGGTGGAAATAGACGGCAAATATATAGTGTCTTCCAAGCATGCCTTAGAATTTACCGATATACCACAGAATTTGATCGTGATTGGTGGAGGTGTAATTGGCCTTGAATTGGGTTCAGTATGGAATAGATTGGGTGCTAATGTTACTGTAATTGAATATTGTGATGCTTTATTACCAGGCATGGACAAGGAAGTTAGCAAAGAGGTGAAGAGCTTATTAGAGAAGCAAGGAATGAAATTTCTGCTTTCTACAAAATTCCTCTCTGCAGATGTTGATGTTAATGAGCATATTATAAACGTTAAAGTTGATCATGATGGCAAAGAGCAGGTTTTGCAATCTGATAAGGTGTTAATTAGTATTGGTAGGAAGCCTTACACGGAAAGCCTTGGTTTAACTGATCTTGGTGTAAAGAAAGATAATAGAGGAAATATAGTAGTTGATCATGGATTTAAAACCAATGTCGATGGTATATATGCAATTGGTGATGTAATAGACAAAGGGGCAATGCTGGCTCATAAGGCAGAAGAAGAAGGGGTTGCTTTAGCAGAAATACTTGTTGGGCAAAAAGGTCATATAGATTATAATTTGGTACCTTCTGTGGTGTATATACATCCTGAAGTTGCTTGTATTGGCAAAACGGCTGAGCAGCTTGATCAATTAGGTGTTGCTTATAAGGTGGGTAAATTCCCATTCATGGCAAATAGTAGAGCAAGGGCTAATTTAGATTCTGAAGGATTTGTTAAAATTATAGCTGATAAAAAAACTGATGAAGTACTTGGCGTTCATATAGTAGGGCCTCAGGCAGGGACGCTTATAGGGGAAATTTCAGTTGCAATGGCTTACAGGGCTGCTTCTGAAGATATTGCAAGAATATGTCATTCTCATCCTGATTTGAATGAGGCAATAAAGGAAGCGGCATTGGCTACATTTTTTAAACCTATACACATGTAATGATTAGTTTTTATTTTTGAATTCTGCTGAGCTAGAATTGTGTCTCAAATTTCTTTGTAATGATTAGTTTTTATTCTTGAATTCTGCTGGTTTAGAATTGTGTTTCAGATTTTTTTGTAATGATTAGTTTTTATTCTTGAATTCTGCTGGTTTAGAATTGTGTTTCAGATTTCTTTGTAATGATTAGTTTTTATTCTTGAATTCTTGCTGGTTTAGAGTTGTCATCTCAGATTTCTTTGTAATGATTAGTTTTTATTCTTGAATTTTGCTGGTTTAGAATTGTGTTTCAGATTTCTTTGTAATGATTATTCAATAACATTTGGTTTTGGTATGGAGGTTTATATCTGTGTTCAATAACAGCATATTTAATTTCTTCATGATCTCATAATTGAAATTATTATTGAATCGTATAATTGGGCGTTATTGCTTATTATAGATTGTTTTCGTGTATATTTAGTCATTGCCCTTTTTATTATGTGTTATTACATAATATCAATATTAAATGTATTGAATTACTCCAGCAGAAGATTCTTTAAATTGCATTTAGTTGATTCAATTATATGGCATTTACTTAGTATGATTATAGTGATTAAGCATTCTTTTGTTTTATATAATTTTCTGTATTTTTAATAAATTCATCAAATAAATATCTTGAATCATGCGGCCCTGGTGATGCTTCGGGGTGATATTGGACAGAAAATATTGGTGTATTTTTTATTTTAATTCCTGCAATAGTATTGTCGAATAATGATTTATGAGTGACTTCAATTTCATTAGGTATATCTTTGTCGGATACTGTAAATCCATGATTTTGACTTGTAATTTCTACCGTTGCCTTTTTAATATTTAATATAGGGTGATTAGATCCTCTGTGTCCATTTTTCATTTTTATGGTTTTGCATCCTAGAGTAATGGCCAGAATTTGATGTCCAAGACAGATACCAAATATCGGAATTTGACTTTGTATAAGTCGTTTAATTTCTGTTTTTGCATAATTATCTGCCGTGGCTTGAGGGTCTCCTGGACCATTTGATAATACAATACCTATTGGCTCCAGAGCTAATGCCTCTTTTGCAAAATTAGAACTGGCTTTGATTACTTTTATATTATAATAGGAATATTTTTCTAAACAACGTAATATTCCATCTTTTACTCCAAAATCTATTACTGCTATTGTTGGTTGATCTTTATGAGGTTTCAGATCAATGCTGGATTCTGAATTAAACAGAGATAAATCTACTGATTCAATGGTCTTTGTATTATGTAATTTCTCTTTAAGTTGATTTATATCAAAATCTTTTAATTCATCAAAGGAGTTCCAGCTGTATATGAGGCAGTTTTGAGCGCCTTTGTCTCGGATTATTGTAGTAAGTGCCCTGGTATCCACGCCTGAGATACCAGTTATGTTTTTTTCTTGCATCCATTTATCTAATTCTTCCACGCTTTGTGCGTGGGATGAGTTTGTTATTTTTTCTCTGATTATTATAGCTTGTGCCAAGGGGTTTTTTGTTTCATTGTCGAATTCATTGATTCCAACATTCCCTATATGTGGGAAAGTGAAAGTTATTATTTGATTTGCATAAGAGGGGTCGGTTATTGTGTGTTGGTAACCAGTCATACTTGTTGTAAAGCAAATCTCTCCATAAGCTTTTTTTGCTTTCCCTATTTTATATCCTAGGAAAAAAGTTCCATCATCTAATAGCAATAATGATGTGAATTTGCTGCTATTTATTGCAGAATTTAACGTGTCATTCATAATTACTGTACCGTTCATCCCGCTTAATAGTAAGTTAGTGTAGTACTTAATGTCAAATTAATTAGGTGTTTTTATTTAATATTAATAATTAATGTGCTAGGTTGGCATCTGTTTTAAATTTAGATGTGTTGTTAGTTATGTCTACTTTATATGATGAGCTGTGTAGTGAAAGTGAATTTGAGGATAATATGAATATAAATGACTCCTGTGTTAGTACTAGAGATAATGGTAATTATTGGCATTCGAATGAAAATGATTTGTCCGCAGATTACGGTCTTGATAATGAGGCGCAAGACTATGTATCTTCTTTTGAAGATGAAGTTGAATATGATGAGAGCGTGGTAGATGAAGAAGATGGAGTAGATAGTCAAATAGATAATTTAAAGATGAAGATAGGTGCTATACCATTAAAATCAGACCTTGTAAGAATATTGAATGCATTTTTAAACAGTATATCTGCAGATCATGTAAAGGTAAAAGGATTGGAAGGTGAATTCAAAAAAGAAGATATCTCTTTCTTGCAAGGTAATTTTGATGCTTTGATACCAGTATCTCTTGCTAAGGAAGTATTATCAGAAATTGTGGAAGAGTTTAAGGTTTATGGTGGAGTTATTGACGAATTACATGCATCAGAGGATTGCATTTATGTAGCCGTAGATGATTTCTTAAAAATAGCTGAGAAGATAGTAGTTTTCAAAAGTGATAGCAACCAAGGTTCTGATATCAGTGATATTAGATCAGTGTATGGTGGTTTATTAATTTCTGATGCAGCCCAATCTTCAAATGCAGAAATGATTGATTCTGCCCGGGGTGTAACATGGGGCATTGTGTATAGCTTATTTAACAAGCGCTTTAAGAAAAGTTACTATACTAATAAGCTGGCTCATGTTAATGCACTTGCTGCAGATGCTGGTAAAGGTAAATATCCTGCAATTAATGACACTCCTGGAATGGTTATGTTGGAGTCTGATGGCAATATACCAAAACAGCTGGAAGAGTTGTTAGATAGCGAGCAATTTGGGACTGATGATGTTTTTCTCCAAAGATTCTCTGGCTCGTTTGAAAGACATTGTGGGGCTTTAGGTATAGAGAAATCTGATAAATTAACAGAGATTGTTGCATTTGCATTAAATCCATTTACTAATTCATCTAGTAGCGAGATTGATGCATTGCGTTGGGTTATGCTGTTATTAACCAGTTCTATTATTTCTCTTGTAGGAAATATTAAAGATGATAAAGAGGATTATTCTGGCAGTCTTATTGCAAAATTAATACGTAGTCATATTTTAGTGTTAGATTCTGATATTAGTTCAGGGCATGATGATATTGCTGATGTTTTGCAAAAATATGACGCAGGTTTGCACTCAACTTTTATCACAAAAGCTAATTTCTTAAATGTAGTTTCTTTGGAAATAATAGAGTTTATATGCTTATCACTTGAAAGTGAATCTAGTGATATTGTTAATGACTTGTCTGAAGATTACTTGAAATATAGTAATAGCATTAAAGCGCATCTTAGGAAGAAATCGTAGTTTAATAGTATTAAGGCTGTTTTATTTTTTATAAATATAGCCAATTAATTTATTTCAATGATTTGTGTTGTGATCAGTGATAGGGGCAATATTCTATATTGCTTTGTTTGTAATTTATATTGAGTGAAGTTATTGTAGTCGGGTGTTTTGTTTTTTTAAAATACTTACACTAAGATTGCAATCTAGTTTATGGGAATTGCTTCTGTGGTTGCTTTATATTCTCTTATACTAATAGAAAAATATATTTTTGAATATTGATAATTATGGTTGATTCAACCATAGTTATATGGTAACACACAAATGCATGTGCTTTTTTAGGTTGGTTCTGAGTGGTTATGGGTGTTTTGCTTAATACACTAGTTTTACGAGAATTGCTAAGTGGGCTATATCTAACTTTTAGATATATGTTCAAACCAAAAGTTACTTTGCGCTATCCCTTTGAAAAGGGGGCTTTGAGCAGTAGATTCAGAGGTGAGCATGCTTTGCGACGATATGATAATGGCGAAGAGCGCTGTATAGCCTGTAAGTTATGCGAAGCTATTTGTCCTGCGCAAGCAATTACTATTGAAGCAGAACCTAGAGAAGACGGGAGTAGAAGGACTACCCGCTATGATATTGATATGACGAAATGTATATATTGTGGTTTCTGCCAAGAGGCTTGTCCCGTTGACGCGATAGTTGAAGGAGCTAATTTTGAATTTGCGACAGAGAGCAGAGAAGAACTAATTTATGATAAAAATAAGTTATTACGAAATGGTGATATTTGGTGGTATGAACTTAATTTAAAGGCTGAAGCTAATGAGGGATATTATTAGTTTGTAATATGAGGGGAGAGATATGCATCGTGTAGTTACAAGTAAAGCATCGGAGCTTTGGCAGTTCTTTTTGACTGCGAATTGGAAAATTAAATCGTTGATTATTATTGGAATTGTTGCTCTTTATTTTTCTACATCTTATGTTCAATATTTTATAAAAATTCCTAGCTATAATTATGTAGGCAAGTTGTATAATCACTTTGATAGTGAAACATATTTTAGATTGGGTGTAAGGGTTGAAGATGGAGAGCAGGATGTATATCCTAGATTTAAAGTTACTGCCTTTTATAGATTGCCTGATGCATTTGTTGAGAAAGATGTGTTTAGTTGTGATCTTCTTCAGTTCCAATGTTTTAATAGCAAGAGTCAGATATTTTCTGTTGAAAAATTGGTGTATGATAAGCTTGGGCATGAATTTACTTTTGCTGTGCAAAACAGTATTTTGAAGCAATTATCGAGGCTTGATGATTTTGATATTGATATAAGGTTAGGTGATCCTAAAAACAGTATAGATTTTAGAGCTTTCGATGCTGATGGGAATGCCCTCCAGCATTATGAAATAGAAGAGGTGCCGTTCTTTGAGGGGGGATATCTGAATTATGGTAAATTTAAAGTTAATAAGAATAATGATGTTTCTGTGTTCAAGATTTATATCGATAAAGAAATTACAGCTGACGATGACCTAGAGGTAAGTGTTGGTGGTTTAATGATCTTTGATATTAGTTTTTCTGATGATGCTGATATGGCAAATCCAGAAATTGATGGATCTCATGTTACAGGAGGGGTTCCTTCTGGAAAACGTAAATCTTTCAAGAGTTTAAGTAGAAATAAGCAAAATGTTATACCTGATCCCATAGCTGATTCTGCAACCTATAGGGGAAAAATGGATAATATGGGTAAAGATACAGGGGGTAGTATCCATGAATCTAATGAGGTCAAAATAATTAACAACGATATGAATAAAGAAGTTGATTTTGATAGACAAAGTATGGATAATGCAGGCCACGATAGTGGAGGAACGCATCAAGCTGATGGAGTAAAGTCACAAAACGTAGATGAAACTGGAAATATGGAGGACAAAGCTATGGATTTTAATAATAGAAATAATCAAGGATCTGGTGGATTGAGTATTCCTACAGGTGTGGCTGATGGATATGGTGGTTATACTAATAAATATTTGTCTCCTTCTCAGTATGGGGACATGAGAGGTTATCCACAGCAGCAAGGTTATCCACCACAGCAGCAAGGTTCGCAACAGCAAGGTTATCCACAGCAGCAAGGTTATCCACCACAGCAGCAAGGTTCGCAACAGCAAGGTTATCCACAGCAGCAAGGTTCGCAACAGCAAGGTTATCCATCGCAGCCAGGTTCTCAGCAGCAGCAGCAAGGTTACCCATCGCAGCCTGGTTCTCAGCAGCAGCAAGGTTACCCATCGCAGCAGCAGCAACAGCAAGGTTACCCATCGCAGCCAGATTCGCAGCAGCAGCCAGTCTCTCCATCGAGTAACTCTCCACGGCAAGGTGTACCACGGCAAAGCTATCCACCACAACAGGCACAACAGCCAGGTGGTTATCCATCGGCGCCCCAGGGGCAACAGATTTCTCAATCAAATTATCCGCCACAGGAACAACAAATGAGAATGGGAGTATACCACCCATCGGCTCCACGTAATGCAATATCAGCAGCAGCACAGCAAAATACTCCTCCTCCAGTTTCGTTTAACGCAGGATTGCAATCTAAGAATGAAGATATGCCTGTGAATAGAGCTGTTGGAAACGTGGCTGGATATCAAAGAATGCCCGTTCCTGAAATAGGATTTGAGGCTATAAATAAACAAGTCGCTGAAAAAATGGGAGGGGCATTGCCTATGGCGAGTGCAATGCAAGGGGTGCCACAAGCATCACGAATGAATTATCCTCCGTCAGCACCTGCTCCTGCTGATAATACTTTTGAAGCTCCTGCGATTGAGGTCTCTTATAAAGATCCATTTGCTGGTTTTTCTACTATGGGTGATAATATTAAAGTTAACCCGTCTAGCAGTGATCGTTATAAGTTATAATTTAATTTTTAGATTAAGGAAAAACTTAATATTTAGTATGTGACAGAGTAAATATTACTCTGTCTTGCGTGTTAGTTATGGTCTGGTTAAATAGATTGTGTATTGATTTATTATACTTTGGTGTTTTTATTTGTTATGATAGATATAGATTTTATTCGAAATTATCCTGATTTATTTGATGCAGGAATGAAAAAAAGAGAATGTAGTGTTCGTTCTGTAGAATTACTATCTTTGGATAAAGAAAAAAGAGATAGGTTGACTAAAATTCAAGCTTTACAGAATCAGAAAAATATCATCGTGAAAGAGATTTCAAGAATCAGATCTACAGGTTTAGATTCTAGTAAAGAACAAGAAGAGTCAAAAAATATACAAGGTGAAATTGATGTAATTAATAAAGATATTGAAAACAATAAGGATCTTGTCAATATTCTAGATCAATTACCTAATATCCCTTGTGATTCAGTGCCGATTGGTAAAGGCGAATTAGATAATATTGAAATTAAAAAGTTTGGAGAATTACGTGAATTCGACTTTCAAATTAAGTTTCATTATGAATTAGGTATAAATTTAGGATATATGGACTTTAAAGACACAAGTGAGCTTTGTGGTTCAAGATTTGTGACGTTAAAAGGAAAGCTTGCGGCTTTGGAAAGGGCTTTAATGATGTTCATGCTTGATATACATACCAAAGAACATGAATATGAAGAGATAAACCATCCAAGTTTAGTGAGAAATGAGGTATTATATGGTACTGGGCAACTTCCAAAATTCGACCAAGATGTTTTTACTTTAACCAATGGTATGCGTTTAATTCCTACCAGTGAAGTTTTTTTGACAAATTTAGTTAAAGATAAAATCCTTAAGGAAAGCCAGCTTCCGATGAGATTTGTTGCATATAGTCAATGTTTTCGTTCTGAAGCAGGTAGTGCCAGGAAGGATATTAAAGGTATGATTAGATTGCATCAATTTAGCAAAGTTGAGTTGGTCAGTATAGTAAGGCCAAATGATTCTGTTGATGAGCTCGAAAAAATGCTATCTAGTGCTGAAAAAGTTTTGCAGAGATTGGGTTTGCCATATAGAATAATGCAGTTATGTACTGCTGATATGGGATTTTCAGCGAATCATACCTATGATATAGAAGTTTGGATGCCTGCAGAAGATAAATATAGAGAAATATCTAGTTGTTCTAATTGTGGTGATTTTCAAGCACGTAGAATGAAGGCTAAATATAAAGATAAAAGTAACCAGAAGAAAATTTTTGTACATACTTTAAATGGCTCTGGTGTTGCAATTGGTAGGGTAATAGCTGCAATATTAGAGAATTATCAAAATAGTGATGGTTCAATTACGATACCTGATGTATTGAGTAGTTATATGAATGGCATGAAATTAATTGATTGACTATTCTTATATAAAAAATATATGCAGCAGTATGCTATGTTTGCTTGAATGATTATTTCTCATGTGGCTTAGATAGTTATTATTATTATTTTAAGCAGTAATAATGAAGTAAATGTCATTATTAAATCATCATCATCATTATCAGGTTCATATTTTACTTAACCAGAAATCGGTTTAATAAAGAGAATGGTAGTTATAAATTTATAATAACTTCCATTCCTTGATGCAATGGTTCTGCATTGTCATTTCAATTAACAAACAATACTCATTAAGTACTCATAAATACTCATAAATACTCATAAATACTCATAAATACTCATAAATACTCATAAATACTCATAAATACTCATTAAATACTTATTAAATACTCATAAATACTCATAAATACTCATAAATACTCATAAATACTCATAAATACTCATAAATACTCATAAATACTCATAAATACTCATAAATACTCATAAATACTCATAAATACTCATAAATACTCATAAATACTCATAAATACTCATAAATACTCATAAATACTCATAAATACTCATAAATACTCATAAATACTCATAAATACTCATAAATACTCATAAATACTCATAAATACTCATTAAATACTCATAAATACTCATAAATACTCATAAATACTCATAAATACTCATAAATACTCATAAATACTCATAAATACTCATTAAATACTTATTAAATACTCATAAGTACTCATAGCAATTGAGATAGCAACTGTGCACCAGAATGCAGGTTTTGTAATATCTATTTTTGTAGATTTGCTGAGTATATTACCAAAAGCCAATACAATTAGAGCAGGATACATGATTGTCATGATTTTCGCTAAGAAACTGGCTATTATCCCAAATCCTAATAGAGATAATGCAAAGCATAATAATACTGTCAATATTATTGATAGGTGCTTGGTTAGTCCATATTTACCTAGTTTATCATGAATAAAATTGACAAATATTATTGCGACCGCAGTACTGGTGGTAACACAAGACAAAGTAATAAGCATTGCAAGTATTGGGCCAGCAAATTTTTCTCCCAATAAGATTCTAGCAGATTCTACAATAGATTGCTCTGGTCTAACCGAAATTAAATTATCTGCATACTTGTATCCTATAAATACTAAACTAAAATATACTAAAGCTTGCAATATCATACCGATCAGACAGGCCTTTTTACTATTTAATATTACTTCTTTATCATTTTTATATTTTGATCTGAAATATGCAACAGTAGTAACACCAAAAAACGATCCTGCAAGTAGGTCCATGGTGTTGTAACCTTCCATTAATCCGCTTTTAAATGCATACATTGGGGTATAATCATTCATCAGATTATGATCATGATCTGTAGTGAGTGCTACCACAACTATTATTGTCATAGATAATATCATAATAGGTGTGAGGAACTTCCCAGTTATATCGACTATCGAGCTCTCTTTTATTAGTAATAAGTATGTAATTATGGAGTAAATAGTACTAAAAACTACAAGTGGTAGATCTGGTAATAGAAGCTGAATGCCACCATAGGAAACCAATATGCATCTAGGCATTGCTCCAAAGGGTCCTATAAGTGCTATAATGACGGTCAATAGTACTAAAGTAGGAATCTTTCCTATAGTTTTATGATAATCGTATAAGCTACCGTTGTGTAATATTGCCCCATAAACTCCAGCAAATGGTGTCAAGACTCCTGTAAGAAATATTCCAATGACCGCGTATGTGCTAGTATCTAAGGCTTTAATACCAAGTTGCAGAGGGTATATAAGGTTGCCGGCACCGAAAAACATAGCAAACAGCGCCAGTCCTGAGATAATATATGGACTGAACGTCATGGGAGACTCTCCTTAATAAATTTAATGTTAAGAGACAATTCTACAATGTATACTTGTATGTGACAATGGTTAATTGGGGTTAACATCATTTATTGCAAGTATATGTAGAATTAAATAGGTGCAATCAGGTTTCATAATGTTGAGATAATTTGTATATAAGGGGCAATAGTTTTTTATAATTTTTATAGTTCTAACAACGTATTAGCACTTGATCATTCACTCTCATAGCTATATATTCCGCCTTTGTAATAAATATTAATTTTTAATAACTATGAAGCTTTCCAATTATTATTTGCAAACATTCAAAGAAAACCCAGCTGGTGCTGATATTATTTCTCATCAATATAGTCTTAGGGCGTGTATGGTGAAGCAAATATCTTCAGGTCTCTATGCTTGGTTGCCTCTAGGGCTGAGGGTTTTAAAGAAAATAGAAAATATAGTACGCAGTGAATTGAACAAGCTAGGTTGTCTTGAAGTTTTAATGCCTTGCATTCAGCCTGCATCTTTGTGGCAAGAATCTGGTCGTTATGATGTTTATGGCAAGGAGATGCTAAAAATGAAAGATAGACATAATACCGATATGCTTTTTGGTCCTACTCATGAAGAAGTTATTACAGACATAATACGGGGCAATATTAGTAGCTATAAATCTTTGCCATTGAGTCTATATCAAATACAGTGGAAATTTAGAGACGAAATTAGACCAAGATTTGGCACAATGCGTGCCAGAGAGTTTTTAATGAAAGATGCTTATAGCTTTGATATCTCTGAAGAAATGGCTATTGAATCATACAACAAAATATATAAGTCATATTTCAATATTTTTAAAAAGATGGGACTTATGGCCGTTGCAGTGAAGGCTGATACTGGTCAAATTGGCGGTAATCTTAGCCATGAATTTCATGTAGTTTCAGATGTAGGAGAAAGTAAATTATATTATGATTCTAAATTGGATAATTCTACTGCAGATCAATATAGCTCAGATGAACTGCAAGAATTGTATGCTGCTGCTGATGAAATGCATGATCCACTCAAATGTCCAATTCCAGAATCGGAATTAAGCGTAAAGCGAGGAATTGAAGTTGGACATGTATTTTACTTTGGCACTAAATATTCACAATCAATGGGTGCAAAGGTTCTTAACAAAGAAGGTAAGCAGATTGATTTGTGTATGGGTTCTTATGGCATTGGAATATCAAGATTATTTGGGGCAATAATAGAAGTGTTTCATGATAATGATGGTATATTATGGCCAGAAGAAGTGGCACCTTTTAAAATTGGATTATTAAACCTTCAAACCAATGAGGAAGCGTGCAATAAACTAGCAGATGATGCCTATAGTAAAATTAGGCAGGTTTTCCCTGATGAAGTTCTTTATGACGATAGAGCAGACAAGAGAGCCGGGGAGAAATTTGCAGATATGGATCTGATAGGCTTGCCATGGCAAGTGATAATTGGCAAAAAAAATGCATCACAAGGTTTAGTAGAGCTAAAGAATAGAAGGAGTCAGAAGAAAGAAATAGTATCGTTGGAATCTGCAATTAGTAAATTAGAAGGATGTTTTTCTAACTAGATATAGAATATATTATTATATATCTAATTCTATATATACTATCAGCGTGAAACACGCTTGTTTTATTTCTTTTTTAGGTATATCATCTTTGCGTTCTTTATTATTGTGGTTTCTTTGATTACTAATATTTTAGATACAGTAAATTCTCCAGAAGATATCAAAAATCTTTCTTCTAATGATCTATCGGAACTTGCCGATAATCTTAGAGAAAAATTAATTGAAGTAGTCTCTCGCACGGGGGGTCATCTCGGAGCAAATCTAGGGGTTGTGGAGCTCACTATAGCCTTGCATTACATATTTGATACTCCAAGAGATAAAATAATTTGGGATGTTGGTCATCAATCTTATATCCATAAGTTTCTTACAGGACGAAAAGATAAGTTGTTTACACTGAAACAGCCTGGTGGAATTTCTGGTTTTACCAAGCGTGCTGAAAGTGAATACGATGTTTTTGGCGCTGGTCATAGTTCTACTTCTATTTCTGCTGCATTTGGATTTGCAAAAGCAAGAGATTTCAACAAGGAAAAACATGAAGTTATTTCGGTTATTGGTGATGGCGCCATAAGTGCTGGTATGGCATATGAAGCAATGAATAATGTAGCTGCTTCTGATACAAAATTAATAGTGATATTAAATGACAACAAAATGTCTATTGCCCCAGCTGTAGGTGCTATGAGCAATCATCTATCTAAATTGGTTGATTCAAAACCATATTTAACAGCGCATAATTTTGATAAAAGAATTTCGAAGGCTATGCCAGAATTTGTAACTTCCTGCATTGATGGCGTAGAAAAAAATATAAAAACTGAGGGGATGAATTTTTTTGAAGAGATGGGCTTCCATTATTTAGGCCCAGTTGACGGACACGATCTGGAATCTTTAATATTTATATTAAAAAATGTTAGAGATAGTGAATTAAGCGATAAGCCTTTTCTTATTCATGTTGTCACAGAGAAAGGACGAGGTTTTTCTTCACCTAACATTTCATCAAAGGAAAACTATCATGCAGTTGGGAAGTTTGATCCTAAAACTTGCATTCAGGATAAAAAAAACACTCCTAAGACTTATTCTACAGTATTCGTTGATTCTTTGATAGAAATTGCAGCTATAGATAAAAAAGTTATTGCAATAACTGCAGCTATGACCTCTGGAACGGGTTTGGATAAATTTGGTCAAGAGTTTCCTGATAGATTGTTCGATGTTGGCATAGCAGAGCAACATGCTGTTACATTCTCTGCAGGGCTTGCTTGCGCTGGGTTTAAGCCCTTTTGTGCAATATATTCAACTTTTCTACAGCGCGCATATGATCAAGTTATACATGATGTTGTGATACAGTCTTTACCAGTACGTTTCATAATAGATAGGGCTGGATTAGTAGGTGGAGATGGAGATACACACGCAGGTTCTTTTGATTTGGCTTATTTGGGCATATTGCCGAATATTGTTGTTATGGCTCCTAGTACCTCTCAAGAATTATGTAGTATGATTAATACTGCCTATACAATTGATCACTGTCCATCAGCAATTAGATATCCACGTGGATCTGCTGCTAATATATATTTTAAGAATGATAATATCCATAAACTGGAAATATTAGATATTGGGAAGGCTAATATTATAAAAAAAGGTAAAGATGTTGCAATATTATCATTGGGGACACGTTTAGAAGAAGTACTTGTTGCTTATGATAAGCTGAAAGAAGATGGTTATCATCCAACAGTGGTGGATATGCGTTTTTTGAAGCCTATGGATACTAGCCTTATTAAAGAATTACTGCATGACCATAAATCTTTTGTTACAGTAGAAGAGGGTTCTACTGGTGGCTTTGCTAATGCTTTTATGAGCTATTTAAATAGTATTGATATGTTAAGTAAAGTTAAGGTCAAGGTTATTCATTTTCCAGATGTTCTGTTAGGACAAGGTGATGTAAAATCTATTTATGAAGATATAGGATTAAATGCAGGCGGCATAGTTCGATCTGTGCAAGAACTTCTTGTTGAACGAGTGGTTAATTAGTGTTTGATACTAATACAATTTGTTGCTTATTATAGTATTTTTTGTTCCCTAAAAGTATATATTGTGATCAATTCGCATTTAATATTAAATTATAACAATCAGCACAGTTGCATATGCATCTATATACTGTAGACGTTCAAGATTCAGAATTATATCTGATATGACTGCGGCAAGCTTATAAATCTTTTTTTTATACATTCTAGGCTCTGAGTAATGCTTGCTTTTGTACAATTTAATGTTCAAGATTCAGAATTATATCTGATATGGCTGCGGCAAGCTTATAAATCTTTTTCTATACATTTTATGTCCTGAGTTTATTTCTGCGCAATTATGTAACCTATATGCCAGGTTGTTTTGCATCCATGTTCTGTACGGAAATGCTTATTATAACATGATTCTATTGTCTTTATTTGTTTTAGACCTACTTTTTTACTCGTTATATTACTACCAGTTCTATTCATTGATTTTAAAAATTGATAAAAATCATGATAATATTTTACTATTACCTCTTCTTCATTCGTAGTTATTCGTAAGCTTAGTGAAGTGACTGTATCTATCACATTTTTCAAATTGCACTTTCTTATACTATTCGTATATCCACACTTATTTATTACATGTTCTAATTCAGTAAAATTATTATCTATAGGGACAGATATACAAATAATGCCTCCTGGTTTTAACACACGATATGCTTCAGCTAGGGTTTGTTTGAGATCTGGCTGCCAATGCATTACTAATGAAGCTGTGATTATATCAAAATAACTATCTAATATGGGTAACAACCCGATGTCACAGTTTATTATGGTGTTATGATTCTTTGATTTATTTTGTGCATATTGACACATCTTAAAAGATATATCAGCCTGATATATTGATTCTATGTTTGGCATAATATCAGCAATGTAGCCAGTGCCGCTACCTAGGTCAAGTATCTTGTCGTTAGGTGAAATATCTACTTTGGATATTAGTTTTTTTGCTATTTTACGCTGTATTTGTGCATATTGATCGTAGGAAGAGTGTGCATTATCAAAATATTTCTGTACTCTCTCAATATATTGATCCACGAATACTCAGCAATTAAGGTTAATAAATTAATTTAATTACCATGGCTTTGATTTGAAGTAAAGTTGTATATTATTTTTGTTATTTCTTTTTTTGTTATATCAGTGCTTGCGAGTTCATATGCAGTTAGTCCAGTGCTAGGATCTTCATCATTTATATCAAGATTTATAGCGTCCATATGCTTAAGTATAGCAATCACAGCAGGGGGACTATCCATCTTTATTGCATATATTAGAGGATTATTTCCAGCTACATCTAGCGTTTCTACAGCTCTATCATGAGATGCTTGGTTGAACATGCCTATCTTTTGTAGGGTTATATATAATAAAGGAATATTATCATCTTTGATGCTGTGAAATAACATTTCTTCATATGTTTCCTTAGTCATATAATTGCCGGCATTGATTATTTGTTCAGGCAATGTGTGTATTTTTTTTACTTTTACATTTGTATTTTTGGATTTGCCGACATCCCAAGCAGACTTAGGTCTTTTGATGCTACTTCTTACAGAAGATTGATTTGCATTAATATGGTCTTGTGATATCCATTCTTCTTCTCCATCTAATGATATTGCCTTGCCATATTCATCTAATTGATACTCTTCTATTACTGGCCTTGGCTTTATTTTTATTCCTACTTTTGTAGGAAGAATAGGGGCTATATCTGGGTTAATATTTTTTTCTATTTTTATAGGAATGGCTTTTTTTCTTATTTCTTGTGTTGATCCTTTTTTATTTATGGCCTTGCCAGAATCTTTAGTTGCAGTTGCCTTTTTAGTAGGTTGTTCAGGGTTTATTATAATATCTTTTGATTTGATTTTTTCATGAAGATCACCGATGGATATTGACTGAACCACTCTTTTCTTTGGTTGTTCTTCTTTTTTTATATCTTTTTGAGACTTCTTCTTTATTTTCTCTGCTGAGAGAGTCAAAGTATCTTTAGCATTGTTTTTAGATGAAGGAGAATTGTTTATATCCTGCTTATTACTATCTTTAAATTTTAGAGGGTGTTCGTTCATAGGATCTATTATTTTTCTTAGTACTGGTTTTGTGGATTCTTTTTTAGATTGTTGATCATTATCTATATTGGTTTGATTTTCCTTCCCAGATATATCAGAACCTGTGTTTATAACATTTATTATACTATTTCGTTTTACTTCTCCAGCAGAGTAAGAGGGAGTAGCGATAACTGTTATAGTGATTAATAACACGGTTAATTTAAGTAAGCTGTGCCTAGACATATTTGCTTTACAAAACTGTTAGCATTGCATTATATTTACAGTGAAATGGTTTTTTTATGGTAAATGGCTTGTGTTTGAAAATATAGAGAACGAACTTGACTCCATTAGAACTTTAGTTAGAGATAGTATAAACTTGTCCATTGAACCAGAAGAAAGCATACGTGATAACTTCAAGGTTCTCTATGATGCCACAAAATATGTCATGACTCAAAAAGGCAATTTGTGGAGACCAATCATGCTGGTTCTTTCTGCGGATACTTGCGGCGCTGATAGGAAATTAGCTGTACAATCTTCTGTGGCAATTGAGATGGCACATAATTATTCACTTGTTCATGATGATCTGCCAGCACTAGATAATGATGATTATCGGCGTGGTATGCCAACATGTCATAAAAAATTTGGTGAAGCAAACGCAATTCTTCTTGGTGATTCATTATTAACTCAATCTTTTGAGATTATTACAAAATTAGATGTTAATGCCTCTATTCGCTCTGATCTTGTGGAGTGTTTATCGAAGAGAATAGGGCATAGTGGTATGGTTAGAGGGCAAATTATAGATATTAATTCTGATATATATAGCATGAACCAGGATGAGCTTTTGGAACTTCGGGGGCTAAAGACTGGTGCTCTATTTTCTGCTGCTTGTGAATTTGGTGCTATAATAGCTAACAGTAATACGGAAGCAAGAAAGGCGTTAAGCAGTTATGGATATAATTTTGGTATTGCGTATCAAGTGCTAGATGATGCTAAAGATGAGCTTAAGGGGAATAAAGAGCTTTTGGAGCATTATTTCCCATTATACCTTAACAAAGCCCTTAAATCTTTGGAGTTATTTGATGTACGTTCTCAAAAATTAAGACAGTTTACACAATACATTCTTAATCGGGAATAGGTTAAAGCTGTTATTTAACGCTGCTCTCTGTTATTTTATAAAAAAAGAGGATTGTTATGTCCAAGTTGTTTAGTATTAGTGCCTGTACAATTATTGTGCTGTTAATTATGTCCATAATGCTTTCTTATTTAAGTAATGGCCACAACAATATTCTTGTTGATACAGTTAGTGAGCTAGACTCAGATGGAGATAAATTGCTAGAGCTGTCGGCGCCTAATTCAGGCTTCATAGAGCGTTTAGTTGTGTACATGGTTAAGCCATTTTTTGAAAAACGTATAGATTATTATTTACGTAATTCTGGTCTAATAGATAACTTTAGTAAGATACCATATGATAATAAGCTTTTGTCTATTACTAATCTGGCAATTGGATCTGGCTCGATAGCTCAATGTGGGCAAATGGTAAAAATTAAAGTTAGAAAGATTGTGGATAAAGCAGAAGAGGACGATGTATCTACTGAATTCAAAGATATAGAAGTAGTATTGGGGGCTGATTCTTTAGATAGAGTGCTCTTGCTTGGATTAATAGGTATGAAAGTTGGTGAAGTTAGGATTATCAAAGAAAATCATGATTCAAAAGACTCTTACTATGTAGAGATGTTGAGTTTTATGGATAAGGGAGCAGACTTAAGTAGTATTCGTACGTTCGATAAGTTGGGTACATATCAGAAAGCGGTGATGTGTGGTGATAAAGTGAAGATAGATTTCACAATTAATGATATTCAGGGCAATGAATTGTGTAGAAATAGCGGTCTAAAGTTCAAGGTTGGTGCCAGCGAGGTGCCTATGGGTATTGATCATGGCATAATTGAGATGCACAACAAGGGAAGCAGAACAATTATTGTTCCGCATAAATTTATGATAGTTGCTGACAGTATGCAGAGAATATTTATGGATTGCATGGCAAATAATGATGAAACGGTAATTGTGAATATAAATAATTTAGAGATTATAAAAAAATAATTACTAATAAATTTATTGTTTGACTGGTTCTGACTCCAATGCTAGAATCCTGCAGCTATTATTTGCTGATGTTGCTGTTCTAGAGAATATATTGAGAAGGACGACATACGAGATTTATGTGCATTACGATTGTAATCATATTTTATGAGTTCGTTTGTTTGTTTTATTTTCTATTATGCTAGAGCATGCTTTGATCATAATCTTTTCAATTCAAACGGGGGAATGGCATGAAAATTACACAATGGCATATGATAATGGTAGCTGTAGTACTTGCTATTGCTGCCAACTATTCAGGAGTACAGTTTCTAATTTCTATTGCTTCTGTAACGTCTGAAATGTTTATTGGTTTGTTGAAGTTAATTAGTTTGCCAGTAGTCTTCTTATCCGTTCTTTCTACTGTATATGGATTGGAAAATATGCAAGAGGTTAAATCATTGGCATCTAGGGTTGTTTTCTATACATTATTTACTACTATTATTGCTGTCTTGATAGGTTTGGTTATGTATAAGATCGTTGATCCTGCCGACGTTATGCTATCTAAGATTGATATTGATATTTCGAATAACCCCATTGACATTAGTAAGGCTAGCTATAAGGAACATTTATTAAGTATGTTTCCCACAAATTTTGTTAAGACCTTCCTAGACAACAATGTTATGGGTGTAATCATAATTGCTTTTCTATTGGGTGGAGCTTCTTTATTCATGGAAAGTTCTAAGCGTAAATTGTTATCGGATGTATTTGGTGCATTATTTGATAATATATTAAAAGTAGCTCAAGCCGTTATATATTTGATGCCACTTGCCGTTTGGTCATTTGTTCTATTATTTCTTAATGATCTTGGTAGCAGTGAGAAAGATATGGGGCTTCTTTTATCTTGTGTCTTGTGTATCTCAGCTTCAATAATAATTCAGGCAGTTATAGTGTTGCCAAGTTTTCTTTTATATCACGGTCTTTCGCCGATGAAGATCTTTAGAGGTTCTTTACCTGCCTTGACACTGGCTTTCTTCTCTCGTTCATCTGGTGCTGCTTTGCCGACTACTATAAAATGTGCTCAAGATAAACTTGGAATTTCTAAGAAAACATCGCAGTTTGCCTTGCCCATATGCGCCACGATTAATATGAATGCGTGTGCTGCCTTTATACTTATAATTGTAATGTTTGTTTGTGAGAGTAATGGTTATTATTTTGGAGCATTGGATATAGTGACCTGGATATTTTTGTCTCTGATGGCGGCAGTTGGAAATGCTGGAGTTCCCATGGGTTGTTACTTTATGGCCACGACTTACTTAGTTGCAATGGATATGCCGCTGACTTTAATGGTGATGTTACTACCAATACACACTATGTTCGATATGCTAGAGACATCAGTTAATGTATGGTCTGATGTCTGTATAGCTGCGATTGTAGATAAAAAAGAAAGGGCCTAAGTTTCTTTGTTGCAATTTTATTGCACTGAATAACCTTGAGTTAATCTATATTAATTTTTTATGCATAGGTGATCTGAATCTTTATTTATTTTTACATTAGAATTTTGGTATAATTTTAATATCAATGTGCTATTACCCTTGCTATACTAACTTTGTTCTGCTGTCATTGTTGTTGATTTATGTTTTTTGATAACTCAAAATTTTTTGTGAGGTGTTTGTCGCATTCTTTTATTAAAGTTGTAGATCATGATGGCTTTGAATATGCAGGGTATTTAGCTTTCTTAGCCATACTCTCTTTTTTCCCTTTTTTATTTTTTTTCACTGCTATAGCAGCAAATTTTTCTAGTGTTATTGGCGCCACCAACCTTGGGCAACAGTTTGTTATATTGATTACAGAATATATTCCAGCGGATATTATTTCGGAAATTAAACCACGTATTGAAGAAATAGCTTCTGGTCCTCCACAAGGTCTGTTGACTCTTGCAATTGTTGGAGCTATTTGGACATCATCATCAGCGGTAGAAGGAATTAGAACGGTTCTTAATAGGGCTTGTAGGGTTAAAACCCAGCCTCCTTACGTATTTCGTAGATTTATGAGTATAATACAGTTCTTCATTATAGTTACTGTTATTATGTCAGTAATGTTATCGTTCACCTTGATACCTGTGTTTTTTCAGTTATTCAAATTTTTATTTGAAGATATGGTAGTATACAATTATGTTTGGGGATATATTAGGTATGGTATAAGTTTTATAGTTTTATTAATAGGACTATCCTGGTTGTATGTCATGATTCCTAATAAGCATCAGACATGGAAATCGGTGATTCCAGGGGCGTTCTTGGTAGTGTGTTTATGGATACTTGCAGCGACTGGTTTATCTTTTTATATCAAGTCTTTTCATCAGGTTAACTTGATATACGGAAGCCTGGCAGGATTCATTGTGGTTCTGCTGTTTTTTTATATACTCAGTTTTTGTTTTATTTATGGTGCAGAATTTAATTATAATTTTTCAAAGGGTTCTAGGAAGCGCAACGAGCATCTAAGGCCTCCTATGTTCAAGCAAGATGATTAATTCTTTATTATAAGATGATCGTTTCTATTATTTTATCTATAGATTCTTGGTTTTTCTCTTTACTATCTTCTGTGTCTTCATGAATGATAAGGTATATTGGTATGTCAGTAAAATTTTTTATAGTACATATAGTCTCTTCTATGTAATCAGTTCTTATGTTTTCGTTGATGATTATTGCTTTAACCTTTCTATTATATGATTCAATAGATTTGATGGCGGTTAAAGTAGAGGTTATTGTACCAAGCTCTGTACTTATTACTAATATAATTTCTAGTTCAAGGTCTACTGCCAAATTAAGAAATGTTTTATTATCATTAATTGGGGACATAATGCCTCCTGATCCTTCAATTAATAATGTCGCAGATTCATCATAATCATTGCAGAAATCAAGGATCTTATTATAATCTATCGTAATATTTTCCAGATGAGCTGCTATATTGAGAGACAGGGGTGCTGATAGTCTGTATATCGAGAGTTTTTTGATATTTTGCTCTGTAATAGGTATATTTAAACTGTCTAGTAACTTGATAGTATCATTGTCTTGTGCGTTCCATCCAGATACTATTGGTTTTAGTACGTGTACACGTTTATTTGCATTTACTAATGTACGACATAACTTGCATGTAATAAAGGTCTTACCATTTTCAGTATTTGTAGATGTTATTATATATTTTTTCATCTGCAATGTACCTTACTGACCCTCTTTCAATTATAATCTTACTTATTGTATTGTTCAAGGTGATTTGACTTCAGAGCATTTTTTTTGTATAATTTAGCATTGTTGTTGCATGGGTTTAATAATTTATAGATATGTCTTTTTCTAAGTTGTTTAATAAATTTAAAGGTCATAGTTCTGAGGTTGATGTGCTGGATAAGGCTAAGGATGAGGAGCCGCATAAGAAACCAGGTATCATGAGCACGTTGAAGAATTTTCTTATAAAAAGCTCTAATAAGATTAGTGATGGCATTGATGATATATTTAGATTTAAGAAACGCCTTGATGAGGAATCATTGGATGATCTTGAAGATTTATTAATTTCTTCTGATATTGGTGCAAAAACCGCCTTGCAGCTTAGAGAAGCTGTGTCAAATATGAAATTCAATGATGTAGAGCTGAATGTTGAATTGATCAGGCGTAAGTTAGCTGATGAAATTTTTAATATGATCTGTGTTGCTGAAGAAGAATCTATAACTCTTGCTGAAGATAAAGTGAATGTTATCGTGATGTGTGGGGTTAACGGCAGTGGAAAGACCACAACAATCGGTAAATTGATCAATAAATATAAGTCCATGGGAAAGAGCGTTATGATTGCGGCCTGTGATACATTCAGAGCGGCAGCACAAGAGCAGGTTGGTGTTTGGGCAGATCGTTTTGACTGTCCAGTAGTGGAGTCAGAGCAGGCCTGTGCCGACCCAGCTAGTGTTGCTTTTAATGCTTTGCAGCGAGCCAAGGATGAACAGTATGATGTTTTATTAATTGACACAGCTGGACGTTTACAAAATCAAACAAATCTTATGCATGAATTATCTAAAATAGGTGGCGTGGTTAAGAAATTTGAGGAGCATATAAATTTATATAATATTTTGGTTATTGATGCTACCACAGGACAAAATGCACACAGCCAAATTGATATTTTTAATAAATATATTCCTATAAGCGGATTAGTAGTAACAAAATTAGATAGTAGCTCTAAGGGTGGGGCAGTGGTGAGTATTATTGATAAATATAAGCTTCCTATATATTACGTAGGCCTTGGTGAGTCGTGTGATGATCTTCATGGCTTTGATGCAAGAGATTTTGCGTCTGCGATCGTTGCTCTTGATAGACAAGAGGCATAGATATATAGTTCTAGTTTGATCTATGGGCATGTACTATGTAGTGAATCATTTAGAAATTTATGCTTATAATTTTGTACCAGTAGTGAATCATTCGCTTAAACTGCGGTGCTTCATATAGTTTTGAACTACGATTGTTTGGCTATTTTGTAATAGCCGATATCAACATTTATGAATTAACTTGTACTATGTAATGAATCATTCGCTTAAACTGCGGTGCTTCATATAGTTTTGAACTACGATTGTTTGGCTATTTTGTAATAGCCGATATCAACATTTATGAATTAACTTGTACTATGTAGTGAATCATTCGCTTAAACTGCGGTGCTTCATATAGTTTTGAACTACGATTGTTTGGCTATTTTGTAATAGCCGATATCAACATTGATGAATTAACTTGTACTATGTAATGAATCATTCGCTTACACTGCGGTGCTTCATATAGTTTTGAACTACGATTGTTTGGCTATTTTGTAATAGCCGATGTCAACATTGATGAATTAACTTAATAATCTTGATGTAGCCCAGAATTTTATTTCTTTATACAACCAGTGTTGAACTTGTACTTATTCATGGCGCACAGGGCTACAATCTTACTTGTATTTCTATCTATTATTTTACTGTATTACAATCATTTTTTTATACTAGACTCACTTTGGTTTTATCATTTCTTCTGGTTTAATTAATTGGTCGAATTCATCTGCTTTTACAAGTTTTAGTTCTACGGCTGACTCCTTAAGTGTCAGTCCTTTTTTATGTGCATGTTTTGCTATTTTTGCGGCATTGTCGTACCCTATATGTGGATTTAATGCAGTTACTAGCATCAATGATTCATGTAACAATTTAGAAATTCTATCTGTGTTAGGGAGTAATCCAACCAGGCATTTATCCGTGAAGCTTACAATGCCATCAGATAAGATCCTGATTGATTGCAACATATTTAGTATGATTACTGGCTTAAAAACATTTAACTCAAAGTGTCCAGTTGCGCCGCCTATTGTAATTGTTGTGTTATTTCCCATGACTTGTGTGCAAATCATAGTTAATGCTTCGCACTGAGTTGGGTTAACTTTTCCTGGCATTATTGATGAACCAGGCTCATTTTCTGGTAAAATTAACTCTCCTATGCCACATCTTGGCCCTGAGCCCAGCATTCTAATATCATTTGCTATTTTCATTAAACTTGATGCTAGGACATTCAATGCTCCACTCAATTCAATCATTGCATCATGAGCTGCAAGAGCTTCAAATTTATTTGGTGCAGATAAGAATGGTAAGTTAGTTGTACGAGACACTTCTTTTGCAAATGCTTCAGCAAAACCCTGTTTTGAATTGATACCAGTACCTACCGCAGTCCCACCTTGTGCTAATTCGTATACATTTTCCAGAGCTAATTTAACTCGTGATTTTCCTTTTTTTATTTGTGTGAGGTAGCCAGAGAATTCTTGCCCTAAAGTTAGGGGGGTGGCATCTTGAAGGTGAGTTCTACCTATTTTGATTATTTTCTGAAATTCATCAGTTTTTTTCTGTAATTCAGCTTCTATTTTTTCTAAAGCAGGGATTAATGATTTATTTACCTCTAAGGCAGTAGCTATGTGCATAGCGGTAGGAAAGGTATCATTAGATGACTGTCCTTTATTGACATGGTCATTTGGATGAACTGGATCTTTGCTTCCCAATTTTCCTTTTAAAAGTTCTATAGCTCTATTGGCTATGACTTCATTGGCATTCATATTAGATTGAGTGCCTGAGCCAGTTTGCCAAACTACTAATGGGAAATGTTCATCAAGTTTCCCTTGTGATACTTCTTCAGCTGCAGTGCATATGACATTACCAATATTCTTATCTAAAATCCCTAGATCCATATTTACCTTGGCAGCAGAATATTTAATTATACCCAAGGCATGTACTAATGCGAGAGGCATTTTTTCATTACTAATATTGAAATTTTCCAATGATCTTTGAGTTTGCGCTCCCCAGTAGCGATCACCAGGCACCTCTATCTCTCCAAAACTATCAAACTCGATGCGTTTATTATTAGACATTGCTGTAATCTCAAAATATTCCTAATCTAGCATAGATTATTTTATAGAGGGCTATAAGTCAACTAATTCTTCTTTTCAGTATTAGCAGAAGCAGCTTCTTGTGCCTCTGCCATGTTATATATATTTTTCATCAGCATGGCTATTGTCATTGGCCCCACTCCTCCTGGCACAGGCGTGATTACTCCGGCTCTTTTTACGACCTCCTCGTATTCAACATCACCAACAAGCTTTCCATCTTTGTTTCTGTTGATGCCTACATCTATGACGATGGCACCTCGTTTTACATGGTCACGGGTAATCAATCCCGCTTTTCCTGCAGCAACAACTAATATATCGGCAGTTCTGCATTCATTCTCTAATAATTCTTCACCGGAGTGAATGTGCAATACCGATACTGTTGCATTATAGTTTAATAATACTTGTGCCATGGGAGCGCCAACTAGATTAGATCTGCCAACGACAGCGGCCTTTAATCCACTTAGGTCTAAGTCTTTTATATCCTTAGGTATGTTGCCCCACTTTTTCTCTGGGTTGCTTGCAGGTAAGCTGCTTATTCTCTCTTTTATTGCTTGCTTAATTAAGAATAAACATGCTTCTGGTGTGCATGGTAAGGAGTGATCTATTTCCATAAATTTTGTTTCTGAGGGATAAACCTCTTTTGTAACGGGATCTTTCTTCATAAGAGTAGAGCTCTTCAGAGAAAGTAATAAATGACTGGTAATGCGGTCGGCATCTTTCGCAGGTGCGATCATGTCTATAATTTCTGTAGAGTATATAGTTACTAATTGTTGTCCGTAAGGGGTATCTTTTGCAGTTTCCCAATTCCTCAGATCCTTCGGATTATTCCCAAACAATTTAAAGCTACGTATTCCTTCTTTTGTTAAATTATTTAGACTATATGCTATATATTTCTCTATGATATTAGACATGATCGGTAGTTGTAGCAAGATACCATGCGTGTTTCTGTCAGTATTTGCTGTTTTAATACATTTTTCTAACTCATCATATGAGCCAATCTTCTTTATTTCAACGTTTATACCCAGATTTTCGGCTCTTTCCTTCTTTTTTTTAACATATATTGCGCTTGCAGGATCGGCCTTGCCATCTTTATCCAATGTTAATATTGCGAGTAAGGAGGGTGTTTTATTGTATTTTGATTTAAATTTGCCGATAAAGCTCTTTAGCTGCTCACATATTAAGTCAGCTTCTTTTTTTCCATCTAATATTATTGCCGACATATTTCTAACTCAAAACATCTTGATTAGTAACATATGATTAATCTGTTATTAACAACAGAAAATATTTACTTAGAACTTTTTTCGTCTTGATCCTGGAGTTGCTTAAGTAAATAACGCTCACTACACATACCAAGTACATGATATCCGCCATCCACAAAAATTGAATCTCCTGTAGTGCCAGATCCTAGGTCACTTAACAAATAAAGCGCACTATTTCCTACTTCATCTATAGTAATTCCTCTTTCCAAGGGAGCATTGTTTTCATTCCAAGTCATTATGTGTTTGAAATCTCCGATACCTGCAGATGCTAGGGTTCGTACAGGACCAGCAGAAATTGCGTTTACTCTAATATTTTTATGACCTAGGTCATAAGCTAGATATTTTACACTTGCTTCAAGGGCTGCTTTCGCCACGCCCATCACATTATAATGAGGAATAACTCTGTTTGCGCCTATATATGTTAGTGCAATTACACTTCCGCCGTTTTTCATCAAGTGTTGTGCTTTATTAACTATTGAACATAATGAGTAACATGAAATATTCATGGTATTAAGGAAGTTTTCACGTGAAGTATTAACATATCCACCATTATTTAATTCATCCTTATCAGAAAAAGCTATAGCATGAACTATAAAGTCTATATTGTCCCATATTTTTGCTACATCATCAAATAGTCCATTTATCGATTCTTTATCAGATACATCACAGAGTAGTACATCTTGTATTTCAACATTTGCTGTTAAATTCCGTATTCGTTTCTCTATTGCAGCATTAGGATAAGTTAATATTACTTCTGCACCTTCTTGAATTAATTTATCGGTTATTCCCCAAGCAATGGACATTTTATTGGCCACTCCCATAACAATGCCTTTCTTTCCTTTCATTAACATCAAGCACCATACCAGCTAAGCATTACAACATCGATATGCTAGCGTTCCAATAACAAATTGTCAATTACTGATTAATAATTTTACAAACCTTGATCATCAGATATGTATAAATTGGATCTTATTTGTTATCTATTGGGGGGTGTATCTCAAGTTTCAGTTCTTTTACTGATTAATAATTTTATAAACCTTGATCATTAGATATGTATAAATTGGATCTTATTTGTTATCTATTGGGGGGTGTATCTCAAGTTTCAGTTCTTTTACTGATTAATAATTTTATAAACCTTGATCATTAGATATGTATAAATTGGATCTTATTTGTTATCTATTGGGGGGTGTATCTCAAGTTTCAGTTCTTTTACTGATTAATAATTTTATAAACCTTGATCATTAGATATGTATAAATTGGATCTTATTTGTTATCTATTGGGGGGTGTATCTCAAGTTTCAGTTCTTTTACTGATTAATAATTTTATAAACCTTGATCATTAGATATGTGGATCTTATTTGTTATCTATTGGGGGGCGTATCTCAAGTTTCAGTTCTTTTACTGATTAATAATTTTACAAACCTTGATCATTAGATATGTATAAATTGGATCTTATTTGTTATCTATTGGGGGGTGTATCTCAAGTTTCAGTTCTTTCTTATTGTTGCTTGCCTTAAATAGTAAAGCAGATTGTTGTATTAATAGTGATGTCCAAAAAGGTTGTATATTATCTATACCAGGTTCTATCTCTTGGCTAAAATTATTTAGTAATCCAAGGCTAGTAAGACTGCCATACTCCATATCGGATCCATGGTTCATAGCGATTATAGTTATTGATTGCGAATCTTTTATTTCTATAACCAATTCTTTTATGCTTAAGCTCATTTCGGTCATTACAATAATACAATTGTATAGTATTTGTTTTACGTTTGCGTCAATGTTGACAGTTCTTACATCTTCTGTTGTTACAACTCTCACCTCTATTTGCTTTCTTTTAAGAAAATTTTGAATCTCCTCTTTGCATTCCAGGGCGGATTCGAGTATATTACTTGTAATATGGCTATAAGCAGAGCGCAGAAATATTATTCTACTGACACTATCTTTTGTGCTATCTGTAATGATCGATAAAGCAAGTTGTTTTTGGCTTTCATCAGAGGCTAGATCAGACTTACTTAATATATCTAGCGCGCAGTAAGAAGAATTTATGGGGCTGGCCATATCATGACACAGTTTTGCAGACAATAACCTCACGATCTTCAGCATTTTATCTAATTTAATGGTAACTTTACCGTTAACTAACTTCATCACAATGCCGATGTGGTAAGATTGATAAAACATCCTATACGGATTCACCATATTTTGCAACAGATATTAAAATATATATTATTTTAGATCACTATATTAATAGCATAATATTATTATTTTAATTTATTATACTACTTATAATATCAATTATTTCTTAATTTAGTTGAATTCTTTTTCTTAAAGTTGTATGTTGTGCTATGTATGTATATGTAATATTTATTTTGGTATAGACTATGTCGTTAGATTCATTTGGGGCGAAAAGAGAATTAAATGTTGGTGAGAAGAGCTATATCTACTTTGATATAGGTGCGTGTGGAGATATAGTAAATAAATTACCTAAATCTTTGAAGGTTTTGCTAGAAAATTTACTCAGATATGAGGACGGAAAGACCGTTACAAAAAATGATATAGAGAATCTATTAGGGTGGCTAAAGGAAGGCAAATCTACCCATGAAATTGCATATAGGCCAGCCAGGGTATTAATGCAGGATTTTACAGGTGTGCCAGCTATTGTGGATCTAGCAGCGATGAGAGATGCAATGGTGAAGTTGGGAGGAGATGCAACTAAAATTAATCCGATGGTACCTATAGATTTAGTAATAGACCACTCAGTGCAGGTTGATAGATTTGGAAGTGTTGATTCTTACAAAATTAACGTGGAACATGAAATGAGAAGAAATAAGGAACGATATGAGTTTCTAAGATGGGGACAAGAAGCATTTGATAATTTTAGAGTTGTACCTCCGGGAACTGGCATATGTCACCAAGTAAATCTTGAATATCTAGCTAAAGTAGTTTGGATTAATGAAGTAAATGGAAAAAGTGTTATTTATCCTGATTCTTTAGTTGGAACCGACAGTCATACTACAATGATCAATGGTATATCAGTACTTGGATGGGGTGTTGGTGGTATTGAAGCAGAAGCAGCTATGCTGGGTCAACCTATCTCTATGCTTATTCCTGAAGTTGTAGGTGTTAATCTTAGGGGGTCTTTACCTGAAGGAGCTACTGCAACTGATTTAGTTTTGACTGTTACAGAGAGATTGCGTCAGAAGGGTGTAGTTGGAAAATTTGTTGAGTTTTATGGTGATGGAGTGGCTGGATTATCCCTAGCTGATCGTGCAACAATATCCAATATGGCACCAGAATATGGTGCTACTTGTGGATTTTTCCCTGTTGATGAACAAACTATGAATTATTTGGAATTGTCAGGTCGTGCTGAAGAAAATATTAAGCTTGTTGAAGCATATGCGAAAGCACAAGGAATGTGGGGATCAAGTGATGCAAAATTCACAGATAGTATAGATGTTGATTTATCAGTTATTGAATCAAGTTTAGCAGGTCCAAAGCGTCCACAAGACAGAGTAACTCTAAGCAGTATAGCTGCCTCATATCGAAAGGCTTGTGAAGAAACTGGGGGTAAATCTCTTGGTAAGGAAGTTAGTGTTTCCGGCAAAGAATATAATCTGAAAGATGGAGCAGTGGTAATAGGTGCAATAACGAGTTGTACTAATACATCTAATCCCAGTGTAATGATTGCTGCTGGATTGGTGGCTAAGAAAGCTAAAGAGCTTGGTTTGTCTGTAAAGCCATGGGTCAAAACATCTCTAGCTCCAGGTTCTAAGGTGGTTACTGAGTATCTTGAGAAGGCTGGATTGCAAGGCTATCTTAATGACTTAGGATTTAATTTAGTTGGTTATGGCTGCACAACTTGTATAGGTAATTCTGGACCTTTAGATTCTGATATAGAAAATGCTATTTCAGAAAATGATCTAACAGTTGGTTCTGTTTTATCGGGTAATCGTAACTTCGAAGGTCGGGTGCATCCTTTGTGTAAGGTGAATTATTTGGCATCTCCGCCTTTGGTTGTTGCATATTCGCTAGCTGGAACTGTTGATATTGACTTGGCAAAAGATCCTATTAACAAAGATAGTCAAGGAAATGATGTGTATCTAAGAGATATATGGCCATCCAATAGTGAGATTAATGACTTGATGCATGCAGTTGTAAAGAGGGACATGTTTATTAAAAAGTATAAGGATGTTTTCCTTGGAGACGAAGATTGGCAGAATATTAGTGTTTCTAAAGGCAGTAATTATAGTTGGGATGATAGTAATACATATATACAAAATCCACCGTATTTTGAAAATTTAAAAGCCGGGTCTGAGAAAGAGACCTTTGAATGTGATGGGGCAAATATTTTGGCATTACTTGGCGATAGTATTACTACCGATCATATTTCTCCTGCGGGAAATATTGCTAAAAATACTCCAGCCGCAAGATATTTGAATAGCTTAGGAATTGAAGTTAAGGATTTCAATTCTTATGGGTCTCGAAGAGGTAATCATAATGTAATGATGAGAGGAACCTTTGCTAATATAAGAATTAAAAATGAAATGGCAGGTAAAGAAGGTGGTTATACTAAATACGTTCCTAGTGGGGAAGAGGTGTCAATTTATGATGCTGCTATGAAGTATAAGGTAGGTAATGTACCATTGGTAGTAATCGGGGGTAAGGAATATGGTACTGGATCAAGCCGTGATTGGGCTGCTAAAGGTACAAAATTGCTTGGTGTTAAAGCTGTTGTAGCTGAGAGTTTCGAGAGGATACATAGGTCTAATCTAGTAGGCATGGGTGTTTTACCTTTAGTTTTTAAGGACAATGTGAGTAGAAAATCTTTAGGATTGGATGGTAGCGAAAGAATTACTATAGAAAAATTTGATTCTAATGTGAGGCCAAAATTTGATATTGGGTGTTCAATTGAAAAAGAAGATGGTTCTATTGTTAATATCACTTTATTATGTCGACTAGATACTGAGGCAGAGATTAGATACTTCTTTGATGGAGGAATTTTAAATAGTGTGATTAAGAATTTAATTGCATAAAGATACTAAATTGCATAAAGATACTAATAGTATTAATAAAAAGCCTTTAATGATTAGGTTGATTTACTTCTTGGGCTTTATTATACTTTGTGATATGTGCGTTAATGGTGGTGCTATTATATGGATAGTAATAAAGTGAGGACCTTTGAAGAAGGCAAAATCGCTGTACACGATATATTTCTTTTGAAAGTGAGATTATGCGAGAAAAATAAGTTTAAGCATGTACTGCTAAGAATAGCTTTAGGATCTACTGACTTGATGAGCCATGAAATTATAGATCAGTTTATTATGTCATTAAGAGATGTGGCTAAGAAGAAGAATAAGTTTAAGCATATACCGATAAGAATGGCTATAGAATCTATTGGCTTGGTGAACCCTAGAGATATAAATCAGTTCACTATGGCGTTAATGGCATTAATATCTATAAGAGAGGTGGCTAAGAAGGCTATATCGGCTAAGGAGGTCATAGCGGCTAAGGAGCCTATAGTGGTTGAGTATACAAATTATGAGTCTGCTAGGTGTCATATTATAAGTATTATGGATAATTATTGGCCTATCGATGGGAGAAAAACTGTTAAGAAAGATGGTAGGACGTTGAAAGAGAGGGTAAGTGAGTTAAGAGATAATATAGATATACTTCATGATGCCTTATTCGGTAGGGAGGTAAGTGAGGAGATATGTGGTCTTAATATAAATGGTTATAGAATAGGGGATCCGTTAGCTAATGGTAATAATGCGCTCATTTATAGGATATCCTTTTGTCGACGTAATATGTCCCAAGATCTAAAGAAGTTACTAGATTCTTCTAATAGCGCATCAACGACCTGCACTGACACAAGTTTAGAGCAGCTTTCCCCTACATCTAATACTTCTCTTTCTTCAAATGATCTAGAGCAGCTTTCCCCTCCATCTAATACTTCTCTTTCTTCAAATGATCTAGAGCAGCTTTCCCCTACATCTAATACTTCTCTTTCTCAAATGATCTAGAGCAGCTTTCCCCTACATCTAATACTTCTCTTTCTTCAAATGATCTAGAGCAGCTTTCCCCTACATCTAATACTTCTCTTTCTTCAAATGATCTAGAGCAGCTTGCCCCTCCATCTAATACTTCTCTTTCTCAAATGATCTAGAGCAGCTTTCCCCTACATCTAATACTTCTCTTTCTCAAATGATCTAGAGCAGCTTTCCCTATATCTAATACTTCTTTTCTTCTAAGGGGCTGGAAGTAACATAACAGAAGGTAAGTTAACAAGAAAAAGATGATGATAATGCGTATCTAATACAATAATTAACTAGGAAATTACTGATCAAGAAAAAATGATTATATGATGGTTAGGTAAAAAATATGAAGTTCAATAGATTATCTGAATAACGTTACTGATGCTTGTATGAATAATAAAGTGAACAATTTGGCGTAGCGCACAATATGTATTTTGCTGCATAAGCCCTAAATTAGATAAAGATTTTCTAAATTCTCAATAAGTAGCTTAGATATTTGTAAACGAGAGTGATGATTTACTCCTAAGAAATTCAGGATTCTCAATAAATAGCTTAGATATTTGTGAACGAGAGTGATGATTTACTCCTAAGAAATTCAGGATTAGATCCTTCTTTTGTCTTTGGATAGTTCTTATTCTTATTAATTCAAAAGATCAGTGGTTTTAAATTCATTTGTCAAATGGTCTTTGAGGAGTATATCTGATATACTAAAGCTTGCAATATTATACCGATAAAACAGACTTTTTTATTGTTTAGCATTATCTCTTCTAATTGATCTTTACTATAAAGGTAAAATTAGATAGAATTAATCATCTATTTATAAATAATTTAGTTATGTTTAGTTATGTTTAGTTATGTTTAGTTATTTTAAAGATACATTGTTTGGTGGTCATGAAGTAAGTTATGAGTTCGTATTAGAATCAAAGATTCAGGAAGCAAAAAGTCTACTGCGTGGAGAAGGGGTTGATTCTGAATTGTTAAGAGCAGAAGGTGCTAGGTTATGTTCTGAGAGCACTAAATCGATTGATAATAATAGTTATAATCTTTTGGTAAAAAATATAGAACGTGCTATGGCATTTGTAAGAAAGAATATATCATTAACTGAAGAACTAAGTTCTGTAATGGAACTTTGCAAAATATGGAAGGAAAGTAATGGGATAACATTTACGCAGATGGTAAAAGATCCTTCTGGACCCCTTCCAGCCGAGGAAGGGCTATGTGCTATCCGAGACGATATTGCTGAATCATCACAAATAGATCTGTACCATTCTAGACGTAAGGCTATGTACCAGGCTTTTCATGACTATGTTCAATATATTGTTTATGGACATCCTTTGCTAAGAATCTCTTGCTTGATTGATGATGTTGCATTCATTATTAAGGGTATAGAGGGATGTATGTCTACTGATGATCTAGAGAAAAATCAAAGTCTTGCTATAATAAAAAAATCTCAGGGCATAATTGAATCAGCGTATCAAAGGATTGTTAAGGAGGTTAATGGTGTTACTACTGCTGCTTATTGGCATGATTTCAATACAATGATCAGATTTGTATCTTCCTTGGAAGAGTTATACGATCATATGCAGTTTATAATACAACAGCTTGAGTCTCATAAAGATACATGGCAGGTATTCATAGGCAACGTAGTTTGGGAAAGGTTTTTTTGTAGATATAAATTAGTAGAAGTATTAATAAATGATTTCTTCAGAGTAAAATTATTATTAACAGGAATACACAAAGACGAAATACCTGGTTCAGTTATAGTATCTGGAATTCAAGCTGAAGCTATCACGGTCGCTGTAGATATAATGGTTCAGTACATTTTTAAGGCTATTGATAATAGTAAGCTCAGTGAGCATCAAGAGGTTATTACGCATATTACAGAAAAATATGTAGCTATTAGTGCTGCTGTTGAAAAATATGAGAAAACAAAAGGTAAGATACTTAATTTTGAATCTGAATCTCATAAAACGCATAGAAGAGAGGCATTTCAAAAGGTATTACCTATTATCCTGGGACATGTAACTGAGCTAAATAAGGGAATAGATCTGTTGAATAAGGAAGCAGGAAATAATTATATGAAATTCGATATGGATGAGATAACTAAGATTGATTGTCCTTCTGCTAAGTGGTACAAGGAATTTCTTATAATGCTTGGCAACATTAGTCAACATATTAAAAATAAAGCTTTGCTCGGTACCTTGCTAGATGCATTTGATAGCTTTTTATATCCTAAAAAGGTGAGAGTCCAATATAATGCGTTATGTTCAGAATTGTTGAATAGTCTTTCAGATTTTTTCTTGACATGTGATAAAGTAATTACTTCTTTGAAAGATAAGGGAGTATATATTTCTCATGATGAATTAAGAATGACTGTTAACATTAGTAATATGTGCTGTGTTACCTTTGTTCCTAATTTAGAGTTATCTAAAGATTCTTCTGTCGCAACGAGTCTCTCTGGTGCTTCTTGTTACTCTAAAGATGTCACTGCCGCTGCTTCAACGAATCTATCTAGTGCTAGTGCTTGCTCTAAAAATGTCACTGCCGCTGTTCCAGGGAGCTCCCCTAAAACTGCATCTCTTAAGAATATTTATTATTCTGAGTTGTTTTTATGTGATTGCTATTGTCAGTATAATGAAAGAGACGTTAAAACAAAGGAAGGACAATATTACTCTCATAATGGTGATGAAAAGACCGATACAGCAAGAAGAAAGAAGTATGAGTTGGAAAGAGACCAGAAGCTAAAAATAGATTAAAAGAAATAGGCGCATTATTGATCGAAAACTCTCTGCACAAAGAAAGAAGGATGAGAGTCAAGCAATAGCAAACGGCAAAGTTAAAGTTTGTTAAAAGGGTAGGCGCATTATTGATCGAAAACTCTCTGCACCAAGAAAGAAGGATGAGAGTCAAGCAATAGCAAACGGCAAAGTTAAAGTTTGTTAAAAGGGTAGGCGCATTATTGATCGAAAACTCTCTACACAAAGAAAGAAGGATGAGAGTTAAGCAATAGCAAACGGCAAAGTTAAAGTTTGTTAAAAGGGTAGGCGCATTATTGATAAAGAATTGCCTGCATGTGGTATTCTTTCAGATGCTTTGATTAATTAAAGTATGCATTATTAATAAATTTGAATCTAGCTAAGATGCGGTTATTACTTGCAGTAATTTGTGATTTCCCTGTTATAGTAGGGAAAATATTAAATCTAGATTATGGTTAAATCACACGCCGCTTCGTTAATCGTCGATCATTAGATTAGGCGTATTCATTAAGCAGAAGTCTTTGGCTACCTATCTTGAGATTGTAGTAATTTCATTATCAGTCATGATAAATCACATGCCGCTTCGTTAATTGTTGATCATTAGATTGGGCGTATTCATTAAGTAGAAGTCTTTGGCTACCTATCTTGAGATTGTAGTAATTTCATTATCAGTCATGATAAATCATACGCCGCTTCGTTAATTGTCGATCATTAGATTGGGCGTATTCATTAAGCAGAAGTCTTTGGCTACCTATCTTGAGATTGTAGTAATTTAATTATCAATCATGATAAATCATACGCCGCTTCGTTAATTGTCGATCATTAGATTGGGCGTATTCATTAAGCAGAAGTCTTTGGCTACCTATCTTGAGATTGTAGTAATTTAATTATCAATCATGATAAATCACGTGCTCATCGATGCCGTGTACATTGACGTTTTCTTTTGAAATTTCGTTAAAGAACCTGGAAGGTGTGCAGTAGCGATTTCTATTAAATCTTGCACATGAAATATATAAATCTTTTTTAGCCCTAGTTATTCCCACATAAGCAAGTCTTCGCTCTTCTTCTAGTCCTTTATTGGATGGTTTTTCATTGAGAGCTCTTTGATTGGGAAATGTTCCTTCTTCCCATCCAGGTAAAAATACATGATCAAACTCTAGACCCTTGGCAGCATGAAGTGTCATAAGATTTACATTATCTGACTCATTGTTCATCGGGTCAGTTGCGGCGGTAAGGCTTGCTTTCTCTAAGAAACTCGTTAGATCTGTGAATTCTTGTATTGCATTCAGTAGTTCATTAATATTATCTTTTCTAGCTTCATAGTTATCATCTTTCTGTAGCATAGTAAGGTATCCAGACTTTTCTAGGACTGATTTTAACATATTAGAAGCGCTTGTTGAGTCCATTAAATCTTGCCAAAGTTTAATATCCTTTAGTAAATTTGACATAGATATCACTGATCTTTTTGTAAGTATTTCTTGTGTATGAAGATCATTTTTTGCTACTGCATATAATGATATCCCCTCTTTAATTGCTCTAGAATATAAATTGCTTATAGTTGTTTTTCCAATACCTCTTTTGGGTGTAGTAAGAACACGTTCAAATGCTGCATCATCATCAGGGTTAATTATTACTCTTAAATAAGCTAATGAATCTTTGATCTCTTGTCTTTCATAAAACCTAAGACCTCCTATAACCATATAAGGTATACTATACTCTACAAGATTATCTTCTATATATCTCATTTGTGCATTAGAGCGAACTAGTATTGCAATTGATGCGGATTTGTTGAGGGGATTAACTGTTTGTTGAATTGCTTCAATTTGTTGGGCGATAGACCTTGATTCTTGCAATGAATTTTCAAACATATTAAGATTAACTTTCTTTCCAGCTATGTTGGTGTATAACGTTTTCCCAAGTCTATGCTGATTGTTTTTAATAATATTTGAGGCAACTGCTAGTATATGGGATGTTGATCTATAATTTTTTTCTAGTCTTATTATATTGGCATTATCAAAGTCTTTGCTGAAATTTAATATATGATCTATTTCAGCCCCACGCCAGCCGTAAATGGATTGATCTTCGTCTCCCACGCAACATATATTTTTGTGTTTTTGTGCAAGTAGACGCAACCATATATATTGAATGGTGTTTGTATCTTGATATTCATCCACCAATATATATTTAAACTTATTTCTATATATATCGAGAATTTCTATGTTTTGATTAAATAATTGTACACTGTACAGCAATATATCACCAAAATCCATGGAGTTGCTAATTAGTAATCTAGTTTGATATTGTGCATATATAGCTTTTGCCATGTGCTGTATATCACTCACTAAATTATGGGGAAGTATTTGTGCTGGTAATAATCCCTTATCTTTCCATCCCTGTATTAGGTATGATATTTTATTTATATTTTTCCTTTTATTGTCTTGTAGTAGGGTTGGATACAACTCATTAATCACATTTTCTAAAATTTTATTTTGATCATCAACTCCAATAATGACAAAATTTGAACTAAATATAGGATAGTTTGATGTGTGCTTAGTGGATTCTTGTGAAAAGAATAACTCGTTGTTGTATGTCGTTTTATGTTCTTTGGTTTTATTTTCTTTGGGCTTCACTATAAGTGAAGCATGAGCTCTTAATATTCGTGCGGCAATAGCATGAAATGTTCCGATCCATAGGCCATGTGCGCCATCATCAGATAATTTTACTATCCTCTCGGCCATTTCTTTTGAGGCCTTGTTTGTAAATGTTACTGCCAATATTTCACCAGCTTGTGCTTGTGATGACTTTATTATATGTACAACTCTAGTTGTGAGTGTTTTTGTTTTCCCTGTACCTGCGCCTGCTAAAATAAGCACTGGTCCTTCAGTATTTAATACAGCTTCACTTTGTTTTTCATTTAATCCATCTAAATAATTCACATACGTTACAAATATACATCTCCATACAAGTGGATGGTAGTATAATAGTGTATACAACACAAATGAAAAACATCAAATATCGTGCAGGATTATCCACCTATAGCTGATTTTCTATGCATTATTTGAATAACTCACAGCAATGTATTTTGTCATACAATTCAACCTAGGAAGCAGCGCGTATGCCATAGGAGGTTTTCACTTAATAATGCAGGCAATTATTATAGATAAAGTGCTGCTTTAGTTGCAATGCACCGCCATAGCGCTGTATTAATAATATCAACATTGAATCATAAAGTAAGGCAATCTTCTTTACGTATTAGCTATGTTTTGTAACTAACTGCGTTTTGCTCTTCTTCTTTGTGTTGCTGTTTACTTTTATCAAATAGAGCTTGGAATGGATCTTTGCCATTCATTTCAAGACGATTAGAAAATCTAGTATTTGATCCTTTTTGCCAATCACTATTACCGAAGGGACCTCCTTGAATATGTCCTCTACTAATCGAGCTGCTAGGTGCAGGGCTCTCTTTTCTTTGATCTTTGCCATTGTCCATGATAAATCCATTAATATACTAAAGAGGCGTGAATGTATACTATTTTTATATATTATGCAAGCATAAGTTGCATATTGATGGAAGTGAATCGGGTGTGATATGCTTATATAGTTAATTAAGGCATTTTATTTAATCTAATAATTGACGATTAACGAAGAAAGTGATAGGTGAGTAATCTTTGGGATTTAAGATTTTGCCTACTATAACAGAAGAAATACAAAAGGCTTGTAAGTTACTGCGAGCAATATCAACGACACCTTACCTAGATTCAGAATTATTGATGATGCACGCTCTTAATATATCAAAACGTGATATAATCGTGAATGGTAGTAAATTGTTGAATACAAAGGAATTAGAGTCTTATATAGATTTGATAAAAAGAAGAGAAAAGAATGAGCCTATTGCTTATATTTGTGGGACACAAAGTTTCTGGAATTCAGATTTTCGCATTAGAACACCTACATTAATTCCTAGACCAGATACAGAGGCTGGTATCGAGCTGGTATTAGAAATATTTAATAATAAGAGTAAATTTTTTAAAATAGCTGATCTTGGTTCTGGCAGCGGTTGTATCATCATTACCTTACTTAAAGAATATAAGAATGCAACAGGTGTAGCATTTGAAAGAAATCCTTTGGTCGCCAGTAATACTAATATGAATCGTATGGATCATAATTTGTATAATAGAATGATAGTTGAGCGCTGTTCCTGGGAAATGTGTAAAGGTAAATATGATTTAATAATAAGCAATCCACCTTATATTTCATATAACGATATGCAAAATCTGCTTCCAAATGTTGTTCACTATGAATCAAGAGAAGCATTGTTTGGGGGTTGTTCAGGGATTATTTGTTATTTATCATTATTAAAATTAGCCAGTAGGTCATTATCAAAATATGGAGTATTAATTCTGGAGTTGGGATATGATTCACTTCCGAAGATCAGGGGTATTTGTTCATTCTACGGCCTTTATATTTGTAAGATAAAAAAAGATCTATCAGGAATCACAAGATATGTTGCATTGAAACGTAAAAATAAATTGATTACTTAATACAGTCAGGAATCACAAGATATATTGCATTGAAACGTAAAAATAAATTGATTACTTAATACAGTTCGTATAGCTTTAATTGTATAGCTTATAGATTTTTTATGTCAAAAACAGATTTCGTTAATAGTATATTTTCATCCGTGGCCACAAAATATGACCTAATGAATGACTTAATGAGTTTTGGTCTTCATAGATATTGGAAGAAACGGTTTATATCGCATTTAAATCCTTCTTTGAGAGACCTTGTGTTGGATGTTGCAGGTGGCACAGGAGATATATCGTATAGAATCCGAAAGAAATTTGGTGGAATTAATATAATAATTAGCGATATCAATCCTGAGATGTTAAATTGTGGTCGTGATAAGTTAATTGACCAGGGTTTGTTCCAGGATATTAGCTGGATGTGTAATTCAGCCGAAGAGCTACCAGTGGAAGATAATAGTATAAATTTATATACTATATCTTTTGGTATTCGTAATGTTTCCAGTATAGAGAAATCGCTTGCTGAAGCATATCGTGTGTTATCTCCAGGAGGAAAGTTTGCATGTATGGAATTCTCCCGTGTGGATAACGAAGTTCTAGCTAAGATTTATGATTTATATTCATTTAATGTGATTCCTAAACTGGGTAAAGTAGTGACAGGCAATGAGGAAGCATATGAATATTTAGTGGATAGCATCCGTAAATTTCCTCACCCGAATACATTCAAGCTCATGATCTCTGATGCTGGGTTCAAAGATATAAAGATTAGCTCCCTGACAGCAGGAGTTGTGTCTATTTATACAGCAATTAAGTAAAAATATAATAATTCAAGAAAAGGATAAAAATTAGTTAACGTGTAAATCGTTATTAGCAATATCTTAACTGTAGAATCTTACTTATTATCGCATAAGTTGTAATACGGTTATTATATGCAATCTAAGTTAAGTTTAAAAAATCAAAGAATATTAGGAATAACAATTCCTTTGGTTGCTGCAGCAGCCGCATTTGTTGTGTTGCTTTCAATATTGATTTTCTTTTTAGTGCGTCATGTTAATCATGCTAAGAAATTACGAGAGCATGATGGCACTAAAGGCAAACAGTTAAAAGCTGATGGCAACAATGGGGCTAGTTCTTTATTAAGAAAACAGAACACTTCTCAGGCTTCTTCCTCTGTTGCATCTATGTCCATTAAAAAAGATAAAAACGATGATAATGAAAGCCTTGTGAGTGAGCCAACTTCAGTAGGCTTTGGCACGGAAGATAATAATATAGATAAGGAAAATGATGCAATAAAAACAGGGAATGTTGTTGGGGAAGGCGTATTAGTTAATGAACAATCATTTGTATTTGAGCAGGTTAATCCTGAAGGAGCAGCTCCTGTGTGGTTTGGAAATCCAGAACAAAATGTGAATAATCTATTTGCAGGTGCAAAGGTTGTTTCTGAAAATGGGGCGCAAGATTTATTGCTTAGCAAGAACACGCGTAAAGAGACAATGAGTCCTGATTCTGAGGAATTATTGCCCTTATCTTTACCTGTTATAGAGGAGGAAGATGAGGAAGTTGAGCTTACAACAATGTCTAATTCAGTGCTTAGTGTTAGTGATGATGATGATGGTGATGATGGTGATGAGGAGGAGGAGGCAAAGGATAGAAAGAGGGAGCTTTTACAACTGTCATCAAAAGATCTATTAGTAATAGCTGAGGAAGTAGTGCCATTATCAAATGAGGAGGGTTTTGCAGTTACAAAGATTGATATATCTCATGCAGGATTGCCATTTGCTGATAATTATGAAGAGACAGAAATAATAGAAGTAAGAGAAGTAAGAGAAGTTATGACTATGGAGCTTATGATGCCACAAAATTTATTTCATTCATTTCCTAATACATATTATGATTCAACTAAGGATAGCACATCTTCATTAAGTACTCCAACTGACAGCGTGACTCTGGAAAATACTGATGATCGTCCAATAACAGAAATATCAAGTGCTCCAACTGACAGCGTGACTCTGGAAAATACTGATAGTTTGCCAATAACAGAAATATCAAGTACTCCAACTGACAGCGTGACTCTGGAAAATACTGATAGTTTGCCAATAACAGAAATATCAAGTGCTCCAACTGACAGCGTGACTCTGGAAAATACTGATAGTTTGCCAATAACAGAAATATCAAGTACTCCAACTGACAGCGTGACTCTGGAAAGCGTGATACTGATAGTTTGCCAATAACAGAAATATCAAGTGCTCCAACTGACAGCGTGACTCTGGAAAATACTGATAGTTTGCCAATACAAGGAATTTTTGAAAGGGTGGGGTGTGTATTGCAGGAGCAATCAATTTCTCTAAGTATGCCTGAGTGCTTAGATCATACAGAGATCAATACAAAGATTCAGAGTGCACTAGATTTAGGAGAAGATGAAGAAGGAAAAGAGGGAGCCATAATAAATGGCGGAAAATCTGTTCCAAGAACCCAATCTACACTCTTTAACGCATCTAGCGAATTTCTTACGACATCTGTGGAAAGTAGAAGCCCTTCGCCATTGAGTGAATCTTTAGCGGAACCTGAGCATAAAAGTAGAAGCCCTTCGCCATCGAGTGAATCTTTAGCAGAACCTGAGCATAAAAGTAGAAGCCCTTCGCCATCGAGTGGATCTTTAGCGGAACCTGAGCATAAAAGTAGAAGCCCTTCGCCATCGAGTGAATCTTTAGCAGAACCTGAGCATAAAAGTAGAAGCCCTTCGCCATCGACTGAATCTTTAGCGGAGCCTGAGCATAAAAGTAGAAGCCCTTCACCATCGAGTGAATCTTTAGCGGAACCTGAGCATAAAAGTAGAAGCCCTTCGCCATCGACTGAATCTTTAGCGGAACAGGATCATGAAAGTAGAAGTTCTTCGCCATCGAGTGAATCTTTAGCGGAGCCTGGGCATAAAAGTAGAAGTTCTTCACCATCGACTGAATCTTTAGCGGAGCCTGATCATGAAAGTAGAAGCCCTTCGCCATCGGCTGAATCTTTAGCGGAACCTGGGCATAAAAGTAGAAGCCCTTCGCCATTGAGTGAATCTTTAGCGGAACCTGAGCATAAAAGTAGAAGCCCTTCACCATCGAGTGAATCTTTAGCAGAACAGGATCATGAAAGTAGAAGCCCTTCGCCATCGGCTGAATCTTTAGCGGAACCTGATCCAGAGCCGAGTTTCAAGACTTATTATTATGATCCGGAATGTGCGGAAGATAGCTTGAGGAGTAGTACGACAGGATCAGGCGACTCATTAAGCGATGCAGTAGATTATGAATCACATGATGAATTGAGCGGTGAATTAAGTGATGAATTAGGAGAGGTTGCTACAGGATATAGTAGCGAAGATAAGTCAGCTGAATATGATTCAGCAGAGGAGCTAGGCAAAATAGAGGATGATCATAAAGAGAGTATAAAGAATAAAAAGAGTATAAATAATAAAGAGAGAGTGAGTGATAATGATAAAATGGATTTATTAAAACGCGCTGCAATGGTTCTTGAGAGTGTTAGAGTGACCAATGGTTCAGAACCTTGTTCAATGATGAGTGATATATTGAAGTATAAGCATAACAGTAATGATACACGTGGTCCATCTGTAATTCAATTGTCCCTGGCTGATTTTACAATCATGAATATTAGTGCCCAAGGATTGCAGCATTATTCTACTCACTCTTCTGAAATAGCTTGCAACACAAGAGATAGTTTACTTGTATTTTTAGTACCAAATTTAATAGTGGTTAATGACCTCAATGAAATTACTCGTATTATGAGTCAAGTGAATAATGCTTCTGGTAAGCGGGAAGGATCCTGCTCTAATGATGAGTATACAGAAATATGTAAGTGTGAAGTATTTTCCTTTGATACTAAGTCTAAAGTTCTGCAGTGCCATGCATTTAATAATGAATCTATACAATATAATGGATCTGTTGCTTCACTTACTCAGAAATTTTTAGAAGAAAATTCTAACATTTTTACTAATGGTTTTTATCTGAGTAATTCATCTGTATTTTTAAAAGTTGATATACGATACTTTATGCATCTAAAAATAATGTGTTTGTTAGGTGTAATAAGACATTTATATGGATGTACTACTGATGTTTGTAGAATAATGACAAGAAGATTTAATCAGGATAGAGTGGAAGTTAAACCGATCCAAACTAATTCTAAAGGTGTGCAATGTTCTGAGCCACTTGAAGAAGCAAAGGAAGCAAGAGATTCTGATGTAATTGATATAACTCGTCACACAGAAGAATTCAAGAAAATTGCGGCAATAATAAAAAAATATATGGATATAGTATTTTATCTATCTGGGCATCAATTAATATGCAATGCGCTCTCTGTAATGCAGGCAATATATTTTTGTTCATCCTGTTCCTTTGATGAGTATGGTCAGTTCTCTGATAAAAAAAACGAAGAAAAAAGAAAAGAGATGCTTAACATGGGAATAAGAATGATGTTTGAATTCACTCTTATAAGAGAATTTAACAGAGTTAAGGCATTGTTCAATTGTCAGGTGGATGAAGATAGTTTGCAAGGACTGCACAATTTTGTTGAAGGACACAACTTAATAAATGAAGTTATGAAATTTCGTTCATCTTTTGTATTAACACAGGGTCAATCACTCTTAATAACAAGTATTTATTGTTTTCTTAATAAAAATTATAACATGTGTCTTCTTACAGAAGAGAGTAATGGTACTCAATATATATTGAGTACCATAGAACAGAGAGATTATACGTTTTTGAATAATTTATTAGGATTAGAATTTTCTAAGTCAGGAAAGGGAGAAAGTGATATTCAAGAAGTGACGCAGCCTCATCTTTTTTCCTTATTTTTTAGACTGTACTCTATTAAATTAAATTTTGATCCTGAGTATTGCATTGACTCTGATGGTTTGAGTATAATAAGTCGTGATGCTAGGCAGCAGCGTGAAAATTCATTACAGGATGTTCCCATCGATAGTTCTGTTGAGGGTGACAGTATAGAAGATGCTAGGCGTCCTTCTATGTATCAGAGTAATTGTTCATTAGAAATGCAAAAACTGCAGAAAGAGTGTTTGGATAAACATCAAAGGAAGAATGATCCTCATTATTTAGCTGGAGAATTGATTATGACGTTAATCTGCCGATTGCAATCTCCAGATTGTTCCATGCAAAAAGACTTGCTTTCCTTTAGAAGTGGACGAGGAAGGATACATAGCGCCCCTTCTGTTACGATTATGACTCCTCAGCCACATTATCCTACTAATTTGACCAGTGCATCCATGTCAAGATTGGAAGGGGTCAAAGAAAGAGCAGGCGATGTGCTGGAATCTTCTTCTCTAGAACCTTTATCTAAAGATCATGAAGGAGCCCTGAATTATGATAAAATAGATCAATATGGCACGTATGAGAATCTTACAAAACATGGTATGCAAGGAACCCTCAAAAGTAGCTCCTGTACTGATTTGTCTGCATTCTCACCAGTAGTGAAAAAAGAGTCGGAAGAGGTAGCATTATAATATGATTAAACATCAGCCTAGAGCTGCTTAGTCATTAAAGGTCTATGATAATATTTACCTTTATTAAACATCAGCCTAGAGCTGCTTAGTCATTAAGAGTCTATGATAATATTTACCTTTATTAAACATCAGCCTAGAGCTGCTTAGTCATTAAAGGTCTATGATAATATTTACCTTGTTAAATAAATTGTCGTAGTTTAGAATACATGCTGTTATTTTGGTCAGTAGTTTCATGGTTGAATATAAAGCTGTTCCAGATAATTCTAATAAATTCCCATCTGGAATTTGGTATATAATATTGAATGATACTGCCATGCTCACTAGTTATAAGGGTATATTGGCGGTTCTTTATCCGTTTCTTATAGGTGATGCTTTAATTGGAGATAGTGGCGCTCTTGCCATGAATCATGCTGAGGCTAGATCTGCATTGAGTTTATTTAATTTTGCCTGTTATTTTATGGCTATTGTTGGCGCTTTTCTGACAGAATGGTGTATTGGCAAATATAGTATGATCCTTTATTCCACACTCCTTTGTTGTATTGCGCATGCAGTTCTTATGTGGGGTCATAATGAGTATGCATTGCTGTTTGGGCTTGCTATCTATTCTATTGGTGCTGGTGGTATAAAATCATCAACGATTCCACATGGGTTCGATCAATTCAACTCTAATAATTCCTACATGATGGATAGAATGATGGGGATATTTATTGTTATTGGTTATATTGGTGGATTTTTATCAAATATCTTAGGTCCTGAATTGTTGTATTCGTATGGTTCCTGGGCTGCGTTCAGTTTTCCATTTATATTAATGGTTATAGCGTTAATAGTGTTTTATGTTGGGCGCTATCAATATGTTCATAAGCCTCCATCTGGTGACCTATTTTGGAAAAAACTAATTTCTAAGGAAACTAGAGCTCCAGCACTTAAGGTTTCAACATTGTGTGTGTTTTTCTCATTGTACTGTGCATCTTCTGGACAAGCCCCTTTTCTTTGGATTGAACAAGCCTCTAGAATGGATCTCGATTTATTCTTTATAGAGTTATTGCCGTCACAAGTTGGTGCTATAGAAGTGGTATGTGTGTGCATAGTAATGTGTATTTATCTTAGTTGGTTACGTCCATGGTTTAGTAAAATGAATCAATTAAATTATTCAATGATTGTTGGATATATTCTGATGATTATGAGTTATGTATATATGCTTTGTTTAGATATAGTTATGCTTAATATTGGGGTATTAAATATTGTTTGGCAATTTCCAATGTATATTCTTTTTACTTCATCTTTCATAGTTCTATATACGAGCTATGAACGTACAATTTATAATATTGTTCCCAAATATATGAAAACTTTGGCCTGTTGCGCCTATCCTTTAGGGTACTCGTTGGGTAATTTGATTACATTTCTTGTCAATACTTTTATCATTGATAGTAGTGAATCAATGTTTCATTATGATATGTTTTTTATTGCTCTTTCAACGATATCTGTGTTGATATTTTATATTGTACAGCGTCGAGTAGATTTCGAAAGTAAAATATTTACATAAATCCTGACTAAATAACTATTTCTTAATAGATATGTTGCTCACTACTATGTATAATGGATTAAAATTATAGGGTCTGTAGTGTACGAATGTGCTTCAATTTTTAAAAGAATGTTGGCCTATCTTATAGATAATTTTATATGCTCTTCTATTGTAATTTATATATATATAATGATTAGTGTAGATAAACCAAATTATGCAATTATGCATTTTGTTATACTTGTACCTGTTATATATTTCACACTTATGCATTCCTCTTCTTGGCAGGCAACTATTGGTCAAAAGATATTAAGAATACGTTTGATCAGCTTAAGGGGAGATGGCAAGATCAGTGGATGGCTTGCCTTTGATCGTACTATATCACAATTTCTTATGCCTGTTGCTTCCATTGCTTTGTTTTTGTTTACACGAGATTTTGGTTTTCCTATTGAACCTGTAGAAGTAATAGTCAATATTTTTCGTATAGTAGTGCTTTATTGGTATGCTGTGGCATTGTTCAATAAGGAAAATGAGACTGTTCATGATTTAATATTTAAGACTAGAGTAGTAAATGTTAAATCTCAATAAGCTATAGTTTACTTTGTGTAAAGATATAAGCCCGAATTTGTTTTAACCTGTTTATTTTGTCTAAAGATATAAGCCTGGATTTGCTTTGACCTGTTTACTTTGTATAGCAATTATAATGATAGAGGCTGGAAGAACTTTCTAACATATTCATGATCTGTATTTAATATTTCTTCTGTTGTGCCATACCAAGTTATACTTCCTTGTCTGACCATTGCGATCTTATGTGCAATTTTTAATGCGCTATGTATATCATGGGTGACCGTAATTGTAGTTGCGCCTAGAACCTTGGATTGCTCTATGATAATTTCATTAATAGTATTAGATATTAACGGGTCAAGGCCTGTGTTTGGTTCATCCAGGAGTAGTATATGAGGTTTATGAATAATGGTTCTGGCTAAAGACACTCGTCTTTGCATGCCTCCAGATAATTCATTGGGGTATAAGTAAGCAACAGATGGAGGGAGTCCGACAGAAGGTAGTATTTCCTCCGCAATTTTTTTTGCTGATTGATTGGTTAATCCATTGTTATGAATTAGGGATATAGTTATGTTTTCCCATATTTTTAAACTATCAAATAATGCATTGTTTTGAAATAACATGCCAATTTTTGCATTGTCATTTATTTTTACTTCCCCCTGATCTTGTTTGATCAAGCCTATTATTATCTTTAGAAGAACAGATTTTCCTGTGCCAGATTCTCCTAAAATAACTAAAGATTCGCCTTTTTCTATTACCAAATCTATATCAGTTATTATTTTTTTGTTGCCAAAACTATGTTGTATATTCTTTAATTCTATAAGAGACATCGTGCATGTGACTACAAAAGTGTTTCATGAATATTAGGGTATAATATTGATTATTTATTAAATTGAATAATGAAATTCATGAGAAAAAGAGAGAGGTAGCAAGATAATTGCAAATAAGTATAAATATACAAGAAGATACTACTGATGTTGTAGTGGCAACTCCAACGCCTCTAGCTCCATTTTGACAGTGGTATCCGTGATAGCACCCTGATATGCCAATAATGAAACCAAATACTGCGGCCTTTATTAATCCAGACATAATATCGTTCACTAGTAAGAACTTGGATGTAGTGTATAGATATGAGCCAGGATTGAATCCCAATTTATAAATACCTATTACATACCCACCATAGATGCCTATGACATCAGTTACTGCAACTAATAGTACAAGAGTAGTGGTGCAAGCTAGCACTCTCGGTACCATTAAATATCTAAATGGGTTAATGTTTAGAGTAGTTAGAGCCGAAATCTGATCTGTTACTCTCATAGTTCCAACTTCGGCTGCGATTGATGATCCTACCCTGGCGGCCAGCATTAAGGAGCCTAATACTGGGCCTAATTCTCTAGTGATAGAGATTGCTACAATTGCCGCTATAGAATTTTCTGCATTAAATCGTGAAAACCCTATATAGCTCTGTAAGGCTAGAACCGCACCAGTAAACAAGGCGGTCATGGCAATCAACGGTAAGGAGTTATAGCCTATTTCTAATAATTGACGACCTAATATTCTAAAATGAAACGGTGGGGTTATTATCCCATGTAATATTCTAAGTATAAATGTTGTTATATTTCCTACCTTTTCTAACATTATAAAAAACGAAGAACCAATTGAAGCAAGTACATTCATAATTATCTATAAACTCAACATAATATGCTTATTATAATATTAATAAAAATTATATTTGTCAATTATGTATTAACTGCTACAGTAGTTTTGTATGGATTTTGAATAATAGAAAGATGATTAAGAAGTTACAGTCTATTGATGGCAAATATATAGAATATGAACATGTGGAAGGATGTCGCAAGCATGGAGTAACTCTGTTTGGTGGATATGGTACAAATATTGAATCGACCAAAGCGCTAGCTTTACGTGATTTTTGTCTGAATAACGAATTTTCTTTTACTAGATTCAGTTATTTGGGTCATGGAAGTTCTGATGCAACTATAAATAATAGTTGCGTGTCTGATTGGAAACAAAATTGTCTCGATATTATTAATCTAACAGATAAAAAGCAGATTATAGTTGGCTCTAGTTTAGGAGGATGGCTTATGATGCTTGTGGCGATACAAATTCCAGAGAAGGTTCAGGGCTTGATTGGCATTGCTGCAGCGCCTGATTTTCCTATGGATATGATGGCTAATTGCCCAGAAATGGAAGATTGCTTGAATAGAGATGGTTATTATGCTGCTTCTGAAGATCGTCTGCCAGTTTATAAGAAAATGGTAAATGATGCTAAAGGTAATTTGATACTTGATAAGGATGTAATAGATGTGCATTGTCCAGTTAGGCTTTTGCATGGAATAAAAGATGATGTTGTTTATTATAAAAAATCCTATGCTATAGCCGCAAAACTCTCTAGTAATAATGTAAGGGTGCATACAGTAGAGCACGCAGATCATCGAATGAATGATGAAACCTCTTTCTATCTTACTTGCAAAATGATTTCAGAGCTTGCTTCGATATCTTGATTTATATTCCTTATTAAGTCTTGTATATATAATTTCCTAGTAGCAGAAAGGTCATGATCGATTAAGTCTTGTATATATATAATTTCCTAGTAGCAAAAAGGTCTTTTATTTTTATAACTTCTACAGGGGTTAATTCTGGTATAGTGAAGTTGTTGCTAAGTATCAGGCAACCTGTTTTTGCTTCTTCACGTAGTTTACTAGATAATTTGCTAGTTATTGATCCACAGAGAAAACACATAATTATATCGAATTTTGTTAAGTTTGATTCCAGAAAATCTTGATAATGTATATTAACATTTTTATATTTTCTTAGAATTAGTTTGATCTTCGATATTATGTAGGGCAGCCCTAATATTTCGTAACCAGTTAATTTATGTTGAGGGCAGACTTTTGCTGTCGAAAGTATTAATTGTCCAAAGCCAGAACCAAGATCAGCGATTTCTAAGCTTTTTCCTTTGTTGTGTTTTGTTATTATTTCCAGAATCTTTTTTTTTGTTCTATAATCTGTAGGGATTGATGGTGGCCATGTGAATAGACCAGTGAGAGAGCGGATTAGATTGCACATCACAAAAGAGGCGATTATAGTATAAAGAGATAGCAACAAATATAACTCTATCATTTCTTTTGTTATCTTTTATGACTTAGCTACAGAATAGATGAACACTATTTTTAAATAGTTAAGGGCTTATTAATCTTTTTATAATTCTTACTGATACAGTGCAAGATTATGTCTTGCTAAGCATGTATTACTGCTGTACATTGAAAGAATGTTTAATGTTACACGTTTCTGGTATCCTATATGATGTCAAAGTTCGAAGAGGATTTCATAGGACTGTCTGCTGGTGTGTTTCATGATTTAGGATTCTCCTGTGTACGTATAAAAATTATTAGTGATGATAATGTGTTACAAGTGATGTTTGAGCGTAATGATGTAGAGTTAGTACAAGTTGACGACTGTGTTAAGCTACATAAGCTTTTATTAAAAATTATCCTTGGCTCTAAATATGAGTGTTATAGATTAGAGGTTAGCTCTCCGGGGGAGAACAGACCTATTACTAAATTGGATGATTTTGAAAAATTTAAGGGAAGAAACGCCAAGATTGTCTTAGATAAATTTTTTATAGATAATAGGTTTAAATCTCTGAAATACTGTGGTAATATAGTAGATGTAGAAGGTAGTGATATACTTTTGAAGGTTGCGATGTCTGATGCGGAGGAGATTCTTAAGATTCCTTACGGATGGATACGTGATGCTAAGGTTTTATTGAATGATAATCATTAGGTGGTTTTACAATGTTAGGGTCTGTAGATGTTGTCCTAGGTGGAAGTTCTCTTTTCAAAGAAATGAAAGGCATAGCTGAGGGTAAAGATTTAAAATTCGAGGACATCGCTTCCGCGGTAGAGGGCTCTCTGTCTACTGTTTTCAAAAGAAAATACTCTGATAGTATAGAAGTAAAAGTTGATAGAGGCAGTGGCAATGTTATTGTATTGTATCCTGTTCCTGTGGTAGAAGATGGCGATAATAGTGAAGGTTATAGAAGCATAAAAGAAGTTGAAGATATAGAAGGATATGATTTTGCAGAGACTGATGATTATTTAATACTACCTATCAGCGAAGCTCAGGAAATTGCAAAGGACGCTGTTGTCGGTGGTCAGGTTATGTATCCAATAAATGTAAAAAAAATAGGATTGGTTGATGCTAGGCTCACTAGAGAAGAATTGTTTGACAGAATAAGATTTGCAGAACGTGAAAAGCAATATAATGATTTTCAAGAGCATATAGGGACGATGCGTAGTGGTATCGTAAAAAGAATTGAGCGTAATGGTAATGTGATTGTAAAGATTGGTATGGCAGAGGCGATGTTGCCAGCCAGAGAAAGAATGGAGAGGCATGAAAATTTTATAAAAGATAGTAAGATTAAGGTTTATATAAATAAGGTAGAGAGATCTAATTATGGATATCAGATATTTTTATCCAGAATACACCCTAATTTCATTGTTGAGCTGATGAAATCAGCTATTCCAGAAGTTTGTGACGGCTTGGTAGAAATAAAGTCTGTTGTGCGAGAGCCAGGAGCTCACGCTAAGGTTGCTGTATATGCTTCCGATACTAGTGTTGAACCTATTGGAGCTTGTATTGGCCTGAAGGGTTGTCGTATTCAGAGTGTTATCGCTGAGCTTAGTGGTGAAAAAGTTGATATAATTCCTTATTCCTCTGATTTAGTGAATTATGTGGTTAGTGCCCTATCTCTTCCAGAAGTAGATAGAGTAATTATTGATCATGACAAAGAAGAAGTAGAAGTTGTTGTTGCCGATGAATTATTTAGTAGGGCTATAGGTCGAGGTGGTGTTAATGTAAAACTAGCCTCTAGAATGGTCGGGTGGAAAATGTTGATTGCAAAAGAGTCGGAATATTCTGCCAAGAAGACTGTTGAATTTAATGAAAGGGTAGAGCATTTCTGTTCTGCATTGAATATAACAGAAATGTTAGCGCAGTTGATGGCAACGGAAGGTTATTTAACTGTAGATGATATAGCGGGATCTGATCCTGCTAGTATGGATATAGTTGGATTAGAGGATTGTGAGGAATTATGTAATCGTGCAAAATCTTACGTGAGTGCGCGTGAGGTATTATTTGACAAAAAATTACAAGAGGTTGGCATTGATATTAAGATGAAAAGCCTTGAGTTGTCGCATGATGAGTTGTTAAAGCTAGGGGAGCTTGGTATTAAGTCTATGGAAGATTTAGCAGATTGTTCTTCTGATGATTTAAAAAGCGAGCTACCGGATAATTTTATGAACAAAGAGCGTGTAGACGATATAATATTGTTTGCTCGTAAAGAGTTAAAATGGATAGATTAAGATTGGGTATGTTGTTGTATGAGTGGTAATAATGATGATCTTTCTGGATCTGATCAAATTAGTAAGACTTTAGGTGTTTCTGATGTTAATAAAGAAACACTTGGTTTGAATAGCGGTAAGGCGCAGCTTGGTGTCAATAAGGATAAGACGTTGCTTGGTGTGAGTTTGGATGGCAGTAATAAAGCTAGCAAAGGTAGAACTACCTCACAGCCTTCATTTTCTTCTTCTAGATTAAATAGGGGAAGATCGTTTGTTACTGTAGAAGTCAAGAGAAGTAAAAAACCGGCTAATGCAGCGCAAGATGGTGAAAAAAACAAATTATCTGATGGAGATAAAAAGATACGAGATTTGCTTGATCGTAATAAATCTACTAAGACTAATTGTGTTTTAGATGCTGGATTCAAACAAGTTTTAAGTGCCAATAAGTTTGGAGATAAACCTAAATCTGATGCTAATAATTCTCAAGACAAATCAAAACAAAAAACACTCTCCAAGTTAGGGGGGGCTTCTACTCCTGATGTTGATTCTGTTTCTTCAGAAAGACATAAGGATGAATCACATACTGCGCACAAAAAATCTAAATATGATGAAGTAGAAAATTCTGAAGAAGAAGTGCGTGATACTGCAAAGTTAGCACATAAAGTTCAAGAGAAAGAAAAGAATCTACATAGAAAAATTGCAAGAGCTTTGGTGCAAGAAGAGGAAGTTAAGTGTCAAGTTGTGGGTGTTAGGAAGCGTAAGAAAAAAGTTGCTAATGCTGTAATAAATACTAAATCTTCTAAAATTGTACGTAAAGTCAAAATTCCTGATGTTATTACGGTAAGAGAATTAGCGCATAGAATGTCTGAGTCCATCAAGGATGTTGTTCGCTATATATCAAAAGAGATTGGCAATAAAGTTACTGATGATTCTAAGATTAATCATGATATTGCAGAACTTGTTGTCTCTAGTTTGGGTCACACACCAATTCTTGCTTTGGGATCAGACGTTGAAAAAGTAGTGAAGGATGAAGAATGTGACGATGCTAGTATCCAAACTAGAGCCCCTATTATAACTATAATGGGGCATGTTGACCATGGTAAAACATCTTTACTAGATGCCATTCGCTCTACAAGAGTTGCAGCTGGTGAATCAGGTGGAATTACACAGCATATTGGAGCCTATCAGGTTAAAGTTGCTGGGGGTGGAATAATTACATTTATTGATACTCCTGGGCATGAAGCTTTTACTTCAATGCGTGCTAGAGGGGCTCAAATCACAGATATAGTTGTACTTGTGGTTGCGGCGGATGATGGGATAAAGGAGCAAACTGTAGAAGCTATAAACCATATTAAAGCGGCTGGTGTACCAGTAATTGTAGCAATTAATAAAATTGATAAGAACGGTGCAAATGAAAAGAGAGTTAAAGAAGAGTTATTGCAACATCATGTGGTGGCAGAAGAATTTGGTGGTGATGTTATAGTTGTCCCTGTATCTGCTATGCAAAAAACAAACCTTGATAAATTGGAAGAAGCAATTTTGTTACGTGCAGAGATGATGGATCTGAAAGCAAGTACAAATAGAAGCGCTGTGGGTGTAGTTGTTGAATCGAAAATAGATCACAGAAGAGGGAATATAGTTACTTTACTTGTAAGAAAGGGAACCTTAAAAGTAGGTACCATAGTTGTAGCTGGCAGAAGTTATGGTAAGATAAAATCAATGGTAAATGATTGTAATAAGATTGTTAAAGAGGCAGGACCCTCAGTTCCTGTTGAAGTTTTAGGGTTTAGTTCTGTGCCCGAGTCAGGAGATACTTTTGCGATCGTAGAAAATGATAGGCAAGCTAGAGATATTGTTGAATATCGTGAAGATATGTATAAGAAATCAGGCGAAACCGTATTTGTAGATGAGCAAGTTTCTGAGGCGTCATCGATTGAAAATTTAGATAACTTCTTTAGTGATGATGAAGATGAATCTAGTGATAAAATAATTAGATTAGTTATAAAGTGTGATGTACATGGTTCTATGGAAGCTATCTCCGCTAGTATTCAAAAATTGGAATCATCAGAAGTAAAAATAAAGCTTATGCATTCAGCAGTTGGTGGTATAAATGGCTCAGACGTTGCCCTTGCAAAAACTAGTGGTGCAACTATTGTTGGTTTCAGAGTTCGTGCAGACGATAGAGCTAAAGGCATTATTAAAAGTGATGCTGTTGATGTGGTATATTTTTCTGTTATTTATGATGTAATTGACCATGTAAAATCGATGGTTAAAGGGGTTACTGATCCTGTATTCACAGAGGATGTGATAGGGCAGGTTGATGTGCGTGAAGTATTTTCTATTTCTAAGCAAGGAAAAGTTTTTGGGTGTTATGTATTAAGTGGAATGGTACGCAGAAGCGCTAGTGTTCGAGTATTAAGAGACAACATTGTCATTCATGAAGGTAGTATAAAATCTTTAAGGCGTTATAAAGATGATGTCAAAGAGGCTGGAACTGGATTTGAATGTGGTATATCTCTTGAGCGTTATGAAGATGTACGAGTAGGGGATCGATTTGAGATTTTTGTATTAACACAGGAGGATTAAGTATGCGTGATTACTCTAGTGGTTCGAAGAGGCAACTACGTGTGGCTTCTACCATAAAAAAATCTCTGTATAATATATTTTTACGCAAAGTTTCTTTGGGTGTAGTGGTGTCGATCTCTGATGTTAATGTGAGTTCTGATCTAAGATACGTAAAAGTTTTGGTGAGTTCTGTCGTTGATGATAAGGACGTCGTGATGAAAAAAATGAACACTGTAATGCCAAACATAAGAATGCATCTTTATAAAGCTATTAGTAATATGAGATATATGCCTGAAATTGTTTTTCACTATGATGATGGATTAAAAAATATTATGCGAGTAAATGAAATTTTATCTGAATCAGCCGCATAAAATTTATCTTTTCATGATTTGTTATTTTTAATTGAATAGTTTTGTCATTTCAGTGATTTTATAAATTGTGATGTCTTGATTATTTCTTAAGATTGCATTAACTCTTGGATTCCAAATTATTATTATAAAAATATTGATTTTAGAATATCTATTATTTCAATGGATAGAAAGTACGTTGTGTCTTATGGTTGCTATGTGTACTAATGATTGAAAAGTTGCGATATATCATACATGTAATTAGAATGATACTAATACTGGTAAGATAATTAACTCTTGGATTCCAAATTATTATTATAAAAATATTGATTTTAGAATATCTATTATTTCAATGGATAGAAAGTACGTTGTGTCTTATGGTTGCTATGTGTACTAATGATTGAAAAGTTGCGATATATCATACATGTAATTAGAATGATACTAATACTGGTAAGATAATTAGCTATTGAATCCCAATTTATTAATATTATCATCATAATAATATTAATTTAAGAATATCTATTATTACAATGGATAGAAAGTACGTTGTGTCTTATGGTTGCTATGTATACTAATGATTGAAAGGTTACGATATATCATGCATGTATTTAGAATTATACCAATATTGGTAAGATAATTCATCATTGATAAGTATATATTTTTATAATATATATTTATTCATTAGTTAATTTATACAAGAGACTTAGGTTGTCTAATGGATATGTAGAGCCAAGTAATCATGTAAAAGAAATTCAGAAATATATGAAAGGCACAAGTATTAGTCTACTATATTCATTTTTTTTCTTAGTTTCAGATTTATTGTGTAATTTTGATAAAGAGAATAATAATAGAGGTGATCGTCTTTTTCATAATATATTTCACGTGTATGGGACTATGTTGCTTTTGAGAAGAGCAAAATTAGAAAATGACAGAGCATATGTCACTAAGTTAGTTTCAAAATTATTTGTTAATGTTGAGTTATTAGAGAAATCAGATATTATCTTTGTTAAAGATAAGGCATTAATTTCCTTATTTATTTTATGTTACATTATTAAAGAGTTTGATCAAGACCCTGAATTGCCTAGCATAGTAAATCTTGACGACCTTAGAAAATTAATACCTGCGATTAATCATATCTTGGACAACCAAGATATAATTAGTGAAGTAAAATCGATGCTGGAATTATCATCTAGTGATAGTCAAAAAATTGATCAACTTATCCTTAAAATACTAGATGCACTAGAATTTAAGGATAAATTAGGGATTTTAGGAAGCACAGTATATGATGTTTTTTCTGATACTAATTCAGATTTAGGTACTTTAATAAATCAGCGTGATGAAGTTTGTATTAGCGCAGATAGTGTGAGTGATCATTTTTATGTGAATCTTATACTATCTACTTGTGCATATATGCAAGAATTATCAGGGCATGGTTATTTTTCTCATGATCCTTTTTTAGAGTATGTATTGCCTAATGGCTCTTCTCGTAAAGATGGTTTGTGTGTAGTGTTGGTGTTGCCATATATACAAAAAATGATTACACCATGTGATGATGATAATAATTTAATTATAAGGTATTTTAAGGATTTAACTTTTAATGTTGATTTACAATATTATAAAAGATGTTTATCTGCTGATATTCCAGGCAGGCAGCCACCAAAAATACTAGATTATTTTTTTTCTTTGGGTTTCTTTGTTTCTCTTTCATTGATGCTTAAAATGGATATTGGATTTCTTTTGAAAAATAAGGCGCTGAAGTTTCCAAACATGATTAAGGACAGAGAGATTTGTGGAGTATTTTATTTTTATGAAATAATTAACCAAATTAATTTTTTCATAAAAGATCAAGATATTGTTACTTATGGTGTTGAGTCATGGAGGATTAATCTTTTATCAGCAACAGATATAAATGAAAGGACTCTTCTACTGAATCATCCTCATCATTGTTCTCTTTTTACCTATAGTGATTCTCATATTCAATCTATAAAGGCTAATAGCGGCTTCTGCAGACAAAATGTGATATTCATGCCTGCTGATATTAGTCATTTGCATAATAAAATAATGCAAGGCATCTTTAGTGCATTTTCTTCAGGTATTAGTATTAAAAGTAGTGATAATGTTGTTTTGTTAGCTAAATTAGCAACAATTTTAACTTGCGTTGCATTATTCACTAATCATCATAATAAACTATTCAATAGTTTAGTTTCACAAGATGTATACATTACTGAATGTTGTAAACTTCCGTTGATTTCAGAGTTGTTGTTGGCATTGAAAATGAAGTCTAAAAGTATTATTGCTTTTGATTTTTCTGATTTGTATGCTGTTGCTGATATACCTAGATTTTTTCCCAAGTTAATTGGATATCTTTTGGAGATATCTAATATTAATATTAATTTTTCAGATCTGTTTTTAGTCCCACTTAGTGAATATCTAGTGCATTTATGTATTTCTAAACCTGAGGAAATAAAAAAATTATTTCAGGAATATCAATGTCAGCAAGGTGTTTGTAATAATGCGTTTAGCCTAGGATATATTCCTAATAATACCAATGATTCACAAAAATGTGCTATATTAGTTCCGTATAATGTAATTTTATGCATTGATTTTGAAGCTAATGATTTAGCAAAATCTATATTCACAGACGTTATTGACAATCTTTCTCAGCAAGTTAAAAATATTTTAGCAAATAATAAGAGCTGTATTAAAGTCGAGTGCAAATTAAATATTTCTGATATTATTTATAACTTACAAGATAACAGCAGATTAGATCAGCACCCTATAATTCAATACATCAATAAATTGTGTAGTATTGGACTTCCTCTTGACCAAGGTAAAGATGGAAATTCTAATGATTATTCTGATCTCATTATTGTTGTTAATATTAAGACAATTAATGATACTGTAGTTAGTTTGCACATTATCTTGAGTTTAGAGAATTTGGCTGCTGTATGTGCATCATCTTTAGCAAATAATGATGATGTGCCTCGTTTTACGTTACCTACTAATGTAGAGCCTAGTATTTCATTGTCTATAACCTTATACAATGAAACAGGTGCATATAATACATGCTGTAGCGAGTACTTTTTTCAGAGAAGCTTAAAAATAAAAAGAACAGCAGTAGATAGTATAAGGGTTGATTCAAAAAATGAGTATATTATGCCTGCACATGCATTGTCTCTTGAAGGCTCTAATTATCCTAATCAAGATTCTTTTTATACTCAAAAAAATGATGAATTATCACATCAATTTATTGATAATGCATCACAAGATGCTGGCCATTATATCTTTCCAGAAAAGCAGCTAACAAGTAAAACTTCTGTTGATAAGAGTGTTTCGATCGGCCTAAAAAATATTGGTTCATCTTTTACTAAATATGGGCGTAATATTGTATTAGTGCCAATACAAAGGGCGTGGTGCTGGGTTTGTAATAATCCAGTTCATAAATCTGATGGTTCGTCAGTTGCAAGAGATGAATGGCGTTCTAAAGAAGAAGTTGTTGTAAAAGATGTTACGACTACTGTAGGTGAATTATCTATCCAAAGATCATATAACAAAAATGAAGATGATATTACTTGTACTCGTCGTGAACGTAGTAGCAGTAATGCTAGTAGTATCGATAGTGGATATGAAACTGCCAGTAAGTGCTCTGAAATTGCTAGCAGTGAATCCTCTAGTAATGTTGAAAGTAAGTGATTGTGATGGAATTTCTAGCAGTGGCTCCTTTAGTAGTATGGATAGTGGATTCAGAACTGCTAGTGATGGGGCTATTAGTATTACAGAGTCAGGTATAAGAGAGTTAGATATAGAGGGTTTTGATCATCATGCTAATCAAGAGTCATTTAGTCATTTTCTAGAAAGTGATAGGAGCAGCAATCATGTTTCATATTTAGATTATCCTAATAGTCCTTCTTTGAATATAGATATAAGGTCTGGCCTTGAGGATGATATAGCACCTGATCGCAGTTCAGATGCGGGGCTACCTATTTGCAAGTTGAAGCCTAGGTCGCTTAATCCTTTTGATGAGCCAAATTTGGATGAAGCCTCTGTTTTAAATGGTTCATTTGATAATGAGAGTTACAGTCGCCGATCTATATTAATGCATTCTTTTTGTGTTGATAATAACGATGCATCACGTAATCAAGATAGTGTTGCAGAAGATGGAGGCTCTGTATCGAATTCATATCCAGAGCGTTGTAACAACAAATATTTATTATTCATAAAGAATAAATTTATAAGTATTGGTTGTACTACTATAGTGGCAGCAAAGTTAATTTCAATAGTATCGTTAGTATCTATGACATGTAAATTGTCTCATGTTAGACATATTAAATCAATCGTTTGTTCGTTAGGTTCTGGGGTAATTATTGCTGTGGGTTTCATTTTATGTTTTATTATGTGTGTATTAACATATAATAGTAATAATATAAAGGAAAAAGACGGTAATTTAGAAGAAGTCTCTGTGGATTATTTTTTGCCAACTTCAGAAGAAGTTGAGTGTCAAAAGGTTTGAGTGGGACATATTTAGTAGTTGCAATTTCTTTATAGACTAGATATGCTGTAAACGGAATTTTTTGGGGATATTGTGACTAAAGCTAAGGGTGTAAAAAATGATAAAGCTGCTGAAGAAAATGAAGATGTCAAGTCATCAGAGGAAGAAGAAGGCAAGCCAAAACGTAGCAAGAAAAAGCTATTCATTATAGTTATTGCGATAGTTGTATTATTAATAGCAGGGGGAGCTGGTTATTTTGTTCTATCTCAGAATGATCTAGAGGGAGCTGATAATGCTGAGGTCAAAGAAAAAAGCAATAAAGACAGTAAAGAAGAGCACAATGATCAGAAAGAACATGATAAAAAAGATCACGGAGATAATCCTGATGTAGATAGTCAAGAAAAAGGAGTGGAGCCCGAGACGCCCGCTGCTAGCACCAAACCTGTATATATTGTATTAAAGGATTCAATTGTTACTAATTTAAAGAGCTCTGACCCTTCTGGGAAGAAGAAATTTGTTAAAATAAGTGTTGCATTGCAAATGAAATCTGGGACTAAACCTGAGATTGTTGTTGAAGCTAATCCAAAAATTAGAGATCTATTGAATTCTTATATTGCTGGACTTACTGAAGAGGATGTTAAGGGAGTAGAAGGAATGTATAGATTAAAAGAAGAGATATTACTTCGGTTAAATATGGAGGTTTTTCTTGATAAGATAGTGGAGGAAGTATTAATTACTGATATAGTAGTAAATTAATTTATTGATGTCTGGGGGGTGGTTATGGCTGATAATAAGATAGAAGAAAAGGCAGAGAGTAAATCTGAAGATAAAGATAGTGAGGGTATACTCAGTAGTATTATATCTATTAAATCTGAACCTTCTATTGGTGATTGGCCTATGCTGAAGGTAGTTGTAGAAAGATTTTATAGAGCCTTAGTGGTTAATAGTGTTGAAGTTTTGTCTAGCAATATCTCTATATCACAAAAGGAGCATAGATTAACCAGTTTTGCAGAATATAATAAAGATGTTAATGCTGAAAGCAGCGTGCTGTGTATTTGTAAATGTGATAAATTAGATAGCAATGGCATTATTGTTTTTGATAAAAGAATATTTTCATACGTGTTGAACTCTTTGATGGGAGGGAATAGAGATATTTTGCCAGAGCAGAAAAAAAAAGAGGGAGAGGAAGTTTTAGAGTATACTGATATAGAGAGGAGTATTGCATTGCATTTTTCAGATTTTATTTTGAATAATTTGTCTGATGCGTTCAAAATTATTGAATCTGTTGATATGAAATCGTTGAATTTATCTGAAGATTTAGAACGTTCTGGTGTTCTTAAAAATGATGATTCTGTCGTTGCTATCTCCTTTGGATTAAAATTTAATGAAGAGGAGTTAGGTGGTATAGATGTTGTTCTGCCACATAGTAGTTTGATGATTATTGATGATTCTTTGAGTAATGTCACATCAATAGATCAGGTAAATAGTGTGCAAAGGTGGAAAGAAGATTTTGCTTCACAGGTTGATGCTGCTGAAGTTCCCGTAGAGGCAGTTCTTTGTAATTTAGAATTCAGTATGAGTGAGCTGATGGAGATATCTGTGGGACAAACAATAATGACCGATAAATCTGAGGGTAGCGAGGTTGAAATTTATGTAAATGGAAGCAAATTTTTCATGGGCAGAACAGGGAAGGCGGATAAAAATATTGCTGTACAAGTAACTGAAGTTATTAAGGAGACTAAATAGGTGATAGTTATAGATATTACATTAATAGTGTTGCTAGTATTTTGTATATTTTACTGTAATCGCCTTAGTAAGCGTATGAGATATTTAAATATAAGTCATAATGAAATAAAGGCAGTTGCTGATAAAGCTAGTAGATTTGTCGATGGCATTAAAGGGGATATCTCTAATCTTGAGAATATATCAAATAAAGTTGAAACAATGTTAAAAGATAAGATAATTGAAGGTGAAAAGGTTGTTGATGATTTGTCTTTCATGATAAGGCGTTCAGAAGGAATCATGGAAACCTTAGAAAGTGTAATAAAGACAGAAAATGCTTTGAAAAGCAAAGTTAATAATAGGAATAGTTTCGCTGGCCATGTAGATATAGCCGCTGTAAAGCATCGTGATACATCTGAGACAGAGGGTAAGATTAGTAAATCTTCTGTTAATTTTGAAGAGAATGATTTAAAACGTAATAGTAGTTCTAGTAAGAAACTAACCTTACAGGATCTGTTATTGCAAATGTCTACTAAATATTAAATAAAATAGCTTTAGAGGGATAGGTTATGTATAGATTATTATTTGGTCTTATTTTATGTTGCTACGCTTCTCTGGTGGATAAATTTTTTTCCTCTGGAGGCACTGAAGTTGTTAAAGTAGTTATTGAAAGCATAATATTGCCTGGTCAAGCAATGGCAGAGGGTGATGTAGAGGATAGCCCTGATGAAGGAAGTAAAAATATAGAAGAAGTAATTGAACAAGATATACAGGAAGCGTTGGAAGGAGGTGAGATTGTATCTACTATGCCGAGAGACAAAATAAAAGAGGCTTTGCATTGTAGGGGGATTGGAGATACTGAGAAATTGCTTTTAAGTAACTTGCATAAGCGTCATGAAAAGCTCAAAAATCTTAATAGATTAATCTTAGAGAAAGAGAATTCTTTAAATGTAATTGAAAACCTGTTAGATAATAAAGTTAGGCAACTAGGGGAGCTTAAGGAGAGAGTGGAAGAATTATTGCATGAGTATCATAAAGAAGAAGAAGCGCAGATCGTTACTCTTGTGAAAGTGTATGAGAATATGAAACCTGTTGAATCCTCTAGTATATTTAATAATTTAAACCCTGAATTGCTTGTAGAGGTTGCAAGTCGGATGAAGTCTGATAAGCTGTCCTTAATTCTATCAAAGATGGAAAAAGATAGAGCCAGGGAGGTTACAATTGACCTGGCTAATTATAGAAGATTAGAAAAATTTGAGTAGTGTAAATGATTGATTATAAACTGATACCTAATATTATTACTGCATTTAGAATTGTATTGATTGTATTTATAGCCATTTCTCTTGAATTTAGGACGGCTTTTGGTGATGTACTTGCATCTTTATTAGTAATTTTAACAGGTGCTACTGATTGGTTAGATGGTTATTTAGCTAGGAAATGGGAAGCACAGTCTAGTATAGGCAAGGTGTTTGATCCCGTTGCTGATAAGCTATCGATTATTATAACATATGTTGTGATGGCGCACGTTGATATGATAAATAATTATATAATAGTTTGTATAATATTAATTATATTTAGAGAAATAATTGTTTCTGGATTGCGTGAATTTATAAATTCTAGAGGGTTGTGGGTAGAGGTTAATTACCTTTCAAAGATTAAGACTGTAGCTCAGATGTGCTCGATTATTGGTATTGTATTAGCTGATAAGATAGTGACTGAGCGATATTTTGAGGATTGGTTTATTTCTGTTTATTTCTCTATTCATTACTCTTTGTTGTGTTATACCCTTGTTATCACTCTTTATACTGGATACTCATATTTCAAGGGAACAATAGTGCATTTGAAGGATTAGATTGTTTTCTTATTAAGATTTAGTCTTATTGCACTTCCATGGTTATATTTTATACCTATTGTCATATTTTTTTTGCTCACACCATTATTTATGAAGGTTTTTGTTAGCTCCGAAACCCTTTTTATATTCATAGTATTATTATCTACTTTTGTGTCTATAGTTAAATCTATAGTGATATTTTTTTCCCCTGCTATTTGTGAAGCTAAAGCATTTATATACTTTTTCATTCTTTTTTTTATTAATGGACTGTCATTTGGAAAGATCATATGTGTGTGTAACGTTATCTGCATAATATCACCCTTATACTCTATGTCCTCGCTTATTAACTCGATAATTTTATATATTTTGGCGAATGAATGATCTTTGTCTTCTGTAATCATTGAAGATGTTTCTTCGGATGTTTTTTGTTCTATTGTTGAATCTACAACAAAGGTATCATGCAAGCTTTTGATTACATGTTCAGTTTTAACTGTACTTGGCAGGGAGAAAGTGCATAACAATATGAAGAATGCCAGGATAGCAAGATAAAGAGAGACAAAGATGGTATTGCTGGCTGACATGAAAAAGAGAATAGCAAAATTATTTTGTCAGCATAATATGCTGGATATATTATGTCAATTAATATGTTGCTTCAGTTATTAACAAAAAATTAACTGATATTTTGTTACAATCAAAATTAGTGTGCGTTGTGAGTATATTATATGCAAATCTGCAAGGGTATTAAGGAATTTGTAGACGATTATGACGTATTCTTTATTGATATATGGGGCGTGGTGCATGATGGTACGGATATATATCCAGGAGTGATTCCGACGCTAAGATTTTTAAGGCGTTGTAATAAAAAAGTTCTATTTGTTTCAAATTCTGCTTTAAGTGGAGAAATTGTCTCTAGCAGATTTAAGCGTGTTTTTGGTATTAATAATGCCTTGTATGAAAGAATAGTAACTGCGGGAGATATAGGATATTTTTTCCTAAAAGATAACTCTGATAATTCCTATAAGAGTATAGGGCGTAATTATACAATAATTGGTGCTGATAGCAAATATGGTTTTCTGAAGGATCTTGGGTATAACAAAAGTACGTCTCTTGATGAAATAGACTTCATCTTGGTTACTGGTTATATAAAGGAATATAACGATCTGTTTAATATAGATGATGAATTAGGCTTTCTTAAGGAAGCAATCAAGAGCAATATTACAATGATTTGTGTAAATCCAGATAGCTTTATTATAAAAAAAGATGGTGGCAAACTATATTGTTCTGGTGCTATAGCATGGGAATATAAGAAGATGGGTGGTGAGGTCATTTACTGTGGTAAGCCATATAGAGAAATATACGAATATAGTATGAGATTTGCTGAACAATCTGACCGGAGCAAGGTTGTTGCCTTGGGCGATAATGTTTTTACAGATATAAAAGGTGCGTCTGATTTTGGCATTGATTCTTATTTAGTGCTGTCTGGAATATCCAGTAGCACTAACACTACACGTGAAGATTTAGAGAAACAATGGAAGTTCTACAATGCTTATCCCAAAGGCATGTTAGCAAAATTTGATATATAAACAATAATATAATAAATTCATATCAAATTATTGGTTTATCTATTAATTAAAAATCTGTAGGTACGATGAATTTATGGTTATTATACTACCATATAGGATGAATATTTATACATTTATCCTAATAACGAGCGATATGGATGCTCAATGAATTGGTATGATGCATAAAGATTAGGTTTACTCTAATAACGAGCGATATGGATGCTCAATGAATTGGTATGATGCATAAAGATTAGGTTTACTCTAATAACGAGCGATATGGATGCTCAATGAATTGGTATGATGCATAAAGATTAGGTTTACTCTAATAACGAGCGATATGGATGCTCAATGAATTGGTATGATGCATAAAGATTATTAAGCGTATTAGGTTTACTTAATGATTATACTTATTAAGGCATTTAATCATGTGTCATATACAGTGCATCATAAAACTCAGCATATCTGATTTTTTTGTTATCAGCCATAAAAACGCTAAACACAGATAATGTCGTACAATTATTAAGTGGCTTAATTTTTGTATCAAATAGACGTATATAGCTGGTATATTATAAGAATTACTATATTAAATTACATGACCAAGTCATAATTTTCTTATTTGTTGGTCATATAGTGATGCCTATAGTAAATCAGAAGTAACAGGTACTAACATTGTATCTTCTTCTTCTTGCAAGTGTTGTTGATATTGGTGGCTTTGTACTTCAATATCTAACATCTCTATCGCCATAGCTACTTTTTCAATATTAGCGTTCATATCCATATTGTCTAAAGTAGTAACTTTCATTTCTAAATCTAAAGAAATTGGCTCTTGCAAAGAAACTTGCTTTTCTAAGAAAGCAGCCAAAGTTGCTTGAAATCCTTCCATTTCACTCATCATGGGTATATGGCCAGAATTTTCAAATATCTTCAATTGTGATCCAGTAATTTTTTCATTCATTTCTATACTACATTCACAGGGTACATAATCAAGTCTTCCACTTATAATAAGCGTTTCAGCCTTGATTGCTTCAAGTCTATTAGATAGATCCATATCGCTCAATTCTCCAATGAACTGAAATGGTAATCCAAGTAATTTAGACATAACTTCCATGTTTATTGCATTCACCATTTTTACTGGAAGATCTAGGTCTTTCAACTTTTCAGCTTGTTCTGGAGTAGCATTATACATATTTTTTATCATAATTTCAGCGAGCATTTCCTTGTAATCTGGATGATTGTTAAGAAATTCTAAGTATTTGGTTTTTACTTCACAGTGGTTACAACCCTCTAGCTCATCTACTTGTTCTTTTAGTATTTCATCCAAGCCATTTTTGCCGATTAATTCAGTCTTCAGCTCATCCATCCTCTTATTTACTTGATCTATGCTATGGCAAGTATTTTCTAGTACTAGAGATTGAATTCTCTCTGGATTTCTGGCAGCGAATTCCATTGCAAGTATGCCGCCAAAAGAATGTCCTATGAGGTGCACGCCTTGATTAAGATGTAAACTATCAAGAACTTCATTAAATCTATGGTTGTAAGAATCAAAGCTCCATAAATCACTAGTTCCTCCATCACAAAGAGATGGACAGTCAGAATCACCATTGCCCAATTGATCATAAGAAATAACAACCCAATCTTTTTCTATTAGGTATGTATGTGACATAAGTGTTGATAGGGCTGCTCCCCCTGGGCCACCATGCAGTACAAACGCAACTTTATCATGATTTTCTAAGTTATCTAGATACTCATTTCTGCCTACTGTATACGCCTTTAAATGATATCCATTATCCAGATCTATCATTATATCTCTGCCAGATAAGCCAGATCCAAAATCTTTTTGTATTATATTATTCATCATGCTCATTACAACCCTAGAGTGTGCCTATTGAAGATAAATAATATTTTAGCATACCTTTTGTGTCTGTGCAAGCCAGGGATAAATAAATTAACGAAGCCTTAAATTAAAATAATAAATTTTTTTTAAATATTGGTTTAGTGATGGCACATAAAAGTGCCATCAATGTAGGTATGATCAATGTATAAGGTTAAAATAATCATTATGATTCATAGTTTTGTTTGTATATTTCATGTATTGCAATTGATGCGGCGTTAGATACATTCAGACTTTCCACTTTGTTTGACATGTTTATTTTAATTAGGTCATCGCAATTTTTTTTAGTTAATGTTCGTAATCCGCTTCCTTCGGAGCCCATTATTATTACAGATTTCTTAGGAAATTCAACTTTATTAATGTTCAAATCTGCTGTTCCGTCCATTCCATAACACCAATAACCATGTTTTTTGAGTAATTTAATTGTAGTAGCTAGGTTTATTATTTGTACTAACGGTGTAAGAAAAAAAGTTCCACTTGAAGATTTTACTATTGTTGCTATTGATGTTGGTGAATTATTTGCAGTTATTATTACCGCATCCACAGAAAATGCTGAAGCTGATCTAATAACTGCACCTATATTATGTGGATCAACAACTTGATCTAGTATAATAATAGTTGATACATTGTCTTGTTTTTCAATTACATCTTCTATATTTATTGATATTGAATTGCTAATTAATGCTGCTATACCTTGATGTACAGCATCATGATCCAATAGAGATTCTATTTCTGATTTCTCTACTACTTGATATTTAATTTTATTAGAAGTTAGTATTTTTAAATTTTTTTCTAAAGTATTTTTTGTTACTAAAATATTTTGTGTTTTGCCCTGTAGAATTGCTGTAATGCAGGAATGTTTGCCATATATCCATATATTTTTTTGATGTTTATACATAAAAAATTCCCAATAAATAAATTATTTCTTGACACTTGGTATATTCTATTATAAAAAATACTGGCTGCAAACAATTGATTTAAGTTTAAGCAGGACTTTATTCAGTTAATTTTAGATGCTGTGATAATAGTGCTGTGGTAGTATAAATGGAGGGGTGGCCGAGCGGTCGAAGGCATCGGATTGTAAATCCGACAGCGTAATGCTTCGTAGGTTCGAATCCTACCCCCTCTACCAAGTAAATGTTGCGGGTGTAGCTTAATGGTAAAGCATCGGCCTTCCAAGCCGATGACGTGGGTTCGATTCCCATCATCCGCTCTCTGTTTTTGGAGAGTGTATTTTTGTGATTGAAGAATTGAAGGGAGAAAAGAAAAATGGCAACAGCGAATTTTGAAAGAACGAAGCCTCATGTTAATGTAGGGACGATAGGCCATGTAGATCATGGTAAAACAACTTTAACAGCTGCGATTACGCATGCTCATGGAGTTGGAGTAGATTTTGATAAAATAGATAAAGCGCCTGAGGAAAAAGCTCGTGGTATTACAATATCAACATCACATGTTGAATATGAAACGGAAAAGAGACATTATGCTCACGTTGATTGTCCAGGACATGCGGATTATGTAAAAAACATGATAACAGGTGCGGCACAGATGGATGGCGCAATATTAGTAGTTTCTGCTACTGATGGTGCGATGCCTCAAACCAGAGAACATATTTTATTAGCACTACAGGTTGGTGTTCCTGAGATAGTAGTATGCCTGAATAAGGTTGACATGGTAGAAGATGAAGAAATGTTAGAATTAGTAGAGATGGAAATTAGAGATCTTTTAATAGAAGGTTTTTATAAGAAAAAAGGCAGAGACGATATGGGTCTTGATGATGTTGCTGTTGTGCGTTGTTCTGCATTGAAAGCACTTGAGGGTGATGAGAAATATGTAGAGTCTATAAAGAATTTGATGTCTGCTGTAGATGAAAAAATACCTACGCCTGTCAGACCAATTGATGATAGTTTTTTGATGCCAATTGAGGATGTCTTTTCTATTTCTGGTCGTGGCACAGTTGTTACAGGTAGAATAGAAGCAGGAAAAGTTAGTATTGGAGATTCTTTGGAAATAGTTGGAATTAAGGAAACGAGAGTAACTACTTGTACTGGTGTGGAGATGTTTAGAAAAAATCTAAATGATGCTCAAGCTGGTGATAATGTTGGAGTGTTATTAAGAGGTATTGAAAAAACAGAGGTTGAAAGAGGGCAAGTTCTTTCTGCGCCAAAAAGTATTTTGCCTTATAGTAAATTTCGTGCTACTGTGTATATTCTGACTAAAGAAGAAGGTGGCAGACATACTCCAATATTAAAAGGGTATAGGCCTCAGTTTTATTTTAGGACGACAGATGTTACTGGTGAATTGTCTTTGCCTGAAGGGGTGGAGATGGCAATGCCAGGTGATAATTTAGAAATTGCAGTGGAGTTAATTCATCCAGTTGCAATGTCTAAAGGTTTAAATTTTGCTATAAGGGAAGGTGGTCGTACAGTAGGCTCTGGCACTGTTACCGCAATTGATGAGTAATTTTAGGAGTATTTTGTGAGTAGGCTTTGTGTTGTATTTAAATGTTTTGATTATGTTGCTCTTGATAGGTCTTTAAAAAAAGTCGTGGAAAAGGCTAAGCAATGTTGTATAAAACATTCTGGTCCATTTCCTTTGCCTTCTAAAACTGAGTATTATATAGTTAATCGATCTCCGCATGTTTATAAAAAATCTAGAGAACAGTTTATAAAGAAAACTCATAAACGTTATATGGAATTTTATGGCAACTGCGATGTTAATTTGATAGATTCAGATGTTTTATCTGATATTATAGATGTAAAAGTAAAAATTAAGGAGTAGCGTGGGGTTGATATGAGGTCTTTTGTTTTAGTAAAAAAGGTGGGTTCCACTTCTACGTTTCTTGATGGTGCATTCTCTCAAGTAACGCTATTGCGATTTCTTGATCATAAAATTGATGATGAAAAGGAATGTTCTTTTGTTAGTTATTATGATAATAAGGGTAAAGTGATTGATAGAAGTGCTGTGTTATCTAATGGAAGGTTATCTTCTATATTTAATATTTTATCTGGCTCGGTTGGTATTGATGATTTAAACGGAAAAAGCATTGTGCTTGAGGCTGTGTCTAAGGGTAAGGGGTTTGCTGGTGTAATGAAGCGCCATGGTTTTAGGGGGGGAGGTGCCTCTCATGGTGTTTCTTTGGCTCATAGAGTTCCGGGATCTACAGGTCAATGTCAAGATCCTGGCAAGGTTTTTAAAGGTAAAAAAATGCCTGGTAGACTTGGTGGAAAGAAGGTTACTATGAAAGGAATTAAAATTGTAGGGTTTGATCTTTCTTTAAAATGTGTCATTGTTAAAGGTAGTATTCCTGGTTATAAGAGTTCTATTTTAAAAATAAAGGAGATTTTATAGTGAAAGTTGCCTTGTTAGGTGTTGATGGTCTTTCTTCTGAAAGTGTGGAGATTGATGGCTCTATATTTTCTGATGTTAATTTGGATGTTGTTACTAGGGCGTTCTGGGCTGCGCGCTTGATACGAAGATCTGGTTGTGCGTATACTAAATCAAAATGTGAAATTAGCGGTACTACAGCAAAGCCTCATAGGCAAAAAGGTACTGGTAAAGCTAGGCAGGGTAGTAAGCGTTCTCCTCAATTTAGAGGTGGTGCTGTGATTTTTGGTCCTAAAAATAGAAATACTAATATTAAGTATAACAAGAAATTATCAAAAAGTGCTTTATTATCTGTTGTTTCTAGTAAATTTAAAGATAATAAATTATTTATTTTGAATTCTTTTTCTTTTGATAAAACTGCACAAATTGCATCTTTTTTACAAAAATCATTTAAAGGGTTTTCTTGCTTGTTTGTAGTATTCAGATCTGAATTTTCTATCATGGTTAAATTGTCCTCTAATATTGCTAAAGTAACTGTTGTTGATGTTAGATCCTTAAATGTATTTGATGTTTTAAGGCATAATTATATTATTTTTGATAAAGCTTCTATACAATATTTTGAGGATAGTTTATGAAAAAGGATTTAGTGGTAAGAGTATCTGATGTACATCTTGATATTGTTCCTTTATTTACTGAAAAGTCGATGAAGTTGCAGGAAGATAATATTTATCTTTTCTCTTGTAATTTAAAATCTATTAAATCTAGAGTCAAAGGTGTTTTGGAGCGTTATACTGGAGTAAAAATTTTAAAGATTTCTTCTTTAATTCGAAAAGGTAAGGCTAAAAAATTTAAAGGTGTATCTGGGGTGAAGTCTAATAAAAAGTTTATGTTTATTAAATTTGCTGATAAAGTTTCTATAGGATTGGAGTAGTTTTATGTCTAATATTGGTTTAATAGATTTAACAGTTCTGCGCAGGAAGAAGGTGATTTACGGTAAATCATCTTGTAAAAGTTTATCTTCTAGTTTAAATAAAACAGGAGGTAGAAGTTGTTCAGGAAGAATTACTGTTAGGCATATTGGGGGTGGTCATAAACGTAAATACCGTTGTATAGATTTTAAAAGAGATAAGCATCATGTAGTTGGTGTTGTGGATAGAATTGAATATGATCCTAATCGTTCTCCTTTAATTGCATTAATAAAGTATGAAGATGGTGATATTCGTTATATTTTGGCTCCTGTTGATTGTAAGGAGGGTGACAAGATAGTTTCTGGTCCTGATGTAGAAATTAAAATTGGCAATGCTATGCCCATGATTCAAATGCCAGTAGGTTCTTTTATTCATAACGTTGAGCTTAAAAATGGTAAAGGTGGTCAGTTGGTTAGAGTAGCAGGTGGTTATGCTCAAATTATAGGGCGTGAAGACAAAGATGTTCTAGTTCGACTTCGATCTGGATTTGTATATAAGTTGGATGGTAAATCATACGCTACTATTGGAATTCTTTCTAATGCCAATCATAGAAATCGTAATCTTGTTAAAGCTGGAAGGCATAGGTGGTTGGGTACTCGTCCTTCTGTTAGAGGAGTTGTAATGAATCCAGTCGACCATCCTCATGGTGGTGGTGAAGGTCGTACTTCTGGGGGGCGTCATCCTTGTAGTCCTTGGGGATGGCAAACGAAAGGATTTAAAACTAGGAGTAAGAAAAAAAAGAATCCTAGAGTTTTGTATATTAATAAGAAGAAGATGAATTAGTGTGGGGGAAATATGGTTCGTTCTTTAGTTAAATTACCTTTTTGTCATAATAGTTTGATGGATAAGGTTAATAAAGTTAGAGGTTCTGGAAAAAAAAATATGGTAATTAATACTATGTCTAGAAGTAGTACTGTTCTACCTAGTTTTGTTGGATTGACCTTTGGGGTTCATAATGGTCGATCTTATACTTCAGTTTCTATAAATGAAGATATGGTTGGTCATAAGTTGGGGGAGTTTTCTCCTACTCGTACTTTTCATGGTCATTCTGGTAATAAAAAAGTTGTTAGAAAATAGGAGGTTTTATGGATTGTGTTCGTGCGTCTTGTCGCAATGTGAAAGGTAGTGTAAAAAAATTATCTTATATGATTCCTCTTGTTAAGGGAAAGGATGTGTCTGTTGCGTTAAAGAACTTGTTGTTGTCCAAAAAGACAACTTCAATCTATTTTAAAAAAATATTATTGTCTGCGATGGCTAATGCAGAAAACAAGGGATATTCAATAAATTCTTTGATTGTAAAGAATGTTATTGTTGATAAGTCTTATTGTTTAAAAAGAATTATTCCTAGATCTAAGGGGCGTTATGGTCGAAAGCGCAAAGAATATAGTAATGTACGCTTCATTTTAATGGAACATTAGTTGAGGAGTTTTTATGGGTCAAAAAGTTCATCCCACGGGATTTAGATTGGGTTTTATTGATCCTGATCAAGTAGGTGGTTCTTATTGGAAGTCTTATTGGTACGCTGATAAAGCTGATTATAAAAAGCAAATAAAATATGACATATTGATCCGAAAGTATTTGGATAAGAAGTTAAAGAGAGGAACTGTTTCTAAAATATTTCTTTCGAGAAAAGAAAAAGGATTTAATTTATCATTATCAATGATAAGAGCTCGTTCTGTTTTGACTAAGATAGAAGAATTGGAGCTTGAGATATCAAAAATTTGTGATGGTAGCAAAGTTTCTATTTCTATTGTTGAAGAAAGAAAGCCAGATTTATCTGCTTCTATTGTTGCAGAATCTGTTGCTTTACAAGTAGAAAAAAGAGTGTCTTATAAAAAGGCAATGAAAAAAGCTATTTCTAGTGCTTTGCAATCTGGTGCAAAGGGAATAAAAATAGCTTGTGCTGGTCGTTTGGGTGGTGCTGAAATAGCGCGTGCAGAATGGTATAGAGAAGGTCAGGTTCCTTTGCATGTAATTAAAGCAAATATAGATTATGACACCGCTAGGGCTAATACTACTTACGGAGTTATAGGTGTAAAGGTTTGGATTAATAAATAATTTAAGGTTTTTGATATGATAGGTACGTTTAAAGCTAAATATAAAAAGTATTTTAAAGGTAAGATACGTTGTAATGCTAAAAGTAAATTTATGCTTACTTCTGGTGCTTTTGGTCTGAAGGCCTTACAGTCTTGTAGAATTACTGCTCAACAGATGGAGTCTGTAAGAAGAGTGATAAGTAGAACTGTAAAAAAGCTTAAGGTGAAATGTCGTACGAATATTTACCCTGATTATCCTGTGACTAAAAAACCTACGGATGTTCGTATGGGTAAAGGTAAGGGTAATGTAGAATTTTGGGTTGCTAGAGTAAAAGCAGGTACTATTATGTTTGAGGTTGATGAGGTTGATGATGAGGATATTCCTGTAATCAAAGAAGCTTTGCGAAAAGCTTCAGCTAAGCTTCCTACTAAATGCAGGTTGGTGACTATAGATAATTTTTTGAGGTAACTAAGTGGGCTTAAATATTAAAGAATTAAGATTGAAATCTAAGGAAGAATTAAGTGTGTTGCTTAGGGACGTTGTCAAGCAGATTACTAGTATTGGCATTAATTATAATCCTATGAGTTCTACTATCTCTCCAAAGGTTGCATGTCGTGAATTAAAAAAATTTCGGTCTAGAATTCTGACTGTTGAAAATGAAAATTATAAGGAGAAGGTGTAGAATGTCTGGTAAAAAGAGAGGTGTAGTTAAGTCTATTTATTCTAAAACCGCTAAAGTGCTTGTCACTAGATTTGTGAAACATCAAAAATATGAAAAGGGCATCAGATTGCGTAAAGTTTATACAGTGCATGATCAAGAAGAAAGATGTAAAATTGGTGATGAGGTTGTTATAGAGCAATCTTCTCCAATTTCTAAAACCAAGCGATGGAAAATTTGCAGTTAATTAATGGAGAGTTTATGATTCAGATGGGAACAAAGCTTAAGGTTGTAGATAACTCTGGAGCCCAAGAAGTTGAGTGTATTAAGGTTTTAAACAAGACTAATCGAGGATATGTAGGTGACATTTTTGTTTGTTCTGTTAAAAAAGTTTCTTCTTCTAACGCAAAAGTTAAAAAAGGACAGGTTGTTAAAGCAGTATTGGTTATTAGTAAGAAGCCGTGTGCTAGAAGTGATGGTACAGTAATTAGATTTGGTATGAATGGAGCAGTTCTTTTAAACAATCAAGGTGATCTTTATGGTACTAGGCTTCTTTTTCCAGTTGACAGAAGGTTAAAAATTAATTACCCTAAGCTTATATCGTTGGCGCCGGAGGTTTTGTAGTGTCTTATAATAGTGTAAAGCAAGGAGATACTGTTGTGGTGATTGCTGGTGCTGATAAAGGAAAGGTTGGGGTTGTTGCAACAAGAGATTTGATGTCTAGCGGCGTTTTTAGGCTTAAGATTTCTAATCTTAGTAAGCATATTAAGCATTTGAAACCTAAGCAAGGTAAAGATGGTGGAAGAGTGCAACTTGATAAATGGATACATTATTCTAATGTTATGTTGTATGATGAAAAAAACAAAAAAGGATCAAAAATTCGATTTTCTTCTGAAGAAGGTAAAAAAATTAGAATTCTTAAAACATCTGGTGAATTAGTAGATTAAGGAGAGTTAGTGGTGTCATCTTTGAATTTAAAAGATGTTTATAAAAATACTGTTGTTCAGGCAATGCAGGAGAAATTCAATTATTTGAATGTTATGATGATGCCGAAGTTAGCAAAAGTGACAATAAATATGGGTTTAGGTAAAGCTATAAAAGACAATAAATTGATTGATAGGGCTAAAGCGGATTTGACGTTAATTGCTGGTCAAGTTCCAATGATTACGCATGCCAAGAAATCTATATCAACATTTAAGCTTCGTGCTGGAATGCCTATAGGTTGTAAGGTTACTTTGCGAGGCGATAGAATGTACAATTTCTTGGATAGACTTTTGTATGTTGCTTTGCCTCGCTCTAGAGATTTTCGTGGTATTAGTAAAAAGCAATTTGATGGTAATGGAAATTATTCTTTTGGCATTCCAGATTATACGATATTTTGGGAGGTTGGAGAAGGTGATCTTGGCTTTTCTATTGGTATGGATGTTAATATAGTGACTACTACAAATGTTGATGAGGAGGCAATATATATGCTTTCGCTGATGATGTTTCCTTTTGACAAATAATTTGATTTATTTAGGAGTTTAGTTTATGGCAAAAAATTCTATGGTTGTTAAAAATAATAAGCGTATTGTTATGGCTAATAGGCTTTTTGAAAAAAGAAAGGGATTAAGAAATATAACAAAGAAGAAAATTTCTTTAGATATAAGTGCAGATGAACAGCAGAGGTTGCTGGTGGAGAAAATGCAAGCTCAAATGAAGCTTAATTCGATGCCAAGAGATTCTTCTAGTATAAGAGTTAGAAATCGTTGTTTATTGTCTGGCAGACCTCGTGGTTATTATAGAAACTTTGGGTTGTCTCGTTCTGCATTTAGAGATATGGCTTTGCAGGGTTGTTTGCCTGGTGTATTAAAGGGTAGTTGGTAGAATATTGGGAGATTTAGTTATGATGACGGATACTGTTTCAGATTGTTTGTCAAGATTAAGAAATGCACAAATGGCAAAATTGAGTTATGTTAACATTACTTTTTCTAAGGTTAATGAATCTGTTTTATTTATTCTTAGAGACGAAGGTTTTGTTGATGATTATAAAGTTATTGAAAATGGTGCTAAGAAAAATATATATGTTACGTTGAAATATTATAAAGGATTGCCAGTTATACAAGAATTAAGAAGAATTTCTAAGCCAGGTAAAAGAGTGTATACATCTCTTGATAGTTTAAAAAGTAATAAATTTTATAGTGGCCTTGGAATATTAGTGATTTCAACTTCCAAAGGTATTATGACAGATCATTCTGCCAGAAAATCCAATTGTGGGGGTGAAGTGCTATGTGCAGTGTTTTAGTGAGAGGTAATTATGAGTGCTAAGATTAGAGATTTTATTGATATTCCTGAAGGGCTAAATGTTTCTGTTGTGAATGAAATAGTCTATATTAAGAAAGAAGAAGCTTCTTTATCTTTTATTTTACCCAAGTGTGTTATGGTTCAAATCGATGGTAATAAATTGAGTATGAAATATAATGATTTGAAAGGAGCCTCTGCTATAAAATTTGAAAAAGATAAAAAAATGTTTTTTGGTCTTGTGAGAGCAAAATTGAATAATATGATGAGTGGCTTATTAAAGCCTTGGTCTCGTACTATGGATATTACGGGTGTTGGATTTAAGGCGTTTATAAAACAAGGAAATATGGTGCAGTTTTTTCTTGGTTATAGTCATGATATATTTTATGTTTTTCCTGAAAAAATTTCGATCAAAATAGAGAATGATACAGTGTTAACATTAACTTCTATTGATAAGATTTTATTAGGAAATATGGTGGCAGATGTTTCTAAAAATTTACGCCCGGTTAATAAATATAAACGTAAGGGTATATTTGAAAGAGGTGTTTCATATAAATTTAAAGAAATGAAAAAATAGCAGGAGTTTTTATTATGGTTAGAGCGTGTGAACGTAGTCGAAGATATAAGAAATTTAGATTTTGTATTTTTAGATCTAATATGCATATTTATGCTCAAATTATCGATGATTTAAAAGGGTATACGTTAGTTTCTGCATCAACAAAAGAATTAAATAGTTCTAAAACTTTGACCCGTTCTAATATGAGCAATGCAGTATTGTTTGGTGATTTAATAGGTAAAAAAGCATTAGAAAAAGGTATAACAGAGAATATAATGTTTGATAGACGTAGTTATAGGTATGCTGGAATAGTAAGAGCTGTAGCTGATGCAGCTAGAAAAGTTGGATTAAAGTTTTAGTTAAGGGGTTTGTGATGAGAAAAGGTGGATCTGATACTTATAATAATTCAGATATAAAAGAGGATTTAATTTTTGTTAAAAGAGTCTCTAATGTTGTTAAAGGTGGTAGAAGATTTTCATTTTCTGCGTTAGTTGTAGCTGGGGACGGGATGTCCAGAGTTGGTTATGGTTTTGGTAAGGATAATGAAGTTATTGGCTCTAGATCTAAAGCATCAAGAGACGCTAGAAAAAGAATGATAAAAGTACCTTTACGTGAAGGAAGAACTATTCATTGTCGAATGGAGTATAAGTATGGAGCTACTAAAGTGGTTCTAATGCCTGCCCCATTAGGTGCTGGTATTAGAGCTAGTAGTTCTATTAGGCCTTTGTTTGAAAGGCTTGGAATTACAGATATAGCAGCAAAATGTCATGGCTCTTCTAGTAAAGCTAATTTAATTAAAGCTGCTTATTATTGCTTAAAGAATTCTTGTTCTCCTAAGTCTATAGCTGAAAAACGTGGTAAAAAAATTAGTGAGATTATTGAAAGAAAAAATAGCTAATCATAAAAATTTTGTTGTTGGGTTGCATTATGTTTTTGAATACTTTACCTAAGGTAATAAAAAAAAGAAAAAAGAGAGTTGGTCGGGGCATTGGATCTGGCTGTGGTAAAACTTGTGGTCGTGGTGTGAAAGGACAAAAATCCAGATCAGGTGTTTCGCTTAAGGGTTTTGAAGGTGGGCAACAGCCGATTTATAGAAGGTTGCCTAAAAGAGGTTTTGTGTCTCTGAATAGGATTCAATATGTACCTTTAAATATAGGAAAGATTAAGAAATTTGCTGATTCTGGGGTTTTAAAAGAAGGTGATGTTGTCGATGTTGATTTTTTAGTTTCAAATGGCTTTGTAAAAAAGAAATCTTCCAAAATAAAAATACTTTCTGGTGATTCAGAAAATGCTTTAAATATTAAGTTAAAATTCAGAGTTGCTGCTTGTTCTAGTTCTGCTAAAGAATTTTTAGAAAAAGGTGGCTCTAAGATTGAGTTGATCTAATAGGATGGTGTTTTTATGAATAATAGCTCGACAGCTAATCATTCTTTTGATAATTTTAAAATTTCTGGTGATCTAGGTAAACGATTAATATATACGTTATTAGTTCTACTGTTTTATAGAGTAGGTACATATGTTCCCATTCCTTTTGTTAATGCTAGTGCTTTAAAAGAAATTCTATCTGCTAATAGTGGTGGTTTACTTGGTATGTATAACATGTTTGCAGGTGGTGCTATATCTAGAGCTGCAATATTCGCTTTAAATGTTATGCCTTATATTATAGGTTCTATAGTTGTGCAATTATGTGTTAGCTCCTTTAAATCATTATCTGCTTTAAAAGAAGAGGGACAATCTGGTAGATCAAAAATTTCTACATATACTCGAATATTTTCGATGCTTTTGTGTTTTATCCAGGGTTATTTTATTGTTTCTGGTTTGGAAGGGTTGAAATCTCCTTCAGGCGTTGAAGTGTTTAGTCATGGTCTTCATATTAAAATTCTTGCAGTATTGACCTTGTTAGGTGGATTTATATCTGTAACGTGGTTAGGGGAAAAAATTACTGAAAATGGTATTGGAAATGGTATATCATTGATTATAGTTATAGGTATCATAGTTGAATTACCTACTTCTGTATCATATGTGCTTTCTTTAAGTAAAATTAATCCATTATCCTTTGTTTTTGTGATGCTCATGTTTTTGGCTATAATATTTGTAGTAATAATTTGTGAAAGATCTATAAAAAAAATTGCAATAACTTATCCTAGGAGTCAAGCTGGCGCCAGAATGTATAACCCTGCAAATTCTTATTTACCCTTAAAATTAAATATATCAGGTGTTATTCCTCCGATATTTGCCAGTGCTTTTCTTTCATTGCCTTTTACTATGGCTGCTTTTTTTGAAGATAGTATAGTAGCTGATTTTGTTCATACTAATTTTTCTCCAGGTAGTCCATTATATATTATTTTATTTGCTATTCTTATAATATTTTTTGCATTCTTTTATGTTGGATTTGTATTTAATGAGGAAGAAGTTGCTAATAATATAAAAAAGAGTGGAGGATTGATATTAGGAAAACGCCCAGGGGCTAGCACTGCTAATTATTTGTCTTTGGTAGTTAGAAGGTTAACATTTATTGGATCGATTTATTTATGTGTAGTTTGTATAATTCCAGATTTATTTAGAGGATATTATCATATTCCTTTTGCTTTGGGTGGTACTGGTATATTAATTATAGTTAATGTAATTTTAGATACTATAGGACAGATGCAATCATATATAGTCTCTAATCAATATAAGGGTAATAAGAATAGTACATTCTTATTTAAGCAATCAATGTCAAAGAAGAGATCAAGATGAATATAGTATTATTTGGCCCTCCTGGTGCAGGCAAGGGTACTCAATCTAAGATGATTGAAGATACTTTTGGATTGAAACCTATTAGCACAGGGGAGCTTGCAAGAATTACTGCTTGTGAAGGTGGAGATTTGGGAGAACTGGTAACTAGCTATATAGACAAGGGTAATTTGTTGCCAGATGATTTAATAATGGATATGTTAGTAAAATATATACAGTTGAATAATCATGCTAAAGGATTTATATTTGACGGTGTTCCCAGGACATTATCTCAGGCTGAGTTAATGAATAATATTCTTGTTCAAATGAATATATCTATTGATTTTGTATTAAATATAAAAGTGTCAGAAGATGTAATATTAAATAGGTTATCCAATCGTTTAGTGTGTACTGCCTGTAAATCTAATTTTAATAAATTAGAACATGTGGATATGATTTGTGTATGTGGTAAAAAATTAGTTATAAGAGATGATGATAAAAATCCAGAATTAATTAAACATAGATTTTTACAGTATAAAAATAATTTGTTGCCTATTCTTAATTTTTATAGTAATTCTAGAGATGTAAGTTTGTTTAGTATTTCTGGGGATGACGATATAGAGATCGTTTATTCTAAAATACAAGAAATTTTAATTTCTAAAAAGTAAATAAGTATTGACATACTTATTTTTTATTACTAACCTATAGTTAGGTTTTATTGAGGTGTGTGTTGACCAGGATATGCGGTATTAATTTGAATGTTAAGAAACATGCTTGGGTTTCTTTGACTGGCATTTATGGTCTGGGCAGATCTAATTCTAAAGTTGTTTGTAAAAAAGCTGGTATTTCGCAAGACGTTATTTTCGAAAGCTTGTCTGATGATCAAGTGGATAATGTACGTAAAGTTATTAATGAAGAATACATGACTGAAGGTGATTTGCGTGACGAAGTTATACGGAACGTAAAAGGCTTGATGGCTATTGGGTGCTATAGAGGAATAAGACATAGAAAATCTCTTCCTGTACGTGGGCAACGTACTCATAGTAATGCTAGAACCAGAAAGGGTAAAGCTAAACCGATTGCCAATAAAAAGAAGTAAAGGGAATAAGGAGTTTGTATGGCTGTTAAGTCTGATAAGAGAGTTAAAGTTTCCAAAAGAAAAGATGTTCCTATGGGAAAGGTAATTATTAAGACTACATTTAATAACATATGTGCTACAGTTACTGATATGAGAGGCAGGGTTTTATGTAGTTGTTCTGCGGGTGTTTGTGGTTTTCGTGGTTCAAAAAAATCAACTCCTTATGCGGCACAAATGGTTGCTACTAAAGTTGCTGAAGATGCGATGGCGAAATATGGATTAAATAATGTTTCTATGTATGTTAATGGTCCTGGCAATGGCAGAGATGCTGCCATGATGGCCTTTCGTGTTGCTGGTGTAAAAGTTATGAGGGTTGTAGATAATACAACAATACCTCACAATGGTTGCAAGCCCAGAAAGAAGCGTAGAGTATAAAATTTTTTAGTTTTTAATGAGGTTTTGTTGTGTCTTTGAGCTGTATGGTTGAAAGGGGTGTTCTGGAAGAAGAGGTAAAATTTGATACTAATCCTAATAGAGCTAAGATAATTATTAATCATCTTACGAGAGGCTATGGTACTACTTTAGGCACTTTGCTCAGAAGAACTTTATTATCTTCCTTACCAGGTATTTCTATAAATTCTTTAAGAATAAAAGGTGTGTTGCATGAATTTACTTCTGTTCCAGGAGTAAAAGAAGATATTACAGATTTAGTTCTTAATTTGAAGAGAACTTGTTTTCGTTTAAAAAATGATGAATTTACTGACAAAGATATAAATGATAAATCCTTAGTATTAAGGGTTAATGGTCCTTGTGTTGTGACTGCTTCAATGATTGTTGAAGATGATATTGTTGAGGTAGCTAATCCTGATTTAATACTGTGTAATCTTGATGAAAATGCAGAATTGAATATGGAGTTAATACTAGGGTGTGGTACTGGTTATTGTCATGTTGGAATGATTTCTGCCAAATCTAAGTTGGATAAAGTTATGGATATACATAATATAGATTTGGATTCTGTGTATACACCTGTTCGAAACGTTAGTTTTTCTGTGGAATCTTCTCGCAAGGGTCATAGAACTGATTATGAAAAACTTATACTGGATGTAGAAACAGATGGCAGCACAACCCCTAAAAGAGCTTGTGAGTTAGCTTCTAGTATAATTAGAGATCAATTACAAGTATTGGCTGGTGCAGATGTTGGTATGGATAATCATGAAAGTTCTATAAAAGATGATAATAGTAATTATATTAATGAAATACTTTTAAAACCAGTTAGTGAATTAGAATTTACTGTGAGGTCGCATAATTGTTTAAAAAATGAAAATATAACATATATAGGTGATTTAGTTCAAAAAACAGAAGGTGAGATGTTGAGAACTCCAAATTTTGGAAGAAAATCGCTGCAAGAAATTAAAGTTGTGATTGGTCATCTTGGCTTGGATTTAGGAATGACTGTAGAAGATTGGCCCAAAATTTTAGAAAAAGGTACTGCTGGTAACATTGATTTTGATTAAGGTATAGGTTATTTTATTATGAAACATAGATTGAAACATAGAAAACTTAATAGAACTAGTAGTCATAGGGGAGCATTGTTCTTTAATATGTCTTGTTCTCTTATAGATAAAGAAATTATTAAGACTACTGTGCCAAAAGCTAAAGAGTTACGACCTTATATAGAGCGTTTAATTACTAAAGCTTCTAAATACGATCAATCTCCTTTACCTATTCGTAGATATTTATTAAGTAAATTTAGGAATAATGAAATTATTGTTGATAAATTAATTTCTAATTTGGGTAATAGATTTAAGTCAAGACCTGGTGGATATTGTAGAGTTGTAAAATGTGGTTATCGTAGAGGAGATGCTGCTCCTATGGCATTTTTGGAATTGTTAGATCGAGATCTTTCTTTAGAAAATATATCAACAGTCTCTCCGTCCTATAATGAAGTAGTGGATACACTTGATTCAAAGAATGTTAATACTATAAATGAAACTATTAATTCTTCGGTTAATAAAAGTAATGTGATTGACGCTGTTAATAATGATTCCGAATTATCTGATTCTATTAATCATAATGTGCAGGATAGTGATATTCGAGAGGAAGTAAATAATAATAATCAAGATGAAAATACAAAAAGTTAAGAATTTTTTTCTGAATAGGAAGAGAATTAATTATTTTCTTGGTCATATTGCAGAGCTGATGGTAGTACTTTATTTGAAGCTCTCTTTTTTTAGTATAATTTGTCGTAGATATAAATCTAAACTTGGTGAAATTGATATAATTGCTTCTAGAGCTAATAAATTATTTTTTATTGAAGTTAAATTTCGTTCTAAGTCAGATATGATTCTTTATTCTATTTCTCCCTTCCAATTGTCTAGAATCAAAAAGGCCGCAGAGTATTTTCTTGCTTGTAATGCAAATCAATATGCAGCATATACAATTTGTTTTGATGCATATTTCTTAAGCTTTGATAAATTGCCAATTAGGTTGCGAAATATATTTTAAATATATTATTAGAGAAAAATAGGATTATATATTTATTGTTATTGCTTATTAACTAAGATTCTACCATATTGAATTTTCATCATTCTTTTTTTTAACATATACTGCTGTTTTTTTATCTTAAACATCGTTATTATATGTTTTTATGTTTGAGTATACTACGGTATATTTTAGGCATTTGCTATTGACTTATGGGATGATCAGATATAGGATTTTTATCCTAATTCTATATAGGTACGTGTGTTATGTTGCTTAGGTTTGCTCCTAGCCCCACTGGGTTCATGCACCTTGGTAATGCTAGAATTGCACTTATGTGTTATCTCTATGCACGCTCACAAGGTGGAAAAATTGTTTTAAGAATTGATGATACGGATACAGCTCGCTCAGAAGAAAAATATGTAAGTCGTATAAAAAAAGATGTTTCGTGGCTGGGGATTAAATTTGATGACGTACACAAACAATCTGATCGTAATGATGTGTATAGTAATTTTATAAATAAATTGAAAAATGAAGGGCGTATTTATCAATGTTATGAGACAGAAGAAGAACTTTCATTGAAACGCAAAGCGCAACTTAATATGGGTAAACCTCCTATATATGATCGGTCGGGGGCTCTTGATATTACGGCGGATCAACTGGCGAAATATGAAAAAGAAGGTAGACGACCTTACTGGCGTTATCAATTAGATAATAAAGGTACTATTAAATGGATTGATGAAGTAATGGGTGAAATATCTTTTACTTCTTCGAAACTTAGTGATCCAGTTGTAATTAGAGCCAATGGTATTCCAACGTATATGTTACCATCTGTTATTGATGATTTGGATATGGGCATTACGCATATTGTTAGAGGTGAGGATCACTTATCTAATACGGCTATACAAATACAGATGCTGCAGCATCTAGGAGCTAATATCCCTAAATTTGCACATGTTGCTCTTTTATGTAGAGACGGACATAAACTTTCTAAAGGGAAGGGTGAACTTGCTCCAGATCTTAATGAAGATTATGCTGGTATTGGTGAATATAGAGAGCGTGGTATTGAGCCTATGGCAGTTAATAATTACATATTTAATTTAGGTATCTCTAAGCAATATGAGTCTGTTTCTAGTATAGATCAGTTGGTTTCATTATTTAATATAAATAATCTTACTAGATCTAAAATCAATATTAATGTACAGGATATTTATGATAAATTTAATCATAAAACGCTGAGTGTATTCATATTTGATGATATCAAAGGTCGGTTAGAAGATATAGATTGTTCTAATATTACAGATAAAATATGGAATTTGATCAAAGGACATATTAATTATTTTGCCGATGTTAAGCTGTGGAAAAATATTATTTTTGATAAAATAGATGATTGTAATGATTCGAGTTATGCATATGATGGAGATTTTCTTTGTGCTGCGAGAGATTCACTTCCGGCAGAACCTTGGGGGGATGACATATGGAAAGCGTGGATTAATAATATTAAGAATGCGATTAATGAAGAGAAAATTGGTAAAAAATTAATACAACTAAGGAAGGCTATAACTAGTTATGAGAAAGGGCCAGAGATGTCAGATTTGGTGCCATTGATCGGGCGTTCTAATATCTTGCATAGAATAAATAACATAATAAAAAAGCCTTCATCAAGCTAGTAGTACTCAGAGATATTGAGCACTACCACTTATTCAAAGGCTTCGTTATTTTACTTAGGAGGAAATCCTCCAAATAATAATGATGTTGTACTATTATTTACTACTATTTCTGTACCTGCTCATTATTTGTTTTTTCAGCAGGACTATTCTCAGCAGTAATGGTATCAGTTTTCTGAGCTTCTTCTGGAGCACTAGCATCACTAAGAGCACCTAATTCTTTCGCTGCCTGTTTTTTCACAGCTGGTGATAGAGCACCACCACCACTAGCATCTTGCGTTGCTGCTGCTTCCTTCGTCGGAGTTTGCTCAACTTGCGTTTCTACTGCTGTTTCCGGCGTCTCAATTGATGCAATATCTGATTTTCCTGCTGTTTCCGGCGTCTCAATTGATGCAATATCTGATTTTCCTGCTGCTTCCGTCGTTGGATTTTTTTCAACTTGCGTTGCTGCTGCTTCCGTCGTCTCAATTAGCGTTTTTACTGCTGCTTCCGGCGTCTCAATTAGCGTTTTTACTGCTGCTTTCGGCGTTGAGATTGGAAATTGTTCTTTTTCCTCTATGAGTGTTTTTAGCATAGCTCCCAATTTTATTTCTTGACTGTTCTTTTCCACTAATTTTTGCGTAAGTAATGTGTTCTCCTTGAGAAGATCTAGTGCTCGATTAAGTAGATTTATATTATTATTAGTAAGTTCCTGTATTCTCTGTGTTAATTCTACCTTATCTAATTTATGTGCCAGCTGAGCTTCTAATAAGTCTATATTAGGGGTAAGGACGGTTGCTGTTTGTTGTCCGTCTGTCGACACGTCTTTTTTATTCATCTCTGTTTTAATATCATATGTTGTTTTGAATGATTCTGTTTTGATCTTGTTTAATCCTCCTTTATTCCAAACCCCTTTGCCTGAAAACATCTTTCTTATGTAATCCATTACAACTCTCCATTAATATTTAATAATGATTAATTAACAATAGATTTGATCTTACATTCAAATACTTAATATTTAACTAATAAAATGAATAATAAATTAACTATTTTTAGGAGTTAATTAACTCTTCTGCAATTATTTCTGCTTCTTTCATAACATTTTTACCAGATAACATTCGGGCGATCTCTAATCTTCTTTCCCCTGGTGTTAATTCACACACAGTTGTATAGGTATTAGTACTGGTCTGAGTTTTTTGTATTTTGAAATGACTTTTCCCAATTGATGACACTTGTGGCTGGTGGGTAATTACTATTACTTGAATATCCTGGCTTAATAGACTGAGTTTTTTACCAATTATGTAGGCCACCTCTCCAGATACGCCAGTGTCTATTTCATCAAATATTATAGATTCTACGGTATTAGTTTGCACTAAAATAATTTTTATTGCTAATGTGAATCTAGATAACTCACCGCCAGAAGCTATTGTATGTAATTCATTCATTTCCATTCCAGGATTCATACTGGCAATAAATAATATCTCGTCAATACCTTCTTTTGTGTATATTCCTTCCATTTTTCTTATGATTTGTACTTTAAATCGAGTATTTTGCATTTTTAATTGCTTTAATTCTACTAAAAGGGATTTTTCCATAGCTTCTGCAATAATTCTTCTTTTATCTGATACTTTCATTGCTTCATCTAAATAAAGATCTCGTGCCACTTGATATTCATTCTTACTTTGTTCCAAAGCCGAGCAATTGTTATCTATTGCTTCTAATTTATCTTTTGTTTTTTGCATGTAATTATTTAATTCACTCGGGGGCACCTTATATTTTCGCGCTATTTCACGGATAATGAATAATCTTTCTTCAATATGTTCTAGATTATAATCTCTACAAACTAATAATCGTTGTTCAGTGCGGAGTATTGTATTAGCTTCCTGTGCTACCTCATAAGCCTTTTCTAGTACTTCATATACTGGGTTAAGTTTATCTTTTTTAGAAATTAATTTTTGTGTTTGATAAATAGTAGATAATATTCCTTTTTCTATTGAATCTTCTGCTTTACTCATTACTTTTATAGTATCTTCGTACTGAATAGCTTCCTTCCTTTCTATTGACAGTTTGTCCTCTTCTCCGTTTTCTAATTTCAATTCCAATAGTTCATTATATACGTACTCTAGATAATCTTTTTCTTTCTGAGATTCTTTATACAATTTTTCTTGTTGTTTTACTTTTTTCTCTGAAATTATTAATTGGGTATATAAATCATAAAGTTTTTCTTTCTTTATTAATCCATATGTATCTAGCATAGTTGTGTAATTTCCATTACTTAATAATGTATATTGTAAATGTTGACTTAGCACTTCTATTAGTCCGGCTGATATCATTTTAATAATTTTAATACTTACTGGCTGGTCATTTATATAAGATTTAGTTGTACCACTACTAATAATCACTCTTTTTATTATCATGGTTTCTTCGGGTGCTATTTCTATATCATATTCCTCGAGCAATGAACGCCTTTCGTTGTTACATAGGAATTCTGCAATTACTACACCTTTTTCTGTGTTGTTTCTAAGCATTGAGCTTCCACTTTTTTCTCCCAATAAGAAGCTAAGAGAGGACATAATAATAGATTTTCCTGCGCCTGTTTCTCCGGTTATTACAGATAAATTATTGCTGAACTCTATGCGCACACTTTCTATTGTTACTATATTCTGTATTGATAACGAAAGGAGCATAAGATCAATTTTTAATGAGGAAATACTAGTCTATATATACCATAGATTTTCATCAACATAAATTCATTTATAACTAAGTTTACTATTTAGATCATTAATACTAATGCCCAGATGTAGAGCGGCTGATTCCTTGTCATCGTTATAATACTCAAGAGTTCTTTCTGCAATTTCTTGTTCAATCTTCTTGAGCGTTTTTATATTAAAATCATCTTCTAATAGATTGAAGGTCTGAAGAGGGTCATATGGCTTGCTTTCTTCATGACGTATTATATTAAAATGATGTGCTTCTAGTTTAGACTGTGAACAATTGGCTACCGCATATTGCACCGTATGTTTAAGTTCCGTAACATTGCCAGGCCATTGATATTCCATTAATACCTTCTTGCATTGTTTATCAATAGAATTGATTACCTTGTTATCTGCGGATGCAAATTTATTCATATAATAGGTTGCTATAGGTATTATATCTGCTTTTCTTTCTGAAAGATTAGGTATTTCTATTGTGAATGGTTTTAGCTCATAAAATAGCTTTTCCTTTAATCTTCCTTGTTTTACTTTTTTTTCTAAATTATGTTGCGTTGCAATAATCAGTTTTATATCCACTTCGTAGCCAACATTGCTCCCAACGGGTGTAACGACTTTGTTTTCTATTAAATTAATTAGTTTATCTTGTGAAACATCATCTAAACAACAAAGTTCCTCTATATATAAGGTTCCTTTATGGGCTTCTCTAACCTTTCCAAATACATCGAAATTCTTTCCATTAGATGTAGTTTTTCCGAATAACATGGATTCAATTGATCTAATGTTTTTTGTAGGAGCGAATATAATTGGATATGAAGAGCGTGCACTTTCAAAATGCATTGCTCTGAATAAAGCTCTTTTACCAACTCCATTTCCTCCTTTTAATAACATTGGAGTATTGGGATTTGTGACAGATAATTTGGCTTGTTTAATAATTTCTTTTGTACAGATATGTTCACCTGCAATATCCTTGAAGCTAGTTTTTAGTTTGTACTTGCTGCACATCTGTGGAATATCAATCATGTGATTGTTTTTTTGTACATTTTCTAATATTTTATCACTAATTTTTGTAATGCCATCTTGTTTTAGAACAAAATCAGATGCTCCGGCCTTCATGCTTTCTACAACTTTGTGATTATCTGCCTCAAAGCCAGTTATAACAATAATTGGTAGATCTGGCTGTAATGGTCGCATGAATTTTATAAATTCGATACCATCGATATTAGGCATAGATAGGTCTAAAAGCACTAGATCTATTCCCGGATCTTGAGTTGATGTTAAGAAACTTAAAGCATCTTTACTATCTGTTGTAGTTTTGGTATTGAAATTTAACTTGTCTTGAATTAGCCTATCATACAATTGAACCTGACTTGGTTCATTATCTATTATAAATACCGTTGGCTTATTTAATAGGCTGTTCATATAAGAATGTAATATGACTGATGAAATATCATCGCATACTGTATTATATCGGTTAACTATATATTAAAACATACTTTCATTTCCTTGAAGAATTGGTCTATTTAATAGGCTGCTCATATAAGAATGTAATATGACTGATGAAATATCATCGCATATTGTATTATATCGGTTAACTATATATTGAAATATATATTCATTTCCTTGAAGAAACTTCCTTGATTACATTGGTGCATATTTTGATGCCTTTTTCATTTATTGAATGCCCTAGTTTAGGTTGGGGGTATAATTTGACGTTTACCCCATACATCTTAAGTGCTTTCGCAGCGATCTCCATTCTCTTAAGTGGGACCACATCATCATCTTCTCCATGTATCATGTGGATATCCGGATAAGACTTTATTTTCCCCTTTAATCTGTGCGGCAACAATAACGCCCCTGAAAAGGCTACAACAGCAGCGATCTGTTTTTCTCTCAACAATGACAATCTAAGAGCTAACATTGTGCCTTGAGAAAAACCAATTAATACTAAATTATTGTTCGTTAAACCCAGCCTTAACAACTGCTTATCTATAAAATCATTAATGCTTGGTATTATTTCTTCTAGACCGATATTAATTTCGTTATCATTAAATCTTCCAGTGGTTGCCCAATCATAAAGAGAAAACCATTGAAATCCATCACCTCCCAACTCATGTTTATCAGGCGCATTGGCTGATATAAAATATGTGGAAGGTAATTGTAGCTTTAATACATTGGCCATCTCCAACATATCTTGACTGTTTGAACCATAACCATGAAACAGTATAGCAAGAGATTTTATAGGAGTTTTATTTTCTATTTTTAAATAATTTATAAATTTTAGCATATTTGCAGCGTACTTTGTTGTAGAAATTTGTTGTAATTTTTTGTTCTAGATCTATTATACTTCTGACGTGGCTGTTATGTAAATAATTTAATGATAAAACTTAGTTTATTTAAAACTATTAGTACCAGATCCTTATTCTTTTTGATGATATTATTTGTTATTTCTTTTTCTTATGGATTGTTTTTGGCAATATTTGACTCTCCAGTAGATTTTCATCAAGGCGAATATGTAAGGATAATGTATGTGCATGTTCCTGCTGCTTGGATGTCTCTGGGCATATATGTAATGGTTGCTTTATTAGGGGTTTGTTGCTTGTTGTGGAGCAGTCCATTATTTGCAATTTTTGCACAAGCCGCTGTTCCTATTGGAATGGTATACAGCATTATTTGTTTGGTAACTGGTAGCATATGGGGGAAACCAACTTGGGGCACTTGGTGGGTCTGGGATGCTAGATTGACCTCGATGCTGATTTTGTTTTTTATGTACTTGGGACTAATGTTAATTTATATGTTTTTTGATGATAGAGAGAGAGCAGTTAAAACTGCTTCTATTGCAAGCATTCTTGGTGCAGTTAATATTCCCATAATAAAGTTTTCCGTTGATTTCTGGAATACACTACACCAGCCATCGAGTTTCATTAGATCTGGTGGTGTTGCCATTCATAATTCTATGTTGAAACCTTTGCTAAGTATGTTCTTTGCCTATATATTCTTCTTTTTAATTATGTGGATAGTGCGCACTCATACATTAATCAATAAACATAAGGCTGAAAGAAGAGGAAATACTAACAAAGATACAGGTTAGTATGAAGATATTTGTTCTAGTCGAATGAAATAAACTATAATTGTAGTAACTTAATTCAAGTTACTACTAATGCGATATATCCACATTAAGAAAAATAGTAATATGAGGTATATTGCAAGACAAAGGAACAGGTTAATATGAAGATATTTGTTCTAGTTGAATGAAATAAACTATAATAGTAGTAACTTAATTTAAGTTACTACTAATGTCATATATCCATATTAAGAAAAATAGTAATTTAAGGTATATTGCAAGACATGTATTCCGAGAACAAGTACTATAGGCGAGAGGTCTATGCCAGAAATGGTCGGTATATACCTTCTGACAAAAGTCAGTAATGGTTCGATAGTCTTTTCTAAAACGTTCAGTATCATTCTTATTGTATTGTTGTGTACATTAATTACTCCGAGCGCACCCAACCAGCTCATAACGAACCATATGGTTATAACAGAGTTGGTCATGCTCAGTACTGTATCCATTAAGTATAAAATAGGATGCATCATTTTATATTCCAAAAGTGCTTAATCAATTACAATAATAGACATATGCATGCTTATATCAAGAGATATTTTCTTATTGTATGTGATAAAATTATACATGCATAATGAATTAATTATACAGCTTCAGTTCTTCCAATGGCCACGAGCTGCGTGGTTCAAAATTTATAGGACTAGTATATCCATGTTTATGTCGTTGTAATGCTGCCCAGGCTATCATAACGGCATTATCAGTGCATAGTTCTTTTTCTGGTGTTATTAAATACATCTCTTTTTGTTTCAGATATTCTTCTAATTTATTTCTAATGTATTGGTTTGCGGCCACCCCACCTGTTATCACTACATTATCTGAATTTGGATATGACATTTTATATATGCAGATAGATCGTTCTAATCTGTCTAGAAATATCTCTGAGATACATTTTTGTAACGAGGCACATATATCAGAGATTGTTTGTTCATTAGGCTTATCTAATTTAAGTAATGTGCGCATTACAGCAGTTTTTAGTCCTGAAAATGAAAAATTACAGTGGTTTTGTTTGTGGAATGGTTTTGGAAACTTAAATCTGTTTTCATCTCCAGATTGTGCCAATTTTTCTATGATAGGACCACCTGGATAAGCTAAGCCAAGCATTTGAGCTACTTTATCAAAAGTTTCGCCAGCTGAATCATCTAGGGTTCTACCAATTACTGTATAATTACCTAATGAATGCACTATTACGATCTCACAGTGTCCACCAGAGATCAGTAATGATAAAAATGGTGGTTCTATATCATTGTTAATCATGGGAGATAATATATGTCCTTCTAGATGATTAATTGCTAAGAAAGGTTTGTTCAAGGATAAAGCAATGCCTTTAGCCATCATGGTTCCAACTATTACCCCTCCTATCAGCCCAGGGCCCGCTGTACAAGATATAATAGAAAAATCATTCAGTGACATACCATGTTTTGTAAGAGAAAATTCAATCAATGTATCTAATTTATTGATATGCTCTCTGGACGCAATTTCTGGCACCACGCCTCCATATATCTCGTGATCCTGTGATATGATTTCATTAATTAATATTTTTTTATTATCATCGATAGCTGCTACCGCAGTTTCATCACAACTAGTTTCTATTGCAAATGCATTAATCTCGGACATGATGTTCTATTTAATATTCTACGTATAATACTAACATTTATATTATGGCAATCAAGAAGCTAATGTATTCTTGCACAACTAATTTTTTTGGTATAATAACCATCCATTTTGTAAGTTATGTCTATTGAATATTGATTGCTGCATGCGCTAATTTCTAATTAATACTATGGTCTTTATATATTTTTGAATTCGAATGCATGCGCTAATTTCTAATTAATACTATGGTCTTCATATATTTTTGAATTCGAATGCATGCGCTAATTTCTAATTAATACTATGGTCTTCATATATTTTTGAATTCGAATGCATGCGCTAATTTCTAATTAATACTATGGTCTTCATATATTTTTGAATTCGAATGCATGCGCTAATTTCTAATTAATACTATGGTCTTCATATATTTTTGAATTCGAATGCATGAGCTAATTTCTAATTAATATTATGGTCTTTATATATTTTTGAATTCGAATGCATGCGCTAGTTTCTAATTAATATTATGGTCTTTATATATTTTTAAATTCGAATAATAACTAGATACTATATAATTAAGACCTCATAAAAGAGGCAGGTATTTATATTATAACACCGCTCTGTGTCATACCTAAGTATTATTAATTAATGAATCCATATTCTTTGAAATATTTCAAAGCTCCAGGATGAATTGGTATCATGCCATCCTTATCAGGTACTAAGTCTTTTAATTCTAAATCTGCCAACACAGAATGTATACTTCTAAAATGACTGAAGTTTTCAAATACTGTTTTTACAACATTATATACAATCTTTTCATCCTGTTCTAGAGTTGTTGCGAATAGTGCCAGAACTGATATTGTCTTAGGATTAACACATTGTTTAGTACTATTATTCCCTTTTTCATATAATTCACATGGTATCTCGTCACGAGAATAGAAGGAATGTTTACTGATTAAATCATCAATTGTACGCTCATCTAGTTTAACAAAAGAGATATTGCAAGACGAAGATGCTTCAAGTATAGATCCACTGGGATGTCCTATCATGTCGGTCATGATATCTATTTTCTTATCACACAAAGCTTGCGCTTCTTCTGATGATTTAAGATCCAGCGCTAATTTAAAATTTTTCTTGGTCCAGCCTTTGGATTGTATTAAGTTGCTCATCGTTCCCTTAATTCCAGTGCCTGGCGCTCCTATATTAACAATTTTCTCTTGAATATCGTCCACTGTATTTATATTGTCTTCTGCCCGAGATACCATAGTTAGAAGCTCTTTGTGTAAATTAAATACAGATCTCAGATTATTCATGTTTCCTAGATGACTAAATGCAGATCCTTCGCCTTTGTATGCATTATATGCCCAGTCATACTGAACTGCGCCAAAATTTATATCTCCATTTCTCATGGAATTAAGATTATGTATTGATCCAGTGGTCGCTTCAACATTACATCTAATGCCATGTTTCTTCTCCATGTTGATAAATTTACACAGAGCCGCACCTACTGGATAATAAACGCCAGTTATCGAAGCCGTTCCTATAGTAATGAATTTTCTATCTAACTGCTTTTCTTGATTAAACACTAGACCAGCTGCTAAAACCAATAGTACAAAGATAATTGAGGATTTTCGACCAAATATACCATTTTTACTTTTCATTACAACTATACTTTACATACGAATAGCGAAGATTGTCTCATAAATTGTGAGATATTTCAAGCTTAAATCATAGTTTATTATAACGTCCACCAGGAGCCCATCCTGATATATGAGATTTTAGCTTATATGGATCTACCGTATCAATCAAATTGGTGCCATTTAAATGATCTGTTTCATGAATTGCAGCTTCTGCTAACCACCCAAATAGTTTTACTTGTACTGGTTGAAAATTATGATCTATATAATGCATTTCACAAGCCACAGGTCTTTTCAATAAAGTACGAAATTTAGGAAAAGAAAAACATCCTTCCCACCATTCCACTATACAATCGTCTGATGTTTTAACAATCTTTGGATTTATTACAAACATAATCTCATCTGTGGCAGTTTTATATCCTTCATTAATAAAGTGATCAACGCTGTAATTATTTGGATTCATTCCTTTGCTATGACTGGCTTGTAGTACAGAGGAGTAATATTTTGTTTCTTCTTCTGTGCTTTTATTTGGTGCATGTATGCCAAATAACCTGGTGCTCAAACCTATCTGCATTGATGCTAAGCCACCGCCATCGTGGATGAAAGGTACCACTTTATCATTCATTATAGATTTCAGTTTATTTCTAATTTCAGGGTCTAATAATTCTGCTTCAGTGAAATCTTCAGATTTTTGGTTTAATACTAAATGTCCATATTCATCACGTCTCTTATATCCATATTTTTTACAGTTTGCTACAAATCTAGAGTGGAATTTAGCGACCACTTCAATTGGTATTGCATGTACTTTATCAAAAGTAGTTTCTGCAGAATATTCTGCTATAGTGAATGGGCGCTCTTTTTTTGTTGGATCTAAAAGACTATTTCTTATATCCCTTTTGACTTGTTCAAACAAAGTATTTGTTGATTCTTCTAAAGCCTCACCATCTTTTGAAAAGAGACTGTTTATTTCTTTTCCTGTACAAATTTCAAGTATTATATTGGTAATACTAATTAATAGATATTTCTCATTATTTTTAACAAAATCTGATAATGCTACTTTGGTAGCTTCAATTTTATCTTTTGATACATCAGCTGAAGACAACGTTTGACTAACACACTCTATTAGCTCTTCATTTACAAATTTAAGTTCGTTTTCTTTGATATCATGGGCTGATTTAAGTTGAAACATCCTGAACCTTTCTTATTTTGTTAATACAATATATAATTTATAGGCAGGTATTTGTTATGTCAAGATTATGTTGTATTCTGTGTACTCATATTGGAAATATTTTTATGAAAAATCTCATTATTATTGATGCTTATAGTTTTCTTTTTAGGGCATATTACGCATTGCCTCCCTTGACTAATGCCAGTGGTGCACCGGTAGGAGCGATATACGGGTTTATAAATATGCTATTTAAGTGTTTACAAAATCATTCAATCAATTATTTGGTAATTGCCTGTGATTATGGGAAAAAGACCTTTAGAAATGATTTATATAGCGAATATAAGGCTAATAGAGTTGCACCACCAGATGATTTGATCCCGCAATTTGCTACATTAAGAGAAGCCATAAATGCTTTCGGAATCAAGATTCTTGAACTGGAGGGATATGAAGCAGATGACATCATTGCCTCTCTGGTTAGAAAATTTGCTAATAACAAGGATCTCACAATCACTATATTTTCATCCGATAAAGACCTAATGCAACTCATGGATGATTCAGTTAAGATATATGATTCACTAAAGAACAGATATTTAGATTCAGATTATGTTATTGAGAAATTTGGTGTTGCTCCAGATAAATTACTTGATGTACTATCTCTCACTGGTGATAAATCTGATAACATACCAGGGGTACCTGGTATTGGAATAAAAACAGCAGCACAACTGATTAATGAATATAGTACTTTAGAGAATTTGTTAGAAAATGCTCAGGAGATAAAGCAAAATAAACGTAGAGAAAATATATTGTTAAACAAACAAAAGGCTATTTTATCTAAAACGCTTATAACTTTGTGTGACTCGGTTCCTATGGATGTTAGCCTTGAGGATTGCATTTATTCTAAGCCAGATATAACAGTTTTACGAATGTTCCTAGAGCAATATGGCTTGAAATCATTAGTTGCAAGAATCAGCAAGGTCTGGGAATCATGCGATAATTCTGTTGTTACCGAAGATTTAACACAGCTCATTAAAGTAGAAACTATTCTAGTTTCTACTATCAAAGATATGGAAGCATGTGTAGCTGATTGTTATTATAGTGGCATACTTTCTTTTCAAATTATTAAAGATCAAGATGTCGTGCTTAATTTAAATATTTCCTGTAGAAGGGAGACAATGTATATCATCAAGGCCAATGAAATTAGTGCCCAATCATTGTTTTCGAGTGGTGAAGATATATGGAATGATTGTCTTAGTTTATTTAAGAAGATGTTATTAGATAAATCATTGCTGAAGATAGCTTGTGATTTAAAAAATATACAACATTTTTTAGATGTTGAGATTGTTTTCGGAGAAGATTTGGAGCTTATGTCTTACATGCTGGATTCTGGAAAGCATAAAAATGATATTAAGCATCTATTATCAGAGTACCTAAGTATAGATTCAGATAATGAAAACACTCCATGCTTTATGATTGCTTTATATCACCTGCTTTTGCAGAAATTATCTGAACAATCTCTATATAATATGTATTGGGAACTAGATAAACCATTAGTGAATGTTTTTTATTCAATGGAAAAGGAGGGTATCCTGGTTGATAAAAACGTGCTGTATAACTTATCTAAAGAGTTTAATGTTGAGTTGCAGAAAGTTGAGAACAAGATATATGAGATCGTAGGGCATGAATTTAATATAGGCTCACCTAAGCAATTAGCAGTAGTTTTATTTGATGAATTACAAATAGATATTGGTAAAAAGAAGAAAAGTACGGATATTAGTGTGCTTGAGTCAATGCTTGCTAACGATCACTATATTGCAGAATATATAATAAAATGGCGTCATTTATCAAAGTTGATTAATACTTATACAGATTCATTGCTAAAACAGATTAACTTCAGCACCAGTAGGATTCATACCACTTATTCCCTTACATTAACTTCAACCGGCAGGTTGAGTTCGCATAATCCCAATTTGCAAAATATACCAGTACGCACGCCTGAAGGTCATAAAATCAGGGAGGCATTTATATCTAAGAATGAGTATTTATTGTTATCGGCAGATTATTCACAAATAGAGTTGCGTCTTCTAGCTTATATGGCCAATATTATACCATTAAAAGAAGCTCTTGCTTCAAATCATGATGTACATGCGATAACCGCTAGTCAGATATTTAATGTTGCTATCTCAGATGTAACGGCAGAATTAAGAAGAAAAGCCAAAGCAATAAATTTTGGGATCATATATGGCATTAGTGCGTTTGGTTTGGCAAAACAGCTGTCTATCTCTACAACAGAAGCACAAAAATATATAGATTATTATTTGGATTATTATAAAGGTATTAGTGAATATATGGAGGCTACTATAGCATATGCTAAAGAAAATGGTTATGTAAAAACTCTATCTGGCAGAAGGTGTTATGTGCCTTCTATTAATAATAAAAACTATCAACAAAGATCATTTGCCGAGAGAGCGGCAATCAATGCTCCATTGCAAGGTACAGCAGCTGATATAATGCGGGAGGCTATAATTAAGATACATAATAATATTCAAAATGAGGATGCAAAGTTGCTATTACAAGTGCATGATGAGGTTATTCTTGAAGTAGGAGAGCATAGCATTGATAAAATAAAAGATGTTGTAAAAAAATCTATGGAAAGTAGCTCCTTTCTGGATGTACTACTTCCAGTTAGTATCAACAGTGCAAAAAACTGGAAAATGTTGAAGTAGCATCTAGAGTAGGGCGGTCAAAATGCTCTATTAAAACAATATGGATAATAAATTATTTAATATTGAATTACTTGTGTAGAGCTTTTCTATCTGCGTAGGTGTTGCAGAGAAATTATCTCTCGCCGCTCTTCCTGCTACTAAGGTTGAATCATGACGCCCCGTTGCATGTGCTGCAGAGTGCATTATCTTTTCTAGCCTTTGCCGGCTTGTGTTTGTGTTTGTGTTGCAGAAGGATTACCTTTCTCATTTTCTCCTGTAACGTTTTGTGGTGTTGCTGGTGCAGCATGACTTACATTTGCATCAGCTGTTTGCAAACCTCCGGCACCAAATGCATTTGCTGGTAAATCTCCTTGTGTTTGAGCATGGTCATCATCTTCTCTTGTGTCATCTAATTTAGCACCTTGCAAAGCAAACTGGTCAGCCAAAGTAGTTTGACCTTCCTGCCTCTCTGAATTATCCCTATCAATATTTTCAATAAGTGTTTCTAGATCATTTAATAACATATCTTCTGTGGTCTTACTATTTAACAACTCATCTACGGCTAAGCCTAGTGATTGTTTATTTAATTCTTTGTCTTTAACTGCATTTCTTAAGTCTTGTTTTAATTTCTTTAATTGTTCTTTCTTTTCTGGGTGTTGTTTTATCAGTTTGTTTAATTTGCTTTCTAGTTTATTGATATTATCAACCATTGTGACAATATCTTTTAATTCATCTGTGGTCATTTTTTTGATATCCTTACCTTCAGTAAGCGATTTCTTAAGTTTTCTCTCCTGTACCTTCCTAATTGTAAAATTAATTAAAAAAGTAAATCCAGCTAATATAGTGAATGCAGCGGCTAGACCAGAAATAACCGGAGCTACAGTAAGTGATAAAGAGAATCCTAATGCAGAAACAGCGATTCCTATTGCAGAACCAAGAGCTCCTAATTGTAATGAAGCGATAGGAGCAAAATCCATTGCTTTGGCTAACTTGCTTCTATTTCTTGTATAGTTACGGCTTACCATTTTTCCTAATAATGATTTTAATTCCTTATTGCTTCTGTCATCTAGGTTTAATTTAGAGGCTTCATCGCGTAAAGGTCTCTCTGCGAACTCATCAGTGCTGACACCTCGTCTAGCTGCAATATCCTCAAAACTCTCTACTCCTCCCTCTATAGTGGCTGCTTGAGATACTACGTCTTGCATCAATCCATCACTTCCTTTTGTCTGGAACTTCATTCCATCTCTTTGTTTTACATTTTTATAGTGTCCATAGGCAGTTTGGAGCTTTTTTCGAAATTGTTTTTCAGTTAATCCATCTTTAATGGCTTCTTTTTTAATTTGCAAAGCAGTCTCTATGAAGGCCTCTCCACTCTCTTTATAGCCAGCTGCCTGTTCTTTTATTTGTTGCTCTATATATTTTTTGGCATTATCTTTTTGATCTTCTGGCATAAGTTTCACTAAAGTCTTGCTAGTTTCTTGCAGTTCTTTATATTTTTTCCCCTCTGGATCCATAGCCTTGGATAAAGCGGCAGATGCTGCAGTGTGTGCTTCACTTTCCGTTCCATCAGAATGTATTACTGCTTTCATAATTGAATTGCATAATTTATCATGCATTTTCTTTGATTGGGACTCGTATCTATTTAATGCACTACTACATTTCATCATCCTTGCTTGATAAGGCAACATGTCTGGATTTTTATCATATATTGCTTCCCCGAATCCAGTTAGGTCTCTTAATTTATGCAAAGCGGCCTCTTTTAGAGATGGCTCTCTTTTATCTTCAGCGTCTTTTATTTTTTCTGGAGTGCCAAGCATTTCAGATAAGTGATGCCTAGCATCGCTGGCATTAAATTTGTTATGCTCTACTAAAACCTGATCCATTAATGCATAGTTTTGGATAATATTAATTATATATGGATTATCATTATGAGTGACGATAGAATCAATTAGTTTTACTGCGTTTTCAGCTTCATTATTCTTCAGATCTTCTGCCAAAGTTGGGAAGGAGAATCTTGCCCCATCATATTCATATCTTTGTGCATATTTTTGCTCTTGTTCTTTTCTGCCGTTGAGCATCTCATCTCTGAATTTTGTAATTTTGTCAACGAAGTCATCTGCATCCATATTTGCTGTTGATTCTTCAGTTATTCCCTCATGTTCAAGTAATGCAACTATTATTTTTTGTATACCTCCAGCATAATATTGTGCGTCTTTACTATATTCTTCCTCTTTGCGAGTCTCTATTTCTTCTTCCTCTCCTGTTATGTTATTGTTTTCCTTCTCATAGTTAGAGAAATAATATTCTAATAGCCCAAGTTTTATATCATATAGTATATGCTCATACATATCTGTCGGCACATTGCTATAACCGTCACGGCTTACGATGCTAGTATTGCTATCAACAGCGCCATCAAAGTAATATTTAATTATATCTGCCATATGTGCTTCTTTTAATTGTATACCTTTACCATTATGTTTTTTGATAAATTCTTTGACAAGAGGTGCGCATACTTCTAAGCCTATATCTGCAGGCAGAGTATATTCTTTTTCCGCTTCCTCTGGAGGACTTGCTTGAAAATCATCTACTCTGGGCTCTTCTGGTGGTTCTGGAGGTTCTGAATTTGCGTTGGCTTGGGCTTCATCATTTATCTTCTGCGCAAACTTCTGTTTACGTTTATGCTTTCTCTTAACTCTCGTAGAATCTGCTTTCACATCAAGGTTACTGCCAGTTCCTTCTGATTTTGATTTTTTTGTAGCATCGTCATGGTTTCTAGGCAATCTAGGTTTTCTATTTTCTTCAGTTTTTCCTGCCTCTGCCCTGGATTCACTTTCTCCAGATGCTGCTGCTGGTGGTGGTTGCTGATCTTCGGGTGTAGCTGTAGGATTAGATGACGCGCCTGGAGTAGGAGGAGCTGGACGAGTAGGAGCTGGACGAGTAAGAGTAGGAGGAGCTGGACGAGGAGGAGCTGAACTAGAAGGAGCTGGACGAGTAGGAGCTGGAGGATCTTGCTTCTGTGATGTTTGTGATGCAGGAGGTGGAGTTGAAGGTGGTGGTGGCCTATTGTCATCTTCCGGAACAGTTGCTGGTAATGCAGGGTAGAGACCATTAGTTACTGTCTGAGGTATTTGGCTGTTTCCTGCATTTGTAGTATCAATAGGCATAGCATTGTCTCCTTTAATCTTAATGCGTCAACTCATGTTGTTTTTATCTTAATATAAATGCATTAATTATAGGTTAATATATTTATGTATTATTTAGTCATTTGTCCGTTTGTAGTATCTTGTAACGCTGTATTAGCACCAGGTTTTAGAGGTTGCTTAATATCTGCATCAGATGCTGCAGTTGCACCATTTTTGGCTAAAATCGTTGCTGGATTTACTGCAGCTATTGAGTTAACGAGACTTTTTTTCGATTCATCAAGGGATTTGCTTATTTCTCTTACTGTTTTTGTATTATCAATGTTCAGACTACTATCCTGTGTTGATGTTAGTTGGTCTAGACTTGTAATTGTTTGCTGTAAATTAGAAGCTAGATATTTATTTCCGAGTTTGAAAGTATTTTCTGCGTTACTTATAGTAATTAATAGGTCGTTTGCCGTTTTCTTTGCTTCTTTTGCCTCTTTGACTAAACTTTTACGTTCTTTTTTGTTTAGTTCAGGTGTTTTATCATTTTCTAATGTTTTTATTTTTGTATCTAATTCTGTAATTTTCTTATCATTTCCTTCTATTTCTTTTGTAATTTTTGTGCTTTCTTTTGTATTTGCTACGATATCTGTGTCTTTAGTAGTGCTTTTATTATCATCTTTTTGTAATTCCACTAGTTTATTTTGTAGGTCTTTCAATTTTGTTTCTAGATCATTTTTTACTTTAGTAAGTTTTTCTTTTTCTTGATTACATTGCTCTTGTTTTAATGATTTGTTTGTAGCTACTGTTCTTCCATGAATGACTTTATCTAATTTTTTTATTTGTATCTTTACCTTTGCAGTTGCATCTTCGACGTACTTGATATTTCCTCGAACAACTTCCGCTACTCCTGTTGTGTGGTTTGTCTGAAAATCGTTATACACATTGGCTCCAAGCAATTTTTTAACAGCAGAGTTCATTGACATTTTATATATCTTAGCGGTAATTAAAGCTGCTACACAAGCAGAGACGGCAGCAACTATTGCAATTACTATTAGCACAACACCTGCTGGAGCTCCTCCTCCGGTAGTACAAAGAGCTCCGCCAATCCCCATTAATCCAAGTGAAGTTGGAACTAGGCAAGAAGGTACTATATATGTGCTAAGAAATAGAGCCTTAAGACCTTTGTGTTGATTCCTGGCATGACTCATTGCGTCTAATAATAAATCCTGATTTTCTTTTGGCATTGATTTTACTAAATTTGCGTTTGTGCTCGCAACTAAGGTGGCGTGATCTAGATCCAGTTTAGAGAATGAATCTCTAAATTTCTTTAGTTGAGGTCTAGCCACTTTCGTTGTATTTTCTTCCGTTTTTTTCTTCTCTGCCATTGAAATACTTTAATCAAGTTATTGCATGCTGATGTACAGCCTAGCAGGTTTATATTAAATGTTTATTATTAGCTTAATTTGTAGAAAAAAGAACTTTTAAGGATTAAGTTAATAATCAACCAATTTGGATGGTTATGAGTTTATATGTAATAAAATATATTTGTTTATTTTATACATATCTTTATTTATTTGCTCCAGTATCTATTGTAGTTGTTTGATTTTGGGCTGTACTATCTGCTCTAAGAGAGTTTTCATTATTTACTTCACCTGCCTTATTTATAGAAACACCTTCTAATGAACTTAAGAGAGAAGGGTGCTCTTTCATTATTGTTATAATATCTGATAATTTTGCAAGCTCTTCTTTAGTCAAAGGTTTCTCAGAATTTTTAGCTTCCTCTTTCGTTGATGCGGTGGATGGTGGTGCTGAATCTAACTTTGCAGGACTTACTTCGGGTCTTACTTCTGGAGTTTCTGAGTCGGACTTTCCTAAATCTGCTTTTGCTTCGGGTCTTACTTCTGGAGTTTCTGAGTCGGACTTTCCTAAATCTGCTTTTACTTCGGGTCTTACTTCTGGAGTTTCTGAGTCGGACTTTCCTAAATCTGCTTTTGCTACTTCTTCTTCTGCAGAATCTTCTGATCTATTTTTTGCCAGAGCTGGTTTTTCTACTTCTTCTTCCTCATTGGGTTTTTTATTTTTAGCTTCTATTAATTCTTCTACTTTCTGTTCCAATTGTTGTATTTTATCTTTCTGCGTCAGCTCTTCTTGTTCTTTGGAATGGCTTTTTCTTATATTTGTACCAACAAAGACAAAGCCTATACTTAAGAAAGAGCTAATTACAATGCCTAAGATAGGAACTGGGCTGGCTAATATGGCTAACACTATACCAAATGTCAGCAGAAGTGCCATCGTTAGAAATTGCCTTTTATTAATGCCAGTTATAAAGGGGCAATCCTCTTGACCCCATTTTTTAAATTTTTGCCTTGCCTTACTTAGCTTTTCCTTTGTATTACTGAGTGTCTTTTTTAAGGCGCTCTTTGGTTTGGGTATTTGTTCTTCTTCTTTGTTATCTATGTCTGTAGATTCAGCATTTTTATCACTGATTGCTGTCAAACTATTCTCTTTTGAGGAAGAGGTCTGAGTTTTTTTTGGCTCTTTCACACTTGGACGTGTCTCATTTTCAGATGGGGTTCTTGGTGATTTTTGTTCTCCCATTGCAAACCTGTTCCGGTTGTCTACACAATGATCAATTAAATCATTAGTATGTTAAGCAATAATTAAAAGTAATCTTCTAACGGTGTGTGTGTATGATAATATAACTATATATAGTTGTATTATATCTGGTTGAGAGTGATATTTGATATCAAACTTGATATTTTATAGAAATATGGTACAATATATGTACTGTAGATTTTTTTTGGTATGTTATGGTAAGCACGCCTTGTGAATTTCAGTCATATAAAAGATTGAAGCTCTATAAAGAGCATAAAGGTCGAATCAAAAGATTAAATAATAGACTTGAGATTCTTGCATATGTTTCTTTAGCAATGCATTTTGTGAGTTACGTATCATTGATATTGAAGTTATTTGTTTTCAAAATAGGAAATTGTGCGATGCCAGTTGCGTTCGCTAAGGTTTTTGTTTTGATTTCTTTGATCACTACTCTAATAAATCTTTGTATTGCAGTCACCTTTATGCTGTTGGAAGCAAGAAAAGTATACTTAAATCGTAAATATGCTGAATCATTTAATGGTTTTCCTTCTTCTAGTATTTCTAATACTAAGAACCTTCCTGGTGATAATACCAATCAAATGAAAATGCCAGATAGATTTTCCGTGAAAATATATTCAAAAATAACAGCGGTACTAAAATCTTCTGTTTCTATGACGCTTATATGTATTGTTGAGTATTTGAATTATAAACGCTCTCCTTATACTAAGCCTGTATTAGCTGTATTACTTGTACTTGAGGTTATCACATTATCTTTGAAGATTTTGAGCATAGTATTCAAGTTTTATAAATTTGCTAAGATTTGTATGGCATATAAAGCAAATAAGATTGATATCAGAATGTTTAAATCACATGTATATGCTTTTATTGATAAATGCATACAATTTTTGTACATAATAACTTCCTTTTCCTTGATAATGGTTCTGGCCGCTGAAGGCTTTACCTCTAGAAAAATATTTAAGGGTAATGCATTGGATATTGGGAGATTCGTACTTTTTACTATATCTCTTTTATCTTTAATCATATTAAATATGATAATTTCTAAGACAATTCGTAGGGAGATGGAGAAGGAATATATGGCATCTAATCCTCTTATAGCAGCAAGTTTAAGTATTGCAGAAGTAGAAAGTAGTCTAGTGCGCTCTGGTTGCTACGATAATGAACTAATGAAAGGTTATATTGATACACTTAAGGGCGAGGTTAATAAATTGGGAGATGGTACGATTATCTGCAAAGAAGAAAAGCATTGTTTATTAGAATTTTTGCAACAGTTATTTCTTGAGGCTCAATTTGTGAAGGAAAAAGATACTTCTAATGATGCTGTCAGCACTTGCCTTTGTGTTGGACGTCTAAGCAATGGGTTGGATAGTAAATCAGCCTGTTCTAATAATTGTATAGAAGTTTTGATATCAATCGATGAAGGGGTGCATTATTCCAATGCGGCTATGTCTGAGCCAGTAAGTCCTTAGAATTGATCTAAGCGCATTTTGTCTAATAAAAAAAGAATTTTCTGTGAAAAAATGCTTTTGAACAATTAATATCATCTCTGATGCTTCATATAATTGATTACTAGATTAATAATTGATCTTTTAATAGAGCAATGTTAGTATTTTTACTAATATAAAAAGGAAAGCGTTATAGCATTATGAGTGATAAAAAATATAGTAAGATGCTAGAAAATGCTATTTCTTTTAATCAGAAAATTCAAAACCTGGAGAAGCGTAAAAGGCGTTTTTTCTACTTCTTATTTGTACTTCACGTTGCTTCCTATGCGATATCTATAATAAAATTTGTATTATTTAAGACTTTAGAAATGCATTTGTCTAAACATTCTCTAAGGACGCTGTCTTTTTTTTCTGTGCTTCTGTCTACTACTTTTTTATTGTTCTCTGTATATAAACTTTATTTAGAATTTATATATTTATTTACACATGAAAAGTTTCGTTCTCAGCTCAATTCAGATAATGATTGTGGTAGTCATGATAAGATCAGTTTATCTGTATCGCATCTAATTACAAAAAACACAGCAAGTAGTTCAATGAGTTTGTTAAAGTCTACTATATTATTCACCTTATGCATCGTAACTGAAGTTTCTCATTTTCATCATCTAGGTAATAAATTTTATATCTCTCTTTTGGCTGTGCATGCATTTTTAAATTTAATCAATATATGCAAATTATTTGTGATCTTAGTAGATGTAATAAAGTTTATATATGAACGATCTGAGTATATTGAGAAGCATGGTAAAGAAAATATTCATTCCAGCTTATATGGTAGATTATACAAAGTAAAAATTGTACTTATTGTAAGTGAAGTGTTTTATGCGTTGAGTTCATTAGTAGTATTTTTAACCTTCATTTTATTATTTTTAGATAGTAATAAGATATTAAATATCAGTAAGGGTAATACAAAATGCTTTGATATAGCAAGATTATCCTTTCTTTCATTAGTAACATTATTTTCATTTATTCTTACATTTATAATATGGCCTATTGTCGGCAAGGAAGTTGGAAAGGCATGGGAAAATGATGTGCAAGTTATGCAAGATGTGGCCAATCAGCTAAATGATGATGATAATCTAAATATATATACATTAAATGAAAGAGTGAAAACAGAAACCATACTATCTGATACGAGAGAGTTGATTGATAAGGCCATAAATGAACATAGGGACATAAATTATTGTTAATGAGTGTTGTAATAATAGATCAATAGATATTGTATTCAGATATTATTCTTAATTTTGCATAATAAAATTATGTATTTTTTTTATTTACACCAATAAAATTAATCTATTCTTAATACTTGATTTATGTCATTTTTGGTGTAATAATCCCGCATCTTGTTTTATGATTTGTATTTTGGGTTTAATTCAATATGGATGCAATAAGGAATTTGAGCAGGGCTAAGATTTCTATGGTTGCAGGAGCTGCTGTAACAGTAATTTTATTTTTGTTCTTGGTAATTGCAAGAGTATCTTCTTCAGATATGGTGGTATTATACAGCGATCTAATTCCTGAAGATTCTGGTGAAGTGGTAAGATTTCTGCACATGCATGGACACCAGTATAGTAAGAGAGGTGAGGACATATATGTACAGGCTGAGGAAGCTCGTGAATTAAGAATGAGGCTGGCATCAGAGGGTATTCCTAATAGTGGATCAATAGTTGGATATGAAGTATTTAATAAAACAGATTCTTTTGGTATGTCTAGTTTTAATCAGAATGTTAATTTACTTCGTGCGTTGGAGGGAGAACTTGCTCGTACTATAAGTTCCTTTGAGGGCATAAAGGGAGCGAGGGTGCATCTGGTGATTCCAAAAAGGGAATTATTTTCAAAAGATAAACATGAAACCACTGCCTCTGTTGTGCTGAAATTGCGTTCTGGCAAAGGTTTATCCAAAAAAGAAATAGGTGCAATGACTCACTTAGTTTCTTCATCTGTGCAAGGATTATCAATAAATAATATTACAATAGTTAGTACGGATGGCAAATCCTTCAAATTATCTTCTAGTGAAGATAATGAGTTTGTCTCTACTATGAATGAGTATAAATTTGCTGAAGAAAAGCATATGAGGGAAACAGTAGAAAGTTTACTAGAGAGATATGTTGGATTGGGCAATGTAAGAGCTGAGGCTTATGCTGATATTAATTTTGATAGAGAGGTTGTAGATTTTGAGAGATATGACCCCGAAGGGCGTGTGTTAAGGTCTGAACATATTACGGAAGAGAGTAATAATAGCACTAATGCAGATGGAAGTGTTAGTGTGGCAAACAATATTCCTGGTGGCGGTGGCTCCGGTGGATCCAGCAGTGCCAAAGGCAACAAAGTAGATGAATTAAAAAATTATGAAATTTCGAAAGAGATGCGTAGGAATGTCAAGGCGTATGGATTAATTAAGCGTTTATCTGTTGCGGTTATGATTGATGGTACATATACTAAGGATGTGGATGGGGGTATTCCGACATATGTACCAAGAAGCGAAGAAGAGTTAAGCAAGCTTAGGGCCCTGGTGTCTTCTGCGATTGGTATAGATGAGAGTCGGGGTGATAAATTAGAAATTGTTAATATGGCATTTTCTCAACCAGAAATAGAAGAAGAAGGAGTGTTGTCTATGTTGGCGCAAAACATATACCCTCTCATTAATACCTTGATTACATCTGTCGTGATGCTACTGATTGCGTTTTTTATTATTAAGCCTATAATAAATCGTACATTTGATTTATTTGGCAAATCAGGTAAGAATGAAAATACAGAAGATAATATAAAAGATGCCGAAGCTGGCGATGATGCAGCTGGAGCAGCAATAGATATAGTGATCAATGATGATATAGCTGAAGAAGGTGGAGCTGCAAAAGAAGAGACCCCCATTGACAAATTGAATGCTTTTGTTAAGGAAAGGCCAGAAGACGCCGTATCTATAGTTAGGAAGTGGATTTATTCTGAGCAAGAGGGAAGTAATGTCTAGAACACCTGCTAATGAAGGATTGAAGAAAGCAGCTATTTTCCTTATGTCGCTAGAGGTTGACAGTGCAAGATCTATATTAAAATTGATGGATAGTAATGAGATAAAAAAATTATCTCAAGTTATGTCTAGTTTGGGTATAATAGACAGCAATTTTAAGCACAATATAATAGATGAGGTCCTCACAGAAATGGATAATGCTAATAATATGATAGGTAATATTAATAGCACAGAGAGATTTCTGGTTGAGGTTCTTGGCGAAGAAGCAGTGAAGTCAATTTTAACCGATATAAAAGGTCCCCCAGGAAATACTGTGTGGGAAAAATTATGTAATATAGACCCAGAGAAATTATTTTCTTATATCCACAAAGAGAATTCCCAAACTATAGCATTGATTATGTCCAAGCTTTCTTCTGAGACCTCATCAAAATTAATTAGTATGTTTTCGGATGAGGTGGCCGTTGATGTGTTGATCAAAGTAGCGAACTTAGGTGACATACCAGATGATGTGCTGAGTGTATTAGAGAGAAATATTAAATATGAGTTCATAGACAATATCGGCAATGTTGATATAGATGGTGGCAAGAAAATTGTATATGAAATATTTAATAGTTTTAATAAAGCCAATGAAGCTAGAATGATGAAGCTTATGGAAAAGCAGCAAAAAGAACTTGCCACTAATATTCGCGAAAATATGTTTACTTTTGATGATATCATTAAATTTGATGATAATGGAATGCAATCTTTGATGAAAGTGGTAGACAAAAATCTCTTACCTGTTGCTTTGAAAGGAGCAGAAGAGAAATTGCGTGATAAATTCTTGAATAATATGTCGGAACGTGCCGCAAAAATTATTAAAGAGGACATGGAAGCCTCTGGTCCTATTAAGATGAGTGATGTTGATAAATCTCAGGCTGGAATCGTGAAAGCTGCTAAAGATCTGTTAGATAGTGGTGAAGTTTCTTTGGCTGGTGGTGAAACAATGCTTTAATTTACTTTTTTGTACTTATATCTGCATCAGATAATCCACTTAAGCCTGTTAATATTACTTTTTCATTTATTTTCGATCTTGTTGTTTTTGTGTGTTATGCGCTATAATAAATGGATTAGTTTTATAAAATTATCTTAGTTCCTACTGCTTAGTTAATTATATGGTAATTTAAATTGTGTATAACTTCATATTGTTTAGTATAATTTTTGATTTATGGTTCGACCATGGTTATTAAGATAATATAGGTTTGATTGATGAGTATTTCTGATTTTCGTAAAATGATGCGCGGTGAAAGGGGCCATAGGTCTGTTCGTGCATCTGGTTCAGCATGGTATTGGAAATCACTTACGTTGGCAATATCAATACCAGTGATTGTTGCTATAAATATCGTAGCGTTAGTGATCACTCTTGTGACTGTTTTAGACAAGAAAATAAAATCGAAATTGATTGAGAGATTTGGGGGTAAATCACCTGATGTTGCTATATTTGCCAGTATAATCTCTGCTGTTGTTATTTCTGTTGTTTATTTGATAACATGTTTATTGATATCGCATTTCATGACCAAAAAATATAATATATTGAGTGATTATAATAAGTACGTAGATTTCAATGTATTGTATAAGGAGCAACTTCAGCAATCCTTTGGCAAGATAAAGGATGGTTTGAATAAATCTCCTAAAGATAGCTTTGTTAAGGAGCTGATGGATGAATTCTGCCAAAATATTACCGTTATAAGGTTAGGTAATCAAGAGTTCGTAGTGGCTAAAATTGCAAAGCTTGGGGTTTGCATTGTTATGCCGATTGATAATTATGATTTAAAATTAGATTTAGAAGAGAAGATGCATGTAGACTTTAAGGATAGTCCATCACCTAGTGAATCTAATAACAATAGATGTTTTATATTATTTGAAAAGGAATTAAATGCTAAGGATCATCAAGATGAGTCTGATATTAGATTCTTTGCTGATGTGTTATCTGGAAGAGATGACGAACAGTTGAAAAGATCGGAAGGTTATCGCTCTGCAATGACTTGCTTTGATAGACTGTATAGCAATAATCTGCCTACTGAATCTAGTATAATGTCTTTTGAATTATATGGCGCATTAGAGTGTGTGGTTGATGTATATAAGGATCATATTCCTAGTGAAGTGTCTATTGCATTGAAAGATAAATTTAGATTACAAAAATCTTTAGGTAAGGCATCTAAGACTGTGCAGGAAGTCGGAGAGGGTTTTCAAGATTTGTTTGTTTCTGTTATGCAGGTCTTTTCAAGGTTTCAACCTGCTGAATTTGGCAGCATAATGCCTAAGGCATTTTTAATGGGCGCTGTAGAGTCAGCATTGGCTTCTAGGAAAGCGAATGATACACCAGATATGGGTGGCATGATCACTGGCATTGCTAATACAGACAGCTTTTTTGATAAAATGACCTATATTCCTGCTATTGGTTCCTTTATGATTGATTTTGGTGAATATAAGATTTTCATTAAGAAAAATCCTGCAGATGAACAGGGAAAATTTACAATGAATGGCGTTTCGGTTTACGCGGTATTCAATAAAGAATTTGAAAGAGAATCCCTTAATGACCAGGGTCATAGAAGTATTTTTGGTCATTATATTGATGGTAATAAGTCTGCGCCAATTACAGAGAAAGTCGGAGATGCTCCAGAGGATGCTCTGCTTAAGTATATTAAATTGGAATATAAAGTTGGTAGTGATTCTACATTCACACAAATTAATAATCTTGCTTCATTTTTTAAATCTACTTTTCCAAGTGTAAGCGCATCAGATAAAAGCAATGTAGAGTTGTTTAATAAATTTTCTACAAAGCTTTTAGAGAAAGAAGCAGCTGTTTTAGATAGTACAGAATCTATGTGGACAGGGATCATGTCTATGCTGAATTCTGAGTCTGATGACGTAGTAACTGATATGAGTGTTGCGCCAAATAACATGTTGTCTGATAAGCCTCAAGGTAAACATATACTTTCTTCATCTCTTACTATGTCACAAGAGGGTTTGGTTCTTGTTGAAATGGACGATGGCTCGATGATGGTCATGTCAAATAAAGATAAGATGAAGGATACAAAGCTTTATGCTGTTACTCTACACAATGAGTGGGTTAGGAAGGAAGAGGAAGATGGGTTCCTGAGGGTGCCTTTGTGTAATTTCGGCTCTTGCACCATGAAAGGCGGTAGGTATTGCAATATTACTAAGAATAAAATGATACAATATGCATCTTTATTAAATGATGATGGTAATTGTTCAGATTTATCATGTTTTATTCTCGATAGTGAGGAAGCCTTATTATTAAAAAAGTATCTTGTGGAGAAATATAGTGTTTCGAGCGGGCAGGTGTTAACAGTAAAGCACTTTTCAGATATTCGTAAAAGTAGAGAATTAAAGAGATGGGGCAGATATAATAGACCTGGAATGTGCCTTTCTACAGAAGAAGAGGTATCTGATGATGTTAATGATCAGCTTAATGATGGTGAGGGTCAGCTTAAGGATGACAGTAGTTCTGAATCTTTAGAAGATAAAATGAAACCAGTGTTGGTAGAGAAATTGGTGAAAGCAAGACATCTTTTATTTGGATTAGATTCTCATAAATTATTTAATACACAGCATATTTTGATTGACGCATTGTCTCCAATTGTGGCATTAGAGATTGCTAATCAATGCATAGGTGATACTGAAAATAGTAAGGGAAATTTAAAAACAATAAATTTGAGCAATACCAGTTTCTTATTCAAGGTGTTGGGTCGTAGGAATGAATTTTTGCATAACGCAGATCTAATGAAATACCTCAATCTTCTTGAGTGTCGTATGCATGACACTCAAAAGAACTTTGATCATTTTTGTAAGAATATTTCTATTGATAATCAAAGTGTTTTATCAAAAGGATCAATGGCTTATCTAGGTTTTATTGATGCCTGTAATAATATCATACGTCTTACTCCTTACTTATTTATGCGCACTAAGGAGCAAGGAATATGTCCCATTAAGGCTATGACAACTGTTGTACAATTTTCAATTGTAATAATGGATATGCTCAATCAGGCTATTGATAAAAACGATGTGGAATCCATTGACAATATATTTGCTTTATATTTGGTACTTTCATCCCTTCTTGAATATGAAGGTGATGCCATTAGCTATCAAGAACGTCTTGATCTTCTCAATACATTTATGAATAATCGATCATTGATTAATAACTTTAATTATAAGCAATTTTGCACGGATCCTAACTATAGTATGTTAGGCGACTTTATGTTCTATGGAACTGAAAAAGTTGCATTAAGGACTCATCTTGTTAGTGATTCTGTAGAAAAGAGAAAGAAATACCACAATTTTTGCAAAAAAATTGTTGATATTGATATTGCTCAGTATGATGTAAATGCTTATATAACCTCTGGGTATAGTAGAACATCTAGGGATTATATACATAATAATGCAGTTCATGATGTATCTGGGCGTATTAATACAGATGGTATTGCTCGCAAGAATGGTTTTATAAATAGGGGAATGAATTTTTATAATTATGCCTGCATGATTGATAAATTTTCTCGAAGTATTCATTTGGAATTAAAGAGTGTGCCTCCTGTGGAGGAGGAAGATGCTGTAGGTCATGAACAGCAAATACCTATTGTTGATGCAAAAGAGGCATATGATTTCTTTGTAAACTTTATCCCAAGAGATATCAGATATAGAGCATTACATTCTATGTCTGATTGCAATGATTTAGTTTTCACTGATGAGTTGATTAAAGCAAGTTCTGGCGTGTCTTGGGATGACTGTGTAACGCAGTTTGTTGACTCTAATTTATATAAGGAAGCGAGGGCATTAGAGGCTAAAGATATTGTTTTTAAAAAGAATGCTCTCTCCACAATGGTTTTGTCTATTTATAGTGATGTGGTGAACTCTAATGCTTATACCCAAGATGATCTTGATAGTTTTGCAAATATATTTAAACGTATATATGAGCTGCCTGATGAGGGCAATAGTTCCCTTGCTAATATTATAAAATCTCTTGGTGAGATGGAGTTTGGCTCAGGAACAGAAAAATTTTCTGACTACTTGAAAACTTTGCATGATACAAAGGAATTTTCTAAATTATCAACTGCTCTAATTCATTCTTTTCATGATCAAACGCATAGTGATAATATTGCTAAGGTTGGTTGTATTCTTAGGGATAAGAATAATCAATATCCTCAAATCGGAGCTCATAAGTTAATGTCACATGTTTTTTTAAAAAACCATATGTCAGATTTTGATTGGGTTAAAGATGTAAGTATAATTAATCGGATCAATAGATCAATAAAGGCCTATGGTAACAGAATGTCTTGTATACAGAAAAATAATCACATTTATTCTAAGTATTTGAAATCTTTAGTGGTTGCGGGTAGTAATGGGAATACGGCAGCTGACAATAAAATGCTTTCCTTATCAAATATGTTAGATTTTATTATGTTAAAATCTAAATATAGTAAATCAGTTGAGAAGGTCATAGGTTATCTTTGTAATAAAACTTCGGGGAGAGATGCTCTTGATTTGGCAAATATTACTGTAGAACATATTAAGAAATTTTTAAACGATGGCACTGCTACCGTAATGAATGATAATGATTATAGTCAGATATTACATCTGGCTAAGTCTTCTGTATTGTTTGCTAGTGTGAGTCATAAATATAAGACAAATGATCAGGAGAAAGGTTTGTTTGATCCAAAAGTGGCTGCATATTATGCTGATGATGGAGTGTCAAAGCCAAATTATGCAGATATTCAGAAGAACAAATTATCATTTCTTGCTGTATCTACTTATTGTGAAGCCACAATAGCGGCTGATAAATTTAATAATGAGTCCGCCCTTATATTATCTGAGCAGTTATCACACTATAATACCATGAATAGTTCTTTATTTTTCAATACATTCTCTTTTATGCAAGGGCTGCATAATGAATTAGCTGCTAATGCAGATCTGTTGTCAAGCAACGAGATTGCAGACTTTATTGATGCATTAATGTCGTTCATAGATGAAGATATGGAGGGTGAGGGTAAAGGTGAGGATACTGTAAGGAGGATAGCAGTCTATTGTGCAGGAGATAAAATTGTTCCATTTAAGACGATTCATAGTGCTTTATTGTCAGGTGATATGTCATGCCTAGAAGCACCATATGCTGCCATAGCAAGTATACTTCATCAACATAAATTAATTGTCAAAAGTGAGCATGTACACCTCCCTTTGCGCATGCTGCAAGATAGTTTTTGTTTAAATAAAACTTCTGTGCAACCTTCAATAAATACTTATTTTAATGCTATGTTCAAGAACCATGGAATCAATGAGCAAGGTATACAAAGCATGGATTTATTCCATAATTTTATGCAAACAGATTATAATACAAGCTCATTCACTGTTTCTTCTATTCATGCATTATTTGCGTCAGGATTTGAAGATATATGTAAGATTGCTAATCCGCAGGTAAAAGAGCAAAATATCGCTAGATTCACTAAATTCATGAGTCTTATGAGGAAAAATAGTAATAACAAAGAGTTTATGGGATTTTTGACATTACTTCTTTCATTTAATGCTACTCCAGGAAGATTTATTCTTCCTGGAGATAGTTTCTTTTTTAATGAAGATGGTTATATTAATTTTGATGCATTAAAGGATTTCTATACCGCTCTTTATCGTAATACCATCGATGCAGATGGTGAAGTTAACAAAGATGAATTGAAGAAATATCTTGCTAAAACTATGTCTAATGGTAATGATGATCAAGGTTTTGTTGAGGTATCTAATGCACCTTCTTGGGTGGGTCTTGAGGAAGATGTTAGAAAGAGCCTTGATGTGCCAGTCAGAGTTGAAACAGAGTGCAAAAATACTAATGACGAATCGATGAATCCTCGAGATGAGAGACGTGATTTTACTAGTGATCTCGTGATGCCATATTTTTATACACCAGAGAGGGGTGTCATAACACCAGATGTATCATTTAATGTTCATTCAGATTCAGGCGATAAAAGTCCTCTTGATTCCATCAGTGAAATTGTCGATTCTTTGGACTTTGGTAATGATGCTGCTAAACTGTTATCACCATTGCTCAAGAATGTTATCTATATGAATGTGCAATGTGCTAAGCTGATGGGTTTGAGTGGCAATGAATTCCTCCGTGATGTTGTGGCAAAGATGGCAACTGATATAGGACATCAGGCAATAGGAGGTTTTGCTCAATCAGTGGCATTGTTACTACCTGAAGATTCAAGTAAAAAACCTATTGCTGTAGATAAATTGAAAAGCATTAGGAAAATGTTAGCAAATTCTAAATATGGAAAAAATAGATCTCAGATGGCGGCAGAAAATGTTAATGAATCTAATAGTCAGAATAATAAGGTATTATTAATAGATATAATCAATTCTGTAATTGATAGAAGTGCAAAGAGTAACCAAAAATTATCTTTTGCTGATATTGAAACATTTTTTATAAATCACATTGGTACTTCACTATTAAACTTGTTAGGTTCTGACACTTGTAATATTATTGAAGGTGAATTTGCTGAGCAGCCGCTTACACGTTCTTTAGTGAAAAAAGTGTTGAATAATAACACAGATATAAAAAAAGTTCTTATTTCCAAAAATGCAACACTATCTGATTTAATCATGAATGATACAAGTCTTATGAAAGGATTGCTTAGTCATGGTGTCAATGTCATGGAATTCGTTGATCCTAAAACATGGTCTGATGAATATTTCATGGAGCGTGGTTATTCATATCGAGTTGATGCGAAAGAAGAGGGAACGCGTAATGCAGAATTCATGAGGTGTATTAATGCTTTAGACTCTGTTAAAGATTCTGCTAATGCCGCATTTATGGAGAGTCGCCTTCTTGCGATTGAGAACATTCTTATACAAGAGGTAGATATCGATCTATTATTAGAGTTAGATGGCGTTATTTCCTCGGAAGAGTTCAAATATATGGAAATGGTGCATCAAAAACTTGAACAACATAAGCAAGATATTCAGTCTAGCAGTGGCATTAATAAATTAGTAAATATAAATGCATTTATATTTACTTTTATTGCTGCTGTAGAGCGCTTTAACGGCTATAAACTGGATGTAGATGCAGATCTAGGCGGACTGGATATAAAATCCGAACTAAACAAACTGATTGATCAGTATGTTACAGTTACCAAGAAATTTTTTGAGCCTGATAGTGTTGAATTAGACGATATAAAAAATGATGAATTATACGCAGTATATCTTGGGTCCAAAATGAGTGAAGAAAATCTTGAAGAAGAAGAATCTGTTGATCCAGTGAAAAAACAAGTTGAGGGAGTGATGAAAGAGTATAAAGATTCATTATGTGCCAGAACAAGTGTTGAACAAGTAGGCGTTGAGAATATTGATAGGGAGGCTACTTCAGCTCAAGACACGCAGCCGCCGCAGCGTGCATTATGACTTATTGATGTCTAGTGATATGCCTGCTGAATCAAATTATACTAAATTCCTTGTTGATAAAGAGTCTGATGGTGTAAGGCTTGACAGATATATACGTCATAAGTTCGGTAATACTTTAACTCAAGGAGTTATTGAAAAATCTCTTAGAAATGGTCATATTAAGGTAAATGGCAAAAAGGCTAAGTCTTCTTATCGAATAATGGACGGGCAATCAGTTTCTGTAAGAGAGCTGGTTGAAAAGAAGAAGAAAAAGAAACAGCTTGAGATTATTTATTATGAAGAATTCCAAGATTTGAAGAACTCTATAATTTATGAAGATGAACATATAATCGCCTTTAATAAAGAATCTGGTATGGTCGTACAAGGTGGATCGGGGATTAGAATTAGTATTGATGACATGTTACATGCATTGGTTCAAGCTGATGAAGAAAGACCAAAGCTTGTACATCGTTTGGATAAGGAAACTACAGGAGTGCTTATAGTTGCAAGGAGTACTTACAGCGCAAGATATTTGGCAGCATTATTTAGAAATAGGGACATTGATAAAGTATATTCGGCAATTGTTAAGGGAAAACTGCCGAATAAGGAGGGTGTAATTAATTTGCCACTGGGCCCAATATTTCAATCAGGTGAAGCGCGGATAGAAATAGATCATACTAATGGCAAAGAATCACTAACCAAATATAAGGTGTTACAAGAATGTGGTGATAGTCTTAGTTTATTAGAGCTTAAAGCTGTCACTGGCCGCAAGCATCAGCTAAGAGTGCATCTGGCTGCTATAGGTTGCCCAATTTTGGGAGATAATAAGTATTTTGATGGAGATAAGAGAAGTAAGTTATATTTGCATTCTTGTAAGATCAGTTTGAATCTTCCTTCTGGCAAACCTATTTGTATAGAAGCACCGTTGCCAGATTATTTTCAGGATGTTATTTCGAAGAAAAATACTTAGACAATTCAAACCTATTTGTATAGAAGCACCGTTGCCAGATTATTTTCAGGGTGTTATTTCGAAGAAAATACTTAGACAATTCAAACCTATTTGTATAGAAGCACCGTTGCCAGATTATTTTCAGGGTGTTATTTCGAAGAAGAATACTTAGACAATTGCTTTAATATATTATGTGTAGCGATTCGATTTATTATATTACGAACAGTATTTTGGTATGGTGTATTATATTTTTGATTTGACATAATTTATATGGTATGTTAATCACGGTTTACACATAATTGATGGTCATTTTATGCTTGCTGAGGTTAGCAATGGTTTGCTTTCGTATAATCACGTATCTGAGTACGCTCCGATATTAGTTTTTTTGGCTATTGCTGTTCTTATTTCATCAGTGATGATAGGGATTCCCTTTTTTGTATCTACTAGGAAAAATGATTATGAAAAGCTATCTCCTTATGAATGTGGATTTGATCCGTTTGAAGATTCAAGAGGCACATTTAATATAAAATTTTATTTGGTGGCAATACTTTTTATTATTTTTGATTTGGAAATAGCCTTCATGTTTCCGTGGGCGGTTGTTTTGAAACAAATAGGTGTGTTTGGATTTTGGTCAATGATGGTTTTTTTAATGGTTCTTACTGTAGGGTTTATTTATGAGTGGAAAAATGGGGCTTTAGAATGGGATTAATAATAAAAAGAGATAATAACGCTGAATTATCACAGGATGATTTATTAAATGATTTAAGAAGTGAAGACTTTAGTAATCGTGGTTATTTAGTATCATCTATTGATAAGTTAGTTAATTGGGCACGTAAGGGTTCATTATGGCCCATGACTTTTGGCTTGGCTTGCTGTGCTGTGGAAATGATGCATACTGCTGCTAGTAGATATGATCTGGATAGATATGGTTGTTTATTTCGCCCTAGCCCTAGACAGTCTGATGTCATGATAGTGGCAGGCACATTGACTAATAAAATGGCTCCTGCTCTTAGGAAAGTTTATGATCAGATGACAGAGCCTCGTTATGTAATATCAATGGGTAGTTGTGCAAATGGTGGGGGATATTATCATTATTCTTATTCTGTAGTTCGTGGATGTGATCGAATTGTACCAGTTGATATTTATGTTCCTGGTTGCCCACCAACTGCGGAAGCTTTGTTATACGGTATAATGTTATTACAAAGGAAGATATCCAGATCCAAGAGGGTAATAAAGAGGTAGTTATGTCTGATATATTAACGAAGGTACTTGGCCTTATTAAATCTAAATTTAATGATGGATCTGGTGTAATGATCAATCAAACCTTTCTTGATCTTCCTTTTGTGTCGGTTATACCTAGTATGCTTGGAGAATTCTTACTGTTTCTTCGTGATGATATTGATATAGGCTGTACGCAGTTGATTGACTTATTTGGTATGGATAATCTGGATAATGAGCGACGATTCTCTGTTGTATATAATTTACTTAGCATGCGACATAATTTCAGATTAATAGTTAAAGTGCATGTAGCAGAAGAAGAATCTGTACCATCAATGGTTAATATACATCCTTGTGCCGAGTGGTTTGAACGTGAGGTTTGGGATATGTATGGTGTTATGTTCTCTGGCAGTAAGGACTTGAGAAGAATATTAACTGATTATGGCTTTAATGGCCATCCATTAAGAAAGGATTTTCCTTTAACTGGGCATGTTGAACTGAGATATGATATGGAAGAAAAGCGTGTTAAATACAGTAAAGTTGACTTGTCACAAGAATTTCGTGATTTTGATTTCCTGAGTCCATGGGAAGGAACCAAGTATATAAAAGATGAGATTAAAGGATAACAATATTTTTGTGTACCTTGGTTGTAGTTAAAGAAATTTACCGCATTATTTTTTTATAATTCTTTTTGGACATTCGTATGAATAGAATCCTCTGTTTGTTATTGGTTCTGTGTGCGCCATTATGTATGACTGAGTTGAATGCTCTTAGTATAGATTTGAAGAATAGTAAGATGCACATGCTAGAGGTATTAAGTAATGTTTATGACAAAATACAGAATAATTACATAGAAGATGTACAGCATGATCAGCTCATTGATGGAGCCCTTCATGGTATGTTAGGTAGTATAGATAATTATTCTGAATATTTTAATATTGATGAATTGTCTGATTTCGAGGCCAATACCAGAGGTTCATTCGTTGGTATAGGAATAGAAATATACTTAGATAATAAAGATGAGAGATGTATTGTTTCTAATGTTACAGAAGAAAGCCCTGCATTTGAAGCGGGAATGAAAAGTAATGATGTAATAATTTCTGTTGATGGAGAAAATGTATCTGGCATGAAATTATCTAATATCGTAAGAAAAATAAGAGGGGAGGCCAATGAAACAGTCATAATTATTGTATTGAGAGAGAGTGAATTAGTTGAGCTAAATATTAAAAGAAAATTGATTGAAGTAGAGCCAGCAGAAGGTCATTTGATAGAAGGTATAATTTATTTGAAGATCAAACAATTTGGAGAAGATGTTGCAATATTGGTAGAGAAGCTGATGGGTTCATTGCGTGAATCTTTGAATAATAACTGTACCGGAATAGTATTAGATTTACGTAATAATCCTGGTGGTTTATTGGATCAAGCTGTTGCGGTTAGTGATTTATTTATTGATAAAGATAGGGATATTGTATCTACAATGGGTAAGACCAGAGCAAATCGTAGAATACATAGATCTAAGAGGCCAGATATTTCTGATAATATTCCATTGGTAATATTAATAAATAATGACTCTGCATCTGCATCTGAAATAGTGGCTGGTGCCATGCAAGATAATAAGAGGGCGTTGATAATAGGAGAAAAATCTTTTGGAAAAGGTTCGGTACAGACTATATTGAAATTAAAAGATAAAAATGTTGGAGCAATAAAATTGACTACAGCTTTATATTATACACCATCTGGTAAATCTATTAATAATAAAGGGATAGAACCAGATATAGTTGTGCAAACTGTTAATGACAATAATAGTATATTTTATTTTTGGCTCAATAAAGAGAAAAAACATGATGACATTCAGTTAAATTATGCTATAGATTTATTGAATAATCGTGATAAATATCTCAGTTTACTTAAGTAAAGTTATTGGTATGAATAAAGGTCTGTATTTGTGGATTTCTCTGAACGTAATGTTCTTAGCTTCATTGGGAGTGGTCTTCTACGTTGGTTCTTATAGTGTTGATTACAAGGACATGGCTATAGAAGATAGGCAAAGATATGTAATATCCATAGAAGATGGTAAAATTATAAAACCAGAAATTAAGCTTGAAGATATAGTAGAGTTGGTTGAAGAAGCACCAGCTGAGATTGTAGCTTTATCAAAAAAGATCGAATCGGCGATCAAAGAAAGTAATGAAGCTGTTAGTCATGAGGTGGTAACTGAGGAGCCAATGCATGACAAAGAATTGAAAGATACTAGAGATCATACAAGTGATAATCATAAAGATGATGGTTCTCATAATAAGAACGCTGATGCTTTGGTGGATTCAGAAAAAAGCCATAGCGAGCATGCTAGTCCAAATAAGACTCATAATGTTGATATTAAAAAACTAGATGTAGAACATGCCGTCGATAATAAAAAAGATCAAACAATAAGTCATAGTAGTGTAGAAAATAGCACAACAGAAGATAAGAAAGTGCTAAATAATAGCAATACTAATACAGATAATCTTAAAGTTGCTGATGCTTCCTTACCACATCCTAAAGTTGCTATATTAGTCTTGGATCTTGGTATTGATGCGTACCTAACTGAGCGTGCTATGAAGTTGCCTAAGGTGATTACCTTAGGATTCTCTCCTTATTCTTTTAGGAGGGGTAATTATCTTCAAATTGCAACTGACGCAGGTTACACAACATTAGTTGGATTGCCATTAAAATCTAGAGAAGGTGCTACAAAAGTCTCTTTGAGCTCTGATTTATCCAGTGAAGACAATATGAAGATTCTTGATAATTTATTGCACAAAGCAGAAGGTATTTGTGGAGTGTATACAGAAGGCGAGGATAATTTCTTTGGCGCAGTTGATTATGAAAAATTATTTTTGAATAAAATTCATGACAGTGAATTGTTGTTTCTGTATGGAGGATCGAAGCTTAATATAGATAGTATTATGAAAAATATCTCAGGATTTCAATTGTTTTCTGGCGGTGAGTCTATTGATAAATCTTTGAAAAGGAAAAATATTTTAGCTAGCCTAGAAGAAGTTAAGGAGAAAGCATCTGTGAATGGATTTGCCATTGCAGTAACGCGCGCTTATCCAGTAATTTTTGAAGTTTTAACTAAATGGGTCGAAGATAATAAAGAATTGGTAGTACCTATGAAGAAATTAATCAAATAAGTACCTGCACTTTTTGATCTGTTTGGTGTATTTATTTGACCTTTTATTTTTTATAGTATACTATCATCACTTGGGTTTATTTGATAGGTTGTTGTTGTCATGAGTAATGATGATTTGCATAAAGAATTATTAGGGTCAGATATAGGAAGTAGGCACCCTGATAATAGTTTTGTACATTCTTTTACATTGGCAGTTGCCTTAGTTTGGTCACTGTTCCAGCTTTGGATTGCATCACCTTTACAGTTTTTTGTTTCAGATATCTTTTGTATAGATTGGCTCGTATTGAATGAGTCTAAATCTAGAGCTATTCACCTATCATTCGCAGTTTTTTTGGCATTTCTTGCTTTTCCATTTTCTAAAAAATCACCTATTAGCTATATTCCCCTTTATGATTGGTTTTATGCACTGGTCGCTGGGTTTTGCTCTTTATATATTATAATTTTTTATCAAGATATTTCTCTAAGGTTTGGGTTGCCCAGTCAAGTTGATATACTTGTATCATCAATTGGTCTGTTATTACTTTTAGAAGCAGCTAGAAGGACAATGGGGGCTCCTATATCAATTATAGCCATTCTATTTATCTTGTATTGTTATTTTGGATATTTGATGCCAGAACTGTTTTCTCACAAAGGAAGTTCTGTATCCAAAATTGTGTCGCATCAGTGGCTAACTACCGAAGGAGTATTGGGAGTAGCTCTTGGGGTATCGTCTGGCTTTGTTTTTCTTTATGTGTTATTTGGTTCTTTGTTAGAGAAAGCAGGGGCAGGGAAGTTCTTTATTAAATTATCCTTTACATTGTTGAGCAAATTCACTGGTGGCCCTGCTAAGGCCGCTGTGGTTGCGTCTGGATTGATGGGAATGATGTCCGGTTCTTCTATTGCTAATACAGTTACTGTTGGCACGTTTACCATTCCTTTGATGCAAAAAATGGGGTTGTCTTCTGAAAAATCTGCTGCCATTGAAGTGTCTGCGGGTATAAATGGACAAATTATGCCACCTGTTATGGGAGCTGCTGCTTTCTTAATGGCTGAGTTTATTGCAATACCTTATTCTGATATAATAAAATACGCTTTTTTGCCTGCAATATTGGTTTATGTTGCATTATTATATATGGTTCACTTGGAAGCATTAAAATTGGGTCAAAAGCCTGTAGATTTCCATGACAATGGCTCTACATCCAGAATAAAGGGCTTTTATTATGGGTTGCTAGGATCGTTCATAAAATTATCTTCGCTTGTAGTAGCTGTTGGATTCATTTATTTTCTTATAGAGGGTTATAGTCATCTGGATACAGCAGGTGAGGTTGTATTTACTATCCCTGGTATTAAAGATTTATTTGGTCATTATAGTTTTTATGCAATTATCTGCATAGTTTCCGTAATTTATGTATCTACCTTGTATTATCAGTCCAAGTTAAAGCACGACGATAATGAGGATAACGTTGATATTAGTTATGATAAAGTTAATGTCACTGATATTATAAAATCTGGAGTTCATTTTTTTATTCCTATATTTATACTGATTTGGACATTAACAGTTGAAAGATTATCTCCTGCATTGTCTGCGTATTGGGTTGTTATTATCTTAGCTATTTTAATTGTTACTCAGAATCCCATTAAACTGTTCTTCCAAGGTAAGATAGATTTGATAGGAGATTCTATTTTCAAAGGATTCTCTAAATTGAAAGAGGGATTGATACTTGGGGCCAAAAATATGGTTGGTGTTGCTATTGCTACTGCCACTGCTGGTATAATTGTTGGATCAGTATCTCTTACTGGTGCAGGTCAAATGATTACTGAGGTTGTTAGTCATATAGCTGCTAATAACGTGTTCATGACTTTAATGATGACTTCTGTTATATGTATAATCCTTGGTATGGGGATGCCTACCACCGCTTGTTATATTATTGTTTCTAGTATAATGGTACCAGTATTGGTTCATTTAACTATATTCCAAGGTATGAACATACCTTTAATAGCATTGCATCTTTTTGTCTTTTACTTTGGTCTTATGGCGGATGTTACTCCTCCGGTTGGGTTGGCTTCGTATGCTGCAGCTGCAATTGCTAAAGCAAATCCAATTTCTACGGGATTGCAGGCCTTTGTATATAATATGAGAACTATGGCCTTACCGTTTCTGTTTGTTTTTAATAGTGACCTTATTTTATATAATATTACTGATGTATTAGATTTGGTATATATAATGATCGTATCATTTTCAGGTATATTATTAGTTTCTGCTGGATTACAGGGCTATTTTGTTGTTTTCAATAAAAAATATGAGTCAGTACTTTTGGTTATTATTGGTTTATCTCTAATGTATCCTCAGTTCTGGATTAATAGATTCTTTGATGAATTTACACAACGGAATGTGAATTATTCTAGCTTAAATATTATAGATACTAAAGATGTCAGCAGTATAAAAATGAAATTGGAAAAGGTTGATAAGTATGGAGATTTAAAATCTAGATATGCTTTGTTGGATGCATTAGATTACGCAGATCTTGGTACTGTATTTAGTAGTTCTGGCTTTAGTATAGATAGCAACATGCAAATCAATGAAGTCATTCCTAAAAGTAAGGCTTATAAAATCTTGATGGAAACAGGTTATAAGGTTACAGGAGTTTATTTTAAAAATATACAACCTAATAATAAACTTGTGATTCTTGTAATGTTTATTATATTGTATTTTATTTATTTCATGCAGACTAGAAGGAGGAATAGCGAATGATAATAGATGCTATATCTATTTTTCTTATTGCCGTTATGTTTGTGTTCTCTTTTATGAGAGGATTTATTAAAGAGCTTTTGGGTGTGCTTGGCGTTATTTGCTCCGTGTCGTCAACTTATATATTTTATGATATTTTATCAAGTTTTTTTATTACATATGTTGGTTCCCTGACCTTATCTAATTTATTTTCTGGAATCGTGGTTTTTGTTTCAGCGACAATAGTTACGTTGTTGATCAATCAATCAGTATTATCTATAGTGCATAACTACAGACTTAGTCCTATTGACAGAACTGCTGGGTTAATATTAGGTATTGTGAAATCTGTGATAGCAGTGTTCTTTCTGTTTTCAGTAGCACATGGGTATTGCCTTGTTACAGAGCTTCCTAACTCTGAAGATGGTATTACCTTAGAAGATTTAGAGAATATTGAATTACCAAATTGGTTATCGAAATCTGAAGTATATCCAATATATATAGCAGTTAAAGAACACGTTGACTTTATGTTGCCAGAAGAATTATACATAGCAATTCGTAAAGCAGAGACAGAAAATATGGCTAATACACAATAGATTATTTTATTTATATTCATATCCCTAAAGTTTTAGAGCGGCCAATCACCCTTACATTTATGCTAGGAACAGCTTCAAAAAAGTCTTTTTTCTGCATTACTATAGTGTATATGAAATTGTTTTCATTGGCAGGTTGCAGCTCAATAGTACGTAATACATTTGACAAATCATTACTTAATATTTGTATTGTGTAGTGATCAAGTTCATTATCAGGGATATAATCTACATAATCTCTCCATACCTCATCTTTACGAGTTCTGTCTATCCAGGATATTAATATATCATTGTTTAACAATTTTGTTGCTAATACCTGTGTCAGAGCCCATATTCTTAGGCTTGTTGCCATATAGGTGAACTCTACTGGTTCGACTTCAATTGGATCTTGTTCTACAGACACTGCTTTATATAAGAATGTTCTACCTATATTTGATGGAGGTTGTGGAATAGGTGTCAGTGCATCATTTAGTAAGATGAACCTTTCTCCTATTTGATGTGTATCAAGTTTATCTTCTGTATTTAGTTTGCCACGTATAAGATTTGATAATCTGTATATGTTATCGTCTATTAAATCTACATTTTGAAATTGAATTATTTCATCACCAAGTTTTGCAAGATTGCCTCCATTCAATAGATGCAATTCCGTTATATTCTCTAATTCCCCATTTAATAATATGATATCAACATAATTTTTTTTATCTATTATATGAGTATGGGCATCATTTAATATTGATGTAGATTGTCCAATTGTTGCAGCAGTATTGATTCTGGTTAATAACTCATAGTTATCTCCATTATCCATTGAGACGTATATATTTGCGCCTCTCCAGTTTTCTTCTACGCCATTTACAGCTATATGTATGACATTGTTGTCATTAGTGTTTGGGATTAGTGGCAAATCCAATATATTTATTTCTGTGCTACCAGGAAATACAACAGATTCAGTAAAGTTTGTTGTGTTAAAATTGGTAGAAGATGTGTCATATATGCTTAGATTTTCTGACGTGCCATCTATAGTTATATCGTTACCATGTTGTACTTTCGTAATGCGAATTGTATGAGTTATATTATCTACATTCAGTGTGACTATATCTGAAGGTTCGAGATCTGAATATTTATTTGGCAAAATAAATCTATACGTATTTCTTGATTGCCAAGCATTGAATAGGCTAATGTCCGCTATTTTTTTTGCATAATTATCATCCATAACTATAGGTAAATTAATAGTAATATTATTGCTGCTATTACTTATATTTCTTGTGCTATAGATTGTACTAAGAGAATAATTTAGATTTTGATTTATATATCGTACATTTACCCTTTTGGGTAGCTCAGTATCTTGTATTCTTCTGATAATCAAGGCTTGTCTATTTGAGGTATTATTTATTAATTCCCCTTCATCAATGGAGATTGTTGTGTTATTTCCCCTGGGTAAGAATTTTAATTGGCATCCAGATTCTACTATATCAAAAAAATATGCGCTCCTTAAGGATTCTAAATAACTTCTTACGGCAGATTGATTGGTGATTGTGTATCCGTATAATATATCATTTAGATTAGTTACATTAATATCTTCACTATTTAGCCCGACTCTATTTGTTAGATCACTAATTATAGCTGCAACATTTGATAGCCCAAGTTTTCCTTGTATCCAGTGCCCTGTTGGCCAGTTTGATCCATCACTCCACACATTACTTAAGTTTGGGAAATATGGATATGGTCGAGCGTCCCATGCCCATAAGAATGATCTTTCTACCATGTTAGAATTAGCCCATTTATCAAGTGTGGCATCAATAGCAATTCTTTGTGCTAGGATATCTATAGTACGATTTGAGTAATGTGGATACTCAGATAAAGATGCAGTATTATCCACAAAAACATTTGGTTGATTTGTACATGCATTCACACTCGGGAATCCAAATTCTGTGAACCATATAGGTTTGCTTTCGGGAATCCATGCTGTTGGTATACCATTGGATTGAAGATGTGCATTTTCCCACCAATGCGCTATATTCTTCCAGGCATCTCTTGCTAATGAGAAAGTTCTTTTACCTGTTCTATTATCTGGGTCTGTATAATAATAATCATATCCTTCACCGCTAGTCCAACCTTCAATAATTTGTTCTTTGCTGAAGCCTCTTATTGGCTGTGGTTCGTCTGTTATTGGGAAATAGGCGCTAATTCCTATGAAATCAATATTTGTGGATGACCATAAACTATCCATATGATATATTCCATTTTTAGAATGATATTCACTCCAATTCGCTCCGTATGATACTAATACTGAACCTAGGCTTGATTTAGCGATTATTGCCAAATGTTCTAAACTTTGAACCCCAGGATAAATATTTCCTCCTGATTCTGTTGTTGAAATGCTAGTGATTCCTTCAAATTCAGAACCAATTAGCATAGCATCTACATAATTTGCACATAAATTTGCATAATGCTTAATAAAAGAATTATATCCATCGTCATTTTGAAAAAAATCATTCATATTTCCTGGACTACCACTAATTAAACCTCTCCAGGGTTTTTCTGGTGTATCAACGAGCAATATTGGATTTAACATTATTCTGTATCCTCTGGATCTTAGCTCAGTTAAATATCGCAATAATGATGTATCACTGATGGTGCCTCCATAATTAGGCCTGTTATTTGCATCTCTTGATACTAGTCTAGCTTCGCTTCTTGTAATTTCATTTACTAACCATTCATCTGGTTCATTTTTTGCATCTCCTTGATATTCAACTGCAGGGAAAACACTGGCGACAGATAGATCTAAACTATCGGTGAACCAGTTAACTACTACTGATACCCATCCAAGATTAGGCAATGTTTCTTGCATATTATTTAGTGATAACACTGCATCACTAATATTAGTATTAGAGTTCTGATTGATTCTAGAAGCCATTCCTGTTCTGATAAAGTTTTCATCTTCATAGATACCTGGTATTTTTATTTGTATATTTGTGTCATAAACAAATTCTCCGGAACCCGGTATTATATTTATTCCTTGAATTTTTTCTTCTGTGGATAATTCATTATTTGTTCTATTAATAATTCTTTTTACTTCAAATGTAAAATTTGGAATCCTATTTCCATAGCTAGTGAGAGGAAAATTTTCAATTACTAAATAGGCCAATCCCCTATAAGCAGGTGCATTTCCTTCTATAGCAGAGATCAGTGGATCAACTTCTTGATCTTCTGTCCCATAATATAGCCGATAATTTAGATCGTTCAGATTCAATAATTTTGAGTCTGCCCATATACTATCAATTCCATTTATAACCCCTTCACATATGCTAATTGCCAATGTTATTGTATACATGTAAGACAAGGATGTTAGTTCTGTTTGGGGTCCTCCTTTTCTATTACCAGATCGTGTAATATCTCGTGTTTCTATTTCTCTTATTGATTCACTCCAAATTATATTTCCTGCAATACGTACATTGCCATAGATGATAGGAATCATCTTTCCATAAGTTGATGTTTGTACTGACAAATCATCGAGTCTGAAGCCACTTGATATCTGTGAATTTCCGAGATTTAAAATATTATTATCTATTTGAGTTCCAGCATAAGCTCCTATTTGAGAGCCAATAAAGCCTCCCACTGGCCCTAATAATGCGTTACCTATGCCAGCAGCGGCCGATGATAAAATTAAAGTAGACATATTATATTCCTTATTTAGTATGTTTGATGTTTGATATTTGTTTGATGTTTGATGTTTGATGTTTGATGTTTGATGTTTGATGTTTGATGTTTGATGTTTGATGTTTGATGTTTGATGATGTTTGATGTTTGATGTTTGGTGTTTGTGTTTGATGTTTGATGTTTGATGTTTGATGTTTGTGTTTGGTGTTTGATGTTTGATGTTTGATGTTTGGTGTTTAATGTTTGATGTTTGGTGTTTGATGTTTGATGTTTGATGTTTGGTGTTTGATGTTTGATGTTAGGTGTTGTTAATAGATTGATATTCAAACATCTTATTTTTTATAATATCTTGGTGGAATCACTTTTTATTAGTAACATGCTAGTTTTAGTATTTTATTATTTCACGGAGATTATTCTATTTTGAAAAGAAAATCTTCAATTCATTAAATAATGCAAAGTGGCATAATGCACTGATCTAAGAAATTAATACTATTTATATTTGCCCTAGAGTCTTTACATTGGCTTTTGGATGAATTTCAGAATGCGAAATGACATTAATTGCAGCTTTAAATTTATCAATAACTGATTTTACGTAAGGACGTACATATTGACTTGTAACAAGTACTGGTAGTTCACCCTGCATTGCAAATTTATCAAATATTGTTTTACAAGATGTCACAAATTCTTGCAATTTACTTGGTGCGATTGATAGTCTATTTTCTTCTACAACTATACCTTCAGTAAAGAGTTTTTCCCATTCTTGTGATAGGTGTAATGCGGGGATATATCCATTTTCATTAGTGTTTGCAGCACTTAATTGACGTGCTAGCTTTGATCTTACATGTTCAGTTAATAAGAAAGTATTTTTTATTGATGTATGTTTTTCACCTATTGCTTCAATTATTGTTGCTAAATCTCTTATAGAAATCTTTTCTGATAATAAATTTTGCAGCACTTGTTGTACGGTTGCTATAGATACTTGACCAGGAATTAAATCTTCAATTAATTTACTATGAGTTTTTGATATACTTTCAATTAATTCTTGTGTTGATGTATAAGTTACCAAATCTAAGATATTATCTTTAACTATTTCGGTTAAATGAGTTAGTATTACTGTACATGGATCTATAACGGTATATCCCTTGTCTATTGCATCGTGTTTTAGGTGGTTGTCTATCCACATTGCTGGTAAACCAAAAGTTGGTTCTGTTGTTTGCTCTCCTTCTAGGCTTATATCTGTACCCATAGGATTCATAGCTAATAATTTATCAGATTGTATATAGCCCTTACCGCAATCTATATCTTTTATTCTAATGATATATTGTGTTTTATCTAGTAATATATTGTCCTGTACTCGTATTGCAGGTAATACGAACCCTAGATCTTGTGCTATTTGTTTTCTTAATGACTTAATCTGTTCTACCATATTATAGTCTAGGTCTTTGCTAATTAAAGGTAGCAAAGAATGTCCTATTTCTAATTTGATAGTATCCATTTGCATTGTGGTTTCTAATTCTTCTTCTTTAGACCCAGCATCTTCAGCTTCTTGACTTTCTAATTCTTTTTTTGTGGCTTGTGCAGATTGATTGTTCCATATCATATATGCAATGCCCCCCATTAGTACAGATAAAGACATTAGAGGCAGTGTTGGCATACCTGGTGCTACCGAAATAAATAATAATAATCCTGAAGTTACACTCAATATTTGGGGGTTGGCGCTCATCTGAGCTACAATTGCTTTCTCTGCAGAACCAGTTGTTCCTGATTTTGTTACCAATAGACCAGAAGCTGTTGATACAACAAGCGCCGGTATTTGTGATACAAGACCATCTCCAATTGTTAATAGGGTATAGGTATGTACTGCATCAGCAAATGTAAGTCCTCTTTGTACAGCTCCAATGATTATACCAGCTATGAAGTTTATAAAGGTGATTAATAATCCAGCTATTGCATCCCCTCGTACAAATTTACTGGCACCATCCATCGCACCAAAGAAGGTACTTTCACTTTCCAGTTCTTTTCTGCGTGCTTTTGATTCTTCTTCTGAAATTATTCCTGCAGATAAATCTGCGTCTATCGCCATTTGCTTACCAGGCATTGCATCTAAGCTAAAACGGGCAGATACTTCTGCAATTCTTCCAGAACCTTTAGTAATCACTATAAAATTTATTATTGTTAATATTGCAAATACTATAATTCCTATTACCACTGAACCTTGCATTACAAAATTACCAAATGTTTCAATGATATGTCCAGCAGCAGATGGCCCCGTATGTCCTTTAGATAATATAAGTCGGGTGGAAGCTATATTTAAGGAAAGCCTTAGCATCGTGGCTATCAATAAAACTGTAGGGAATGAATTAAAATCAAGAGATTTATCAATGAATAAAGTGGTCATTAAGATTATAATACTGAGTGTGATGGATACGCTAAGTAACACATCCATTAATAGTGGTGATATTGGCACCAGTAAGATTAATATTATAGACATCATAGACAATGCAAATAATATATCACCGTGGCTGCTTAGTTTCTTAAGATAGTGTAAGGGTGACTTATTTGTTTTTTCCATAATATACTATTAGTAAAATTAATCTTTTCCCCCTCACAGTATAGTATAATAACAATAGTTTCAATAGATTATAAGAATCTTCTTACATGTATCAGATATAGTTTTTTTATTTATTATAATGATTTAATAATATTTGTGTGCTACAAGCCTCATGATGGTACAAAGCATATTTTATTAGCCATATGAAAATTTTTAGTGAAGATACAGATTCACAGAATGTCCCTGAAGATACTCAGAATGAAGGTACAAAATTTAAGGAGATTGGCGATAATAAAACAGAAGGTGACAGTAGATACAATGCGATTATACATGCAGAAGATCTTGAAGCACAAAAAGAACTGGAAAATATTAAAGAACAATATAATCAAATTGAAAAAGATGAATTATATAAAGAATCTAGTAAAGGTAGTGCTCCTGCAGTAAATAATCAGGACATTGAGCTTGATATAGGTAATCAACAGATTGTTCATACTACTAAATCAACATGGCAAAAAATACTAGAGTCTCTAGTCAATTTCAATTTTTTAGATGTGGCATTAGATGTAATTTTAAATACTCCATTATTCGATAAGAAATCTACGAAAAATGGATTTTGGATGCGTTATTTGGCAAAAGAACGTGAAAGAAAAAAAGAATATGAGGCAATTTTAAGTAAAACAGATAATATTCGCCATAATAAAGATATTATAAGAACCACTGTAAGACTGCGAGTTATAAATGCAATGGTTAACATGGCCACATTTTTATCATTAAATGATACTGTACAAAGAATTCAAAATTCTACCTTAGATAGCATTAGTAGCTCACGATCTAGTAATGTTGAACGCCCACAGCCTTCAGCATTACAAGACGCTACTAAAGAAAAAAATGTCCAAGATTCAAGTAAGTTAAGCGTTCAAGAAAAGGTAAAGGCTTCAGCTAAAGATGTATTTCAAGAACAACAGAGGAAGCTAGATGATAGTAAAGTAGTAAACGAAAAAACTGTTATAGAGCAAAGAGCATCTAGAAATGTTCATAGTGTTGCTGATATTAATAAAGCCAACATGGTGCGTGTTAGTGTCGAAGCGCAAAGATCAGATCTTAATAGCCCTTACGTTCGTAATAATAATTTTTACTATCATGCTGGAGCAATGATGACTGCACCAGTCAATGTTTTACAGTTTAATGATGTACCACAACCTAATCTTTCTAGAGATACAGTCACAGTAATAGATAGAGCAACATCATCCGTGGTGAATTATATAAAAACATTTGTATCACAAACCATTAATACTATTAAAGAAGTTGCCAAGGGTGTAGCATCTGCAGTTGTGCCAACTACTAGAGATACGACGTTTGTCAATAGTAAAGCGACTTATACCCCTAGGAATAATAGTAATGCTCCTAATAATCAAAATATTTTTAATATGTTTGGTAGAGGGGGAGGGGATTTTGTAATGACCCTTAATGTAATGATGAATGTTCTAAACTTGATGAATCAAGATAATATGCTGCAAGTTGGCACAGTAAGATTGGCAGAGTTTACTGTTATTCCAAATCAAATGAATAGGACAACAGCTGATAGCTTGATTAGCAAAGAGCAGCGAGAGCAAGATCAATCTCAAGAACAATCTTTTATTAGTCAATTTGTATAAAATTAATTTTTATATAATAATAAATATTATTTTGTTTATTTTTTAATACTAATTATGTTATTATTTACTTCAAGAAAATGACTTCTATCTGTATTATGTTGTTTGGTGTTATGAGTACGTTGCTAATTATTTCCTGCAATGAGTCTACTGACTCTATTGTGGATGACAAAGTTATTGCAAATTATACTGCAGAATTTCCTGAGTCAAAAAGAAAAACATTGATTGATAATAGTCAGGAAATTGAACCAATAGTACTGAAAAGTACAGAGATATTCTCTGAATTTAATGATGGAGAAATTTTTGTAAAGATAGACACGGATCTAATGAAGGATAAATTTACAAAATTTAAAAATAATAGCACTAATGAAATATTAATTATTCAATCTGGCGCTCCTGAGCCCAATAAAAGAATTATGGAATTAAGCTTGCTGCTTGATGCTTTAAGTAGATCTTCCTTATTTTATAACAGTAATATTACACTTTGTTTTACATATTTCCCTTATTCAAGACAGGATCGAGTTACTGAAGATGGTACACCAATAAGTGCAAAAGTGGTTGCAGATATGATAACAAGATTTAATACTGTAGATCGATTAATTACTTTTGATTTGCATTCTGCTCAAGTACAAGGATATGTAAATATTCCGTTTAATAATATTAATACAGCTTCATTATTTGCTAAAAAAATAAAAGATGATATTAATTTTAATAAAGATAATACTGTTGTTATTGCTCCTGATGCTGGTGCATCGTTGCGTGCAAGGAGTCTTGCAAAAGAGCTAGGATGTGATTATGCAATAGTAGAAAAAATTAGATCTGCTCCCGGTCAATCAGCCGTTACTGGTTTAATTATTGGAGCGGATATTAAGGATAAGCGGTGTATTATATTTGATGATATGGTTGCTGGTGGAGGAACTCTTTGTAATGCGGCTGATATATTAATTGCTCAAGGTGCTAAGAGTGTGGATTCTTGTATTACTCATCCCTTATTAATAGGGCAGAGTATTAAAAGGATTAATAATTCTAAGATAGAACATTTATATGTTTGTAATACCATTAGTACACAAGGAAAAGAATCTAGCAAAATATCAGTAGTAGATATTTCTAATATGCTATTTAGTGAGTGGCGTACCTAGGCATCATATATTATTAATACCTAAAATAGAATGTTTTCAATTAATACTATTTTTTATATCTAAGATAGTAGTCGGGCAAAGTAAGTTCATCTATGTTATACTGGTATAATAATGTTTTCTAAGTAATTAACTAAATATATTGACTAATCGACTGATTTTTTTTCATTCATTATATGAATATATATTACAATAACGATTCACATAATCACGGTTAATAATTATTACATGAGCCCATGTACATTGGTTCATGGCTTCATATAATTTTATTAATGAAATATAATCATTGAGTAAGAATTTTTTCTAGCATCTCATATGTAAAAGTAGATAAAGTATTGCCAATAAAAGACGAAAAAGTAAGTAAAAAAGAGAATATAACGATTACCTTAGGTACAAATGTTAGTGTCATTTCTTGTATTTGAGTTAGTGCTTGAAATAATGAGACCATTAATCCGACTATCATTCCTGGTATAACTACAACAGAAGATATTTTTAGAAGCACCCAAACTGCTTCTTGAGATATTTCAATTAATTCTAAAGATTGCATTGCTATATCCTCGATATTTATACAAGAGCATAATATATGATGTCACATTACAATAAGATTGACAATCATAGAAATAGGTTTATTTTATTGAATTTTTTTAATAGTATTAAAAGCTTAAGCAGTAAATTTATTTTATTGTATCTTCTTTTTTTCTGATATAGCTAATAACGGATCTAACATTTTTTATTTTCCTGACTATTTCAGTAACATTTGTTAATTCTTCATCATTTTGTGCTATACCAACTATGTACACGACCTTGTCATGTGTCAGAAAGTCATAATTAATAGATTTAATATTCTTATCTAATAATAATTTTACTTTTATTTCTGATGTAATTAATACATCTACTGGATATATAGATTTATCTGTTTCACTTATAGATATATCATTCATTACTTCTTTCGTTCTTCTTGTTTTCCACGCTATTTCCTCAATTCTAGCTCTTATTTGTTTTGATTTCACAGTGCCAACAAGTAAAACTCTTTTGTTATGCACTATTATAGAGACTATAGGCAACTTATGTTTTTTTAATTCATACTTTATCTTTAACCATATTCTTTTATCTCCAACATTATCTCTAATGGTGCGTTCCTGAAATATAGTGTTAGCAGAAGTAGTAGCTGCCGTTGTCGTAAGCAAAATCGGAGTACAAGCAGATAATAAAATCACGCAAAACAGTAATAAAACCAATACGCTTTTTAGCGTAAACATCTTTTATAATCTCCTACACAAAAGATATTAAACAATCATACTTGTGATATAAAAATATGAATTTTTTACCAAAATCTACTATCACTATTATTCTCATCATTTTTTTTACCAGCTACATTATTGCTGGCTCCTCTCCTTCTGTAAGTGCTAGAGTCAGAAGAATTCGAGTTTGCATTATTTCCAGAATCTTGCTCTCTATTATTATTATTATTATTATTATTATTATTAGCATCAGCCGAATTAGGTGACGAGGTGTCACTATGCTGAGATGAAGGTTTGTTGAATCTAAAAGCATTGCCACTAGAGCGTCTATTTGTATTCCCTCCATTTCTATCATAATAATCACTTTTTTTCTGTGTCGAAGAGCTATCTACTCTATTAAAAGAGGATCTTCGATCACGATTAGAAGGTGGGCGGCGATCACCAGAACTATCACCTCTTCCTCCTCCCTTATCTCTATTAAAAGGTGGTTTTTTATGCATAGATAAGATAATTTTATCATTATCTCTATCTATAAATTTAACATAAGATTTTACTTGGTCTCCTTCCTTTATTATTTCTAATTGTTCTTGAGGAATTTCAGTATTTGGTATAATGCCGTGTTTATTTTCCAAAAATTTTACTATCATGCCAGATGTAGTAATTCGTAAAATTATACACAGATATGACCTTCCTTCTTTTACCGTTGAAACAATATTATCGACCATAGTCAAAGCTTTTTTAATGGAATCAGTAGCTGTAGCACTTATTGTAACCTTACCTTGCTGACTAATGTCAATTTTTGCCCCACTTACTTCGCATATCTCTTTTATAGTTTTTCCACCAGCCCCAATCAAATCAGGAATAGAATCACGACTTATATTCATTACAGATATCTTGGGTGAATTTCCTTTTTTTTCTTCTCTTGAAGCAGAAATGGTAGACATCATTCTATCTAGAATATGTAATCTCCCTTCTTTTGCTTGATTTAAGGCATTAAGGATAATTTCTGAGCTTATTCCATCTATTTTTATGTCCATTTGTAAAGCAGTGATTCCAGATGCAGTACCAGCAACTTTAAAATCCATATCACCAAGGCAATCTTCATCCCCCAGTATATCTGATAATATTACATATTCATCACCATCCTTGATCAAACCCATTGCAATTCCAGAAACCGGTGTAGAAATAGGAACTCCAGAATCCATAAGAGATAAAGTTGACCCACAGACAGTTGCCATAGATGATGATCCATCAGATTCAGTAATTTCTGAAACGATTCTAATTGTGTATGGAAAATCAGCTTTATTAGGAAGTACAGGGCGAATAGCATGCCAGGCTAGTTTGCCATGCCCAACCTCTCGTCTACCAGGGTGACGTATGGAACCAGCTTCACCTACGCAATATGGAGGAAAATTATAATGTAACATAAAATGCTCTCTTTTTTCTTCTCCAATATCATCGGTAATTTGTTCATTTTCTGATGTTCCTAATGTTGTAATAACTATAGCTTGAGTTTCTCCACGCGTAAAACAGGCATCTCCATGAACAGGATAACCAAGCATTCCAACCTCAGACTCAATTTTTCTAATGTCAGAGGGCTTTCTTCCATCTATTCTAATATTATTTTTTAGTACATTTTCTCTAAGCATCTTTTGTTCTATATTCTTTATAGTTTTGTTCACTAAAGACGCATTTAATGAATCAGTTTTATATTCATCAATTATTTTATTTTTTAATAAAGTTAAACTTCTTGTTTTTGATTTTTTGGTGCTGACAGCATAAGAGCTTTTAATTTCATCAAGATATTTTCCCTTTATTACTTCTTCCAACTCTGATAATTCAGTTGATTTTTCATTGTGAGGAAACCACAAAGGTTCTGGATTAATTTCATCTTTTAATTCATTGAGTAAATTAATAACTGGCTGAATTTCTGTGTGACCAAAGGCTATTGCTTCTAAAAGTTTTTCTTCAGGTAATTGATTAGCTTCAGACTCAACCATAAGTATAGAAGATTCAGTGCCAGCTAATATTAAATCTAGATCACTTTTTACTAATTCACTTTGTGAAGGATTAATGATGAACTGATCTTCAACAAGCCCAAGCCTTATACCAGCCAAAGCTTCTCTAAATGGTAATCCAGAAATTAGCAATGCAGCAGCTGAGCCAATTAGCGCAGGAACATCTGGGTATGCTGCAGTGTTATATGCCAATAAATTACAAAATATATTTGTATTATGATAAAAATCATTATGTATTAACGGACGTATGGGTCTGTCTATTAGTCGAGAAATCAATACTTCTCGGTCAGATGGTTTGCCTTCTCTTTTAAAGAATCCACCTGGTATCTTGCCAGTGGCATAACCCTTAGATATAAATTGTACAGATAGAGGTAAAAAATCCGTAGAAGAAACAGGATTATTTATATTGGAAGTTACAGAACATAAAACCGTTGTACCTCCATAATTTACTACAACAGCACCAAGAGCCTGTCTTGCAATTTTTCCTACTTCTAAAGTTAATACTCTCCCACCGAAATCCACGGATTTCTTAATAACATTCTCAAACATACTATGTAAACTCCTATTTTGTGTCTTTTTATCTTCTTATCCCCAGTTGCTGGAGGAGACCTTTATATTCCTCGACATTATTTTTTTTAACATAATTTAATAACCTTTTTCTTTGTCCAACCATCAACAACAAACCTCTCCGAGAGTGATTGTCCTTCTTATTAATCTTCAGGTGCTCTGTTATGTTTTTTATTTTAGAAGTAAGTATAGCAATTTGTACTGCAGATGAGCCTGTATCGCTATCATGCTTCTTAAACCGCTCTATAACCTCTAACTTCTCCTTGCGTGAAATAGACATTCAAATTACTCCATTAACAATTAAACACCCGCTTCGGCCGAAAAACATCATCAAAAATAACTCCAACTGCTACTATGACATTATCACGGGTAGTATAACATAGATTGCTACCTTGTAAACCAGAAAAACCATATATTTTTATACAGCACCCATTAGTAATTAATTGTGCTTCTTTTTCAGAGATTTTAATCTCTTGAAGATGCGTTAATATAATTTGTGCGGGCAGTAGTGCAATATCTATATTATTCTTCTGTAATAAGTCCTCTATTTTGATTGCATTATCTTCATTGAATACGCCAACTTTATTTCTACGTAGCGAAACTATGTGACCTAAGCACCCTAGTAATCGACCCATATCTCTAGCTATAGATCTGATATACGTTCCTTTGCCACATAATATATCAAAAGTAGTTTTATTATTATTGTGAGTAATTATATTTAATGATTTTACCTCTACAGAACGTGCTTCGATTATACAATCAATATTGTTTCTAGCCATTGTATAAGCACGTTTCCCTCCTATCTTTATTGCAGAAAATTTGGGAGGAACTTGTTGAATGCTTCCTATGAAACTTGGTATTATAGACATTATCTCTTTTATAGTAGGGGTATTATTAGTTTCAGCTATTATTGACCCAGTTTTATCATCTGTGTCCATTTCTGTTCCCCATTTTACCTCAAAGGTGTATTCTTTATCTTGAATGACCATATATTGTATAATTTTTGTAGCTTCTCCGATAGCCACTGGCAAGATACCAGTTGCCATTGGATCCAATGTGCCAGCATGCCCTATTTTCTTTATATTAAATTTTCTTTTTATTAAATTCAGGGCTTTTGTCGATGTTATTCCATCTGATTTATCTATATTAAGCCAACCATACATTAGAGCAACTCTTATATTATTAATATTCATATTTGTAATAATGTAGTAAAAAATATTATAAATTTCATCCCTTAATTTTATTTAAAAATTATTATTCATAGTGTAGTAGGAGAAAGTTTACTTTTCATAGTTATATATAAAGATTAGTAGTTAAACTTTAGTTCTGGTTGTATGTATGGATAAAATTTATGAGCTTATAAAAGAAAATAAATTAAGTGGACTAAAGGAAGCAGTAGGAAAAAAATATGTCGGGTCTCAATATTTTACGGGTGCAAATGATAATCCTATAAATCTATTTAATAAAGCCATAGAGAGCAGTTCGACTGTGTCAGTAGTAGGTTATTTATATGACTTTATTAAGGAAATGGGAGTTGATCCTTTGACCACAGGAATTGATGGAAAGAGTTTTGTTGACTATATTGATGTAAAAGAAAATCCAGACAGAATTGTTGAATATATAAAATTTCTGGATGACAAAGGTTTTTTTCAGCCAGAATCCACTCTTGGAGCTGATATAAGAAATGATAATTTGATACATAAATTAGCTAAAAAATCAGCCAATAAAAAGATACTTGATACTGTTCATGAAGCACTGCTTAGTCATGTTAAACCAGGTAAGTCTCATGACTCCGATAAATTATTTTTTATTCCTGATTCATATGGCTACACACCTCTTAATAGACTTGCTGATAGTGGCAACATAGAATCAATACAGTGGTTTGTTGATCAATTCTCTGATAGGGATGATTTTTCTGAAAAAATGTCAATGTGTGGCGGTGGACGTAATATATTTACTGGTATTGCTCATAAAAAATTGAGTGCTGCAGAGAAGCAGGATATGACAGCTTTATTGCAAAATCTTGCAGATAAGAAAATTGATTTCATGCAAAAAGATATGAATGGCAAAGATATTTTGCAAATTGCTGTTGAATCAGATAATCCAGATATGATTGATGCTGTAATGGATGCTTCAGTCATTAAAGAGAATGGTATAACTAGAACTAAGTTCAGTGATGAGTATCTTGATAGTTTAGAGAAACTGGCGCTAGATAAATTCAATTTAGATGCTCTATTGCGCCTTAAGGAAATGCGAAGTGGTACTATAAGATCAGAGCAATCCGATGCAATTCATTCGAGTATCAAGCAGAAATTGCAAGAAAAATCAGACGCACAGAACCCAGGATCTAGCAAATATAAGACTTTCATGCAGGATGTAATAAAAAAATTATCTACAAAGGATGATAGTTTTTTTGAATCTCCATATGCACATAAAATTCTTGAAGAATTATTTAATATAAAGAGTAACAAAGCACTTGAAAATATTTTGTTTAGAAACGCTTCGTTAAGTCTCATTGAAGCTGTATTGAAGGTGTCTTACCCTCAAACTGAAGTTGCCGATGATAATGAACAAAAGAAACCTGAATATAGTGTATTACAAGACTTATTTGGTATTAAATGGAAAGAAGACTTAAGTGGGTTAGAAGATACAACACTATTAAATGCCAATAAAGATTTATTAATACGTGCAATTAAATCAGAGAATGTAGAGTTAGTAAGGTATCTGTCGGCAGGGTTGAATAAAGAAATTTCACAGATGCATGCTGAGGCAAATGAAATAGAAAAAAATGGACAGGATGGCAGCAAAGAATATGCAAGGCAATTGAGATGTAATGCAGATATATTAGTAAAAAACCTTTATTATCCTCTGGTATTTAATGCTGTATCTGAGGCTGTAAAACACGGGCAGAAGGGTGAAGAAATTATCAATACATTATTGTCAGACCTATCTGGTGCAATGCAAATATTTGAGGTTGGTGAACCTGCTCATAAAGGCTTTATTAAAAAGATATGTAAAAGCTACATGGATGTACGTGCTAAGCAATATGAAAAATTCTATGATACTGATATTTTAGCTGTAGATGAACAGGCGAAAGAGCAGACATTAAACTCTTTATTGATTAATGCGGGGAGATTGAAAAATCCAAAAAGTGGTGGGGCTAATATTAAATTTACTAAATCCGAGCTACAGAAAGCTGCGGTTAATCAGGGAATTGCAAAAGAAGGTGAGGTGCATGTAGATGCACATTACGATAGAATCTGTGATAGTGATATGAATACAATGCTGCATCAAGCAGCCTCAAAGGGTGATTTGGAACAATTTAAGTTTTTAATTAAATCAGGAAGTCCCGAGGATATATATACGATACTTGGTGATAAGATTTGCGATAAAAAGAACAATCAAGGAAAAACTGTGCTTGAGATAGCTTCGGAGAGTGATAATCCTGAGATTGTTCAATACATACTGGAAGAGCATAGAAAAATTAACAAAAGCACACAAAAGGAGCTTACTAATCTTGTTAGCACTGAAATTCCAAAACTTGAAGAAAAACTGGAAGAAACAAAGGCAGAGAAGCCTGAAGATCCAAAGAAAATCAAAGAAGCCACTGAATCTATTCAAAAGAAACAAGATCGTTCTGAAGTTCTGAAAAAAGGCTTGCTTAAACTTTCAAGCGTAAAAGATAAGCTTTCTCAGCTAGCAATCGATAGTGAGGCTGTGTTTAATCAAGATGTTAGTTATGGAGTTAAGGCAGCCATTGTTTCGTCTACTAAATACAAGGATGATCAAGGTAAATCCATGGATCTTGCAAAACAGGCAATTGAGCACGGTGACGTTGCTTTTCTTCGTGCATTATTTACACAAGATGAGAAGTTTATGGTTAACCATCACTCTGAATTGACGCAACATGCTAGGGATCATGAACAAGAATCTGCGCTAACATATTTAAATGCTGCTAATCAAAATAGTGACCATGGTTCGTATTCCAAAATATTTAATTCTATTAAACAAGACCCTGAAAAACTTGTAGATCTCAAAAAGAAGGATAGTAAAAAAAATGAATCATCGAAGATAAATGACCCAGAATGGAAATCAAAAGATGAAAAAAATGAAGACTTAAGCTATGGTTCAATAAAACAAGAAGAGAAACATAGTCCAAAAATTCCTGTGGAATTTGGTATTTTTGCTGAATTCATTAAGCAGGTTCGTCAGGATAATAAAACAGGTGTCGATGATGCAATAAATAAAGATACAATATCAGGAGATTTGTTGCGTTCTTTTAAATGTAAAAATCCTAATCCAGGTGAAGATGATTTTTCTTTATTAGAATCAATGGCAATATTTGATACCAATGGTGCATCCTTAAAAGCTTTGATAGCTAGAGAGCAGGGAGTAAGTAATACAGTAGATGTGAGTGCTAATCAATTTGATAGCGAGGCTACATATAGAAGCACAGGAAAGAATGGCTTGCTTGTATCAATTGCTGCTAAATATGGCAATATAGGTATGGTTAAATATTTGTTGAACCAAGATATAGTAAAAGCTGCTGGCAGCAAATCTATTGAAGAAGGTGGCACAGTAGCATCTAGCAATAATGCATTTCATACGGCTGCAGCACATGGACAGGACAGTATTTTAGATTATATGTGTGTGAAACGTAAGGACGAGGTACTAAAGGGATTAACTGCTCTTAATAGCGAAGGAAAGAATGTTTTTGATATATTGGTAGAAAATGGAAATACAAGTCAGGCACTTAAAATGCTGGCAATTCTTGAGAAATTTGATCGTAAATTGATTGGAAAATTGTTTTTTAATTCTGCCTCTTCCTCATCTAAAAAACAAGATAGAAAAAATGATGGTGATCCTCATCTGGAAATGTTTTCTAATATCTTGTTCGGTGATAATCAGACAAAAGGTAAAAAAAGTTTACTTAAAAAAGCCTTTGAACATGGTGATGCAGGTTTGATTGATAAAATTTTAAGCTTGCAAGATAAAATTAATGAATATGAGGGTAGAGTAACTGCGCCTAATGTTAGCAATCCTGCAGCTAAGGTTCAAGACGACAATGACAGTCAAGAAAAGGAAGAATCAATAAAGCCTGTTGTTGCGGGTCATTCTCAAGAAACAGTTAGGCCTAATATTGTTAATACTGCACACGCCTTACATTTACAAAAATTTAAACATGCTCATAAAATTAGGGGAGAGATTAAAGAATTAGAAGTTACGCCAATAGACTTATTATTGCTTAACGGTCATTTCTCTGAGTTTATGAGAATTAAAGATAAATTATCATTGGAAACTTACAGTGGTCGCGACAAACTATTAGAATTAGCGATAAGTAGTGGAAAGCATTGTCCTATAAAATTATTAAAATACCTGAATACATTGAGCGATGAATCCAGCATAGCCCATAACGATGGTTTACTTCAGCAATTTGTATCTAAATGCAGTTATGAAGAATTTTTGGATCTTATGGTCAATGATCAAAGCCTCAGTTCAATGCCAAAGATTAAGGCCTTAGAATTTGCAAGTAAATCTGGCAATAGCAAGTTTATAATCGATATGCTTAAAAGAGAAAGCAATGATAATATTGAGCAATTTCAATTAGAAGAAAAGAATGTCGATATTTTTATAAACATCTTACAAGCATGTCATAAAGATGATTGTCTGGGCGAGTTATTGGAGGCTGACTCAGGAATGATTAATGCGCTTAAAAAGGCAAAAGGTGCTAATAATGAAAATATAATACATATGCTAGTTAAGTCAGGAAATATAGAGTTATTAGAATATGTACTAAAACTTGATGGAATGAATAAATTATTAGAAAAAGATAGCCAGGGTATGATGCCATTTGAACATGCTCATTCTAGCTCTATGGCTAAAAAGTCTCTTTTCTTGACCCAAAAAACCTTAAAAGATAACAAAAACATGCTAAATGCTTCTTATAGTGTATTACGTAATATAGCGAAATTCACTGATAATGATGTTGTGCTAGATAAAAAAAGATTACACAAAATGTTCTTTGGAGGCGATATTCCTCAGGATGAAAATACAAATAGAGAGAGAATAAAGTCACAATTTTTGCAGCTACATAGAGAGATAGCAAATAATCCTGCTTATGTTCGTTATAATAAAGCTATAGATGCTTTCTTGAATATATTAACTCCAGAAGAAAAGAAGGAATTAATACGTAATGTATTTTCTACTGTTATTGCTTCTGAGCCAGCTGATGTAATTCAATTGTTGCTAGCTCATGTATCGCATGATCGAGAATTTTTGATAGAAATGCTAAATAATCAAAATGCGTTTAAAAGTATTACAAAATATGTCTCAAATAATAAAGTAGAACGTTTGTCAGAATTATTTACATTGTTTGATGGAAACGAAGAATTGCTGATTCCGCTTACTAAACAGTGCTTCATGTCTGATGTTGTACAGAATGAAAAGCGTTATATGAAGGTAGACGATAAAAAAGGATTAACAGACTTTTTGTATAGTTTGATGCAGAATGGACGAGTGCATGATCTAGCTTGTTGTGCCAAACAACAAGCTATTGCTACATTCATCTCGAAGATGGATTCAAGGAAAATTATTGATGCATTGAGCAAGGCATCTGAATCTCAATATTTAGAAGAATCAGAGGCGGAAGTTTTAGCTAATGTTCTTCTCAATAATGTAGAATCTGCTGTTAATTCTAATGATGATGTGGCGCTTAGGAGTTTATTGGCTAAAGTTGCTGGTATTCCTAATGCAAGATTACAGGCTAAATGTTTGGCCATAATTAAGTCAAAGCTTGTAGAGGTTAGTCAAAAAGAATTCGATGCCATACTTTTAGAACTGATGTATACGAAAACGGTAGATGAAGAAAAAGCTGAGAAAAAGAAAGATGAACAACAGAATGATGCAATTGAATCTTCAATAAATTTGGCATCTAATCTTGGATTATGTGCGCCTATATCAGCTACTAATGTTAAGGATTCATTGATTGGCAGGATAAATAATAAGAAGAAAAAGCAATTATTAGAAGGAATTTTATTTGGTGATTTAAAGTTTCTTGATAAGTATGGTAGGAATATAGGCGAGTTACTCTTTGCTAAGCTTGGCAAAATTGCAGATCAGTATGATATTGATAATAATCTGAGTGTTATTGAATTTATATTTAATAAACCAGAGCGTGTGCATGATATGGTTGCATTATTTAGTGCTTTAAAAAACAATGTTGATTGGCATGTAGCTACTTCTGACGGCAGTACTCTATTGCATAAGTTGACTGAGTATATGGTGGTTAGCGGCCATAAAGATCCAGAGCTTATGAAGCTTTATGCATCTATATTAGCAGATAATAATTTGGCAGTTATAGCAACAAATGCAGATGGAAAAACAATAGAAGATATAGTAAGTGAGTCCGGGAACCATCCAGCATTGAATGATACAGTTCGTGACGCTTCTAAGAAATCAAGAAAATTGATAGATAGAACGAGAGTTGAAACAGATAAGATGTTGGTTTCATTCAATGTAGAAGGATTCATAGGATATGTGAATAAATCACGATTGATTAAAAAAGATCCAAATTTGGTTATTAACATGGGTCTCTTTGCTATAGTTACAAGATTTATTAATGAAAGAGAGACAAGCAAGAGACATGAGGATTTATTATTAAATTTCTTAAAGGATGTGCCTTTAAGCACAGATCAAAAGGAACATATGCACACCTTTGTTGACCAAAATGGCAATAATCTTGTTCATCATATATTAGATCATTTTCATAATACACAGAATGATATTAATAGTGTTGGATCAGTTCTTGATATTATTTTCGATGATCGTTATATCAAGGGAATACCAAGAAATGCTGCTAGAGGAGAGTTTAAGACTAGTTTATTAAAAATGTTGGCGCATGAAAATAATGAAGGACTCACTCCATTGGAGTGTATCGCTTCCAAGCAATATAAATATAGTATTAATCCTATAAAGAAGATTATGGGATTATTAGATGTAGTTGAAAATAAAACAGGAGCTAATTCGAGTAAAAAAAGTGAACTGTGGAATAAAGCTATTATTGCAGCTGTGGCAGCTGGAAATGATCAGTTAGCAGAGTATATGGCAAGTGAATTAAAATTAAATCTAGTGGATGTGCATGATTATCAGGGTAGGTCGTTGCTTGCAACAACATTAACAGGAAAAAGCACGCAGAAAGCACCAATAATTTTATCATTGTTGAATAATAAGGGAATGAAGATTAATGCTATTGATGTAGCAGGTAATACCGCAATGCATGATGTATTTAATGCTTTGTATAATAATGACGTTGAATTGACTGAAGATTTAGCTGAGACAATGAAGCTTATGATTGCTAAAGGTGCTGATTTATCTGTTGTGAATAAGGACGGTGTTTCTGCTATAGAACTACTTAATAAATTAGATAAGAAGTTTAATGGAGCTGAGTCTCTTAATGATGCAGATTTAAAAATCTGGCATAATTTCAAAAACAGTATTCCAGGGCTTATAAAGGGATCTTGCGCTACTAGATCCGAGAATATAAAGCTGTCTATTAATGCTATTCTTGAATCTAGACCTAAGGGTAATTTTATTCAGGAGATAATTAGATTCATTGCTAGTAAATTTAATCATTCAACGGAACCTAAGACATTTAATGGTGAATTTAGTATAAGTGGCAATAAGTTGATTTGTGATGCAACAGGAAAAAATGATAATCCTGGTGTTATCAATGGTGTAAATAAATTATTAGATTCTCCATTTCTTAAGGGCAAAGGTGTGAATGTAGTCGAAGTAAAATCGGATACTGGTACAGTTCAAGTCACACAAGACAGTAAAGGTCATAGATCATATGAGGTGACGGAAGGTCGGGTAGTCCTACATCTGTCAACTCCTACCAAACAGAAATCTTTCCTTGGTGAGCAGAAGGAAGTTGGGTTTGATTTGGAAATTAATAAAGCTGGAGACGTGCAGTTGTTAAATTCTTCTCAAGAAGATCTTGAAAATAATAGGGATAAGATAGAGGGTATTTCAATACTATTTAATCAAAGAAATGATTCACTCAAGGATATATTGAATGGTATATTTAGTACTAAAATACATTATGATAATGAAAAGAGGGTTGATTATTCTATTCCTGAAATACGTCAAGAAAGAGATAAGATGACAGGCAATAAATATTTTAATGCACCTAAGGACAAGGTTTCGTTAGTTCAAGAGCTTCAAAAAGTAAAAAAGACTGTACAAAAGGAATCCACTGTTTCTCCTAATCGGGAGAGAATTGATGGTTTATATAAAATGTGTGATCAGGATGCAAAATTACTTATATTAAATGAGGTCTTCCGTAGTCAATTAGTAGAACATATAGATAAGGATTTAGTAGAAAGATTCATTAAAAGTATTGTTACTTCAGAAGAGAGAGATAAGTTTACTGATCAAGAAATTTCTGATCTTAATCAGGCCTTGGAAAAGGTTGATTTATATGGGCTTAATACCAAATTTACGGAATGTACAGAGCAGGCACGTCAAGAATTTAATGCTGCTTCTCACGGTATGGCCAATCAGGCACCTGGAATTGAGGTTATGTAGTAACTCTAGTTAGTAGGGTTATTTATAATAATTGATTTTACTAATATTGAGTTGTTTTATTTAAATTTTTTTATCCTAATGTGTATTAGGCATATATAATTTAGATATTACTCTTCTTCTTTTTTTTCTAGTCTTTGTATCATTTTTTTTGCTGCATTCTTTTCGGCAATTTTTTTATTTGTGCCGCAAGAGATAGCTGAGCCATTTGATTCAACCATAACTTCGATTGTAAAAAGAGGGTCATGATCTTTTCCTGATACTTCAATTACTTTATATTCTGGAATAGATAATCCTCTTTTTTGGGCCCATTCTTGTAGAAATGTTTTAGAATTTTGTTGTAAGGAAAATTTATTGATTAATAATTTATCCCAATATTTTCTCACAAAAGTTGTGACATGTAATATATTTGAATCTGTATAGATGGCACCTACTAGTGCCTCTAGTGTATTTTCTAAATTATTTTTTCTGATTAATCCGCCTGTATTTTTTTCTCCTTCAGCCATTATCATATATTTTCCTAAACCTATTTCTAATGCTATTAATGACATTGTTTCTCCGCATACTAAAGATCCTTTTCTTCTTGCAAGTTGTCCTTCATCTTCTCCTGGGAATTTATTAAATAATGTATCCGCAATAATAAAGTTAACTATTGAATCTCCCAAAAATTCTAATCTTTCGTAGTTTTGTTGTTTTCCTTTGTTTTTTATAAGGTAACTGGGGTGTGTCAGAGCTTCTAATAGAATTCTTTTATCTTGAAATTTATACCCAATGGTATTCTCTAGCCCTTCTGTTTCTATCATTATTTAATTTTTTTTTATTATTCAATGCAGTATAGAATGATAGAATAATTCATAATTATTGTAAACTTTATCCTGTATAACGTATTAACTTTTCTTAAATTAAGGATTATAAGCAACAATTATTGTTGTTAATTAAATTTTTACTTATATAATAAAGATGATTATTTTTGATAATATGTAGTGGATAATGGTTATGATAGAACAAGAAGAAGATATTATATATGATGGAGCTTCGATTTTTGTTGGAAAAGAAGCAATTGATTTTGATGCTAAGGCTGTAGATGCAGAGGGCAATATTGAAAATGCTTTTAATCTAAAAAAGTTTATAGGTAGTTCTAAGTGCAATTATGTTGTTTTGTTTTTTTATCCATTAGATTTCACGTTTGTTTGTCCCACTGAACTTATAGCAATTAATAATAGGGTGGCAGAATTCAGAAAGCGTGGTGCTGAAGTTCTTGGTATAAGCATTGATTCTGCTTTTTCACATCTTGCTTGGCGCAATACCGATATTAAAGCTGGTGGTATAGGTAGTTTGGGTTATACTTTAATTTCTGATATTACTAAAGATATCTCTAGACAATATGGTGTGTTAATTGAAGAAGATGGCATTGCACTTAGAGGTACATTCATAATTGATAAAAATTTTGTGATTCAGCATATGTCTTGCAATAACCTTCCTATAGGTCGTAATGTAGATGAAGTAATAAGATTAATTGATGCTTGTAAGAATTTTGAAGAGCATGGCGAAGTGTGTCCTGCTGGCTGGAGCGAAGGCAAAGAATCAATGCAACCAACTGCAGAAGGTGTATCTGACTATCTTACTTCTGAATCTGAAAATTTATAAGAATTGCTATGGGGACTGTACATAAAACAAAATTCTTAATTGTTGGTTCTGGCCCGGCTGGTTATACTGCAGCTATTTATGCGGCTAGAGCTTGTTTGAATCCGATATTAGTTACTGGCAATGAGAAAGGTGGTCAATTAATGATAACCACTGATGTTGAGAATTATCCAGGTTTTGCGAAAGCTGTTCAAGGGCCTGATTTAATTGAGCAAATGGAATCTCAGGCCAGTAATTGTGGTGCAGATATAATTTTTGATCATATAAACGAAGTAGATTTTAGTGTGAGGCCATTTAAGTTGAAAGGTAGCAATGGTGATGATTATATAGCTGATACTGTGGTTATCTCTACTGGTGCTGTTGCCAAATGGCTGGGTTTGGAGAGTGAAACTAAGTACAATGGTTATGGTGTGTCGGGCTGTGCAGTTTGTGATGGATTTTTTTATAAAGGAAAGGATGTAGTAGTTGTAGGGGGCGGAAATACCGCTGTTGAAGAGGCTTTATATCTGTCAAAATTGGTTAAAAAAGTTTATTTAATACATAGGCGTGATTCCCTTAGAGCTGAAAAGATTTTACAAGAACGTTTATTGAAGACTAATAATATAGAACCTATCTGGGATTCAGCCCTGGAAGAAGTTCTTGGCTCGGAAGATCCAAAAGATGGTGGTGTCAGTGGCGTTCTTATAAAAAATGTAAAAACTAAAGATATAAAGACAATTAATGTTTCTGGAGTGTTTATAGCAATTGGACATAGCCCGAATACTGAATTGTTTAAGGATTATATAACCTTAAAAGATAATGGTTATATAGTAACGAGCCCAGATAGTACTGAAACCAATATTCCTGGTGTATATGCTGCTGGAGATGTACAAGATGATAAATATCGTCAAGCTGTTACTGCGGCGGCTACTGGATGTATGGCAGCACTAGAAGCAGAGAAGTTTATTGCTGATAATGAATTAGTGTAGTGGAGTATTGTGTCAATAGATATTTCTAAAATGAGATGTTCTTATATCTCTATATTTGGCTTGCCTAATGCTGGAAAGTCGACACTTCTTAATACTTTAATTGGAAAGAAAATTAGCATTGTAACGCCCAAAGTTCAGACTACTCGTACAATAATTAGAGGAGTATGTGTTGAAGATAATAGACAGTTAATTTTTGTAGATACACCTGGTCTTTGCCGTACGGCAAAAAGACAAATTGAAAAAGCGATGTTATCTGCTGCTTGGTTTGGCATTAAAGATTGTGACAAGGGATGTTTTATTGTTGATGTCAAAAATGGTCTTACAGAAAATTTGCTTTATTTGCTCAAAGCAGTTGCAAAGTTAAACATGGATATTCTATTGGTTTTAAATAAAATTGATTTGGTAAAAAAGGAAGCTTTATTGTTAATCACAGATGAACTCAACAAGCATTGTAATTTTGTTGATACATTTATGATTTCTGCCTTAAAAAAACAGGGAGTTGATGATTTTAAGAGTTATTTGTTTGAAAAGGCTGAAAATGGTCCGTGGTTGTATCCAGAGGGTTCTTACGAAGATCTTGATATTGTGTTATTTTCATCTGAAATAACTAGAGAAAAAATGTTTATGCATTTACAAGAGGAAATTCCATATCAAACGGTAGTGGTTCCCGAAAGTTGTGAAGTTCGTCCTAAAAAAATAATTCTTCGTCAAATTATTTATGTTATATCTGAGGCTCATAAAAAAATCATGATAGGTAAGAAGGGTAGCTTATTGAAAAAGATTGGCACAGAATCTAGATTGGAATTAGAAATTCATTTAAAAAAGAAAGTTGATTTATTTCTATTTGTTAAGGTTAAAAATAATTGGCAAAGTGATAAATCTGTGTATAATAGCATTGGTTTATCTTATTGATATTCAATTGTAGACAGTTTTGTGGGTGTGTGTATGTCTGAAATAGACTTAAGAGAGAAGGCTGTAGATTCCGTTGTGAAGGATAGCGGTACTTTAAATGTATTGAATTTTGGTAATAAGGTGGAAAACTCCGTTGGATATATGGTGAGGAGTCGTTCTATTACAGTGAAACAACCGGATAGTGATAACTTATTGATTGTTGGGAATGGAGTTTCCTTAGAAGGTGGTAGTATTGTCGCCGATCATATAGTTGTTAGGGGTGCTATTTCTAATGTCAGTGAAATTAATGCAAAATCCATTAGAGTAGAAAGTGGAGGTTGTATAAACATGAGTGATGATGCAGCGATAAGTGTAGAAATTGCAGATGTTCTTGGTAGCATAGAAGGCGGACATTTTAATGTTTCTAATGTATTAAAAATAAGTGATGGGGGCATTATTAAGGCTCACGTAAAATATAGTAAGCTTTCTATGGAAGAGGGAGCTGTGCTTTCTGGTAATATTGAAGTTTTACATCATTAAAAATTTCATTGACCGTTTCTTTGGGAATGTGTTACTCTGGGTCATTGTTTTTTGTCTTTTTTGTATTTTAGTTGAGGGGGTGTATATGGTTTTTACTAATGATAGTGAGGTGGTTCATGTTTCTCGTGGTTCTATTAATACTGATCCAGCCTTAGAAGGACAGTCTTATATAACCTTTAGGCAGATGGTAAAAAAGTTTATTATACCTGTACCTAGATTTATGGATGGTGGTGAACCTCTAGTTTATCCAATTGGACATGAGAAAAGTGGTTCTCCTATTGTGGATTGGAAAGGAGATCCAATAGGACAAGAAGGGATCGTGTTCATGAATGGTGTGGATAGTTCTGTTCAAGCCGCTCCATCTGATGGCAGATCTGTTATTATAGTTAATAATGTTACTGAAGAATTTTTAACAATTTTTTCTGATATATTTAGTCGTTATGGCACATCAATACATAATTTTTCTTTTGCTCAGTTTAAATCTTTAATTGGGGAGATTTATACATATGGTGCTATAGATATGTATAATAGTGATGTTGACTATGTTAGTAACGCTGGCATGGAAGCTATCCATACATTTGATACTAATCTTGGCTTGTTTATGTTTTCTAAAAAGCGAGTTTTTGGATGCATGGTAAAGGCTGCGTTTGGTGAATTTGATGGGCCTACTGTACAGAGATTTCGTGATAATGCAATTATAGTTTGGGATGATGAAGAAGGTACTGAAATGAGACTTATTCAGTCTAGTACATTTGAAAATACTTATATGAATGAAAATGGTACTAGAATTAATCTCAATGATGTGCCAGTACAAGAAGTTGCAAATAATATGCATAAATAGAGCTTATAATTTATTCTACTATAGATATATAGGTGATATTTTTTGTTCCTTACTATGCAGTAAGGAGCAGCTTTATAATTAAATTATTACTCTGTGTATTGTGTATTAAATTAATATTTTCCATTCGAAAATTTGGAATATAAATAATAACACTACCATGTTCTCACATATTTTATTTGTGGTGATTTATTTGATATAAGTAGTGTATTTTCTGCTTTTCTGCTGTTTGCTGTTTGCTGTTTGCTGTTTGCTGTTGTTTTGAATTTATATTTGTTCGTATGATACATCTTGTATTTGTTTGTGTAGTAAGATTTTAGAAAATTTAAAGATGTTCTTTTGATATTAGAATATAAAATGTGAACATGACCATTTATAGGGGTAAAATTGTAGCATAATATAATTATTATTTATTCCCATTTTACCTCTGGGGGCATTGACATGAATATTGCCTCTATATTTCCTTCGGTTTCAATACCAAATTTTGTACCTCTATCGTACATCAAGTTAAATTCAACGTATCTACCTCTTTTGATTAATTGATGTTCCTTTTCTTCTTTAGACCATTTTTTATGTACATTATCTCGAATTATTTGCTCATATATCGTAATAAAATTTGTTCCTACATCTTTTGTGAATTCAAAATTATTATCCCATGAATCCTTGAGATAGTCATAAAAAATTCCTCCTACCCCTCGTGGTTCTTTTCTGTGCTTAAGATAGAAATATTCAGCGCATAACCTTGAGAAATTTGGATAATATGATGGATCATATTTATTACAAAGATTTTTTAATTCATTATGAAAAAATTTAATGGAGTCATTGTTTTTTGATTCATGATATGGTGTTAAATCCATTCCTCCACCAAACCATTGTTGATTGGTAGATATGAATCTGGTGTTCATATGTATGGCTGGAATGAGTGGTGATTTCATATGAGAAACAACAGAAACGCCGGAGGCCCAAAATTTATTGTCATTTTCGTTTGCACCAGGAATAGACTTTGCAAATTCATCTAGAAATTTTCCATGTGCAATAGAAAAATTAACGCCTACTTTCTCAAAAATATTTCCCTTCATTGTGAACATATAACCGCCGCCGCCATCCGTTTCGTCAGGGTTAGGTCTTATCCATTTTTTTCTTTTGATTTCTGGATTTTTAGTACCAAATTCTTTTTCTATAGAAATAAATCTTTGCTGTATAGCGTTTTGTAACTTTTGAAACCATGTAGCTGTTATCTCTGTGTTATCGATCATGACCTTTTCATAATATATTTTCTTGGAATCACATTATTTATTTAAAAATCTAACTTTACACCAGCATTTATTGTGCTGTTTATATCATCTTTCTCAATTATGTTTATTTCTTTATCATTATCAATAATAGTTTTTCTATATTCAATGGTTTTAAACAAATTATATTCAAGAAATGGTGTTAATTTAATAATATCATCTGCAGCAAGATTGAATTCTGCTCCCAAAGAAAGATTCATGAATTTACTACTATTGGTTCTATTATCTTGATCTAAATATTTTAGCATGAAGCTAGCAGGGCCGCTTTCATAGGAGGCTGTAGCATTCCATAATACTATATTTTGAAGTAGGTGATTTTCATAACCATCATTTAATGCCTCTTTTAATTCTGAGTAAGAGGCTGATATTTTCATTTGATTAGCATATAAAAATTCTAATCCAACATTCCAAGTATGCAGGTTATTATTGTTATTTATTTCTATCCCATATTGATTTCCAAGTGAGTTTGGTACATTAATTTTCTGTGAAAAAGACATATTCATTGATAATTGATCTAACACTTTTTCAAGCTTTATACCACCTTCTAAAGTTTTATTGTCAGTATCATTATAATTACCAATTTGGTTATATTTTACAGCAAATTGTAGACCAGAAAAACTTGGAGTATAAAAAGATATACTGGTAGGGGAATAATAAGGATTAGTTTTATCATTATCCTCTATATTATTTTTAGTATGTATTTCTTTACTTTGTACTTCATCATCTAAATCAAATTTTACTGATCCTAAGGTGTCATCTAAGAAGATAAAAGAGTTATTATTATGTGTTGCATTTGCTTCTGAAGCAAAAAACAGTACACTTAACAATGCAGTCGCAACCCTTTTCATTATTAACTACTAAGCCACCATATAAATACTACTGGAACAGTATCGCACCTTATTTTATATATGTAAATATTTCTTTAAGTCGTTGGCATAGGTGCAAACATATTGCATAGCAATAAAGCTATAAAATAGTGTCATATCATAATTTATTTAACATTTTTTTGGATATCCAGAGCCTATAAATAGAAGAAGCCAATAATTATGTGTATAAATTGCTACACATCATAATTATTCTTAAATTGACATTATAATTATAGCTAAATAATAATAATTTGGTCAAGGTATTTTTTTATAACTATTAATACATTTTTTTATATATTTAAAAAGTAATTCAATATATTTTTCTTGCATCTTTATTATGTAGTGTGAATTATTAATTTTTAGGCTTCTTAGTTGTAGATTTTTTAAGGCTAATTGTGATTTAGTAGTTGTTTTGATTTGATGCATAATATTCATTATAGTTACATTATGTTGATCAATGATTTTTCTTGGATTACCCAAGGTTTTATACAATTCTGTGATGCGATATAACTTCATATTAGTTATATTTAAATATGATTTATTAATGTTTTGCTTTAACAAAAAAATATTTGATTTCATTGTTGATAATAATGGAAGTATTTCTTCTATAGCTGCAGTTGGTGTAGGAACATATTTATCTGCAACATAGTCTGTGAGTGTGGTATCTGTTTCATGCCCTATTGCAGATATTACTGGTATAGATGAATTGGCAATTGCCCGAACAATTTCTTCTGAATTAAAATTCCATAAATCTTCTATGCTACCTCCTCCTCTTGCTATAATGATTACTTCAGGTTTATCGCATGGTTCAAGATTATTAAGCAAATTAATTGAGTATGTTACCTCTTTAATGGTATTATTTCCTTGTATTGATGTAGGAGAAACAATTATTCTTGCAGACATTCTACCTTTTAATCTATTGATCATGTCATGAAGTACAGCGCCAGATATGGATGTTATGATACCAATAGTCTTAGGATAGCTAGGCATAGCTTGTTTTCTTATATCATTAAAAATACCCTCTTGTGCCAGTTTCTTCTTACGTTCTTCTAAGATTTTCATCAAAGAGCCCACGCCATATACTGCAAATTCTTTTATAATTAATTGATATTTGGATCTATTAGGGTAGGTTGTTATGTAGCCTGTGCATATTACTTCCATGCCATTTTCGGGGGGTATATTTAATGGAGTGCCTTTCCAGCATATGGCATCTATAACGGCATTATTATCCTTCAGAGACATATATATATGTCCAGAAGAAGCTTTTGTAAGGTTGCTGATTTCTCCTTTTATTCGTAAATCATAAAAACTTTCTTCTATTATAGATTTAATTATCTGAGAAATTTCTGTAACGGTTTGATAAGTAGGATTGCTTGACATTATTAATTAATTTTACTTATTTGATAAATTTGAGTATATATTATCTTGTACTTCATAAATACAAGTATTATTTCAATAATTATTAGGTTGTAATATTGTATATATCTACCATGTTCAAATTATTTTTTACATTATTTTTTCATAGTGAGAAAATAATCTATGAACAAAGAGTCAAGGATGACATAGATTTATTTGTAGAACGTGAGCTATATTACCTTAATAAGCTGACCAAAGAAAAACTCAGAAAGAAACAAATGAACAAAAGAAATGTTAGTGATCTTGATCAAGATACATTAAGAGATGCCATTAATTTGGCGAAACAGTGTATGAAATAATATAGATGTGCTGCTTTTTATTCATATAATTAAAGATATGTTAATCTATTTTAGATAGAAAGCCATTGTTACTATTGATATCAGTTATATTAATGTCTTCTGTTTCAAGATATTTTCGTATGTTGCTAGTTGTAGTATTGTTCTCGACCACAGCTGCTTTTAGTTCATTGGTTTTTTCTAATAGGTTATCAGAAATCTTCATAGATGGTGGAATTGAGTCTGAAGGTAATAACATATATACAATATTTGATAATGCGATTTGGAGTAGATATAGTTCAGTTTTTGATAATTTATATAATTTACCCAAGGAAGAGTGGAATGAAAACGAAGAATTAGAGAGATTCAAGTTAGTGTTTGCTCAGGTTTTTAAAAATATACCGTCTGTTACTAGTATCTCTTTATATGATAGAGAAGGGAAGTTAGTCATTTCTGCTACTGATATAGTAGACAGAAAGGTTGATACTAAGCTTGCTTCTGATTTTTCTCTAGATAAAACAGTTATTTTAAAGAATTCAAAGACAATAGTTAAACCTATCTATACTAAAGAAAATCCTAAAACGACCAGCGCCATTATGGCTATAAAATTTAAAGATAATTATGCTGATATGGGAGTTAAAGAAATAGTTAGATTTATAATTATTGCCTTAATATCATTTGTAATAATGACTATTATCTATATATACATATATGACCTAAGGTCAGTAAGAGCCATAATAAAACAGTATAATGAAAGTTTAGAGTTGGCTGAGCAATATGATTCCATTCAGAAATACTATAGTAATCAATCTAAATTTATGGCTTATTTAATTAACATATTAAATGATAAGGTTAGATCGATATTTAGTAAGGTTAAATCTATTAGAAAAATTTTAAGAGATTCTACAGAAGATAACAAAGATTTGTTATCCGAGTTTCCAGCTGTTTCTAAACTTTCTAATGTAGCTACAGAATGTTCTAGTAACATAACCCGTTTTTGTAATGTATATAGCAATAATGTAGAATTTGAATCTATAGATTTAAAAGAAATTATAAATTCTTGTGTGAATAATTCACTTGAATATGCTAGCAAGATTAATATTGAAATTGATTATTCAGCAGACAAAGATGAGGTTAAAGTTTCCTCATCCGAAGCAGAATTAATTGGAGTTACTCTTAATCTATTAAAGAGCGTTATAGATCATAGTATCGAAGGTAGTACAATATTCTTATCATTAAGGATTATGGAGAAAAATGCAGGGTTGGTTATTGTCTTTAGAGGTAGAGAGTCTATTCTTACCAAGATTAGTGATAAGGGTTTTGATAATATTGATTATACAAAAATGGATCATTCAGACTACGTGCTTAGCACTAATGGTTATATAGCGAGGAAGTTCATGCAAGACTCCGGTGGCGATTTCATTTTAAGTGAAGATGAAGACGAAGGAAGTAAAATAGTTCTAATATTTGAGAGATCTTCTTAATTTTTATACGTAATTTGAATTATTAATGTAACAAGTTTACAGCAAATTAATATCTTTATATTAACCTACTAATAGATTAAAATATATATTTTTGGTGTGAGTTATGCCTGGTGGTGATGGTGGGCCTGATTTATCGGCTCAGGTTGGTGCTTTATTATCTGGTCAAGATACTGATAGTGCTCAAGCAAAAGGTGAAAAAGGCCCAGCCCAGATGGCCGCTATACAAGCGACAATTCTTGCTGCTGTTATTGATGCTTCTGAGAAAAATGGCGCAGTTATGGGCGCCCTTTTTGGTAAACTTGAGGAAGCAGCAGGTAATCTACAACAGATACCTGGATGGAAGGCATTTTTCAGTGCTGATATGAGTATCACCGGTCTTAATATATTAAGTGATTTAAGAGGTTTAGATGGGCCAATTAAAGCAGCATTCGAAGGTGGCCACAGTGATGATGGTGCCCCGTTTGATTTCCAAAATGCCTACGATGGGGCTCTAGATTCAATTAATCATGGTATAGGCGAGGGTGGTGACGTAGAATTGTTTGGTAGCTCATTATTAGAGGCGAATCATATGATACGAGATGATCCTGCAATGAGCTCAAGCATTAATGATGTTCAGGATATGGTATCAGCTATTAGGGGATTGGATGGAGCAGATCCAGCATCTTCTGTGTCTGAGAAGAGTATTGGGCATCTTTCGCCCGATAATTCTCCTAATATGAATGCGAATATGAATATGGGTATGAATCAGCCTATGGCTGCTGGTGCCGCCTAATTTTATTTTTATTTATCTAATTTATTAAAGAAACCACCTGGAGAATTTGATTTGCTATCTGGCATGAATACATTTGGTTTTAGTAATGTTATTCCCACTCTACGATTCTTTATATCTCTTGGGTTTTCTGGAATGGAAGGTTCCACAGCAGCTTTGCCAATTATCCGGGCTATTTGATCCTTATCTAAGCCAGAATTAATCATAAATCTTCTTACTGCCCCAGCTCTATCAGATGAAAGTTCCCAATTACCGTAGTTTGCTCCCTTATTTTTTATAGGGGCGCTATCCGTATGGCCAGCTATTGATACATAATTTGGGACATAATATATAAGTTTTACGATATGTTTAAGTATTTTTTTTAGATCTTCTGAGGGCTCGCTTTTTCCATGTTCAAATAATTTTAGTGGGGGATCATCCTTACTACTAGATATTTGTATTAAAAGACCATCAGAAGTCATTTCTACAGCTATATTTTCTTTGAAGTCCTGTATATCCTCGGCTTCTTCTACTGATTTCTGTAATTCTTTTCCCAACATATTTAATTTTTCTTCATCTAAGCCATCATTATCTCCATCTCTAGGAGAGCCAAAGGTAAGTTCTTGTCCACCAGGTTTATCGGATTTGTTATCTTCGCTTTCAAATGTATCATCGAACTGCCCTTTCCCAGATAAAGCACCACTTTCACCTATTACACCTTCAGAGGGGGTAAAATAATCTGCAATTCCCACTAATTGATCTTCACTAGCTTGAGATAATAGCCACATTAAAAGAAAGAAGGCCATCATTGCCGTTACAAAGTCAGCATATGCAATTTTCCATGCACCACCATGATGGCCATGCCCACCTTTTTTGATCTTTTTGATTATTATAGTGCTTTCACCTTTGTCTGCCATGGTCAATCCTTATCAATTATTATTCAGCATTCAGTATTTCATCTAACTCTGTGAAACTAGGTCTAAGATGTTGAGGAATAGCCTTTCTAGTGAATTCTATTGAAATTGCAGGTGCATTGCCTTTCATATTTGCTAAGATTGCAACCTTTATACAATCTAGAAAATGACTCTCCGCATCAGAGAATTTGGTACAAAATGTTGCAATGGGTGCTAATATTCCATATGAAATTAAAATTCCAAAGAACGTACCTACCAGTGCCGCACCAATTGCGTGCCCTAATACATCAGGTGGTTCACTTATTAATCCCATCGTGTGAATTACTCCTAATACTGCAGCAACAATACCAAGTGCAGGTGTACTATCTGCAAATGTTGTAATTGCTCCGTTTACATTTGCCGCGTCATGGTGATGCGCATCTAATTCAGCCGCCATTAAATCATCTAGTTGATAATAGTCATCAACACCCATAATTATAATTCTCATGTAATCACAGAAAAAGTCAACAGCATGGTGATCTTTTGCTACTTTTGGATAATTATTGAATAATTCACTCTCATGTGGATTATCTAAGTCACTTTCTATGGCTAATAAACCCTTACTCTTCACTGTTTTAAACATTTCAAAGAGAAATTTCATTAATTCCAAATAATCATCTTTTTTATAAGGATTTCCTTTGAATAAATATCCAAAGTGCTTCAATGAAGCTTTTAATACAAATCCAGGGTTTCCTAATATAAAAGCACCGACCGCGGAGCCTAGAATAATTACAAACTCATATGGCTGCCATAGTATAGCAAAGTGTCCGCCTGCGGCTCCATATCCTCCAGCAACACAACCCAAAACTAGAATCATACCAACGAGAAAAAGTATCATAATATATTCTTAAATAGGAATAATAATTGCCTCAAGATAAATCCTAATTATTAAATATATGTTAATGTGATTATACGTTATCTAAGCAATTTTATGTCTTTCATTATATTACTATTTTAGCATGAAGTAACAATCAAAAAATAGGGCTGTATTAGTTAAATCAGAGTGTAATATACCGAGGATCTTTATAAAGTCAGATGTTTGATTCTTTATTTGTTTTTTTTAACACTTTGGATGAAACCTTGGTAACCTTCCATACCCATTCATCAGGTGTTAAAATCACTATGAATCTATTGCCTGCTTCATTGTCTTTTGTAGGCATTGTATTTACTTGAACTTTGAACCTAAAAGCACTCTTATCAAAAAAAGCGCTGTAAGTAATTTTTTTATCTGACGTATCTGAATCTAATAAACCATCAATGCTTGTTAAGCCTGTGTTTTTTTCTGAATTTTCTTTTATTATTACTGCTACCACTTTGCAGATTAAATCAGGCGATACAATATTATTAGTAATCGTTGGTATAACTAGTTTATCAATTATACTATCAATAATTTTATTATGTGTTTTTATACTGAAAATTCCATTGTCTGAAGCATAGCTTATTATCTCTTTTTCAACTGAATCCCAAACAACATAATCACCTATATCCTCACAGTCTCCACTATTTACTATATCATATATCTTATATAAGCTATAATATGGATATGCTACATACAGCAATAATAAAGAAATAATAATATAAACATATCTGAACACAGGCCACTCACTTATACAATAATTAAGCCATATGTATTATATAATATATTTATACAGAAAACAAATTAAAATAAAATATATGCTATACAGCATTTAAAAGGCAAATTGTTCTTTCAGTATTTTATCATCTAAAGTGTAATTGGCATTAAAGAGTAAATTTATTGATAGTGATGTATCTTTTTCTATTTCTATAAATTTTACATTTTCTATACCATGTGAATCATTTGCTACTGAAATAGGTCTTTTTAGTGTGTTTAATGCTTCAAGAGATACTATTGAGCTATCTCTTATAATTGTTCCCTTCCACTTTCTGGGTCTAAATGGACTTATTGGCACTATGGATAGTAGATTAGAGGAGGAGGGTAATATAAATCCACCACCGGCAAGATTATATGCAGTGCTGCCCACTGGAGTGGATACTAAAATACCATCACAGACTAATTGCTGCAGTCTAGTTACTCCATCTAAAGATATTTTTATATGCGTTGCCTGATGATTTGATCTTAAAACTGATATCTCATTAAAGGCATAACGAGTGTGTACATTACCATCAGTGGTAGTTATTTTTGCTTTCAGAGGAAATAGTTTGACTGGTATTGAATCTTCAATTTTACTCAGCATATTTTTTCTGCTGAAATAATTTAATAAGAAGCCTATGCTACCACAATTTATTCCATAAATTGGTACATTTTTTTCCTTAAATAACGTGCTATCTATATACTTATGTATTGTATCTAGCATGAATCCATCGCCGCCAAAAATTACAATGATATCTATATCGCTATCTAAATCTGAAAAATCTTCATTTTTAGAGAAATCTAATTCATTGATAATTAAGCCTTCATGATAATAATTCTTTATGAAACAATCTGATATTGATTGTGCCTTAGCTTTCTTTGACGCTACGCAGCACACTCGTTTGTATTTCATTATCGTATGTCCTTCAGCGTATCTAATATTAAGGATACATAATTATATTGAGTTTCGCTTATGCCAATATCACCCTGGATATCTTCTAAAATTTTCTTTGCTTCCTTAAGCTTTCCAGATTTCATTATTTGTAATGCTTTGATTTCCATTATTGCCAAATTCATATATTTTGAATTAGATTCAATAGCATTTAAGTGATTTTTTTTAATATTATCATCTGTAGAATTAAGAGCTAGATAAGCTCTGTTGTATTTTACTATATTCTGTATTATTTGATTTGTATCTTTAGATAGTGAAGCATAAATTTCCAAAGCTGCGCCATTATTGCCTTCGTTCGTATAAACCTTTGCCAGTTCTAAAGATGCTACACTATGATAAGGCGACAGAGTATTCTTCATTGTTTTTTGTAATAACTCTTTTTTCTCATAATCTCCTACGTCATGATACAGCATGCCATAAAAAATATTACCAATTTGCTTGATTTCAGACTGCTGTTTTTCTATTAACCAATTGCCTGATACAACGGCTATTATAATGATCAATATAGACACAATAGATATTAAACTGTATTTTTGTCCAGTGCTTAGGATTTTTTTCTTTCTGGCATCATATTGCATATCTTTCAACATTGAGCTCATTTTTTGATACCAAGAAAACAGAATTGGTAAAATATATAATTTATAGTATTGTTTGTAAAGATATTATTTGCTAATATTGTGCCATACTGACTTAGAGTTAATTATGCCTGATTTGCTTACGTGTGACTTAAATTCACTGGGGGTTGATGTGTTTGAAAGGGTTTGTTTGCATCTTGATTCTTTAGAAGATGTAATTATAACGCAGAATACAAAAATAGAAGACTTAAGTAAAATTAATGAGGATTCTCAGAAAAAATATTATAAATTGCTTCTTGAGCTAGGGGAGACTAAAGAGAAATTTGAGGCGTTAAAAAGAAAAGAAATTGTTGATGATATAGGCAATGAGGATAAAAATTTAAGTACTGTTTCAAGTGTAGAGTATGATATAAATAATAAAAATTGTGAGCAAGATGATTATAAAAAATTGGAACAAGAAGTGGTTGAAACTAAGAAAAAAAATACAATGATGAAAATGATTTGTAAAGATATAAGGGCAGATATTGATGCTCTATATATGGATATAAAGAACGGAATATAAGATTATAAATAGGTTTTTTGTTATGGCTTTTGTGGATATACGAATTAATGGAAGAAATTATAAGGTGAGATGTAATGATAATCAAGAAGAACACCTTCTATTTCTTGCATCTAAACTTAATGAGAAAGTTATGCATTTGGCAAAATCTATTGATAATAGTACATCTGATCTATTGCTTATATTGCTTACTGCTTTACAGCTAGAAGATATTTCTTTAGAAAAATCTAAGGAAATAAAGTTTTTGAAGTCCAATCAAGATAAATTAAATAATAATAATGAGCTGATTAATATAAAAGATTTAGAATCTATGCTATATAAAATGGAAGAAGGATTTGTTAGTCGCATTGATAATATTGCAGATAAAGCATCAAAAATTATTGTACCAGAAGATGTCGAGAGTTAAAAAATTTTTGAAATGTTCTTAGATATTTTCATTATATGTTCTTAAATATTTTCATTATTGAGTAATTAAATAAATGTTTACAGAAGTTCTGGATAATTTCTTCTTAATAAAATTTAAAAGCGTATTTCAAGAAAATTGATTATAGAAAAAATCTTTAATAGTTTGATTTTTTGTATTAATAACGCCACATCTTTAAGTTGAAATGATAGTTTCTATTTTATGCAATATTCACTTTTTTATTATGTAGTTTATCTAAGTGCTAATATCGTTGATAAGGTTACTATATAATTTTGGATCATTAAAAAAGAACTATTATCACGAATGTGTAATGTGCTCTTCAATATAATTAAAATGATTATTTTATAACTTGCTCTTAATATGATATATGTGAGTTAGCGGAAAAGAAATTGAGACATAAATAACAATTAGCGTACTGTTGCTATAAAAATGATTATATATATGGATTAGCATCCAATGCATCATAGGAGCGCAGTACGCATCTTAAGTAAAAAACTAAAATACAAGATCCATAATAACTATATATTTTGAATCTTGAATTAAATGATTAAGCAAATAAATTAGAAGAAGCTATCAATTTGTTGGCATTCTCCCAATTAACTACATTAAAGAAATTGTCTATATATTTTGGTCTGGCGTTTCTGGAGTCAATATAATAAGCATGCTCCCAAACATCCATAACCAATAAAGGTTTCTCAGAAATGGGCATATCAGCATTACTGGTTCTTCGTATGGAGACTTCATTTCCTTCATCTATGAGCCATACCCAGCCACTTCCGAACAACGTAGCACCAGCTGCGGAGAATTTTTGCACAAAATCGTCAAATGATTTGAATGATTTATTTATTTTCTCTGCAATAGCTCCTGTTGGTTTACTCCCGCCGTTTGGTGACATAGATTCCCAATAAAACGTGTGATTCCATATTTGGGCAGCATTGTTAAAAATATTTGTATATTCTTTTTTACCGTAAGATCTCTTGATAATCTCTAATAATGGTAAGCCTTCAAATTCAGTTCCAGGTAACAAGTTATTCAAATTTTTTGCATAGGTTTGATGATGCTTTCCGTAGTGATAATCTATGGTTTCTTCAGATATATGTGGACTTAAAGCATCTTTTGCGTATGGTAATTCTGGTACAGTTATCATAGTTAATTTACCCCCATTGTTTGTTTTATCTTGTTCATCTACATGAATAATTTTGTTCAATTTATGAAATGTATAAGCAGCAACAGAGACAACAGAAAACTTGAATAGCGATTTTAGAAGAAATCTCCTACTGATACGTCCCATTTCACAAAATTACCATATAAACTGTTAGTAACACAATATTGGATGATTATATAGTATAATTTCTTTCTTTCAACATATTAATTGAAAAATTTATTGTTTACTCATAAAGTATTTTTATTTTCTCATGATTTTTTATGAAATTTGATGTGGATATATAGTGCTTTCCTTTGATACTACAAACCAAGAGCTTTCTGTGATGATTTATCATAATTCAGATAATTTGTTTGAGAAGCATACCGCTACTCCTTTTAAACAAGCAGAAATGCTACTCCCTTATATTCAAGATTTGTTAATAGAGTCTGGATTATCTATGCCTGATTTGCATACCTTAGTGGTCACAACTGGCCCTGGTAGTTTTACCGGAGTAAGAATAGGTTTATCAGCAGCAAAAGGAATTAAGCTAGCAACTGGTATTAGAGTATTAGGTGTAACATTATTAGAAGTTTTGGCTTATGCAATAAAAGGTAATAATGAGGACAATATAACGATAGTAAAAAATGCTCTTTATGATACCGTTTATTATCAAGAATTCGATTTTAATATTAGGCCACTGAGCAAAGCAAAAGTAATAAAGAAAACTGATGTTTTCATCAAAGATGGATCTGTTTATACAGATTGTATAAACGATATAAAATTACAGGACTCAGTAAAAATATATAACACTTTATCTAAGACCATAGCACATAATGCGTGTTTATTAGCTAATTATAAAATACAGAAAAATATTGAATTTCATGATGATAAACCGTTCTATTTGAGATCCCTTAATATACAAAAAAAGCAAAAAAAGATAATTTGAACTATATTTTTCCAAAGATTGAATTAAAAATAATTTTTAATTGTATATTCGTGGTTATTTGACCTGTGGTGGATTCATATATATTAAATTTGTTTCTTCGTATTCGTTTTAAATAAGAATCTGCGGCAGTAATAGGAAGTAATATTTTTCTTGTTAGAGAAGTATGGTGTTTCACCATAGATCTTGTTGTATCAATATAAAGTTCTGCGCGTTCTACTAATATTTTGACTATTTCTTGTAGCATAGTTTTGTATTTATTATCTATAATGTTATGAATTTCAATTCCAGATTCGTTTAATAAATCTTGTGGTAATAAAGTAAATCCCTGTTGTAGATGAAAAAACTCGCTTCTCAGTATGTTGGTTATATATAAGGCTATGCCTGCATGTTTTGTAAGTTCATCTGTATTATATTTGCAATGTTTAGCTATAATTAAGGTGATTTTAAGTATGATGCTTATTTTTTGTGCCGCTTCTTCAATTTCTTCAATGCTATTATGCTGATTTTTTTCTATATATTTATTACAGATTTCAATGTAATTCAAAAATAAGTGCTTAGGTATAATGTTAACATTTATTATTTTTCTTAATTCATTTAAGATAGGATTATCCTGTGTGGCATAGGGTTGATTGTATATTTCTTGTATCTTATCATTCCACCATTGTAATCGTATTAATCGAACCATGGATTCTTTTGATATTCCTTGTATTTTACTTGTCTCTATATAAAAAGAGTATAATGGGAAAACTTCATTTTGAAATGATTTTGGTAGCATTAAGGATGAGATGAATCTGTCTCTATCGCATGTTTTAACTTTTTGTATGCAGTATTCCATTTGTAATATTAATTATATTGTGTGCAATTAAAGCACATGAGGTTATTTGTAGAAAGGATTAAATTTATTTATACTGCATAGTTTTCATATAAGCATTTGATATTATGTTTTATTTGTATCATTTGTTGTCAATCACAGGCGATATTTTAGCCTTATAATAGTTAACGTGATGTGTTCATTGTTTTGTTTGAGGGTTGTATATAAGAGCAATGTATGATAGAATTTCCTCTATTGTAACTTCTTTGGTAGTGTTTATGTTATCTGCTTTAGTGCTTAGTGTTATTTTAGGATCTACGGATATTAATGCTCTTAACGGAGAGGGGTTCGCTTCGAATTATGTTGATGGAATAGAAATTGCCAATGCTGGTGAATTAATAACCAATATTAATAATGACCAAGAGCATGGAGCTCCTAATTTAGGAAAAAAAGAATGTAGTAAATGCGTTCTTGATAGCATAACAAAATCTTATTTAACTGATTTAAGTAGCGGTGATATCTCTAAATGTTTTGAATCCAATAGAAGCAAGAGTGGAGATACTATTGTTCTAGATAATCATGGCTTAGTAGAGTGTATTAACAATAAGGTTCTTGATAACCATAATAGTTATGCAGCTAAGCGTTTTTTAGAAGGTTGCCAAGAAAGTTGTGACTTAATGTCTTCCTCTGTTAAACCAGAAGATAGTGAAGAAGGCGATGATGGCTATCATAAAGAAGCTCATTAGTTATAATATTTGAGTTTTGATTCGGATTGCATAAGAGGTGCGTCTGAGATTATTAGATAACTGGCTGATTTCTTGATTTTATGTTGCAGCGATATTTGTGTGATGCCTATAATCCTAGGCATTCAATAAGTATTGATTTAATAGTTGAACTTCCTGCAGCATCTTTGTTGGTATATTCTTATAATTATTTTCTCTTACAGTATATCTGCTGAGGTATTTAGAGGTTGAATTGAACTTCCTGCAGCATCTTTGTTGATATATTCTTATAATTATTTTCTCTTACAGCATATTGGGCTGAGATATTTGAAGGTTGAGTTGAACGTCCTGCGGCATCTTTGTGGGTTGATGTCTTTTTGTAATTATTCTTTGTCTACCACTTGCGAATTAGCTTTATATACTTCTTCGGATATTATACCATTTGTAAATAATTCCTTTATTGAATCCTTCATTAATTTATTCCCACTGCTACTGCCGATCTGCATCATTGAGTATATTTGAGGTATTTTATGTTCTCTGATTAGGTTTTTTATTGCTGAATTTAAGATCAATATTTCATGTGCTGCAATTCTTTTTTTATCTGTGGTTTCTAATAATGTTTGGCAAACTATGGCTTGTAGTGAATTTGCAAGCATTGAAATAACCATTGACTGAGACTCACCAGGAAATACATCTACAATCCTGTCTATTGTGGAGGGTGCGGAGTTGGTGTGTAATGTACCAAGTACTAAATGTCCAGTTTCTGCAGCTGTTATAGCGGCTTCTATCGTTTCTATATCTCTTAATTCGCCCACTAATATTACGTCTGGATCTTCTCTCAATGAGGATTTCAGTGCTCGTGCAAATGATTTAGTATGTGGTCCAACTTCACGTTGACTAATAATGGATTTTTTTGCCGTATATACATATTCTATAGGATCTTCAATAGTGATTATATGATAAGGATTGGTCGCATTGATGTGATCAACAATTGCTGCTAATGTAGTGGATTTTCCGCTCCCTGTTGAGCCAGTGACTAAAATAAGTCCTTTTTTTAATGTTGCTAATGATTGTATAGCACCTGGTAAATTTAGTTCATCCATAGATCTAATAGTGTTGTTTATTACACGAATAGAAAATGAATCGCCGTTCCGAGTATTGAAAGCATTTACTCTAAATCTATTGTTCAACTTTGATATTGAAAAATCTAGCTCTAATTCTTGATCATATATATGCATAAGGTCTTTAGGTATAATATATTCTTTAATTTCCTTCATTGATTCTGCAGATAATTTATCCATTTGCATTTTTATTATTTTGCCATTGATTCTTAGTGCTGGAGCATGGCCAATAGATAAATGTATATCTGAAGCATTATAGCTTATTGAGGACTGCAAAATATTTTCTATGACCATTGATCTAATCCGTATTAATAATTAATTCATGAAGAATACATATTTAATATTAATTATTTATATAAATAACTTTGATATATTACCTTCCAATTTGGGTAATTAATTTTTTATATTATGTGTATTTTTATAAATTTTGAAGAATTATTAGCATTGTATTAAGGATATTTTTGCGTGCGTGATTAATATAATATCAAAATTATCATTTACTTTATTAAAATTTTAATTTGCATATTATTGATAGTTATGCTATTTAGGTTGTTATCTAAATTAGATTTTTTGAGGAGAATTTATGTTCTTTACTGATGCATTTGCTGATGTTGTGGATAATGCAGATCCTACTGCGGGTAGTACCTTATTAAGTTTTGCACCTTTAGTAATAATCTTTATAATATTTTATTTCTTTGCTATAAGGCCGCAACAGAAGAAAATGAAAGACCATAGTGGTATGGTGGAATCTATCGCCAGAGGTGATAGAGTCGTAACTAGTGGTGGTATTGTTGGCAAAATTACCAAGGTTGATAATGACAAACAGATATTTTCTATAGAAATTTCTGATGGTGTTGAAATAAAATTACAGAAATCTTATGTAGTAAGCAAAGAATAAGAAAAATAATTTTACTATGTTGCATAATTAGTATTGTAATTGTTATTTTGTTCGTTATAATGGATGCCGTAGCCAGCTTAGCTCAACTTGGTAGAGCAACTGATTTGTAATCAGTAGGTTGTCAGTTCAAGTCCGACAGCTGGCACTGTCTCCTGTGTTTTCTTTCATTATTATTATTTATTATTTTTTGACGGTATTCGTGTCTGGTAATCGTATTGTAGTTGCTAATTGGAAAATGAATTGCTCCTTGGATCAGGTAAGATCATTTTGTACCTATTTTCAAAATAGAAAAGATGTGGAGGGCTGTGAAGTTATTGTATGTCTACCATCTCCTTATTTGAATTTGTTGAGTAACCATAATTCATTTATTTTGGGTGCACAAAATTGTTATTTAAAAGAGAATGGATCTTATACAGGTGAGATAAGTCCAGTTATGTTGAAGGAACTTGGTTGTTCTTATGTCATACTTGGTCATTCAGAGAGAAGGAGATTATTTAGTGAAACTTCAGCTATTATCAGGGATAAAGCCAAGCTTGCGCTTTCATGTGGTTTAAAAGTCATTCTATGTATTGGAGAAATTGAAGAGGATGGAGATTTCTCAGAAATTGAAGAGCAATATACTAGCTCAATGCCCGACAATGCTGATGAACATAATGTTATTATAGCATATGAGCCAGTTTATGCTATAGGACGTGGTAAAATAGCCAATATGAGCAATGTAAATAATACAGTGTCTAAAATGAAATCACTAAGTAATAATAGGATTACATATGGTGGATCTGTTAATGCTGATAACATAGATGTTGTAATGCAAAATGAATTTTTATCTGGTGTGTTGGTCGGCAATGCAAGCTTAGATTCATCTAATTTTTCAAAGATTATAGATAGAGTATCTAAAAAATCATGAATTATTTTGAATGGCTTGTTGCTTGGCGATATATGCGTTCTAAACAAAAAGATCAATGGATATCAATTATATATACATTTTCTCTGATGGGTATCTCCATAGGGGTTATGGTATTGATTATTGTAACTTCAGTAATGAATGGTTTCCATGAAGAATTGCTAAATAAAATATTGGGTAATGGAGGTCACATCTCTATACATGCACGTGATGATTCTATATCCGATTATAATGAAATCATTGATAATATTAAGAAAGAATTTTGTACTCAAACAAAGGTGATAGTGCCATCGATTGAGAAGCAAGCGGTAATAGCTGGTATATATAATACAAGGTCTATAGATAGAAATGTTGCTGTATTTTTGAAAGCAATGAAAATTGAAGATATTCAGAGGACATTAAGTGAGTATCTTATTACACTAGATGATGAATTGACGGATGAATTATTGGAGAATGGAATAATATTAGGCTCCAAAGTCGCAGATAATTTGGGCTTAGATCTTGGTGATGAGGTAAAACTCCTGTCTACAGAAACAATGCCAACTATATTGGGGAATATTCCAAGATTTAAAAAGTTTAAGATAATAGGGATATTTGAATTAGGTTTGTATGATTATGATAGCACAGTTGTATATTTATCATTAAAAAATGCTCAAAACATATATTTATTAAAGGATAAGATATCTAATATTGATATATATTTACATGATCCCGAAATATCAGATAAATTGCTGCCAGATATATATGATTTAGTCAATTTACCAATTACCGATTGGAAAAGAAGCAGCGGGCATTTTTTTGAATCTATTCGCATTGAAAGGAATGTAATGTTTTTAATATTGGCAATGATAATCCTTGTGGCAGCATTCAATATTATTTCTAGCATGATCATGCTAGCGCAGGAAAAAAGAAAGAATATAGCAATGATGAAAGTAATGGGTGCAACAACTAAAAATATTAGATCAATCTTCTTTATTTGTGGAGCATCCGTAGGTTTATTAGGTACTTTTTTTGGTGTATTAATTGGTTTATTAATCTCTCTTAATATTGATTCTATTAAGTCATTTTTATTTAAGTTTAGCCATATTAATATGACTTCTTCGTTTATACAATTTTTACTAGATTTACCATTTATAGTTGAAGCATTTGATGTAATTATTATATCTATTTTGTCTTTATCATTAACTATGATAGCAACTCTAATTCCTGCCATTAGGGCGTCTAATCAAGATCCAGCAACGATTATTCGTTATGATGATAATTAGGTTTATACGAGAATAGATATATAATATTTCATTACCTTTAATGTGCATTAGAGTGCATTTTTTAAATTTATGATAATTTTTGTCGTGAGATTTGTTATTAATATGGTGTTGTTATCTTGATTATAGCGTGTAGAAACTCATATTTATTTTTTATAATACTAAATCCAATAGATCATTAACAAATGATGCCCCGAGACAGACAACTAATCCGCTTATTATTAACCCAACAAATGATAATAATATCCCTATAATAAGAAATAATCCGTCTTTACTTATCATGCCCAGTGACATAATAGCAATACCTTCAGCTGGTATAAAATTTGTCAAAGGCAATGGTATGGCTATAGACAAGGCACATATCAATGAAAGAAGTGCATAGAATTTTTCTCCGTAACTAGAGCTTAATACAAGAATTCTTGGCTTCATTAGCATTTCTATTTTTCTAAGTAAGGGAGATGTTTTTTCAATAATCTTAGCTAGTGATTTTTTTTGTATTGATCTTTTATGTATGTATTTTGGAAGCCAAGGAGCATCAAAGCCAAGTAGCATTTGAAAAGAAAAAAATAATAACGGTATTGCTGCTATTGTAGTGAATCCTGGAGGAACAGGCACTGGTATAGACAGTGGAATAGAAAATATCAATAAAAGTAGGATAAATCCGCGCTCGTGTAGGGCAGTTTTTATTTCAAAAAGAGTAATAATACCAGAATCTTGAGTTTTTATATGTACAACTGACTCAATAATTTCAGAAGTTTTTTTCTCTTTTGCCATTATTAGGTATAGATTACGATAGGCCAAATGGGATGGTATATGAAATTTTGGACTCTGTCAACGACACGAACTAATTTTTATATCTATTAATCCTTTATTATTAGGGTGCTAATAATTCTTTACAATGTAGTGGATAAATAATACAATTATTGCGGTTATCTTTAGCACCCGTGGCTTAATTGGATAGAGCACATGACTACGGATCATGAGGTTAGGGGTTCGAGTCCTCTCGGGTGCACCACTTTAAGATCCAATCTAACCCAAGATTCATTCAAAAAGCCTGAGATACTAGCTATTGTTAGTTTATTTGCAGAAGAAAAGCATTAAAATAGGCTGTTTGTGGTTTATTTGCAGAAGAAAAGCATTAAAATAGGCTGTTTGTGGTTTATTTGCAGAAGAAAAACATTAAAATAGGCTGTTTGTGGTTTATTGTTTATTGTTTGATGTTGTCCATTAAATACCTATGTAATCCAACAAAATAGGAGGTATTTTTGGGGATATTAATCTTATAGTACCCCAAAATGCCTCTCACAGATAATTTTTGTAAAAATGCAGTGGCTGGGAAAAACAAAAAACATTCTGATTCAGGAGGATTGTATTTACAAATTACAATCAATGGTTGAAAATGTAGATTTAATAACAAAGAGATCTTTTATTTACTGAAGCTCTAAACACAGAGCCTGAAACATTCGGACAGATAATTTTTGTAAAAATGCAGAGCAGCTGAAAAAAGTAAAAAAATTACTTTTAACAGCATAAAGAAGAAGGAGAATTAGCTAAAAATTTCAATATAGGCAACTTATTCTCAAAAAATTTCTATTGAATGGCGTAATAAAAAGCAATCAGTATGGTTTAATAAGTATGACAAATCTATGTTGTTGTGTTTAGAGAGAAATCTTTTTGACTTATAGGTAATTTATCGATAAATAAAATCAAGATCATGATGCTACTATTGTTATTAAAAAAGACAACCACTCCATTTTGCAACAATAATTTTACAAGTCTGTGGGCAAATTTTTAGATATGCCATAACATTAAAAAAATTGAAAATACGATATCATGATCAATTTGAAATACATACTAATCTCATATAAACCATGAAACTATAACTACTTAAAGGAATATTAGTTGCCGAAGCTCTTCAATGAATTAACTAAATATGACGATCATATTATAACTGTGCCGGCCATAAAACTCACGATAAACAGCTCATTCGTAACACATAAAATCGCGCAGTAGAATGGAATAAATTTAATTTTGAGAGAAATTAGTGACATATTTTAGCTAAGCTAATGAAGGTGTTTCAGAAGTATGTTCTACTACTTTTTGGTGAAATTTTAGAAATTCTAGCAGAGATAAAAACTTACAGTGATAATAATAAATATCTATCCTTCATGCTAGTAATAATAATGAATTTATGAATGAAAATACGATGTTATATGCATTATATTGACCTACTATGCACGGATTTCGAGCCACTGCATCAACGCTATTAAATGAACAAGATTTCAAGGCAGATGTCATTGAAAATGTAAGAAAATAACATCCATTCATGCCAGAAACATGCTAAATACTTGCCAAAACAAGACAAAATTAACTCCTGGTGGAGCCAGTTTTTACGTGGATTTAACAAAAAATATGATGGATGGTAGTGCGCTATGTTGTAGCTTTATGAGGGTCAATATTCTAATTGATTTCTTACAAATGACAGTTAGATTATACCATAATCAGTATATAAAATGATGATTAATTATGTATAAATTAGGAAAATATAAGGCTATCGCAGTTCATTCAAAGTCAAAACACACATATAAATAGCTCTGGAAAGATAAGCTGGGTAAACTACCTTATTTTAACTTTTATTCCATGATTAATTGCCAAACAGATCATTTCAACGATCCACGGCTGTAGTTTTTAACTGCTAAAACAAAGGATATTAATGCATAAACCTCCGATTCAAGATGCGCCTTTGTCGCGCCTTTGTCGACACGCCTTTGTCGGCTCAATCTCAGCACTAATAAAACAAATCAACCACGTGAGATAAACACGAAATAAACCTCCGATTCAAGATGCGCCTTTGTCGACTCAATCTCAGCACTAATAAAACAAATCAACCACGTGAGATAAACACGAAATAAACCTCCGATTCAAGACACGCCTTTGTCGGCTCAATCTCAGCACTAATAAAACAAATCAACCACGTGAGATAAACATGAAAATTTTATTTAACTCAGAGAATATTCATTGTAGAAATATTTCTACTTCCGGTTTGCATTGATCCATAAAATAAGCGCATTCATAACGAATGCGCTTATAATAACTGTCTCTTTTTCTGTACTTCTTCTGAATGATATATATAGGCTCTGTCTATTTCTCTACACAAACTTCTGTCATTCTGCGGCCTAGAATTACTGATTCTGGAAAAGCTCTACACCCTTCTTTCATATCACATTGCGTAGTTAAGGGGTATGGAAGTTCAGTCCTTCTTCATCTGAAACATCTGAAAGATATTGATACCCTTCTTTCACATCACATTGCGCAGTTAAGTGGCCTGGAGGTTCTTTTTCTTCTTCTGAAATATCTGAATACTCCATCGATGAAGAAGATCTTTCTAATGTCTGTGGGGGTTTTTTCGCCATAAAAGCAGTAATAGTATCTTTAAGTACATATTTATCTTTTGATTTATTATATTCTGTTATGTGTTTATTAAGTTCTTTATAAAATAGCTTGTAGGATACTTTCTCCGAGTTACCATGTCTTCCTATCTGTTTAAATGCATTCATAAGTTTAGTAAATAAGGTTCCATCTAAAATTTCACTAAGCTTGCTTATAGTAATATCTTTAGTACTTTTTTTTAATTCACCTGCTATTATTTCTAGTAGTGATGGTATAAGGAGGTGATCCATTATTGCCAAATATATTCCTAGTTCTCCAATCAATGATACGATTGCCTTATGCATAACTGCGGGAATAGAAGTGAGTTGTTCTAACTTTGATTTTAGATCTTTGAGCGTGGTTGATTCAATAAGTAAATTATCTTCAGATGCAATATCGCATAAGATTTGTATTAACCTATTACAATTAATGAATATATATTGCAAAGAATCCAAGTGGACTACTATGTTTGAACACATACCACCACTAAGCCCTATCTTCCTCATATACTCCCTATTCGTGCAATATTTATTTTTTAATATACAGTCAATTATTCTAGAGCAATCTTGAATTAGTATAACTACAGGTAATATTTTCTTGATCTTAGTCTGTATATCATCTAATGAATCCTCTTTTTTTAACTCATTTAAATGGCGTAACATCTCTATATCAGATCTTGATAGTGATAGATACTTTGTACAGATATTGCTTAGTGTACAATACGATCTCTTCAGGTTTATCAGCCTATATAGGCAAACTATACACTTTCTTCTTGAAGAAATATATTTCCCATCAGGAGATATATTTGCGCATTTATGATTTTTAAATATTGCATGGTGCCTGGAAATCTTTGCTGTTTTATAAAAAATACTATTTTTATCTTTAGGTTTATTTTGGCGCAATTTTTTTTCTCTTGTTGATTGAGAATACATGGAATCTTTCTTTGTGTTTTGTTTTCTACTTTTAATAGGTTTGCGTTTTTTTTGTTCAAAAACTACACCAGCTGCATTATGAGATGAAATAGGGCGTTTTTTTATCTTGGAGGATTGTTCTTCCCTTTCATGAGTTGGTTCATATGGTTGAAAGAATCTTCTATCATGAAATACCTTATCTTTATAAGGTATTTTAACTATTAATTTTCTGTCGTCGTCGTCACTGGACAATGTATGCTTCATATTTTTATCAGAACATTGAGATCTTTTATGTTTTCCTAGTCTAGGTTTCGTAACTTTCTTTGTAGCTTTATCTTCATCAGATAAGTCGGAATAGGATGTATCGCTCTCTGTATCAGGTGATCTAGAATGGTATATACTTTTTCTTTCAGCTAGAGTGCTAAGCCTAGGCGTAATTCTAGTTTTCATTTCTGTTGGCTCTTCATCAGATAAGTCGGAGTCGGATATATCACTCTCTGTATCAGATGATTTAAAATGGTATATACTTTTTCTTTTAGCTAGAGTGTTAGACCTAGGAGTAGTGCTAGTTTTCATTCTGGCTGGCTCTGCATCAGATAAGTCGGAGTCGGATATATCACTCTCTGCGTAAGGTTGTTTAGCTATAGTGCTAGACATAGTTCTAGTTCTCATAACTTTCTTTCTATCTTCATCAAATAAGTTGGAATAGGATGTATCGCTCTCTGTATCAGGTGATCTAGAATGGTATATACTTTTTCTTTCAGCTAGAGTGCTAAGCCTAGGCGTAGTTCTAGCTTCCATTTTTGTTGATGAATTCATTGATTCAGATTGAGATACAGAGCTAATTTCATGATTAATAAATTCTGTTATTTTCGCTATGTTCATCATAAATTCATCAAAAGTTAGACACTCTCTTATGTGAGTTGCAAGTTTTTTCTTCATTATTAGATATATGTCTTTATTCAGCAACAGAGAAATATCCTGTTTACCATTATTAATATCCATTGTCTTTTCTTTTAATTCATCAGGTATGATTTGCAGTATTTTTGGTAAAATGAATTGTTTCATTACTTCCAAATAACTTCTTGCAACCTTAATAATATTTTTGACCTCTACATAGCTTAGTGTAGTTTCTGTTTTTGAGCTATAACTTAAGTCTATTTCTTTGAATTCTTCTGACTCTAAGTCTATGAACCGAATTTCTCCTGCATCCATATCTATATGCTTTGCTGCCTGCCTCAAGAACAAGTTTATAACGTAAATAAAATTAGCGGTCATTTTTCTAACGTAGCACAGTTTAGTTATTGTATTTTGTAGAATATCTGTAGATTTACAACCTATAATAGCGTTATCATGCACATATTCACCCTTTATTACCATGATAGCTGATTTAACAAAGCTTCTGACCTTAGCATATACATCCAGCATTTTTATGCTCTGATTGCGCAGAGACAATAATGTATCAGAACTGTTTAATTCGCATAAAAATGATAATAATTCTTTCTTATTCAGTTTCAACGATCCCTTATTAACCACATTATAGCGTTCACATAATATTAATAACACGCAATTATCATGCTCTTTACTAATCATTCTATGTAAGCATATTAGGCACCTTGTTTCGCCTCTGAACTTATTCCTCCTTTTACTTGGGCATTGACTTTTATGCTTTAAATCTCGACCTTTAGGATCGTCAGTGAGTTTCAGTATAGAAAATATAAAACATGAGAGATTTCTCTTGCTATTTCTTTTCATCCTTTCAAAGGAGTTATTTGTTCTTTGTGCAGAGGATGGAGTAAATACTTTGAATCTTTTTGTAGCACTTTCATTCAGTTTTCTTTTTTTTAGGTGTAAACTAAATTCATTTCTATCTTCATCGGAATATATACTTTCATCATGGTATCCAGATGCTTTATGTTCTTCTCTCATTGCAAGCGTGCGTTTTCTGCTGTCATGACTTGGCTCTGTTGAGGTGCTGGCGTATTTGCTTTTTTTAGAATTTGGCTCTGTTGAGGTTTGGGCGTACTTTCTTTTTTTAGAATTTGGCTCTGTTGAGGTTTGGGCGTACTTTCTTTTTTTAGAATTTGGCTCTGTTGAGGTTTGGGCGTATTTGCTTTTTTTAGAATTTGGCTCTGTTGAGGTTTGGCGTATTTGCTTTTTTTAGAATTTGGCTCTGTTGAGGTTTGGACGTATTTGCTTTTTTTAGAATTTGGCTCTGTTGAGGTTTGGGCGTATTTTTTTCTTCCATGACTTGGTTCTGTTGAGGTGCTGGTGTATTCTTTAGTATGTGATGATGCTGGGTGAGTTCCTTTGTTGATTGTTCTTTGTTTTAGTTCGTTTATCCTTAATTTCATCATTTTTTTGTTTACTTCTTCAGGTAGTTTGGCGATATAGTCATCGATATCAAAGGCAATAATATTATTGCGATAAATTTTATCATCTCTTACCACTTTCATATCTGAACTCAGCAATACACTAATTGTGTATTCATTTTTCTTTTCTTCCAGAAAAAAGGACCCAGACATTTCTATCTTGCAAGAATCGTTATTCATTTTATCTGCATTATACAGATATCCTACTAACTTTGCATTGTAGCACCCCTGGCAAGCACAATAAACAATCACTTGCACAGATAGCTTTAGATAGGCATTCTTGTTATAAATAATTCCATGCATCTTCCATTTTAATATCTTATCTGATTCCTTACCTGATTCCGCATTTAATATCTTATCTGATTCCCTACCTGATTCCGCATTTAATATCTTATCTAATTCCTTTAATATCTTATCTGATTCCTTACCTGATTCCGCATTTAATATCTTATCTAATAATCTCTCATCTAATTTCCTGCCTAATACCTTAAGAGAACTTATATCTTGTGTATTCTCTGCCTGTAGCCTTATTTTGATGTCTGTACTAGTATGTATGCTCATGGCTTTCATTACGCACTGATTATCTATAGATCCTTCTACGCATAAATCGCTTACAGATGAATTTTCTTCTCCCAATAATTCTTTGAGCGTATCTTGGATTCCATTTTTAGTTGAATGCATTAGTATTACTCATATGTATAATAGTTCCCTTTATATTATACTATCTATTTTATATTTTACAATACATGGTTAAATTATTAATACATGGTCTTAATGCAGCTAGTTATACTCAACAGCAATATAACAATATTTATTGATAATCCCTGTACTATTTGAAGTAAAATCATTTTTATATTCCTTATATTTATGTTACTGCATTCAACTACATATTCATGATTTACACAGCGAATAAAAGTAATTTTTCATAATACAATATACAGTTTAATGGTAGCAATCCATTTAGTAAGAAATGAAATTAATAATGCTGAATAAGCTAAATTTGATGATAACAATTAAGAAAGTGCAACAAAGTGATTCTATTTCAAGTTTATTAGAATTTGAATCTAATAATAGAAGAATATTCAATAAATTGAAGCACTCGTTAGATGTATTTTGTAGCATTGTGTGTTTTTTAAAAAAATCGGAATAATTACAATAAACCTATCTCTATAATTTTGCGTATCTTTAGGTAATTATTATTTTTTGTATATTCAATAAATTATTGCTGTACTGATTTAATATACCATTATGTTTTGCTAAATCGATTCAAACAAAGTGTGATTGATCTATATCAAGATGGCAAATATTGCTAAAGTTTAATTTTTTTACTTGTTGCTTATATTGTATAATAGATTGATTTATGTAATAATAAAAAAAATTATTAAGCATGTGTTTTCGGTAAATAGTTTATGGAAGATATTAAGGTATTATTTAAATCTCAGCAATTTCTAAGAATGTTAACTGAACAATTCCAGGAAAATACTTCTGTTACAGAGAATATAGATATGGATCTTACTTTACAGAAAATAATCGATAGTCAGGATTATGCGACAGTATTAAATCCTATACTACGAATGACGTTGAAAGTAATAATAAGTAAAGAGCCTAAATATTATAAATATGCTTGCAATACAGTTGGCTCGAATTGTTTCTATCTACTTGTCATAGGGTATATTCACTCTAGTACGGATAATGAATATATTTACAATATAGGATTCTCAGCAGTAATGTCGCCTCAAACAATTTGTAATTTTAATATGATCATTAATATGATCATCATTTATGGCATGAATCTAACAATAGATTGTAATAGTAATAATTCTATCAAAGTTTGTCATCTAGAACAACCGATCATGCCATCATACGATACGTTGACTCTAACCCACCAGTACACAATAAACCACTCTACATCTCATGAAATTGATGTATTAAATCATAAAATTGTAAGCCTATGTAGACGAAGTAGCAAAGTTACAAGATTATCATTACTTGCAACAGGTATAGAAGGAAGAAGAGAGGATCATGGGAAAAAACGTAAACGCTCAGATGAAACGGTAATAGATGAGCCTCCTGTTAAAATAAGCAGATTATCTGGGACAACTCATGAGGAAGAACGCCAATACATAGATTTTATGGTGATGGATGAAAATCTCTTTCAATTTGAAGGTGAATTACAAATCAGAGATTATTGGCGTCGTAGTATTTGGCATCATAGTATAGATATTGATAAGTTATTTCTTGTTCCATTATTTATAGGAATTTTTGCTTATATAAATCAGCAGAAACCAGACTTCAATAAGTTAAGTTACAGTAAATATCAAGATATGATGGATATGTTCATTAAGGTCTCTCAAGAAAGATATAATCAGTATTTGATGGCAGATATTGATTCAATATTTATATTAAATTCAATTATTACATATATTAATACGATGATGTCAGAGGACAGTACAGCAGCCATTGAAGATAATAATCTCTCAGAAGGAGGCAAACTCCTTAAGCTAGGTAGAAACGAGTTTAATTCTAACTCTATGACTATACAACTAGCATTTATACTAACTAAATATTTAGCACCATTTTTAATAGATAAAATATTATCTATATATGACAAAAGATTCAACATAAAATTTAATAAAGATATAATATTTCCGCTTACAAATGGAGTATTATGGTTCATAGTAAAGAATCACTACGCTATAAGTAAGAGATGTACTTTTACGAATATTGGGTTCTATTTGAAGGGTGTGGATAGGGATATTATACATTATAGATTTTGTAGGTACAATATAAGAGGTAATGTTGACAATGATGCTGGCAATAGAATCCATTCTCTGATGCCCGGCTCTTTAAAATCCGCAAATAATGTACTAGATCGGTACTGTAATGAGCATAAAGGTCAGAGATTTAGTGTATATACGCTGGATTTTTCATCGATGACTAGTCCGCCTAAATACGATGCTGAGTTAGTCTACAATATGCTAGTCATATTAAATGGATTAATAGAAATAATACACATGATTAACTATGATATAGTTTTAAATCAACAGACCAGCTCTTCACAAAATTCACCTGTTTTATTAAATAAAATTAGGGAGGTTTTTTGTATAAAAGAGCTTGATATATTATATATATTCAGGGGAAATATTTATATAAAATATATGACACAGCCTATGTTGCTAGAAAAAGAATTAGGTGATGACCGTAATTTTATAGAATTTATCAAGAAAAATCACCAAGACATTGACCCCGAAATCATGTTGTTTGCAAAGAAAATATGGGAACAATTTATGCCATTAGCACTTGATAAAATATTGAATGAATGCAAAAGATATGCTGTGCCTATTGATGAATCAGATTTAAGACAGTCTTTATTTATTTCTGAATTTATACAATTATTAGGAAAACTGAAAGAGAAATGTAGGAAAAGAATTCCTTCTGAGAAAGAAATTGAAATATCTGAATCTGAGAAGATAAGAAACCCCTTAAGCTATCTTGAGCGTTTTGATGAATCGAAATTGGATAAACACTTTGCATTGCTTAAGGCAGAGATTGAAAGAATGAAACAGCAATCTATGTTAATGTATCTTCCTGACCAAGATACACAAAAGTCCTCTACTGATTTAGAACAAGGTACCTCTGGAGTAGAGTTAAGTACACAAGACGTGACAGAATTAGCTCCTCAAACAGGAATTGCAATTCCTAAACACTATTATGTTGCATTAGGAAAAGATCGATCTCATGAATATATGCGAAGACCGTTACCATCTGAACATGCTTCACTATATGCTGAACCTTGTTCAGATGTAAACACATTGCCTATATTGGTACCAAATGAGGTGCAGCAAGTCCAGCACGATTATTGTGCTGGTGTAGATATGCAGTGTTCTTCTGCTACTTGTCCTTTAACAGGTGTAGCTATGCAGTGTGCTTCTTTTACTCATTTAACACAAGGTCCATCTGGATCAGGATTAAGATTTTCTAGAGACATGTAAGGCTCGACAGAGAATGGACTCTGTAAACTATTGTAGAGATCTGCATAATAATTGATAATACTCCATATAATGGAATTGGCTCTAAGTATGAATACTATTAACACAAACCCTCTAAAGTTTGAGTACTTCTGAGTATGCATTAGATATTGATTCAAATTCATTCATGGATATATCTTAACATTTCTATGTTTATGAATATAAGAATTTAATACAATTTACTAATTTATAACTATTATAATGTAATTATAGAGAGGTAATATTAAATACTATGAGTAAGATATGGGTAATGACGCTCCTAATTCCGATATGAAATCGCTTAAAACAATCCAATTTGGAAAAGATGCAATTAATGTGGATCATAGTCCAATGAGTAAAGACGATGTAGTGAAAATTGTAGCTAAAGAAGTACGTGAGGGAGCAGCTTGTGGTAAAATTTCTAACGATACAGTTATAAGTAATTTAGGTATATTGAAGCTAATGCATATAGTAGATTCGTTTATAACCCAGAGCGCTTGCAAAGACGCTGAAGTTACTATTCCTGCCCCTGATAAAGAATCTTTCGAGAGCTGTAGTAAGGTAGATGGCATATTTGGTAATCTACCTACCGTAAGCAAAAATGCGTTAGAAAAGGTATTAAAAGGCGGTATGGATGGAACAGAGGAGTCATTGCAGGATATTGTTAAAGATAGTAAGGAGTTGCAGAGATTTATTAACCCACAAACAAATTATGATAAGTCTCTAGTTCTAATCTCTAAGGCTATGGCAAAAAAACCATTAGAGACATATAAAACCAAAGATGAGGCCGAAGCAGCACGTCAAGATGGTCAGAGTATAATAGAGGCCAAAGGCGGCAAGGATTATATTGTTGTCTCAACAAAGAGTAAGGAGTTAATGGATAAGCTGGAAAAGATGCCTGCAGAAATAAAAAAGATTACTGGGCGATATCAAACAATAGGATCATTGCTTTTTGATCTTTTTGAAGATCAGAGTCGAGTAGATGAGTTATATGATTATTTGGACAATGGTGATAATAATTATAGTCGTGCTGATTTTATTAATGATGTTGGTGCAGCAATTAAGGCGGAAACTGGATATAAAAGTAAAGAAGAAGGGAAAAAACACACTGGAATTAAGGCTCTAATAATTAATTTGTTCAGTAAAAATAACGAAAAGATATCTATTAATATTCCAGATCTTATTACTGCTTCTATAAAAGAGAAGAAACAAGAATTAAATATAGATGTTAAAAGCCGAGAGGCAGAAACATCTGCTCAAACGGTGCCTCTTGTTACAATAGAACCTCCTGCTCAAACAGAGCCTCCTGTTCAAACAGAGCCTCTTGTTAAAATAGAAGAGCCTCTTGCTCAAACAGAGCCTCCTGTTCAAACAAAGCCTCCTGTTCAAACAGAGCCTCCTGTTCAAACAGAGCCTCCTAATAAAGTTGTTAGTGCCGAGAAACTCGCTCCGTCAACAGAAGAAGCTTTGTCCAGACCAAGGTCAAGTGGAACTATTGCCAGTGGTACACAGAGACCTGTAAGAAAATTCAGTGGTCTATCTAAGATTGCTCAGAGTGCACAATCAAGTCCTGTTAAAAGAACCAGTAGTCTATCTGACCTTGCTGCTGAAGGTGGAGAAGCAAAACTTAATCTTGCTGCTGAACGACCAAGGCCTAAGTCTGCTGATTTTAAACGTTCAACAAGTTTGCCTAATGATAGTCTTTCTGAGTTCCGAAGCAGAAGTACGGCCTACCATAATATTCCACAGTCTAAACCACTTAAGTCACCAATTGACAAGGAACATCGTGAGCTTAGCATGGATGCTAGGCAAGCAATGGATAATGCTAGCCTATATGATGCGAACATCAATGATTTGCTTAAGGGAATGTCTGCGGATCAATTGGCTAAATACACTATAACAGTTGCAGGAACAGAAGAAGATGTCCGTGTTAATAATTTAGGAGGAGGAGTAGGTAAAGATGCTGAAGAAGCAAAAGAAATTGGTCAAGCCTTAGCTGATCAACATTTTACCCATGAAGAAGGAGGAGGCATTGAATCGAGGGAAGGTGTCAAGGCGCCAACAACAACTCCAGATGTTTCTCTTGATCAGCAGCAAGAAGGCGGTCGTGGCCAATAGATGAATGGGCGTTGCTATTAAATTGGTATTATGTTTTGCACTTTAAATTGGTATGTTCTGTATTTTTATTCTCTATTTTGTAACCCTGAATTAGATTATTTACAAATTGTTGCAAAATGAGATACAATTCTGTTGTGTGTATTACAGTTTGTATAATTCAATTAATTACACATGATAATAATTTAAATATCAGTCAGCATCGATCATTTTCCTGCAGAATGGAGGCTTAACTCAATTTCTGAATCTTGCTTTAAAGGAGCAGTCTGATCTTGACTTGTATCATCTAAATTAGTGTCAGGTTCACCTGCACGAGAGCTCTCTTGGCTTTGGCTGTGATCTTGAGCGGGATTTAGTGAAGTATGTAATAATGTGATTGTAGTAATTAGAAGAGCTATCGCAAGGATGAGCATAAATACTGCAACAACAGCAGTGGATATTACTATTGGTAGTGCAGTAGATGTATTATTTTTAATTTGTGTTGCAAAATATGCGACTACGGCAAATAAAGCTAAAGCAGTGGGTAAGATAAATAAGGCTGCCAGTCCTGTGCTAACAAGAGCAATAGTTTTACTTTTACTTTTATTATTAATATTTTTTTTCTGAGGTAGTTGTGGAAGCGTATCTGTCGATGATAATTGTTCTTGATCGGGATTTCTTTGAGCTTCACTCATTCTTAAAGTATCCTCATATACATCTGCATCACTAGTAAGCTTCGCGTGTAGTGCTTGCTGATTGAGGGTTGCTTGATCAGTAAGTGTTATCTGTTCCAAAATGTGCTGTTCCTTATGGTTTATGGGGGACAATAAGTAATCTGTTAGTAGTATTATACTATTTATCTTTGGGTCATCCAATGATTTTTTAGATGATTGTTTTATAAGCTTACTCCATTCTTGCATTGCATCTCTATAGCTAGTGAATGTTTCTACTAATCTTTTATGATTATTGATACAAAATACTTTCAGCTCATCTGAATTCATTTCAGTCAATTCTTTAACAATAGTTTGATAGTTATCATACATTTGTTTAATATCTTTAAATATGACTATGTCCTTGTGTTCGCCGATGTCTTCTAGGTTTTCTAATTCTTTTATTATTGCTGTCAGTGTTTGATTATTAGCAATTGTATCTGTAGTATTGTGATTCCTATTCTCCTGATTTATAGATTTGATACTAGCGATTAGAGAGTCCTGTTCTTTAATATCTTTTTTTAGATATTTAGTAAAATATGCTGCTAAGAAGAATATTGGCTTTTTTTCTTCTTGATACAGTTCGTTCATTTTGGGATTCGTCAATTCTTGATGTATTAGTTTAAAGAGTAGGTTTTTATAATTGTCATTATGATCTGCAGTTTCCAGTGTAGAGATGTGTTGAGAAAATTCAATTTTTTTGTGTGCTGTTGTTATAGTGTAAATTTCTTCTTTCAATTTATTTGCGTCTATCTCAATAGGAGCTTCTGTGATTCCATTTATATTAATTACATGATTATCTTGGGCATGAGAATTCTTGTCTTTGAATACATTCAATAGATTCAATGCAGCATCGCGTATTATTGATTCTGTTTGTATAGTTTTTAATACGTTAATTAAGTTTTGAATATTATCATTGCTATCTAAAAATCTGTTTTTATCTGAGTATGCTGCTGCTGCTGCTGCTTCTTCTTCTTCTTTTTTTTCTTCTTCTTCTTCTTGCAATATATTTACATTTCCTGCATATTGCGATAAATGCCCTATATATTTCATTAATGGTAATAAATAAGTATGCGTATTCTGACTTATCTCGTGTGTAGGATCTTTATCTGTATTTTCTGAAGATAATTTCGTTAATTCCTCTGCAATAATAGGGTCAAGATGTGCTTTCCTTTCTTTTAATTGCTGCTCGTTTAATAGGAATTCTTCTTCATCTTCTTCAGGCTCTGCGTCCCCTAATGTGGGTTCTTCTTCATCTGCTTTAGGTTCTGCTTCCTTTAATTTGGATTCTTCTTCATCTTCTTCAGGTTCTTCTTCATCTGCTTTAGGTTCTGCTTCCTTTAATTTGGATTCTTCTTCATCTGCTTTAGGTTCTGCTTCCTTTAATTTGGGTTCTTCTTCATCTTCTTCAGGTTCTTCTTCATCTGTTTCAGATCCTGTGTCCTCTAATTTGGATTCTTCTTCATCTGTTTCAGATCCTGTGTCCTCTAATTTGGATTCTTCTTCATCTGTTTCAAATCCTTCTTCACCTATTTCAGATTCTGTTTCCTTTAATATTAATGCTACTTCATCTGTTTTAGGTTCTTCTCTATCTATTTCAAATTCTACTTCCGTTAATCTGAATTCTTCTCCACCTTTATACTCTTGATGCCAATCTTCTTGTAATTTTTGAGCAATTTCTAATTCATTGGTGATCATTTTTAGCCACATTGCTCTCATAGAGTTTGGTAACTCAGGTTTATTAGTCCGTGTTGCAGATTTTTGTTTTAACACAGACTGAATACGAGTGAATAAACAAATTTTTTGTGAAAGTATTGTTAGCATGTATTCTTGATCTTTTTGGGATAGGGTAATTTTATTGTTTAACGTGTGCTTGTAAAAATCTAATAAAGTCTGTTTTCTTGTTGTACTGCTAATAAATACTTGGAGTATACCGTTCAATTTTATTGAGCTATTTAGTATTTCGAGACTAAATTTTTTATCAAGATAATTCAATATCTGCTTACTTAGATCATATTGATTTGTTATATTATTACTAATAATATTTGCTTTGCTTAAACAGATACAATGAATTTTAACTATAGCTTCTATGTCTATAGTTGAATACTCATCTGGTTGATATTCGAATTTATATACTCCAGGATTAGTTATCAATGTATCAAAATCTTCTATAAGATGAATGTACTTCTTAGTGTATTGAAAATCTATAAACATTGGAAAAGTATAACTATGAACTTGTTTCTTTGAATCTATATATGATACTTGAAATAGAAAAATTTCTATTCCGCACATTGAACATTTTTTCATTATTAAGTGTAATGAGGTATTATCATGTTCCGCTTGGCATTCTATTATTAAATCTGGTATTGTAGATAGATCGTTACGTGAATTTTTTATGATTTTACTCACCATATGCTGCATTTCAAGGTGCCCAAATTTACTATTTTTGTTTAATTTCCTTACTAATTTTTTTCTGAATTCCTGTGGTAATTTCAATGCTATCTCACGTTCTATTCGACTATTTTCTGTAGTGAATACATATGGCATAAAGGATATTGAAGGTGGATTATCTTTATAGTACTGATTTAAGGTCTCGTTTTTATATTCAGTGTAATAAGTAAGAGATTCCTGACGTTTTACTACCATATTTGTAGCTTCTACTTTTTTTTGGGGTGTTTCTTGATCTGTGGTGATGTTCACTTCTTCTGTTTTTTCTTCGTTCCCTGAAATGTTTCTGTATAGACTAAGATCTTCATTGTCATTAAATAGTATAAAACTTCTAGTAACTTCATTGCTTATTCCAAAAACATCTAGTTGTTGTGATAATTGATGATTTAGATACGCAGTACATCTAGCAGTATCAATAGTAGTATCATTTAGGGGGGTAAGAATTAAATGAGACATATTTATGTGAATCAATTTCCACCGCCATTTTTCCTTGCCCCTTGTGTTTTTTACAATAGAAGCAGAATCCGATAATTTTCTTAACAATTTTAAGTTTTGTGTTGAGAAATATTGAGAATCTTGTGCATTCCCATATACATTGCCATCAATTTTCAATGCAGATTTCAATTTTTCTAAGCTCTCTGGGTCTAATATTTCTGATATGAAGGATGATTTCTTGTTATCATTGGGAGCTTGTGATTTTAGATTCTTTACTGAATATTTTAATGATGCGAGTTGTTCGCGTAAAGAAGTGGTTGAATAATGTACAGGTGTAGGCAGATCTTTTTCTTCTGTTCTTAATATTTCTACATTGTAATCATGGTCATCTGAGTCTGCATTTTGTGCTGCATTTGAGGAAGAATGCTTTGGTGGACTTTGATTATTTTTCCAATAAAGTACCGTCCATAAATTTATACAAAATGTTTTTGTTAATTCTCCAAAATTAACACTAATACGTATATAGTTCTTATCTAACTTAGTTATACTATACTCTTCAAGGGAATTAGGTGTGGATTGATCATTAAGGCTGATTTTTATTGTATCACCTCTTTTCATGGTTATAAATTCTGGAGATTTAGCCAAGCTATATAATGCTTCCTTTATTTCAGTAGACTGCAGAAAAATATTTGGTTCAGAGTGTGGAGCAAATTCTGGATCTTGACTTGATGCCGATTCTTCTGCTGCAAGATCATTGATAGATTGATCATATAAATTATTAAGTGCCAATTTAATATTGGTGTGTATGTTGCCGCGAAGCATTTTATCAAATTGATTTTGTCTCATTTTAGATACAATTTCAATAGATTCTTCCGAAGGTTTCTTTATCTTTGTCTCAAGTTCTTTTTTTGTCTTTTCTAGGCCTATGGTTTTTATTTTTTTAATTAAATTTTGTAGTGGTTTTTTTTCAGTAACTAACTCTTCTTTTTGAAGAAGTCTTTCTTTATATTTTTTAAATAATTGCTCTAGTTTTTTTGAAAGTTGTAATGGATTATCTTCTTCCATTTTAATACTTTTTAGTTCTTCTGTGTATTCAAATGCCAGGGATGAATCTGATAATATTCTATATGCACATAACATCCTGTCTGTAGATTCTGTTTTGTGTTTATAAACAATTTTTCCTGTAATATCGCTTTTTTCAGATAGTCCATGTGGCAAAAGTGAGGCATATTGTATAGTCGCTCTTTCTTCCTCTTTTTTTCTTTCTTCCTCTGTACTCATTTCGACATATGATAATGGTATATGAGAGTCTTCTGTTTCTCCAATGTTATTAGTTAATGCATAATCTAATAAAGATTGTCGTTTTTCTAATGTTAAAGAAGTATTAATTATTAGAGTAAAATTACGTAAAATATTACCTAATTCACTATGATCAATTGATGTTATATGTTTTTTTAATAGTTCATGTGATTCATTCAGGAGTTGTATTAGTTTAGTAGAATCGATACGATCAGATTGATCAAATTGCAATTGATCTTGCAATTTTTTTAGATTTACTTGTGGTTCATCAGAACCTAATGTTGTTTGATATTTGTTTATTTTCTCTTTGGTATCTTGTATTAAGTTGCATAGTGCATCATCATCGGTCTGAGAATCTGTGGCAGCCATTGCATTTGAAGGGTCACGTTGTGTTGCTTCTATAATTAATTCTTGGTTTATGCCTAGTATTTCATAACAATCCATATCTAACTCTTTTCTTGGTTTATGCCTAGTATTTCATAACAATTCATATCTAACTCTTATTTTGATTTTATGGAATAATATTTTTTAGTTTTCCACAATAAAATATTCCTGTTTCTTGAATATTTGAGCACTTTTGTATGCAAACACATCGTTAATATATTAACATAATAAAGAAGATTAGGCAATAGCAATTAATTGATATACTATATTAGTAAATATATATTGCATTTATATTACTATCCTGAGTGGCACTGTCAGTATAAAAAATCAATTATATTACTATCCAGAGTAGCACTGTCAGTATAAAAAATCAATTTTATTCAAAATAAAACTCTTTACATTTAGTGACCCTATATATAAACTGCAGTGGCATTTCTGTTTGCGGATGTGGCGGAATTGGTAGACGCACTAGGTTTAGGTCCTAGCGGGGAAACTTGTGGGGGTTCAAGTCCCTCCATCCGCACCAATTAATTGTGTTGTTTTTTAAAGGGGTTCGATGGACAAGAATTACGAATATGAAGAGTTATCCAGGGATGATTCTAAGATAGAGTGTAAAATTACGGTTAGGTCAAATTTTATAAATGAATTATTGGATGTTAAGTTTGCAGAATTAGCTAAGGATTTCAAAATGCCTGGTTTTAGTAGGCCGGGTAAAGTACCTATTGCCATGATGAAGAAATTTTATAAATCACCTGAGAGTGCTAGCTCTTATCAAAGGATGGTTTCAGATGTTTTGAATGATTCTGTTAAAATTACTCATGATAAAGTTTTGGCAGATTTAGAAGAAGATATTTTGGAGTCTAATAACATAAAATTCATTCATTACGAAGATGGTGATGATTTTGAATATTCAGTTGATTTTGAATTAACTCCTAAAATTCCTGAGATTGATTTGTCTGGTTTTCATGTTGATGTATACGAAATTAATCATTCAAAAGAAGATTTGGATGAGTGTGTATCAAGAATGTGCTCTAGTGAGTTGGTTGATGTCAGTGATTCAGAATATTCCGCAATGAATGGTGATACAGTTATTATTGATTTTAAGGGATATGTTAATGAGAAAGAGTTTAAAGGTGGATCTGCAGAAAATTTTAGCCTTCAATTAGGTGCAGGGCAGGTTATTCAAGATTTTAATGATGGCATAGTTGGGGTCAAGATTGGAGAAAAACGAGATGTTCCTGCAAAATTTCCTGAAGATTATGGTGCATCTGAATTAGCTGGACAAAATGCTGTATTCTCTATTAATGTTCGTGCTATCAAAAGGGCTTCATCAAGAGAAGAGCTTCTTCAAAGTCAATTTGATAATGATAATAATAAATTAGATGAGGCTGCTAAAAATGTTCTGGATGGGGCTGTGGCAACTAAGGCAAGATTAGTGATGAAGCGCAAATTATTTGATAAATTGGTTTCTAATTGTGATTTTTCTTTGCCTAATTCTATGGTGGCTAGAGAGAAATCTATAGTTGAAAAAAATTATGTAGGTGATGATATTGATGACATAGTATCTAGAAGAGTGAAAGTGTCATTAATACTTTCAAAATTTGGCAAAGATAATGATATACAAGTTAAGGACGAGGATTTCATTACTAATGTTAGAAGGCGTATGGAAATGATGTCCAATTTAAAAAATAGAACTGATTTATTAAAGGATAATAATAAGTTAACTGCAATAAGAAATGAAATGATGGAGGAAGCGATAGTTGATGATATTATGAAGATTGTTAAACAAGAAAAGGTTGATATATCTTCTTCAGAACTAGATAACTTGTTTGAAGATGTTTAATTGCTAGATGATAATTAATAATATGAATCAAGATTGTTTCTAATAAAGTTGTGCAAATGTATAATAATTTTATATTATCATTATTCTTTTGAGGATTATATTCTAAATTCATTTACTTTGGGTGGCTTATAGAATAAACATTAGTTTATTCTAGTTTAATGAAATTTGCTGATTTTGAATAATTGTATCATTATATGATTATTTCGCTTAAAATGATGAAATTAAATCTATTAATACTTAATAGGTTTAATTGCATTCGATAAAAATTATTATAATGTAGGAGTGGGTTATGAATGAAAATTATTATGAAGTAAAACAACAATTAATTCCTATGGTAATTGAGCAAACTGGTCGCACAGAGCGTTCTTATGATATATATAGTCGATTGTTGAAGGAGCGTATAATATTTGTTACTGGTCAAATTGAGGATCATATGGCTAGTGTTATCGTTGCACAGTTGTTATTTTTGGAAGCTGAAAATCCAGAAAAAGAGATATCAATATATATAAATTCTCCTGGTGGTGTGGTAACGGCTGGGTTGTCTATATATGATACTATGCAATATATTAAACCAGACGTATCAACTTTGTGTATAGGGCAAGCTGCTTCTATGGGTGCAGTTTTGCTTGCGGCTGGAACAGCAGGAAAGCGTTTTGTTTTGCCAAATGCAAGAGTCATGATACATCAACCTTTAGGTGGATATCAAGGGCAAGCGACTGATATTGAAATTCATGCTAATGAAATTTTATTAATAAAGAAGAATTTAACACAAATTTTATCTGATCATACAGGAGTTAAATTTGATAAATTAAAATCAGATATGGAAAGGGATAATTTTATGGATGCTGAAACAGCACAAAAATATGGCCTTGTTGATAAAGTTGTTGCTGAAAAAAATGAGTGTGATAGTGCAGGAAAAGCATCTAGTAAGAAGAAGCCTGTAGTAAAAGGTACTAATAAAAAGTAGATTCTACTAATTATATATACTATTTTATCAGTATTATTTTTTTATATATTAATATTTCATGAGGGGATGGATTTCTGGTATGAATAAAGAAAAAGATGGAACGCCGGTGTTGAGTTGTTCTTTTTGTAATAAGAAACAGGGTCTTATAAAAAAATTATTCTCTGGTTCGAGTGCATATATATGTGATGAATGTATTAATCTTTGTTATGATATTCTAAAAAAGGAAGATGCTGACACTGACCATCAGACTTCCGATTTATTTCATAAATATAAACCCAAAGATATAAAGGCTTTTTTTGATGAATATGTAATAGGTCAAGATCACATCAAAAAAGTTTTATCAGTTGCTGCATATAATCATTATAAAAGACTTAGTTGTTTAAATGAAGTAAGTGATGTTGAAATTACTAAATCTAATATAATGCTTATAGGACCCACTGGTTGTGGCAAAACATTAATCGCTAAATCATTGGCAAAGTATTTGAATGTACCGTTTGCAATGGGCGATGCTACTTCTATTACAGAAGCTGGTTATGTTGGTGATGATGTTGAAAATTTATTAGTAAGATTGTTGCAAGATGCAGATTATAATGTCAGCAAGGCACAAAGTGGTATTATTTATATTGATGAAATTGATAAAATTACCAGGAAATCAGAAAGTCCTTCACTTACCAGAGATGTTTCAGGTGAGGGTGTACAACAGGCGTTGTTGAAGCTTGTAGAGGGCACTGTATCTTCAGTTCCTGCGCAAGGCGGAAGAAAGCATCCCCAGCAGGAATTTGTGCAGATTGATACATCTAACATATTATTTATATGTGGTGGTTCGTTTTCAGGTTTAGAAAAAATGATTGCTGCTAGAAAAAGAGGGAGTTCAATAGGGTTTGGAGCTAATGTTGATGGTGGTATGAATTTAGATAATATAAAAATGAGTATACTTCATGATATAGAAACTGAAGATTTAATAAAATATGGCATGATACAAGAGTTTATTGGTCGATTCCCGATAGTTAGTACTTTGGATGAATTAAGCGACAAGCATTTGTTACGTGTTTTGGTAGAGCCTAAAGATGCCATTTTAAAACAATACAAAAAATTGTTCAAATTGGATGATATAGAACTTGATTTTACGAAGGATTCACTGCTAGAAATTGTAAAAAAAGCGACAAAGAAGAAAATTGGTGCTAGAGCCTTAAGATTGGTAATAGAAGAGCTTTTGTTGGAGCCAATGTATGAGATGCCTGGTTCTAAAAAGAAAAAAATTAAAATTACGGCTAAAATGGTGAAGGATTGTAAGGTTGATTTTTAATATAAGGAGTTCAATTAATTAGTTAAACTATTATTTTTCTATTGGGGGTATTGGTGTTAAATAATGATAAAGAAGTAAAATGTTATAATCTATTGCCTCTTAGAGGGACTGTTGTCTTCCCAAATTCTGTTATACCTCTTTCCATAGGTAGATCTTATTCTATAGAAGCTATTGATAATGCCTATCATGAAACTGCAGGAAAATATATTGTTCTTTTAACGCAAAAAGATACAGATAGTGATGATCCAGAAGCTGGTGAAGAAGATTTTTATTCAGTTGGTGTGCTGGGTGTTATTAAAAGTGTATTAAAAATACCACGTGGCATTGTTAAGGTAATTATTGAAACGAAACATAGAGTTAAGATAAAAAATTTTATACAGTCAAGACCTTTTTTTACAGTCAATGTAGAGGATGTTGCTGAAGATATTATTGAAGAAGATGAAGAAGTTATTGCTCAAATTGAAGCATTAAAAAGAACTGCTATTGAAGGATTCAAGAAATATTCAAAATTGAGTGATAGTGTGGCACCTGAAGTGCTAACTAAGATGCAAACTATAAATGATATAGATGTATTGGCTGATTTCATTGCAGCTAATTTGTCTTCAGATCTTTTTGAAATGCATGAAAAGCAAGCTATTTTAGCCGCTGAATCTGTTTACACTCGTTTAGAGAAAATTTGTAAATTAATTGCCATTGGAATTAATGTTGTTGATACTCGTAGTAAAATTAAAACTAGAGTAAAATCTCAAATGGAGGATACGCATAAAAAATATTATTTGAATGAACAATTGAAGGCAATTCAAAAAGAATTGGGGGGTAATTCTGATAGCACAGATTTTAATGAAGTGACTGATTTTGAAAAGAAGATTGACTCTATCAAGTTAACTAAAGAAGCTCGTGAAAAAGCTTTAGATGAGCTTAGAAAATTTAAAATGATGAATTCAGTATCAGCTGAAGCAACCGTAATAAGAAATTATTTGGATTATTTGTTGTCTTTGCCCTGGAGTACTTTTTCTCGAATTAAATCTAATTTACAAAATGCAAAGGACGTGCTTGATAGCGAGCATTATGGCATGGAGAAAGTGAAGGATCGTATTTTAGAATATCTGGCTGTTCAGCAAAGGGTTAAGAAGGTTAAAGGTTCTATTTTATGTTTAATTGGCCCACCTGGAGTTGGAAAAACATCTTTAGTGAAGTCCATTGCTAAAGCTACGGGTAGAAATTTTTCACGTATTGCTTTGGGGGGTATTTCTGATGAATCTGAAATACGTGGGCATAGGCGTACTTATATTGGTTCAATGCCAGGAAAAATAATTCAGTGTATGAAAAAAGCTAAAACTACTAATCCTTTAATGTTATTAGATGAAATAGACAAGATTGGTTCTGATTTTAGGGGTGATCCAGCGGCAGCTTTATTAGAAATATTAGATACTGAGCAGAATCACTCATTTGTAGATCATTATATTGAAGTTGAATATGATTTATCTAATGTGATGTTTGTTGCTACTGCTAATAATGCTTCTAAGATACCATATGCTTTGCGTGATAGATTAGAAATGATTTATTTATCTGGATACACAGAGGATGAAAAAGTTAGCATATCAAAAAAACATCTTATGTTGAAGGTTCTTAAAGATACTGGATTAAAAAATATTGAATTTAGTATTTCAGAAGATGCGTTGTATGATTTAATTAGGTATTATACAAAAGAAAGTGGGGTTCGAGGATTAAAAAGAGAGCTTGAAAGTTTAGGAAGAAAAATATTATTAGAAATATTAAATAATAAAATTAAAAAAGCTATAATTAGTGTACGTAATTTAAAGAAATATGCAGGAACTAGGAAATTTTCATTTGGTGAAGCTGAGCAAGATAGTGAGGTTGGTGTTGTTACGGGTCTTGCTTATACAGAGGTAGGAGGAGAATTGCTGGCAATTGAAGCTGTATCATTGCCAGGGAAGGGCAATATAAAGTGTACTGGTAAATTAGGGGAGGTTATGCAAGAATCTGTCCAAGCTGCCCATAGCTTTGTTTGCTCTCGATGTTTGCAATATGGAATTATTCCCAGTTATTACAGCAAGAGGGACATACATGTCCATGTTCCTGAAGGAGCTATTCCTAAGGATGGTCCATCGGCTGGAATAGCGATGACTGTTGCGATCGTATCGGTATTGACTGGAATTGCAGTTAATAATTTTGTAGCAATGACAGGAGAGGTTACATTGAGTGGGCGTGTTCTTCCAATAGGGGGTCTTAAGGAAAAACTTCTTGCGGCTCTTAGAGGAGGAATAAAAACAGCTATAATACCAGCAAAGAATGAAAAGGATTTAGATGAGATTCCTAACAATGTAAAAAGAGGAATCGATATTAAATTTGTTTCTACTGTTGAAGAGGTATTAGAAATTGCATTGTGCTCTTCTTTGCAACCCATTAATTATATAATTAATGATGAGGTATCAGATTATGAAGAAAATAATAGCTTCTTAAATGATTAATCATAAAAAGGTTTAAATAATGATTATTTTTTAAAAAAACATTTGATTATATTGTGCTTATATAGTACTTAATTGTGTATTATTATTTTTAATAGATTATGGAGTGAGTTTATGAATAAGGGAGAGTTAATAGATATTATGGCTGAATCTGGGGGCATAAAAAAAAGCGTTGCTGATGATGTATTAAAGAGCATTCTTTCGTCTATATATAAGTCTCTTGCGAGTGGTGAGGATGTTAGACTTGTTGGTTTTGGCACGTTTAGCGTTGGAGAGAGAGCGTCAAGGACTGGAAGAAACCCTCAAACTGGTGCTAGCATGCAAATTCCAGCTAGGAAATTTGTAAAATTTCGTCCAGGGAAAGATTTTTCAGCTATTGTAAATGATGATAAATAATATCGGCGTACTTTTTTATTAATGAATAAATATAGGCCAAAGTTAGGTTTTTAATTTATATTATTTTGCCTGAGAATAATTATCTTGGGCTTATTTTGGTATATAATTTGTACTTAGTCTTGTTTTTTTTAATGACTTTCTATAACTAATTTAGATTTAGTTTATTCGTTGCTTATATTTGTATTAGTGGCTGCTAGGTTGTGTATAAATAAAAATTATGTCTATAAAAAATTTATTTTTATGCTTAGCCTTTAAGTATAGTTATTTTATAGTTATTTATATAACATGGTGCCCGAGGGGAGACTTGAACTCCCAAGATCAAAAAGATCGGCGGATTTTGAATCCGCTGCGTCTACCAATTCCGCCACTCAGGCTAAATAATATATTACGTATTGTAATGGTGCCTACGGGGAGACTTGAACTCCCAAGGTTATTCAACCCACGGATTTTAAGTCCGCTGCGTCTACCAATTCCGCCACACAGGCAAGTAAAATATGTTTTAATTTACTTGAAGATCTGCTAATTAAGCAATATATATGAATCGATATTGTTAATAAACAATTATTCCTGCCCTCATCCTTAGTATAATTAATTAAGAATGAAAGCAAATAGCAGAGAAATCCAAGAAATTTTACTCCCATATGTTACTATCTTCTTGAATAATACTCAACAATATTTTTAATATTGGCACTAACACAAGGTACATCAGATGCTTCAATAGGCATTCCAATAACTTTTACTGAAAAGTTGCTTGCGTCAATTTCTAAGTATGTGGGAGCCCTTCTGGCTTCTTCTATTGCCTTCTGAACCTGAATTAAGCCTCTAGCTCGCTTTCTGATCGTTACTACATCCCCAGTTTTTAAAACATAACTTCTTACGTTTACTACTTTGTTGTTAACGAATACATGCTGATGGGATATGAGTTGCAGTGCAGAAAACACAGTATCAACTAACCCAGCAGCAAATAACACGCTATCTAGCCTCAATCCAAGTTTTGTTAAAAAATTCTTTGCACTTTCCCCACGTTTCTTATCGGCCATCTTATATGTGCGCTTAAACTGACGTTCTGACATATTAAAAAATGATTTAACCTTTTGTTTACTCATTAATTGTTGTCCAAACGGAGTAAGCTTCTTATTAATAGATGAAGTGCCATGTTGTCCTGGGGGATAATTCCTTACATTGTAAGCATCTTTGTTGCTACCCCATAGACTAATGCCATATCTTCTAGACAATTTTGATTTACTTCTTATAACTTTTGACATAAATTTGCTGCACTATCTACGAAAACAACGATCATCTTACCTGACAAGATTACAAACTGTCAAGAGTTTTTTATGTGTATTCATTGTATTAGTGTTTTAGTTTATATCGGGGTGATATTTCAGTGAATTATAATTACTAATTGATAATTTTCTGATTTTTGTGTATAATTAGAGCGTGACGGTTTAGCTTTATGTTAACTTTTAGGGATTTTTAACATGCTTTTTTTAGAGTATTTAGAATTTAGTTACTTAAAATATTATAAAAATAAAAAAAGCTTTTCTGCAGAACAAGTAACGAGATTAGTTAGAAATCAAACTAGATTTTTATACATTACACACTATAAAAACGTTTTTGTATGTTTAATTAATGCAATAGTGAAGGCTATTTTCATAGTGTCTGCCATAACAGCACTACTTCCTATACTTATGAAATGTAAATTAATTCCTAATAACATTAACACTGGAAAACTTTATCTTTCGCTATTACCAGTTTGGTTAGTATTTACGATTTGCTATAATTTTTATAATTTCTTTAGAATAAAATCAAGTGACATATCAGATGAAAAATTTATATTAGATGATTTATATCATCATTTACCAAACAGGTTTAAACTTGTGTTATTAAATTTCTGTATTTACTCATTTACGATTGTTTTTTCTTCTGGAATATACACGGCATTAACAAAATCTAACTTTCTAAAATCGCTTGCTACAATAGGTGGCCTATCCTTAGTAACTTTTGTAGTTTATTTACTTTTATATTTACCAATCAGCATTAGAGCAATAGTTGATAAAAAGATTTTCATTGATACACTTGGTATTGAACCTACTTTATTGAGTAAGGAAAAAATTAATAATTGGTTAGATAAATTAACAGATTTTCCTTTGGCAAATATTATAGATAATTGGGTTTTGAATATATTTTTACCTAGTAAACCACACCAAGAACTGACTTTTTTAGAATGTCAGAATCTTATAAATTATGACTCTTTAACAGAAGCTGATGAGAAGATAATGCTAGAGATGTAGTGGGATATTGACATTATCTAGTGCTAATGCTATCATCAAAAGTGATTCATTCATATATTAATTGTACTGAAGATGGCTGGGGAGAAGTCGTGGCCTTTCCTGGAGGCAGACAGAATATTTAATGCATTAGAAGGTAAAGTTCCAGACAAGGGATATGTTTTGTTTGAAACGGGCTATGGACCTTCTGGGTTGCCTCATATAGGTACGTTCGGTGAAGTTGTTCGAACAAACATGGTGCGTAGGGCATTTGAAGACAAATATAACATAAAAACAAAGATATTTGTTATTTCAGATGATATGGATGGTATGAGGAAAATTCCTAGTAATCTTCCTAATCAGGATATGTTAACTGAGCATCTAGATAAGCCACTCACAGCAGTGCAAGACCCATTTGGGGAGTATGCTAGTTTAGGTGCTAATATGAATTCTAAGTTATGTAATTTTTTGAATCGATTTGATTTTGATTATGAATTTAAAAGCTCATCTAAATGTTATAAAGATGGAGTATACGATGAAAAGTTGCTTTTATTATTAAGTAATTATGAGAAAGTTATGGCCATAATGCTGCCTTCTCTGCGAGAAGAGAGACAAAAGAGCTATAGTCCTTTTCTGCCAATTTGTCCAAGATCTGGTAAAGTATTACAAGTTCCATTAACGAATACTAATTATAAAGAAGGAACCATCACATATATAGATGAAATGACAACAGAGGAGGTTACTGTTAAAGTAACAGGAGGTGGTTGTAAGCTGCAGTGGAAACCTGATTGGGGCATGAGGTGGTCTGTTTTTGATGTGAATTATGAGATGTATGGTAAGGATTTACAGCCTTCTGCTGATTTATCTTCTAAGATATGTCGCGTATTAAAGAGTAGGGTGCCCACTATGATGCGTTATGAATTATTTCTTGATGCTGATTCCACTAAAATATCTAAGTCAAAAGGCAATGGTTTATCAGTGAATGATTGGTTGAAATATGCAAGCATCGAGAGCCTATCCTTATATATGTATCAAAAACCATCCACTGCTAAGCGTTTATGTTTTGATGTGATCCCTAAAGCAATGGATGAATATATTAGTTTTGCTAATAGTTATCACAAGCATGATGATAATAAAGGTTCACTCAAAGATAATCCTGCCTGGCATATTCATGGCAATAATGTTCCCAGTCCAAATTTGGGTAGTAACCTTAGTTTTAGCTTGTTATTGAATCTCGCCGCTGCTTGTAACCCGGATAATAAAGATGTGTTGTGGGGGTTTATAAAAAAATATGATTCAGACCTTAATCCTGAGACACACAAATTTATTGATAATATGGTTAGTTTTGCTGTGCAATACTATTTTAATTTTATAAAACCTATAAAAAAATATAGACGCCCAACTGAAAAGGAAGTTTTGGCATTAAAGTCTTTGTTGGAATCATTAAAGGGCTTATCTCAAGATGATTCTGCAGAGGATTTACAAAGATGTATTTTTTCTATTGGAAAAGATCACGACTACACTAATCTAAAGGATTGGTTTAAGTGCTTATATGAAGTTTTATTAGGTCAATCTCAAGGTCCTAGAATGGGTTCATTCATCAAATTATATGGAATAAGTGAAACTAAGAAACTTATTGAGTCATGTATAGAATGATATTTATATGGAAGGAATAATATTAGATAATATCAAAGATAAGGGCTGCTTAAGCCTGTCTGAGTTCATGAATACTGTCCTTTATCATCCAGTGCATGGGTATTACATGTCTTGTGATCCATTGGGTGAAAGTGGTGATTTCATTACATCTCCAGAAGTTAGTCAATTATTTGGTGAAGTTATTGGTGTGTGGTGTATGTATGTATGGGAAAAGATGGGATCTCCTATAGATTTTAATTTAATAGAAATTGGCCCAGGACGTGGTGTTTTGATGAATGATCTTTTGCGATCGGTAAAACATAATCAAGCATTTTGTGATGCTGTAAGTCCTATACTTGTTGAGATTAGTGATCATCTTATAGATATACAAAGAAATAAATTATCTGAATCAGGGTTTAAGATAGTATGGCTTCAAGATATTAATAATCTACCTAATAAACCTACTATAGTCATAGCAAACGAGTTTTTTGATGCCCTTCCTATAGATCAATATATAATTAAAAATGGTATAGCCCATGAACGAGTTGTAATAAATAATAATGATCAATTAGAATTTTCTTATTTAGACAAAGCTGTAGATATTGCGGCTCCGATTGAAAAAGGTATCATTGAAATCTGTCCATTGTTGCCTAATTATATAAATAGTATGGTTGAATTAATAAAACAAAATAAAGGGGCAGCGTTGATTGTGGATTATGGATATGTTAATCCTATATCTTATAGTACCCTGCAATCAATTAAAGCTCATAAAGTAAATAATATCTTTAATAACCTAGGAACTGCAGATATAACAGCATATGTAAACTTTGGCGAAATTATAAATTCATTAATGAGTAAAATGTCTTATATGTTTATGACTCAGGCAGAATTTCTATTAACATTTGGTATTAAAGAACGATTGAGTACATTATGTAATATATGTAATAATAGTATGAAACGTGATAATCTTATAAATGGTTTTAATTATCTTACGGATTACGATAAAATGGGAAAATTATTTAAGGTACTACTATTTTCTAGGTATTAATGCATAAGTGCAATTATATAAAGAATCAGGATCAATATTATAAAAAAATTGATCTGTTTTATTTATAGGCCAGCGCATTATTTAATATCTGTTCTTTATTCCTATGTTAATAGGCTATTGTATATGTTTATTTTACCGGCTCTGAGCCTTGTTCTTTGCTGGGTTCATTATCGTTGCTTAATATTTCGGTACAATATAAAACATGTATTTGGTCAAATGTTTCTGCATCAAATTTTTGCTCATTTATATTATCATCTTGATTATTTGCAATAATCTCTTTTTGCATTGTACTATCTAGATTTTTTATTGCCACGGATAATATGATATAGCTCACAATAGAGGTGACAATGAGTATCAGTTCTATTAATACAACAAACGAAAGCATAACAGCTGTTATTATTAAATTTTTTAATAATTCCCGTGATTTAAAAAATGAAAATATCTTAACTTGGACACTGAGTATAGTTAAGACGACAACAGATATGATGCCTAATATAATGATAATAGGTAAGCTTATTAAGGGTAATGCTTTTTTATAATTCCTATATTGTTTTATCTTCTTATATTCTTCTGTAAGATAAAGTTTATCTGAATTTTCATTCAACAAATCGTCTTTTTTACATTGGATAGATTTATTAAGTTTGTAAGATTGTACTTGTGAATTTAAGGCAAGGCTTAAAAATACTACAATACACACAAAAGAGAAGAGAAGAATTATTCCCATGATCGCCAATAAGACAATTTTAAGAATATGAGAGTGATCCTTTGACTCTATATGGATTATGTCTAATCCTGTCATAAATAAGGCTAATGAGGGCACCTTGAAGATTAAGACGGACCATAATAAAATAGATCCTGCCACTGTTAAGTATTTGTCACGATTATTATTAGTTTTCTTTAACTTAATTATAGATTCAGTAAGTTCTTTATTGTTTTGATATTTTTTTAAAAGAGAAATTATTGCGATATCATCAGATTTTGATGATATTATAGATCTTTTAAATGTTTTGATGTGATCAGTAATATCTTCTTTTATCTTTCTATGTTTTTCAATTAAATATACTAATGAAAATATAGACGCTAAAATACACGTTACTATTATCGCTGACATTACAATGCACTGTACAATATTTTCTTTGATCTTATTGATTAGTGTTGATTGTATTTGAAATATTAGTCCTATTATTGTAGGAACAGCAATTATTAATGATATCGTTATAGTTAATATAAAGTTTTTTCTTTGTGAAAACAGGCTGGATTCGAGTGCAGTATAAGATTTTACTGTACTTGCAAGCTTATCGTACAGCTCAATGCTACTACCAGAATTTATTTGATCTAAAAATTTTATTCCCTTAGGATCAACAAGGTTTTTTCTAATTTCTAATACTTTTTTTTCAATAGCGGTTATTTCGTTTAATTGATCGGTGGAGCTACTCGGATCGCTTGCTATGGTTTCTGTAGTAGAACTTTCTTGTTTACTAAGATTTTTGTATAAATCAGTAAATAAATTATCATTACAGCATATTAATATTTTATTTTTTAATCTTCTGCTAATTGAAGTATCTAATAAGCATAGTGCCTTGGCTTTATAGAACAGTAGTCTGAGTTCCTTCTGATTGCGTAAGTGTAGCTGAAGTTCCTTGTTATTGTATAAAAATATGGGAGGTAATAAATCATTGAAGTATTTGATAGTAGAATCTTCATCTAATATTTTTTGAAGCATGTATTTGTATATGTATACAGTATATTTTAAAGGATCTAATTGCGAACTATGAGTAGAATCGTTCAATGGGTCAATTGTGAGTAAAGAATTAAACTCTTCATTATCTTTTTTTAATAGTGGCATTAACATATTACGCATCACATTATGTGCATCGTTTTTTGTTAATAAATTCTCTGATAATTCTTTCAATGAATCATAATCAGCATCTTCTAAAGTTTCTTTAGACCGCAATTTATTAGTCAATTCATTGTGTTTTTGTTCATATATTTGATCGTCAGTATTTCCCATTATTTGGACAACGCATATTAATAATATTTATATATTATACTTTATTTGATAAAAAAAGTCAATTATTAGCAGGAATAATTGAGTTAAGACTCTTATATTACTTCTATTTTTGTATCAAATTATACTACTTAAGTTTGTGTTTTAGGGAATATAAAGCAACCTATCTATATTATTTCATTTGTGTTTATTATATCTAAAAATTTGATTTATATATTTTAGTATAGTGGGTGTCATTTATAATGCATACTCTATTTTAAAATTTGGTGTCTTTATAAAACTAGGGGTTCTCTTGTGGATAATATCACTTATCTTTTAATGGGATTTACAATTGAATTGATAAATAATTATGTATTTGATAGATCAAGATTATGGCAATATTTTATCCTTGGTTAATCTTAATCAATAAGATTAAAGGGCAAGTGATATCTTTAAATAATACATCTTCAGAAGAACTATTACTAAATTCAAGAATAATCCTTCTGGTTCATTTTATAATATATAAATGCCTATTGTAATAATAACGATGCGGTATCACTTTACCCACCCAGATATTACTGGCTGAATTAGAGGATACCGATCAATCATTTATTGCGTTAATGCTAAACTTCAACAGCAGGAGCAGTAGCATCATATTCATTCACTGTCAATTCTGAATTAGATAACATTTCAACTAGGTGTGCCATGATTTCTGTAGAAATAGACATGTCGTATTCTATCAATTTTAAACCAGTAGGGTCGCATTCAATCTCTTCCGTACTCGGCATTGGTCGTAGACCATCATTCTTAGTGTAGCCTAGATTACCTGTAATTAAACCTTCAATGCATGCATTTAATACAGCATACATTATAACAGCACAGAAAAGTGAAAGTGCAAATAACAATGAATATGCTATAATAGCCCCATGGGAAGGCTTTTTAATTTCAATGCCAATATGAGATCTTCCAAGTCTTAGTGCTTCAAATATAATAAGAGCTGCAAATATTATTACTGGTATAGCAGTGAATACATACGATATTTTTAAGGAGTATACGCATCTATATATTGCAAAAATCGTAGGTGCTCCACTCTCAGTTACGTTCCCCGACTGCTGCATAATTACAATGAAGGGTACTAGAGACACAAAAAATGTAATAAACGTAGTGCATACTATAGCTTGCATAAGCTTCTTTGTTGATCCTGTTGATATAAGTTGCTTGTATCCCTTGACTATAAAATAAATTAATCCACCAATTATTGAGGCGTATGCAGTGTATATCAATGTATATGGTATGAAGGCTGCTATTTTTATAGCATAAAGTGTCTTTTTATCTTTGTTATAATCTTTGTGCATTGAATGTATTGCACTAACTACTGCAATGGTTAGTGCAATTAATAGTACGGATGATAAAACACCGACCATCACTTTAGAAAACATTCCACCTACATTTTGTTTAAGTTTCATGGCTTCTATGATCAAAAATCCTGTAGAAATTATTGATATGAGCATGGATATTGCTATACTACTTTTTGCCATTGCTGGTCTTGAGTAGATCTTTCTAGATAATTTGTGAAGATCATTAGTGCGGTTAGTTGCTGCTTCAGCAGATTGGGCAGCACCTCCATTTTCTATAACACCTTCTGTATGTGTAACTTTATGACTCAATTTTATTCTATGAAATATAGAAACTGTAAGGGCTATGGTCAGAAGAGCTAAAGAACTAGCAAGTAGTAAGATAAATATCTTAGAATTCATTTTTGCAATATTGAATCCTTCTTTTGTTACTTTATAGCAGAAGTATGCAGCAGTACCAGCAGCAGCGATAGATAAGAGCACTATAGGTATTTGAGCGATTATTACTCCTCTAGTACTATTTAATAAATTTGTATCACCTATATAATGCCCAATAGAAACTATCGTGAATATTAGCGCTAAGATTGCAACAGAGGCAGTTATGGCAATTATTAACTTGCTTTTTATTCCACCATTGCCATTTACAATTTTTATTGTTTCAGCAATAGCTACTCCAGCGGCTATTAATGTTGCTAAAGAAGATGCAGTAGCAGAGGATAGTGATAATTTATTTGATCTAATAAAATAATTACTTGACACATTATGGTTTTTAGTTATTGCAGATCTCTCTAATAAAACATCAAGCATATAGAACATAGCCATTAAGATATAGGAACTAATTGCAAATGCAGTAAATACAATTAATGATATTTTTTCATGTTTTAGTAAGGATTTGAATCCATGTTTACACATTCTACAGTATATGTATAAAGCAGCTGCCGTAAACGACAAAGAAATAATGGCAAATGGAGTGGGCAGAAATCTAAAATATGATATCTTTATGCCGTGTATAGTTATATTCCTTTGATTAAAACCTTTCATCTCTACTGTTGGTGCAGTTTTAGTTTGTCTCGTAGTATTATGACCCATTCTATCCTCCATTTTTGGTTTATCAGTATTGTTTTCTTTATCTTCTATATGTTTCGTTTGTACATTGTTGTTCTCAATAAGCTTTTTTATATAAGCTATATTACGTTCACACCTGAATCGTATAAATTGATTACCTGTACTATAATCAATATTGCCAGCAACGTTTCCTGTCATCCACGACAAATAATTTCCTTGAGTACTTAAAAAAGGATTCATCTTTCTTTTGCTGTATAAGGCCAATGAAATCTCCAATATTAGTACAACATAAACGAAATAAAGTAATATTATTCCAATGTAATATTATTACTCAATAGCATTAGTAGATAAGATTCATGATTAATAAGAATACTCATTTTTTTTCCTAACGATATTGTACTATTGTAACACTATTTCCTTCAAACTGCAAGAAGGGGGGAATAATTACTCTTATTAATATTTGTTTTTACAGAGTCTATGTTAGGAATGGATTGAGATCCAGGTAGATAAAAGAGCATATATTAAATCAGCCTATTAATTAGGTATTATGAATTATATTTATTCAAATCAGGGCCATTGCTAGACTGATCTAAGCTCGTATGTCCCTCCGAAGATATATCTAAAGAAGGATCATCATTCATATTGTATATAAGTGAACCCAATGCAGCCATTATAGCAATTTCTGCTATAAATCCTATGACCCAAACTATAGAAGTTGTAATTGCTGAGGCAATTTTTAATCTTGAATTATAAGTGAGATCTTTAATTGATCTATAGGTTTCACATATAGCCCAAGTGAGTGTTAATGCCATCGGAAAAGCTATGGTTATCATCAGCGCAAATCCTGACATTGGTGCAGCTAAGGCCATTCCTACAGTAGTGTTTATTTCATCCTTTGTTGAGTAATAAGTTAAAGAGAAGATAATAAATAGAATTGAAAAAAACATTATTCCTACAGTTAAGGCTGTAATTAGCGTGGCCAGAGATTTTCCGAGCTCTGCTGTGTGTAGGCTGAATCCTTCTTTAATCATTGATTTATAAGCAGATACGACCCAACATATTAGCCCAGAAATTGCACTTATCATAATTAGGAATGGTGTTCCAATTAATACAGATGATAGAATAAGTGCTGTGCGTACAGGATGATTCATTTCATCATAATTATTTATATATGAGGCATGAAATAAGACTGATAAGGCAATAAATAAAAAGAACAAGGAAATAGATAAAAGAATTACTATTATAGTTATTAAGCTTTTATTATATCTTGTATTATATTTTTCAATTTTTATAAATTGCGCAAGTAAATTTTGTAGTAGTTTTTTTGTTATCTTCGTTTTGTATTTTTTCAATCTAATTGCTTCAGCAATTAACAAACCGACTAGAAACAATGATGAGAAAAACGAAGAAGCAGCAGCAGTCCAGGAGAGCGCAAGATTATTGTTTCTAACAAGTGTATCTACGTCATCATTTTGCCTGTTGATTTGTTCTATTGCAGCGTAGACATCTTGGCATACAATTAAAAATATGGAAGAAATAGGAATCAAAAATAGAAATGATATGGCCAAGATCAAAGTAACAAATTTTTTGGCAATAGAGGTTTTTCCAATAGAAAGACCCTTAAATAATTTAGCATAAAAATACAATGCTGGAATCAAAAGGGAAATAACTGGAACAAATGCAAGAGCCTGTAAGCCCAAGGCTATTTTGACTCCTGGAGCTAGAGAAATATCCTGATTGCTCATATTTTAAACTACTATAACATTAAGTGTATACACATTATTTTATCATATTGGGGTCGATTTGGTCAAGAACTCTTTATTATTTAATACTCACATGCAGATAATTTCTTATCTTAATTACATATGAAAATATTGATGTTATTTTCTTATTTACTTATTTATTTTATAAGTTTTAATTTTAATTAATGATTAAACTTCTTTAATCACTAATTATCGCTGTAATTGAAATAATTGGATTATTTTTATCCAGGGGTTTGATAATTATGTTCTAATAAATATTGTTCATTATTATAATAAAACTGCTCCTGTTTCCAATGTTTCGCTTAATAATTCAGCTTTTTTTCTTATTGCTTCTGTTTCTATTGTGGTTTCTTTTTTTTCTTTAGTGTCCAATGAAGTTTGTGGATCATTTGAAGGTAACAATTGATCTAATTGCTGTTTTATCTCATCTTTGTGATACTCAGCATAATACGAGAAATATTTTTTTGTGATAAATAATGTTATTAAAGAAATTGTAATTCCAGTAATCACTGTAAATATAGATAATCCAAGTATTAAAAAATCTTTCTGTATATTATTATTTGTTGTCTTATAAATCTCCATGGCCAACCATACTACAGATAGCATTATAGGTGGAGCATAGATAGCAAGGAACATTTTTATAAGATATAAATTAAGGAATTTATTTATATTCTCGCTATATCTTGATTTTTTATTATTAGCCAAATTAACATACAAAGATTCAGGTTCTATTTCATAAATAAGCTTTTCAATGAATAATAAGGTATTAACTATTGATACTAAGGATATTAAAAATATGGTCAAGGCTATTGTTATATACAGTGCTACAGGATTCTTGGATTCTTGATGTTTAAAATAATATCTAATGTATAAAAATATGCATAGAGCAAAAAGTATCACCACAGCGAGTATAGATGGTGTATTAAATATAAGAAATTTTTTTAGTAATCTTTGTTGTAACGAATTGTAATAGATTTTTATATTAGTGATACATGATTTTTTATCTATTACAGAAGTCTCACTGGTTCTTGTTTTATTATTTGATTCATTTTCTGGTTCATTACATAGAGATATTTGGGTTTTGGTGAATGCATTGTTAGGATTAATAAACCAGTTGGGTGCCTTCATTCTAGCTGAATGATCATTTATTCTTCGCAGTACTGTATTTTGTCGTACATTTTCCAAATATCCTTTAGGTGTTTTATTGTTTGTATTAAAATTTACTTTGTCAGCAAGAGGTTTTAATATAGCTGAATACATGTACCCTGTATAGGGTCTGAACCATGATTCAGTCTTGCTAAGTATTTTACGATGTATTGAAGTAAACATTACAAAATTCTATCAAAAAGAGTGAACAATAAATAATACACATTTAATTATACAATTAATTTTTAATATAATCAAATTATAGTGTGTTTATAAGTTAAATATAAAAATATTTACTCCTTAATAATCAGAGAAGTTATTAATCAATTTTTGACTGATTAAGCTAGATACTCTAGGTTTTATAGTATTATTTTATAATAATTTGAGTAAAAAACTCTATACTGTTCCCATTATTTATTATCTCAGTTAATTTTTAGTCCTTTGTGATCCTGCATATAGATAATTAGTTAGTTTTATGCAGAAGAATTGGATAATAAAAACTATCCATCATATATAAATGAGTTTCAATCTATATTATGACTCAAATGAATCTAAGAGAATGAACTCATACTATACATATAACGATAATTAATTTTCCTATTAAAGTAAAAATTTGCATTAAATTTATATTTTTAATTTGACTATAGGTTATGTTTGCACTATATAATCCATGTCTTACCAAGTCAAACCATGTTTACCCATAGTTTACCATATTAAGATAGCTTGTGTATGTGTGTGTGGTTCATTAATTAATTTTTAAGATATGGCATTATTTTTATCTACATTCGTAAATAAGGTTGATAAGAAGGGCAGGGTATCAATACCTGCGTCTTTTCGAAAGGCAATAATGATGGATAAGTCTTATGGTGGGAATAGTATCGTGATATATCCATCATTTCTGAATAACTGTGTTGAGGCCTGTAGCATGAAAAGAATTGAACAAATTCTAGAAAGCATAGAGAATATGGACACATTTTCTGAAGAGAAGGATGCCTTCGCAATGTCTATACTGGGTGGTAGTATGGAATTAACTTTTGATACTGAAGGTAGAGTTAAGTTGCCAGAAGAAATTATGGCGGAAGCCAATATTACAAATCGTGCTGCTTTTGTAGGTAAAGGTCGTTCTTTTGAAATATGGGAACCTTCTGCAGTATCAAAATATGCAAAACAAGCACGTGCTATTGCAAAAAAAAGGAGGTTATCTTTTGGAGTTGCTACTAATAATTTTAAAATAACCAAAGCGGCTAGTTGTATAGGAGAGGAACGACATGATTAATTCTCATATACCAGTGTTATTAGAGCAAGTTGTAGAGATTATTAATCCTCGTGATGGCGGTAATTATATTGATGCAACGTTTGGTGCAGGTGGATACAGTAAAGAAGTGTTGAGCAAAGCTGATTGTATTGTTCATGCAATAGATAGAGATAGTAACGTTGATAAGTATTATCAAGAATTGCAAACAAGTTATAATAATAAAATTAAGCTTACTATAGCTAGATTTAGTGAAATTGGAGATGTATTTCAAGATAAAGAAGGATTAATAGACGGAATTATGTTTGATGTCGGCGTTTCATCGATGCAACTTGCTAATCCAGAGAGAGGATTTTCATTTATGCATGATGCGCCATTAGATATGAGAATGGGGCAAGACGGTGTAAGAGCAGATGATTTTGTAAATAGGATGAAACAGGAAGAAATTGCAAATATCATTTATCAATATAGTAATGAAAGAGCATCAAGAATGGTTGCTAGAGCAATTGTGAATTATAGAGAGAAAAAAAGAATTGAGACTACGCTAGAGTTAGCAAATATAGTGAGGTCAGCCGTGCCTTTTAGTAGAAAAAGTAAAATAGATCCGGCTACTAGAACGTTTCAAGCAATTAGGATGTGGGTTAATGATGAATTGCAGGAGTTGGAAGATGCTTTAAAGGCATCAGTAAAACTATTGCGATGCGGTGGTGTTGTGGTTGTTGTAACCTTTCATTCGGAAGAAGACAAGATTGTAAAATATTTGTTTAGAGATTTATGCAATAATGAAGATATTAATAATAAATACAAATTAGTGAATAGAAAAATTATTCGACCTTCTGATGAAGAGATCAATTTAAATGCAAGGTCGCGCTCCGCAAAGCTGCGAGCAATTATGAAACTATAATGGGAGAATCTATAATGAGATCAATACATATTATCGGTTTTTTTGTAATAATTATTGGTGCTTTTACTTTATTTGAGGCTAAGTATTATATAAATCATCTGGATGATGAGATGAATAAAATAACATTCGAAGTACAGAATAATTTGAAAGAGTTAAGAGATTTAGAAACTGAATGGGGTTACTTAAATAATCCCTGTAGATTGCGTTCTTTAGCAAATAGATATTTGAAAGCAGATTTTATTACCTATAGCCAGGCTCAAGATGGATGGAAAGAGATTATTAAAAATCAGGAATTTGTAAAGAATTCGAAAAAAACGTTGGATAAGCCACTCCATAATAAGCAGAAATAATTATGAACAGTAAGAATTTCTAATATTTCATGAGGTGCTGCTGCTGCCATTGTTAATGTACGCTAATTCGGTAAGGGTTGTATTTAATTATTTATTTTTTATGATGTCGTTTATTTGAACATAGATTAGATGTAATAAATGTAATGATGATGATCATATTATAAGAAACTGCTAATCAAAAGGATATAAGAAATAACTATAATGCAACCAAGGAATATTATTGCCTCAATTGCATTTAATGCTAGCGGAATTGAAGAACTTAGACGATCCTTTATGAATCACAATAGTCAACTATTATCAATTCTAATTCTTAATTTTATTATTCCATAATTAGGATAAGTTCACCATGCAGTAGTAATAGCTCCATTATATTTATCTGCAATAAAACTTTTTGTTTTATCACTTTGATATATTTTTAGGAATTTCTGTACAAGATCTTTCTTTTCTTCGAATTTACTATCATTAAGTATATCAGAGCGAATTGCTATAATATTCACATATGGAGAATCAGAGCTTTCAACAGTTATAGCATCTTTTACTTCCAATATTCCAGAAACTATAACCCAGTCTGTGTTTATTACTGAGATATCAACATCATCAATTGTTCTAGGTAATGAAGGTGGATCTACTTCCATAAATTCCATTTGATAAGGGTTATCTGTTATTTCATATATTGATGTAGAAAGATCTGAACCAGTTTTTAATGTTATTAATCCATGATTTTGCAATAATAACAAAGCCCGAGAGTTGTTTGTTGGATCATTTGGAATGGATACAATTGAACCTTTTTTTAGGTCTGATAATGACTTTATCCTATTAGAATATATTCCCATAGGAAGAAGTATGGTTTTAGCATAATTTTCTATTTTATAGCCACGATTGAGTATATGTTCATCTAAAAAAGGAGCATGTTGAAATATATTCAAATCCAAGTCTCCATCATTGAGAACTCTATTTGGTACATCAAAATTATCAAATATTTTTAATATAATTTTTACTTGTTCCGACTCTGGTTTTAGATCTTCATTTTCTTTTATAAATTCCATTATTTCTTGATGTGGGCCAGAGGTAACTCCTATTACTATTGAATTTTCTGAATTATCAGTATTCTTATAACCCATAAATGCCATAGTAGCTAAAAATAAAGTAGAAAATACAAACAGAATGGATATTATTTTTCTATTACCTATCATAAATTATTCCATATTCAATTTTTAATACATCAGCTTTGGATGGTATCCAAGTATAATAAAAATTGCAAGAATATAATTAATAAATAAATTATTGATATTTAAAAGCTTAGTTTATTCTTTTCTTAGTTTTTTAGAAATATAATTTCCACCGAACTGTATAATATTAATCAACAAGATAAGTATTAACGTTACTTCTATAAGTAAAACTAAATTATATCTTTGATATCCATATCTTATCGCTAAATCTCCCAAACCACCACCACCTACTGTGCCAGCCATTGCAGAAAATCCAATTAAAGTGATAATAATAAGTGTAATGCCAGCCACTAAGCTTGGTAAAGATTCAGGAAGAATTATCTTCTTAATAATATCATAACTTGTTGCTCCCATTGATGTACCCATTTCTATTAAGTCATTTGATACATTGTTCATTGACTCTTCTGTAATTTTTGTGATTAAGGTAATAGAGGCTATACTTAAAGGTATAGATGCTGCCATTGTCCCAATGGAGGTGCCAACTATTGCTTTTGTAATGGGTAACATCGCAATGATCATTATAACGTATGGTATAGATCTAATAGTATTTACTATTAAGTTAGTGATTCTATTCCATAAAATATTTGGACACAGCAATTTTCGACTGGTTACATATAAAAATGTACCCAATGGGATGCCAAACAATATTCCAGAAAATGTTGAAATTAAAATCATTAATAAAGTTTCATAAGTACTATTAATTATTATTGCTAACATTAAAAATATCCTAAAATGTTTATTTTAATTTGATATGCAATGAATTCTTTTTGTAATATATCGTAATTATTTTTACTGGTTGAGATAATCAAGGTTCCAAATGTTATTTCACCTATATGATCAATATTCCCGCTAATAATATTAATTTCAATATTATGTTTTGTAGCAATCTTAAATATTACCGATTCTTTGGAAGAATCATTATAAAACATTATCCTTATTAATATATTGTTTAATTTTTCTTCTTCTAAAATAGAAAGTTTATCTATAATAAATTTTGGTATATTAGTATGAAAAATATTAGAGATAAGATCTTTTGTATACTTATGCTGCGGATTAATTAAAATATTCTCAGTAGTATTCCCTTCTATTATTTCACCATTTTTCATTACATACACATAATCACATATATTTTTAGTAACTTTTACTTCATGAGTAATAATGACGATAGTAATATTATGAAGCATGTTTATTTTTTTAATTAATAATAAGATGTCTTCTGTTGTTTCTGAATCTAGCGATGAAGTAGGCTCATCACATAATAATATTTTGATATTACTAGTGATTGCCCTAGCAATTGCAACTCTTTGTTTTTGACCACCACTCAACTGATGTGGATAGGCATCTTTTTTGTGTTCTAGTCCAACCAGACCCAAGCATTCTAGTGCTCGATTTTTTATTTCCTCTTGTGAAACTTTTTTTATTTCTAAAGGTAACATAATATTTTGTAATACAGTTCTACGGGATAATAGATTGAAACCTTGAAAAATCATGCCAATTGATGACTGTAATGTCCGTTTATCTTTTTTATTAAATTTAGTGATATCTTGGTTATCTATGTATATGGATCCGCTATCAACAGATTCGATCATATTTAAGCATCTTATTAAGGTGCTTTTTCCAGCACCACTTTGCCCAATAATACCGACTATGCTATTCTTTTTTACTTCAAAATTTAAGTCCTTTAGCACGTGCACAGTATCAAAATGCTTTTGTATATTTATTGCTTTTATAAAGCTCATTTTATTATCTAACTACATTAGTAAAAAAAAATACCACAACATTTTATAAAAATGAAGTGGTATTTTCAGGTTTTGGTATTTTAGATTGCAATATATAAACAAATCACAATCTAATTTTATTGGGTTACCTCAAGCTTAATACGTAATAATCTTGAGGCTGGTTCTTCTGAAAAACTAGAAGCCCATTCCACCCATTCCACCCATTCCACCCATTGGCATGCCGCCGCCAGCAGGAGCATCATTATCATCATCACCCTTAACTTCAGCAATAATTGCATCAGTTGTTGCGATAAGAAGAGCTGTAGAAATTGCGGTTCTAACTGCACTCTTTGTTACTTTTACAGGATCAATAATACCAGCAGAGAACGCATCAACATATTCAAATGTTTTTGCATCTAAAATCCAGTTAACATTATCTTGAGCAAGTAATTTTCCGATAACCACAGAATCTTCTTCTCCAGAGTTTCTAAGAATTTGTGATATAGGAGCACGAAGAGCTTTTCTGACTATATTTGCAGCTGCTTCTTCATCATCATTATCACCTTTGAAATTAGCAATTTTGTCTGATTTTAAAGCATACAAAAGAGCTGCACCACTACCAGCAATAACACCTTCTGCAACTGCAGCACGTGTTGCGTGTAGAGCATCATCAGCTCTGTCTTTTCTTTCTTTTGTTTCAACTTCGGTTGAACCACCAACCTTAATCACTGCAACACCGCCAGCTAGCTTTGCAAGGCGTTCTTTCATTTTTTCAATCTCATATTCAGAATTAGATTCATCAATTTGTGCTTGAATTTGTTTTACTCTTTCATCTATTTCAGATGAATTGCCTTCACCATCAACTATAGTTGTATCATCTTTTGTAATTTTAATACTTTTTGCAGAACCCAGCATTAAAGACATGTCATCATTTTCTATAGATGATCCTGCATCTTCGCTAACCACTTGTGCGCCTGTTAAGATAGCTATATCTTTTAGCATATCTTTTTTCTTTTCACCAAAACCTGGTGCTTTTACAGCAGCAATTTTCATCGCACCACGAAGTTTGTTTAATACTAAAGTAGCTAAAGCTTCTCCTTCTACATCTTCAGCAATTATTAAAAGTGGCTTATTTTTACTTGCTGCTGCTTCCAATGCTGGTACAACATGTTGAGCAGAAGTAATTTTTTTATCTGTGATCAATACCATAGGGTTATCAAGCTCTATAGTCATTTTTTTAGTATTAGTTATAAAATATGGAGATAGATAACCTCTATCAAATTGCATACCAGTCACGATCTGGCATTCTAAGGCATCAGCACCTTTTCCTTCTTCACAGGTTATTACGCCCATTTTCCCAACTTTCTCCATTGAATCTGCAATTACTTTACCAATTTCTTGGTCTCCATTTGCAGAAATTGTCGCAACTTGTATAATCTCTTCTGGAGAAGAAATTTGACGAGATCTAGAAGATATATCTTCAATGATTAGATTGCACATTTTTTCCATTCCAGATCTTAGGAATCTAGGGTTTCTGCCAGCCATTTTTGCTTTTATGCATTCTTTAACCATAGGTACCAAGAATACAGTTGCAGTTGTGGTTCCATCTCCAGTTTCTTCATTTGTTTTTATTGCAGATTGAATCATAATTTGCATTGGGATATTTTCTCTTTTATCCTTACATTCTATGTTTTTTGCAACTGTATAACCATCTTTTGTTACATGTGGTGATCCAAAAGAACCTTCAATTGCTACTGTTCTACCACTTGGTCCCATAGTAATACCTACAGTTTCGCCAAGAGTTTTCGCTGCCTTTAATATACCAGGAAAACACTCGTCTGTATAAATCTCTTTCATATTATTACTCCTTTTTCTATTAAATAAATTATGCTATTACACCGTATATATCTGATTCTTTCAAGATTACATAAGCTTGTCCTTCAAGTTCTAGCTCTGTTCCACCCCATTTTCCATATACAACTGTTGCGCCTTCTTTAATTGCACTGTTGATTGGAATTAGACTGCCATTATCGCTATAATTACCACCAGCAACTTTTACGACCACTCCTCTAGTAGATTTTTCTTGTGCACTGTCTGGAATTAATATTCCTGCTGCAGTTTGCCTTTCAGCTTCAGCTGGTAAAACAAGAATTCTGTCACCAACTGGAGTAAATTCAATACTCATTTATGTACCTCAATAGTTAATTATTACAATAATAACGTATGGACATTATTTTTTTTTTCAAGGGGAGAGTGTAACTTTTTATTAATGATATAAATCAATATATTAATTTATATATCTTTCATGGCAATTTTTATTACTTTGAGGTTTGCATTCCTTGATTTGTTTCTTTATTGACTGCAGTGGTATGCTGGTGTGTGGGATTAAGCAATGTATCTGGAGAAAGATCCTGTTTCTTACTAGAGGTTTTGCCACTCTTTTTAGAATTAGGCTCCAAACTATACTCCCTAGTATAATCTCCATTTTTATCAGGCGTAATATCATCTACAGAGGGATATATAGATGATATCTTCTGCTGTTGAGTGAGATGAAAATACGGAGGAGGTGGATCAGAACCAGGAGGAGGCGGTGAATCAAAGCCAGGAGGAGGAGGAGGATCAAAGCCAGCCAGGAGGAGGAGGAGCGCTTAGTTCTTTTTCTTGCAAACCTTTACTATCTTGATTGTAATCTAGTTCAGTATTTATATTACAATTAGCCTCTTTAAATTCATATTCATCTTTATTTTTATCGCTATGTACTAATGAATAAATGGCTATAAAACCAGCTATTGTGACTAAAACGCTCATAATAATTTTTAATACTAGCCTTGCATTATTATTAATTTTAAAGCCTTTTTGATCAGCTAAAGCGTATAATGTAGTAAGTACAGCACCAACTAAACTAGTAATAGAAAGTATCATCCATCTTAACTCAGTATTCATAAAGACAATAGCTTTAGTTTTTATGCATTTCTCTTTTTTTGTTTGCATATATTTTAAGATATTCTCTTCAGTAGGTTTATGTTTATTATAGCTTTGAATTCTATGGGATAGTACTATTACTAAAGTTAATAAAGCAGCGGCGGCTGCAGCAAAACTGGCCAATGAAGCAATCAATATTACTGGATCTCCTAGTGGTATTTTTCTTATAATCTTGCTTGCAGAAAAATGATTGATCTTGATGCTTATCTTAGAATTAAACTTTGCAAAAACTATCGCTGTTGAAATTAAGGTTGTAGTTGCAGCTAAGCTTGTACCTACAACATCCATTATTTGTATGAACAGAGAGGATTTTTTGTATTTTAGATTGCGTGCAACCATTATGTGATTATTATTCGCAATATTTATTGTCAGATCTTCTCTTATTTTTTCTAAAGTATTTACTGTGCTTTGTAATGAAGATTTAAGTTCTGACGCTTGATTTTGGCTATGAAAACTCTTTAATGACTGTAATTTATTTTGTAATCCATCTTTCCATTGAGGGTATAAATCTTGTAACTTACTGATTAATGTTGATAAATTATCTTGTATCACAGATAACTTAGAGTTATTTATTTCGTTACTATCATCCTGATTTAGTATTTGCTTTATATCTTTTTCAATAGTATTAATTTCTTTAATTATTTCTTTGTTTTTTTGATTGATTGCTTTCACTGGAGCTATTTGTTTTTGACTTGCTTTATAACCCTTGCATCCATAGTAAAATAATAATGATGTCCCTGTCCAAGCTAATAATGTAAATGCAATAACTACTAAAAATTTTGCAATAACAAAAGCATGATTATTTTTTATTTGATCTTTTAGAGCCAGTGTTAATATATTTATCACAAGAAAGGCTAATGATGCAGAAAGTAAACAAAATCTAGCCAGATAAATTTTCTTCTTTGCAGTAAGATTCATTTTTTTGATATTAAATTTCATAATTATTTACTAGGAATTGCTCATGAATCAGTAAAATAATATATAATTTAAGTTAATTATTTATTATTTCTTTTATTTCTGTGATCATGCTATTCAATTTATGTTCTGGTATTGAAATGAATGGTTGATATTGTAATGTTGATTTTTCACCGATCACTTTATGACTTATTGTGTATTTGATGAATTCTTTTTCATCAGTATCCTCATTGTCAGTCAATATATCTGATGTAAAATACATATATATGGGCTTAGATAGTGGATATATGTTATTAACAATATTATTATACGTTGGTTCTACTCCCTCTATTGGTTGACCTTTAATTTGATTATTAAAAATCTTTATAAAGCTGTATGTAGCTATTCCTAGTGATTCACGATCATCAATTAAGATTTTTGCTAATGAATTATAATTATCTTTTATTGGTAGATATACAACGCCAGTGCGTATACTAGAGCACGTGCGCTTCAAATTATCTAAATCACTTTTTTGGTAATTTTGGAATTCTCGTATATGCATGCAGGTATTAGTAAATACTTCAGAAATTAACATATTATACATTTCAGTGTTTTTTGTTGGTCCAAAGACTTTAATTGTTCGCTCAGGTAATTTTTTATTTACGTCTCTCCATACTCTACGGGTATTTTTTTCTAAAACCCCATTATTTACAGTCATTGATGATAGTGCATTAAATAAATCTACTTTATTTAAATTTAATATAGGTAATTCATTGTTACCTACAAAAAATATACCCTGATAACCTATTACCAACTCTACTATGTTCTCTATTTTATTTAATTTACATAGTTTGATTTCAGAGGCAGATATCTTTTTTGATGTATAAACAAAGCTATGCTTTTTTTCACAAAAGTCCTTAAATTCATAAACAGAGTCTGCTAATTCTAGAGCAGGGGTATTATGCTTTGTGTTCAAAGCAAATGATTCAACTATACCCTTGGTAATAGAAGCAATATCCTTAGAGGTAGTAATCTTTATCTGCTGATTTTCATCAGCTTGAAGAATACTTGTTAAAAATAATGGCAAAAGCAAGAATGATAAGAAGAATAATTTCATTTATATAAGACAATATGAACCACATCAGAGAAGAGATATAGCATAAATACTAATGTTTTACTAACCCAATTATAGTAAAACAAATATAAGAAGAAAATGGAGCGGAAGAAGGGATTTGAACCCTCGACATCAACCTTGGCAAGGTTGCACTCTACCCCTGAGTTACTCCCGCATTTTCACTTAAAGAAGGTTAATATATATGACATTGCATTGCAACAACAAATTTATTTATAATGTAGGATAAATAAATATTAAAAAAATTTTTAATATAGAATAGTGTTTCATTATAAAGAAAAAGAGGAATTTGAATATATATGAAAAAAATTGTACAGATAGAAGAATGTCAGGAATGGGAAAGATTAACAAAACGGATAAAAAAGCAAAATAAGAGAAAGTATTTTTGTAATGAAGAAATAGAAAAATCATGTATCGAACCTGATATTCAGCCTGTGTATTATAATATTGGTGAATTTATGAGTGATAATTTATATACCAACAGAGAAATGAAATGTAAGACGTCTAATCTTGAAATGGCTAACTCTTCTACGATTAGTAAAAAAATTGGTTCTGAAATTAAGAAAGGTACGCATAAAATAGATGCAGTATTAGATTTACATGGCTTCACTGTAGATGATGCATTTTATACATTACAGAGATTTATTATCAACGAATATAGTAATAATAACAGGTCGCTACTTATAATTGTCGGTAAGGGAAATCCATATAATGTGGGCAATCGTATAAGTGATAAAATACATAACTGGATGAATTCAAGATTAATTCGAGATTACATACAATACTATGATCAATCTCATATTAAACACGGGGGCAGTGGGGCTTTTTATGTTATGTTATGTCGGAAATAAGATGCATATATAATATATATACCAATAATTATTATTATTGGTGGTATTAACCAAATTATTAGATTTTTCTTATTAAAGGGAGTATCTAATAATATTGAATTCCCATATTCTTCTTGTAATTCTATTATAATTTTCATTTCAGAAATATTATTATCTAGTTTATCTTTAACTAAATCTTTTATCAATAATGCAAAATCAGAGTTAGAATCATAAATAGACTGGTTTTCACATACCAAGCATCTTAGTTTTTTTGTAATATTTTTTAGGTTTGTATTATCTATTTGTCCATTGTCATTACTTAACAAACTGCCTGCAGTACAGTAATTATTAGTAAATGATACAATAAACATAAAAAATATTATAGCTAAAGCAAATCTAAATATATCATGCATTATTGTTTTACTTCTCTAAGCTCTTTATTCAGCTCTATAATACTTTTAGTGCCGATGTACATCAAATTGTCTTTTGATTCAACACCAATTTCTATCTTATGACTATCTTTATAATTTGCCAATTCATAAATTTTATTTTTGATACGACTGATTTCTACATCTGGCTTTTTGGTCATAGAAGCAATGAATTCAAAGAAATTATCATAATTATCTAGGATGATTAAAATCCTTCCGCCAGTTAACAAATATGGATGATGTAAAATTCCTCTGCCATTGACATTAACATTGAAATCATTACCTCTAACATTAACTTTATAAATGTTTAAATTAATACCATTTGTTGATTGTTGAAATTTAAGCATTACATTGGCATCTACGCTCATTATGCTGTGCTCTGAATTATTATCAATATCGTTGGACATTATTACCTTAACGTTTATTTTATCCTCTTTATTGCTATAATATATATTATTTAATAAAGATTTCCGGATATTTATATCAGTTTCGCCAATGCTTTTACATTCTAATCCATTATGTTTATATGAAGCTTCTTGTACCTTTTTTATACCATCTGCAAGCAAAGGTCTATTCAATCTAACGAATGCACTATAATCTTTATTACTGTAATTACATAATAATAGAACATCTTTTTCGTTATTTTTAGAAGTAATCATTATATCATCAACCGAGTGAATATATAATTTATTTAATAGTATATTCCATCCTAAGGTAATTTTCTTTATTGATATACTATGAGCTTGTTTGCTGTCATCGATATATTTAAAACCTAAATTACTTATATTTAATCTAGGTAGGTACAATGAGTTATCTATATCGCCACACTCAAATACTAATTTCTCTGAGTTAGTATTACTGGAGTTTATTATCTCTTGCACAGAATTAATTATATTCCGTGATGTAAATATTAAATAGCATTCATAGGACAAAAATAAGACCAATGCAATTATAACTGCACACAAGCTTTTGTTGTATTTCATCTAAATACCATTAATAAAATTAAGGATAATTTAGCAAATATTTATTCAGCATACAACAACTTAGTTATTATTTATCTACCATCATGTTTCTGGTTGCGCTAGGCAGCTTAAAAATTTTGTTATGCATCTCTTTTGTTACCTTCACTTGGCAGCCAAGACGAGATGTTTCTTGCAGGCCAAATGCTACATCTAGCATATCTTCTTCGTCATCAGATGCGTCTTCCAGAAAATCAAAAACATCTTTCTCAAGAATTACATGACATGTAGAGCAAGAAAGGGATCCTTCGCAAGCTCCTTCTAGATCAATTTCATTATCCTTTGCTGCATCTAATATAGATTGTCCGATTTCAGTATGGACATCAACGGCTCTACCATCGCTATACATAAACTTTATGCAAATTTTATCATCTGACATTATTAATTATCCTATAATTTTTATTCAAAATCTCTAATATCTTTGCCAACCACGGTATTGCATAAATATCTTTCTGTCAATCCTAGAAGAACATCTTTAGAAATATTTTCTAAATTGCTTAACTTATTTTCTATTTCAGAATAATCATTGCTTAACATGGATTTCCTTAAAATTGCAATCTTTTCTTTGATTATCACTAAATCACAATCATCTGAATTGTTATCTTCTAATTTAAGTAATTTTTCTATATTATTTATCTTTTGTTCTGCTATGAGTTTTATTTTTATTAATTGTTTTTCTTTGATAATACTCTCTATATTTTCTTTATATGGCGCACTTAATATCTTAAATATTTTTTCTTCTGTTAAATCATGCGTGGGTTTTATTTCGATTTCTTGTTTAACGCCACTAATTTCTTCAGATGCACTAACTGTCAATAATCCATCAGCATCTATGGTGAAATTTATTTTAATTTTTGCTTCTCCAGCTGGCATTGGTGGAATATCGGATAATATAATAGTTGCGAGCGAAATGTTCTTAGATATAATGTCGTACTCACCTTGACATATATGAATCTTAATTTTTGTCTGATAGTCCTTGTATGTAGTAAATGTTTCTGATTGTATTGACGGTATAGGTGTGTTGCGCATAATAATTTTTTCTACTAATCCACCAACAGTTTCAATTCCCAATGATAAAGGTACAACATCAATTAATAAATTATTCCCTGTGCGCTTAACCAGGTTTTCGGCCTGAATTGCTGCTCCCATTACTACTACTTCTTCTGGATTTTTATGATCTAAAATTTTTTGTTTGCCAAAAATTTCAGAAATTCTATCTTTGAATATCTTAGTCCTTGTTGAGCCTCCTACTAAAATAACATTCTTTATATCCTCATTATTAATTTCAGCTTGTTCAATCGTGTTTTTCATTATAGATATAGTTTCTTCTACAATATTATTGATTGCTATATTCAAATCTTCGGTTTTTAAAAATGCCATAATTTGTTTTCCATCAATTGTGAAATTGATCTTACAGGCCTCATTATAGGTTAATCCTTCTTTAGCAATTTTTGCAATTCTTAATAATGATTTTTTTTCCTGCGTTGTGGGGGTATAATCTGCACTATATTTTGCAATAATGTAATTCATGAATTGATAATCTAGATCGTCTCCTCCCAGGGTAGTATTGCCACCGATGGCTAAAACTTTAAATACGCCTTTAGTAAATTTTAATATTGATATATCGAATGTGCCGCCCCCTAGATCATATATTGCATATATGCCTTCCCCTTCACTCTCTAATCCATATGCAACAGCCGCTGCTGTTGGTTCATTTATTAATCTTAGTACTTCAAGACCAGCTAGCTGAGCTGATAATTTTGTTGCTTGTCTTTCATTATCATTGAAATAAGCTGGTACTGTTATCACTACTTTATTTACTGTTTTATTGTAGTGTTTCTCAGCAGATTTTTTAAGTGTATTGAGTATTTGTCCTGATATTTCCACGGGAGTAGCTGTAATATTCTCTCCTACTTTAATTTTTACTAATGCATTTTTAGGCCCTTCGTCCTTTACTGCAAATAATAATTTCTGTTCATCAGTTAATTCATTATAACTTTTGCCCATTATTCTCTTTATAGAGTATACGCTATCTTCGTTATTTATAGCAGCTGTACCGACTGTAACTGAAGAATTTTCATATAAAACTACTGATGGTATTGCTGTAGTTCCTTCTTCATTAATAATAATTTCAGGATTGGAGTTCGTTGAGCAAGCAATTAAAGAATTAGTTGTGCCTAAATCTATACCCACTGCAAAATTAGTATCATCACCTGCGGAATGATCTGGTTTTTCTTCAGTATCTATATCTAATATCTCTATTAAATCATCGTTTCCTACGCTTATATTTGTCATATAAATGCCAACCCCAATACAAAATCTATTCTTTAGACATGCTTAGCATCATTATAGAGCTTCTTTTTAATTTAGTCAAATATTTAAGTTCTATAGTATATTTTATCATACATTTTTTATTAGAGGTTTTTACAGCGTTTGTTATATTTTTTATACACTCTTGTATTAGTGCTTCTATATCATTTCTTATTTTTTTTAGTTCATCTTCATCTTCAGTTTGCGATATAATTTCATTAGTTTCCATTACCTTATTTAATAGATTTATATCAGGTTTTTCATTCTGAATCATTATATCATTTAAATATAAAATGTGCTCTGCTCTTGATAAGGTATGTTTTAGCGTATTGTATGCGTCATTAACTACGGAAGTATTGATTATAGCTTGTTTTATTGCATTTGCAGACCTAAAATTATCAGGATGTAATTTTTTTTGTAAATTTATATACTTAGTTTCCAATAATTCAAAATCCAAGTCAAAGTTAACTGGTATATCAAATATTTTAAAATAATTATGATTACGCATTAAAACTTTCTCCGCAACCACATTCACCTTTTTTATTAGGATTATTAAACACAAAACCTTGTTTGAGGTCAGTTTTTATATAGTCAATTTGTGATCCAAATATCACTAATATAGCCGATGGATCAATAAATATACTTATTTTTTGCTCTTTATAAGCCATTTCTACAAGCATATCACTTGCACTAATGTCTTCTACATAGCTTAATTTATACTGATATCCTGCGCATCCTCCTTTTTTGATACCAACTTTTATTCCTATAATATTCTTTTTTTTAGCAATAAGTGTAGCAATTTTTTCTAACGCTATATCAGTAGCTGTTAACGGTATAGATTTTATATTACTGCTTCTACTTCTTTTAATAGATTTTTCTTCCATAATTTACGACCAATACAATATAAACATTAAACAAAACAAAACAAAACATATACTAAGAAATAGTATGCTAAAAATATTTGAAGCAATATTTACCATTAAGTTAATTGTATAAAATTTATATCTATTCAATGCAATCTACGTTGTGTTTTTTGTTGAAAGTAAGACATTATCATTCCCTTGTTTAACTTTCTGTTGTTTTTCCATAAAGTCCTTAATCGCTGCTTTTATTGCATCTTCGGCCAATACAGAACAATGAATTTTAACTGGAGGAAGTTCCAATTCAGTTGCTAAGTCTTTATTAGTTATAGTCTGAGCAAAATCTAACGTTTTATGCTTAATCTTTTCTGTCGCCAATGAACTAGCAGCAATTGCTGATCCACATCCAAATGTCTTAAATTTAACATCTTCTATTATATACTTTATTTTGGTAACTTTTCTTGCTTTTTGTGTAGTGATGTTACCATCTTCATCTACGGTTTTTGTTTCAATTATATCTTCATTATCAAAGCTGTCATCATTGTTTTCATCTATTATTTCTTCTGACTCATACTCTCTTTCTCCAACTTTTATTTGTAATTTCATTACATCGCCGCAAGCAGGAGCTCCAACAAGGCCAGTCCCTACTGTAGGGTCTTTTTTATCAAAAGCGCCAACATTGCGTGGTTTATCGTAATGATCTAATACTTTCTTACTATATGCCATAATAAAATCCCCAATTAATGTTTCCAGTGGATTGATTTTAAATCAATCCCTTCTTGAGCCATTTCATATAATGGACTCATTTCTAGCAATCTTTTAATTTTTTTTATCACTAGATTCGCAGTATATATTACTTCTGCCCTAGTTGTAAACATACTTAAGCTAAATCTTATTGATGAATGTGCAATTTCTATGTCAACGTTCAGAGCTCTTAACACATAAGATGGTTCCAAAGAGGCTGAAGTGCATGCAGAACCTGAGCTCACAGCGACATCTTTGATGGCAATAATTATTGATTCTCCTTCCACATATGGGAAGCTTATATTTAAATTATTATCCAATCTTCTTTCTTTGGAGCCATTTAAAACTATATCGGGCAGTTCTTTTTTAATTTCATCAAATAATAAATTTCGAAGCTCTAGAACTTTTCTCTGTTTTGAGGACTGTATAATTTTATGTCCTTTTTCAGCAGCTTCCCCAAATCCAACAATTAACGCAAGCGGTAATGTTCCAGATCTCATGCCTCTCTCTTGTCCGCCTCCATGAATTAGAGGACGCATTCTAACTCTAGGATTTTTGCGCCTAACATACAAGGCTCCTATCCCCATAGGTCCATGCATTTTGTGCGATGATATGCTCATTAATGAGATGTTCATTTCTTCAACATCAAGAGGGGTTTTTGAAAATGCCTGAGCTGCGTCTGTATGGAACATTACATCATTTTCTTTACATATTTGTCCGATCTCTTTAAGTTGCTGTATAACTCCTATTTCATTATGCGCAGCTATAATTGATACTAATAATGTTGTTTCTTTTATTGATTTTCGAAGTACATCAAGATCAACCAATCCATCTTCTTTCACAGGTAAATACGTTACATTTATATCATTGCCTTCTTCTAAATTTCTGCAACAATCTAATACAGCTTTATGCTCGATCTGAGTAGTAATAATATGATCTTTTTTGCCTTTTTCAAAATAGTAATCTAAAACACCTTTTATTGCTAGATTATCAGATTCTGTGGCACCAGATGTAAATATTATTTCTTTAGATTTTGCATTTATTACATCAGCTATCTGCTTTCGTGCATATTCAACTGCTTTTTCTGCTTCCCAACCATATGGATGACTTCTTGAGTGAGGATTGCCGAATTCATATAAATACTTAGCCATCTTTTTTGCTGCTTCAGGGTGTAGCCTAGTTGTGGCATTGTTGTCCATATATATAGGGAAAACAAGGCTCTCTCCCTCTTCTTTTGTTAACGCTTCACGGCCAACTAATTCATCGATTAGCTTTTGACATTCTAAGGAACGAGCGCTAATTCTTGTTTCCTTTTCTTGCTTGGTTTCTTGCCAATGAACAATAGAGTCAACTAGGTCTATAGTTGCCTCTTCTCTAGTACAATTGGATATTAACTTTTGCTCTGTTTCTATATTGGACATTCTTTCCCTATTACTTAGATAGCCCATTATTATATAAATTTTTCCATACATTTGTAAAGCTTATAATATCTTTTTCTGTATTATTCCAACCTAGGCTTACCCTAATGCTAGATTCTATATAGTTATCTGGGATTTTCATTGCTAATAAAACTTTGGATTTTGATATAGTACCAGAAGAGCAGGCAGATCCCACGCTGACTGCAATATTATTCATATCAAAATGAACAAGCTGTGTTTCACCCTTGCATGTGGGCATTATAATACAGCTTGTGTTTGGTAATCTTTCTACGGAGCTGCCAATGATTAATTCTTTATTTATTGATAATTTTTCTTCCATGAGGTCTCTCAATTTCTTGATATACCCTTGCATTTTAATTAATGTCTCTGGCAATATTTCTAAGGCCTTATATAGTCCAGAAATTGCATAAATATTTTCAGTTCCAGATCTTAAGAATTTCTCCTGACCACCACCTGTTATTAATGGGCTTATAGAAATATTTTTTTTGTATACTAAAACACCAGATCCATTTGGTGCACCAATCTTATGTCCTGAAATTGTAAACATATCTACAGGAAAATCTTCTACATTGAACTTTATTTTTCCTATAGCTTGAGAGGTGTCCATGTGTATATAGCCATTATATTTTTTGACTAATTCAATAATTTTTACTGCAGGTTGTATAATTCCAGTTTCATTATTGGCTAATATAATACTAACCAATATTTTTCCATTTAATTTACGCAACATATCTTCTAATTCATCTAAACATACTATGCCATTGTTATTAACGTTAACGATATGTGGTGCAGTTATACTATTAATAATAGAGGGATGTTCTACAGATGAGCATATATATTCTAGATTATTGCTTCCTTTTAATAAGAGATTGTTTGCTTCTGTTCCTGATGATACAAACACCATATTATATTCATGACAACCGAATTGATGTTTGATCATACTTCTAGTTTGCTCTAGTATTTTTTTGCCCATTCTACCATATTTATGTACAGAAGATGGATTTATAGGATCATTCATTTTATGAATATGGGCTTTAACTGCTGACAATATAGGAGTGGTGGAATTGTAATCCATGTATATATAATAATCTTTGTTATTCTTTGATTTTAGCTCCTTGAGATAATTTATCTTAACTAGATCTTGTAATGTTAAAGATGCTATACTATTATTAGTATAATTTTCTAATTGTAAGATAAATTGATCATCTTTAGCTACTAAGATCTTATTTATTGCTATAATTTTTAATATAGATAAATTATCTTCTTTTATAGAAAGTTCGTATCTATTTTGATAGTGTAGTAGTATTTTATTTTCTACTAAAGTTTGTAATATTGAATGTATGGAGTCAGTAGGTATCGTATGTTCATACGATAAAACTTCTATTTGATTGTCACGTTTTTTATTTATACAGATGTATAATAATATAATTATATAGTGACTTATAATACTTGATGTTACCATTTAATTATGACCAAAATTTGACAAATTACCATTATTAGTTTATTCTTAGTGGCATAGGAAGATTGTAATGGCACTATAAAGTAGATCTGTTGCTTCCTTGTACGATGAGTGAATTATGACATATATGAGAATATTACTTAATATATAGATGTCAATTGTTAGTTTATTTTTACAATAATACGGATTCTATTATATATTTCAATAATAGATTTAAGATTTGGGGGTATAATCAATGAGTGATGTGTTTAATGAAGTATTTATACAAAGATGTGCCGGAAGAACTCAAGGTAGGTTTTTTAAGGGACATAATGAGAATTTACCCGTTGTTCTTTTATTGCCACCTGATCCCAGGCTTAATGCATCAATGAATAATAAAGTAATACGTTCTATATTTTGTTTGTTGGTTGAGAAGGGGTTCTCTGTTCTTGCAATAAATTATCGAGGCGTGGGTAAATCAGAAGGTATCTATGAGCAAGGTAGCTGTGAGGTGCCAGATGCTTCCGCTGCTATAGATTGGATTCAGGAGAATGTAAAATTTTCTCATATATGGGTAGCTGGTTTTTCTTTTGGAGCATGGATAGGTATGCAATTACTTATGAGGCGTCCTGAGATAGCTAATTTCATTTCTATTTCTTTACCATTGGGAAAGTATGATTTTTCCTTCCTTTCGCCATGTCCTACTCCTGGTATTATTATTCATGGTGAAGATGATTCCATAGTTCCTGTTGATTCTATTTCTCAATTGGTTTACGGATTACACCAACAAAGAGATTATCAATTTATAACACACAAAGTGATTAAGAATGCTGATCATTTATTTTCATCTAAACAAGAAAGATCATCATTATGTGATGTTATATCTTCTCATATAGAAGATAGATTAAATGCTGTAGAGGAAGTTGATTTGTATGCAAAAAAAGAAATTAATATGTTTATAGATGATGATGATGAATATCATAACGATGATAGTGACGACTATAACGATGAGGATGAGGATGAGGACGATGATGACTTCATAGAAGGTAATGATGAGATTGATGGCATAGAGGAAGAAAAGAAAGAAAGTATTGAAGTAGAAGTATAAGTATAATACATAAACTATAAATATAGTTTGGCTATGATCAGAATAGCAAATAAGGTTTAATGAATTATCAAAAGCATTATTTTTGAGGCGGCATTTGAAAGTTGAATGCTGCGCTGATCAGTTGCTATTTATTGTGTATCTTAATTTATATCAAGATGTGTAATATGTAATTAATTTATTGTTGTATTATTGTCTTTCTAGCAAAAAGAATTTGTGCATACCATCGACTACGTTATTCGAATAAAGGTAAGGTTTTAAGAATAAGTTACATAATTACTCTATTCAGACGTAACTATTTCTTAACAAGAAGCAATAAAACATTTAATTTAATTTTTTAAATTTATTATTGCAATTATGCTACTATCCTTACTTTAATCTAATCCAATGAAGTAGTAGTTGTAATTTCGGTTATTACATTAGTATCTTTTAGCATCTTTTTTCAAAGGGATTTTTCTTTGTTAATTATCCTATTTTCGGGTATCTGGCACTTGCTCAGTTTCTTCTTTACCTTCTGCTGCTGCTAGCGCCTCACTATTTGGTATAACAAGTGTGCTATCCGCTGTATCTGTTGTAATAATAGTAGATAGTTCTGCAGAGGAATCTGTCTGATCGCTGTCTGTCCTTGATTCCAATATCATTCCTGTCATTAATTTTACTTGTTCTTCAGAGAATGCAGTCATTGATGTTGATGGGCGTTTTTGTACATAGTTCATGTAATGTTTAACGAACATTAAATCATTTTCTTTAATCTTTTTCATATCTTTTTTGAGCAGAGATTTTAATTCAGATAAATGTTCCACTAGTTCTTTGGGCATTTGTAAGTGCTTTAGATCCCTCATAAATTTGTTGTATAGATATGTATGATATCTTGTTGCACATGTGTTTTGCCTTACCTGGCTTACATTGGATGGTATTGGTGAATATTCAGTATTATATAAGGATAGTTCTAAATTAATGCAAACAAACCTTAATGATTGTATGCCAGCAATAAATGAGCACCTAAACTTTTCTATAAAAGAGACTTGATCTTTTAATTGATCCTCACATGGACTCATAACTGAACGTTCTAATGAGTCCATTACATGCTGTATTTGGAAACTTAATTTTACTATTGTTGCAATCTCTTTTCGGCAAGAGGCTACTGTCATTTTGAAGTATCGCTCATCTTCATAATAAACAAAATTTCTTAGGAAATTACCTGACGCATCTGTATATTGTATACTTTTGGATAAGATTCTTCCTATATTCTTTAAACATTCTTCTATCAATGTTATTGTGGGTTGAATAAACTTATTGATATATAATATAAGATTAAATTGTATTTTATTTTGTAATCTTGTACAGTTTAGACTCCGTATAAATTTTTTGATACACACAATTAAATTAGTAACACAGAGGAGTGATCTATTTTCGTGGTGACTAATATTAATAGACTTTAGAGAAAGAGACTCTGAAGCATGTAGAGAAAAAGAGTCTGAAGCATGGAAACGCACAACTACTGTATGTTCTACAATTCCAACAAAATCAAATAAAATAAGACAACGACTCCTATAAGATGGAATCCATGCAGGGTTCTGTTGTGTTGCTCTCTGGCTAGTTTTTTTTAGTGCACTTCTATTACGTTTTACAGAGGCAGTCTTCATATCCATAATTAATAACCAATTTATTATTAATAAAGTAAATTATACATTACTCATTGAGTGAAAATCATAATTATAAATTCTTAACAATTCGTTATATTTCGCAACCCTTTCTGACCTACATATTGCTCCTGTCTTAATGTATTCAGCACCCGTGCCAACTGCAATATGTGCTATAGTTGTATCTTCTGTTTCTCCAGATCTGTGAGATATAACAACTTTATAGTTATTTTTCTGTGCTAATTTTATGGTTTCTAAGGTTTCAGTTAATGTGCCTATTTGATTTGGTTTTATAAGAATTGCATTGGCTAAATTATTTTTAATTCCATTATTCAGCTCATTGTGATTTGTAACAAATAAATCATCTCCCACTAACATCGTTTTATTTCCAAGTGTTTCTGTAAGTAGCTTCCATCCAGTGTGATCATTTTCTGCCATGCCATCTTCTATAGATATTATTGGATGTTCTTGGATTATTTTATTATAATAACCCACCAATTCTTTACTATTAAAGTTTTTAATAGCAGATTCCTTATCTTCTTTCTTTGCAAATTCAGTTATTTCATAAGCGCCAGATCTTTTGTTAAATAGCTCAGTGGCAGCCACATCTAAAGCTAGATTGAAATCCTTGCCTGGCTCATATCCTGCTTTTTTTATGCTATCTTGAATTGTAAATAGCGCATTTTTAGATATGTCGCACATATCATATTCAGTATTATTTCTTAAATCCGGTGCAAATCCCCCTTCATCTCCTACGTTGGTGCTGAATCCTCTGCTAATTAATATTTGTTTCAATGCTTGAAAAACTTCTGTACTTTTTCTTAACATTTCTAAAAAATTATCATTTTTTTCAGGCACTATCATAAATTCCTGTATATCAAGGGAATTATTTGAATGTGCCCCACCATTAATGATATTAATCATAGGAATTGGCATGCTGTATTTAGTATTGATTGAAAAAGATTGATATAATGGAATTTTTAGCTCATTTGCTCTTGCTTTTGCAAATGCAAGAGAAACCGAAAGAATGGCGTTAGCCCCAAGATTTTTCTTATTGGGTGTTCCGTCTAATTCTATTAAGATATTATCTAGATCCTTTTGTGTATCTATCTTCTGATTAATAAGTTCATCTCGTATTATTGAATTTACATTGTGAATGGCATTATCAACACCTTGGCCATGATATCTTGATTTATCATTATCTCTTAATTCAACAGCTTCTAATGCGCCAACAGATGCTCCAGAAGGTACAATAGCTCTGCCTATGGATCCAGACTTTAAGAACACTTCTGTTTCTACAGTGGGATTGCCTCTGCTATCAAATACTGTTCCAGATTTTATATCTACTATTTCCATATATAATTAATCTCAATGCATAAACCTTTATTATGTAGCTAAAAGCTCTAAATTGTAAATATATTAAATACTGGTTATTATAAAAAATAATAGACTTATATAGCCTTCTATGATACTTTGTCAGGGTTAATTATAGGCGGTTTTGGTATAAATCATGAATAATATTAATATTGATCAGATTACTCTGAATAAGGATACTAAGGAATTTTTAAATGGTATATTGAAGGAATGTAAAAAAATATTCTCTTATGTGTTTTGGTTTAGTTCAGGAATAAACATATTAGTATTATTTCTTCCTATATATACAGCACAGGTGCTTGATAGAGTATTATCTAGTGGTAGTATATCAACATTATTAATGTTAACAGTAATTACAATTACTGCTTTTTTATGTAGCTCAGCTTTGGATATGTGTCGCTCTTTTGTAATGATGCGAGTTGGTGATTGGCTTGATGGTAAATTGTCTCCATATTTCGTAAAAAAAGCTATATCCCTCATCGCTATAAGAAATAGTTCTTCTACTGGTGAAGCAATGCGTGACCTGAATATGATTAGAGGATTTATAACAGGGCAGGGTATATTTGTAATGTTTGATATGCCATGGTCTATCGTATATTTGATTGCAATTTTTATGATTCACCCTGTTAGTGGTTTCATTGCAATACTAGGTATAGTGATTCTAGTATCATTAGCTATATGGAATGAGTTTTCTGTAAAGCAATCCATAAAAGAATCGAATGAATTAAATATTAAAAATATTAATGAAATTGAAGTGGCGTCTCGTAATGCAGAAGTTGTAGAGGCGATGGGTATGATGGAACACATTGTGAATTCTTGGGATAGTAAAAATGATAAAACTCGTGAGCTTAATATAAAAGCTGGTTCTCGTTCTGCTGTTATTATGTCAATAACTAAATTTTGCAGAATGGCATTACAGATATCTGTTATTGGTACAGGGGCATATCTAGCTGTGGAAGGTAGTAAAACTGTAGGAGGAATCATAGCGGCATCTATACTAATGGGTAGAGTATTATCACCATTTGAAAATGCAATTAATGTGCTAAAACAGCTTTCTTTAGCGAAGATATCATATAAACGTCTTCAAATTTTATTGACTTTATCTCCAGAAAGGAAGCAGAGTATGCAACTCCCAGAGCCAGAGGGTAAGATAGTATTTGATAGAGTGGTGTATACTCCATTTAATGGACAAAAGCCTACTGTGAAGGGCGTTTCGTTTGAGGTTATGCCTGGAGATATAGTAGGGGTTATAGGACCAAGTGCATCTGGTAAATCAACATTGGCTAAGTTGCTTGTTGGGGTATGGCAACCAATATCTGGTGTAGTACGTATTGATAATGCCGATGTATACACATATCCCAGAAAAGAATTTGGTAAATATGTTGGGTATTTGCCTCAAGATATTGAGCTCTTTAATGATACAATCAAAAATAATATATCAAGAATGAAGGGTGATGACGAAGTTGACGTTGATTTGGTTGTAAAGGCAGCAAAGGTGGCTGGAGTTCATGAAATGATATTATCATTGCCTACTGGTTATGATACTTTAATAGGCCCTGGCGGGGTAATGTTATCTGGTGGACAAAGACAAAGAATTGCGCTGGCTAGAGTATATTATGGTAATATAAAATTGGCAGTTCTGGATGAACCAAATTCAAATCTTGATTCAAAAGGAGATAGTGCGTTAGTACACTCAATAGAATATATGAAGAAGAATAAAATTACTGCTTTCCTAATGACGCATAAATTAGAAATACTCAGATATGTAGACAAGATTATTATTATGAATGATGGGAGCCTTGTTAGCATGGGTTCTAGGGATGAAATATTATCTAGGATTACTCAACAACAAACAAATTCTGAAAATCAGGAAGAAAAAAAGTAGGTTCTAATTTTATATTTCCTTTTTTCCTGCTGGAATGGAATGATTTATTGCCTCTTTGAGAGGGCCTTGATATCTTAAGAGCATGTAAACCGCTGGTAGTCCAAATAAGAAACTAATGAAAAAGAATGCTTGCCAACCATAGCTAGTAACTAATATTCCTGATATAGGACCTACTATTACTCTGCATATTGTTAACAAAGATGTCATGAATGAATACTGAGTTGCAGCAAAAGATTTATTACATAAATTGGATGAATATATTGCTATGGCAGTAACTGCCATGCTCCCAGTTATGTTCTCTGCTCCTATGGAGAGATATAATATCGGTATACTAGCACCATATATATCTTGTATTATGAAGACAAGATTAGATAAAGCTTGTAATACTGCGGCAATTAATAAAGTGCGCATTATACCGATTTTTTCTATCATAATACTGCCAATTATTGATCCTAATAATGTAGCAAAAAAACCAAATGTTTTAACTACGACTCCCATTTGTGTTAGTGTAAAACCTTTGTCAATTAGAAATGGATTCAGCATTACAGATATAAATGCGTCACATAATTTATAAAAAAATATAAATGCTAACAACATTATAAATTTATCACGAGACATTAGTTCTTTAAATGGCGATAAAAGGATTTTACCTATGTTCTGCCTTGTGATATTTCTGTAGAGTCCATTAGTATTACCGTTCGATGAAGGAATAGGATTTTTATTTTCTTTTGCTAAAAGTATAATCGGTATGCCTAATGAAGATATTAAAGCTGCTAATATATGGCCATAATACCAGTTACAAAATTTACCAGAACACAGGTTGTTTATATCTATGTACTCAATAAATATAAATAAAGCGCTACCTACTATTAAGCCACCAGTTCTGTATCCAGATATTAGAGCTGTTACACCAATTGCTTGTTCTTCTGGTTTCAATAGTTCCATTCTATAAATATCTAGTACTATATTGAAACTTGCTACTGATATTGAAAGTATTGAAGCCCAAAAAAATGTATAACCCAAACTTTCTGTGGGGTCAGATGCACCAAGTCTTTCTGTCGAGATCAGTATAAATATTTCTATAATAATAATCCATGATGTTCTTTTTCCTAATTTATATAATATTGGAATTTTTACATTATCAATAAATGGTGCCCATAGAAATTTTAATATATATGGTATTTGTAGTAATGCAATACTCCCTATAACCACCTTTGAGATTCCTGCATATGTAAGCCAAGCGCTCAATACTTGTAATATAAGACCAAAAGAAACCCCAGCAGACATAGCAAGCATAAAAATACAGATAATATTTTTATTTCTACACATTTCAAAAAAACTTGCTTTTTTATTTTCCATCAAAACTACCGTATATGCATCAATAAAATAATAAATTTTTTAATTAATATTTTTTAAATAATATTATTTCATAGCGTCTTCTATTTTCTTTTGTTGATATACTAAAATTGTAATCGCTGGTATTATTGATAAAAAACTGATTAAGAAGAAATTACACCAGCCTACTGAGTTAACAAGCAATCCAGAGAGAGGAGAAAGTACAACTAAAGGAAAGTAAGACATGGAAGAAAATAATGCATATTGTGTTGCTGTATAGCTACGATCACAAATTCTTGATAAATATGTTGTTAACGCTGCAACTCCCATACTTTCTGTTGAATTTTCTACGCTCACTGTAATGCACAACATTATTGTGTTTGTGCCATAAAAGTATTGAAGTATGAACATAAGATTAGCAGCTGCCTGTAATATACCAAATAATATCAGGCTTCGCATTAATCCAATCCTTTTCACTATAATATTGCCAAGGAGAGCACCAACTACTACAGAGATAAATCCGAATGTTTTTACAATCAGACCAATTTCACCAATGGTGAATCCAATATCAAGTAAAAATGGTTGCTTCATGGCTGATATAAATAAATCACATACTCTATATGAGATTATAAACATCATTATTGTTTTCCATCCACGATTTTCAGTGAACTTATTAAATGGGTCTGTTATAGTTTCTTTGATTTTCTTTATGGTCTTTCTAAAATCTTTCTTCTCTAGTGTATCTTTAACTTTATCCACGAAGGTGGCTTCAGGTTCTGTGGCTAGTAATACAACTGTATAATTGATTAATGATGATAAAACTGCGATTAGTAAAAATCCGTAATACCAATGACAATATTGTTCTGAGCAGACGCTATTTGTTCTCATATATTCTATTAATATTAAAAGTAGTCCGCCAGAGAACAATCCGCCAGTTTTAAACCCCATAGTTAGAGAAGACGCACCCCTAATTTGATCATCTTGTTTTAATGCTTCTATTCTATAAGCATCTAGCACTATATCAATACTTGCTACTAAAAATGATACCATCACTGCATAAAAGACCACTATACCAATTTCATTCATAGGATCAGATGCTCCAAGTCTTTCTATGAATATAAATGCAAAGGTTTGTAATACAATTAGCCATGATTTTCTTTTGCCATATTTATGTATTATTGGGAGTTTTATATTGTCAATTAACGGCGCCCACATAAATCTTGTACATTGTGGTAATTTGATCAGAGCAAATCCACCTACTATCGCATTATCTATTCCTATATCTGCAAGCCAGAGATTAAGGACGCTCAATAATAGGCCAAATGACATTCCAGACGAGACTCCAAGAAAGAATATTACCATCAATACAGGATGTCTAAATATCACAAGGTTCTTAATATAATTAAGAAAGAAGTTCAAATAATTACTAGATTTCATGCTTATAATCTTTATATGTTATATATATTTGATAAATCTAGCATCATCATTTCTTAACTAGCCAGGCTTGAATTGTATAATAATTTATTTATAAAAGATACTTTTTTTATCAGAAAATTATTAAATTTTATATATTTAATCTTAATACAACGGGAGCATGATCGGATGGAGATTTGTTTTCTCGTATTTTATCGTATATATAACAATTATTTAATTTGTCCACAGCTAATGAAGAAACTAATAAATGATCGATTCTCATTCCTTTATTATATTTGAAGCTTGATCCTCTATAATCCCACCAGCTATAAGTTTGAAGATTAGAATTTTTTATTCTGAAAGCATCTCGATAACCATTTTGCAACATAGTTCTAAATAAATTTCTTTCTTTTGGATGATGGCAGATTTCTCCATCTAGTTGTTTTGTATACACATCCATGGGATAAGGTGCAACATTATAATCTCCGCCAATTACAATCATTTCTTTATTTTGTAAAAGATTATTTGAGTGTTGTTCTAAGGCTTGTAAAAATTCAATCTTATACTTGAACTGTTGTGAATCTACAGACTGTCCGTTAGGTACATACACACTTGCAACTCTTACGACTTGATTGTCCTTTATTATGAGTGCTTCTATGTATCTTGCTGGATCATCATTATAATTAGGTATTTGAAATATTATATCTTCAACTTTATATTTTGATATAATGGCTACTCCATTATATGCTTTCTGCCCATTAACTATACAGTTATATCCGATATCTTCAAGTTCCATGTATGGAAAGCTATCATTAGTACATTTTAATTCTTGTAATAACGCAACATCAATTTCTTCATCCTTCATTAATTGAACTAATTGCAGGATTCTTTGTCTGATGGAATTTACATTCCAAGTCATAATTTTCATGATATATTGTAGTAATTAAAGAAATACATATATTGATAATATAAATAATTTTAATATTGTGCAATGTATTAACTATAATTGTCTACTGTTCTCTGTTATTTCAGGAGTTGCATCTGATTTAGTAATAGAATTCGCAGTCTGAATCTCTATTCCGCTTAATCCCTCCATCGTAATATCTATACCATTTTCAGGGTGATGCCCAGATTCAATATTGATTGGTGATCCTTGCATTATAATTTTTGCTGCATTGACTAATCCTGGTTGTATTGTGTGAGTGATATCTGTGTTTATTCCAATTTCTGTGTTCTGCTTGAGCTGAGATAATTCTAGAGGAAAATTTTGATTTTTATTTATATTAAGATCAGAATGTTGCTTAGCTAATTCTGTGGTTTTCTGAAGTAAATCTTCTTTTTGTAATAATGCTGGATTGCCTTGAGATAGCAAAATAGCATTCGTCATTCCAGTGCTTACAACGGCAGCAGCAGTGGCATACATTAATGTCGGAGCGGATACGTAATTAATCAAATATTCTAATATTGTAGGGGCTATATTAGTGCTACCTGGTAATATAGCAGTGCCCGCTATGCTCGCGGCAAAGGCCAAATTATTACTGACACTATTTGTAGGTTTGGTGTCCATAATTTTTGATTCCATATAGATTTATCTGCCTTAGGTTAAAGTATTTAACTTAATTAATTATTTAATTCCAAGGCCTGTTTCCAATGCTCTGTTTTACTGTGATGACTTTATCTTTTTTTAAATAAACTTCGTGAGTTCCAGAGTTTTTTAGATCTTCAAATTTAATTAGTTTTTTATTGCATGAAATATTTGATATCTTATCACTAGTTTGTACTATTAAATCTGCAGCATCACATATTTTGTGTAAATCATTATTGTTGCTTATGAATGCAATTACGTGATTATTATTTTTATAGATACAATTGTTATTATCACAGGTAATGAATGAATTGGCTGTATTTACATAATCTTTATAAGTAAGAATAGATTCTTGTCCGTAAATGTTTATCCAGCTATTAGAAATAAAATTCTTTCGAGTTTTCTTCAAAAAGTAAATTTGGTTGTTAGGACCTTTGACAGCAGCATGCTTTTGATTGATTAATATATCAGGAGTATCGGTGTTTATAAATATTATAATAGCGGATATATATCCTATAATTGCAAACCATCTTGTATTATTTTTCCAAAAACATAACCATAAAAAACTTAAAGTGGAAATTAAAAGTACTAAATTTGAAATGTTACTTATTTTTATAGTACTGAATACATTTGAAGTATATTCGGCAGTTTGTAATAATATATTTATAGCGATTTCTATAACGTACAAAATCGGTTGATTTATATGAAATGGCATCAATATTGTGGCTAATATTCCTAATGGTAAAATTATGAATGATACCAAGGGTATTGCTACTATATTTGCTATTACTCCTCCTATAGAAAAATAATTAAAATGATAAATTGCATATGGGGTAGTGGATAAACTTGCAACTGTAGAACTAGCAATTATATCTACAATATAAAATAATAAAGAACCTTTTGGTATATTATTTTTTATAAAATCATGTGCGCTTATTAATGATAAAACAGCAGCAAATGACATTTGGAAACTGGGTCCTAAAATAGATTCAGGCTGGAAAATAAGTATGATGATAGCTGCAATAGCTACGGATCTGATAGAGGCATTATTTCTATCAATTATTATGGCCACAAAAAATAATGCTATCATAATAAAAGATCTTTGAGCAGAAATAGGGGAGCCAGCTATCAATAAATATATGAATGATAGGAGTATTGATAATAACGCTGCAATTTTTTTGTTATTAAATCTTAATGATAGGGTGCTAGAGAATGTTAATAATATTCTAATAAAGAAGTAAAATGACATGGCTACTATAGCTAAATGCAGACCAGAGATTGCTAATAGATGTGCTAAGCCAGAGCTTCTTATATTATCCAATATTGTAGGGTCTATGCCGTCTCTCTTTCCTACAATCAAGGCTGATAATATAGTATTATATGGATAATTCATGTATAGATCTAGATTTTTTCTTACATAATTTCTATAAATCTCTATTAAGTTATTTACTGTATGTTTTTCTTTTATTTTTAATAGTCTTACTTCACTTGTTGCATAACCTGTGGCACTAATTTTACGAAAGAAGGTAAATCGTGAATAATTAAAGCTATTTGATGCAGATGGTAATGATGGTCTATCTAGCAATGCTGATAATTGTACAGTGTCTCCTATATTTATAGTATCATCCATCTTTGTTCTTACAGATACTTTTATATTTTGTAAGTTTCTTTTCGTATGTGTAATATTATTTAGTAGTAATTTTGTACACTTCTCAGCATATATTATTTCCTGTACATCAGCTTGAATATTCTTGAAATAGGTTGGTCTCTTAATGAATTTAGTATCAGTAAAATATGTTCTAATCTGAGCTGCAGAGAATCCAATACTAATTATTATTAATATATTCAGCAACAATTTGTATTCTGGCTTCTTTATCAATACTATTATTAATAGTATTACAGGGATTATTGATATTCCTAATAATACACTAGGCTCATAAGGTAATGAGAAGTATATTAATATACCAACACCAAGAAATATTGGAACCCAATATATCCAATTATTTTGTTCTGAGATACTGGCAATTAGTTTTTCTAATAAAATCACATTACATATGTAAACTTAATATTGAATCTATAATAATATTATTTATAATTTTATCTATATATTTTTATAAAAATTCTGTCTTGACTGGGTAATAAATAATGAATAGAGTGCTGTGTCTTATTAATTATATTGCAGCTGAGGTAATATGAGTGGAGTTACTGGTGCCATAGAGGAAGGTATTAATGTTGGTGAAGAAGAATTGAAACTTTCGAAACTTAAGAAAATGTTTGGTAAGGTTCAGGATAATTCTTTGGTATTTGAACTTGAGCTCCCAGTGGGTGATAGCTTTGCTATGGGAAATTTCTTTAGATGGCATTATGCAAAAAAGATGTGGGGTGATACTGAAGATGATGGTTTAGATGATATTGGAGATATTAATGATCTGGGCAAAATTATTACTGATCCTTACTTAAAGCTTTATAACTTAGATATTAGTAAAGATATTTTTCTTGGTATAGAGCGTAACAGTGAATTTGAAGATGGCATACATCATTCTTATAGATTAGATTTTAGAGTAACCATTACTTCACTTCTTGTTGAATCTGCATTAGATATTTGTGGAAATGATTGGCAGTCTTTAGTGTCGTATAGAGCTGTTTTATCATTAAAAGATAAGAAAAAATTGAAGTTATTGGATAATTTAATTGAATTGTCTGCTACTACAGGATTTGAAAGTGTTCAAAAGAAGATTTCGTCAATTGAGTTTCATCATGAAGGTGAGGGATATGCAAACAGAAGTCAGTTTGTAATAATTAATTTGAAATAACTAAAATAAGAAGCTAAGTTAAGGTATTATCTATAATAATACCTTTCTTTGTTTCAATTCTTTTTGAATTAATTACTACTGAGATCTAGTCATAAAATTTGGCTTATATTTTTTAAAATATTTAGCATCATCAGCCTTTGTTGTTTTTTTCTTTCGAGGGTGTATAACAAGTATGAAATATACATCTTTATCTTTTTTTCTAATATCTTATTTAATAGAATCTCCTTCTTGATATTACAAAAAATATAGCTATATAAATTTATTATTTGTTTCATTTCTTTTTATTGATATGATGATTAAATCAATAGCCTCTAATCTATCTTGAGCGTGTACTATAGAAAAATAATATTAATATTCAGTATATGGGCCAAGAAAAATAATCTTCTTAGTCGTCTGATGTTTTTTACAACATTGTTAGCAATAATATTTTCAGTTATCACATATGTATTAATTAATAATTTTGATTCACCTTTATCGCCCACATCTAATACAATCATTGGATTAGTGCTAATCGATTTAATATTATTATTAATTTTAGCTTTATCTATTCTATATAAGATTATATTGCTTTGGAGGAGGCGGAAAAAAAGATCTGTTGGCTCCAAATTGCAATCTAGAGTTATATTAATGTTTGCAACTGTTACAGTCATACCTACAATAATGATTTCAATATTTTCTACATTATTTTTTAATTATGGAATACAATCTTGGTTCAATGATAAAATAAGTACTGCATTAGATGGTTCCGTGATTGTTGCAAAGGGCTATCTACATGAGCATAATAATAGTCTTTCTATACAAATTAGAGCGATGATTGCTGATATTAATACACAATCTCAGTTATTCTATTATGATAATAATGCAATTCATAAATTTCTTGATATACAAACAGTATTAAGGGATTTAACAGAAGCCGTAATTTTTACTCCTAATTCTATTATAGCAAGAAGTAGATTAAGTTTTTCTTTAGGTTTCGACAGCATACCAAGTGAGGCAATTAAGGCAACAGACAATAATGAAGTAGTAGTATTTTTAAGCAATAATTATAATAAAGTTCGCGCATTAGTAAAATTAAAAAATCATGTTGATACTTATTTGGTAATTGGTAAATTAATCGATGCAAAAGTATTGCAGCATTTAAGAGCAACACAGGGCGCTGTTGATTCATATAAAGACTTAGAGAAGAATATTTCTTCTCTGCAAATACAATTCTCTATAATGTTTTCAGTGGTTTCATTCTTATTATTATTGGCCGCTATATGGTCTGGCATTATGCTTTCTGGTGAAATAGTAAATCCTATTATTAATTTGGTAATAGCAACAAAAAGAGTGGCAGAAGGTAATTTAAATATAAGAGTTGAAGAGGGCAAGTCTGGTGAAGAGATGACCACTTTGGCAATATCATTCAATCGTATGACACAGCAGATACAATTGCAGCATGAAGAATTAAAAAAAATTAATTTTGATATTGATAAACGTAGGTTGTTCATTGAGGCAATATTATCAGGGGTTTCTTCTGGAATAATAGCTGTAAATCAAGAGATTTGCATTACATTGCTTAATGCTTCTGCAAAATCATTGTTGAATTTATCTGATGATGTTGTTGATTCTAGATTGGAGACAATAATTCCAGATATGTATAGTTTAGTCAATAAATGTATTATTGGTGAAAGCAACATTGTTGAAGATCAAATAATTATTATTTTGGATAATAGATATATAACTCTTCTGGTTAGAGTTACGGCTTTGAATCAAAAAAGCGCGGGATTTATTATTACTTTTGATGATATCTCAGAACTAGTGTTGGCACAAAAATTAGCTGCCTGGTCTGATGTGGCAAGAAATATTGCACATGAGATTAAAAACCCAGTAACTCCAATATATTTGGCAGCAGAGAGATTAAATAAAAAATATTTAAGTATGATTCCTGATGAGAGTAAGGTAGATTTTAATAATTATATTAATACAATAATGAAACAGGTTAATAATATCAGTCATATTATTGATGAATTTGCTAATTTTGCTCGTATGCCAGCCCCCAAAATAATGAAATGTGATATTTGTCAGATTATAAGGAATATTTCTTTCTCTGGGCAATTTAGTAATAATTTGATTAAATACAAATTATCTTTACCAGATCATCCAATATATATTATGGGGGATGAAGGACAAATTTCTCAGGTATTAATTAATATATTTAAAAACTCTCATGATGTTATAAATAGTGAGGTATCTCTATTAATTCATGTTAGTGCACATATAAGAAATTCATATGTCAATATTATTATTGAAGATAATGGCAGTGGTTTTCCTCCAGAACTTATTGGAAAAATAATGAATCCATATGTTACAAATAAAAAAAATGGTACCGGTCTGGGGCTCGCTATTGTAAAAAAGATTATTATAGAACATAATGGCAATATTAAAGTTTATAATAGTGACAATGGCGCTGTGGTACAATTTGCATTACCGGTGATTAGGACTAATGAATATATTAATTTAAAGAATTAATATATGTCTGTATTAAAATATATAATTATCCTTCTTATCTTCTTTGTTGGCAGTATTTTTGGGAGCAAACAATTTAGTCATGAGGATGATTTCATTGTTAGCTTTATAAAAACTATGCAGGATGATTTTAATAATCATTCTTTAATAATACATGGGCAAAAAGGAGAAAATGAGGAAATTGTACCACAATTTCACAGTGATTCATTGCCTGCACAGAATGAAATTCCACATGAAGTGGTATCAGAAATTAATAATAAATTGAATAAATATTTAAAGGATGGATATATCAATGATGTATTTGGTAGTACATCTAATGTGCAGGATAGGCAAGTAGCTGTTTATATACAGTCCTTATTAGAAAATACAGGTGCAAAATTATTAAAAAGTAAGAAGATTGATAATATAATTTCTATAATTCACACACCTACTGTATCTACACCTTTGAAAATACATAGAAATTTATATCATGAGGATGATGAGGATATACTTAATAATCAGTGGAAGTTAGATAATCAATTTACAAGAAATACTGTTTTAATTAGAAGGCATACAATTGAGCAAATGTTAGATGCTGGAGTAACAGTAATTAGTACTACCTCAGAAGCAGATTTTAATCTATTACCTATTATTGCTGCAAAAGGTATTAATGAACTAATTGATAAATATTCAGATTCTAAACTTATTATTTGTAAATTACCTGATAAATATAAGCAGGATTTAATTGATATGGCTGGTGCTACCTATATTTTAGAGAGAGATAATCAACGTTATATATACATGATATTTGGCACACAGATATCTGATCAAGATAGTACAAAAAATTGGGCAATAATGTTCTTTAATTATCAGATATCCAATAAAAATTCTGATATGAATGTGAGATTAAAATCTGTGGTGAATTTATTACAGAAAATTCATATTAATGATGCATTGATGAATAATTTTATTGAAGATTTGCATCATTTTTATGCTGATTAATAATGCTATTATAGTGTAAGCTATGACATATAGCAATTCCTAAGGCGTCTATGGCATTGTGGTCATTATTAATATTTATAATTGGTAAGATTTGTTTAACCATAAATTTCATTTGATCTTTATCAGCATGACCCTTGCCAGTAATTGATTTTTTAATAGTAGTAGGTTTGTATTCGTGTATTTTTAGCATATTTACTGCTACAGTCAGCATTATTGCTCCACGTGCATGAGCAAGTTTTATAGATGACAACGGATTTTTATTAACAAATATTTCTTCTAATGAAACTGTGTCTGGAGTATAATTCTTTATTATTTTTGATAATTCATAATTAATATGTAATATCTTATCTTGTAATAATGTATGAGAGCTATTTTTTATAGTACCACAGCTTATAAATGTTAAGCGATTGCATTCTGAATTTATAATTCCCCATCCTGTAGCATTTAATCCAGGATCTATACCTAATATTATCATATATACCATTAAAAAGATTGTTTAGAATTTTATATGCTTTTTATAATAAAGTAAAATAATAACTATTTTAGTTATTTGTATTTGATGCTATCATGGAACCCTCTGTGTATGGTTTTATTTATTATGTCAGTCAATGAAATCGTTATAGATAGAAATAAAATTAGAAATTTTTCTATAATTGCTCATATAGATCATGGAAAATCTACATTAGCTGATAGATTAATTGAAAGCTGTAATGGTTTAACCGCACGTGAAATGACAGCGCAAGTGTTAGATTCTATGGATATAGAACGTGAACGTGGAATTACAATTAAGGCACAAACTGTAAGATTATTATATAATGCAAAAGATGGAAATACTTATATTTTAAATTTAATAGATACACCTGGGCATGTAGATTTCTCATATGAGGTTAGTCGTAGTTTAGCCGCCTGTGAGGGCTCACTGTTGGTTGTTGATTCTACTCAAGGTGTTGAGGCTCAAACGTTGGCTAATGTTTATAAAGCAATTGAAAATAATCATTCCATAGTGCCGATATTAAATAAAATTGATTTACAAGCATCTGAACCTGATAAAGTAAAAAAAGAAATAGAAGATGTCATAGGATTAGATACTGATAATGCAAAGCTTATTTCTGCCAAAACTGGAATTGGTATTCAAGATGTTTTAGAGTCTGTTGTAAGTGATATTCCTCCACCAGCCGGGAATAGAGAAGGCAAGCTTAAAGCGCTATTGGTAGATAGTTGGTATGATAGATATTTAGGTGTTGTCATCTTACTTAGAATAAAAGATGGAGTTATTAAAAAAGGCATGAAGATCAGAATGATGGCTGCTGAAGTTGTTTATAATGTTGATATGGTTGGTGTTTTTACTCCTAAAAAAGAATCAGTGGAATCTTTATCTTCAGGAGAGATAGGATATATTACTGCAAGTATTAAACAAGTTTCTGATTGTAAGATAGGTGATACTATAACAGAGGAAAATAACCGTTGTGATGATATTCTTTCAGGATTTAAGCCACTAAGGCCAGTTGTTTTTTGTAGTTTATTTCCTGCAGATTCTTCTCAATTTAATTTTTTACGAGAAAGTTTAGAAAAGCTTCAATTAAACGATTCAAGTATTGTTTTTGAACCAGAGACTTCAACTGCTTTAGGCTCTGGATTTAGGTGTGGATTTTTAGGTTTGCTTCATCTGGAAGTTGTGCAAGAAAGATTGGATACTGAATTTGATTTAGATTTAGTTACAACAGCGCCTGGTGTTGTGCATAATTTTTATATGAAAGATGATCAAGTAATGGAAGTACATAATCCAGCAGATATGCCTGATCTAATGAAAATAGATTATATTGAAGAACCTTGGGTTACTGCAACTATAATGGTTCCAGAGGACTACTTAGGTGCATCGCTAAATTTATGTATTGAAAAAAGAGGAGAGCAAGTAGAATTAAGTTATAATAATAATCGTGCTATAGTTATATACAAACTTCCTTTAAGTGAAATAATTTTTGATTTTTATGACAAACTAAAATCTATCTCTCGTGGATATGCTAGTTTCGACTGGGAGTTTGCTGCGTATAAAAAAGGGAATGTGGTTAAGGTATCCATATTAATAAATGGTGAAATTGCCGATGCATTATCTTGTATAATAAACAAAGAAAGAGCGGAGTCTAGGGGGCGTGAAATATGTATGCGCCTTAAGGAATTGATTCCAAGACAGCAATATAAGGTGGCAATTCAAGCTGCAATTGGTGGGAAGATAATAGCTCGTGAAACAGTGCAGGCATTTCGTAAGGATGTAACAGAAAAATTATATGGTGGAGATAGAACAAGGAAAGATAAGTTATTAAAGAAGCAAAAAAAAGGAAAGAAGCGTTTGAGGGACATAGGTAATGTGCAAATACCTCAGAATGTTTTTGTAGATGCTCTTAAAATTCCAAATAAATAACTTTGGTCTATACAAATATTTATATTATATAAAGAATATAGTCTAAAAATAATGGGGTAAGTTACTATGATATCAATAAATAAGCCTGCTATTGATTTTACATTGCCTTCTACTTCTGACCAAGATATTACATTGTCTTCTTTTAAAAATAAAAATAATATAATTTTGTATTTTTATCCCAAGGACGATACTCCAGGATGTACAAAAGAGGCTCAAGATTTTAATTATATATTAGATAAGTTAAGTAATTTAGATACAATAGTTTTTGGAATATCATGTGATACCATTAAAAAACATAAAGTTTTTAAATCCAAATATAATCTTGATTTTGATTTATTGTCTGATTGGCAACATGAGGTGGTGAATAAATATAATGTATGGGTTGAAAAAAGTATGTATGGTAAAAAATATATGGGTATAAGACGCTCAACATTCATTATTAACAAAGATTTTAATGTAATCAAAGTATGGGACAATGTAAAGATACAATCTCATTCGGTAGAGGTATTAACCTTTCTGAATAATTATGCTGATTAATTATAGTTTGTTATGCTTGTAAGCAATTAATTTGTCATCTGTGCATCGTAATACATAGATGAGTATTAATATTCCAATGACTACAAATATAGCACTTAATATTTGTCCAAGTGTAATAGAATTAAATATAAAGCCAATATGTTCATCTGGCTCCCTGTATTGTTCTATAAATATTCTAATGATGCTATATAAAATGATGTATAATGTAGATAATACGCCTTTTTTGTTTAAAATTCGGGTAAATTTAGCTAAGCTAAATGTAAGTATAAATAATATCAATCCTTCACCCAATGCTTCATATAATTGACTAGGGTGTCTAGGAAGTGGTCCAGCATTAGGGAATATAATCCCCCAAGGTACATCAGTAACTCTGCCATATAATTCAGCATTAATAAAATTAGCCAAACGGCCAAGAAATATTCCTATTGATGATACAATTGCAACATGATCCATTAAGTTAAGAAATTTATCTGTTTGATTATGATTTTTAGATAGAATATACATCGATATTGATAATCCTATTATACCTCCATGAGCTGACATTCCTCCATTCCATATCTTAAGTAGTGCTAATGGATTATTCAGATAAAATTCTGGATTATAAAATAATACGTAACCTATTCTTCCACCTAGAACTATTCCGAGTACAAGATAAAGAGTAAGATCATTATAAAACTCTTCTTTATCAAATAAACCATCATTATCTAGATATTTTACACACCAAACTCCCAGTAAAATACCAAGCATATAAGAAAGAGAGTACCATCGAACCTCAAGACCTAAAAAATCAAAAGCAACGGGGTCAATAACTGGAAATTCTATGGACATCAAATGTGCTATGCAATGCTAGCCTTATGAGTAAGAGCAGAATCCTTTACATTTTCTACAACTTTATCAAAAATTTCTGGTGATTTAATCGCCATTTCTGACAAAGCCTTTCTATCAAGAAAAACATCATTTTTCTTGAGGGCACTCATGAATTCTGAATATTTCATACCTCTCAGACGCACGGCCGCATTAATTCTAGTGATCCATAATCTACGAAAATCACGTTTCTTTCTGCGACGATCTATATACGCAAAACGCAGCGCACGTTCTACGGATTGCTTAGCTGTTTTATAGCAATTCTTAGCACGTCCTCTATAGCCTTTTGCCATCTTTAATATTTTCTTATGACGCTTATGCCTCGCTGGAGCGCAGGTTACTCTTGTCATTGATAATACCACATAACTCTTTTATAATAGAAGAGATTCTATAATACTTATATTGACATTGCAATAATAAATTATTTTAAAAAATTAAATTAAATGTTTTATTGCTTCTTGTTAAGAAATAGTATATAGTCACGGCTTGCACTATTGTTGTACGTATGCGTTATTTGTTCAAGGGGTTGGATTATGGCAAAGATGAAGTTAAAAACTAAATCTAGCTTTAAGAAGAGATTTAAAATTGATTCTAAGGGTAGAATAAAAAGAACTCAGGCTTGTAAACAGCATAATATGAGAAAAAGAAGTTCAAGATGTCTTAGAGAGAGAAGGGGGCTTTGTTTTATGAGTAAAGCTGATTCTCGCAATGTAAAAAAATATATGGCTCCTAATGGTTAGGTGTTATGTCGGATATTTCTGTCACTTTAGGAACTGTTAGTTCTGAGTTTTGTTCTGAATTAGAAGGCGCACATAGTTCTAAAGATATATTTGCACTGAAAATAAAATATCTTGGTAAAAGTGGAATAGTAAATGGATACTATAAAAGTATTTCTTCTATTCACGATTCTGAAAGAAAGCAATATGGTCAAACCATCAACGAGTTCAAAAATTTTGTTGAATCTCATATTAAAAATAAACTTTCATCTATAGAAAATGACTCTATAAATGAAAAGATATATCAGGAAAAGATTGATGTTACGATACCGTGTAGATTAAGAAACGAAGGAAGAATACATCCTGTTTCTTATGTATTAAGCTCTATTATAAAGATATTTAATGGCATGGGATTCAAGACTGTCTTTGGTCCAGAAATAGAAGACGAATATCATGTGTTTGATGCATTAAACTCTCCAGCACATCATCCTGCTAGACAAATGCAAGATACCTTTTATTTGCGAGCTAAAGATAATAGCAAAAATTTCCTACTAAGAACTCATACCTCTTCTGTACAAATTAGAGCAATAAAAAAATATGGGGTTCCATTAGGCATAATATCTACTGGTAAGGTCTATCGAAGTGATTGGGATTCCACTCATACTCCTATGTTTCATCAGGTTGAAGGTTTATATATTGGATCTGATGCGAATATGCAAACATTAAAGTGGTGTCTAAATACTTTCCTTAATAGATATTTTAATACCACAGTAAAGACTCGCTTTAGACCTAGTTATTTTCCGTTCACAGAACCATCAGCTGAGGTTGATATTGGATATACTAAGAAAAATAATGCTATATTAATAGGTGGATCTAATGATTGGATGGAGATATTAGGCTGTGGTATGGTGCATCCGAGTGTTTTAGATAATTTGGGTATAGATATCAATCAATATAGAGGATTTGCTTTTGGAATTGGAATTGAGAGATTAGCAATGTTGAAATATGGTATTTCTGACTTAAGAATGTTCTTTCAATCAGATCTGAGATGGTTGAAGCAAAGAGGTTTTTTAAACTTGAAGAATTAGTGTTTATGCACTACATTGTCTGATCTGAGATCTTTCATTAAACTAAGGCAATAATGAGTGAAAATGAGTATAAAGAAGTTAATAAAATTAGAAAAATAGAGCAAGATATAATAAAATTTTGGGAAGATAACGATATTTTCTTGAAGTCTATTGCTAATAGACCTGAATCTGAGCAATATAAATTTTATGATGGCCCACCTTTTGCCAATGGGTTACCTCATTATGGGCACTTATTAACTGGATATATAAAGGATGCTTTTGCTAGATTCAGAACGATGTATGGTAAGAGGGTGGAAAGGAAAGCTGGTTGGGATTGTCATGGTTTACCTGCAGAAATGGGAGCAGAAAAAAAATTAAATATTACTGGTAGAAAATCAGTAGAAGAATTTGGAATAGATAATTTTAATAATACGTGCAAACAAGATGTAATGAAATACTCCTCGGAATGGGAAGAGTATATAAAGCGTCAAGCTAGATGGGTTGATTTTGAGCATGGTTATAAGACCATGGATAAAGATTTTATGGAATCAGTTCTTTGGGTATTTAAGAGTCTGCATGATCAAGGTTTAATATATGAAGACTATAGAGTATTGCCTTATAGCTGGGCTTGTGAAACACCTTTATCAAACTTTGAGACTAGATTGGACGATTCTTATAGAGAAAAGTTAAGTAAATCTGTAATAGTATCCTTCACTTCTGAGGATTGGAGTAATATTAAGGAATTTGATTTATTAGGCAATAATAAATTGCAAATTAAGTATTTAGTATGGACAACTACTCCATGGACACTGCCTAGTAATATGGGTTTAGCAGTAGGTAGTGAATTAGATTATGTTGCTATATTATTCAAACCTGAAGATAAGAGTAAATTACAAGATCCTGAGCTCAATAATGGGCAATACGAATATCATGTTATGTCTAAAAATTATGCTGCCGGTTATTTAAAAAAATATTATTCAAAGAAATTTGAAAAATTATCTAAAAATATAAAATCTGGGGTGGATTTTGATAAGGAATTAATCCATCTCAAAGGTGCAGAATTAGTGGGGTATAGTTATGCTCCATTGTTCCCTTATTTTAAAGATTTAGCTGATGATGGGGCATTTAAAATACATAATGCACAATTTGTATCTGACTCTGATGGCACTGGTATTGTACACATGGCACCTGGGTTTGGTGAAGATGATTTTATTTTATTATCAGAAAAATGTCCTAAACTTAAGGTTGTTTGTCCAGTTGATGAAGGGGGAAAATTTACTAATGAAGTTTCTTTAGGGCAAGAGATAGAGATAGGCGAATCTATGAATAATAACTTTCAGAATCTTAATTTAGTTGGGCGTCAAGTATTTGATACTAATGATGATATAATTAAATATTTGAAATCTATGTATTGCTGGGTTTCTACTGATCAATATAGACATAATTATCCGCATTGCTGGAGAACTGATACGCCACTGATTTATAAGGCTGTGCCATCATGGTATTTATCTGTAAATCGTAGAATTAAACCTGATGTAGAAACGGAATATAATTTTTATGTATATGATTATGATAATTCAATATTATTAGTTAATAAGGATTGTAACATTAGTCTTCAATTAAAAATTTTAGATGAAGGGCAAGATGTTATTGGTGATTTATTAGAAACTAAAGGTGTTTATAGTGGTACAATTAATATATCCCTTGAAGAAGAATCTTCATCTCATTTACTGAGAAAAATATCTAGTAAAAACGTAGTAATTGAATATTGTCAGGCTAATTATGGAGCAAATGTTGCTAATATAGTGAACTCTCTAACTAAAACAAAATGTGTAGTTAAAGGATTAGCTCTTAATATAAAAGAAAGGATGATCTTACTAAATAAAGATATAAATTGGATACCAAATAGAATAAGAGATGGGCAGTTTGCTAAATGGCTCGAAGGCTCAAGAGATTGGTCAATATCACGTAATCGCTTTTGGGGTACACCCATCCCAGTTTGGCGCTCAAACAATCCAGAGAATGATGATTTGTATGTCTTTGGTTCTGTTAAAGATTTATCGGAATTTTTTTCTGTTGATGTTACGGATTTACATCGTCCGTATATAGATAATCTGACTAAAGATGATTTTTATGATAATGAACAAAAATGCTACTATAATCCATATACAGAAAAGTGGTATAGCATATTAACTAAGCAAGAAACTGAAAAGCCAAAAAATATAATTTCATATAAGATTAGTAGGATTGATGCAATATTTGACTGCTGGTTCGAGTCTGGAGCGATGCCTTATGCCCAGCATAATTATCCATTTAACAAGGAATTTTCTGCGTCTTGTTATAGCGATTATATGGCTAAAAAAGATTTAATAGATTCAAATTTCAAGCAGAAATATTTACCAGCAGATTTTATTGTTGAATATGTTGCTCAAACTCGTGGATGGTTTTATACACTTCTTGTTTTATCTTCAGCTTTATTTAATACAATTCCATTTAAAAACTGCATATGTCATGGTGTGGTATTAGATAATACAGGTAAGAAATTATCTAAAAGATTAAATAATTATGCTGACCCAATGGAAGTCTTTAATAAATATGGTTCTGATTCATTGCGTTTCTTAATGTTATCTAGCCCTATTGTTTATGGGGATAATCTCTTATTAGACCAAGATGGAGATATGGTAAAAGATACATTAAGATTAGTAATTAATCCAATATTAAATGCTTTATCATTTTTTACTACATATTCGGAAATTGATGGGATTAATGGATCATTAATTTGCAATGACAATTTCTTTATTGATTCTTATTCTTTGAATGAAGAGCTAGATGCGTTAAATAGGTATATACTTAGTAAATTAGTAGATTTTCAAGATAAATTTTATAGTGCAATGAGTACATATAATACTTATGACGCATGTAAAGAAGTAAGATTGTTTCTGGATATACTGAATAATTGGTACATTAGAAGAAACAGAAAGATTTTTTGGGAAAGGTTATCAGATAATAATTATGAAATTAAAGTTAAAACTTATGAAGTTTTGTATACAGCTCTCTATAATGTGTCTGTAATTTGTGCTCCTGTAATGCCTTTAATGGCTGAGTATATTTGGAAACTTCTTGCACGTTTTTCTAAGGATGAATCCTGTCATCTATATGAATCTATACATCTTTTTGATTGTAATAATAGTACTTACGTAAAACATAAATTAGTATTAAGAAACACTACTGATACTAGTATTCATAATTTAATTATGGATAAATTACGTGAAATATGTACCACTATGCTAGCAATTAGAAATGAAAATTATATTAGAGTAAGACAGCCCTTAGCTAAGCTTGTTATATATGTTAGTGGTGATGAATTACTACATAATAGCAAATTATGGAATAGTTTCAGTGCAAAAAATAGTATTATTTGTAATATTCTCAAGGATGAGGTTAATGTAAAAGAAATAGAACTGATCGGTAATATTAATCAGATTGCAGAATATACGATCAAATTAGATTTTGTTAAATTAGGTAAGAGACTTAAATCAGAGATGAAAAAGATTATTACCATGGTTAAAAATGGGGAATGGGAAGAACGAAAAGACGAAAAGGGCAATAATAGTTTATTTGTAGATAACATTGAAATATGCAATCATGAATATGAGAAACAATTAAAATTAACTGATAGTCATAAAGATACAAAAATTTTACAAGGCAATGATGCCATTATCACATTAGATTTAAATATTACTCATCAATTATTAATTGAAGGATTAGCTCGAGATTTAGTGCGTTTAATACAGAATACTAGAAAGAATGCTAATTTTAATATAACTGATAAAATATCTTTTACTATTATTATTGATGATGATCAAATTTTTATGGAATCATTTAAAGATTGGAAGCAATATATCTGCTCTCAAACTCTCTCTGATTCTGTGGACAGTAAGCTGTTATTGAGAGGCGATATATTGGAACATGAACACATAAGCACAAATCCCTTATATATTGCTGATATAAATCATTTTGTACTTAATAAAGAAGAATATATGAAAAATAATGTGTATATAAGTTATCGAGAAGATTATGTATTACATGAAAAAAAATGTTCTATTATTATTAATCGTTCTAAATAATTAGAATTATTTTTAAAAAGTATTATTAATTATAATAGAATAGCCTAGCTTACACAGACATGATATTTATGTAATATTGACATAAGAATGTATGATTTATATCATGTTGATTAACTATACTTTAACTTATTATAAAATATACTATCCATGTTCCTTAGTTAGTTGGATTAAATATTATGAGTGATATGATTGCAAGCAGGCTTAGTAAAATTAAACCATCTATAACTATTGCGATTTCTTCAAAAGCTAGAGAAATGAAAAATTCAGGCATAGATGTTATTAGTTTAGGTATTGGTGAGCCAGATTTTGATACTCCTTCTCATATTAAAGAATACGCTATTGAAGCCATTAATAAAGGTAAAACAAAATATACAGCAGTTGGTGGCACTGATCAATTAAAAGAAGCAATTATTAATAAATTTAATAATTATGGCGACCTATCTTATCAGAAAAATCAAGTAATTGTTGGCGGTGGTGCTAAACAGGTTTTATACAATCTATTTATGGCAACATTGAATGAAGGAGATGAGGTAATAGTGCCAACTCCTTATTGGGTATCTTATCCAGATATGATCAAGCTTGCTGGCGCAAAACCAGTTATTGTAAAATGTGATCAGAGCTTAAAATTAAAGCCAAGTGATTTGCACGAAAAGATTACAGATAAAACTAAATGGATTATTATTAATTCTCCTAATAACCCAAGTGGTGTTGTATATACTAAAGAAGATATTATTGCTATTACTAATTTCTTAAAAGATTATCCGCATGTGGGCATTATTGATGATGCAATCTATGAGCACATAACTTATCATGATAATAATCCCTATGTACCGATAGTTGAAGTTGCAAGCAGTATGCAAGATAGAATTTTTACAATAAATGGTGTATCTAAAGCATATGCCATGACAGGGTGGCGCATAGGATATGGTGTTGGAAATAAAGATATAGTGGCTGCTATGACAAAAGTGCAATCACAAAGTACATCCAATCCTTGTTCTATTTCACAAGAGGCTGCAACCCATGCACTTGTTTCTTCTCTCAATTTTCTAGAAGAGCGTAATACAGCATTTAAAGAACGAAGAGATTTATTGGTAGAAAAATTGAATAATATTCCAGGAATATCTTGTGAGGTACCAAATGGTGCCTTTTATGTTTTTCCTACATGTTTAGGAATTTTAGGTAAAACCACTGATTCTGGAGATATTATACAGAATGATGTAGATTTTTGTGATTATATTTTAACTGATGCACAAGTTTCTATGGTTCCAGGGTCTGGATTTGGAGCAGATGGATATTTCAGAATATCTTATGCAACAGATTATAATTCATTAGAAGAAGCGTGTAATAGAATTGCAAATTCCTGTAAGAAACTTACTTAATCATTTTTGATATATTCTTTTTCTATTGTTGCATAAAGATGGTTTGTCATAGATATTCTTTTTTTAATCTTTATTTTGCAGTATCTGATTGTATCAAATTTTTCTACTATCTGGTTCATTACAAATAATGTCATAGATTCTAATAGTTCAAAGCTTTTGTTTTCTGCTATGCGTTTGATAAGATCAATTAGCTTATCATAATCTACAACATCATTTATGTTATGTATATCCTGATTACTGTCTATTAAATCAACACAAATCTGTAATTTTTGTGTGATTACTTTTTCCCAGGGGAAAACACCAATTCTTGCTTGTAAATTCAGGTTATGTATACTAGTCTTCATTACTCTAACCAAGCCATTGGTGGTTATGGTAGTAAGTTTTATTAGTATATGCAAGGACAACAAATGCTGAATGCAATACTAGAGAAATTAAAATTCTTTGATGTTTTCAGGGTTAAAGAAGATAATAACGGGATTAGGTATGCAAATCAGATGGTACGAGCATTAACTACGGTAATAGATGTGGTGATCATTGCTCTTGCAGCGCATTTACTTTCTTATATTTTAACTACATTCATATTTAATGTCAGCATATCATTAGATCTGCTTAGTGATTTTTTGGGAGGAAAAGAGTTAAGTGATAATAATAACTATCAAGTTGTGAGATATCTATTTATATGGTTTATACAACAAATAGTATTATTATTTGCTATAGGTATATTTATTGTTCATATGTGGTATAGATTTGGTGTTACGCCAGCACGCTACTTATTTGGTATAAAAATTGTAGATGCAGATACACATGAGAATATCACAAAAAAACAAGCTGTTAAGCGTTTATTATCAGTTCCTCTTTCATTTCTTAGCCTGGGACTTGGTGTTTTGTGGGGGCATTTTGATAAAAGAGGACAAACTTTTCATGATAAAATAGCTAATACTGTAGTTATAATTGATCAGAAAACAAAAAAGAATTAAATTTTCTTTCTACTACCAAGCTTAACAGGTGGTATTCTTTTTAATTCATCAGGCAACTCATCTTCTGCATAGACATTAGGTGCAACAAGATCAATTAATGCAATCAAAGAATTAGCACTAATATCCAGGGCGGTACCTTCTAAACTCGGATTTATTATTTCTCTTTTATTTTGTGCGATAAATCCTCTATTTATTAATGATGCTATAGCTACCACTATTCCTCCTGCATCTTTAATACATTTGGTAGCTTCTAAAACAGATTTTCCGGTAGTCACAACATCCTCTAGCATCAGAACTTTCTTACCTTTTAATAGGTCTTGATTGTTTGGTAGGGTGAATCTATCAATTGAGAATTTATTATCTCTTCTTTCACAAAAAATTGCTGGTTTGTCAAGATGACGACTCATTTCATACCCTAAGGTAATGCCACCAATTGCTGGAGAGACAATAAAATCAAATTCTAATTCTTTATTGTTTACTTTGGTCTGTTTTATTATCCTTGCAAGATACCCGCAAAGTTTATCTGCAATTTTATGATTTTTAAATATATTGGCGCATTGTACATATTCCGAGCTATGCAAACCAGAGGATAAAATGAAATGCCCCCTTAACAAGGCACCAGATTCATGCAACAATTTTTTGCATTCTTCGGTAATTGGATCAACTTTGTTTTCTGTCATCAGAAAAATAAATAAATTATCTATCGATATAAAATAAGCTAAAATCATTCACTTAGTCAAGGAATTTATATATACATTAATTTATTTATATATTATAGATAAAGTTTGTTGACACTGTTACATATATGAAATGCTAAAAAGCATTGTAAATCTCTTATTTCCACCATCTTGTTGTGCTTGTAATGCAATTGTTTCATATGAAAGCGCATTATGTTATAAATGTTGGTCAAAGATAAGATTTTTATCAGATTTTTATTGCTGCAAGATATGTGGTAGTAATACCCATTACTTAGAAGATAATACAACAATCTGTATTAGTTGTGAATCTAGACCACCTATTTACAAACAGGCACGATCTATTTTTCTTTATGATGATATGACCAGTGGTATGATTACAAGATTTAAGTTCAGCGATAGTACAGGCATGTCTCCAGTATATGCTCGATGGATAATGCGAGATTGTTTAAGTATACTAAAGGAAACAGATGTGCTTATTCCTGTGCCGTTACATTTTTTTAGGTTATTACGAAGAAAATATAATCAATCTGCAATATTATGTAATGAGATTCAAAAGATATATAATATTGATATAAATTATAATTCTTTAAAGAGAGTTAAAAATAACAGACCACAAGTTGGACTTGAATATAAAACTAGAATTAATAATGTAAGAGGCGTATTTTCTATTAAAAATAACAACAAAATCAAAAATAAAATAATTACCTTAATTGATGATGTAATGACAACTGGTGCAACAATAAATGCATGCACTAAAGAACTTTTAAGGGCAGGGGTCAAGTCAGTTAATGTTATTACTCTATCAAGAACTTCTATTTGAATAAAATAATGCTTCCATGTTGATTAAAAATCAACAACTATAACAATAGTTGAGACAACAAATTATTGAAATATACCTAGTATATTATTTACTGCTGAGTCTGCTGTTTTAGACTCTCTTGACGTAATATTTGGTGTAATAAATTTTTCTTTACCTTTCATGTATGCCTGAGACTCCTCAGATGTATCTAGGCCATCATTTTTCATTTTATGTATGACATATTTTTCTAAATCTAGTTTTATAGAATATGGCAATAAATCAAAATTATCTTTGTATTTTTCAACATAATATCTTAGATTAGACGGTAATTTATCTATTTTCATAGAATTAGTATCAGATAGTATATAATCTAATAATGTTTTAGCTTGAATACTCACAGGCCAAGATTTCATCCGGAGTTCTTCCGCCCTTTTTCGAGCTACACTCTGTAATTCTTCTGGGAGTTCTGCATAATTAAGTTTAATCTTATGAAGCTCTGCTGCTTCTACAGAAGTCAATCCAGGATAGAAATGCATAACATTTAAGGAATAATTAGCTAGCGCTCCGTTGCTAAAAAGAACTACCATAGATAAAGTTATCCAAAACTTCCTAAGCATTATATCCTCATATTAAATTAAGAAAATAGATTACAGTAATCTTTACATGAGCTTACAAATATCTATCTAATATGCCTTATCAAGGTATTCGCCCACATTCATACCAATTTATTACTATGAACTTACAAAAAAGTCAGATTCATCTAAGCCCTCATGCAAAGCATGACAATAATATAAAGTATAATATACATACATATAATTACTTTAAACTATTGTCGAAGAGTAATACTTAAAGTATTACTCTTGCTCTGAATCTTCAATTGTTTCTTGCACTTCATGCATAATATCTTTTGCAGTATTAAGTGTTGCCTGCATAGATGTTGGATCACTGTAATCTACATTTCTTAAATGAGAAGATAGTTTTTTTAAAGAAGATTGCATAGGATTTTCTTCGTCTGATGCCAAATCATCAACCCATTTCAACATCGAATTTTGATATTGTTCTGTCATATTAGTTAATTCTGCTAAGCTTTCTTTTTCATCAAAGTTAGCTCCTTCATCAGAATTCACTGATTTCATCATTTTTTCACATAAACTTATTAGTCCAAACGCTGGTTTCATAACATCGCCAGCAGCAGCTACTTGTCCACTCATTGGTTACTCCATTGCAAGTTAAAAGATAAATACTGCTTTATTGTAGATTAACAAAGTTTAAAATTTATTAATTAATAATATATAGGAGGCTCCTATGCGATCTTTACATTTAGATTTTCCATTTTTAATTCCAAATCAGGCACAAAAAGAAATAACAGTAAATACAGCATTAGAAAAAATAGATGCAATACTGAATACTGGAATAAAGGCAATCCAGTCTTCCGCTCCAAGTAATCCTAGTGAAGGTGATGTATATATCATATCAGCACCTATTTTTAGCAGTGAATGGTTTAATCAAGAGAATAATATTGCTTACTATAGTAATGCACAATGGAATTTTATCATTCCTCAAGAAGGTATGTCAGTTTTTGTTATATTTGATAGATCTTTCTATGCATATATAAATTCATCTTGGACATCAATAGGTACTGAAACTGGTGGAGCAACTGGTACAGGATCTGCTGTCAATAGTATAAACGCATCATTTAATTCGGTAATTGTAGATAGAACAAGGATTGATGCTGTAGTTAATACTCAAAGTGCAAATAATAATGCAGAAGATTTAATACTTAATGGAACTCTTGTGTCTAATGGAATTGCTATCTTTGATGTACCCAATAAAATTAATTTTTTATTGAATGGCACAGATTTTGATTTTATAGATTATACTATATATGGCACAGATAGAGATAATAATGCTATCACAGAAACAGTAAGAATTAATGGAAGAAGGGTTTTTAGTACAAATAACTATTTTTCAAGTATCACAAGAATTGAAATATCATCATTTGCAGGAGATATATTCGGTACAATCCGTGTTGGTACGGGAGATAAATGGCTTAGTATTAATAATAATAATACAGTTATACATTTAGCAGCAAATGTAATCATAGATATTAATTTAATAAATAACGCATCTTTTGAAATAATGATAATTCAGAATAGGGGGGGTGGAGAAAATATAACTTGGAATAATAATATTTTGATATTTGAAGAAAATAGTCAATTAAATGTGGCTGATGATGGCTACACTTTATATAAATTTATTAATAATGGAACAAATCTTTTAGGCATTAAAACGAAAGAAGGAACCATTAATATACCTGAAATCATATAAATAATTAGGAGGACATATGTATAAATTCATTTTAGTATCTTTACTTACTTTATCCTTATTATCTGGATGCGGCCTATTTCATAAAGCCAGCATATCATATGATATAGATAATAATGGAGAACCAGATTTTAGTATTGTGTATACGGAAGATGGAGCTAGTATTAAAGTTGAATAAAAATCAATATTAGTAATATATCAATAGTGCTGTTAATATTTAAATATATTGGCAGCATTTTTTATATAAATTCCCCTTAATGTTTGTTATTATATAATTTATAAAATAATTTATATAATGATCATATAAACATGAATAATTTTTATATAACAACTCCGATATATTATGTGAATGATGCTCCTCATATTGGACATGCTTATACTAGCTTGTCTTGCGATGTTATCGCTAGATTTATGCGTTTGAATAATTGCAATGTTAAGTTTATTACCGGAACGGATGAGCATGGACAGAAAGTAGAAAAATCTGCTCAGAAAATTAATATTCCTACTCAAGAGTTTGTCGATCAAGTGAGTAATAAATTTAAAGATCTCTGTACAACTATGAACTTTGAATATAACGACTTTATTAGAACAACAGAAGAGCGTCATAAATTATCAGCACAATCCTTGTGGAAGATACTTGAAGAAAAAGGCGAGATATATCTTGATAAGTATTCTGGCTGGTATTCAATTAGAGATGAAGCATTTTATGCAGCAGATGAAATTAATGATGGATTATCTCCTACAGGATCATCAGTTGAATGGGTTGAAGAAGATAGTTATTTCTTTAGACTATCTAAATGGCAAGATAAATTAATAGAACTATATAACAATAATCCAGATTTTATTGCACCAGAAATACGAAAAAATGAGGTAATGTCCTTTGTTGAATCTGGATTAAAAGATCTTTCTATTTCAAGAACAAGTTTCAATTGGGGGGTTAAAATACCAAATAATGAAAAACATGTCATGTATGTCTGGATCGATGCTCTTTCTAATTACTTAACCGCACTTGATTTTCCTCATCAAGATTCGGAAGATTACATAAATTTTTGGAGTAAGGGGCATAAGCATTCCATTAATAATGCCACTTATCCTTCAAATAATGCTGTACATATAGTAGGAAAGGACATATTAAGATTTCATGCGATATACTGGCCTGCTTTATTAATGGCAGCTGGATTACCAGTGCCAAAACGTATTTTTGCACATGGCTGGTGGACAAATGCAGGTGAAAAAATTTCTAAGTCTTTAGGAAATACAATAGATCCAATAAAAATTGTTGATGAGTTTGGCTTAGATAATGTACGTTATTTTTTATTAAGAAATATGGTCTTTGGTAATGATGGCAATTTTACTAAATCTGCCTTACAAAGAATAGTGAATACAGAATTAGTAAATAATATTGGAAATCTACTGCAACGAACATTAGCGTTTATCTACAAAAATTGTAATGGTGTTATACCAATGCCAGAGCATTCATTAACAGACTCAGAGAGTCAAAATTATAGATTAGATGACGTATATAATAAGTTAAGCAAAGAATCACGTACTTTGATTTCTCATATAGATTTTAGCAAGCATATTATTTCAAGCAATGATATAAATATTTATATCATTGGAACCGCAGATGAGATTATTTATAGAGATTACATGTTAAATCAAAATTTTATTAGCTTTGAAGAAAACAAAGATGGAGAACAGATCTTTTCTGGTGCTTTAGGGTACATAATACAACGCTCTAAAAACATGAATAAATACATAGATAGCAATGCACCATGGCAATTAAGAAAATCAGATTTAAAAAAAATGAATGAAGTTTTATACGTAATATGTGAACACTTAAGGATAATCGGAATAATGCTACAACCATTTGTTCCTGATTCGGCAAATAAAATACTCAACTTACTAAATATAAAAGAAGAGGAAAGACACATAGAGCATACCACAGATAAATATAATTTAGGTGGAAATGAAATTTTGGAACCTTTTCCAATATTTAAGAAAATAGAAATAGAATAATACTATTTACTAATTTCTTTTACTATATCGTCATAATCTTGAAGAATTTCATTCTTTATTCTATCTGGCAAGCTAGTAGTTGTGAACACTGTAGAAAGCTCAGTAAACAATTTTTCTATAAGATTATCACTATTAACATCTTGAAGTCTGTTTAGGTCTAATCCATGTAAAATTTCAACTTTAATGTTTGTATTCTTTATTATATCTTCTTTAGTAATATTGATCATAATCAAAGTATTTTTATTAGTTTCATCTATTTTATTTTTTAGAGAATTATTATAAATATTATTATATTTTTCTTTAATTGTATATAAAATCGATGCTTTTACCATCTGTGTATTCTGATATTTACAGTTTTTACTAATATCAAGAGTGATCTTATTAATAAAGTTAAACTGTGATATTGGAGAAATTCGATCCGCTGGAGTATTCTGCATATTGTGATCCCCTGGTTTATTGATAACTGAGACAGCATACGAAATTTTGGTTAATTAACTGATAAGATTAATTGTAACAAATAACCGAGGCATTCATAATGACTGACTATTATAAAGTAGTATCAACAGCCAGAGAGTGGATAGGCACAAGATTCTTTCATCAAGGCAGACGAAAAAAGTCTGTACAATCACAAGGTGCTTGTGATTGTTTGGGTTTAATCATGGGAGTTGCACAAGAATTAAATTTAAATACCAATTTACAGGATAATAATAAACGAATACCTTTACATGCATTTGATAGTACGGAATATAGTAAGGTACCAAATGGCAACAAAATCTATAAGCGTATTTCTAGTATATTAACCGAAGTCGATATAAAAGATATGCAAATTGGTGATCTGTTATTACTAAAGATCAAAAATAATCCACAACATTTAGCAATACTGAGTGATTATGGTGAATTGTATGGCATAATACATACTTGGCAAGATGCAGGACAAGTGCTAGAGCATTCATTAAGTGACTATTGGTATAAGAAAATATTTTCTGTCTTCAGATTTGAAAATTAAGTTAGAGATTGCAGAGCTCTAGAAACTATTGCTTCTGCTGTTATAGAAAAATATTCATATAAGTCTTCCGCTGGAGCAGATTGACCAAAAGATTTCATGCCAACAAATATCCCATGAGCCCCTATAAATCTTTCCCATCCATTACATATGGATGCTTCGACAGCTATTTTCAAAGAATTATTACAAAGTAAATTTTGAACATAGTTCGCATCTTGTAATTCAAACAATTCAAAACATGGCACTGACACTACTCGTGTAGAAAAACCTTGAGATTCTAATTTTTTAGATGCTTCTAAAGCAATGCTCAATTCGGATCCAGTAGCAAAAATGGTAATCTTAATTTCATTATTATTAGAGGCTTCTTGTATAATATATGCACCATATTTGCATAAGTTATCATTAATATGATTATCTCTAATCCTAGGAACTCCTTGCCTAGTTAAAGCTAGTAAAGATGGTGTATTATTATTCTGGAGAGCAATTTGCCAACATTCCGCAGTTTCCAATGCATCTGCTGGTCTAAATACGTTTAGATTTGGCATGGCTCGTAAAGAAGAAAGTTGTTCAACAGGTTGATGAGTTGGTCCATCTTCTCCTACACCAATAGAATCATGCGTCATAATATATATTACTCTTAATCCAATTAATGCAGATAAACGTATGGATGGTCTACAATAATCTGAAAACACCAAGAAGGTTCCTCCGTAAGGAATAATTCGTCTATCATACAATGTTAGGCCATTCATTATTCCTGCCATGGCGTTTTCTCTAACACCGTAATAAATATAGGAACCAGAAAAGTCACTTGCGTTAATCGGCCTCATAGTTTGTGATTTTGTAGAATTGGATCCTGTGAGGTCTGCCGATCCACCAATTAGCTGGGGTAAATGTTCTGATAATGTAGCAATAACATAGCCAGATGATTTTCTTGTTGCTTCATTAGCAACATTCTTGCTCAAATGTTCCTTAATATCTAAAAATATCTTGTTTAAATCTGGCTCATTGAAAACAGACAAATGTTCATCATAACCCAATAATTTTATCTTATCTTTCCAGGTATTATATCCATTAATAGCATTATCTGCTACCTGCTTCCAAGCTAATAATATATTAGCTTTAATTTCAAAATTACTATTCTCATATCCACATTTTTTATAAAAACTATCTATACTTTCTTTTTCCAATGGCCAGCTGTGTCCAGAGGAACTATTTTCATGTCCAGAAAGACCAATTGCTATTTTTGTTTTACAGGAAATTAATGTAGGTCTTTTGTCAGATTGAGCTTGTTTAATTGCTTCTTCAATCTCAATAAAATCATGACCATCTATTTCTATAGTATGCCAATTATAAGCCTGAAAACGTTTTGTTTGATCATCCGAAACAGTCAAATCTGTATTTCCATCAATAGATATATTATTATTATCAAAAAATACAATTAAATTACCTAATTTGAGATGCCCTGCAAGAGAAGCGGCTTCATGACTAATACCTTCCATTAAACAACCATCTCCAGCTATGACATAAGTATAATTATCTATTACACCTTCTGGTAATTTAGCAGCAGATATATTTGCAGCAATTGCCATGCCAACTGCATTTGCAATGCCTTGTCCTAAGGGGCCAGTTGTAGTTTCAATACCAGAATCTGGTTTATATTCTGGATGACCAGCCGCATTAGAGTGTAGTTGACGAAATTGCTTTATTGTTTCTAGTGAGAAATCTTTATACCCCAACATGTATAATAATGAATATAGCAGCATTGAACCATGCCCAGCAGACAATATAAATCTATCTCTATTTTTCCATCCTGGCTCTTGAGGATTAAAATTTAAAAATTTCGAAAATAAAACAGTAGCAACGTCCGCCATACCCAAGGGCATACCAGGATGTCCTGATTTTGCTTTTTCAACTGCCTTTATCGTAAGAAACCTAATGGCATCAGCCATCTCTTGTAATAATAAGTTATTTATCATTGATATATTATGTATATTTTATATAGGATGATTGTATTTATACACATTCTAATCATTTAAATAGTAATTATCAATAATAATTACTGAATTGCTTTAATGAAATTAATTTATTTATTAACATTTCTTTTTCTATCCTACTGTCAAGATCTTTATTTAATATTTATACAAAAAAATATATTGATATGAGACCAATATTGTATACAAACTGTTTGTTGATAAGTTTGCATATGGATGCCTAATGATTAATAACATCTCTGCTAATGAAGTTTGGTCAAAATTAAAAGAAAATGAGCACAGCTGTATAGTCGATGTCAGGTGTCCTTCTGAAATAAGGGAGTTTGGATCAACAGATCTATCATCTATACGTAAGAAAGTGATATTTATAAGTTGGATTGATGAAATATCTCAAACAACCAATCAACATTTCATAAAAAATCTGGAAGAACACCTGACAAAAGATTATACTATCTTTTTTCTTTGCGCTGCTGGAGTGAGATCTTATTATGCTGCAGAGTTAGCAATAAAAAATGGATTTAGTAATTCACATAACATTCTTAATGGTTATAATGCCGCGGGTGGATGGGTTGTTAGCAACTTACCCTGTATACAGGAGAGTATGAAATAATGATTACAACACAATTTGTAAATGACATCTTAGAAAAGATAGACAAAAATAGTGTAGTTAATACCAAAACAGAAGTGTGTATTAGTAATGCTGAATTTATTACGAAATCTATAAAAGATACTGATTCTTCTACTTCTATAGTAAAAAACTCAGATGCATCTGATATGTTGCAATTAAAAAATTGTAAAGATGTATGGAATATTTTACTAAATAAGCTTAAGTCATTATATGGTGAAAGTATTTATAATAGTTGGATTAAATCCATAAATTTTATAAAATATGAAAAAGGTATCTTAGAATTGTCAGTGCCATCAAAGTTCAAAAGGGAGATGATAATAAATCAGAGCTTTGATAAAAAGATTATGGATATTTGGAAACAGAGGTATAGTAATGCGCATTATATAGAAATTATTGTTGCTGCGAATACATCTGAATCTGATCAAACTAATACAGAAGAATCAAATAATATTAAACAACATCCTAAGAGTAACTATAATAGAGTTCATCAAAAAGATTATGCATTACATATGAAATTTACTTTTGATAATTTTATAGTAGGAAAATCAAATGAATTAGCATTTGCAGCAGCAAAAAGAATTGCAGAAAATGAAGTAATAATGCCTGGTACAAATCCTTTATTTCTTTATGGTGGAGTTGGATTAGGCAAGACCCACTTAATGAATGCAATTGGCAATCATATAAAGAAATTTGTACCTCATAGAAAGGTAATGTATCTTTCAGCAGAAAGATTCATGTATAAGTATATTATTGCCTTGAAAAATAATAGTATAATGGATTTTAAAGAAGAACTGCGTTCTGTAGATGTCCTAATGGTTGATGATGTACAATTCATTAGTGGAAAAGATAGTACGCAAGAAGAATTCTTCCATACTTTTAATTCCTTAATTGAACAAAAAAAACAATTAATAATATCTGCTGATCGATCACCTAGTGATTTAGATGGAGTAGAGGAGAGAATTAAATCTAGGTTAGGGTGGGGGCTAGTTGCTGATATACATGATACTACATATGAGTTAAGGCTTGGAGTATTGCAATCAAAAGCAGAGCATATGTCATTAAATATATCAAGTGAGGTTTTAGCTTTTATAGCAAAGAATATCACTTCTAATATTAGGGTTTTAGAGGGCGCATTGTATAAAGTTATACATTTAGCTTCTTTAGGTAGATCAATTACCATAGATTCTGTTGCGAGTGCCTTAAAAGATTTATTAAGAGCAAATCAAAAAGTGATAACTATAGATGATGTAATAAAAAAAATTTCAGAACATTTTAATGTAAAAATTAGTGATTTGAAATCTGTGAAGAGGGTGCGTAATATTGTGTATCCAAGACAGGTTGCCATGTATTTGGCAAAAATGTTTACACAAAAGAGTTTATCAGAAATAGGACGTAATTTTGGTGGTAGAGATCATACAACAGTCATTCATTCTATAAAAAAGATTGAAAATAAGATGCAAAAAGATACAGAAATAGAATCTGATATACAAATATTACAGAAATCTATACAATAATTATACTACTACTATCGTGATAGATGATCGTCGCCGTCTTGTCTACTATTTAGACTGTTCTCTGATTCATCCTTGGTATATGGATCTGGTTTTACTGTTCTACAATCACCATTACTTATCCTAGCACCCATATTTTCCATTAATTGACCAGCGTGCCTGGTTGCTGTTATTACTTGTGCAGGTAGAGCTACAGCTTGAATAATATCTTTTTCTGCATCTACAATTTTCTTTTCTAATGCTGTCGTAAGTGCTTTAATTTCATTTAAATCTTTTGTATCTATATCTTCTTCGCCCCATTCATCCACAATGGATTGACATTTTTCCGCTAACTCATGAAGATCTTTAGATAAATTACGCGTTAGTTCATTATATGTAGATAAATCACTACTATTCATTTTATCCTTCCAATTATTAGCACCTGAAGGATTTTCTGTTAATTTCTTTAGTGCATCTTTTAAGTCTGTTATAAGTGCATTAGTTTGCTTACTATCAGTCTTAATAGTGGTAGAATCGTTAGCCCTAGTATATAATGCTTTCATTGCATCTCCAAGAGGGATCAAAGATTTAACAATACTTTTTAGTATTGGCATATTATCTGCCTCCCTACTAATCTTTTTTATATCCTCTAAAAATGCTAAATCATTAGATTCATCAACACCGTGCGTTGCGTTCACTCGGGTGAGTAATGCTTTCTCCAAGTCTAATGACATTCTTTTGTTAACATCCTGTGGGTTACCTGGTGAGTGCTCTTGTAATATATGTTCTGTAGATAACTCGTTCTTTCTTGATTCTTTGTTTTTTTGTAATTGCCTATCTATCTCTCCATCTTCATTATGTGTTAGTGCTTCTTGCTTTTGTGCAATCTGTTCTAACCAAGATTCCTTTGGCACAGATTGTATTTCTGCTGCTGCTGCTACAGTAGATCTCTGTAAGTCTTTTGAAGCAGGCTTAGAAAGAGAAAGAGGAAGAAGAGGAAGAGGAAGAGGAAGAGGAGGAGGAGGAGGAGGAGGAGGAGGAGGGACGGTAGCAGCAGGAGAAGTAGGCTGCGTAGCAGGAGGAGGAGTGGTAACAAAAGAAGTAGGCTGCGTAGCAGGAGGAGTGGTAACAAAAGAAGTAGGCTGCGTAGCAGGAGGAGTGGTAACAAAAGAAGTAGGCTGCGTAGCAGGAGGAGTGGTAACAAAAGAAGTAGGCTGCGTAGCAGGAGGAGTGGTAACAAAAGAAGTAGGCTGCGTAGCAGGAGGAGTGGTAACAAAAGAAGTAGGCTGCGTAGCAGGAGGAGTGGTAACAAAAGAAGTAGGCTGCGTAGCAGGAGGAGTGGTAACAAAAGAAGTAGGCTGCGTAGAAGGAGGCAACTCCTCCTGCGTAGGTGCTGGTTTTGCTGTAGTGTCCTTAGAAGCCAATTCCCATGCCTTATAAATATTATTTACAATCAATTGCATCCTTGATTGTAATTTTGATATTTGCTCTACATTTTGACCAGTATGTCTCATAATATCTTCGTTTATCTTGACTAAAGCATTGTTTATACCAGTCAGAGATTGAACATCTTTGATTTTTGTTTCATCATTAATTTCTTTACTCTTATCATTAGAATGGTCATCATATTTTTTGCTTATATCGCTTAATTTTTGACTTACTTGCAGTAAGGTAGTATGAACCTTAAATAAGGCTATTGTATTTTGTTGTTGTGCATTATTATTGTGCACATGGTATTGAGGCTGCACACGCTGTTGGTATTGAAAACCTTGCGTAGGCTGCTGCATCTGATGAAAACCTTGCGTAGCAGGCTGCTGCATATTATGTTGATAACCTTGCATAGGCACTTGTGGCATATGTCCTCTATGTGTTAAATCAGAAGAATTATTCTGATTCCCACGCATATGGTATTGAGGCTGCATCTGATAAAAACCTTGCATAGGCGGTTGTTGCATATATCCTCTATGTGTTAAATCAGAAGAATAATTATTATTCCCATACTGATGTGCTGGTACTGCATTGCCATACCCATACTGATGGGCTGGTACTGCATTGCCATACTGATGGGCTGGTACTGCATTGCCATACTGATGGGCTGGTACTGCATTGCCATACCCATACTGATGGGCTGGTACTGCATTGCCATACCCATTGTCAAACTTATTACTCATAATATGAATTATTTTATTATTAAAACATGTTTATAATAGTAAATTAAAATAATTAATAAATTGCTTTAATAATGATTATTTAGTTCCAAATAGGAGCCTTAAGTATATCTTTTATATAATTATTATGCTTGATGATTTCTTCATCATGTAGCGGGAATGTTCTTTTTTTTCGTGTAAGATTATTATGTTTAATATTTTTTGTTGATTTTGTATCTTTCTCAAAATTATCTATTGTTTCAGTAAATGAAATACCTTTTTGTACTCCACCAATTAATTCTAAATAGACTTTAGCTAGTAATTTTGAATCCAATAAGGCGCCATGAAAGCCTCTATCAGAAATGGAAATATTGAATCTTTTGCATAGAGCATTAAGTGAGGCCGGAGATCCGGGGAATTTTTTACGTGCTATACATAAAGTGTCTATCACATTATTTTGCATAACATTCTTATTAGATAAAACTAGCTCATGATTAATAAATGGAAAATCAAAGTTTGCATTGTGTATAATGATACTACTGGATGCTATGAAATTAAGCAAATCATCTGCTATATCTTGGAAATACGGTTCTTTTGCTACTTTATTATTCGTTATGCCATGAATTCTCTGAGAAGCTAGTGGTATATCTCGATTAGGATTAATATACTGATGATATATTTTACCTGAAGGTATATAATTTATTAATTCAACACAACCTATTTCAATTATTTTATCACCCTTGTTAAAACTTAATCCAGTTGTTTCAATATCTAATACTATTTCGCGCATTACTATAATAAAGAATTTAATAAATTATAAGTAGTATGAATAGGTAAGCCTATTATATTAAAATAACAGCCATTAATATTTTGTACAAAATTGCTAAATAGCCCTTGCATGCAAGTCGCTCCTCCTTTATTTAACCATTCTTTTGAATCGACATAATGGTCTATTTCTGTCTTTTCCAATCTTTTCAATTTTACTACAGTTTTAACTGTCTTTATTTTAATAATATTACCCATACCAATGCAAACAGTTGTATATACTGTATGACGTCTACCAGATAGTTGTTGCAAACAATATCTGGCATAATCTTCATCACAAGCTTTTCTTAATATCTTCCCACGACATACTGCTATAGTATCAGCGGCAATAATAATAGCATTCGGATAATCAGCTATAACCTTTTCTGCTTTATTTCTTGTGACTCGCTTTGAGTAAATTAATGCATCCTCATTTTTTTTAATTGATTCATCTATATTAGGAGATATAAATAAATCAGGCTTTAATCCCATAATCCCTATTAGTTCTCTACGACTAGGGGAGGATGATGCTAATATTAGCTCATAATTTTTGATTCTATCTTTTAGAAACATTACTGTGGCCTTTTTCTAGCTACAATTCTTCCTATATCTTTGTCATATTTATTAATTTCAATGTCAACTATATCGTCCATAATTACTCTGATTCGACATTTTTGCATTTGTCCTGAGGCATATCCTAATATTACCTTATCATTTTCTAATTTTACTCTGAATCTAGTATCAGGCAATACTTCTACTATTACTCCAGTACACAATATACAATCTTTTTTAACTTTTCTGCTCCTCACGGTAAATATATCCATAAAAATCTATAATTACTCATGCTATATTATGTGCAACGTGAATTCAATATAGATCTTAAATACATGTACAATAATTTGATGTATGAGGCATATAAGCAAGCATTATTGTCTTTTAGTATTGGAGAAGTGCCAGTTGGATGTGTAATAGTGAGGCATAATAGTAAAATAAGAGATATAACAGTGGCTAAAAATATGACAATCACTCTAAGTGATCCTAGTGCTCATGCAGAAATATTAGCAATAAGAGATTTATATAAGAGAATTTCTAGCAAGAATTTAAAAGAATACGACCTATATACAACCTTAGAGCCTTGTCCAATGTGTGCTCAATTAATTTCTATATCAAAAATAAGAAGATTATATTTTGGTGCATATGATATTAAAGGGGGAGGTGTCGAGAATGGTGCAAAAATCTTTAATCAAAGTTCTTGTTTTCATAAACCAGAGATTTATGGAGGCATAATGGAAGAAAAATGCTCTCATCTTATGATTAAATTTTTTAAAGAACTTAGAGCAAAGAAGTTATAAATAGAATTTTATTTATCTATTGAATCGATTATTTGTTTTAAAACATCTACAGGGCAGGGTGATTCCGTGATTGGTCTACCGATTACTAAATAATCCGAGCCTGCGTCTAATGCTTCCTTGGGGGTCATAGTTCTTTTTTGATCATCATTATTACTATTGATTGATCTGATGCCTGGAGTAACGGTCAAGAAATTCTTGCCTAATTGTGCTTTGATATCTTTTACTTCATGTGCTGAACAAACTATTCCATCTAAACCACTGTCTTTTGCTAATATTGCCATGTTTTCTACAATATGATTAACATCAAGTTTTATTGGTATTGGTATGAGCTTATTATATGCTGGTATGAGCTTATTATATGCTGGTATGAGCTTATCATCTCCAAGTGTTTTCTCTGCTATATATTTTACGATTTCATGGATTTTGTTTTTCAAATGGGGATAAGCAGCTTTTATTCTACTTGCATAAGCAGATTCTATGCTATTTTTCATTCCATCATTATTTTTCATTCCATCATTAAATGAACCAATAAGCCTTAGAGATTCATCCATGACTTTCCGCCATTCATTTCTCCAGGATTCTCCTGATTCTGATTTTTTAAAATCATCAGCAAGCGAAGTTACAAAATCAAACTGTTCATCGTTTAATTCTTTTCTCAGTTCATTAGCTTTTCTCATATCTTTATAAAACAAATCGTCAATAGTATCTTCATCCATACTAGTCAACAATGTTACTCCAACAATCTTAATTCTACTATCTAAAGACTCTCGTGCAGCCTGCATCATTTCCTTACCTCCGGAAACATGGACTGTTGTCATCAATATATTCAAATCATTCATCATAGAAATGGCTTTGGCAACCGTATTTGGGATATCATGCAACTTTAGATCCAAGAATATAGGTACATCTAATTTAGATATCTTTTTCACCCCTTCATATCCATTTTTTAAAAAGAATTCTAGCCCAAGTTTAATAGCACCAACATATTCTTTAATATCAGTAATTAGGTCGGTAGCTTTGCTTAGATCTGCGGTGTCTATTGCGCATATTATTTTATTTTTAGTCACCATAGTCCTTTTAATAAATAAAGATTAATTTTAAAAATTCTTTTTATTGTACAAATTATAATATACAATTGTTAATGTTCACTAAAAATTAATGGCTGTCACATGAAATATTATAATGCTCCATTTATAGGGTTGTTTATAATTATGGTAGTCATGATTATGACCCCTGATATATCTCTTGCTTGGGGTAGGATAGGGCATAGGGTAGTAGCAAAAATTGCTATGAATAACCTCACAGATACAACAAGAAATAAGATTATAGAAATACTTGGCAACGATAGATTAGATTTTATAGCATCTGTGCCAGATACGTATCGTAATGATAAAGAGGTGAAATTTGAATGGATAGATGCGCAGTATGACTATGAAAAAAATAAATTAGTATATAAGGACACAATCAGTGATTATGGAAAGTTGCGCAGGTGGCATGGTCTAAATATATATGAATATAATGATTATTATTCTATGCCCGATGGTATAAAAAAAATTAATGCATATACTGGCATGCACAATGTTATGATGATTTTACAAAATAATAATGATTTGCTAAAACGTGAAAATAAAGAAAGATATATTGAAATACTTAAAGTGTCTTTAGGATGGATTACTCATGTAATTGGTGATCTACACCAGCCTCTACACGTGGGCAGAAGCTCTGATTGGGGTGGTGGTCATATAGACATTAATACCTATTTTGGCAAAATGACACTCCATCAGTTATGGGATGATGGGCTTATTGACGAAGAACGATTATCTGCTGCTGAACTTATGGACCTTATTGTACATCAATATCCTAATCATGAACAAAATAAATATGAATCTGGATGTTTAATGGATTGGATTTTAGAATCAAGAGATTTAGCAACATTGGCATATGATTATGATACAGATGAAAAAAGTGGCTTGCTATCTTCATCGTATTTGAATAAATCTCTTGAAATAATAAAAAAACAACTGTTGAAAGCAGGCTATAGATTAGCATATATGTTAAATAGTGCCTTGGATCATGGACAGATGAAATGTGAAATAAATAGCGAATATAATAAATTCATACACAATAGTAAAAAGAATTAGCTAGTTAAATTTTGATTATATTTTTATAATTAAAGTATTGAATCTTAAAAGTTATTTCAATTTTTTATTTTGATCTTTTTTCTTAGATTAATAGAATTTATATTAAATCTAATTAAAAGATTATATAAATATACTTATACTTCATACTTCTATAAGTACAGTTGAGCTATTGAAGTTATTATTTATTTTCCATAATATATATTATGTTATAATTTGTTATATAAAACACAGAATAATACATCCTTATTATAGGACATTTTTAGAGAATAAAAAGAAAAATGACTATCAATTACAGACTATTATTAATTATTAATCATCATGTTTCAGAATTTCTCTTCTACCTTGATGGTTTGGCTCACTAATTATAAATTCTCTTTCCATTCTTTCTATTAGATCTGCAGCTCTATTATAACCTATTCTAAGTTGTCTTTGTATGTAGCTTATAGATGTTTTTTTATCTCGTAGTACTATATTGATAGCCTGCGCATAGATATCGTCGGTAGCCCCTTCTACTTCATTAACATTTATCATATTATTATTGCCTTCTTCATTATTACCAAAATTTTCAATTTCTGGTATATATCTAGGAGCAGCTTTCATTTTTAAATCGTTAACAATATTTTCTACCTCAGAGTCACTCACAAATGGACCATGTATTCTAGTAATCTTACCACCAGAACTCATGTATAACATGTCACCCATACCTAATAATTGTTCAGCACCCTGCTCTCCTAGTATAGTTCTACTATCTATTTTAGAACTTACTGAGAATGCAATTCTAGTTGGGAAATTAGCCTTTATAACACCTGTAATTACATCAACAGATGGTCGCTGTGTAGCCATAATTATATGTATTCCTGCAGCTCTAGCCATTTGGGCAAGTCTTTGGATATAAATTTCTATATCCTTGCCTGCTACTAACATTAAATCTGCCATTTCATCTACAATTACTACCATTAAAGGTAATTCTTGCATTTCTACATCTTCTGTCTTATAGAGGCGCTCTCCACTTTCCTTATCAAATCCCATTTGCACTTTCCTTGTGATCATTTTGTTCTCTTTAATACAGCTTTTAATCTTCTGATTATAACCACTTAGACCACGAACATTAAGGTGTGACATTAATTTATATCTATTTTCCATTTCTTGTACCACCCACTTCAATGTATTTACAGCTTTTTTAGGATCTACAACAACTGGAGTAAGTAAATGCGGTATATCATTATATATAGATAATTCCAACATTTTGGGATCAATCATAATAAACTTACATTTGTTAGGCGGCAAGCGATATATTAATGACAAAATCATAGAATTAATTGCAACTGATTTACCTGATCCAGTTGTACCAGCAATAAGTAAATGTGGCATCTTTGCTAAATCTGCTATTATAGGCGTCCCATCAATCAGCTTCCCCAATGCTAGTGGTAAAGCAATATTTATATTATTATATTCATCAGTTTCCATGATCTCTCTTAGAAACACACTAGACCTTTTCTTGTTGGGTATTTCTATGCCAATAGCATTACGACCAGAGATAACTGATATTCGAGCAGATACGGCGCTCATTGAACGAGCAATGTCATCAGATAAACCTATAATTCTTGAAGATTTTGTCCCTGCTTCTGGTGCTAATTCAAATAATGTGACAACCGGACCAGGATTTACATTAATAATTTCACCCCTTATTTTGAAATCTTGTAATACTTGAGCCAATAAAGCTCTATTATGATCAATACTTCTTAAATCAACAGTAGAATCATTCTGAACCTTATCTTGTAATAAATCTATACTAGGTATAACATCAACTGCACCTTCATCATGGCCGCTTTGTATGACTGAGCGCATTTCAATATTACTATTAACTTTACATGAATTATTACTAGCTTCTTTACATGAGGGATTACTAATAATATTAGTTTCAATCTTAGGTAAATTTATATTTATTGCATCTTCAGTGGATAGTTCTTTTTTAAAATTACTACACTGACTCTCTTTATTTTTCTGTTTTAACTCAGGAAAATCATTATTCACACTAGATAAAACACTATCCTTATTAATGATATTCTTATTGCTATTATTAAATAGAACAACATTATACTGCCTTGTGACCGCATCTATAAGCTTCTTATTCAATAGATTTAAGGGCAATATTCTATTTTTTATATAATCCAGCTTAATCGATCTGAATACATTTCTTAGTAACAGAATATATTCAACACCAATACTGGCAATTAATAACGGAATCATTAATAATATTGAATATAATAATATTACGCTATCCTGTATATTTAAATTCCTAAAGATACTAGCAATAACATTACCCAACATACCATTATAATGATATGAATCATTAAGCATAGATATTATTACTGATACCAATAAAAACAATAATGCGAAGCTGATTATTTGTAAAAAATATAATTTAATATAATTATTATAGAATAATCTTATTCCCCAAAGTATGTATATAGAAAATAAAATAATAGATATACCAGTATAATTATAAATATAAGATATATAATAATTAAATTTTGTATTTATTTGACTGTTTATTTCTTGATCAAACAACTGATAGATTAATACATAAAATGGTAATATTAATGCAGAAATTCCAAATACAACAAAGAATATAGATAAACTTCTAATCAGATAAAATTTAAATTTTGCGCTCATCTAGATTTAATATAAAAAATTATATACTATATATATGCAGATTATATAATCTATAACACATAATTGGAAATATTAAATATATACTGAATATTAGGCTATTCCTAAGTTAATTATTTCTTAGTATAGATTTTGTAGAATCTACTACATATCTATGTAATATTGTAATATTTATTATGGCTGCAAGTAAAAGACCTTCTATAAATCTACCATCTAAAGCGAATGATGACGACTTTCTAGCTGATGTTGATTATTTTACAGGTGGATATGACAGTGATCATCATACATTACAAGAAATCATGAGAGACACTGGTGATGTAGGGCCTAGTAGTGAATTTAAATCAGCAGAAAACGAACCACATGCTCTTCACAATGACCAAGAATATCCTAATGGAACACCGTTATCGTTTGATAATAGATTGTATTAAATACAATAGATCTAATCTAAAAAGCAATTAGTATGATTACTAATGCAAATAATACATAAAGCTCTTGTGCAGTAAATTAATTAAGATTATATGTATTATAATCTTATTATATTTTGTTCTGTACTGTGCTTGATTTTGCTGAGGTCTATTTTTCTGTATTAATATTACTTGTATCTTATATAGGTTTTTATTTTTATAATAAAAAACAAGTAAATTTCTTTGATGCTTTTATTGAGATCAAGAATAAAAATATAGAAGAATTGGATCAGAAAATATATAAATTAATACAAGATCATATAGAAACACAAGCTGCTGCTGAAGCAGATAAAGCCACTATTAAGTCATTAGAAATTAATAACAATGAATTAAGCACCAAACTATCTCATGCAGAAGAAAATTCTAAATTACAGAAAGAAATGATGAACAAAATGGAGGAAAAACTCCATACTAGTTTTGAAAATCTATCAAATAAGATTTTACAAGACAAAATGTCTCATTTTACAAAAAAATCCAATGAAAATATGGATCAAATATTAAAACCATTCAAAGAACAATTAACAAAATTTGATCTTAAAATTAATGAAGTAGAAAAAGGACGATGCTCCTTACAAACAAAAATAGAAGCAGAAATAAAGAATATGATTCAAATTAATGATACCATGAGAACTGAGGCTGAAAAACTTGCTAACGCATTAAGAGGTGATATAAAAACTCAGGGAAACTGGGGCGAAGTTATTTTAGATAAAATATTAGAAGCATCTGGATTACGAGAAAACAAAGACTATACCATACAAGAAACCATTAAAGATTCACAAGGCAATCTACTTAGGCCAGATGTAATAGTTAAATTGCCCGGTAATAAAAATATTGTTATTGATTCTAAGGTATCACTGATAAGCTATAGTGAATATTATAATTCAAGCTGTGAAATTGAAAAGAAAGCTGCACTGAAAAAATTTAAAATATCCATAAATAATCATATTAATGACCTAGTATCGAAGCATTACAACAATGCAACAGATGCACTAACCATAGACTCTGTAGTTCTGTTTATTCCAATAGAAGGAGCCTTTTCATTAGCTATTCAAAATAGCCATGAACTACATGAACATGCCTGGAAAAAAAAGGTTATATTAGCATCTCCAACAATATTATTTTCTGCTATAAAAACGATTGAGTCTTTATGGAAAATTGAAAAACAAAATAAAAATGTAAAAGAAATTGCAGAAATAGCAGGTAAGATTTATGACGAAGTGGTGCATTTTACAACACATATGGACGATATAAAGAAGAATATTGAAGCAGTGAATAATTGTAATAACAAGGCATTGAAGTCTTATGACGCTGCAGTTGGTAGATTAAAATATGGGAAAGGTAGTATAGTATCTTATGCAGAAAAAATGAAGAAGCTTGGGGCTAATAAAACTAAAGAATTACAAAAAGAGTTCTTGCCACAAGAAGAAATTCCTTCCTGATATATTATTAATATGTTAGAGTCAGTGTATAGTTTTATTAAGTAATTTGTTATGATATCTATAATTGGTGGCGGGGAATGGGGCTCGGCATTAGCTCTTACTTCAACTAGAGCTGGCAATAATACTGTAGTTTATAGGAGAAATAAAACAGGAACATTGCATAAAGAATTAACTAAAGGTTCCGCAAAGATTACAAATAATCTGCAAGATGCATTAAATAATACAGATGTTATATTTATCGCTATACCAGCACAATCTATTAGAGATATTTGCCAACAAATTAAGAAGCATATTATTGGAAATAATATACCAATAGTTATATGTAGCAAAGGCATTGAACAAGGCACACTTGCTCTTATGAGTGACATAGTAAAAGAAGAGTTAAGTACAGACAATATATTAATATTAAGTGGACCAAATTTTGCCTCAGAAATTCGCAACAATCTACCATCCACTTCCACTTTGGCATCAGAAAACTATACTACAGCAATTAACATTCAATCTTTAATCAGTAGCGATAATTTTAAAATAGAAGTTATAGATGACTTAATTGGAATACAAATATGTTCGGCGTTAAAAAATGTATTAGCGATAGCGTGTGGTATAGTAGAAGGAAATAGTAAGTGGGGAAAAAATATTTATGGCAGTGTGGTGGCCAAAGGAATTATGGAAATCGATAAATTAATTGGAATTATGCATGGCAATAGGAATACATTATTCCGCTATTGTGGAATAGGAGATTTATTCCTAACTTGCAGCTCTAAAGAATCTAGAAACACATTGTTTGGTACAAAAATAAATGAAAATATAGATATTAAGGAGTATATAAAGCATAATACTGTAGAGGGGTATCATACAGCAAAATCGGTTTATGAATTGATAACAAAATACAATATATCATTAGATCTATATAACACAATATATCATATATTGTATGATAATATGAGTATAGATAACCTAATTAAGGTTCTATAATTACTGCATATATAGATATTTATCTCATAGTATTTGCTTTAATTATTAAAAAATTCTTTATATAATTATACCTTAATTATTAGGCATATAAGCATGCTCTATAGGAATAAAATTCCTAAATTCACCAACCATTATAGCTAGCTAATATTGCATTCTACTTTATTTCCTTCATGTAATAAGGAACTATCTTTGCAATAAGAGAAAAAGAACTCTTGAATTTTATCTTGTAAATTCAACTCTTCCCAGGGAAATAATTTTATTCCATCTGCAATTACAAAATCTTTGCCAAAATGTCCATAAGTTGATGTTGGAAGATATATAGGATAATTTAATCCTAAATCCCTTATAATAAGTCCAGGCATTAGGCTTATACCAACACTCTTCATAAATAAAGAAAGAAATTTACTATCAATAGATGCATTATCAGTTTTTATATATAATGAAATTGGTTCTGAGATTCCAATTGCATAAGCAACCTGTATTAGACATTGATTAACCACACCAGATGCCACCAGGTTTTTTGCAAGATATCTAGTCATATATGCAGCAGATCGGTCAACTTTTGTAGGATCCTTACCAGAAAATGCACCTCCCCCATGTGGAGCAGACCCACCATATGAATCCACTATAATTTTTCTTCCAGTAAGACCGCAATCGCTTTCTGGGCCACCAATAATAAAACGACCTGTAGGATTACATATAATAAGATCTTTTGTTATTAACCAATCTTTTGGAAATGATTTAATTATATAAGGATATAATATTTCTTTAATTTCATGAGAATTGAATCTTTCTTTGTGTTGTATGGATAAAACGATCCTTTCTACTGCAACTGGCTTATTATTCTTATATATTAAAGTAACTTGAGTTTTTGCATCTGGTCCTAAATCTCTACTAATTGTTCCATCTTTGATTGAACTTTCTATATTATGTAATATCTTATGTGCATAATATATAGGACCTGGCATGTATCCCGGTGTTTCATTTGTGGCATAACCAAACATCATTCCTTGATCTCCAGCACCAATTTTTTCTATATCACTATTATCTACTCCAATTGAGATATCTTGAGATTGAGTATTCAAAATAATTTCTATTGGAATATCTGAGTAATTGAAGGCACCTTCAATATATCCAATATCCTTAATCAAAGTTCTTATAGATAATTCGATATCTTTATGGGATATATTAGGCGCCTTAACCTCCCCTGCAACCACGATCTTCTTGGCAGTCACTAATGTTTCTACAGCAGTACGAGCGCACCCATCATCTTTAATACATTTATCTACAACTAAATCAGAAATTTGGTCTGCAATCTTATCTGGATGCCCCGATGAAACAGATTCACTGGTAAACAAGTGACTAGACATAGTAAAATCCCCAATAATATTAGGATATTATAACTAAAAATTATATTTAATGCAATTTCAAATACGACACATTAATTACTGCTTCCATAGTCATGTAGTCAGCAATTATGATCAACATATACTAATATTAGTATATAAATAATATGTAAATTTAAAAGGTTCAATATGTCATTAAATCAAATTACTAAGCAAGTTAATGAACTTTCCTCAGCATGGGAAGAGTTCAAAGGCACTAATGATCAATCAATCAAGGAACTAAAAAGTAGAAAAAGTTCTGACTCTCTATTATCAGAAAAATTAGATAGACTGAATCAACACATGGATGAATGTAAGGAACAATTAGATAACATGGAAACGTTAAATGATAGACCTGATTTTTCTTGCAAAAGTAATAATTATGCAAATAAAGCTGAGCAAAAAGCTTTTACTAATTATATCAAAAGCGGAATGGTAGACAACATACATGTAAAAGCCTTAAGCGAGTCAAATGGCGCATCAGGCGGATATTTGTTAACTAATAATATACGTAGATATATAGATACACAAATTTCACAAATGTCTCCTATGAGACAACTGGCTTCTGTAGAAAATATTTCAGGATCAACAATTGATTATATTGTTGATAATGGAGAATTTAATGTTGTCTGGGATAGTGGAAGCAGTGTAACAGAAGAAACACCTACAGAATATAGAATTCAAATTGCAGCACGAGAGTTATCTGCACTTGCGAAAGCAACACAAACGCTACTAGATGATTCATTTTTAGATGTTAATGAATGGCTTTCTGAAAAATTAGCCTATGCATTTAATAAAGCAGAAAATACAGCTTTTATCAGTGGAAATGGCACAACAGAGCCAGCTGGAATATTATCTTATCCTAATGGAGATCCAAGTAATTATAGTGCTATAAGAAAATCTACAATATCTAGAGATATGCTGACTGATTCTTCAATGAACGATACTTTTGTAGCAGAGTTAGCTGATTTTTTTGATTCTTTACCAGAGGAATATACTGCAAATGCCTCTGTTTTAGTTAATAAAAGTACAGCACTAACTTTACGCAGAATTAAAGATCAATTCGATCAATATATCTGGACTCCTGGTCTCACCCTTGAATCTCGTGATACATTATTTAGCGTTCCAGTGTATCTATCTTCTGATGTTCCAGAAATCGGCACAAGTGGTACTGCCAAAGCTATAATATTAGCTGATTTCAAAAATGGATACAAAATAGTAGACCGTCAAGGTTTAACAATTTTGCGTGATCCATACTCGGACAAACCAAATGTATCATTCTATGCTACAAAAAGAGTAGGTGGCGGTGTAGTGAATCATAAGGCACTTTCAGTCTTAGAATTTACAGCATAAGCTATATACATTATATAGAGCAAATACAATAAATGCAGAATATGGAATATTTTGCATTTATTGTATTCCATTGGTAATAATTTGTATTCCATTGGTAATAATATTATTGACATACTGAAGTATTGTAATACAATATACCTCATTGTGTATAGTGTTTGTGGTTTGAGCATGAGTAAGAATAATCCTAAAAACAGGATGCAGTCTCAAAAAGTTAAAGAAATTGATGGTAAGCCGGTTAAGCCAATAAGGTATATTTATTGGCTTAATAATAAAAAGATCAACTATATAGCGGCCGCATACAAAGATGGATCTTTTGTCAAAAGTGATAATGAGCATCCTAAAAGGTACGCAGAGGTTTAATGTTTTAGTTACAAATTTTTGGTTAAGACTGACTTATTATGATTAATATTATTATAAACAGAAAGCGATATGAAGTAAAAGAGGGCTTAACGGTTATACAAGCCTGTCTTCAGTCTGGCTACGAAATTCCTAGATTCTGTTACCATGAAAAACTCGCAATCGCTGGTAATTGCAGGATGTGTCTGGTTAGTATTAAAAATTCTCCTAAACCAGTTGCTTCTTGTGCGATGCCAGTTCAAGAAGGAATGGAAATAGAAACAGATACGGAAGCTGTACGTTCGATGAGAGAAGGAGTAATGGAGTTTCTTCTTATAAATCATCCCTTAGATTGTCCCATATGCGATCAAGGTGGTGAATGTGATTTACAAGATCAAGCTATGATGTATGGCAGAGGCACCAATAGATTCTTAGAAAATAAAAGATCTGTTAAAGAAAAAGATTTTGGGCCACTAATAAAGACCCACATGAATAGATGTATTCACTGCACCAGATGTGTAAGATTTTTGGAAGATATAGCAGGAACTGGTGAATTAGCTACATTTAACAGAGGAGAATATTCAGAAATTGATACACATAATGGCGCTTATATTACCTCTGAATTATCTGGAAATATTATAGATCTATGCCCGGTGGGAGCCTTAACTTCTAAACCCTATGCTTTTCATGGTCGCCCATGGGAATTAAAATACTGTGAAACGATAGATATATCGGATGCTGTTGGTAGTGCAATAAGATTGGATTACAAGGGCACTGAAGTAATGAGGATCCTTCCTAGATTAAATGAAGAAGTTAATCAGGAGTGGATATCGGATAAGGCGAGATTCTCTTATGATGGATTAAATAAACAAAGAATTGATGCTCCCTACATCAGGGATAATAATGGAAAGTTAAAACAAACTAATTGGCAAGATGCAATATCACTAGTTGCAGATAAATTAAAAAATATTAATCCCAAAGAATTAGGCATTATGGCTGGCAAGCTCATAGACTGTGAATCAATGTTTTTAATGAGAAAATTGGCGCATAAATTAGGGTGTCATAATATTGATTGCAGACATGACCTCGCTTGTATAGATGGCTTGAGTAGATGTCATTATGTTTTTAATACAACTATTTCTGGAATAATGAACGCTGATCTATGTTTACTCATCGGAACCAATCCACGAACGGAAGCACCAATAATAAATGCAAAAATTAGAGAAAGATATATAAAAGGTGACTTCACTATAGCCAATATAGGTACGCAAATTGATACAGGATATGATCTAGAATATCTTGGAGATTCTGCTCATTTATTAACAGAAATTTTAAATGAGACACATGATTTTTGTAATAAAATTAAATCTGCGAAATATCCTATGCTTATAATTGGCCAAGATATCTTAACTAGAAGTGATGGAGAAGCAATATTTGATTTAATATGCAAAATTGCCAAGAAATTTAATTTTATACAAGAGGGTAAGGATTATTGGAATGGCTTTAATATGTTACATAAATCCGCTTCAAAAGTAGGTGGTATGGATTTAAATTTCTTGCCTTCAGCGGATGGTAAATCTTTTAAAGAAATGTTACAAATGGCTTCATCTGGAGAAATTAAAATTTTGTATTTACTTGGTGTAGATGAAGTGGATTTATCTTCTATTAGTGAAAATGATAATGTATTCATTATATATCAAGGTCATCATGGCGATCATGGCGCAAGTATAGCAGATTTAATACTTCCTGGTTGTGCATTTTCTGAAAAATATGCTACTTATATCAATACAGAAGGTAGAGTACAAAACACTCAAAAAGCTGTAAAACAACCTGGAGAAGCAAAAGATGATTGCCAAATAATTTTAAATATTGCTTCGGAGTTACAGATTGATATGGATTGTAATACTATTAACGAAATAAGACAAAAAATGTATGAAGAGTTTCCAACTATTTTTCATAGTTTAAATAAAGTAATCAGTAATAAATGGGAAGACTTTAAAAATTCTAGTACAACTGTTGCCATTGCTGATCTTCCTATATATCTTTCACAAGATAATTTTTATTCTACAGATGTTATAGCTAGAAATTCACGAAATATGATTAATTGTATTCAAAAGTTTACTTCTAAGAAGATCCCAGAAAAAGAGGAGGCATAATGTAATGTCTGAATTTTTTAATTATATAGTTAATAATCCTACTGTTATATATATCCTAACTACTTTAATATCAGTATTAAAGATAACTGTTCCACTAATAATTTCCGTTGCATATTTAACTTATATGGAGAGAAAAGTAATAGGCTTAATGCAGCTTAGAACAGGTCCGAGTGTTGTAGGATTCTTTGGACTTTTACAGCCATTTGCAGATGCTTTAAAATTAATGTTTAAAGAATTAATTTTTCCTATCAAATCAAATAAAAAACTATTTATATTAGCACCAATATTAACTTTTATATTAGCAATGATAGGTTGGGCTGTAATTCCATTAGAATCCCAAAATGGAATTCCACTAGCTATCGCTAATATTAATGTTGGAGTACTTTATTTGCTTGGGATATCTTCTTTGGGTGTTTATAGCATAATAATCGCTGGTTGGGCAAGTAATTCTAATTATGCATTTTTAGGGGCAATAAGATCTGCTTCACAAATGATATCTTATGAAGTTTCCATGGGTTTAGTATTAGTAACTGTAATACTTTGCACTGGAACTCTAAATTTTTCTGAAATAATAGTTGCACGTCATAATATGCCTATATGGATGGATATATTATTATTTCCTATGGGTATAGTATTTTTTATATCAGTACTGGCAGAAACCAATAGACATCCATTTGATTTACCAGAAGCAGAATCAGAATTGGTATCTGGTTATAATGTTGAATATTCATCTACATCTTTTGCTTTGTTCTTCTTAGGTGAATATGCAAATATGATATTGTTTAGTGCTATAACATCAGTATTATTTTTAGGTAGTATATACCCTCCATTCAATATAGAAATATTTAATCAAGTACCTGGTATAATATGGTTATTACTCAAAATATTCCTTCTATTATTTTTGTTTATATGGATTAGAGCAACTACTCCAAGGTATAGATATGATCAACTCATGAGAATTGGCTGGAAATTCTTTCTGCCTTTATCCTTGATTTGGGTTGTAATAATATCTGCGGTGATTACATTTGTGGAAATATAATTACGCTCCTGCGTTGATAGATGATTAAAAGCAATGCTCAATTTATGTATCTTTTCTAAGAATAGAATGAAGTTTACTTTCAATTTGATTAATGGCCATTATTTTCAAGATCAATATCTGGCATTATTCCCGTTTCCATTACTAAAGAATGTAATTTTTAATAATCAATGCCTTAAACAAGATAAAATAAGACATAAATTAAAAATGCATATAAAAAGAATTAAAAAAATTAATTTACACTTTAGTAATTTAATAAAAATCAAAAATCAACGATTGCAATATTATGATGCTTTATATTTAGGAAAAAAATATAGATTAATTCTTAGGAAAGCATCACAAGAAAATATTGCATTCAATCAATTTAAATTTTGTATTCTGCTAAGAAATAAATACGATCTTTCAAGAGCAAATATATTGTTGGCTAATTGGTATTATACTAGAGCATATGCTAGATATAGAAATACACTATCTAAGTACATTAGGCATATAAACAAACATACAAATTATAAAATAAATAATCTCTACACCTTAGAAATTAAGAGCTTAAAACATAATATATATAATTTTAAATATTACCCTCATACAAACAAGATTTCTATTAATCTTGATTTAATAAAAATGCCCAAATGTTATGTGGATTACTGTATTTGCATTGGTATTTGTCAAATATTTGAACAAATCAAATCAGAGAAATTCTATATATTATTAGCTCGTCTTATATTATTAACACACAAAGATACATTTATTGCGAAGCTTTAACTTTGGCATTTTATACAAAAGAATGTACTTCTTCCTGCTTGAGTAATTTTATTAATCTTATTATGACATATTTTACATAATTTTTGATTATATACCATGAGATGTCCTTGGAAACTCCCGGTATCATCATCTAAACTTTTATAATCTTTAATAGTAGTACCCCCTGCTCTAATGGCATTTAAAAGAATTTTTTTTATTGAATTAACAAGTTTACTCAGCTCTGAATTATTTAATATAGAAGCCCTCTTTGTTGGTATTATACGAGAATCAAAAAGTATTTCTGAGGCATAAATATTACCTATACCAACTATATTATTATTATTCATTAATAATATTTTTATTGATGATTGACTACATTTAGTTATTTTGGATAAAGTACCCTCATTCAAAATATCATCTAATGGCTCATAGCCAAAGTTTGCTATAAAATCTTCATAGCTATCTATAAAATTCATGCTACCAAAACGTCTTACATCATTATAAATTAATTTATGATTATTATTTAAATAAAAAACTACATGATCATGTTTTATCAATTTATAATCATAATCCTTGTATTTCAACACACCCGTCATTCCAAGATGAATAAAAAAAGAATCATCCTTTACAAGATCAACAATAATATACTTAGCCCTTCTATGAATTTTTGAGATCTTCTTACCTTCTAATTTTAATACAAAATCTTTTTCAATTTTCTGTCGTAATTGTCCGCAATATACGTCCACTCTTACTATAAAAAGTCCCTGAACTAATAATTTCAACCTATTACATATAGTTTCTACTTCTGGTAATTCAGGCATAATTGTGCATCAGATCATATTGATTGTTAGATTATATATTATAACTATAAAAACAACACTTGATATTCATCGCTTCTATAATTATACTGTTCACAGTATAAGGTGCTCTGGCTATTTTTATGTCTGATGATAATAGGGACTTAAATGTTATAATAAAGCCAATGACGCTGAATTTTGGCCCACAACACCCAGCAGCACATGGAGTTCTACGATTAATTCTTGAAATGGATGGTGAAATAGTTGTAAAAGCTGATCCAAATATTGGATTGTTGCACCGAGGTACAGAAAAATTAATTGAACACAAAACTTATTTGCAGGCACTGCCTTATTTTGATCGTCTAGATTATGTCTCACCAATGTGCCAAGAACATGCTTATAGTTTATGTGTTGAATCTTTACTTGGATGTAAAATACCACTGAGAGCGCAATATATAAGGGTATTATTCTCTGAAATAACTAGACTCTTAAATCATATTATGAATATAACTACCCATGCTTTAGATGTTGGAGCAACTACTCCATTATTATGGATGTTTGAAGAAAGAGAAAAATTAATGGAGTTCTATGAGAGAGTGTCAGGAGCAAGACTACATTCTGCTTATATCAGACCAGGTGGAGTAGCAGCAGATCTTCCTGAAGGTTTACTAGAAGATATAATGGAATTTATTAAAAAATTCCCTAAAATTCTTGCTGATGTTGAGAGTATTTTGAATGAAAACAGGATATTTAAGCAGCGGTTAGTTGATATAAGCCCTGTAAGCAAGGAAGATGCTATCGCCTGGGGATTTACTGGGGTTATGCTTCGTGCTTCTGGTGTCGCATGGGATCTTAGAAAAAATCAACCTTATGAGATATATGATAAACTTGATTTTAATATACCAGTTGGAACAAATGGAGATTGTTATGATCGATATTTAATTAGAATTGAAGAAATTAGAGAATCGTTAAAACTCATAAATCAATGCATTGAAAACATACCAGATGGAGAAATAAAGACAGATGACAGAAAGATTGCCCCTCCAATGAGAAAGGAAATGAAAACATCTATGGAAGCGTTAATTCATCATTTTAAACTTTATACAGAAGGATATCATGTGCCAAAAGGAGAATATTACGCGGCGGTAGAAGCACCTAAGGGAGAATTTGGCGTATATATATCTTCTGATGGCTCCAATAAGCCAGATAGGTGTAGAATAAGAGCACCTGGTTTCGCACATTTACAGGCATTGGACTACGTTTCCAAAAATCATCTACTTGCTGATATGCCCTCAATTATTGGCTCCATGGATATAGTGTTTGGAGAAGTGGATAGATAATAGATTATTTTTCTTGATAAAAAACGTGTTATATATATAATTCACGTCGTTCACTGCATTAGAGAAAGATATGCCTATAAAACCTGTTGCATCTGCTGCTGATCAACCAAAATCCTTTGAATTCTTGGATAAAAATACGATAGAAGAGATACTGAGCATGTATCCAAAAGAAAGAAAGCAGAGCGCAGTTATGCCATTATTAGATCTAGCTCAAAGACAAGAAAAAGGAAATTGGATATCATTGGCGGCAATAAGTTGTATAGCAAAATTGCTTGATATGAAGCTGTGTAACGTTTATGAAGTAGCCAGCTTTTATAGTATGTACAATCTCAAGCCGGTAGGGAAATACTTTATTCAGATTTGTACCACTACACCCTGTTGGTTGTGTAATTCTGATGATATAGTAAGTGCCTGCGAAGAAGAACTTAATATTAAAATGAATGAAACCACTAGTGATGGAATGTTTTCGCTTGTTGCAGTTGAATGCCTAGGGGCGTGCGCAAATGCACCAGTGATACAGATCAATGATGATTATTATGAGGACTTAAATAAAAAACTAGTCGTTGATATATTAAGAAAATTAAAAAATGGAGAGAAAGTAAAAACAGGCTCACAAACAGGAAGAAAATCATCCGAGCCTGTTAAGGCATACTAAATCTGCTTTATATCCTTATATTATAAACCGTAGAATCATTTTTTTGATATCGATATTTGGCTGACAAAGCAACCTATGACTGAATAACAAATTAATTCTATTAATTCGTATTGTCATTTTTCAGTAAATATAATAATCCTGGTAAGTTTTTACCTTCTAATAACTCAAGAAAGGCACCACCAGCAGTAATGAAGATTATATTTTCTTCTATAGTCTTAGCATCTAGATCTTTTTTATTCTTAGATGATAATATCATTTTGCTATGATTGATTGCTGATATTGTATCTCCACCCCCAATAATGAATTTACAACCCTTAGAAGCGTATTTTATAATCAATTCAATAAACGAATTTGTTCCTCTATTAAATGGCTCATACTCAAACATGCCTAATGGCCCATTCCATAATACAAGCTTACTGTTAGTAAGTAGTTTTTCTAATTTCTGTATTGTTTTATTGCCTATATCTAAAATTATATCTTCTTCTTTTATATTTTGTATATCTACTGTACTACATAAACTGTCATCAATCTTTTCTTGAGGCAATGAATGATAAACTGTGCAATCTTGAGGATATTGGATTTTCTGCATCATTTGATGAGGGTTATCTTCACCTTGAGTGTTAGAATCAAGTTCAGTAATAGAAGGCAATTCATTAAACATAAAATTTGGATACAGCACTTTAGAGCCATGCGTTTTGATATAATCATATAGTTCTGCAATAATTTTTGAAGCTGCATCTTCTATTAGTGATTTACCAACATCCAATCCATCATATTTCATAAAATTATTAGCCATAGCACCAGCGACAAAGATTTTATCTACTTTATTGATCAAATTTTTAATTACTCCAATCTTTGTAGAAATCTTACTACCAGCAATTACTAGTAATATATCTTTTGTCTTAGGAAGTTTTTTATAAAAACGCTCTTTCATTATATCAGAAATATAATTGAGTACTTTAATCTCCTTTGATAAGGCATAACCTGCATATAAGGCAGATGATGGAAAATGAGTACTAATGGAGGATATAGAAGCATGTTGACGATGTGAACATGAGAGTGCTCCATTTACATAGATGTCAGCTAAACTTGCTAGCTCTGCCGCAAAAAAAGGATCATTACTAGTTTCTTCAGGAAAAAATCTAATATTATCTAATAATATTAAATTATTTCTCAGTTTATTTTTAATATTAGATATTTCTACTAATCTATCTTTAACTTTGGTAAAATAGCTAGAATAGCTTTGTTCGTCACAAGGGATAAGTTCTATATCATAAATTGTAGGCATTTTGATCTCTTCATGATCATTATCCGTTTGATTATTAAGTAAATAATTTATTCTTGATTTTATATCATTGAATATTTTTCTAAATGATAATGATTTGTCTAGTCCGCATGGTCTTCCTAAATGCGATACTAAAATTATCTGACATCCAGATTTTTTTAATATCCCAATCAAATTTGAACATGACACATCTACCCTGGTATAATCACTGATTACACCATTGACTATTGGAACATTCAAATCCACCCGAACTAGAACTGTTTTATCAGATAATTGATTATATTCTAAAATATAATCCTCTATACAATTTAACATTATATAACCAAAAAATTCCTATATAAAATTACCAGCCAGTTTCGCAACATCAATCAATCTCGCAGAATATCCCCATTCGTTATCATACCAGGCAACAATTCTACATAAATTATTATCTATAACCTTGGTTTCCATAAGATCGACAATAGCACTAGCACTATCATGAATGAAATCAGATGAAATCAATGGTTCATCAGTGATTTTTAATATACCTTCCAATATATTATTATTCACAGATTTTTTAAATACTTCATTAATTTCTTCTACAGTAGTTTTATTCACACTAACAAATGAAAAATCAATCATAGATACATTGGCAATCGGTACTCTTATTGCCACTCCGTCAATTTTGTCTTTCAACTGTGGAATAATTTCTGAAACCATTTTTGCTGCGCCAGTGGATGTGGGAATCATGGATAATGCAGCAGCCCTAGCTCTTCGGAAATCTTTTTTATGGCTATTATCCAGTAAATTTTGGTCATTAGTGTATGCATGTACGGTGGTCATGAAACCACTCTTTATACCTAAAGAATGATGGAGCAAATATACTAAAGGAGCAAAAGCATTCGTGGTACAAGAGGTAATAGAAATTATATTATGCTCATTGTTTAAATTATTATGATTCACACCATAAACTATATTTGCATCAACATCACTAGCAGGAGCAGAAATTATTACTTTCCTAGCACCGCCCGATGTAATGTGCTTTTCAGCCTGAGAACGCTTATTAAACTTGCCACTACACTCTAAAACTATATCGATACCATCCCAATTAATTTTCTCGATATTACTTTCACTAGTATATTTTATATATCTACCATCTATATTTAATAGACCATCTTTTATAAAGATATCCATAGGAGCCTTGCCGTGTATAGAATCATATTTTAGCAAATAGCAAGATTGTTCAATAGAATTCGGAGTATTAATTGCCACCAATTCTATTTCTTTGTTATACCCAAGCTCATAAATAGCTCTCACAACACATCTACCTATTCTACCCAAGCCATTAACAGCTACTCTAATACTCATTGAAAGAACATATTTTTATTAATAATACTATGAGTGTAGATTAAAAAATTTAATCTTCCAAGAGGTTTATATTAAATTATCAATTATAAACCCAAAATCATAATCGGGTTGATTAAATATTTCTATTCCTAAGTTATTACTAGGAGTAAAATTAATATCTGTTGACCAGAAGTTTACTGGTATCCCCAATTTCTTTGTTAGCTCAATTGCATCACTGTCTAGGCTGCCAATTTCAGGATGAAAATAATCAATTTTTGTTTTATTTATTACGTTAGTTATATTATCAATAGTAAAATTGTGCACTTTATCATCACTGAAATTGTATATTACATCATCTATACCTTTATCTGTACCAAAAATCATGGCAGTTTTTATTTCTGGATAATGATTATTAACATACTCAATATCAAATACTGAAAATGAAGAAATTATAAGCTCATTAACTAAGTCAGCCTCTTGTATTTCGGATAATAAAGAATCCAAAAATGATTCATGCTGTTCTTTTGTATATTTATTTTTATAGCCAGAAAATTTAACATCTTTAACTTCTACATTAATGATTATCTCGGGGTATTGTTCAATAAGTTCTAAAACTTCTTTTAAAGAAGGAATGGTAGAATTTTTATGGTGCCCAACTGGTAAAGTTTTTAATTCTAATAAATCATAATCACTAACATGTCCTAATTTATAACTTTGATTAAAGACATGTTCATCTAAATTATTAGAGTGAATTACAACTAATTGCTTGTCAGCAGTCTGCATCACATCAAATTCTATACCATTGACATTACTTTTAATTGCTAAATCAAAGGATTCCAAAGTGTTTTCAGATGGTTTGTTAAGAATAACTCCACTATCTCTATAAATAACATCAGTTTTACCAGCACCTCGGTGCCCAAATAATCTTAATTTCATAATAGCTCAAAAATACAAATACAAATACAAATACATAGATACAGTATATCACTGTATCTCATTATATACAATTTATATTGAAAACAAAAAATATACATGATAGAATGGAGGGCATTTTTTTTAATTTTTAGGGTATTTTTTATGAAGATAAATATAAAATATTTATTTCTTATAACATTAATATTAGTAGTTTTATCCAATTCTTCAGTTGAATTGAACGCAGGAGACAGCTACCTAAGAACTAATACTAATAATACTAAAAAAATGCACAAAATGCCCATGGTAAAACGAAAAGATATGCACCCACTTTTATTTCTCTCAGATTTCTCTTTAAAAGATGGAGCAGTAGCTGCGATGAAAGGCGTAGCAATCAGCATAGATCGTAATCTAGTTATACATGATATAACACATGATTTGCCTAATTTTACTATATGGGAAGCTACATATAGAATTGTACAAACACTATCTTACTGGCCTAAAGGAACTGTGGTGGTTTCTGTAGTAGATCCTGGTGTAGGATCTGATCGACAGTCTGTAGTAGCAAAAACAAAGAATGGCTATTATATAGTCACTCCAGATAATGGCACGTTAACCTTGATTGCTGATAGATTTGGCATTGAAGAAATACGTGAGATAGATGAATCTGTGAATAGATTGGAAAATTCTTATGATTCTTATACATTCCATGGACGTGATGTTTATGCATATACTGGGGCAAAACTTGCTAGCAGACAGATTTCATTTGAAGAGGTTGGTCAGTCGAAAGGCGTAGAATATGTTGCATTACCTTATTTGAAACCTAAATTTATTAAGGAGGAAAATAAAATTATAGGTAATATAGACATAAGAGATGCTAATTATGGCAATGCTTGGACAAATATAAACAAAGAATTTGTTGAAGAAAATCTAGGTAAAATTAAGTTTGGTGAACAATTGAAAGTAGAAATTCATTCTAAAAAATCAAATAGTAGAAAAAGGATCTTATTTTCTGATGACGTAGCTTATGAAAGAAATTTCGATGCTGTTTCACAAGGGGAGCCTGTTCTTTATTTAAACAGTTTACTAAACTTATCTATAGCATTGAACGCTGATGATTTCTTGACTGCTTTTGGAATTGGACATGGAAATATGTCAGGATATGTAATTGAAATTACAAAAGAGATTAGTAATGATCATTCGACTATGTCATGTAAGTCTTCTGATTTTATGAATAAGTAGATCTTTAGATTGGATTTTATATCTTATTAAGATAAAAAAAGCCGCATTACTTTAGTAAGTAATACGGCTTTTTTTTTTATAAATATAGCATCATCAGCTCACGAATGATTATGAAACTAGTTCATAATTTCCTGCTCAATTCTACATACAAATACTACTAATTCACGTATATCATATATAGTAATTATATAAAAATTCTAAAGAAATAAAAAGATAACAAGACGCATTCGGGATAAATCTAATTATAAATATTAGGTAATTTAAAGAAATTTAGCCCACTTCGTCTAATCAATGCATACGTTAATTGTATTAACGTGTTGGAGATGACATACAACATTTAAATAATGGCTTGTGGTTGCGGAGGAAGGACTTGAACCTACGACCTTCAGGTTATGAGCCTGACGAGCTACCAACTGCTCTACTCCGCGACAATACAAAGATTGTATCGAATAAGTATACTGCTGTCAAAGAAAATAAATGATTTTACAAATATATACCATTAATATACTATCTAACTAAGCAAAAATATATTTTTAGTGGACAATAATATGATTGAAATTAATAGCACAACAATTAATGGTGGATTGCAAGTAGTAAGCGATTACATGCCTTCATTTAATTCTGTTTCAATTAATATTTGGATTAAAACAGGTAGCAGATTTGAACCAAAAGAAATTAATGGTATATCTCATTTTTTAGAACATATGGCATTTAAAAGCACCTTAAATCGTACCACTCAAGCCATAGCCGAGGAATTTGATGAAATCGGCGGTGAATTTAACGCCTGCACAGGGAGAGAATATATAATATATCACTGTAAAGTTCTTAAAGAAAATGCCGATTTAGCATTAGATATAATATCTGATATGTTATTAAACCCCAAGCTTTTAGATAAAGAAATAGAGAAAGAAAAAGGTGTTGTACTACAAGAAATATCACAAACTAATGATACCCCAGATGATATTATTTTTGATAAATTCACTGAAACTGCCTATCCCAATCAACCTTTCGGACGTTCTATACTTGGAGAACCTGATATAGTTCAAAGCTTTACCGCAGATACATTAAAAGGATATATAGATAAGTTTTACTGTGGAGAGAATATGTTGCTTGCTGTAGCAGGTCCACTAAAACATACGGAAGTGGAAAAACTTGCTAGTAAACATCTATATAAATTTAATAAAACATATGATAATTCTTGCTTGAAACATGACTCTGCAAAATATGTTTCTACAGTACTAAATAAGCCTGAAAATCATGTTTGTAAGATTAATAGAAATAATTTAGAGCAAATTAACCTGATACTTGGATTTAATGGTATACATTCCTATGATAGAGAAAACTATTATAAAGTAAAAGTACTTGCATCGATCTTCGGTGGAGGAATGTCCTCTAGATTATTTCAAGAGGTAAGAGAGAATAGAGGATTAGCCTATGCAATATCTTCTTATAGTTCATCTTATAGTGACTCTGGCATGTTTTCTATATATAGTGCTACCTCACCACAAAATATTAAAGAGCTTATTACAGTTGTAGTAGATGAGATTAATAAAATGAAAAACGATGGTGTCAAGGACATTGAATTATCTAGAGCTAAAAAACAATGTAAATCTTCTATATTAATGTCAATGGATGGCCTAATGTCTCGTGTTAGCAAACTCGGTAGTAGTTTTGTGGTACACGACAGATATATTTACATTGATGAAATCATAGAAGCAATTGAAAGTATAACAACAGCACAATTGCATGATTGTTTTTGTAATAAAATATTAAACAATGCCTTTCGTCCTGTACTTGCAGCAATAGGCAATCTGGAATCTCTGCCAGATTATAATGAAATAACAAAGCTTATTTATGAGAGTTAATCCTGAAGCACTTTAATAGCCCTGTCTAATGAACATAGCAAATCATCATAATTTTGTCTATCTTCCCTTTTTACATCAAAAATGGTTGCCTCTTCATTAGCAGGGAATGTAACAACACTTATTTCTTTTAATTTAACTTTTTGTAAATTTCTTGTACCATTGTCATCAAAGTCGTACTCTACGGGTACATAACCTATGGATAAACCTTTGATTACATTATTTTTTATTAATTCAAATGCATCATTTCCTTTGGTTACATTTAACAAAAGTTGCACTTTAACATATAGGCCTCGATTATCTTCTTTAAGATCAACTATATACCCTATAGGATTTGATACATCATGTTGCCAAAGAACCTTAATATCTTTATACATAGCAATGTCATCACTGAACGCGCCAGGAACCACTATATCATCATGCCCATCAATAATATTGAAAACACTAGCATAACCAGCAAAACAACCTTCACCTGATAAGTTTTTTAATTCAAAATCTATTAATTTTTTTTGATATTGTATCTTATTTTCCATGAATATTACCTCAAAATTTTTTTTAAGTTATTGATTACACATTATTATAAATATCATTAATAAGACCATTGAAGCATCCGTTAGATATATAAGGAAATTGATTAAAAACATATATAGTACAAAAAATAAGTTAATAAATTTATTATATAGGCAATAATATGATATCTATATTAATAATATGTTTATAAAAATTAATTATTTAATATAATTAGTTTTATTTGTAAGAATTACCATCTTCTCTGGGCTTGAACCCTAATAATCTTCTCTTTTCATTTATTGTTAAGAAACTCAAAGAGTTTATCTTCTCGCCGTGCTGCTCTTTTCTAGTTAACAAAATGTCTATTGATTCTTTCTCGTAAGTCAAATTATATTTCCTGTGATCTAATAGCCATACGCATATTTTTTGTAAAATATCATCAAGACAAGGCATAATGGTTTGTTCCCATAATGCCAATCTAGCCTCGACTAAGTTGCTATAAGTATTATCTCCAGGAATACCCAATAATTGGGGAGGAACACCAAATGCTAAGGCAATCTCTCTAGCTGCATTATGTCTCAGATTCAATAAATCCATATCTCTAGGAGATAAACTCATACCTTGCCATTCAAGACCACCTTCTAATAAAAGTGGCCGCCCAGCATTAAATGGCCCCGTGTAATAATTGTTAATTTGTTCTTTTAATCTATTATACTGATCAATACTGAGAGAACCTTTATTTCCATCATCGGCCCTACCCTTCACCACAAGAGCACCACTAGGCTTAGCGCCATTTTGTAATAAAGATTGAATCCAATCCCCTGCCTGATTATGTTGATCAATATTCCGTGACGACGCTTCAATAGGTGATAAACCATACCAATCATCAATAGGATTAAAATGCTTAAAGTGCAATATATCAGATTTTCCAGTTAATTTATTAATTTTATAATCTTTATAATTAGTGTTAACTGAATATCTATAAGCATCTGGAATATTAGCATTTCCAGGTATAATTTGAACTCTATCAGGTCGTAAAAGGTATAATTCTTTAGGTATATCGCTAGACCTCAGCTTTCCTACACGTAACGAATAAGCATTACCACTAATTAATTTATATGACACCAAACTTTTTAGAAAATCACATTTAGACATTGAAGGGTTAGGGCGTTTCAATAAATCAAGAACATCATGCACGTATATTCTATCTCGTGAGCCATCTTCAGATATTCTATATAAAGCTAAAGGAACAGATGCTACAGAAGTGGCAATAAGATCAATACATCTATATGCTATCACATTTTTACAATAGCCTTCATCAGCAAAAGAATAATAATTTTTTTCACTCCATACTGGCCTATCTGAATTATAGATACAAAAATTATCCTGTAGATAAGGTGTAGCTCTTTTTTTATTAAAAATGTTAGATACTTTAGTGAAAATATTTTTCATAATATTCCTCCTTTTGTAGTGATTAAATAAATATTTAGATTAATTGATTGAATTTAAATTAGATGATTTAAAGCATGATTCTACTGAACTTGTACGATTTTTTATAAATATACCATGATTTAAAACGCCCTTAGACGAGCGAATGATAATGCAGAAAAACAACGCTACATATTATATATGTACATGATATGTAGCACTGATATGTTAGATCTAAGATTAATGTAGGTAAAAATAAGTTAGCATTAAAACTGATCGCTAGGTATACAATTTGCAATAGCGTAAGTTGCTATGCCTTTTTTCTCTCCCAAATAACCTAGTTTTTCATTAGTTTTTCCTTTTATACTAACAAAATCATTATCTATCTTCATTATTTTTGCTAAATTACTTCTCATTGATTCACAATGCGGCAAAATCTTTGGTCTCTCACATATTATTACAATATCCGCATTTCCAACTTTATAACCTTTCTTAGTAATCAATTCAATTGCATATTCTAGAAAATGACTGGAAGGAACTATATTCCATTGAGGGTCTGTTGGGGAAAAATATTTCCCTATATCACCTAAGCAAAGGGCTCCTAAAATTGCGTCAACCAATGCATGTATTGCAACATCACCATCTGAGTTAGAAACCACTTCTCTATTGTGTGGCACATCTACTCCACATAATTTAATTAAACATTCTTTTTCTTCTACTTCAAAACGATGCAAATCATAGCCAATACCAACGCGAGGAAACATCTGGTCTCTCCTACCACAACAAGGTGCTTATTGTACATGAATAAATTTCAGCTTGCAAACATAAATAAATCTTGTTTATCGGTAATCTTAATATTAGCCTTATCCCCTTGCACCATATCTATATCAAAACCAGCATCTTGCATTACAGCAATATCATCAGTATAATTTTTATTATTATCCATATTATTATAACTCTCTATTAATTCTTTATATTTAAAACCCTGAGGAGTCTGGACTTTATAGATATTCTCTCTTTCTAATCTATGGAAACTAGAATCATTATCTTTAAGTCTAATAATGGTATCATGTATAGGAATAATAGGCTTTACTGCTACGGAACCAGTATGAAGCTTGGATAGCACACGTTGTATTAATTCTGCAGAAACAAAAGGTCTCACACCATCATGTATTAAAACATTATCAGGAGGATCAGAACTCAAGCTCTTCAATCCATTATAAACAGAATCTTGTCGTCTCTTACCACCAAACACAGGATCCATAAGCAAAGAAGTTTTTCCTTTCAAAGATGAAATTACATTATCATACATAATATAATCTTCTTTTCGAATAACAACACGAATCCAATCAATTAACAATGAACCAAGTAAAGATTCAATTGTACGCAATAAAATAGATCTTTTATTCACAACACTATACTGCTTAGGCACATCACCAGAAAAACGTTCTCCAGAACCAGCTGCAACAACAATAGCTACAATTTTAGTATTATTCATACAAATTACTATAGTATATATCTAGTTAAATCATGCCCTTCTATAAATTTAGATATTTTATCAGATACGTATTTTTTTGTTATATTAATCTTTTTGTCTTTATTTGCAACAACTTCATAACTTATATCTTCAAGTACTTTTTCCATAATAGTAGGCAATCTTCTAGCACCAATATTTTCCACTTTTGAATTCACCATGGCAGCAGTTTCAGCTATTAAATCCAATGCAGCATTTTGAAAAGATATTGTAATCCCTTCAGTTTTAAATAAAGCAATATATTGCTTTACTAAGCTAGCCTCAGGATCTTTTAATATACTTAACATATCATCCTTTGTAAGAGATTCAAGTTCTACTCTTATAGGCAATCTTCCTTGAAGCTCAGGCAATAAATCAGAAGGTTTGGCTAAATGAAAAGCACCAGAAGCTATAAAAAGTATATAATCAGTCTTAATCTGCCCATATTTAGTAGTAACATTTGTGCCTTCTAAAAAAGGTAGCAGATCACGCTGTACACCTTCTCTATTAACCTCACTACCCCTAGTTTCATGCCTAGAAGTTATCTTATCTATTTCATCAATAAAAATTATACCATGATTCTCTACAAGATCCTTTGCATATTGTACAATTTTTTCTTGATCCAATAATTTTTCACATTCTTCTTCAATCAAGATTCTTTTTGCATTTTTTATAGACACTTTCTGTTTCTTGACTTTTTTCCCGCCAAGAACCTTATTCATTAAATCACTCATATTAATAATGCCCATCTGAGCACCAGGCATTCCTGGCATATCAACGGAAGGCATCGCAGCAGAGTTAGGAGTTTCTGTAAACTCAATCTCTATTTCTAAATCATCCAACTGTTTATTTCTTAGTTTATTAATAAAACTATCTCTTGTTTTTTCACCAGCATCAGTCCCAACTACGGTATCAATAATCCGTCTTTCTGCTTCTCTAGCTGCTCTAGCCGCAACATTATGACGCATTTTTTCTTTTACTAAATTTATAGATATATCACACAGATCTCTAACCATCGAATCAACATCTCGCCCTACATAGCCAACTTCTGTAAATTTAGTTGCTTCAACCTTAATAAATGGGGAACCAGCTAACTTAGCTAAACGACGTGCTATTTCAGTTTTTCCTACTCCAGTTGGACCTATCATCAATATATTTTTTGGAATTATTTCATCCCTAAGAGATCCTTCTACCCTAATCCTTCTCCATCTATTACGCAAAGAAATTGCAACTGCTTTTTTAGCATCTTTTTGTCCGATTATATGCTTATCTAAGGACTTCACTATTTCACTTGGCAATATAGAAACATTACATCCTAAATAATCAGTTAGAAGCTCATCAGTTTCCTCAAAACTATCTTCCAAATAACATTTGCGGAACAATTCTTCATCAAAATCATCAGGTTCTTCATTTAATACGTTCTCTTCAAGATCAATATCATCTTCCTTATTGTCTTCATCACAATCATCTACAAAATTATTGTAACCATTTAGGCTAGGAAATTCAAACAACATCTCATTTACCACTTTAATTCTTCACACGTGACATTATTATTAGTATAAACGCATATCTCAGAAGCAATTCGTAAGGACTCAAGCGCTATAGTTTTTGAGTTAATCGTGGGCTTTTTTGACGACTTAGCAACAGTAGTTGACTTGCTGCCAGGATAAATTTCTCCACTATTCATTCTAGAAAAAGCCTTCGCTGCAGATAAGGCATAATTACCACCAGATCCAATCGTAACTATTCCCCCTTCTGGTTCAATAACATCTCCAGTTCCACTAACTAATAATGAAACTTCTTTATCTGCCACAATCATCATAGCTTCTAAACGACGTAAATACTTATCAGTCCGCCAGTCCTTAGCCATTTCGACAGATGCTCTCATCAATTGCCCAGAATGTTTTTCTAATTTCGCTTCCAATCTCTCTAAGAGAGCCATAGCGTCAGCTGTCGCTCCTGCAAAACCTGCAATTACTCTACCTTCATATAATCTTTTTATTTTACAAGCAGTTGATTTCATCACAGTAGGACCCAAGGAAATTTGACCATCTCCAGCAACAACCACCGAGTTATCTTCTCGAACTGATACTATAGTCGTACCATAAAATATATTAGGGTTATCGTGAACCATCAGAAACTCAAACCAAGGATACAAGTATTGTTTAACATATTGATAATAGGCTCGCAAGCAGTTTATTTTAATTATTTTAAAATATCTTGAATTTCATCCCATTCTCTCTTACTCATACCGCTCTCTTCACGAGATACATTTTCGTTATTTAGCATTTTTTTTACAAGAGATAAAGCCGACTTAGATAAATTAACAGATTCCATTGCATATTCTACAAAGGCGTTGTAAGTCATGGGAACCCACAACTTTACTAATTCTAATATGGCCTCAGCATATACTCTTATTTCGTATTGTGAATGCTTATCTGCTCGCAAATTCAGGAAATGTAATAAATTGTGTAAATTTATTTTCCAATAAAATTGCGTGTATATATTTAAAGTTGTATTAATTCTTGCTAACTCACGAGTTAAATCTTTTGCTAAAAAATCTTCATAAGTCTTGTAACAATGAGATGCATCATGTGTCATAGAGTCAATTATCTCTGTAGCCTCTTGCTCTGACATAGTATCTCCACGACCCTGATTATTCGTCGATGATTGCAAAGCAATCTTATCTTTTTCAGGAATATAAAACTCACTATCTAAGATTGAATATCTAGCCGAATATTCATTCACACTGGCTGTACGATGTCTTAACCACTGCCTAGCAACAAAAATTGGAAGTTTGATATGTAATTTTATCTCACACATTTCAAAAGGTGTGGTATGTTTATGACGCATTAAATATTTTATTAACCCAGCATCCTGATTTACTGTTTTAGTTCCTTTGCCGTATGATACTCTAGCGGCCTGTACAATGGCGCTATCATCTCCCATGTAATCAATCAACCTAACAAATCCATGATTCAACACTTGTATTGGTTCATTCAGCTTTTCATCTAAACCTGGGACAGTGACCCTTTTTGTATTAAAAAATTCTTCTGACATGCCATCTCCATTATGGATATGCATCCATATATACTAAAAATAGTATTTTTATCAAGCACTAAAAGTAATATAGTATAAAATTTATTTTTCTAATAAAAAATTTACCACCTAAAACTTACCACCTAATATGAAAATATTTACTATTTAATCCAGATAACATCATTATTAATAACGCAGTCATCACAATAAGTGCGTTGGTAGAAACATTAAATACAATAGATAAATACAATCCAAATAGCGTAGATAACAAGGTAAACAAAGAAGATAATATCACCATTCTAATTGGAGAAGAGGAAAAATTCCTTGCCGATATTGCAGGAATTATCAGCAATGATGAAACCAACAAAAATCCAGTAATTTGAATGGCACTAGCAACAAATAAAGATATAAGTAAAGTAATTTTCAATTTTATTACATTTATATTTAATCCTATAACTTTTGCTATATCTTGATTGATCAAAGACCGAAGAAATTGCTTCCAGCATAATAATATTACTATTAATGATATTATTGTACTGATATACAACATAATGACATCCTTATTAGAAATTGCTAATATATCCCCAGATAATAAATTACTAATAAAACTATACGAATAATCTTCATTAAGAGAAATAATAATAAGACCCATGGATACTGTTGTACTAGTAATTACAGCAGTGACTATATTGGTATAATTGCTATTATTATAATATAATAATATAAAAGAAAATATTACAGCCATCAATATTACTATAAAATAGTAATGTACATTCAATAGAACAGAAATTGCCCCTCCTAGAATGAATGAATGTGCAATAGTATCTGTAAAATATACAAATCTACTCCACAAAACAAATGATCCAAGTGGGCCTGAAATAAAGGACAAACAGATACAAGCTAAAATAGCATTTAATAAAAAAGGCTCAATCATATAGCGTTATGCCTTACAATATCTATATTAACAATGTAGTATTAATATCACAAAGGTAATAGCGATGCCACAACTTTACGCCCTTCTATTACTAAAGCCGAATAAGTTCTACATGCAGCTGATGTACTCATAAACTCTACAGATATTTTCTTTGATATTCCTTGAACTAAGTCAAAAGAAGGTTGTACAAAGTCGCCCCCCGTGCCGACTAGAAGCAATTCAAACTCTGGCAAACTATCTAAAAAATAGAAACTATCTTTATCAATTTTTTTTCTTATATCCCACTCCAGAACCTTATCTGCATATACTACGATAGCTCCAGAGTAATCTGTATTTCCAATAAAAAATTTATTCCTTGTATACCCTCTAATTACCTTAGTTCCTGATCTAACCAGTGGTGTTATATCCATATAATTACCTTAGTATGATACTAAATATTAATTAATTACTTGTATAATTTCAACTGTTTTTTATTTCTACTCTTGGTAAAAACAATGAATCACGATCAAACATCATATAACTTGATAGACAATGAAGAATATATGAACAGTATACAGTTAGAATATTTTAAAAATAAATTATTACAGCAAAAAAAAGATATTTTAGAAAAAGAATTTAAACATTTACAAGAAAAAGAAGTTTTTGGTCTTACAAAAAAACGTGAAGCTGATACAACAGACATAGCCTTTTTAGAATCAAGCGAATCTATGGACTACATAAGTAGTCGTAGAACAAGACAAATTATAAATGATATAGAATCTGCCCTAGAAAAGATCGAGGATGGCACCTATGGTTACTGCGAGGAAAGCTGTGAAGAGATTGGCATCAAAAGATTAGATGTACAACCAACAAGCAGACATTGCACCCAGATACAGGAAGCAATTGACAAAAAACATAAAATGCAAAGACATACTCAGAATGATATATTCAATAATTAAGATTTTGACCTTTAATTATTTCTATATTATAAATCATATTGAGAATGTTAAAATCAGTTAATTTATTGTGAAAACTATATATGGAGTGCCTGAGGGTGCCGGCTCATATGCTATCAACAATTTTTGTTTATCTAAATCTCATAGAGCTATTTTGTACATAGCTAAACAAAAAAATATTACGTCATCTTATAATCTACTGCAATTCTTATTACCTGATTATGAAGTAGTATACTTACCAGCGTGGGATCTAGAGCCATTTACTATGTGCTCCCCTAATAAACAAATATCCGCACAAAGAATGTATGCGTTATACAAAATATCCAATTCTAACAAGAAAAATATTCTTGTTATCAGTTCTCATGAAATCCTATATCAAAAAATACCACCTAAAGACTACACAAAAGAATCGGCCATAAAAATTCATGTTAATGACATACTCATACAAGAAAAATTAATTGAAGAATTGACTTTTATTGGCTATGAGCGAACATCCACAACCACAGAGTTAGGCGAATTTTCAGTAAGGGGAGGAATTCTCGATATATATGACTTAAATTCACAAGTAAGAATTGATTTTCTAGGAAACAAAGTAGATAGCATCAGAGAACTTAATACGGAATCTCAAATTAATAAACAAGCATTAGAGAGCGTAACAATCACACCAGTAACTGAAATAAATACGTCTCACAAATATCTTGATATCTATAATAATAATGCGACCAATATACTTGATGTAGAAAGCAATACTTTTTATGATAACTATCTTTCGAATCAAAATAAACCTATCGGAATAGAACATTATCTTCCATTATTCTTTAATAAACTTGAAAGTATCACGGAATATTTATCAGAATATCTATTATTACTAGAATATGAACTAGTAAATGAAATAGAACAATTTAACAAAAATATTATCGAAAATATCGAAATATATAATACAAATATCACCACTATAGAAAATAAGCATAAGTTCCTAGACAGGGAATATATGTATAATAGCTATCAAGATGTACTAGATATAATTAATACGAATAATGCTGTATCACTATCCCCCTTCAGAGGAGAAGATTCAAATGCACCTTATATAAACGAGATCTTTGTTAATCAAGATACACAAATTACAATATTAACAAAGAAATTTTCTAATAAAAAACTCATTTTATGTTGCCATACAAAAAATGTATTACATATGTTAGCAAATATCTTGGATCAAACAAAAATAGACCACAATATAATCACCAATATTAAAGAATGCGTTGGATTATCATTAACATTACTCAATATATCGATTAGCTTTGAAACAGATGAATATGTGTTCATTTCAACTGCGAATATGTTTGCAAAAAAGAATAGAAGGAAAAAAATAGAATTAGAGGACTATAATCACTTATCTTGTGGAAATTTGATTACTCATGAAAAACATGGCATAGGTAGATTTGTTGAAATTACTACTCAATCAGTTAATCAAGTAAAGTATGACCTACTTAAAATAATTTATAAAAATGACGATGTATTATACGTACCAATACAAAACATTAATATAATATCACTTTATAAACAAGGAGCAGATGAGCAGGTCGACCTTGATAAATTAGGCAATTCCTCTTGGCAAACTAGAAAGAAGAAAATAAATATTAAAATTCAGGAGATGGCTGCACAGTTAATTAAAAATGAAGCAAATAGAAAGATACAAAACCCTATAGAAATAGAAATAGATGATATAGATTATAAGAAATTTTGTGATGATTTTCCTCATACCGAAACAGAAGATCAATTAAATGCCATACAGGACGTAGTGCATGATATAAAAGATAAAAATAAAATAATGAACCGACTAATCTGTGGTGATGTAGGCTTTGGCAAAACAGAAATTGCAATGCATACAGCATTTCTTATAGCAACAAACGGCTATCAAGTGGCTCTCGTAACGCCAACAACTATATTATGTAAACAACATCTTAAAACATTCCAAGAAAGATTTAAGAGATTCAATCTCAGAATTACTCAATTATCATCTACTCTATCTACAACTGAAAGAAAACAGGTATTGCAAGAATTACAAAGCAATAAAATTGATATAATAATTGGAACACATAGCTTACTTTCAAAGCAAATAAAATTCTGTAATCTAGGATTAGTAATTGTAGATGAAGAACATACTTTTGGTGTAATGCAAAAAGAAAGATTAAAGACCCTTAGAAACAATACACATCTACTTTATCTATCTGCCACACCTATTCCCAGAACTTTACAGATGTCTATGATAAAAATATATGATATAAGTCTAATTTCAACTCCACCCCTACATAGATTGCCCGTGAAAACCAAGGTAATATCACATGATTATCTAACAATAGTTAATGTAATAAATAAAGAAATTAAAAGAAATGGCCAAGTATTATTTGTATCTCCTAAAATCAGTGGTCTGGAACCAATACATATAGAATTACAAAAATTAATGCCAAGTTTAAGAATATCCCTAATACATGGAAAAATGGATAGCAATGAAATAAACAAGAAGATTAATATGTTTTATCAAGGCTCAATAGATCTATTATTAAGTACAAATATAATAGAATCGGGCATTGATATACCTAATGCTAATACTATGATTATAGATAGAGCAAATCTATTTGGATTAACGCAACTATATCAGCTGAAAGGTCGTGTAGGTAGAGGCAAACAGAAAGGATATTGTTATTTCATGATTAATGAAAATACAATTTTAACAGAAAAGGCAAAAAAAAGATTAAGGGTATTAGAAAAAATTAGTGATCAAATATGTTCTAACTTTAATATAGCTAGCCATGACATGGATATTAGAGGCTTTGGAAACATATTAGGTAAAGAGCAATCTGGCCATATTAAGGGTATTGGAATAAATTTATATAATAAAATGCTAAAAGAAGCACTATCTATACATAATAAAGAAGCAAACTCCATAAGTTGGGATCCAGAGATCAATATTAATATATCTTTACAAATAGATGAAAGTTATATTAGTGACATAGAAACTAGATTAGAGCTATATCAACGAATAGGAGCAATAAGCAATGAATCAGAAATCACTATATTAAAAGAAGAAATGAATAGTAGATTCGGCAATCTTCCAGAGAGTGTTCAAAATATCTTCAAAATAACAAAAATAAAAATTTTATGTAAATTTGCTAATATAGAATCTGTAGATATCAGTTCAAATTCAATTATCTTGAGTTTTAAAGAAGATGCTATAGAGAATTATAACCAATTGCTGGACTATATAATAGGAACACCACAAAGATACAAAATAGTATCAAATAACTCAGTCAAGATCATAGCTAGCTATACATCAGGAGACGAAACAATAAACACTGTACAAGAACAACTCAAGATATTAGCAGAAGTACAGAAGACTTAATAGACTTAATAGACTTAATAGACTTAATAGACTTAATAGACTTAATAGACTTAATAGACTTAATAGACTTAATAGACTTAATAGACTTAATAGACTTAATAGACTTAATAGACTGGTGGGCGATGACAGGGTCGAACTGCCGACCTTTTCCTTGTAAGGGAACTGCTCTACCAGCTGAGCTAATCGCCCCACCTAGCTATACAAGATAATTATATTATACGAATACATACATATCAATATAAAAATATTATATATGTAAAAAATAATTCTTACATAATAATCCTATTTATAATATCATTATTTGATTATGATTTCTGTAGATCCTATATGTATCCTAAAATTAGACTTAGAAGAACAAGAACTGACTCATGGTGCAGAAATCTTGTACAAGAATCTGTGTTAACAACCAATGATCTAATATTACCTATCTTTATCAAAGAAGGCAGTGGATTAAAGGAAGAAATCAAATCTATGCCAGGAATTTTTAGATATTCAATCGATGAGGTATTAGATTATATCCATAAAGCACATGATCTGGGGATCAATGCTATCGCTATTTTTCCCGTGACTAACCCTGCCATGAAAGATGATATAGCTAGTGATGCTATAAATCCAGATAATTTGATCTGCAGATCTATTAGATCCATTAAAAAAAAATGTCCTGATATAGGCATTATAGCTGATGTTGCATTAGACCCATATACCTCACATGGTCATGATGGCATCCTATCAACAAATAAAAAAGCAATATTAAATGATGAAACTGTTGAAATATTATGCAAACAAGCCCTAATACAAGCAGCAGCAGGATGTGATATAGTTGCTCCTTCGGATATGATGGATGGGCGCGTTGGAGCTATCCGAGATGCGCTAGATAACTCTAATTTTAAAAATGTAAAGATATTATCTTACGCAGTAAAATATGCCTCTTCCTTTTACGGGCCATTCAGAGAAGCTATCGGCTCTACAACTGCTACAAAGATTAATAAAAGTACCTACCAAATGGATTTCCATAATAGCACAGAAACAATAAGAGAAGTTGAGGAAGATATCAAAGAAGGAGCAGATTTTGTAATTGTAAAACCAGGAATGAGTTACTTAGATATAATACATAAATTACACCAGAGGTTTAATATACCTATATTTGCATATCAAGTTAGTGGTGAGTATTCTATGATCAAATTAGCTTCTGAAAAAGGATATATAAATGGCATAGAATGTTTCTATGAATCCTTAGTAGCATTTAAACGCGCCGGATGCTCGGCTATACTGACTTATGCTGCAATAGACATTGCAGAATATTTATCTAATAGATAATTATATAATTATAAATCTAATATTTATTTCAAAATAGATTAACTTATGTCTAATTAATTATTAAAAATAAGTATCAGGACAGTTTAAATTGTAACTAAATGAAATTCTCACTGTTATAATCATATGCATGCATACCCTCTCCAGAGAGCATAGTTTCATCATTTGAATCTTCATGAAGCAATGTTTTTTCATTTATCATTTTAAAAAATGATTGGAGCTTATCTCTAGCGACATATGCAATAGAAAAACAAAGCACACCAGACACTAATCCCCCTAATATCGCGCCGCCAATAAAATTTAGAATATTTAATTGCATTACTATAACCTCAATAATCTTTATTATTATTAAAAATAATAGACTGCAATGGTTAATTATCTAATAAATGCTTTTGTGACAAGGTGCTATCTAGTAAAACAACTTGTTATTTAATTTTTTTGTTTTCAGGTACTTCTTCTTCATCTTCCTTCATGGTTTTTTTAAGATTCTTTATCCCTTTACCCAAATCCCCCATAACCTGAGGCAATCTTCCTGCGCCAAATAAAATAAGAATAATTAAAAGTATCAAAACTATTTGCCAAGGACCAACAGTCATATAGATTCCTCTTGTATTTCAGTAAATGAGAATGTAAATATCTGCTTGGTATCCACTCTAACCCCAATATTTTGGCCTATATTAGGTAAAAATGCAATAGGTATTTTTGCCTTATAAATATTAATATCACCATTTAATCTTAAGTAACAATAATGGAATTTAATACTTATAACTTCTGCTTTAATACTACTTGAATTGTCAATAATGATTGCTTCTGGCCTCATACAGAGTAATACATTGCTTCCAATTTTAAATTTCTTATTTACAGGCATAACCCCAAATATACTATTAATAGTATTATCTTCTTGTACAATTAATGAATTTTTACAAGAAATAAGTTCACTGAAAAAATTAGCTACAAAATAATTTCTTGGATTGCAATAAATATCCATCGAACTTCCCATCTGTATTATAGATCCCTTGTCAATGAAGGCAACATAATCACCAATTTCAAGAGCCTCCTCTGGGTCGTGAGTTACAACAATGGTTGTAATATTTCTTGTTCTCAAAAGGTCAAATATATAGCGTTTTAAAGTTCTCTTGAGATATGTATCTAAATTTGAAAATGGCTCATCTAAAAGCATTACTGTTGGATCTTGAGCTAAAGCCCTTGCTATAGTCACTCTTTGCTGTTGTCCACTAGAAAGCATATAAGGAAAACTTTCTCTATATTGCAACATATCAAATGTCTCTAATAGCTCACAAGCCACTTTATTTTTATCTACAGCACCACGTACAGCAATCTTAACATTTTCTAAAACACTCTTATGTGGAAACAAGGAATTATGCTGAAAAATTAAGCCAACAGAACGTTTTTCTGGTGCTAAAAATTTATTTTCATTACAAATCGTTGTATTATTTATCTTAATGGCACCAGATTTTGCCACCTCAAGTCCCGCTATTAACCTCAGTAGAGTTGATTTCCCACATCCAGACACACCAACCAAAGATAACACCTTACCTTTCTCAACAGAAATATTAATATCCTTTAATGAGAAAGTATCTTCTTGATTATTAAAAAATAGATTATTAATCTCCAATCCAGTATTAGACATACATACACTAAATAAAAAAACAATTGTTAATTCATTAATTATACCAGAAAGAACTTATAATGTATATACTATAAAGTACCAGAAGTTTTATACAAAGCATCAATTCCAGGGACATGTGGCTCCCCTCTAAAATTTAAGGTATTATTAAAACGGTTAACACATGTAGAGAATTTTTTATTACACCCTTCTATAATTCTATATTCATCCCCTATATTAATCTGATAAGGCGCTGGCAAAGCTAAAATAATATTACCTCCAGCTTGATGTTCTTTAACTTCAATAGAAATTCCTTCATTGTTACCAGTAACAAATGTCACAACTCCATAATTATATAAATCCACTCCTGCTGGCAAAGAACTATCATAAAAAGCATTGCGATTTATAGCACCTTCTACAACTCCTTCCACAGTAAAATTATTTGGATTCAATGCACACCTACTATCACAAAAATTTGCCCTGCAAATTGGTGAATATAGCTCTCCTATACTTTGTCTCAAATTATCCTTTAATCCTCTTATTTCTACAGTAAATCTACCATCTTCTATAGTAACTTGTCCAAATTTACCACATCTGAATTGCAATATACCTTGGGACAAATCTGCATAATTCACCAAAAATATACTAACTTTGGCAAAATCATATTTTCCCGCTAATAAATCTTCTTCTGTTATTAAGTCACTATTCAAAATAGATTGAATATCCAAATTATCAATAGCAAAAGATGAATTATCAACAATATTACTTGCAATAAAACTCGCAGTAGAGAGATAAATTGTAGAATCTATGCTTAAATCACTATCATGATCTGTAAAACACAAGATCGAGGCATCTGATAGTTCTATCTTCCAACATATAGCAAGTGTTGTTACCTGAGAATTAATTTGTTCTTTTAAAGAATTAGATATATTTTTCATTACTAACCTCCTAATTATTTGTTATATCATCTGCTCATTGACATTTAACACTTATAATGCTATAATGCTTTGCAACCGAATGAGTGTTATAAATCTATCATACATTTAATAGTAATATTGTGCCTAATAATAAAAAAGTGCGTGGCTTACTGCATAAAGATACAATAAAAGGATCATCTTCAAGATTTTGTAAAAATGTTCTTCTTACAAATCCTGTGATGCTTCCTGCACAAATATTTGGTTTCTTTAACAATGCCAGCTCTCTAAAAACACCTAAGTTTTACATAAGCGCGACTGTTATGGCATTTCTTTCTATTGCTTCGATAACAATATCGTCTATGTTACCTGGTCTAATTAAAAATATACAAAATGCTCATGCAAAAAGAGCGCTGAATTTTACTATATATACTGTAGGTATAACCCTAGGTATAGTATTAATAATGTGTGCATCATTAACTACACTATATTGCAAGTCTACTTCACTCAAAGACAGAGAAATACATAAAACTGACGAACAAACTGATCCAGAAGACCCAAAAAACACAGGAAAAGTAGAAAAAACTAAGATATCATTAAATAAAACAATATTATCAGTTCACATTGCTAGCACTATACTACTAACTACTTTATTAGCTATACATCTAATAGTCACCAAAGGAAATTTCAAAGAAAATGTTGCACCATTAGTTTTAGTGTTTATGCTATGCTTCGTACCTTTGATAGCATCACTATTTATTAATGGATATAAAGCCTATGAGAATAAGTTAATTGATGAAAGCGCAGACAAAAGTGATGTTCCACTCTCATTATTATGCGGAACCCTACTAATACCTGGAATAGCCGCAACAATAAAAGATTTAGTCACAAATCAAGAAGAGATGAATCCAGATGCATCAAAGAGCGATAATGATCTCACTAACGGAATAAATATGTAAAGATACAACAATACAATAGATTAGTTCCATAAAATAAGAAACACATAATATAATTTGATACCCATAGACTAAGCGCATGTAATATTTATATATCTTTGATTTCTATGAGCCTTATATTTCGCCAACTATTTGTACCATAGCCGTCAATAGATGCTGATAATTGATCAGTATCAAATCTAACAGGCACATCAAACTCACAAGATATAACAATTTCTGCTGAACTAGCGGGAGGGTTATCAAATAATAATATGCCGCTATTGAGATCAATGGTATAAGCACCTTCTTGTGCAATATCATTAATACTAACAAATAAAGTGCTCGTAACAATCTTAGTAATAATTCGTGTATAAGACGAGGAGCCACTATTATAAATTTTATTGATCTGAAACTCTCTACCCTGACCATCAGCTATCGCAATAATCTGATTTTTAATAATATAATCTGTCCAGTCTTTAAATCTGAATCCTATAGCTCTACCGAATCTTGCCCTAAAAAACGAAAGCAACTCCCTAAGCTGCTCTTCATTTTTAATACCATGACTAACATTATATTGAGCCCTTGCATCAGACCAATTAATATTTCGTTGCTCATAACCATTTTGAGTCATCGCAATATTAGTAGAAAATTCAGGGCCACCTGTAGATCCATAGGCAATATCATCCGGAAAACGAGTTTCTATAAAAGAATCCATACAACCCTCCTTAATAATAATGAATAGAAAATAATCGTAAATAGGAAAAATAATGTAGATAAGAAATAATTATGAAATATTACTCTACACAAAAGAAATGGTGAATATAAGATACATATATCTATCTTAAAGTTAAAGTCTGGCAAGAAAGAAATTCTTTTAAAACCAGACTTAAAAAATATTAATATTAGTTTTTAATATATATAAAACCTTATTAGTAAGGCCCAGAATCAAGAAAATTTATACGTGAAGCTTCATCTAAGGTTTCTTGTAGCATATGAACTCCAACAGAAACCGAAAAAGTCACAGGATTATTGAAGTCTGTATTAATCCTTGTATAACGCAGCTGATTGCCAGATATCTTTTTTAATGCGACAAGAAGTGTATTACTAAAAAGATCATATGCATATTCTGCATTATCCCTCGCCGCAGAAATAATAATATGAATACTTTGATCATCTGGCACATAATAAGTAAAAGGAGATGGACTATTACCATCATTATTCAGAGAATGTCCCTGAAGATAAGGAGAGAAAAAAGGCATACCTTGTTGCCCAACATTCATCTTCTCTATTGCATTTATTGCAAGAGTAGAAAAATATTGTAAAAAACCAACAAGACCGCTATAATCAACGTAGCCATGAGCCATAATAATACCCAAAAATAAAATTTATTTTATATCATAAAACACTATGCGTAGCAAGGAAAATGACTACAACATATGTTAAATAGATGATGTTAATAACATCTTATCGTTACAAATAAACGAAACAGTCTAATCTTCTATATAAAACAAGAAAATTAGACGCTAAACTAGGTTAGATAACAGATGTTATCAGCAAATTAAAATACTATTACAATCAATCAATTTTAATTTTACATTAAAAATAAATAGCCCTCAAAGCAGGCAATAACATATGACTATGAGTAATAGCAGCGGCAAGAGTATACTCATTTTCCATAGCTATATATCTATAGTATTGAATCTCCCCATTAGTAGCTCTAGACAATTTGCTAAGAACCATCTCTTCAAACTGATCCCAAATATGTTCTTTAGCACCACTGATAGCCATAACTACAGGTACATATCCATGAGCAGGCTCAGTTACAAGAGGATTAGCCACATTATTGTGCTCTACTATAACATCTGGGAAATATGTGAATGTGCTCCCCACCCCTCTAGGAAGATTATTATTATTAAAATACTGCATAAAACCCTCAACAACTTCCCTTAATAAAATAAGCTCTTGTTTTGGTTGATAATAAGCATCGGCCACAATAAAACTCCATGAAATATATTAAATGACGGTCACCATAACATAAAAAATGAACTATTACAATACAAATTGACCTCTAATAACTAAGATAATAATGACAATTTATACTCATTTATTAAAAATTATTATAATATGAAAATTATAAAGAACCAGACAACATTACGTTCATTCTTAAAACTGATACAGTTAAACAGAATTTGATCAAATTAAATTTCTAATAAATTAAACCTACACCTGATAAGCCTATTATCACAGAATTTATTCAAAATTGAAATCATGTATATAACCACAAAGCATCACAGTCCCACGCAAGATACATAAAGCTGCTAAACCATTATCTCCAGAACTGAAAAATGCCATCTGCAATTGCTCTCTCTAGGATTTCGACCAAACTTCCATTATCATCCAATACAGTGAAAGCAAGATCAGCATGAGAGAATCCTCCCATTTCCCGATAATCAAACCAGCCACCTGCATACTCAGCCTTATTCAAATTTTCAAGAATATTCTTATTTACAAAATGAAAAATCGCGTCTCTATACTCTGGTAACACAAATATATGAATTTTCATATTATAAACATTACCCCGGAAAGCAGGAATTACCATTGGATTAGTCAATGGTTTGCCAAACTGGTCAACCAGACCATCAGCTACAAGCTGCTCTTTAGTAAGAAAAGGACTCGGCTCACCAACTTGAGTTCTCATAGAATCAATATGACACATAGCGTTATGTAATATCATATGAAACATACTAGCTGAAGCGTTAGCTTCTGGTGTAACATCTTGCATAACTCATCTCATGAAATATATATATATATACTGCTGTGTGTGTATCATGACATGCTCTATATGTCAAGGATGATCATTACAATAATTCTATTTTACAAGCATTATTCTTAGTCACCCACTCCAATGCTTGCACTAAACTATCTACCTGATCATCATGTTTAACCTGAGGAAAGGATAAAATTTCATCTTCTAATGCCCCCAACCACCCCTTATGAGTTGGTAAATATAATCTACCCGCCTCTATAATAGGAAGAATAGCATAAAATCTGGTTATTTTATCATATTTTGGTATGACTGGTATTATAGAAAGCATACTATTCACTGAGAAATGCTGAATTAGCTGCTGCCCACTTGCTTTATTTTCAATCAATATTGAGTCTGCATCCCAACGTCTAGACAGTTTTTGTACCTCCTTAACTAGATCATCGTATATTAATTTATCACGAAATACATCAATTAAATAAAAGTTATTATTATATATAACCCATGTAGTACAAACACTGAAATCACTAGACTCATTATTAGAATTTGCAGTGTCCCAACTTTGAAGTACAAAATTATCTTTATAATCAATCGTTGTATCATAAAAATTCAACCAAGATCTTTTTAACATATTATTTTCACAGATCAGTGGGTCTTGTTGATATTGCGCAGCAAATCCATATGAACCTAATTCAACTTTTGCTAACTCAATTTCTTTTTGCCCCTCTCGTGCAGCTTGAAGAAATTCCCCTTCTTTTCGCATATAAACATTATTACAAAAAGAAAATGATTGATCATTTTTAGCAACTGCAGGTAAATCAATATGAGTCCAGGCCTCTCCGTACTTAGATAAAATATATCCTACTAAATCATTTTGATGCAAGCGACTCATCACAATAATGATTACACCTTCTTTTTTATTATTCAACCTATTAACAAAAGTTTGCTCAAACCAATTAATTATATTATCTCTATAAACCTTGCTTGATGCTTGCAAAGGACTAAGTGGATCATCTAATATTAAAACATCACCACCTTCACCTGTAAGAGTGCCGCCCACAGAGGTTGCAAGTCTAAATCCATTATAGGTAGTCTGGAATTTATATTTTTCATTCTGTCCAATGAATAATTTTACATCTGGAAAAGCATTTTTGTACCAGTCAGATTGAATAATTAACCTGCTATCTAAGGAATGCTTAATGCTAAGCTTCTGTGAATAACTTGCAACAATAACTTTCTTTCTAGGGTCTCTTCCTATTAACCAAGAAGGAAAACTAACACTTATACAAGTAGATTTTAAATAACGTGGCGGTATATTAACAATCAACCTCTTAGTGCCACCTTTTTTATAAATCAAGTCATATAAACTATCTGCCAATAAATCTATATGCCAATTATGACAAAATTTTGTGCCTGGAGATAAAGTATAAAATGATTTATGAAAAAAACTAGATAAATCCGTTCTTAACAAGGAATCTACAATTTGTGTATTTGACATGATGTTGTACTAGAATAATTTTACTTAAATTAAATTTAAGAATATACAACTTCACCAGAACTTAATATATTCATTGAGAATGATTCTTCTTTCTTATATTCACTGTCTCGTTCATACGAATCTATAACAAAACTTCCTTCTAGAGTATCTCCATTAGTAAACCTTACTCTACAACGTAAAACCCTATCTTCAAAAATTGAATCTTTGAGCAATACATCTGCAGATGTATTTAAGAAAACACCTGATATTTGAATTCTAATTCTTTTTTCTCCAGAGCTATGATTGTAGGATCGCCAATCATTATTACCAACAGAATTAATAGCTGTTTTACGTGTATTGACTAAATATCTCATCTTTAAAATACTACCAATATTAATATAACTATTGGTAGTATTGCTATACACGTCTAATAAATTATAATTCATAATCACCTCACGTTTTATACAGATTCTTCAATCAGTATTTGAATGTTGAAACTAATATTATATAGCCTTCCATTTTGTCTAATCCTTATATCATTTGGTGATACATTTTTTACTATCAACGATGGCAAACTAATATTCAGGTTAGCTAAAAAAGTGCTGATATTAGCTATGAAATCAGCGACTTGATAAAAATCAGCTGCTTCCAAAACAAGATTACCTAAAAATGATATTTCATATCGAGAACGTGATAAAGTTGATTTATCATTCACAGAAGAAAGCATGATAGTTAAATATGGATCGGCTCTACTATCTGGTAAATACGAATAAACTGCATTCAAACCTGAAATATCATTATTCAAAGTATTAATTATTGTACTTTGTAATGCATTAATATAATTGGAATTTTGCATATAATCTCCTATAATTTATTAAAGTAATATACTAAATTCCTTGAATTGACGGTATAGAGCATGACTTCTATTTAATACTTCGCCACCTAAGATTTCACTTCTGTTATAATAGGCCATGGATACATGATGTAAGATTCCTTCTTTAATGGAATAAGGGATATTATCTCTATTGGCATAACCAGTATTATAGATTATTTCAAATCTATCCGCATAAATGTTATTGCTAAAAATCAAATATTCTCCAAATTCTAAATAATAATTATCAGAGCTAATAGTACTACGAACATTCCCATGAAACATATCAACTCTTTCAATACTTTCAATTGGACCATAAGAAAGCATGACTCTTTTTGGTAAAAAACCATATCTTCCTTCTGACCATTGTTGTGGCATTAATGATCTTCTCATATACCATTCTGCGTATTCTGTAGCCATAGATATTAAATTATTTAACAATGAATCTTCTGCTATATTAGATAAACTAATACGCAAAAAACTTTTAACCTCATCAAGCGTTATAGCTCCTTCTATAGGAGCATTACTACGCCTTAAAATCGGCTCTATCTTATTAGCTCGACAATTATTATGAAAATATAGCATAATATATCCCTCCTTATCATCAAAAATGATAATAAATTAATATTTGTTAAGAAAAATGAATTAAAACAGCTTGAGATAGCTAATTAATAGAAATTATAGAATATAAGGAAAATAAGCTATGTAGCCATTCTATGCCATAATTAATATAATCTGAAATTAAAGCAGGCAATATAAAAAGGAACTTATTTTTCTCAAAAAAAATATAAGTCACTTTATTTTCTAGATATTTAAAGAAAATTTTTATACACTTTTTAAGTGTATAAAATATATTAATAACTAATAAGTTATATTAATTATATGTTTCTATTACTATTTCCTATATTGGAAACTAAATCTGATAACGATTGATTGAAGCTTAAACCACCACGACTAGGCAAAGAATTCACCCCTTGCCTAATTGTTGCTGATAAAAGGCTATTTATACTATAATTTCCATTATTATATGCATCTCCAAAGAACTCAGATAAGTTACTATTGCCAGTTTGTTCGTATATATAATTCTGAAAATCAGCAACACTTCTACTTTGTATTTGTTGCAATGTATTAGTTATTTCATTTTGTATAACCAACTGGAAGTTAACTCTATTATCAGCAATTAATGAAGTGATCTGAGAAGAAAAATTATCTATAGAAGAAGTAATAATATTATTTACATCTTGACTAAATCTGTCTAGCGCACCATTTAAAGCATTAATTTGCTCCTGCGCATTTGAACTCTCCATACAGCCATTATCTATATTGTTTCATTACAAATCTTATATTAATCATTGTAAATATAGCTCGGAAGCAATTTTTATATAAAAACAAATTTTATCTTCAAATATCTAAATATATATGCTATCCTGCATTAATATATTAGAAATAGAATAAATATGCACGATATTAACGGGGCTATAACTGCTCTCATTACACCATTTGATAATAATAATAAAGTTGATATTGAATCGTTATCTGATTTGGTATCGTGGCAAATAAACGAAGGAATACATGGGTTACTTCCTTGTGGTACAACAGGTGAAATCTCCACTTTATCACAAGAAGAATACAAATTAATAGTAAAAACCTGTACTACCGTCGCAAACAAAAGAGTGCCTGTAATAGTTGGTGCTGGCTCTAATGATACCTATAAAGTAATAAATATGACTAATGAAAGTAGTAAATTAGGAGCAGATGCAGTATTAGTGGTTACACCATTTTATAATAAACCAACTCAAGATTGTATATATGAACATTTTAAAATTATACATGATAACACATCCTTGCCAATAATTGTATACGATATACCCAGCAGAACATCTGTAGCTATTGAAAACCATACACTGATAAGAATTTCTGCCTTAAAAAAAATAATAGGTATTAAAGATGCTACTGCCCTAATAACCAGGCCATTGGATCTTAAAAATAAAATTAAAAATGATTTCACTTGGCTCTCAGGCAACGATGATTCTTCTTTAGCTTTAAATTTATATGGAGGAAAAGGGTGTATATCAGTATTATCCAATATATTTCCTAAGCTATGCGCAAAAATGCAAGAATTATCATTAAAAGGCAAACATATAGAAGCAGTAACAATATATAAAAAATTACATCATTTTAATGATGTATTATTTAAAGAAACTAATCCAATTCCTATAAAATGGGCATTGCATAAATTACGAAATTATAAGCCATTGCTTAGAAGACCATTAAAAGAGGCATCTCCTGAATTACAAAACGCAATAAATATAGCACTAGAGGATTATTTATATACTGATTGATTAATTATTAAGTAATTTATATATGTCATGAAGTAACAATTCTGTCGTTTTAAACTCTGAAATATTAACAGTATAAACCTTTTTTCCTGTATGTTGTGATAGCAGATTTATTTTGTCACTCAAATGTTCCTTATCATTTATTAAGTCACACCTACTTAACAACACAAATTCTTCTTTTTCAAGTAAATCAGCGGCATATTCACTAAGTTCATTTCGAATCATCTTATATGCCAAAACGACATCATCATGCAAAGAATCAACTAAATGTACTAAGACTTTACACCTTTCAATGTGTTTCAAAAATTTATCTCCTAATCCTATTCCTTCACTTGCTCCCTCTATTAATCCAGGAATATCAGCCATTACAAAGCCATTATATCCTATATCAACAACCCCAAGATTTGGATATAAAGTAGTAAAAGGATAGTCGGCAATCTTGGGATGAGCGTTAGTACACCTAGCAAGTAAAGTAGATTTACCTGCGTTAGGCATGCCAATTAATCCAACATCAGATAAGATCTTTAAACTTAGAACTAACAAAAGTTTTTCTCTACTTTCTCCTTTAGTCACATGTCTTGGCGTCTGATTAATAGAACTTTTAAAAGTATTGTTACCCATACCACCAGCGCCACCTTCAGCAATTAAAAATTCTTGTCCATCTTGATTAAGGTCAACTATTAGAGACATATTTTCATTAAAAATTTGAGTACCCAATGGGACATAAAGATACAAACTATCCCCAGAAGAGCCAGTTTTATTTTTACTGGAGCCAGCACTACCATTCTTGGCCTTAAAATGCCTTTTAAAACGAAAATAACCAAGTGTATTTAAACCTTTTTTTGAACGAAGGAAAATATCTCCACCTCGTCCACCATTGCCGCCATCAGGACCACCAAATTCAACAAATTTCTCTCTACGAAAGGAAAGACAGCCATCACCACCACTACCAGCAGCTATCTCAATCTTAACTTCATCTATAAAATTATTCAGAGACATGAATATAATTACTGTATAGCATTAACACCAACATAGGTTTTATTTTTTCTGCCCTTTTTAAAAAAAACAGTACCATCTATAAGAGAAAAAACTGTATGATCACGTCCTAATCCAACATTTTCTGCAATCATATACTTAGTACCACGCTGTCTAATAATTATGGACCCAGCACGAACATATTCATCACCAAATTTCTTCAAACCAAGTCTCCGTCCAGCCGAATCTCTACCATTCCTGGAACTACCACCAGCTTTTTTAGTAGCCATAAAATCTCTCCTTAACTAGTTATGATACCGCTAATTTTAAGAACAGTTACAAACTGTCTATGTCCATTTTTCCTTCTATAATTTTTTCTTCTTTTTTTCTTAAAAATAATAACTTTTTTATCTTTCTTTTGTTCCAAAACTTTGGCTTCTACTTTAACACCAGATGGATTATGCGAAACATTCCCACTTTCATCAACAAAAAGTAAAACATCACCAAAAACAATCATAGACCCCACATCTCCAGGTGTTCTTTCCACCTTAACTACGGATCCCTTTTCTACATTATATTGTTTGCCACCAGAACGAATTACCACCTGCATAAAAACTCAACATTACTTACTGTTATCCAGCTGATAATAAGATATTGTTCTTACTCTGTCAACCGATAAATATATAGTTATCCCCTTAAGTGAAGATTTTTGTGAATATTTTTTAACTTATTAGAATGTAATTTTGTATATCTCTGCGTAGAATCTAAAGATGAATGCCCCAAAAGCTCTTGTATTGATCGAATATCAACATTGTTAATCAATAAATGAGTTGCAAAACTATGCCGAAATTTATGTGGAGAACTATAATCAGGTAATCCAGAACTAATACAAATATCTTTCAAATAAGTAGCAAAATAACATCTATCTAATATCTTGCCTCTTTTACCAAAGAACAAAGGAGCATCTTCATTATGATAATACGGACAAAGCTTCAAATAATTATTCAATTCTTCTTTAATAAATGGAAATACAGGAACCACCCGTTCTTTTTTCCCCTTTCCTTTTAAAACAATATTATTATCGATAATATTACTATATTTTAATTCTATTACTTCACTGATTCTTAATCCTGAACCATACATAAGTGCAACTATTGTGGAATTTCGCTTATTAACCCAGCTATCTTTGTCAATATTTTTAAGCTTATTAAGAAGATTAATTATGTCATCTGCGCTTATAGATTTAGCAAGCTCATTATGCTTATTATGCAATAATAAATCAAATATCACATCATGTGTAATTTCATAATATATACTTATATATTTAAAAAAATTTCTGATTACAGACAAAGCCCTAGCATTTGAAGAAGACTTATTACCCTTATTATTTAAAAATGCTAACCATGCCCTGAAATCTCTAATATGTAATTTTGTTAATACGGCAATATTAATTGTGGTTCCTTTATAAGATACCATAAAGATTATAAACTCTTTAAAATCTATAGAATATGAAGAGAGCGTATTTTTAGAATATAAAAGCTCATTTTCTAGCCAGTTTAACCAAGAATTGCTAATATCCAATAATTCTTGATCCAAATAATCTTCCAACATACTATGTATGTGTACCTGTAAATATGTATTAAGCAATCTCTTGCATGGATTTTATATTATAATCAATGAATTAATACTATTATAACTATAATATACTAGTATTCATTACAATAACAAATGGATAATAAATAATTATGAAAAAGGTTGTAATGTACACTAAAACAGTATGTCCGTTTTGTGTTAATGCCAAAAATCTATTAAAATCAAAGGGAATAATTCCAGAAGAAATATCTATACAAAATGATATAAAACTTATGGAAGAAATGATTCAAAAAGCTGGTGGAAAAAGAACCGTTCCCCAAATTTTTATAGAAGGTGAACATATTGGGGGATTCCAAGAATTAAATCACTTAGATAAAATGGGTCTTTTAGATGCAAAGATAGCTTAATTTAACAATTGAATTATTACTATTATCTTAGATAATCAAATAGCATATATGGTAATAATTAGATATGAACTCAATACCATATTTATTTTCCGATCTCAGCTCTTTTTCTAATATAATAAAAAAAGATCTAGATTTATTAAAAAGAATCGTACCAGATAGTAGGGTAATAGACTTACTATTACACAAACCAAGCAAAATAATAGATAGATCCCTAACGCTTAATATAAAAGAAAAAAAGAATAAAGAATTAATTACTGTAGTAGCAACGCCTATTGAATATAACATGCCTTTAACAAATTATGGAAAAAAAAGTCCTTATAAAATAAAATGCATTACAGATAATAATATACCAATAGTCATATCTTTTTTTAATAGTAACAGTGGTTATTTAAGAAAATTACTACCAATTGGCATAAAGAAAATTATTAGCGGAAATATATACACACAATCAGATAAATTATATATATCTCATCCAGATAAAATCTTACCAATTTCAGCGTTATCTAATAAAGAATTCCAAAAAGAGGTTGTATATCCATTAACAACTGGACTAACTAATTATAAGTTATGTAATATTATACACTCTACATTAAATTATATTCCAGACATTCCCGAATGGATACCTAAAAGAACAATACAAAAAAATAACTGGTCAAGCTTTAAAACAACTATACACAAATTACACGCGGTCAAAAAACCAGAAGATATATTATCAAACAGCGATGCTATATCCAGATTAGCATATGATGAAATGCTAGCATATCAATTAGTAGTAAAGAGGTTACATAAAACCACATCACAAAAACCAGGCATTATCATCAAAGGTAATAAAAAATTACAAGATATTATACTTTCTAAGGTAGGATTTGAATTAACTGCAGGACAAAAGAAAGTTATAGAAGAAATACAAGATGACCAAAACCTGCCATCAGTTATGATAAGACTTTTACAAGGAGATGTAGGAAGTGGCAAAACTATAGTAGCATTGCTATGCATGGTAAATGCTATTGAAGCTGGTTATCAAGCAACTCTTATTACGCCAACAGAAATATTAGCCACACAACATTTCAAATGGATCGAGTCTGTATGTAAGGATAGTGGAATAAATATAGCGTTATTAACTGGTAAAACTAAAACAAAGGATAAAAAGATCTTAATTGAAAAACTAGCAGAAGGAAAAATAAATTTATTAATTGGAACACATGCTTTATTACAACATACTGTACAATTTAATAATTTAGCTATAGCGGTAATAGATGAACAACATAAATTTGGAGTTGAACAAAGAGAAATATTAGTTAATAAGGGCAATGGCACTGATATATTATTAATAAGTGCAACACCTATACCCAGAACATTAACCTTAACTATATATGGAGAAATTTCTTGTTCTATTTTAAAAGATAAACCAAAACATAAACAAGCAATACACACATCTGTAATGCAAATTCATAAGGTTCTTGCAGTAATCAAAAGAATAAAAGAATCAGGAGCAAAGGCATATTGGGTATGTCCCTTAATAGAAGATAATGCAAATACAACCATCACATCCGTTGAAGAAAGATTTAAATCTTTGCAAGAGCATTTTCATGAAGAAATTGCCATGTTACACGGTAAAATGGATGCAATTACTAAAGAAAATATTATTAATAACTTTCATTCTGGGCAGATAAAAATATTATTAGCAACGACTGTAATTGAAGTAGGCATAGATAATAAAGATGCTACTATAATAGTAATAGAAGGAATAGAGCGGTTCGGTTTAGCGCAACTGCATCAATTACGTGGAAGAGTCGGGCGTGGCTCCCAAAAATCCTACTGCATACTTTTGTATAATAAATTAACAACTAATTCTAAGAAAAGAATGCAAATTATGAAAGAAACAGAAGATGGATTTCTTATAGCAGAAGAAGATTTAAAAATACGACGAGAAGGAGATTTAATAGGAAAAAAACAGTCTGGGATTCCAGATTTCAAATTTATAGATATATGGGAACATAAAAATATTATTAAGAGCGCCTCAGAACAAGCAAACGAGATAATTAATATTGATCCTACTTTAACACTGCCAACACATGACTCATTAAAAATTTTATTAGAAATATTTAACTACCATCACAAAGATACGCTAACTAATTAATTTATTCTTATATTCGCAATATTTATTAATTTTACATCGTATACATTCTGGTTTTTTTGCTTTACATATATATCTCCCATGTAAAACTAACCAATTATGAGCATTTTTTAACCATTTTTCTGGAATACATTTCATAAGACTTTTTTCTGTATTTAAAACATTGCTTTCGTTTACTAAGCCCAATCTATTGCTTACTCTAAAAACATGCGTATCCACTGCAATAACTGGTTGATCAAAGGCACAATTCAAAACAACATAAGCTGTTTTCCTCCCCACTCCTGGAAGCTTTATTAAATTCTCAAAATTATCTGGAACCTTTCCTGCATATAAGTCAGACAGCATTTTGCTCATTAATATAATGTTTTTTGATTTTGTTTTGTATAATCCAATGGATCGTACATATTGAACTAATTTATTGTATCCTAATAACAACATATCATCAGGAGATTTAACTATTTTAAATAAATGATTTGTAGCTTTATTGACACTAACATCTGTAGCCTGTGCTGACAATATTACAGCAACTAACATAGTATAATTATTATTATATTGCAACTCAGTTTTAGGTGCAGGATTTTCTGTAGATAATATTGAAAATAATTTATCTATATTATCAATACATAACAATTTTATTCCTCAATGCCTTCTTCATAATTATCTTCTTCTATATTCGCATTTTCTATATCTTCGTCATTAGATTTATCTTCTGAATCAATTACTTTGGCAACAGAAGCAATTTTTTCATTTTTATTAATCCTGAATAACATAACTCCCTGAGTATTCCGTCTAGTAACCCTTATATTATTAATGGATACTCTAATTACTCTACCTTTACTGGTAATAATTATAAGTTGGTCTTTTCTATCTACAGAAAAACTAGCGACCACATTACCATTTCGCTTAGAAGTAATAATATTAATTATACCTAACCCACCTCTATTAGTAATTCTATAGTCATAACTAGAAGATATTTTTCCAAATCCATTTTCTGTAACAGCAAGAATAAATTTTTCACTTTGTATTGCTGAAGTAATATGTTCCAAAGGACATGGAAGATTTTCTTTAGGTAAGGGTAGTTGATCCTTGTTATTCATAAAAGATTGTCTAAGTTCCTCAACTCCACTATCATTAAAATAATTTAAATAATTATTTTTAGCTTCTTCTTCAATCTTTCCTTCATTCAATACAGAAAAAGAAACGACCTCATCATTATTTGTTAATTTTTTTCCAATTACCCCTTCTGATGTACGACTCTTAAATACTCTAACTTTATCTACTTCAAACCTAATAATTTTACCAAACCTAGTGGATATCAATATATTTGCAGAGTCCTTACAAGCTTTTACATCTATCAATTTATCAGAATCATCTAATTTTATAGCAATTTTTCCATTCTTTGGAATATATTCAAAATCATTGATACTATTTCTTCTTATTTTTCCATTTTTCGTTGCAAAAATTATATTTAAATCTTTCAAATCATCAGTATCAGGGATAGGCATCACACTAGTTATAGAGTCACCTTCTTCTAAATCAAATAAGTTAAGCATAGATCTACCTCTAGAGGTATGATCTCCTATTGGCAAATTATAAACTTTACTTTTATAAACTTTTCCAAATTTTGAAAAGAAAAATACATTATTATGTGTATTAGTAACAAATATTTTGATTATAATATCTGTCTCTTTTAATTTTTGTCCAGACCTACCTTTTCCGCCGCGTTTTTGCTGTTTATAAAGCTGGAGTGGAGTACGTTTTATGTAACCATCATATGTCATGATAATTACCATATCTTCACGTTGAATTAAGTCATCCATATCACTATCAATGTCTACAACTGATAATATTTCACTTTTACGAGGAGAAGGAAATTTATTTTTTATAGCCTCAAATTCATTATATATCAGGTCTATTAAAACTTCTTTAGAAGAAAGAATCTCGTTGTATCGTTTAATATCATCGATTAAAACTCTTATTTCTGCTTCCAATTTATTTTTTTCTAACGTAGTTAAGTTATGTAAGCGCATATCCAATATAGCTTTGGCTTGCTGCAAAGAAAATTTACAACAATTATCCACTATAACATAATCATTACCACCCACTAATTCTGCCAATTCTTTAATTAAAGAAGATCCATCAAATGTCCATTCTTTTGATAATAAAGCATTAGTCGCATCTTCTTTATTTTTAGAAGCTTTAATTATCTTAACTATTTCATCAATATTGGCAATTGCAATGTTTAACCCAAGCAATAAATGAGCCTTTGAAGCCGCTTTATTCAAACGATAAGTAGTACGTCTAACTACAACTTGTTTTCTGAAGATAAGAAAATCAGCAATTATATCTTTTAAAGACATCAATGCTGGCTCACCATTTCTTAACAAAACCATATTAACAGAAAACGTAGTTTGTAATTGAGATAATTTAAAAAGCTGATTCAAGATTACATCTGGAATAGCATCTCTTCTTAATTCTATTACTACTCTAATTCCTTTACGGTCAGATTCATCTCGCAGATCAACAATACCAGAAATCCTTTTATCATTAATTAATCCAGCAATATTTTCAATCATTTTAGCTTTATTTACCTGATAAGGTATCTCATCTACAATAATTGCTTTTTTTCCATAATCAAGTTCTTCTATATGAGTTTTAGCTCTCATTATTATCGATCCACGCCCTGTTTCAAAGGCCGTTTTAATGCCTGGAGAATTAAGTATATAAGAACCAGTAGGAAAATCTGGTGCTTTTACTACTTTCATAATATCTTCAATACTTATATTTTCAGATGATTTTCGTAAAAATATTTGACATAATTCAAGTATTTCAGTGAGATTATGCGTAGCAACGTTAGTGGCCATTCCAACAGCAACACCACTAGTTCCATTAACCAATATATTAGGAAACTCAGCTGGTAAAATAGTTGGTTCTTCGGCGGATTTATCATAATTAGGAACAAAATCTACAGTTTCTTCATTAATATCATTTAATAAACAATGTGCAAATAATGATAATCTAGATTCTGTATAACGCATCGCTGCAGGTGGATCTCCATCCATAGATCCAAAATTTCCTTGCCCATCTATTAAAGGAATAAAAAGCGAAAAATCTTGAGCCATTCTTACAAGGGAGTCATAGATTGCACTATCACCATGTGGATGATATCTACCCATAACTTCACCTACGATCTTAGCAGATTTACTATAATTAGAATTATGATAACAATTTAATTCAAACATAGCAAATAATATTCGCCTATGCACAGGCTTCAAGCCATCACGCAAATCAGGTATTGCACGACTTACAATTACACTCATAGCGTATGACAAATAGGAGGAAGAAACCTCATTTTCAATAGGTGTAAACAAAGTGCTGCTAAAAGACATTAACAAGAACCCTCAAAATACAAGAACCGTACAAGATAACTACATCAATGCAATATAAAAAATAATAACCAATAAGAAAAAAATTAAATAAAATAAATAGATGCGTAAAAGCAGACACTTTCATAAGCTCGGCAACGACCTACTCTCCCACAACAAAGCAGTACCATCGGCGCTAAGAGGTTTCACTTTCGAGTTCGGAATGTGATCGGGTGTTTCACTCTCGCTATAATCACCAAGCTTATGAAAGCGTCTACTATAAAGATTGAAGTATATAAATAAAACACTACATACTAATATTCACAAAATATAAAACCAATCGGATATTAGTACTAGTTAGCTTAACACGTCACCGTGCTTACACACCTAGCCTATCAACGTGGTAGTCTACCACGATCCTAATGGGGAAATCTTATCTTGAGGATGGCTTCCCACTTAGATGCTTTCAGCGGTTATCCAACCATACTTAGCTACCCAGCTATGCCACTGGCGTGACAACTGGTGCACCAGAGGTATGTCTAACTCGGTCCTCTCGTACTAAAGTTAAACCCTCTCAAATTTCCTGCGCCTGTGGGAGATAGGAACCGAACTGTCTCACGACGTTCTAAACCCAACTCACGTACCACTTCAATCGGCGAACAGCCGAACCCTTGGGACCAACTCCAGCCCCAGGATGTGATGAGTCGACATCGAGGTGCCAACCAGTGCCGTCGATATGAACTCTCGGGCGCTATCAGCCTGTTATCCCCGGCGTACCTTTTATCCGTTGAGCGATGGCCCTTCCACACAGAACCACCGGATCACTATGACCGACTTTCGTCCCTGCTCGGCTTGTATGCCTTGCAGTCAAGCAAGCTTATGCCATTGCACTCTAAACAGCTGATTTCCGACCAGCCTGAGCTTACTTTTGCACGCCTCCGTTACTCTTTAGGAGGCGACCGCCCCAGTCAAACTACCCACCATACAATGTCCTAATTCAAGATAATTGAACCTAGTTAGAATTAAGAAAAACAAAGAGTGGTATCTCAAAGATGACTCCATACGAGCTGACGCCCATACTTCAAAGTCTCCCACTTATTCTGCACAGAGTTTTTATTAATTCAATGTAAAGCTATAGTAAAGGTGCACGGGGTCTTTCCGTCTACCCACAGGTACCCCGCATCTTCACGGGGAATTCAATTTCACTGAGTTGATATTGGAGACAGTGGGGAAGTCGTTACGCCATTCGTGCGGGTCGGAACTTACCCGACAAGGAATTTCGCTACCTTAGAACCGTCAGTGTTACGGCTGCCGTTTACTGGGGCTTCGATTCAGAGCTTGCACTCTTCCTGTTAACCTTCCAGCACCGGGCAGGCGTCAGACCCTATACATCCATTTGCATGTTAGCAGAGTCCTATGTTTTTAGTAAACAGTCGCCACCCCCTATTTTGTGACACCACAAACAGGTTACCCTATCTATGGTCACCCATCTCCCGAAGTTACAGGTGTAATTTGCCGAGTTCCTTCAATATCATTCTCTCAAGCGCCTTAGTATTCTCTACCCACCCACCTGTGTCGGTTTACGGTACGGCCATTTATAATACATCAAATTCATATACTAAATACAAAGCATAAAAAATTAATGTAATTAGAGTAGCTATTTCCTGGCACCATCCAGCCACTGTCACAATCCAATAAGCAACAATAACAATTCAGATGCGTCACTACTCTGTGGTTCAGGAATATTAACCTGATTTCCATCGACTACCCCTTTCGGACTTGCCTTAGGAACCGACTAACCCTACGCAGATTAACTTTACATAGGAAACCTTAGGTTTTCGGCGAGAATGTTTTTCACATTCTTTATCGTTACTCATGTCAGCATTCTCACTTCTGATACCTCCAACATTTTTTACAAAATGCCTTCAACAGCTTACAGAACGCTCCGCTACCGATATCAAAAAGATATCCCGCATCTTCGGTATATGACTTAAGCCCCGTTACATTTTCGGCGCAAAAAGGCTTGATTAGACCAGTGAGCTATTACGCTTTCTTTAAAGGATGGCTGCTTCTAAGCCAACCTCCTGGCTGTCTTGGCCCTTTTACTTCCTTCTACACTTAGTCATAATTTGGGGACCTTAGATGGCGGTCTGGGTTGTTTCCCTCTTCACTATGGACGTTAGCGCCCATAGTGTGTCTGCCGTGAAACTAAAACCTGGTATTCGAAGTTTAGTTAGATTCGGTAAGGTTATGCACCCCCCTAGTCTATCAAGAGCTCTACCCCCAGGCATATATAACACGACGCACTACCTAAATAGTTTTCGCGGAGAACCAGCTATATCCAGGTTTGATTGGCCTTTCACCCCTAACCACAGCTCATCCGATACTATTGCAACAGTACCCGGTTCGGTCCTCCAGTGCATCTTACTGCACCTTCAACCTGGCCATGGCTAGATCACCTGGTTTCGGGTCTAATTCATCAAACTAAACGCCCTATTCAGACTCGCTTTCGCTGCGCCTACACTTAAAAGCTTAAGCTTGCTTGATAAATTAACTCGCTGACCCATTATACAAAAGGTACGCCGTCATTCCATACTAGTTAGTAAGCACACTCAGCCACGAATGGCTGTGTGTAACACTAACAAGGAACTTCGACTGTTTGTAGGCATATGGTTTCAGGGTCTATTTCACTCCCCTCTCGGGGTTCTTTTCACCTTTCCCTCACGGTACTTGTCCACTATCGGTCATTAAGGAGTATTTAGGCTTGGAGGGTGGTCCCCCCATATTCAGACAAGGTTTCACGTGCCCCGCCCTACTCAAGTGCCGAAAGAATTTTTACTCATACGGGGCTATCACCCTCTATGGCTGAGCTTTCCAGCTCATTCTAATTATTTTCTAACGACCACTGGCCTGATCCGCATTCGCTCGTCACTACTAACGGAATCTCGGTTGATTTCTTTTCCTCTGGCTAATTAGATATTTCAGTTCACCAGGTTCGCTTTCTCTGCCTATTTTATTTAGCAGAGAATAACTAAAAAAATTTAGTTGGGTTTCCCCATTCGGAAATCCACGGATCAACGCTTGTTGACAGCTCCCCGCAGCTTATCGCAGCCTGCAACGTCCTTCATCGCCTCTTAATGCCAAGGCATCCACCAAATGCCCTTATCTTGTTTTATATTAAGATAAAGAATAATAGTATGTAGAGTTATATCTACACACCTCAATATGAAAATTAAATTTTAGAGCAATACAGAAAAAGTTGCTCTAATACCTACTTTTTTTTTATAATATACGCTATCTATTCACTTATTCAAACAACAAACAATTAAATCCAATTTAATTCAACAAGATGTTAATTCAAACTGCACTTAAATAGTTTTACATGAGTAATGCGAACGTGTCAACAGCAAAAATGAAATAAATAACTTATTTATCAAAATAATGCATTATAGACATTCATATATAATGATTATATAAATATAAACTGATTGTTAAACAATATGTATTACTATAAATTAGCGCACTGTAAATAAGAATGAGCAATATAAAATCACTAATAACCATAGCAAGATTGTATAAAAATAATTTGATAAAAGAAAAAAATAAACTTGCAGAACTACTACAGAGAAAGACTAAAGTTAATCAAGAAATCAGACATGAAACTTTCAAATTAAACAGTGAAAAAAAAATAGCAAATGAAATTGATAAATACGATCAAGATATGATCTTTTATCTTCAAGGACAACAAAATAAGATCAATACCCTAATTCAAACCATAGAAAATATAAATAAACAAATCGTAACAATAGAAGAAAATATAAATAAACAATTTAAACAAATGAAAACAGTAGAAATGTACACAGAAAGAAAAGAAACTGAAAAACAAAGAATCTTACATAAAAAAGAAATACAAAAATTAGATTCCATACAAAGCATGAGACACAAAAGACTCATTAAGTGATATTCAAGTTGCATTAATGCAAGAAATAGCATACTATATACTAGTGATTATAATAGCTTATGACTGATTAATGAATAATATAAATAAACCTGCAAGAAGAGTGTTTGCTATATTAGACCTGGGCTCTTCAAAGATATTTTGTGCAATCATTAAAATTTCTACTGATGGATTAGATATTATTGGACACAGTAAAACAGAATCCAAAGGACTAAAAGGAGGAATGATAACAGATATTAGTGAGTCCCATAAATGCATTACAAATGCAATAGAAGAAGCGGAGAAAATGGCCAATGAAACCGTAGATCAAACTTATGTAATAATTTCTGGATCTGATATAAAATCCAATAATATCACTTCATTAATTTCTACTGGAAATGTCCCTATTACTACAAAAGAAATACGAAAGTTGATGAAACAAGGTAATGAAAACTATAATGGAAACGATGTTATAATACACAGCTTCCCCATAGATTATAAAATAGACCAAATAAACGGAATAAAAAACCCCCTAGAAATGTATGGGAACCACCTAGAAGCAAGAATATGCCTAATAACAGCTATCAAAGCATCTTTAATAAATTTACAAAGCTGCATAGGAAAATGTAATCTTAACATGATTGGATGTATAGCAGAACCATATGCATCTGGAATGTCCTGTTTAACAAATGAAGAGCTTATTGCGGGCGCTACAATTGTAGATATAGGGGGATCATACACTTCTATTGCAACATTTAAAAACAAAACATTGATGCATTTATCATCAATTCCTATAGGCGGTGTTCACATTACAAAAGACATTGCTTATGGTTTATCTATAGATCTAAAAACAGCAGAAGAAATCAAGATAAATTACGGCAATGTCATACTAACATCAGCAAATGAAGAAGATTTAATTAAAATATCAACAGAAGATGGGAAAGATTGTGAATTCTCCAAGCTTAATCTCGTTAATATTATCCGTCCTAGGGTTGAGGAAATACTAGAAATGATTCTAAAAAATACGGAAAATCACCCCTTAGGTAATAAAATAATCATTACTGGAGGCACTAGCCAAATTACAAGTTTACGTGAACTAGCATCACATATATTAAATTTACATGTAAGGATTGGCAATAATATTACAAATTATACAATAGAAGGTCATAGCAAAGATTCATCGTTATCAGCAATATTTGGATCTCTAAAAATATTACAAAACATGTTTTTTCATGAAGATGATTCATATAATGTGAAAGATAAAACAAAAGGCGCTATAAATAAAGTTATAAGCTGGATTAAGCATAACATATAACACGTTTACTGCTTGCCTTTGCTATTTTAAATCTGCCTACAAAACAAATTTGCAGACACCCCACTAATTCGCTCGGCTGGAAATAAGCATAACATATAACACGTTTACTGCTTGCCTTTGCTATTTTTAAATCTGCCTACAAAACAAATTTGCAGACACCCCCCTCTAATTCGCTCGACTGGAAATAAGCATAACATATAACACGTTTACTGCTTGCCTTTGCTATTTTTAAATCTGCCTACAAAACAAATTTGCAGACACTCCACTAATTCGCTCGGCTGGAAATAAGCATAACATATAACACGTTTACTGCTTGCCTTTGCTATTTTTAAATCTGCCTACAAAACAAATTTGCAGACACCCCCCTCTAATTCGCTCGACTGGAAAGTGTAGATTTTATAAAGCTATCTAAATTGCCATCCATTACATTCTGTACATTACTAGATTCATGCCCTGTTCTGACATCCTTCACCATCTGATACGGATAAAATACGTATGATCGAATATGATTACCCCAACCGATTGAAGACTTACCCTCTCTTTCCTTCATTGCCTCCTCTTCTCTTTTTCTTAATTCTGCCTCATATAAACGAGATTTCAGCATAGTCATTGCCGCCTCTTTATTTTGATGTTGCGAACGATTATTCTGACATTGAACAACAATATTGGTAGACAAATGCGTTATTCTTACAGCGCTATCCGTAGTATTAACATGTTGCCCTCCTGCACCAGAGGAACGATATGTATCTATCCTAATATCTTTATCTGCAATATCAATATTAATATCATTATCTACAATAGGAATGACATTAATATTTGCAAACGTAGTATGACGCTTATTATTAGAATCAAAAGGAGATATTCTGACCAATCTATGCACTCCACTTTCTGCTTTTGCCCAACCATAAGCACGATGACCATCAACCCTCAATAAAGCCGATTTAATACCCACTTCATCTCCTGCAACAGAATCTTCAATTTTTACAGAAAATTTATGAAATATTTCTGCCCATCTAGTATACATGCGCTGTAACATCTGCGCCCAGTCATTAGATTCTGTTCCACCAGCACCGGAATGTATATCTATAAAACATGATTTAGAATCTGCTTCCCCAGAGAATAAACACTCTGTTTCCATTTTACTTGCACGATTATACAAATTCAACAAAGTACCTTGCACTTCATCTAAAATATCTTCATCATCCTCTTCTTTCAAAAGCTCTATTATTTCTATATTAGATATTAAATCGCCTTCCAAGCTAAATAAACCCTCTAAGTCACCTTCAATAGCTGATTTTTTCTGCAATAAAGACCTAGCTCTATCTTGATTAGACCACAACTCAGGCACATTACATTGATCGTTTAATTCTTCTAATTGAAGCTGTAATGAATCAACATCAAAGAAACCTCCGTATTAAAGCAATACTTTCCCTTATCTTCTCTACATACGCCTCAAACTCAGCTCTCATCATACACCACACTACATTTCACAGAATAGGTTCTTAACATAACAACAAGATATGAACAAGCCCTTTATTAAAGATATTTTTAGTATAATTAATGTCATTAACTTTGAAATTTTATTACAAACTATATCTCAATGCATGAAATATTATATTGTGCAATAAATAAAATATTGAAGATATAATGCTATGAGTGTACACTTTATTACTCAATACTGTACGAGTAGATAATGAATATAATACAACACCCAGAAAGTGATTTTGTAGCTATGCGTAAGGCAGGTAGGTTAGCCGCAGAAATATTAGATTTTATTACTGATTACATAGAGCCAGGTGTAAATACCGAAAAATTAAATACATTATGTCATAATAAAATTATTGAAAATAATGCAGTCCCAGCACCACTGAACTATAAAGGGTTCCCGAAATCTATATGTACTTCAAAAAACAACATAATATGTCATGGCATACCTTCAGAAAAAGATATATTACAGGATGGGGATATATTAAATATAGATGTAACTGTTATACTAGATGGCTGGCATGGTGATTCTAGTAGAATGTATTTTGTAGGTCAGCCTAAACATAAAGCTCAAAAACTTTGTGACATTACTTATGATTGCATGATGAAAGGGATAAATGCAGTCAAACCCGGGGTTAAAATTTGTGAAATAGGAAAAGCAATTGCTGAATATGCACATAGCAATGCCTTTTCGGTAGTAGAAGATTTCTGTGGACATGGTATAGGCACCGTATTTCACACAGACCCTAATGTGCTGCACTACTATAACTCCAGCTATGATGTAACATTAGAAGAAGGAATGTTTTTTACTGTTGAACCAATGATAAATACTGGAACTCATAGAATGAAACTTCTTGATGATGGATGGACTTCTGTCACCAGAGATGGCAAACTCTCAGCACAATTCGAACATACCATTGCCGTAACAAACAATGGATATGAGATATTTACCTTGTCTCCCAAAGGATTTTCTAAGCCACCTTATTAATAAATATTCTTATTATGCCTATAACCTAACTAACATCACATATGAATATAGTATGGATAAACTACATAAATTTAGATTAATATATGAACTATAACCCCTATTATCCAACTTAATTGTTACAAGCTTAAGATTAAGATAAAATCATATTTAACTTAAGAATAAAGCAATCATGGTTGGTACATAAACTAATGCAATCAAAGTATTAATTAACAAAACTACAGTAATTCTATCTACTGGATAATTAAATATTGTAGCCAATACAACATTAGAAACAGAAATTGGTACTATAGCCAGTATCATCAAAGATTTATATATCTGACCATTATTGAAAAAATTAATATAATATTTATCCAGGTACACAAAGCCAATTATGAGTATTGGCCACAGCACATATTTCACTACAAAAGTGACTGTTAACATTTTCCAATCAATAGTAAACTCTTTAATTGTAGACAAACTCAGTCCAACTATCATCATCCCTAAAACAGAATAGGCCCCTCTAACATTCTGCATAATATCAGCGAAGTGATCAGGAAACCTCAGGCCTGCGGCGGACATAGCAAAAGCAAAAATAGCTGCATATAAAGTAGGCAACTTAATAAATTTTACTGCACATTCTTTGGTAGTATGAATACCCCTTGCAACCCAATAAAAACCACACGTATTCTCAAATAACATCATACCAACACACGCTGTGATATATATGGCAATTACCTTTTCCTCACCACTAAAAACCATCATTGCAACTGGCAAACCAAAATACCCCATGCTAGATGTGCCAGAACTGAAAGCCATTATATTTCTAATGTTACCCTTAAAAAATAATGATGTAGTATAATATATGACTACACTCAATATTGTTCCTAGCAACCAAACAGCAATAGGCAAAGCTACCAATGCAGCAGAGAAATCAGCGTTTAATATACCATGCATAACCACAATCGGAGTTAACAAGTAAAATAAAAGTCTGGCTATATCAGACTTATCAATATGCAAAAATCTACCAGCAACGTAACCCATAAAAATTATAACGTACAACGGCACTAATTTCCAAACTAAGGATATAAAAACATCCATCACATCCACACATTTTAAATTATTTAGGAACAAAAACTATAGACCAACGTCTATCTCCTTTTTTACAAAGCTTTTTTTCAACTTTTGCAAACTCTTCTGTTGCTGGCATTAATCTACTTAACAATCTATCACCCAATTCTCCTCGACATTCATTGAATCTAAAAGAAATTTGAACATCAACCTTATTACCGCTCTCGACTATAGATTGAACCTGACGAATCTTTCGATATAGATCATTATCAGCTATCACCGGTCTCATTTTTATAATTTTAACATCCCGATTTTTCTGGTTCTTTTTAGCCTGACTAATTTTCTTTTTCTGCTCGAATCTATGTCTACTATAGTTCATAATTTTACATACTACGACACCTTCTCTGCCACCACTCATCTCCACAAGATCAAGCTTCTTATCTTTTGCAATATTTATAGCATCCATTGTTCTCATACTACCGAGATTAACACCATTTTCATCTATTACCTGAACAGCGGAAAACCTATTACTATCAACAACTATCCTATTTTCATCTTTCATAAAATCAACAACTCCATAAACACTAAAATACCTTACTTTTTATATGACTTAACATATCATTAATAGCGCTATCAGCATCAAAAACTTTATTTTTATTAGAGCCTAAATAGCGCACAGAAACTTCATTATTTAATAATTCATTTTCTCCTATAATCCAAATTTGAGGAACTTTCCTTGTGCTATGCCCTCTAATTTTATAACTAATCTTTTCATTTGATAAATCTAACTCTACCCTAACAGATAAAGCACGTAATCTTTTATATAAAGATAATGCATAATCATCAACTTTATTAACAATAGTCACAATAGATACCTGCACAGGCGCAAGCCACAATGGGAATTTACCAGCATATTGTTCTATTAATATACCAATAAATCGCTCAAATGTTCCTAAGATAGCACGATGCAACATAACAGGATGATATTTCTGACCATCTTTAGCAACATAGCATGCCCCAAGTCTCTCTGGCATCACAAAATCAACTTGCAAAGTACCACACTGCCAATCACGACCTATAGCATCACGCAATACAAACTCTAATTTTGGCCCATAAAAAGCACCTTCACCTTTATTTATAGTGAATGATAACCCCGTACTTTTAATGGCCTCCATCAAAGCTCCCTCTGCCTTATCCCAAACATCGTCTGTTCCAGCTCTTTCTTCAGGCCTATCAGCAAATTTAACTTTAACATCAGTAAAACCAAAATCTTTATAAATATTCAAAAGTAAATCACAAAAATTCTTAGTCTCTTCAGTTATTTGTGATTCCATACAAAAAATATGTGCATCATCCTGTACAAACCCCCTAACTCTCATCAAACCATAAAGAGAACCAGAAGGTTCATTTCTATGGCACATGCCAAATTCAGAAATTTTAAGTGGCAAATCTTTATAACTACGAATATTTCGATTAAATATTTGAATGTGACATGGACAGTTCATAGGTTTAATAGCATAAACCTCCTGATCAGATTTTCCATTATCAACATCAGTAATAAACATATTGTCTCTAAATTTATCCCAATGACCAGATTTCTTCCACAGATCCCTACTCGCCATTATCGGAGTATTAACCTCTTGATAATCGTGCTCTAACAGCCGATCAGCAATATATTTCTTGATTATATTATATATAATCCAACCTTTTTCATGCCAAAAAACCTGCCCCCTAGCCTCATCCTGAATATGAAACAAATCTAATTCATTGCCAAGTTTCCTATGATCACGCTTCTTTGCTTCCTCTAACATATGAAGATAATTATTTAAATCATCTTTTGTAGCCCATGCCGTGCCATATATACGCTGTAGCATCTCATTTTTAGAGTCTCCTCGCCAGTAAGCACCAGCAAGCTTCATAAGCTTAAAGTATTTCACTGCACCAGTTGACAAAGCATGTGGACCTCTACATAAATCCAGAAAATCACCTTGCCTATAAATTGTAATTTTTTCCCCAACAGGAATGGACTCTATAATTTCCGCCTTATAATATTCACCTATATTCTTAAAATAATCTATTGCTTTATCTCTATCCCAAATTTCACGATTTATACTATAATTCTTCTGTATAATCTCTTTCATTTTTTCTTCTAAAATAAGAAGATCATTCTCAGATATAGTTTGTTCTCTAAAGACATCATAATAGAAGCCATTCTCAATTACTGGCCCTATAGTAATTTGCGCATCTGGAAAAGTTTCTTTTATAGCCTGAGCAAGTATATGAGCGGCATCATGCCTAATAATCTCTAATCCCTCAGGATCATTATCCTTAATTATCTTAATGCTCGCATCAAAATCTATTTCTCTATTCAAATCCCAAAGTTCCCCGTTCACTTCTGCCACAAGAGCTTCCTTAGCAAGTCCCTTACTAATCCTTTCTGCAATAGAAAGTCCAGTTATAGGCCTCTCATACTCAAAAACGTTGCCATTTGGCAATTTTATAGCAAACATCCATATCCCTTATCAAGGCAAGAATAGGGGCAATACTAAAACAGTACCTAATAAATAGCAATGATTAACTAACAATTTTTGTGTAATAGATCAAACTAAATTCAGCAATTAATTAAGCCACTAATAATATGTAGATATACACAACAAGTTAACTATAAAACTTATACGTAATTTGGCAATATTACATTGCACTTATTATTTAATAAATATACACTGCATTACAATAATTTTCATGGAATTAATATGGATTATTTTGGCATTACGATAACTCTCATGCTATCATGGTGGATAATTTTCTATATAATCCTACCTATTGGTATAAAAGTGCCTGATAATGTAGATAAAGGATTAGCAACTAGCGCCCCTGAACATCCAAATATTATGACAAAAGTAATACAAACAACGTTATTATCCATAGTTTTCACAATTCTATTTCAATATACGCTGAAAGAACTAATTTTGACTAATATATCATTATAACTTTAGCCAGTTAGCATCTGCGTCATGAGCTACATAAATAAACACTAAATCTTTGGAAATAAATCACTACCTTGCATAATTAAGCATCCTGCTTAATTAGCTCATATTGTTAATATACAAAACCTAACATAAAAAATGTTATACACATGATGCGCTCTGTTTCTATAAAGAATTTACCTTACAATTTTACATGAAACACATTTTGCGACAAATAGCTCATATTGTTAATATACAAAACCTAACATAAAAAATGTTATACACATGATGCGCTCTGTTTCTATAAAGAATTTACCTTACAATTTTATATGAAACACAGCTCACAGCAAATCGCAATTAAAGAACAAACACCCCTGAATAATCAGCAAGAGCAGATATATTATTACCATTCTGTTATTTATTTAGAATAATCTTATTGAACATAAGGTGCATCATGGGCAGGATCGCCATTTATAGGTCCAGCACAAAAACAATGAACTAATTGAGGGTCTGGAGTATCTACATTAGGACTTATACTATTAACAAGAAGCATGATAAACGCACAAATAGCCAGCAATCCACACAAAGCACCCTGCGCAATTAACAACGGCTTGTATGAAACACCACAACAAGCTGGGATAGACAAGGCAACCGTACCAAGAAAAACAATTGGCGCAGCTATTAAAGTTGTATCAATCATTGCATGATACCAAACTCTATCTGGGTTGGAAGATGCATAATAATGCTTATACACCAAACTTCTTTGCAAAGCAAAAATGATAGGTAGGCACAAAACAATAAGGGCGGGCATCAATGGAATTAAACAAGCTTTTATCAATGTTTGTTTAATAATTAAATTTTTTGATCGCCAATCACTACATACATACACGAGCAAAGATGCAAGATATATACACGATGGAATAAGGAAAAACCCACCCATCAACAAACCAACCTTGAGATGATCTGGTCTCTTAGATTTATCTTTATCATTATAATTTATATCATGAATGATATGAGTTTGTTGCTTAGTAGGAAGTGGTGCTACTTTACTCTTGCAATCACAGGCACACTCAAAATAATAATTGTAACCAGGATTATAATTACCCCAAAAGAAAATAGTATACCACAACGGCCATGACGATTGCGAATTATAATAAGATAAATGATGTGGATACCCTATATCCGTCCTAAACGGATCAATAACATCGTTACTACTAACTGATGAGAGCCCTACTCCACCTCCACTAGGCACTGATCCAACACCGTCACCTTTGCTCCCAATAACCACAACCGCTATTATAGCTATAACAGCAAGAACCAATAATATACAAAATATTACCAAAGACGCTATAATAATCCCCATATAAATATAGAGGAAAATATTTCTTGCTTTACTATGATTGCGTCCGTCATAGAAAGGTACCTTACCTTGTTTATATGTCCTATTTTTATGTGGAAGAGGCGGTGTGTTGTTCCCACCTGTAGGGTCAGTATGAGTATTTCCACTTCCTACAGGAACCTGAGGAGGTGCGCCATTTCCACCTGCAGGGTCAGAATAATCGTAGACGCTTTTTCCAGTAACCTGAGGAGGTGTGTTGCCCCTACCTGCAGGGTCAGAATAATCGTAGACGCTTTTTCCCTGAGGAGGTGTGTTGCCCCTACCTGCACAGGAAGAATGAACTCTGCTATTACCGCTTTCTTTAGCAAAAGGACGTCCCCTGGCTGCAGTCGAATCCAAAGCAATATCTAGGTACGAATTATCATCATCATTACTCAACAAATCCTTTACTCCTTGATCAGCAATGAAAGGAAGCTTAGTAGTAGTAGGCACTGGCGGGAACGTAGTAGTAGGCACTGGCGGAAGAGCGGCGAGATATCCATCACCTAGGTAAGTTGGAGGATTGATACTGTTTTGACACAAAGGTTTTGCTGCCAACATATCTAATATCACAAAATCTATTCTTATTCATACTATTTTAATAGAAATTAATACTTTTGTCAATTTTAGAGAAAGATTTAATAAGCATGATGTACAATTATTGTATTGATTCAGACAACTATTTACTAACAATATTATATGCCTTTTTTTATTATTTTATATTTATTATTACAAAGCAATTCATATTTATTGGCACACAATTTCACGGCAATCAAAATCTTCAGATTGCAGGGCTAGCAGAAGAATTCTCATGATAATTATCTGATTTACTACAATATGTCTTTATAGCACTTTTTGAGAAATTAATTACACCTATCAAATGCCATCCATAGATCCAACGCACGCCTCATACCACCCTCTAAAACCTATCTCTACTAACGGTTTTTGGAGTCACTATGTTGCGTAGAATTGATAAGAATATTTACATAATTATCATCTTAATTTACTACAATATATGCTTGACTGACCTTCTGAAGTGCCACAATTGTCAAAGTTAGCATTAGAGCTTACATGAGCCCTACCTACTTTCCCCACTCTATATGGAAGATATGCCTTTGGCACACCTTGACTCTCTAAACCTTCATTCCGCCATTGGCAAAAACGCCTATGATTATCATATAGCTGTTTTACGCAACCAATCTTGCTGCAAATCTCGGCTGTTGTTGCCCTGAAGACAGCGGCTACCGCATTGGCATCGGAGGTTGTACCGCTAGCAGCATCAAGAACTACCCCTTTTCTTTCTTCTACTTCCTGCTTTTACCCTGTTGTGACTGATCGTGTACTATATTCATTTTTTCAATTCTATAACAATATATAAAATTAATTGTTAACAACTTAATATAAAATATTTTCAATATTAAAAATATTAACTTAAAGATATGCATTCGTCTCATATAAAATCACAGAATATCTACAAATTATTATTTTTTCAGAACCTGCATATAATTAACAGGAAAGCACATTTTCAATCTTGTTTCTAATTTTATCAATTTTTAACAGAATATCTACAAATTATTATTTTTTTAGAACCTGCATATAATTATATGGAAAGCACATTATCAATCTTGTTTCTAATTTTATCAATTTTTAACAGAATATCTACAAATTATTATTTTTTCAGAACCTGCATATAATTAACAGGAAAGCACATTTTCAATCTTGTTTCTAATTTTATCAATTTTTATTAGAAATTTATTTATGGATGCAACATCATGATTTAAAGTTGATTTATCTTCCTTATTTATATTTTCCTTTTCTAATAGATACCTTTTGACACCTTTTATAGTATAACATTGATTATGTAGCAGATCCTGTACTTTTTTTATCAGATTAACATCTGATTCACGATATATCCGACGACCATTTCTTTTCATAGGTTTAATTTGAATAAACTGAGACTCCCAAAACCTCAAAACATGTTGGGCAACACCTACGTCCTTGGCAACTTCAGAGATTAAATAAAATTTATCACTCATGACACCTACCTATCTTTCTTATTATCGAATAATATTACTCGATGGCCTAAAAATTACAACATATCTATCTGGCAAAACAGATTTTTTATTACGATGCATATCATAACATACCCTGCCTTTTCTTTTTTGCAAAATAAAAGAGCCAAATCCTCTAATATTAACAAAACCATCACGCTTCAGTAAATATTCTATCTTTAGCAGCATATTCTCTAATATATCTCTACAATCTGTCTTAGAAAACCCTCCCAAACAGTCATATACACAATTAACCAAATCACTTTTTACTAACGTATCACTCACAATACTTCAACATAACCATTGATTATCAACGGCTTTCCAAAAAGTTTCGAATTTTTTTTAATTAACAATTTTTTATTTTTTATACTATTCATATCGGCACCTTTTTTTCTACGCCACATCATCGCTACGCCACCCACAACATTTTTTTGTATTAATTCTGAATATCTTACTTAAATAATAATCTTGCACCTTAGTTACGAAGCAAAGTCTTGGCTTTTCTACCAACAGATGTTTCATAAATAAACTTTGCTGCAACAATTATACACAATGAACTCGAGCATTAGTTACGAAGCAAAGTCTTAATTCTTCTGCCAACAGATGCTTCATAAATAAATCTTGCTGCAACAATTATACACAATGAACTCGTGCATTAGTTACGAAGCAAAGTCTTAGCTTTTCTACCAATAGATGCTTCATAAATAAATCTTGCTGCAACAATTATACACAATGAAAATGAGAAAGATATATAATGCCCCCCATTAAATACAACTAGCAACTGGCTCTGCATCAGAATAAGTTTTCACTTTTTCAATGAATTTATTTGTATAACATTTATCCAAATCTAAATCCCCTGAATGCAACTTGATATGTTGTGTATATTTATATACTTTGTTCCAGTCTCTCTCAACATTAAGTAAGTTTCTAGAGAATAAAGGCAAAGTATGAATGAATATTTTTTTATTGAGAGCAGAGTTTAATGGAAGAGAACTCTCTGTCAAAACATCATATGCCGCTTCTGGATTCTGTGTAACAAACGATGCCGCCCTTTGTGTGGCAAAAAGGAACTTTTCTAACAGCTCTGGTCTTTCGTTCAAAATTTTACTATGTGTAATAAAATGAATTGAGCAGAAGCAACAACATCCCAAATCAGCTAGCTCATCTATACGCAAAATAGAAGCTGGTCCAGCCTTTTCTTCTAATTCAATTTGATGAAAATTACTAAAACCAATTGCAGCATCTACCTTGTTTTGCATTATTGCATCCACCATGTACATGCCAACTCTCACTGTTTCATATTCATCGCTTCCAATGCCAGCATGCTCTGCCAAATTATCAACAATTTTCTTACCAAACTCACCAATATAGCCAATTCTCTTGCCTCTAATATCACTGAATTTTTTAATGCCAGACTCTTTTAAGTAAATCAATCCAGTAACTGGCTCATCAAGTAGGGTTCCAACAGAAGTAATATCATGCCCACGAGCACGACCAGCAATAGTGTGTATCATTGCTTTTAAACCAATATCAACCTTTCCTTGCGCCACAATTTTTGTAACATCACTAGGATTATTAGGCTGCATTATTGCTAATTCAATACCTACATCACTATAATAACCCAAATGCTGCCCAACGAATATTGGAGCATGATAAGGATTAGAAAACCAATTTAATAATAATGTTGTTACCTGTTTATTTGCCATATACTCTCCCTTAGACACTATTTTAATATAGATATAGATATAGAACCATAATCGTGGATTATAAAATCACCTTTGCTACTTGTCAACTAATAATCAGAAATAGCAACTTTAGACATCAATTTATGAATAACCCCATGAGTTTATAATTAATATTGAATGACCGGAAGAGGAAAAATTAAAATCCCCAATACTAAATCAATAATATAACAGCTTTGCAAGTTGCAGCCTTCAATCACTCAGCAACCTATCTTTACATACAATATAGCGTAGAGCTACCATAGCTATTCCAGTTTTTATTTAATCACTACTACATTAGTCAGTAACCAGGATTTAATATCTGGCTCAATTAACGTGAGCAGATTTCTTGTCATGGAAGCACCTTTGAATTAATAATATATAAATAAAGACACTATATACGTACTAATATCAACATCGCAAATAATGAAATATACAAACTATGAAACTACTCTCATTATTAGCGTTATTTTCAATACTATTGTCTGACATTGCGTTTGCGAATGTTCTATATCCTAAAAAATTAGCAACGCCAGACATTGGATTACATGACAAAATGCCATACAATTTTGCATTAACCAATAATTTGACACATAAAAAAAATACCCCATACAAGAAAGCTACAGGAAAAGAGATAGTGATAACTGGTGTTTTACGTGACATATACGACAAGGTAATTCCGAATGCTAAAATACAAATATGGCAAAAAGATGGCAAAAACTGCTACGCAAACAGTAAGAATTGTAAGCCAGATCCAAATTTCATGGCAAGCGGCACTATATTCACCAATAACTTAGGTGAGTATAAGTTCATTACTATTATGCCCAATAGCACAAAAAACAATCATGTTTCTAATATTCCTTACATAAATTTTAAAGTATCACATAAGAATTTCATTAATTTCTCTACTAAGATGTTTTTCCCAGGCTACGCAAACAACAATGATGTAGATTTCATAAAATTCGAACCTAAATTAGCAGTCAAGCTTGTTGCAATAAATCTTGAAGAACTTAATCAAGAAAATGTAAGCACCTACAAACACGACATGGTTTTAGAAGGAAAAGTGAAATATAAATACTAATGTTAATCAACTGTTCATTATTTCTTATTACTAAAATGCCTTAATACATAATAGTAGAAATTATAATAATGAATGGCAATTTTCAACAAGATAAGCAACTTGCATACGAACAAGGCATCGATCTAATTACAACATGTAACAACTATTATTCACAGTATAATATATACCATGCAGGAATGAATGATATTATATCTTTTGAAGCATGTATTAAAACAGTTCAATACAAAGAAATACAAATTTTGGTACTAAACAACAATAGATATATCTTTATCCAAGATAATAAAAACACATATAAAATAAAGAATGAAATAAATATTGCATCTGATGCCAATAACAACACACATATAAAACATTCTTTCCCCATAATACACTCCTTTATTTGCAGCTTTAACATGGGCTCCATACACAGTAAAAAACATTTTGATATAAATACATTACCTGTAAAGATAAAATCTAAGCACGGACATATATATCATGATTGGCAAAATATTTTATCTTTATTAAGCTTATCATTTTTAGGAATGAATTCAGAAACAGCACATCTACCAATGAAATTTCTTATAGACAAAAAACTAATTTCTAAATGCGCAACCTGCTATAAAGGGCATTCAATACTGTATTACGCTTTAACCATCATACCAAATTCCTTTGAGAACAAAGCATTATTCATCTTCAATCTAATTAAAGATGCTAAACTAACAATAACACCTGATTGTTTAAAAGAATTATATGAAATGAAGAAAGAGATGAATAATACAAAATTATTAAAATTAATTAATAGTAAAATAAAAAATCTAAGCTAATGGATTTCTATGCTATAATTAAAAACATTATAAATCTTAATCCATGTATTAATGTATCAGGTAATAACCAACACAGAAGAATTAACCAATCATTGCAAAAAGATAGTGGACTCGAATACAAGCTTTGTAGCAATAGATACAGAATTTGCAAGAAATAGAGATAGATATCACCCCAAATTATGTTTAATACAGATTGCTTATGACAACGAGATAATAATAATCGATTCATTAAGCAAAGATATATGCCTTGCCCCTTTATCAACCGTATTATTCAACGACAGCATAATCAAAACCTTTCATGACCTGAGACAAGATATAGAAGCACTACTCACTGTGTATCATAAGGTACCATATCCTCTGTTTGATACACAATTAGCAGCCATGATGTGCAAAAACTATCAATATAAGATAGGATATGCAGCGTTAGTACAGGAGCTAATTGGACAAGAAATAAATAAGGACATGAAGCGCTCTGATTGGGAATTAAGACCAATATCTACGCAGCAACTACAGTATGCAGCACAAGATGTATTATTTCTGAAGGATATACATCAAATATTAATCAATAAATTGACAGAAATTAATAGATCTTCATGGCTCATGGAAGAAATAGATACCTATTATCAATCCGAATTGCACTATAAAGTAAAGAGCAATGAAGCCTGGAAAAAAATCCAAAATTGCAATGACCTAAAAGGCAAGGAAATATCTCTATTAAAAATATTAGCAAAAAAACGAGAAGAAATTGCAAAACATAATAATATTTGTAAGCAGGTATTAATATCAGATCAATCTCTGCTAAAGGCTATAACAAGTTTAAATCTACACCAGAATATACATGTCGCACAAAACACACTTACTAAATTTAAAAATGATTTCTTGGTATCTCATCACGATCTTATTCAATCACATATAATAGATACTAATACGCATGATCCTAAAGCCATGGGTCATAATATGAAAACATCTAATAATAAATTAATTAGTGTTATTATCAGCTCAATTATAAAAGATTTATGTCAGGAGAAACAAATATCAGAGAAATTAGTAGCTTCCAATAAAGATATAGAAAACTTTCTATTCAAAGAAGATAATAAATTATGCAGGGGATGGAGACATGAATTAATTGGCAAAAAACTAGAACACATTTTTCATCAGAAGAAACGAGTAAATCTGAATATTAATATAGACGAAGATTTCAATTCAAAAATAGAGGAGTATAGCTAGTTATAGGCTATTCGCTGATCTACAGCAAATAAGATAACAAGAACTAACAAACAACACAGGCTTTAATTTATTCAATCAATAGCAATAACTAGAGTAGCAACACACAACAACAAAACACCTCTCTCTGCTCAGGAAAATTTATAGAATCACTCTACAATAAGACAATAATTCTTTAATTATCTTGCATATTATCCTTAAGCCATTTCTCTAGCGGAACCTTTTCTCTGCTCAGGAAAATTTATAGAATCACTCTACAATAAGACAATAATTCTTTAATTATCTTGCATATTATCCGTAAGCCATTTCTCTAGCGGAGCCTTTTCTCTGCTCAGAAAAATTTATAGAATCACGCTATAATAAGACAATAATTCTTTAATTATCTTGCATATTATCCGTAAGCCATTTCTCTAGCGGAGCTTTCGGAAGCGCACCAATCTTTCTGGCAATTTCAACACCATCTTTAAAAAGAGCCAATGTTGGAAGAGAAGTAACCTTATAATTTGAAGCCAATTCTGTAGCTTGTTCAATATTCACATCGTATATGCTTAAATTATCCATTTCATTATCAATACTAGTTAAAATTGGAGAAAGATTTTTGCACGGACCACACCAATCGGCAGTAAATTTAATTAAAACATAACCATTAACATCAGAAACTTTATTCTTAAAGCCCTCATCAGACCAGATAATTTTATCTTTCATAATATGAACCTCATCAAATTTAAGTAACAAAACTACAATATTCACAAAATGGAACAAAAGAATGAACCACCAATTTGCATAAAAATGTGACATAAAATCATTTTAAAGTAAACAAAAATCTTAATTATTAAAATATCATTGACATTATTACGAAAGAAGTTTAATTAATAAAGTATTCATTTTTAATATTAATCTATAAACTAATGACTTATGTGGTAGTTGAAAGCTGCATCAAATGCAAATACATGGATTGCATAGAAGTTTGTCCAGTGGATTGCTTTTATGAGGGAGAAAATATGCTCGTAATACACCCAGACGAGTGTATAGATTGCGGGGTATGCGAACCAGAATGTCCAGCGGATGCAATTAAGACTGACACAGAGAGTGATGTAGGATTTTGGCTGGAATTAAACGGTACATATGCAAAAAAATGGCCAAATATAACAAGAAAAAAAGACAGCCCCCCTGATGCAGATAAATATAAAGACGAAACAGATAAATATAAAAAATACTTTCAAGATAATTCATTATGAATCTGACAAATCAATTTCACTGCTTATAATTGATCGTTAATCCAGAGAACTACTATATGCACAGAGTGAATGGATTCAATAAAAAAAGAATAATATCCTCTAAATTGAAATAAAACGAAGATAGTGCAATAAATGATTAAACTACAATAGTACTTATGGTATATTACATAAGTTACAATTATAATTATTGCATAGCGTAAACACAAAAGAAATAATGTCCTACCATCATGCAATAAATTGCGCAACCAAGGAGATACGTATTAAAGATCAGCTAATATGAGTTATATATTCAGAAATATAATAATTACTAAACCACAGATCCATTTACTAAACCACAGACCCATTTACTAAACTACAGATCCACTTACTAAACCACAGATCCATTTACTAAACCACAGACCCATTTACTAAACTACAGATCCATTTACTAAACTACAGATCCATTTACTAAACCACAGATCCACTTACTAAACCACAGATCCATTTACTAAACCACAGACCCACTTACTAAACTACAGATCCACTTACTAAACTACAGATCCATTTACTAAACTATAGATCCACTTACTAAACCACAGATCCACTACTAAACCACAGATCCACTTACTAAACTACAGATCCACTTACTAAATCACAGAGCCACTTACTAAACTATAGATCCACTTACTAAATCACAGAGCCACTTACTAAATCACAGACCCACTTACTAAATCACAGACCCATTTACTAAACTACAGACCCACTTAATATCTTTCTATTGCTGTCTAATTCTTCAACCCTCAGATCAACAATCTCACCAACTTTCACCTCTTCTGTGTTATTATTAAACTTAATCAGGGCAAAATTCTCTGCCCTACCATAACCATTTCGTTCTACTACAACCTTCTGTATTTTACCTATTAAAGATTTATATAAATCATTTTCATAGCGCTTACCTATAACGATCAATTCTCTAGCCCGCTCTTTTCTAATAGATTTATCTAACTGTGGCATTCTAGCAGCAGGCGTACCCTCTCTAGCAGAAAAAGGAAAAACATGAAGGTAGGTTAATTGTGTGTCAGTCAGCAGATCTATTGTATTTTGGAACATCTCTCTTGTTTCAGTAGGAAAACCTGTGATTATATCCGCTCCAAAAACAACTGATGCCCTTTTACTTCTTATATAGTTACAGAATTCTATAACCTGCTCTCTATTGTGCCTTCTTTTCATTCTTTTTAAAATCATATTATCACCAGATTGCAAGCTTATATGAATATGCGGCATCAGTCTTTGTTCATGGACAATGATATCTAATAATTCCTCATCAATTTCTGCCACATCAACGGATGACAAACGCAATCTCTTTAACTCAGGAACATGCATAAGTAAGCGTTTAATTAATTTAGCCAGATTAGGTTTTCCAGGAAGATCTGCACCAAAATCAGTGATATCAACTCCGGTAAATACAATTTCATTATATCCGTTTGCTACAAGGGTCCTAACTTGATTCACAATTTCACCAATGCCAATGGAGCGATTTGGCCCTCTAGCATGCGTAATACAACAAAAAGTACACTCATGATTACATCCATTTTGCACCTGAACAAACGCTCTCACTCGATCTTGAAATCCTTTTATTAAATGAACAGATGCTTCTTTCACAGAATCAATATTATTAACCAAGATTTTTGTAGATCCAGAATAAGATTCTGATTTAAGCTTTTCTTCGTTTCCAAGAACTTTGTATACACCAGGCATATCGGCATATTTTGTAGGATTTAATTGAGCTGCACAACCAGCGACAATAATCTTTTTTTCGGGATTTTCTCTATGAATTCTGCGAATAGCTTGCCCCACTTGCCGTTCAGCTTCGTTTGTAACTGCACAACTATTAACAACAATAATATTCTCATCATTAATCTGACTTAAATTATTTTGTATAATTTCGCTTTCATACACATTAAGGCGACAGCCGAATGTAACAACTCTTTTCATAAGAATTTGAATTATTTAACCTAACAAGAACTAATTGTATAATGAATAATTATTCATACAATGATTTAATCACCATATTTCATATATAATGGAACAATTATTAATTATATATATATATTAAAGGTCATTGTTCCTTCTAATAATTGCTAGAGTGACGCTAGATCTAATTTTAATTTCATTTAATATATTATTAAGATTGTGATTTTCTGTTCTAATATTACTAGAAAATTTAACAAAAACATTCAGAGCATCTATGGTTTCTTTCGATAAATTATTAACTAACATTGAATCTCGTATATCCTCCAAATAATCTAACATCATGTTACCAACGTTAACTGCATGGTCAGATTCTACAGATATATCTTCACTCAAACCAAAATCAGTGAAAGAAATAGAAGAAACTTCCGGCGCTTTAGCATCAGCCCCTTCATGTATCTCAGTTGAAAATTCCTCCGCTCCTTCATTGTCCTGTTTCTTCTTCAAACGTCTTATTGGAGTTATAGGATGTATATCTTCAATCTTCATCTTTGGGAGTACAATAAAATAAATTATGATCTTATCATAATTGAATTATGTATTCATTCAATTACTAATCTTAGTTTTAGAAAAGATTGACAGAAATATCTATCAATTGTACTTTGATGCAAATAACAATTGATTGGTGCGATGTATGTCACAGATTATAGATCCACTTGAACTATCATTGAAATTAATTAGCTGTCCCAGCGTTACTCCAATGGATGCGGGCGCACAAGAGTTATTATATAAGACATTATCAGAATTAGGATTTAATTGCCATAAGCTAAAATTTTCAGAAGACGGATATGATGATGTAAATAACTTATATGCAAGATTAGGATGTGAGATGCCAAATTTGTGTTTTGCAGGACATACAGACGTTGTACCCCCTGGTGATGAAAAACTATGGAAATATCCGCCGTTCGAACCAACGATAGTAGAGGAAAACGGAAAGAAGATATTATATGGTCGTGGTTCTGTAGATATGAAAACTGCTATATGCGCATTTGTTTCGGCTGTATCTATGTATTTACAAGAACATACAAAGCCAAAAGGCTCGATTAGCTTCATGATTACTGGCGATGAAGAAGCAATTGGAATAAATGGTACAAAGAAAATTTTAAAATGGTGCGAACAAAACAATGAAAAATTTACAATATGCCTTCTTGGGGAAATGACTAGTCTCAAATCAGTAGCAGATCAAGTGCATATAGGCAGGCGCGGCTCTATGCATTTTTATTTAACTGTAAATGGAAAACAAGGACATGTAGCCTATCCCAAAGAAATTGATAATCCTAATCAAAAGTTGGTTTCCATTCTGAAATTAATTAATGACTATGTATTTGCTAATGATAGCGATAAATTTGAAATGACAAACTGTGAGATACTTGACATTACAACTGACAATAAAGCAGAAAACGTATCACCCTCAATTGCTAAAGCTCATATGAATATTAGATTCGGGGATGCCTATACTCCATATAGCTTAGAAAAAATTATTAATGCACTATGCATGAAAATAACACAAGATTATGAGCTAAAAACATTCTGCAGTGGTTCAGCATTTATAGTTGAAGATAAAAAATTACAATCATTAGTTGGTGATGCTGTATTTAATACTCTAAAGCTACAACCAAAATTTAGCACATCAGGAGGCACATCTGATGCAAGATTCATTCACAGTTACTGCCCTACCATAGAATGCGGGTTACTAGAAAAAACAGCCCATCAAGTGAATGAACATACAGCGGTAGATGACATATATAAATTAAGGGATGTTTATTATGAGGTAATCAAGAACTTCTTTGTTAGGTATAGCAAAAATGCAATATAAGCATCAATGCATCCAACTCAATGACATTAAATATTAGATCCTACAATCATACGTCATTAATAATGAATGAATGACAAATAACATTCCTCAATGATTATTGTTGCCTAAAACTTCATCATTAAACTATACTACAACTCTTAATATAGTAATTATCATATGCTAAATGAACAGAGACAAGGGAGTATCAAATTGGCTATTAATCTGTTCCATGTGCATTATAATCATGGTTCTTTTGGGGGGCATCACAAGACTAACTCACGCTGGCCTATCTATTACTGAATGGAATCCTATATCAGGCGCTATACCCCCACTTACAAAAACTGATTGGGTAATAGAAAAAGACAAATATGAACAAACGCCAGAATTTAAAAAGATTAATTACTATATATCAATGTCAGAATTCAAAACTATTTACCTAATAGAATATTTTCATAGGTTATTTGGTCGGATAATAGGGATTATTGTACTAATTCCATGGATATATTTCACTTTAAAAAAAAGAATAGATTATAAACAATCCATGAAATTATTTCTTATTTTTATACTCGGTGGAATACAAGCCTTAGTCGGATGGATAATGGTAAAAAGTGGCTTAATAAGTGATCCTTATGTCAATCATTTTAAATTATCAATTCATTTAATGATGTCCCTGATTATATTTGTGCTATTATTTTGGCAGTATTTACAAAGTAACAAAAATACTATTTTTCATAATTTAAATCATCTGTCATATTGTATTATAATACTTGGCACACTAACAGTCATCCAAATATTTTTTGGTGGATTAGTAGCTGGCCTCAAAGCTGGTTATTCATATAATACCTTCCCCCTTATGGATGGAGAGCTTATACCAGACGGATTATTCGATTTGCAACCATTGTTAATTAATTTTCTGAATAATAATATTGCAGTACAATTTGCTCACAGAGTGTTTGGGATAAGTATATTACTAGTGAGCCTAATATGCGTTACAGTGAATTATTATTCTAAATATAAAATAAATACTATCTATTGGGTATTTATAATAGCAACTTTACAAACGACTATAGGAATATTGACATTAATATATGTAGTACCAATACCCCTAGCGTCCTTACATCAGGGGCTTGCGTTTATACTTGTTGCTATACTTATGAAAGCTTTTCATAAGTCATTAAACAGAAAAAATTATATTTGACTAGGTTGTACCTATAATATAGAATTCACATTCTCGTGGAATTATGGTTTTAGTTATGAAAGTATTCATGTTAATTCTGGCATTAATTGCTGTTGCTGGTGTGCCTTTTGTTAATAAATTTCTCCAGGAAAATAATATTATTGATAAGAATAATATTGTTGACAGAATATCTTCCTCAAATTCTATAAATTCTGAAGAAGTAGAAGAAATAGTAGCAAAATACATAAAAGGTCATCCCAAAGAAATTATGACCTCATTGGAAGAATACCAAATGCAAAGTTATCAAGAAGAAACCAAGGGAGCGATTAAAGGTATGGGAAATGAATTATATAATCCCAAGGCACCTAGAGTTGGCACAGAAGGACCCGAGATAGTAGAGTTCATTGATTATGCTTGTGGTTATTGCAAAAAGAATCATGAAGTAATAAGTAAAGCCATGGAAGAGAAGAAATTTAGAGTGGTATTAAGACATTTACCAGTATTTGGTGAAGATTCACAAAATGTATCTAAGGCTGTGATTGCCGTATATCAAATTGATCCCAAAAAATTTGATGAATTACACCATATTTTGTTTTCACAAGACTCCACAATACTAGAAGAAACTGGTGAGAATCTTTTAAGAAGATTAGAAGGAGAGGTGGAGAAATTAAATATAGATTTACAGCAATATAAAGATAAAGTTAATAGCACTGAAGTTATGGCTGTATTGAAAGAGAACCTTGCTCTGGCAAGTGCACTTGGTATAAGAGGCACTCCTGGCTTCGTAGTAGGAGACAATTTAATTCCTGGTGCAATTTTGGATGCCATGGATTTGAAAAGAAAAGTAGAAGAAATAGAATAGACAAAAGGTAATATAGCTGTTATATGGGGATAGTTTGTTCTATTAATTATTGAATTAATTACTGGATTGATTGAGTAATGTGATAGGCATCTTTTCCCCCTCTTCCTTATTTTCTACTTTATATCTGATAGCAGATAAAGAATGCTTCGCAACAAGTACATTTAATTGTAAATGCACGTGACTCTATGTATACTATGTAATATTTTTCTACTACACGTGCATCAACTAATACAATTTATCTATAATTAAGAGATATATCTCATATAATTCTATTGTTGATTTATTCAGTATAAATGGTATAGTGGTCAGTATATTTTTTATTGGTAGTTGTTATGAAACAATTAAGTTCCCTGAGATCTGCAAAAAAGCGTGATAAGGACTGTGTCGTAGTTCGTAGAGGGAAAAAGGTGTTTGTAATCAACAAGAAAAACCCAAGATTCAAAGCCAAACAATGATTTAAACCAAATCTCGTATGATATATTATACTTATTTGAGATATTCATGCTTGTTATTAGTTATATATTTCTTGCTTACGCCATCATGCTTCGCATCTGAGAATCAGATATTTTGGATTCAAGCCAGTAATATGGATACATTGACTCTCAAAGTTATTATAGATAAGGATGCATCGTGCTACGAAGAGGGTGTTTATCTCAATGACATTAAAACAACACTAAGTGAAAAAAAATGCTCCGAAGCTACATTTGCCAAAAGAAAATTATGCGAGCTATCAAACATAAAAAGAGGCGATAAATTAATCCTTAATAAGAAATTACTCAACACTTCAAAGAATCATTTAAAAAGAATTGTTATAATTGGCGACACAGGATGTCATGCCAGTGCTTTTTCACAACAAAAATGCCACATCGAATCAAAATGGCCATTGAAAATGATATCAAAGATAGCAGCGCAATACAATCCAGATCTCATCGTGCATTTGGGGGACTATATATATAAGTATGTTCAATCTCCAAATAATTATTATAATCATTATGGCGATACAGAAGAAAATTGGGAAGAAGAATTCTTTGTTCCTGCAAAAGAACTCTTACAACAGGCACCTTGGGTCTTCATAAGGGGCAATCATGAATCTTGTAAATATGCTGGTCAAGGATTTTTTAGATTTTTTACTGATAAATGCGCAAGCGATTGTACGGTATATCAAGAACATTACCTCGTTGAATTTGATAATTTAAGATTATCTGTATTTGATACATCTGGAATTGAAAAAAATTCCCGAGATAACATTAGATATATAATAAATAAATTATTAGGGGAAAATAACATAAAGCTCATAGTACAAAAATTGATACCTTTGTTGACACAGCCAAAGGCCTCAATTGATAAATCTGAAATAGATAGATTTATTATAGATCTACCTGTTGATAACAAACCAAGTTGGTTACTAACACATATCCCAATACTTGATATTGATAGACATCAACCCCTGTTATTCAATGGCAATAAAATTTTACAAAAACTAGGATTACAAAATATACCAGCCACACAAATACAGGCTATATTTTCTGGAGATAATCATGTATTCAAATACATTAAAACATCTCAAAATAATCAATCCCAATTTATTATAGGCAATGGGGGCAGTAAATTACACGAACATACCTCTATATTAAATCACCACGTAATAGCAATTGATAAACACACCACAATATTAGACTCCATTACAAAGAATAATCAATTTGGCTTTTCTGTATTAGATTATGTCGATAATGATGGCGGATATTGGAAATTAGAAGCAATGAATTTAGACAATAAGCCAATTGTTCAATGCTCTTTAAAAAACAATAATATTGATTGTACAGATATTCAATAGCCTTCTTATCTAAGGTTAATAATGAGCAATTTTGTTCACTAAATTTTTAAATTAAATCATCAATAATAAATAATTGGCATCTATATTAAAAAGTAAATTGATAAATAATAAACCAATTTTATACTAATCCACTAATAAACAATACATGAAGTAAATATACCTATTAAATACTACAAATAATATTTGCAACTTTGTTTATAAAATATAACAAACGACATAAGGAATACTCCTGCTTGAATTAAGCCAATTACATTGATATCCCCAGATAAGGCATAGATAAATAATCTAGCAAAGACAATATCGTAGCAGAATATTCTTTATGTATCCCTTTTATCTCAAATAGATAAATAATCTAGCAAAGACAATATCGTAGCAGAATATTCTTTATGTATCCCTTTTATCTCAAATAGACACATAATCTAGCAAAGACAATATCGTAGCAGAATATTCTTTATGTATCCCTTTTATCTCAAATAGACACATAATCTAGCAAAGACAATATCGTAGCAGAATATTCTTTATGTATCCCTTTTATCTCAAGTAGATAAATGATCTAGCAAAGACAATATCGTAGCAGAATATTCTTTATGTATCTCTTTTATCTCAAATAGACACATAATCTAGCAAAGACAATATCGTAGCAAAATATTCTTTATGTATCCCTTTTATCTCAAGTAGATAAATGATCTAGCAAAGACAATATCGTAGCAGAATATTCTTTATGTATCCCTTTTATCTCAAGTAGATAAATGATCTAGCAAAGACAATATCGTAGCAGAATATTCTTTATGTATCCTTTTACCTTAATAATAATTTGCCCAATAAAGATTCAATACTTATTGAGGACTGTGTATTTTTAATTGTATCACCATCTTTGAAATAATCATCATCAACACCCGGCATAATTTTAACATATTTCCCACCTAAAAGTCCTTCATTGACCACAGATATTACAGTATCTCTGGGGAGATTACAGAATGATTTATCGATAGACAAATCAACAACTGCCATATAGGTTTCTTTATCTACAGTTTGTTTTTCTACACTGCCCACTTTTATACCACTTAACCTTACGTCACTCCCTACTGACAAGCCATCTATATTATTAAAGAAAACTCTAAAATGACACATATCATGTGTTTCATTGCCAAAATTATTATAAAAATAATATGAACAAAAGGCTACAAAACAAATTATGCCAGCCCCAACTATTGTATCGATGAAAGATTTACTAGACATTACAAAATCTCCAATATCACATAAAATATATTAATAGTAATATGAAAACCAGAACCTTACCAGTATAAAAATACCAACATTCATAAGGCAAGAATTTATTGATGGTATGAGCAATATCAATAAATTACGAACCTACTCTGGTTTCCAAGCTTCATAATCACCAATCACAGATGAAGGAAGAGCCTTATTCAATATATGTCCCTCAGGATAATAAGCGTAGCTAGTCCCTGTCAAATTAGGTTGATGCGCCACACTCCATTTTGGGCATTGTAAATTTTTATCTGGAATAATATCAGTAGTATAATGCAGCCACGGATGCCATTCAGGCGTCACCTTACTTGCCTCTGGAACACCTTTATAATAAACCCATCTACGTTTTTTTACTCCATCAAAAGCTCTTTTTTCTTCATAATACCTGTTGCCGAATTTATCATCACCAACAAATATCGACTTAAATTTCCTTGGAAACATTAACATAAAAACAGCCTCTGCTAATAATGCACGTTATACTATATGAAAAATGGCATTTATTCAATAATAATTTGTATTTAGTATATATATATATATACTTTTATATATACTTTTATTGAATTTAATAACAAATAACTGTATATATATCATTGTAATTAGGAAATTGTATCTGCAACTAAGATGTACAACAAGGAAGCTTCAGAATTTAAGGTGCCAGCTGCTATTGCACTATTTAAAGAATTGAAAGCTGAACTAGATACACATGACCTGTTTTACCATCAAGATAATTCTCCTAAAATTTCTGATATGGAATATGATCAATTAAAACAAAGATTCAATTTATATAAAGAAATATTCAACTGTATTTATATAAATTATACTCCCGAAAGAATTTATAGCGATAATTTTAGAGAACATATTCGTGCTCAATTAAAACAAGATAGTCCGAATAATATTACTGCTCTTAGTGGTAGCCTTCTTAGTCCGAATAATATTACCGCTCTGAATAATATTACCGCTCTGAGTAATATTACTGCGCTTAGTGGTAGCCTTCTTAGGCTGAGTAATATTACCGCTCTTAGCAACCTTAGTCCGAGTGATATTCCTGAAAATCGCACGCATAATGACCCTATTCTAAAAAATACTCCTGAAAATCGCACACATGACCATATTCAAAAAAATAGTGCTGAAATAGCCTTTAGTGACGACACTATAGACCCTCTTCCTTACAAAACTTTTAGCCCTTGTATTCAGAATAATGATTCTACTATCTTTCCCAGTGTTGATTTAAATAAGATTAAGGAATTACAGAATGAAATAGCAGAGCATGATAAATTATATTTTCAACAAAATCATCCTAAAATCTCTAATGCAAAATATAATAGATTAAAGCAGAGATTCTATTGCGAAATCTCCGATTATGTTAATAATGCTCAGAAAAGAACAAATATTCTTGCTAAAGAATATAAAGAATTACAAATTCTTAAAGAATTCGCACTATCTGTAGGTGCACCACCAGATAATAGATTCAAAAAAATAAACCACCCTACCCCCATGCTTTCTCTGGATAATGCATTCACTATGGATGATGTTGAAACATTTATAAGCAGACTGAAGAAATTCATAACAATAGATAAAGATGATTCTTTATCCTTATTATGTGAGCCTAAAATAGATGGATTATCTATTTCAATAAAATATAAACAAAAAAAATTATACCAAGCCTCAACAAGAGGAGATGGTAAAAACGGTGAAGATGTAACAAAAAATATATTCACTATAGATTCTATCCCGAAAATACTAAACGCAAATGTAGAAATACCAGATGAGTTAGAAGTTAGGGGGGAAATATATATGGGCACTCAAGATTTTGAAGAACTTAATATAAAACAAGAAAAAAGTAATGAAAAATTATTTGCCAATACACGAAATGCAGCTGCTGGTTCATTAAGACAGCTTAATCCAGAAATTACTCGTGCAAGAAATCTAAAATATTTTATGTATTCAATAATTAATCCACCCGTTCAAATTAAAACACAAAATGAAGCCCTTTCTTATTTAGAGGAGCTAGGATTCTCAACCAACAAAGATATTATGGCCTCCGATAATACAATAGATATAGAAAAATATTATAATAATATCCACACTAATAGGAATGATTTAGATTATGATATAGACGGCGTGGTCTATAAAGTAAACGACCTACAAACACAGGAACGTCTAGGGTTTACAAACCACTCTCCACGTTGGGCAATAGCCCACAAATTTCCTGCAGAACAGGCAAAAACAAAACTATTAAGTATAATCACACAAGTTAGTAGAAATGGAACTATAACCCCAGTTGCCATGCTCCAACCAATTAACATAGGGGGAGTCACTGTAAAAAGAGCCACGCTACACAACAAAGATGAAATACAGAGATTGGATGTACGTGAAGGAGATGTTGTTGTAATAAAAAGGGCTGGAGATGTTATACCAAAAATAATATCCGTAGACAAAGAGCAGAGAAATATAGAATCAAAGAAGTTTAATTTTCCTGAATATTGCCCTGTTTGCAATAGCAAGCTTATACAAGATGACAATGGCCCTGCCATAAGATGCCCAGGAAAATTCTTATGTAAAACACAACGTCTAGAATCATTAAAACACTTCGTATCTAAAAATGCTCTTAATATAGTAGGTTTGGGAGAAAAGTCCTTAGAATTACTTTGGAAAAAAGAAATAGTGTGCTCGCCATATGATATTTTCATACTTGAAGATAGGTACAATAATGCCCTCATTCCAGATCTACTAAGCTGGGATAAATGGGGAGAAAAATCATTATATAATTTATTCTATTCTATCAATCAAAGCAAATCCATTACTTTAGCAAGATTCATATATTCATTAGGAATACCATTTATCGGTAATATAAATGCAAATATATTAGCGGATTATTATAAATCATATCCAAATTGGATGAATTCAATGAGGGCACTCAATTCTATTTCTGAAGAGAATCCATATATATTAAATATCTATGGATTAGGCACCAAAGTTTTAGAGTCATTAATCTCTTTTTTTGCAGCGCAAGATAATATACAATTAATTACCCAATTATCTTCAGTGTTAGAAATTACTTATGACCAAGATATTAATCTTGGTCTAGCTCTATCTAATAAAAATATAGTTTTTACAGGCAAACTTCTTTCTATGTCACGTGACGAAGCCAAACAAGAGGCTGAAAAATTAGGAATGAAAATAATGAGCGCAGTATCAAAAAATACAGATTATTTAGTTTCAGGAGAAAAATCTGGAAGCAAAATTACGCAAGCTAATAAATTTGATGTCAAAATCTTATCAGAAGAAGAATTCTTAGAGCTATTAAAAAGTAATGCGCAAACATAACCTTACTGATTCTTAGAGCTATTAAAAAGTAATGCGCAAACATAACCTTACTGTCCCAGAATATATCTAATGCCTGTCTATTTTGTATGATACCTGGAGAATTTACAATGAACGATAATATAGAATTATTATCTTTATAATCAAAAGAATAAAGATAATAATATGTGATTATACAATCACATTCCAAATTGAATAAGTTTACTATAGAACTACATTAATTAAACTAATTTATATCTTCTGATCATGGGATCACATTATAAAGATAAAGAAAGATAAAGAAATTATGTATTATTATGCTTATATTGATTGAATAACATTAATATATGAACTATTATTGAATTAATTATTCAATACAGGTTCTGTTATGGAAAAATACAATATTGCAATTGTGGGAGCAACAGGGGCTGTTGGCAGCGAGGTTCTTGATGTGTTGTCAGAATCTGATATACCTATAGATACTGTTCATGCAGTTGCTTCAGAAAGATCTAAGAATAAACAAGTTAGCTTCGGTGATAAATCAATACTTGTTGTAAAAGATATCAACTCATTTGATTTCAAAGGAATAGATATGGCAATATTTACTGCTGGTTCCGCAGTATCAGAAAAGTATGCACCTATTGCAGCAAAGCAAGGATGCATTGTCATAGATAATACATCATTTTTTAGAATGCAAGATAATGTGCCATTAATTATCCCTGAGATTAATCCTGATGCCATAGATAACCATCAAAATATTATAGCTAACCCAAATTGTGCCACGATACAAATGCTGATACCATTAAAACCGTTGCACGATATCGCTAAAATTAAGAGGATAGTGGTTTCGACCTATCAATCGGTCTCTGGCGCTGGAAGTAAAGCCATGAGTGAATTATATAGGAACACCAAAAAAATATTTGAAGGACATGTATTAGAGCAACAAACTGACAAAAAGAAAGATGATGATTCAAAGCATAATTCTGATGATGAATCAAAGCATAATTCTGATATTTTTCCTAAGCCTATTGCATTTAATTGCATTCCACAAATTGATATATTCATGGAGGATGATTATACTCGAGAAGAGTGGAAAATGTCTTTAGAAACTCAGAAAATAATGGGCACAGACATTAAGGTTACTGCCACTTGCGTTCGTGTGCCAGTGTTTATTGGCCACGCCGAGGCGGTAAACGTAGAATTTGAGAAGGAAATATCAATAGAAGAAATCAGTGAATTACTATATGAAACCCCAAATGTTATGTTATTAGATATAAATGGTGTTTACGGTTATGCAACGCATGAAGATGCAAGAGTTATAGATGAAGTGATGGTGTCAAGGATACGAAAAGATTGCACTGTAAAACATGGTATTAATATGTGGATTGTAGCCAACAACCTAAGAAAAGGAGCGGCAATAAATTCCGTACAAATACTTAAGTTATTAATTGAAAAAGATCTGGTGTAAAAACATTGACCCTGCGAGTGCATGTGTATAAAATAAATCCTTTATTGGTTTAATTGCCAATGGTAATAGTAAAAAAGTTTGGTGGCACATCCTTATCTAACTTAAATAATATTAAAAATGTTGCTGAAATCATAGCTAAACACCTAAAAAACAACGTAAATATAGTAGTGGTTGTTTCTGCTATGGCAGGCTTCACAGATGAAATAATTCAAACAATAGACACCATTAATAACCTAGATACACTGGAATCAAAAATAGAATATGATTCCATTCTTGCAACTGGCGAACAAGTAAGTGCTGCTCTGTTGGCGCTCACATTGCAATCCATGGGCATTAAAGCAAGATCATGCCTAGGGTGGCAATTGCCGATTATTACAGATAATAATCATACAAACTCTAGAATAGATAATATTGATGTAGAGACAATCAAGGAGTGCCTAAAAAGTAACACTGTTCCTGTAATAGCAGGATTCCAAGGGGTCAATAACGAAAGAATTACTACGTTAGGACGGGGAGGATCAGATACAACTGCAGTAGCAATAGCGGCGGCCATTGAAGCAGAAAGATGCGACATATATACAGATGTAGAAGGAATATATACATCCGACCCTAGGATAGTCGCAAATGCCAGGATATTAAAGATAATATCCTATGAAGACATGCTAGAAATGTCTTCATTAGGTGCAAAGGTTCTACATCCTAGATCCGTAGAACTTGCAATGAAAAATAATGTGCCATTAAGAATATTATCAAGTTTCAGCCAGGAATCAGGAACAATATTAATGAATAAAGAGGATATAATGGAAAAAAGTATTATTACTGGAATTACAAGCACCATAAATCAAACCCAAATATCCATGATGAATATAGATATAAGACGTACAGTAGCAGATAGCGTGTTTAAACCATTATCAGAGCACAAAATTAGTGTTGATGTTATAGTTCAAAATATATCCACAATAAATCAGACATTTGATCTAACTATTACAATACCCAACAATCTTGCTAATGCAGCAGAAAATATATTAAAAAATAATAAAGATGAAATTGGCTATAGTGATATATATATCAATAATAAAATTGGCATAGTATCGATAATTGGCTCTGGAATGATATCGTCCTATGATGTAGCGTACAAAATGTTTAAGGCATTAGAAAAAGAAAACATAAAAATTCATGGCATAACAACCTCAGAAGTCAAAATAAGTGTGTTAATAGATCAAGATTATGTAGAGCTAGCAATGAGAGTTTTGCACTCCACATATTACACTGACTAAACACATTCAATAAGATGAAATATAAAAAAATATTATAGAATAATTTATTTGTAGACAATTATATTAAATCAATATATTATCTGTTCTATATTTTATAGATCTGGCCTGATAGCTCAGTTGGTAGAGCAAGGGACTGAAAATCCCTGTGTCGGCGGTTCAATTCCGTCTCAGGCCACCTCATCTTACACACGATTTGTATTAATCGATATGCAACCAGTTTACTATAAAATCGCTTATATAAATTATAAGCTGCATGCTCAATTATAATGAACAGAAAAATAATAATATTAGTTAGCATTTTATGTTGTACCGCAATAGCAATTTTGATAGCAACATTATTAACTGCAATCCTGCTGTATCAGCATATTAAAATACCTATAACAACAGATAATAAAAAAACTCTAAAAGATGCCCTGATAAATGGCGAACCTATTTCAGAATTAATGCTATTGGCAGAAGAAAGTAAGCTTGAGCTTGGCGATGTGTATAACGGATTGACTGACATACAAAAAGAGAAGACTGCTAAAAATTTATTAGGAATAAACAGTACAAAATCAAAGAATAGTCAAATAAAATCACGAAATATCAATGATGATCTCAATACAATAAAAGATACATCTAAAATCTCTTCAGATTTGATGCATAAGACCTACATGCAATCCTTTATTCAAACAAGTGATATAAAAAATTCCGAAGCTCTTTTGCAAGGCTTTCTTACCTTGGTAGATACCCAGGAAATCAGTTTTTTACAATCCTCTTCATCAGAAATAAAACGTCAGATGGTTACTCATCTTGGAGAAAATAAAGAACTCCAAAGTATAAAAAATCCTACAAAAGAAAATAATCAAACACAAATAATGCTGGCTAGTACAAAATTATTTTACAACACATTACGCCACACATTAACATTGCAACTTGATACTGAAAGAACAGAATATGCTGAAGCAAACAAAGCATCATTAGAAAACGAGACACCACCCAATAATGAGACAACACCCTCAAAAGGCGAGACACCACCCAATAATGAGACATCACCCTCAGAAGGCGAGACACCACCCAATAATGAGACAACACCCTCAAAAGGCGAGACACCACCCAATAATGAGACAACACCCTCAAAAGGCGAGACACCACCCAATAATGAGACATCACCCTCAGAAGGCGAGACACCACCCAATAATGAGACAACACCCTCAAAAGGCGAGACACCACCCAATAATGAGACATCACCATCGGAAGGCGAAACACCACCCAATAATGAGACATCACCCTTAAAAGGTAAAACAACTTTAGATGACTATACCCCTGTGCATAAATTACTAAATACTGCAAACGTTAATTCCAATAACATCCCAATAATATTTAAGATATTCTTTCCTGATAATTACGATAAAATACTAAAAGAACTATCGTCATCTAGGGCAGATGTACCAGCAATAACTAAGGCAGAATATTTAGAAATAAATAATCAAATTCCAACAGATATTATTGCTGGATTATATCCAACATCCAAAGATGACATCATAAAACTATTACAATTTCTTACTCAAGATATAAAAGATAAGGAACTCTTATCTGAAATGGTAGTAAAGTTATTAAAGAACTGCAATATAATGTCATATCCCGCTATAATAGAAATTATTACTGAGTCTGGCTTAGATAAAGATCCAGCTGCAGCTGGAATTATAGAATGTAGAATAATCGGCTATCTAACAGATAATGCTAATGGGCGAAATAACCCAAAGAATACTCCACGAATGTACCTAGTTGCAGTATCTAGATTGCTTAATAGAAGATCAACAAAGGAACTGGATATTAATGAACCAGTTACATACGAAGATCTATGTAAAATGTTACAAAACTACAGGAGCACTACTATAGGCGCAGAAGTATTCACAGACGAATTAATCAGATTAATTACAAAAGATTTAGCAATAAAACAGCCTTTACAGAACACATCAGCAAAAACAAAACAATCAAATAGCAGTAGGAAGAGTGAGCTTGAATCACAAAAACAGAGACATAAAGCAATAACGATGACTATAAAATTATTAAAAAGACCACATATTAACGATCCCAATATCGAAGCATTGAAAGAAATTACTAAAAGATTTTATACATTCGCAAGTGAATCAGAAAATATCGAAGAATTTATTAGTATAATAGAAGCGGTTTTTCATTCACTAATTAATCAAGATATAATCTTGAGAGATTCAAATAATGCAAGGGATTCAAGTAATGCAGATGAAATATCTTTTTCTCTAGAACACCTGGAACATTTATTAATTGATCTATATGACCGAAATACTACTGAAGAATTATTCATACATCTACTCAAGCTGTTATTTGTTTGTCCAACAAATTCAGCAAAACTCAATAAAATAAAAGAAACTATATTAAAAAATCAGGTCACATTAATATTTCTATTTACAGCACTAGCACAAAATAAACTAAGTTATGACTCTGTAAGAAGGAAAGAAGAAATAACCCTGCCTGTGCAGATGGATCAAGATCATCAGCAGACTATAGAGATATTATCTCAAAAAGATCCAGTATTTATATTAGACCTTTTATTTGGTATATTGCGTACATTACCAAAAAATACATCTGAAATACTAGAAGAAAATCAAATAGTATTGATTTTATTTCAAGTGATGAAACAAGCGATATTAAAACCTGAAACACTGGTTAAAAATAACAAAAAAAATATCCGCACCTCAAATATCCGTGCCTATATTATAGATAGATTGAGCAATTCCATTCACGAAGAAATAGCTAATAATGAAATTAGTTCAGGTAATCAGTACTTACTAATGCACCTATTACCCCTAGAAGATAGGTTAAATCTTTTGGGAAATATTGGGTCAATGATGCGAAGGGATAAGGAATGCAAGAGCTATAATGCAATATTAGAAAATACTATTATTAGTATAGCAAGCCATATAGGATATAGAACTCATGATCCTGATATCAGAGAACTATTAAAAATAGACAAGCTAAATGATGTAAATGATGTAAATGCTGTAAATGATGTAAATGATGTAAATGCTGTAAATGATATCATTCAAGCAATTATCTTCTTATTAAACAACCATACTAAATCTTCACAAGAACAAGGAGTAGACACAAGTAAGAATTACTTAACCCCAAAAAAATCCTTATATATATTAATGTTAGCATGTGCGCATACATTAACAGAAAGTGCCAATATTAATATGATAGCTGGTACCATTGCTGATAATAATGCAAATCCATATTATGATTCCTTAAAGGGCTATGATACTATAACAAAAGTAGAGAAATATGAGGTAATATATGAATTAATTCGTGAAGAATCTCTAAAAAAACAATTCAAAGGAATATACTCATACCCCTCAAAATTGATGCCAAAAATTATTACGGACCTCAAGGATCATAAAGACACAAGAGATATCATAGGTAAAATCCTGACAGAATTTATTAAAGAAAGTACCGCATACTATATAAAGTGGATTCATACCCTTATAAAAGAACATACCAATAATCACAAAACAGAAATACTACTTCAATCTATATTAAAAACTATAATAAACTCAGGCTCTTGCACCGATGAGTGCATTGATAATATCTCTAGTTTAATAAAAGCATGTGATACTTCAGTACAAGAGAATTTATTTTCTTACCTTATAGCAGAAATTAACAAACGACACTTAGATAGTAATCTTCATTATATAACGAAAATAATTTCGATCTTTGTAGAACAAAATGAAAAATTCATTATTGATCAATTTAAAAAAAATATTCAAACACAGGGTAATACCGAGACTCCTGATGAAATAGCGAATAATAGCACTCTGTATTCCTGCATAATATCATTACCAATCACAATTGTTGCTAAACTTATTGATCCAGATATTTTAACAGCAAACCATTTATGCTCATATTGCTTCACAGAATATATCAATGATTGTAAGAGAAATATTGCATTAACAGGGACTGTTTTAATGCCAAACACAGATGCAAGTAATGATTTATTCAAATTAAAAGAATTGTTTCTTATTCTTAATGATAAAACATCTTCATTATTAACAAGCAAAGTAGATGTAAGTACCACAGACTCTAAGCAATTAAAAAATCAGAAAACACAACAACTAATTGAAGCCCTATTCCGCTTGCCAGAGCTTGCGAAAGGCTCCAATAAAGATCAAACGCTAGAAATCATTAATACTAATTACATAATAATCCAACTATATACCATAGTTCCGAATCATGATTGTTCATATGAATTATTATATAGCATAATAAAAATTAGTAATGAGTTCTTAGAAAAAACATTATTAATTCCCGCATGCAAAGAATTAATCAATAATGCAGATAAAGATAGTCAAATTACATATAAAGAACAAATAATCCTTAAAATATTTGATTTTATTAAAAATAGCAAAGTTCAGGCAAACGAAAAAAGTAAACTATATTCACTATTCTTTGACCTATGGATTAATTATAAAGATCCACAAATAAAAAAATTAATAATAAAACTAGCCGAAGAGAATAATATAAGTAGCTACCTCAAAAATAATGAAAGCACTGGCAACAGGATAAGAAAATTATTAATAAAAGAATCCTTAGAGCTATGTATTGAATATACATTTAAAGATGAAGAGGACACAAAAAGACAGGCAAAACAATTTGTACAATGTATAACCAAGATCATAATCCCTGCACAAGAACCAAGAACAAACTTAGAAACTCCAAGTATTCAATTAGATAAAACATCCAATTGTCTAGAAGATTATAAAATGCTTGCTATAACAAACTTTGCTGGGCACTACATATTATATACCTCTCGTTTTTCACAAACTCCATCATACAATGCTATTAATTTTTTGAAAGCATCCTCCAAGGAGCTTTCAGAATGTACTAAAATTGACAATCCTCTCAAGAAACTTGACCCAAAAACAAGGCATGACATAGCTGAGTCTATATTATTAAATCAATTTCATACAGCAGAAGAACTATCTGAATCTTTAGAATTCATAAATGAGCATTTATTATATCAAGACGAAAGTGTACAATTAGATACTGCAAATGAATCTATGTTAGCTATCTTAATAAAAGCATTATTGGCATATAAGATAGATATAAAAGATTTTATGAACGTATATAAAAAACGTTTCTCTACAGGAATCAACTTGCCAGATGACATATCCGCTCAATTTACAAAATTCGAAAGTGAAATTCCACTGAATGATCCAACATTAAGAAATAGATTATTAAGCCTTAGTCCGCAGGATAACGTTACTCAACTAAACACTAATGTTAGCGTTGAATCGACCACAGAAACTACAGTAGAAGTGGTTCATGCAACAACGGCTAATATTGAGGATCATCATCACAATATGCTACGTAAAATAGATGATTCATCATTAATATCTGATACAAATATGTTATCCTCATTTTTAAAAAAAATATTGTATGGTGATAAATATAATAAGGAATATGAAAGTTACCAGGATATACATTCTCGAGATAAAGCATCAACCATGATGAATCAAGCCTATCTCGAATTTTTAATAGAAATTTTACACACCAGAGAAATAAACACTGTTGCTGATGAACAAATAACAGTGCTTGTTTCACAAAAATGTATACAGTATATAGTGGAACAATTAAAGAAAAATGGAATACCACACTATACTGGATTGATGGAAATCAAGCAATTATTTCCTAATATTATATTTTATTATTATAGGAAAAATGGACAGCCACGTATAACGCTATATTTAAATAATTGTGAGATAACAGAACACCATACCCAAGGCATGAGCAGCTCTGCATGTGATATAGTGCCTGAACAGCAACATAAGCACTGGTACGACCAAAATAAATCAGAGTATTATAACTTGTATCGCTTGCTATTTAATGCACTAGGAATCGATAGTACAGAACTGCTGCAGTCTTTTAGGCAGGAATTAGAAGAAGCTGACAATACAATACCAATAACAGACATCACAGTAATCTTACAACAATTACTTGATAGAAATGATCCTGATTCACTAACAAATGATAATATCGCCATACTTAGACAATTTATATGTAGTGAATCAACAAGTAAATCAGAGATCAAAGAATTACTTCAGGCTATGCTTATACAATATACACAATATACACAAAAAAAATATGTTATCTCAAGAGAAAATGGACCACAAATACAGAAAACATGCCACAGACTCAAGCATGTATCGCATCTAATTAGGCATCATAACGTATCAGGGTCAAATATCTCTAATCCAAATAATCCACTATCTTATTATAGCTTAGCACAGGAACAAAGTTCACATAGGGTTACAGATATATCTAAGAAAAACGCCTTAGATAGCAAAGATGGATCATCTAAAGATGGTCATTATTATATTAGTCTCTCAGATAAAGCGTCAGGTTTAATATCCACTAGAATTAATACAATCTTTAATAATAAAAAGAGATCAAATGATCCTCTAGAGTTTAGTGCCTTATCTAGAATAATGTGCTCATTCTACACAGAGAGCGGTGTATACGCACAAGCAAGCATTGAAAATAATTTAAGCAATTTTTTCCGAATTAATTCAGAGCCACAGACTAGCTTGCAAGAATTATCTAGTAGTAAGACTTCTACTATGTTTGATTTCATTGGTTTATTGTTTGAGAAAGACTCTGGAGAACTACAGGTAATGTCAGATCTTCACAACGAAGATAGCATATTAAAGATTATATACGACCTACATAATCAGGTAGGTAATTATGAAAAATATAGATATGCTTGGACCAAAGGAAATATATCAAATGAATTAAAAAAATCATTTGCCAGTCGTATTCTTTCCATATTTTTATGTGTAAAAGATTGTAAAAAAATTGAAGCAGAGCAAATATCAGGTAATTATTTAATACATGCTATAGCAGCCTTGGGTCTTGAGCATTTCATGGATTATATGATTTATGAACTGACTCTTGAATTAATCAGTGGAATTAAACAAAGATACGTTAGTGACTGCCAACATTTAAACCATTACAATATAGAATCTGTTCAAGAACTTAATGAAAAACTTATATCAAATACAGGTAATAAAAGTTTGTTGAGACCAAAGGAACTCAGTTCAATAGCAACAAAAGTAACAGAGTGGAGGAGGCACAATATTGTGCCTAGATCCCCATTCAAAACGCATAATATACTTGTTAAATCAATATTACACACAATAGTAGAGAATGCTAAGGATATAGATACAGATACTATAACCATAGAGGGTAAGTGTTATAAAGTTGATAATTTCTTTGAAAATCGGTATGGATATAAGGTAATAGATGCGCTACGTTCATTACCAGACGGCATGTTAGTCGGGTTGTTGTCCGTGATATCAAAATATGGATATTGTGCAAACGAAGTAAAAAAATACTACATAGAATGCCTTGACTGTTTTTTAATGCAGTTAACTGATTCCTATATCAATCTATACCAGGATCCCTTAACTAGAGTAGCCTACATTAAATTAATACCAGAAAGATACAGATGCTGTTATCAAGAAATAACTGAAAAATTATCAGAACAACTCACTATACTGGAATTACCGCCTTTCGCAGAATGCAGAGATAAAAAGAAGCATGGTACTATTCAGAATTACATAGATCATCAAACCAAACAAATGAGAGATTCTTTATTAGAGCAGCAAAAGAGAAAAAGAGTAGTAGCTTTAAAAAATTTCAAAATTGCAATCATACTCGCATTACAAGAAAATCCGGATTCAAGTGGGCTTAGCACCAGCAATTTGAGACAACTAGAAGAGAAGAAACAGCAAGCATTAAAGACAGCAAACATAGCCAAAATTATAGAATATACTGTAAACAAGGAACCCCTTAGCAGTCAAAGTAAATATTTATTAACTGTGGAAGACTTAGACAGATTTAGACATGCAATATATTTTTCTGACTCACCTGAATCAACTATTAAGGCTATATCTACTATCTTAGATCACAAAAATAAACATCGAGATATATTTTTCTGTCAATTGCGTACATGCATTGATAAAAGAAATGATATTGAAGATCCCCAGATGCAATCGAGGAATATGTCATTTCTACTCTCTCATCCTACATATGATAACGTGCTAAAAGTAATTAAAGGAGATAATCCCAGATTATCTAGGATGTGGTTTTTATTCTTTGAAAAAGTATTGGCCAGTAAAACACATAGCAGAGATTTTGTGAGATATCTTAATAAGTTCATAGGATTTATAACAATCGTAGAACATTGTACTAATATAAAAATAGAAGAAGATAGTAGTAAGGCAGAAAAAATAAAAGAATTAATGCAATCTATACTCAATAACTCTGTAGAACACGGCATAGCCATATTAGAAGATTCATTAGAAATAATCAAACAATTCCAATCAAGAATACCAGAGGAGAAGGCAAACGTATTATATGAGCAAGTTATATTATTCTTAACAGATCCTATTGTAGAAAGAAGATCAGATGGAACATATTATATATCTAAAAATTACTCACACGCCATGAGTAAAAAGATTTTCATAGTACACAAGGACATGGCTTTGAAATTATCTGACCTTTATAGGAGTCATTCTCAAGATGGAGTACCAACAACAAACAATTTAATTGGCCTAGCAGAAGGAGAAATTACTGTAAACCAAACCCATATTAAGGAATTTAAATTTAATAGAGCACAACATGAATTATATGGAGAATACTATACCACAGCACTTAAGGCGATGTTTTTACGATATACAGGCTCTATAATTCATGTGACAAAAGTATTAGCATTTTTTGATCTATTCTCAATATTAAGTCAAGAGAATCATCAATCACTATGTGATAAGTTATTTTCTGGAAATCAGCCTTTACCAGATGGAATGAAGGAATGGCAATTGAGATATTTGCATAATAAGATTATGCAACCAGGCGATAACTTAATAAATAATCAAATGCTGTTTGCATTCACACGCTTAATAGTACTAATCATTGCGAACAATCAACGTTTATATCATCTGAATAATGACTTCATACTATCAGAATCATTCTTATTAAAATTTATACTCCTCTTGCCTGTACAACAGGAGGCTATAATGAAACACCTCGAACGAAAATTATTAAATGATCCAGAAATGACTTTGGATTATATTAATAATCTTCTGGATACATTAACAAATAGAGACTACTTCCACCACTATTATGATACTCAAGAAGAAGCGGAGCTTAAAGAAAGAAGTGTGGAGAAAATCCAGAGTGAACTTGAGATAGAAGAAGGTTCATTCGACAAAGAACTACAGCAGAAACAGATAAATAATCATATAAAGAAATTTATATGGAAACTGCCAGAAAACTCAGTACAGCACCTTGTGGAAGTCATCACAAACAAATCAGATTGCTGCAAAATTAGTAAGAAATTAAATATGGTTATACTTAAGAAGCCCATTGAGGTACTGAATATATTAGCCATGATTAAAAAATCAGGTCTACAATACCCACAATCTCTTGATTTCATAGAAAAAACGATAGAAGCGATTTTAATAAGAAGAGAAATATTAAGATGCGGAGTAATTACAGTAGCTATTCAAGAGAGATTAGATGCTAAAATAAAGGAGTTAAATAAACTTATAGATGAAGAATCTGGAAATCGGGGGGTAAATTTTACGGAACTACGTACACTTAATGACCTTATACAAGATACTAGAGTATATTCCGAAAATACATTAAATATTAAAAGCCCGAAAGACTTAATATACTGGAGTTTAATATATGATGCACATAATAGTATAGAGGTTGATTCTAATGAATCTGAACGTATATCAGATATGAATCTGCGCACCTTCTTTACTCGAGCACTCCAGGATAAACAAAATAGCATTAGTTGTGATTTACTCGCAAATGGAAGATATATTGCAGAAAAAGATAATATGATTGCTTTTCTGAAATCATTAGTAAACATTACAGCAGAACATGAACCTGAGAATCAGGAGACTCAATCACGTTTTGGTTTTGGCGGTGGTTTTGGCGGTGGTCTTGGTTCAAGTGAGATTCAGGACAATGAACCACAGATACTGAAAGCAACAGAATTGCTTATAAAAAATGCCTCTTACATTGTAAGAGATACAGAAGAGGTAAGCAAAGATGACTCTCCTAAATTAGAATCTATAGAAGATGCAAATTCCACTATAGATAAATTCCAAACTATAGATGCTAAAACATTAAGCAAAGAAGATCATGATCCATTACACAAAATGTACAAGCAACTGCATGATTATTATCACCAAGAAGAAATATATAAGCTTGATTCTATCGCCTTAAAAAACAAAATAGAAGAAATACAGGAAAAATTACAAAAATGTTCGAAAGAACCTCTGCAAATAGAAATAACCAAAGCGCAAACTGCATTACAAATCAAATTGAAAGTTTTACAGGACGAAGAGAAAAAAGCATTAGATGCTGTAAAAGAACCAAAAGAAGATAGAACATTATTCCAGCAAATATCAGATATAAAAAATGAGTATGCCAAAAAACAATTAGAAGCCCAAGAAGAGCATAGGCAACATCTATTAAAGCTATCATCTAATTCATTAGATGGAGAAGCTAAGCTTTCTTTGCAGATTCAGATGTTAGCTTGTATGATAGAATGGCTACATTCTAAATCACCATTGCCAATACCAATAAAACTAAGAGTAGAGCAAGTACTAGAAATATTATATACCCTAAGCACAGGAAACGTATCCAATACAATATCACAAGTATCAACTGGAGAAGGAAAATCAGCAATCATAGCAGTACTTAGTGCAATCAACGCTCTAGGAGGAGAAAAGATATTTAATATAACTAATAACAACACCCTTGCTATAGAAGGAGCAATAAATTTCACAGAATTTTTCACAAGTTTAGGATTATCTGTATCTTCTATAGATAGCATTAAAGAAACCTCATCTTATGATGGAGACATAGTATACACCAGCATGGATTTATTTATTGGTGATGCAATGCGAGATCACAATGGCTCAAATAAATTACTGAAATACTTTAATCATTCAGAGGATACTAAGCCAGCACGTATTATCATAGATGAATATGATGAAGTTCTAATAGATAAAGATCACCATTCTTGTAGTAGATTATCAGTATCATCTCATGATAGAAAGCTTTCTCCAGGAAAAAAAGCTGTGTATACAGCTTTAATTAAGTTTGTAATCTCAAGGCATTATTCTGACTACGTTAATGAAAATTATAGCATATTAGCTAGTAAAGGACATGGAACTTTACCAGAAGGCTTAAATGCAGACCAAAAAGAGATTGCAAAAGGAATCCTACAGCAGGGTTTCCCTACAGAAGATTCAATGCATGATGCATTGAAAACGTGGTGCACACTCTCAGCCTGGAATGATCAAGAAGCTATAGAAGAGTTAAAATCGATGAATAAGGATCAACTTGCACACCTACTCAAAGCAGCACATCGTGCTCTATTATTAAGAAGAAATTATGATTATGTTATCACAAAATCTAATTCTAACACACAGGATTCCACATCAGAGGAAGATGAAATATTACATAAGATATGTGTAATATCGCAAAGAGGTAGAATGGATATTAGATCAACATTCAGTTTATCTGTGCACTCTATGTTATCAATAATAGTGAATATGACAGCAGGTAATACTTTTAATGTAGAGGTAATGGAAGAAAAACCTGTAATAGATATAACTACTGCACAGGCTACTTTATCTCAAATCTTATCAAAAGGTAATAGTAGGATGAATTGTTTCAGTGGAACAATAGGCAAGTCATCTGAGACCACAGGACTTCGGGGGTCCTTAAACGTAGATTTCACACATATCACACCACGTCATTATGAACCCCAGCTTCAAGAATCCCCAGTAATAATAGAATCAGACAATCAGTCTGCAATGGAAAAGATATATAACATCGCAAGACAAGAAATAGAAAATGGTAATTCAGTATTAATACATTCTCACTCAATAGAATTAGCTTCATATATAGAAAGGTTTTTAAGAACTAGATCAATAAATACTTTAAGCATTACAGATACAGAGCATACTAAAGAACTCTCAAAGGCACAGACAGAGTTGCAGGCAATAAAATCATTAGAAAGCTCACCTCAGGTATTATCTGCAACCCGAGCTATAGGACGTGGTACTGATATAAAAATGAGAGATGGTATGCAGTTAGTGGTTATTAATACAGATATAATGCTTTCTGAAAGAGAAGAAAAACAGTTAAAGGGAAGAACAGCAAGAAATGGTCGGCAAGGAAAATATTGCTGTGTATTTAGCATAGAAGAATTAGATTCTTGTAACAAAGATTTAGCAAAAAAATTAACTTCTATACGTAGAGATGCTAATATTAAACCTGAGGAAATGATTTCAGATAAGGGTACTAATAAGGAAACACAACAATCTTTATTAAAAAAAAGAGATGCTTCAATACAAGATAAAATAAATAAACTTATGCAAGGTATACATCAGCAAATGAGTCTAAATACTGATAAACATAATACAAATGTTTATGCTATCACACAAGAATTTACTAAAGAATATTTGGTTAAATATCAGGAATTAAGAATAAATATAGTAAACACGATTTCTTCTGCCACAGACGTTTCATGTTGTGTATATGATGTAAGCGAATTAAAAACCTTACTAGAGAGACTGGATATATTTATCAATAAATGTATAAATGATGTGCAAATTATAATAAATATCGCATCAACTGATGATTGCGATGCCCTATTAAACAAAGTTAAAGCTCAATTTGTAGAACACCAGGAAACATTCCTTCAGTTAAACGATGATTTTGGAAGTATTATGAGTAATACTCCGCATTTATCCAACAGCAAGGCTAATTCTCTTGATCCAGAGTTACAACCGCCAGCATCTAACACACACAAATCTATCTAATCATATTAATAAGAAAAATGATAAGGTTTGATACTGATTGAATAAAATGAACTCTATTTATAAAGATCAATATCGATATATTGACTATATATCGTATATAATAATGCAAAGAAATACATTAATTCGGTATATTTGACCTTTCTAGCAAAATTAGGTATAATTAAATATACAGTTAAGCAGTATAAAGGTTAATCTATCAAATGATTACAAAAGCATTGTCACATGATACAAAGAAAATATTGCTATTCGGATTGTTTAGTATTTTTTTATTAGCAATATTAGTAGCTATTGCAATCTGCGCAGGTGTATACCTCAGACATAGTCTGAAATCACAAAACACTAAATTTAAATTAAATACTTCAAGTATTACTAAAACTAAAGATACCTTTATGCAGCTACCTCAAGAGAATATAGAGTTATCTGATATGAATAATAATGATCATATAAGAGATATCAACCTTACTTTGTTAAATCTTATGATAATGAAGCATTCAGATGTATTCATAGCACCAACAGCAACGACTAATTCGACATTTTCACCGCTGGATACTAGTAGCTATAATACAAACGCATTTGCCGTAAGTAAAACTGATCGCACAGCAACGTGTAATACGGGAATATGCATAGTATGCAATGCGGGATCTGGGCAGGAACCTAATCATAATATAGATGATATTATCAAATTATTATTAAAAACATTTAATTTAACTGCACATAAAACAGAGTTAGATAATGGTAATATAGAGTTATATTTGAATTCTAAAAACCCGGCGTTATCTATGCAATCATTAGCAGAATCTGTTCATGGTATGAACGGTGGAAATCCTATTATAACAACAGACTCTTTATCAGTAATAGATCATTCTAGTCAGAAGAAAGCTCTAAAACAAAAACATATGAGTGGCAGATATTATGAATTATCAATAGATATAGCGCAACTGAAAGATGATATAAAAAACTCAGAAATAACACCTAAAGGTATATCATACACGAGAATATCACGACCTGCTGAAATACCAGAAATAATTCATGAAGCACCCTATCAAGCTGTAAAATATGGAGATTCCAAGTCTCATACTCGTACCATTGATCCATTTGCATCTGATGATCCTGGGGTAGTTGAGCCATCATCGGAGAAAAGAAATTTCAGCATATTAGTTACTACAAATCATAATAATAGTAAAAGAACAAATCATATATTCAGATTCAGATCATTAAATGATCCTACGGATGAACCAGAGATTCCAAGATCTTGTATATTACCAGTTATTAAACATGATCACATACCTCATGTAAATATGTTCACTGCACGTGAAAACAACCCAATGAAAGCATTAACTGAATGGATTCATACACCAGATGTAATGGCTAGTTTACCTTTCTTAGCCCAAGTCAAAAAAGCGAATAATAATAAACATACAAGCGCAAGCTTATTAGCAAAAAATAAATCTTGTACTCGGCAAGATAAGTTAAAAATATTACAAGACATAATAGAAGACAGAGTATCTACTGAGGAAACAGAAGATAGTAAGAAATCAACACCTGCAGACGGCAGCCAATCTTCAACCTCTAAGAGCAAAAAAAAGAAAGAGACAAAAAAAGATAAAAAATCAGACGATAATAATAATTATACATTAGCAGCACAAAGTCTTATTACCAATCCTAATGCTGCTTTCCCAGTAAAAATAGAAGTAAGAAAACAAATAGAATGTAAAGGAATTGCACCTGTGACAGTGAAGGCATCTAAGGCAAAACCATCTAACAAAAAGACAACATCAGATAAGAAAAAAGAGACTGATCATGCAGAACTTTCAACCAAATCCATACACAAAATAGTACAATTCAGCAAAGATCATCCTAGAGGATTTTTTAATGCTCAAAGATATTTTTCGGAACTATCTGTAGAAGATAAAGATAAGAGCGTTGTTGTTATAAAGGTAGTGAATACTATAGAATCCGAAGGTAAAAATGTTGAGCTAGCTTATACTCAAGCAATTTACTCAGTATCTAATAATAATCTTCAGGTACACTTACAGTTAGTTAATATTATTGCCCATAAATTATTTTATAAGAATCTTGGTCAATACAAAGATGTTTCACGCGCTGATATGCCATCAGTATATTCTGTGCACAAAGAGTCCATAGAGCCACATGTATCGTGTTTAGACAGATTCAGACTAGGAAAGGAACAAGAATTATTTGATAAAGATTCATTTGAAAACACTATACCCTTGGAATTATTCATCACAACCGTGGGATATAATTTTTGGAGCGAATTTATAGGTGTATTATGTAATATGCTGTTAATTAATAAAAATAAGGAATGGATAGAAGAACCCAACCCTAAAGATAGCCTACTTACTGAGATGCTAGAAAATTCTGGTATAAGGGATCAAAATTTTTATTTATTAATTGATAACATGCTTAGTGAATTAATTCAGGCACAAGAGAACTCTACTTCTACAAAAGTTAATAAATATTTATTATGTGCAAAATTCTTATCTACGTTGTCAGTATCAATAAAAGAATACATACAGGCCCATAATATTAAAAATCCAGATATACTGGTATTTTTGCTATCATTAATGGATACAGTAACTGTAGCAACTAATAATTATGGTATATATTATAAGTGCAATGTACCTTATATTAGTTCAATATGTCATAATAGTGCATGTGAGATATTTGAGGATAATCCATCACTACTAGAAATCGGACAAAAACATATACTTGACCTGCAAAGTACAATCTTTAAAGATGATCTTCAAACGAATCCATCGTTTGATAAATTAAAACAAAGGGCTGAGTCACTAAATAAGAGAATACTTCAATTTCATTCTTATTGTGCCTTTAAAACAGAAAGAGAGCCAGAGCTTGTCCTTGTAACGGCTAGTGATACACATGATTGCTGGCGTAGAACGGCTAATTCTGACAGAGATAAAGCTCCAGCAATAGGAGGAAGGACACGTCGTACTCATTTTGTTCCTTTTTATCAATATAATGGTGCAGATACGATATTGCGTCATGAGCAAAATGATAATATAAAAATACTTGCTCATTCCTTTACATTACTAGATCACTCTATGATTTATCTCTCATTAATTAAAACAATTGTAATAGAAATATTTCAATTAGAGCTACAAGCAATGCCTGATTCAGAAAAGCATCATAATACCTCACAAGCAATAAAGGATCTAAATGAAACTTTGGATAATTTATTAAATGACCAAAGAGTAATGGAATGTTTAACACTTCATCGTAATGATGCTCATTATTTTACAGAAGAAATGTTTAAGGAATTTGAACAAATAGCCAAAACTGCCAACTATGATTTAGATCAAACTTGCCTGATGGGATTCCGTTCTCATAGAACAAGGTTATTTAAATTATTTAAAGACTATGAAGATATGCCAGATGAACCAGAAACTTTGCGTCAAACTTTGCAAAGGATAAAAAACGATGCCGATAATTATAATCGTGTTTCAGCAAGTAAAGTTATATTACCCAATAACACTCAGATGTACAATGACGGAGCAGAATTTCCTACACAGAATATAAGGGAAAGTAAATCAAGTTTAATTACTGCACTCAAAGAATTAAAAAATAATATGAGTTTATCTATACAAAGTCAAAATAAGCCAGATGAACCCAATGAAAAAGAGCCACAGGCACTTCTGAAAGAATCAGAATGTAATACAACCCTTGTAAGACCGTCAAGTGAGGGATTACCTGATTTTCCAGTGCACGCATTCCCTAGCACCGGAATACAGATTGCTATGAGATCACATGTTGAATTTGAGGCAACTGCACACTATGAATTAACCACAACAGATCTTACACCATTAGATCCTACACCATTAAAGAAATCAAATAAAGAAAATATATCAGATACAGAAAATCTGATTAAGAAGTGTCAATCTAATAAAAATACTGATTATGTATTAGCATAGAAACATATTTCACAATGTTTAGTATATATTATTCCAATACTGATATATAGCATGTCTGCGTATGTTAAATATCATAACAGCACATATATAAACATAGTATTAATTACCCTAAAATTAAGCTATATGTACTGATTACAGAGAGTCACAGTACAGAAATAGCAAAAATATGCACTTTTAGAATATAATGAAATTATTCCAAAAAAAGATACTATAAACACATATCTATGACATTTAGTTGTATTTGTTGGCATAAAATACCAACAAAAGAATACTTATTATGTTGTTACTGACTGAAATCATGCCCAAACTACACTTATATGTGCAAGAACATATGCTTAATATATAATATATGTTAAATATCAATTTTATTTAATTAAAATAATTAAATAAAATTCTTTAACTTATAATTAATAAAATATATTATACTACCTGGCGAACGGTGTAGTTTGGATATGACTCGATGCTAATAGATCGTGGTAATTGTTCTGGTGTATAATTGATGCATTAGTTAATTTGCATCTAAATTAGATTGAATCATTATATCTTGTTTATCTAAACCCAAGTTGTAATAAATAATATAGAAATAGAAAGAGAGGGATAATGTCCGAAGAGCAAAAAGTATCAACTATAAGAAATGTAGCTATTATTGCACACGTTGATCATGGTAAAACTACCTTGATTGACAATCTTTTACAGCAAAGTGGTACATTTTATGAGAACCAGCAAGTAGCCGAAAGAGTAATGGATAGTAACGATCTAGAAAAGGAACGTGGTATAACCATATTAGCAAAATGTACCTCCATAGTCTGGAAAGGAGAAAGAATTAATATCATTGATACCCCTGGTCACTCTGACTTTGGTGGAGAAGTCGAACGTGTTTTATCAATGGCAGATGCAGTAATATTATTGGTAGATTGCTCAGAAGGGCCAATGCCTCAAACAAAATTTGTTTTATCTAAAGCTTTAAAAGCAGGGCTAAAGCCAATAGTAGTAATTAATAAAGTTGATAGACCAGATGAACGAATCAAAGAAGTTGAAGATGAAATAATCGATTTATTCATTTCTTTGGAAGCAAATGATGATCAATTAGACTTTAAGGTTTTATATGCATCTGGTCGCAGTGGGTGGTGTGTAAATAGTTTAAAAGATGAAAAACGTGACAACCTTCATCCTCTGTTGGACACTGTAGCTCAAACTGTAGAGCCCAAGGAATTTGATAAGGAAGCCCCGTTTTCCATGTTGGTTGTATTGCTAGATTACGATAAATATTTAGGAAGAATTCTGATTGGCAGGGTGTATAGCGGTAAAGCAGAAGTCAATATGAATGTAAAAGTAATTAATTTAAAAGGAGAGCCTATAGAGCAAGGCAGATTGACGAAATTACAATCATTTATTGGCCTCTCAAGACAAACCGTAGATTCCGTAGTAGCTGGTGATATAGTAGTAATTGCAGGAATGAAAGAGGCCTCAGTTTCTAATACAATATGTTCTCCAGATATACAAGAACCTATACCCTCAACCCCTATTGATCCTCCAACAATTGCAGTAACTATAGGTGCAAATTCTTCTCCTTTAGCTGGAACAGAGGGCACTAAGGTCACAGGAAGCATGATCGGCGAAAGATTAATGAAAGAAGCAGAAACAAATGTGGCAATTACAGTAAAACGTAGTGATGAAGGTGATGCCTATGAAGTGGGTGGCAGAGGTGAGCTGCAACTTGGAGTTCTCATAGAAACAATGAGAAGAGAAGGATTTGAGCTATCTGTATCACGGCCAAAAGTTCTAGTAAAAAAGGATGAAGAAACTGGACAAAAACTAGAACCTATCGAAGAAGTAACTATAGATATTGATGAAGAATATTCCAGTACAATAATAGATATGATGAATATGAGAAAAGGTGAAATGCAAGACATGGTCAACACCAGAGATAAAACAAGATTAATATTCTTGGTACCATCTCGTGGCCTTATTGGCTGTCATAGCAAGTTTCTATCTTCAACCAGAGGAACTGGTGTCATGAATAGAATATTCCACAGTTATGCTCCACACAAAGGAGAATTGAAAGGTAGGGTAAATGGGGTATTAGTAGCAATAGAAGCAGGAAATGCGATACCATATGCACTGTTTGGATTACAAGATCGTGGCATTCTATTTGTAAATCCACAAGACAAAGTTTATGAAGGAATGATAGTAGGAGAGCATAATCGTAGCAATGACTTATCTGTTAACACTCAAAAAGGTAAGAAATTAACTAACATGCGTGCATCAGGTACAGATGAAAATGTTATATTGTCACCACCGGTTATCATGACACTTGAAGCCATGATATCTTATGTTGAAGAAGGTGAATTAGTAGAAGTTACGCCAAAATCAATTCGATTAAGAAAGAAATATCTGACTGAAAATGAAAGAAAGAGAGCTTCTCGTGGTTCAAAATAATACTTTGATGACGACGCTGCGTCACCTCAACATGTTTGTAAATATTACTAATATGGCAGTGTGCTAGCATTGAAACAAAGTACCGTAGAGAATTTACTGCTGCGCTGATGCAATACAAAATGTATCATCATCAGCAGTAAATTTTTGCATCTAAAATAAAAAAAGTTTACGTGGTAAAATTGAGCAATTTTACTAACAAATTTAATACAAAAATTGATATTAAGAACAATATCCATTACAGCTTATAATAATAATAATTACATTATTGAGCATTATTTTAATAATCCATGCTTTTTAATAAAAGATTATGCTACATCTTAGTTTTTTCTAGTAAATTAAATACAGATAAGACTATAGCGCGTATATCCAAGGTTAAATTATTTTTACTATCAATATCACTAAGCGCTGCAAGTATATTCTCTAAATCACTATCTATGTAGCAAGAATTCAGCTTAGATAAATAATCTAATTCATCAAATAAAATGGTAGAAGAAATGGCACCCACTTTATATTTAATAATACGTATGACTACTAAATTCACTAAGTAAGTAAATAAAAATATTGACCTATTACTCTTCAAAATTGAATCTATTAAAGAAATTATTGATAATTCTTGAGTGAAACAGCGCAATATCTTTTCATACATTTTGATTGCATCTTCTTGAATCATATAAAATAGCAACCCTGGTGAATTAGAAATTTCTAACCATGAATCTATATCACTTAATTCAGCATATTTTTTTGTTAAAATTTCCTTTACATCCGCAGAATGCAACGGAACAAACCTCAACATAGAACAACGTGACAGAATAGTCACAGGCAGTGCATTATACTGACTGCTAATCAAAAGTATAATTGAACCAGCTGGTGGCTCTTCTATACTTTTTAACAATGCGTTCACCGCATTAACATTAATATTGTCTACATTATCTATAATAACTACTTTATGCGTAGAATTAACTGGTTTTAAATTAAGAAAATGAATAACATCTCGAATGAGATCAACTTTAATTTGCCCCTCCTCCTCTATCACCATTAAATCGGGATGATTAATTATCTCAATATCTCTAGGAACAACATCAAAATTGCCAGACAAAATCCACGATGCTATATGTTTTGCAATTAATTTTTTACCTATGCCATTAGTGCCAGAAAATAACCAAGCATGAGAACATTTCTTAGCAAGAAACGAAGATACAAAAAGTCTTTCGACTGCCTCATTGCCAATAATCCGCATTACATACTCCAGAATTCATAATTCATGTTTAATTAATGCTATACACATTAATTATCAGGGTTATTATCCATGCTGGTGGAATCACCGCTTATCTTCCTTGCTTGATTGACTAACATTATAGGTATGCCTTCTTTAACTGGAAATGCAAGCCCCGCAGCCTCACTGATTAGTTCATTATCGTCTTTATTATATCTCAATTTTTTCTTAGTTAAAGGGCAAACTAATATGCGTAATAGTCTTTCATCCAACATTTTCTTATCTTGATAAAGCCTAATATATAGGCTAATATCCTACCTCAATACTTGATACACGGTCAACATTAAATGAGTGAAACAAAAAATTTATTAGTTGCAATTGTTCTTTCTACTATTGTACTTATAGCTTGGAAGATGTTTTTTGAAGAAAAATACCTTCCACCTACAAAGGAAATAATCACTGAAACAACACAAGATATCAATATCGTTTATGACAAAAAGGACGCACTTCTCAAAGATAGCAGAGTAACGATTGAAAGCGATAAGATAATTGGCTCGATCAATCTAACAGGAGCCCTAATAGATGATATTAAATTAAAAGATTATAAAGAAACCACAATCGATGACTCTGATAATATTACTTTATTATCTCCAAAAAATACCAAGGATTCATATTTCACTGAATTTGGATGGCTAACAAAAGACAGTAATATAAAAACACCAAATAAGAATACTGTATGGATTGCAAACAAAAAATCTATAACACCAGGCGATCCATTAACACTAGAGTGGACAAATGATCAAAATGTCACTTTTTATCTAAAATTTAATATAGATTATAACTATATAATTACAGTAACACAATCAATCAAGAATAATAGTGCAGAGAATTTAGACATAATACATTATGGCAGAATTAATCGCCTTAAGGATCTATCTGGAACGACCTATATTATATCGCATGAAGGTGTCAGTGGGGTTTTAAATAATCATTTATTTGAAATAACTTATAAAGACCTACAAAAAGATACTGATACTGTGATATATAAGAATAATACTAGTAAAGATGGATGGTTCGGATTTTCTGATAAATACTGGACAACAGCCTTTATACCAAGCAAAGATCATGTTTTAAATGTCAATGCACATCATAGCATACAAAATAAAGAAAATAATTTCCAAGTCGATTATTCTCTATTTCCTACTATCATTGAAAAAGGCACTGAATTCTCTGTATCAAACAGTCTTTTTGTTGGGGCAAAAGAGCTAGATATATTGGATGCATACAAGGATCAATTAGACATAGATTTGTTTGATAGAGTAGTAGATTTTGGTGTTTTATATTTTATTACTAAACCAATATTCATTACATTGAAATTCATTAATCACTTAATAGAAAATTTTGGTATTTCTATATTGATATTAACTGTAATAATCAAATTACTCCTTTTACCAATAACCAATAAATCCTATACATCAATATCAAAGATGAAAATACTATCACCAGAATTGTCCAAACTTAAAAAACTATACGCCCATGATAAGCAAGAATTACAAAAAGCCACTATGAATTTATTTAAAAAACACAATGTAAATCCTATGGCTGGATGCCTGCCTATTATACTACAAATACCTGTATTTTTTGCTTTATACAAAGTACTATTCATTACTATAGACATGCGACATGCAGATTTCTATTTATGGATTAAGGACTTATCTGCTCCTGATCCAACCAACCTCTTTACACTATTTGGGCTGTTAGAGTGGAATCCACCACAATTATTACATTTAGGCATATTGCCTATAATTCTGGGAGCAACTATGGTATTACAACAAAAGGTAAGTGGAAGCGCTATAAATGCACAAGATAACATACAAAAAAATATGTTAAAATTTATGCCTTATGTATTTACATTCATATTTGCCTCCTTCCCAGCTGGATTAATAATATACTGGACTTGGAGTAATATTTTATCCATTCTACAACAGTATTTAATAACAAAAAGAACTGCACATAAGGACTCAAAATAGATATGAAGGATGCTGATATAAAGGCCTTAACATGGCAGGTAAAAAGAAGATGCAGTAGATTAGCTGTAGTGCAGATGATGTATAAAATAAGAATAAGTGAACAGGATAATCCTGCTAATTTTCTAAAAAAACAAGATCCCTTGTTACTACTTCATGAGATATCTACTATAATTAAAGAATCAATAGATGATCAATTAACACCGGATAAAGAACTATTTTTACAAATCATGAGTGCCTTGAAAGAAGATTACGATCATTACAACTTAATAATCACGCAATATATTCCGAAGGATTCAGTAATAGAAAAAATGGATATACTCACACACATAATATTAATTACTGGTGTGGCCGAAATTATTAGTTCATCAAAAACTCCACCTGAAGTAATAATAAAAGAGTACCAAAAAATATCATCCTCATTCTTAGATCCAAAAGCAGTTACGTTTATTCATGCAATAATAGATAAAGTAATAAAGAATAAAGAATAAAGAATAAATACTATTATGAATTACTCTTTATCAATAAGTAATTATTAAACCATTAGAGTTTAATATATAAAGATAATGAATCACTTGATAAAAGAGTAATAATATGGCTGATAGCGTACAATTTGTTTATAACGGAAAAACAGAAGAATTTCCTCTAATTTCTGGAACCTTAGGGCCAAAAGCTGTGAATATAGGGGAGTTGTACAAAAAAATGGACATCTTTACTTATGACCCAGCTTTCATGTCAACTGCGTCCTGCATTTCAGATATAACATTCATAGATGGGGAAGAAGGTATTTTAATATATAGAGGAAAACAGATAGCCGACTTATCCGAATCCATGAACTTCTTAAGCACTGCTTACTTGCTAATTAATAATGAAGTACCTAATGCGGAGCAATATAAATCATTCCACGACAAAATAATAAAGAACATGAACATAGAGCCAGAAATAGTTCAGATTATTACAAGTTTTCCAAGGAATGCACATCCCATGGCAATTCTTATGGGAGCTTTATCCGGCCTTGCAGCTATTTATCATGATAATAAAGATATTTTACCAGATGATCAAAAAAATTGTGATGAATTTATATACAAAATTATTGCTAAGGCACCTACTTTGGTTGCATCAATATATCGTCATGTCTCTGGCAAAAAAATATTAGACCCAAAACCAGATCTTGGATATAGCGAAAATTTCCTTTATATGACCTTTGCTAATGATGATAATTACATTGTGAATGAAACCATTGCAAAAGCCCTAGATGTAATATTTATCTTACATGCAGATCATGAACAAAACGCCTCGACCTCTACAGTAAGGATGTCTGGCTCTTCTGGTACTAATCCTTTTGCTGCTATTGCAGCTGGTGTTGCAACACTGTGGGGCCCATCACATGGTGGTGCAAATGAAGCTGTGATTAAAATGTTAGAAGAAATTGCCATTGATGGAGATATACCAAAATGTATTGAAAACATTAAAAATAAAACTTTCAAGCTTATGGGATTTGGACATAGAGTATATAAAAACTATGATCCTCGCGCAAAAATACTTAAGCAACAATGTGATAACGTATTAGAAGCATTGAACTTACAGGATGACAAATTACTAGCTATTGCAAAAAACCTAGAATCTATTGCATTGAACGATGAATATTTCAAAAGTCGTAAATTATATCCAAATGTCGATTTTTATTCTGGGATAATCTGTCAAGCTATTGGCATACCAACATCTATGTTCACTCCAATATTTGCTTTGGCACGTTCAACAGGTTGGGCGGTACAATACAAAGAAATGATGAATGATGACGCACAGAAAATTGCAAGACCAAGACAAGTATACAGCGGGAAATCTTCTTAATGCAGTCTTGCTTTATTTAAGCAAAGGAAGGTATACAGCGGGAAACCTTCTTAATGCAGTCTTGCTTTATTTAAGCAAAGGAAGGTATACAGCGGGTGAATCTTCTTAATGCAGTCTTGCTTTATTTAAGCAAAGGAAGGTATACAGCGGGTGAATCTTCTTAATGCAGTTTTGCTTTATTTAAGCAAAGGCAGGTATACAGCGGGTGAATCTTCTTTAATAAAGATCAGATTTCATTGCGTAGATCACATCGAATATATATATATATTAAACTATAAATTTGCCTGTAAAATAAGATATAACAGTTTATATTGAATAATATTAGAAAGGATTTGCTTGCTGCTGTTTGTAAAACATTAGTCTCTAGAAACTTATAAATTATTTGGATCATAGGTTCTTATGCATGGCCTGATATTATTTATTATCTGATATTCAGAAATATATAACTCTTGATATAATTTTAATGTTTACAATTATTTCATTATTTTATACAATTATTTTTGTTTCCTGGCGGGTGTAGCTCAATTGGTAGAGCACTAGGTTGTGGTTCTAGTGGTAGCCGGTTCAATCCCGGTCATTCGCCCCAGTAAACTATTAGATTTGTATTTGTCTGATTCTTGGATAGGCAATATCTGATTGCACATAAATAAAACAGAAATGTATATTTTTTTTATCGCTAAACATGTGCTAGATTAATTAGTCAGCCCCCCTTCATTTTGTATAGAACAGTATTTATATAAAAATGAATTACATAAAATCATTATGTTTTAAAGTATGGAATAGTTCCATTATGCATTAATCGTTAGCCCTATATTTCAGATTTTTGACCCCCAGAACAACTGGTATACTTTCAATCAAAGAAGTCTCTTTCCAGCCTTCCAGGTATTCTTTATAAGGGTAGCACCCTCGGAAAAGATGCGTTTGGGTTACATTTTTAAAAATTAATTATTATGCTTTTCCTGATAGCTGAGCTGAAGCTGAAGCTGAAGCTGAAACCGACGGAGTCGTACCCTGAGCTTGAGCAGAAAGTTCTTCTACTTGTGTAATAGTAGCACCTTCAATGCCCTCGTCCAACTCTTCACCCGCGCTCAATACTTGCTGTAAATCTTCTTTTGGCAGTCTGCTTGCTAAATCAGACCCTGCGACTGACTCAATGAGTAGTGTTAATCCACCCAAGGCAGCCTGCAATCCTTCTTTAAGATCAGATGTACATTCCCCATTCCCTATGCTGCTCACTAAACCTTCTTTAAATATTGCCATACTATTTGAGTCAAGTGCATTTATATCAGTTTTAACAAGTTCGTTATTATCCTGATCAAGAACATAATATTCTGGGCTCCCATTTATATAGAGCAGAAGATGATCAACTCCACTGTTATATTTCTCTTTAATATGTTCCATTTTCTCACTTTCTGTAAAAGTAGTATAATTATACTCACGCTTACTATCTGAGTTGCCCTGTTGCGTATTTTTTGAAGATATAGAACCCGCAGTCCCAGCTTCAACAACGTCACTAGTATCTTTACTCCCTGAGGATTCTGCCTTAGTAGAATCCTCTTTCTTTTCTCCTGCATGCTTTGCTGCATTTTTTAACTTTTCTTCTTTTCAATGCTTTGCTGCATATTTTTTTCTTCTTCTTCTGTATCAGTAAAAGCGTCTTTCTTTTCTCCTGTATAATTTGCTGCATCTTTATTTTGTGCTCCGTGTAAAGATTCTACATCATCTCTTACTACTGATTGAGAATATCGGCTAAGATCTAGCGCCTCAAACAATCCATTGTTCTCTTTCGCATTAGATTTAGTATGCACTGCAAGATCCAAATATTTGAGATCGTCAATGCTACGTTGAGTCTTATTATCCAAAATTTCACCCCTAGCAGCATCAGCATCAAGCGTCGTTTTAGCATCATCCCTAGCATCATCATCATCCCTAGTGGCATCAGCATCAAGCGCCGCATTAGCACCAATATCAAGCGTCGCATCAGCATCAAGCGTCGCATTAGCATCATCAAGCGCGCATCAACATCAAGCGTCGCATCAGCATCAATCATCATCCCTAGTGGCATCAGCATCAAGCGTCGTTTTAGCACCATCAATCGCATCAGCATCAATCATCATCCCTAGTGGCATCAGCATCAAGCGTCGTTTTAGCATCATCCCTAGCATCATCAAGCGCCTAGTGGCATCAGCATCAGCGCCGCATTAGCACCAATACCAAGCGTCGCATCAGCATCAAGCGTCGTTTTAGCACCATCATCATCTAGCGCCGCATCAGCATCATCCCTAGTGGCATCAGCATCAAGCGCCGCATTAGCACCAATATCAAGCGCCGCATTAGCACCATCAAGCGCCGCATCAACATCACCCCTAGCATCAACATCACCCCTAGCATTAACATCAAGCGTAAGATCTTCTGAACCTTTCTTAATTTCTAATTCGTCTAGAATTTTTTCATCAAATCCAGTATCTTTACTAGATTCTGCGCTCATTAGTGCATTAAAGAATGCTTTACTATAAATAAATCTTCTCTTTCTAGGATCAGCAACAAAATTAGACGATTCTCCTGCTTCAAGAATAGCCTTTGCTTTCTGAGAAGCCTCTGCTTCAAGAATAGCCTCTGTATTACTGATTTCTGTGTTTACATCAAAATACTTACCCTGATCAACCTTTCCTGGTGCAACTGCATCAATATCCCGTCCTACTTTATTCAGCACGCTAGCTGTTCTCAGCATCCACTTTCCAAACCCTAATTTACCACCAGTACTTCTATAATAATCAAAACTTAATGCATTAATATCCAGGACTTTTTTTTCTTGTGTTTGCTGCTCATCATTTTCTGGAAGAGTAATTTTTTGCGCACTTAACGCTTTCAGGAGATCTCCGCCATATTGCTCATCATCAGGAAATTTACTTTCAATAAATTCTCTGATCTTATTATCATTGACCAGCGTTCCCTCATATTTATTATTTTTCAACGTTATTGGCTCTTCTGCTTGTAATCTTGCTTCTTCTGCTGCTTTTTCTGCTGCTTTTTTTCCTGCTTCTTTAAGGCTTTCTTCTGTTTTTACCTTATTTTCAAAAAATTCAGTTACTTCTTTCATTGAAATGTTTGTGCCTTGTATTGGGTCATTTGCAGGGTCATCTGCATCTTGAATAACACCTGTTATAAAAGCTTTCATATACTTCATTTTCCACTGTACACCTTTATTATGAAAATGACCATTTTGCGGCTCATTTGGTACATTACCTTCATGAGAACTTACTCGATCAAAATGTACTCCATCATCAACACTGGCAGGGAAAAATCCTTCCTTAGGATCTTTATGTTTTTCCCAATTTTTTAAGAACCCATTCATTGTTGCTCCCCAATTAATGAAGCTTTTTTTACCACCCTGTTCAACATATCGATAAAAACTCGGAGTCGGAGGACTTACTTTATATTTAGAAAACTCTGCTGCAAGATATGCAGCATATTTTGCTTCATTTTTCCATATATCATTAGCACTTACTAATAGTTTTTCTTCACGACTTTTACGTGCAACTTCATTTTGATCAGAAGCAAGTCCATCTTCCCTCTGTGGCAGTGGCTGAGATCCGGATTGAATTTTTCCAACTATACCTTGGGATGATAAACCTCCTTTTCTTTCAAAATCATAGTCACTACTTGAAGCTCCTGCCATAGCTAAATCACCCAATATTACAGAATTAATAACTTGAATTATAATATTAAAATCCTAATTTTTAGTAAAATAATGGAACTAACTTTCATATCAGTTTATTAATGGATTGAAAAAATAAAATATGTGCTATATTCTGTCCAAAGTAGTAATGTAATAGCGTGATTAATGGGAACAACAATCGCACAAAATAGAAAAGCTAGATTTAACTATTTTATACTTGAAACAATAGAAGCCGGTATCTGTCTTGTTGGAAGCGAAGTCAAAGCATTAAGAATACATAAAGCAAATATAGCCGAATGCTATGTAACCTACAAAGAAGGAGAAATGTGGGCTTTTAATCTGCATATCCCACAGTATACACTCGCAAATAGACTCAACCATGATCCCATACGATTAAAAAAGCTCTTGATGAAAAAAAAGGAAATTAATAAAATAATTGGAAAATTAAAAGCTGATGGGGTGACTATTGTGGTTACATCTATGTACTTTAACAACAGAGGACTAGCAAAATTACAACTTGCAGTTGCAAAAGGCAAAAAGCTATATGATAAGAGGCACGCTATCAAAGAAAGAGAATGGAATAGATCCAAAAAAGTAGATATATAACAATATTTAATTTGCTTATTTTACATTACAATGTACAATTTTATTAAATAACTTTAGGTACGCTGATGTCTGTAATGCCAGATTGGTGGATTAGTGACCAAGCATTAAAAAATGGAATGATAGACCCCTTTGTGAGTAAGCAAAACAGCGCTGGGGTAATATCATATGGTGTATCGTCTTATGGATATGATGCCAGGATTGCAGATGAATTTAAAATATTCACTAATATATCACCAATTATAGTGGACCCAAAAAACTTTGACCTGAATGCTCTGGTAGAAAAAAAATCGGATACGATTGAAATACCTCCTAATAGTTTTGCGCTTGCGAGAACAATAGAATATTTTAAAATACCAAAAGATGTATTGGTTATTTGTGTGGGTAAATCCACTTATGCCAGATGTGGAATTGTGGTTAATGTAACCCCTTTAGAACCAGGCTGGGAAGGGCATGTTACCCTTGAGTTCTCTAACACCACTCCCCTGCCAGCTAAGCTTTATGCAAACGAAGGAGCTTGTCAATTTATATTTCTGAGAGGTGATAGTGCTTGCCTAAAAACTTACTCTGATCTGAGTGGAAAATATATGAAACAGCGAGGTGTAACACTACCAAAAATTAAAGAAGAAGTTTAAAGAAAAAACTCACTATTATTTAACCACCCACCGCATAATAAATAAGTTCTATATTTCATAAATCCTAATAAAAATGAAGAAAACTGCAATATTCCACAGGATTAAACTAATATAATTCTTATATATATAGATGTAATAAAATCTATATACTCATAATAAATAAGTTCTATATTTCATAAATCCTAATAAAAATGAAGTAATAAAATCTATATATTAAAATGGAAAAATAATTTTTTTTTATGAATAAGCTAAGATAAAGATTTTAAAAAATTAGAATGCAAAACTAAATCAACAAAAGGCAATTGAAAATTGATCTTTAATAGTTCAAAGATTGATCATTTCTTATAAAGCAAAACTATTACCACAACCACAACTTGATTGGACATTGGGATTCTTTATTACGAACCCTCCTTCAAAATCATCTGATACATAATCAATTTTAGAGTTTTTAATATACTCAAGCGACTTAGAATCAATAATTGCTAATATATCGCTATTATTATCTCTAATTATTATATCAGATTTAGATTTGTTGTCTAACACACCAAAATTATGATCCCACTCATCATCTTCATCCAATACTTCTCCCCCATCGCTCGAATCTAGATAGACTTCTAAGTTCGTTTCTTCCAATCTATATTGAAACCCAGAGCAACCACCGCCTAATACTGATAACTTTAATATGAAAGATAATTTTTTCTTTTTTAATTCACGAATACGATCAATCGCTTGATCAGTGAGCTTCACTACTTCACTAAGAGAACTATCTAACACCATTTAACATCATTATTAATAAATATAGCTCTGAATTGTAGCATAATTATGATTAAGATCAATGAAAATTGGGATTAAGTTGACTATACTATAAATACTAATTAGACTACTATTATCAGTCTTTGATCATTATATAAAGTGCCTCTTAATTCTTTAGAAAGTTATGCTTGTGTACCGACTAAAACCAAAGGTAGGTTAATTAATGAAGGAATAGACCCCTATCGCTCTTGCTTTCAACGAGATAAAGATAGGATTTTACACTCTGGTGAATTCAGAAAATTAAAATATAAAACCCAGGTCTTTCCAAATTGTGGGAATGATTACTATAGGACAAGATTAACTCATAGTTTTGAAGTAGCCAGCATTGCTAGGAGCATCGCAAGATATCTTAATGTTAATGAAGATCTTGCTGAAGCTATATCTTTAGCACATGACATTGGCCACCCCCCATTTGGTCACTCGGGTGAAGATTCACTGAAAGAAAGTATGAAAAAATACAACTCTGAATTTGATCATAATGTGCAAGCTATAAAAATAGTTACTAAATTGAATCAAAGTTATATGCATTTTAATGGGTTAAATCTTTCATGGGAAACTCTTGAAGGTCTTGCAAAGCATAATGGTCCTGTTGATATAAATAAGCCAGCTAATGCATACTTAAAAAATTATAATGAAACACATGACCTTTATATGGACAAATTTCCTAATATTGAAGCACAAATCTCAGCTCTATCAGATGATATAGCATATATCACGCATGATATTGATGATGGAATTAAAGATGAAATATTGACTGTTGATAATTTAAGGCAGGCTTCAGAATTAATTGATACGATAGTAAAAGAGATATATCTTATAGCACCAGCTGGATGCTCCCAAAAACAAATCGTTAAGGAGCTAGTAAGAAAATTAATGAAAGTTATGATATATGATTTAATGAATACCACCAAACAAATTATTACAAATTCGGCTGTTAAAACCGCTGGTGATGTACAAAATCTCAATTACTCTTTAGTGAAATTTTCACCAGAAATGAGTGAACATATCAATATAATAAAGGATTATATGCTCAATAATATGTATCTTAGCAAAAAGATGTCAGATATCAGAATAAAGGCACGAAGGATGTTAAAAATCCTATTTGAATTCTATTATGAAAACCAAACATACCTACCTGATGAATGGGAACAAAAAATAAAAGATCATAATAAGCATATAGTGATTTGTGATTTCATTGCTGGTATGACTGATAGATTTGCTGTCAAACAGTATAACTATGTAATGAGTATATAAAAATATATTATATTTGTAATATAACTTATTGTAGTATAAAGTCGAACCTTGCTAATCAAAGTTAGGCTTTTTAATGGATAGGATCCCAACAACTTTGGTGGGTTTTACACTGTATGTCTTGAAACCTCACAAAATGTATATATTCGCCCTATTGCTTGTTGGCATAAGTTTTGCCTCCCATATATCATTAGTACCACATGCATTAAAAAATATAATAAATGCTGCAAATTCGTCAGAAGTTGAAATATGTGATCTAATAGAACCAGCATTCACCTTTGTATTATTCGCCTTCACTGCCTCATTAACCATGAGGGGATTTGAATTTTTTGGACTAAACACTCAAACTAGAGTACAAAAATATATACGGCAAACAGTGATGAGATATGCCATACAGCACTCTTATGGCTATTTCCAAAATAATTTCACTGGCTCGATAGCTAGTAAAATAAACGACATTGCAAGCAGTATGAATGTCATAATAGTCACCGTTTTTCATCATCTAATACCAATGTCTATCGCTACTATCATAGCATTCACAGTAGCATATAGTGTACATCCATTTTTTATGATAATTTTCACTGTATGGAGCATTGGATTTCTTACTATTATTACTACATTTGCAAGGAAAACAAAGCAATATTCTAAGACATTATCTCAATCCAGAGCCATGTTATCTGGTACGATAATAGATATATTTAATAATATAAATCATATAAGATCCTTTGCTAATGACCAATTTGAATTAGCAAACGTTAATAAAGATATTAATCAAGTCTTTGAAGATGATGTCAAAATGCGCACAGTAATCCTTAGATTGAATGCTCTTTCTACATTAAATGCACTATTCTTAAATTCTTCTCTTGTTGCAGGCTTAACATATGCAAAAATAAATAACCTGATTACAATAGGTGATTTTGGCCTAATACTGGTGCTTACAAAAGGACTACTAGAATCTCTATGGCATCTTTCATATCAGTTTGTTACTTTCTCCCAGGAAGTTGGCTCTGCATCACATGCCATATCCATTCTAAGCGAACCACTAGAAATAGTAGATAAGAGTGATGCTAATAAATTAGTGGTTACAGACGGTAAAATTGAATTTAAAGATATTCATTTTTTCTATAAAGATAGCAAGAGATTATTCTCCAATCTTAATGTAACTATAAACGCAAACGAACGAGTAGGTATAGTTGGTTTCTCTGGTGTTGGAAAAACAACATTCATAAATCTAATTATTAGAAATTTCGATGCACAATCTGGTCAATTATTAATTGATAACCAAAATATATATGATAAAACTCAATCTTCAGTTAGAGACTGTATAACTCTAATACCACAAGATATTTCCCTATTTCATAGGTCCATCAAAGATAATATATCGTATGGAAACCAAGACGCAACTGATGAAGATATATATCAGGCCTCAAAATTAGCCAAATGTCATGAATTCATCATGGATATGCCTGATCAATATAATTCACTAGTTGGAGAAAGAGGCATCAAACTATCAACAGGACAACGTCAAAGGATTTCAATTGCCAGAGCATTGCTCAAGAAAAAAACAAAAATCATAATCCTAGATGAAGCTACTAGCGCCCTTGATACTGTAACAGAAAAACATATACAAGATGGTTTAGAATACGTAATGGAAAACAGGACAACCATTGCTATTGCCCATCGATTATCAACATTAGAAAAAATGGAACGAATACTTGTCTTTGGCGAAGGTAAAATAGTAGAAGATGGCACACATCAAGCACTAATGGATAAAAAAGGACTATACTACAAGCTCTGGAACATGCAAACGCACGGTATCTTACCAAATAATATAAATAAATGGCAAGATAACTAATTAAGTCTAGGTCTCATTTACTTTATTATTATATAGTAAATTCACTAATATTAAAACCAACTCCCATAGAATAGCCATTTGTACTCTGTTCAAAATTCAAATAATATTTTTTATTTATATAATAGTTAAGACCAAATTTTGCATCCGAGAATTGATGCCTGGGTCTCTCGTATGCTGGAACATCTGGATCGGCATAAATGTTATGTCTCCATCCAAACCCTACTCCCATATATACAAATGCAATATCTGTAATAGCTATTCCATATACAACGTGTGAAGATATTTCATACATTAATCCCTTCCAAGCATTATCGGCACCAAGATTACAATCGAATCCAACATAAGAACCTTCTCTGAATTGATAAAGAAACTGACCAAATAATCCTTGAATATTTGATAAATCATATTTATCATCGTAGAAACCACGATGGTTATTCAAACCACTATATATACCAACTCTGTAAGAAGGGGGAAGAGTATTTTTACTATCATCCTTCGTATAACATCTACCATCAGAACAATCTTGATAATGATACCTATCTAGGTATTGAATTTTGTCATTAGATATTTCATGAAATATACCCTTATCTTCACTATCTTTATGCCCAGCGGTACTAGCATGCGCATCATATATAGATATGCCAGTAAAAAGATATCCAAGAAGTAGAAAACACAGTCCTTTTAAACAAGACATTATACCCTTACCTTCACAATTAGATAATAATATAAGTATTATACTATTAATATAGCAAGAAATGCAATCAATAATAATTACATAGAAGCACAATGAAAAGTTACAATAGATTAAAAATAAGTAATAAACTAACTTAAAATATTGAATTATTCTTTTCAAGAACCTTGATTTAGAATTTTTGAATTTCCAAAAAATAATAAATCGACTTAAAATATTGAATCATTCTTTTCGAGCATATAAATTTAGACTTTTTGAATTTTAACTGAAATAAATATATAAATATGAGTATAAACGAAGCTGTTACTAGACAGTATTATTTAACATGATATATAATCAAATAACTCAATGAAGAGTATAATACATAAATATCTGAACACTAAGAAGAATACAAAAATCTTCAAGAAAATGAAAAAATATGAATTCAATTTATGCCCTTTATTCTCTATATACCCTATCTTAACCCCTCAAAATCTCGCCATTATATATAAAACGGGTCTACCTAAAAGAAGTAAAACGAATATCCTCAAAAAAATAATTATTCAAAAATATGAAGAATAGAGTTAAAGCATATAAAAAAATTGATTATAATTATAGATAAAATCTATAGTGAATATAAGTTATTTAATCCACATTTTCTAAAGCTTGACATCATAAAATACGAAATAAATCAAAAAAACTACCTTATTTTCTTTATTATACTAGTTCTAAAAGCATTTTTATTTTAAATCATTGATGCATTCGTTCCAAAGCTTGCTATATTGTAAAAATGGAATAGCAATTAAGCCTGTATCATGCATATATTTTGATGTTTTGGGATATAAATCTCTTCCTATTATTAAAGTGAGGAAAGAGATATTTATGACCATCAGTATAAGTTTTTAGCTTTACTGAAATTGATACACCCCCCCCCCCCTAGAGGGGGGGACAATCTAATTCATTGATATTGTTATTTCTTCAATTGATATATTGCATTGTTTTCTTAAAACTAAACCCACTACACTCAATTGATCAAGTTCCTCTGCTACGAGCGAAGGTACATATCATGAATTCCATGACCCATTTAGTTAGTACAACAGAAATTAACCTAACAAAATTAAAACAATTTTAATTCTTCATATACTTCATGTATCAAAGGCTGCTGATACTGTTTAATTATAGCACAAATGGTGGTCTCGAAGGGATTTGAACCCCTGGCCCCCAGATTAGGAATCTAGTGCTCTATCCTACTGAGCTACGAGACCGAGAACTGCTTAAAAACAGAAAAACAGACCACTTATTTTAAGTTTAAACCTATGTCTCCAATGATTCAACAACTTTTTGATCAATTTTCTTTGTATAACTAGAATTTGAATCTTCATTGCTAATATTAAAAATAAAATCACGTATCTTCTGTTCGATTTCATCAGCAATATTAGGATTATCTAAAAGGAATTGTTTACAATTCTCTTTTCCCTGCCCCAAACGATTGCCTACATATGAATAAAATGACCCAGCTTTTTCTACAATGTCATATTTAACACCAAGATCTATAAGTTCACCTACTTTTGAAATTCCTTTGCCATACATAATATCGAATTCTACCTGTTTAAAGGGTGGTGCAACTTTATTTTTTACAACCTTAACCTTAGTTAAATTGCCTACAACATCCTCTTTATTTTTTATTGAACTAACTCTTCTAATATCTAAACGAACAGAAGAATAAAACTTCAGTGCATTGCCACCTGTAGTAGTCTCTGGATTACCAAACATAACACCAATTTTCATTCTAATTTGATTAATAAATATTACTGTACTATTGGTTTTTGAAACAGCTGCAGTAATTTTACGCAATGCTTGGCTCATAAGCCTAGCTTGCAATCCCATATGAGAATCACCCATGTCACCCTCAATTTCAGCCTTTGGAGTTAAGGCAGCTACAGAATCAATTACGATCATATCAACAGCACCAGAACGAACTAACATCTCAATAATCTCTAACGCCTGCTCACCTGTATCAGGTTGAGACAAAAGAAGCTCATTAATGTTTACACCTAACTTACCAGCATATATAGCATCTAAGGCATGCTCTGCATCAATAAACGCACACGTTCCACCAGCCTTTTGTGCTTCTGCTATCATATGCAAGGTGAGGGTTGTTTTTCCTGAACTTTCCGGACCAAATATCTCAATAATTCTTCCCCGTGGAATACCACCAATACCCAATGCAATATCAAGTGATAACGATCCAGTTGGTATAAATTCAACCATTTCTACTGTACTTTCTGACATTTTCATTATAGAGCCTTTGCCACAAGATTTTTCTATTTGACTCATAGCAGCATCTAAAGCTCGTTTTTTATCACTAATTACATCAACAGGCGACATCCTAACTCCTAAATAAGACTTCTTATATCGTGTCAGTCTAATCGTTTACCTAAATAATGCAATATATTTTTGTTAATATAATTATATTTCATTGTTATTATCATTAATATTAAGATATATACACATCAGTGTTCATGATCATGGTGATGTTGATACACACCTATATGATCATATATCCCTCCACCACCAAAGATATTCATAAATTTACGATTACCTTTAATATCAGATGCCTTACCTTCGCAACATATATGTCCATTTAAACATATAACTCGGTCTGATCTTCTCATAATCATATGTATGTCATGAGAAACCATAACCACACCGAATTTATATTCTTTAATCAATTTATCTATTAATAAATAAAATTTTTCTTCTGCCCTAATATCCATACCACTAACTGGCTCATCCATAATGAGTAAATCTGGCTTCCTTAATAAACAATTTAGTAATAAAACCTTCTTTAATTGACCACAAGACAAATTATATATGTATTTATCGAGCAAATCACTTACACCAATATCATCACATAATTCCATATCTATTTTGTTGCCACTCATAATTTCTAAGAATTCTTTCGTACTTACTGGCATGAACTTATTTAATTCTAATAATTGTGGCATATATCCTATTACCAAATTATCGTTCTGATATAATTTTCCTGTAGTTGGTTTGATAATACCTGCTATGATCTTGATCAAGGAAGTCTTACCACAACCATTAGGTCCTATTATTACCATTATCTCATCTTTATTAATATCTAAATCAATATCATATAAAATCTTTTCTTTTTCATAGAATAGTGATACACTATCTAGCTTAATAATAGACATAAAAAAATATGAAATTGCTAGTATTACTCATGTTATTGATGATATCACCTATAGCCTGCTTTGCAAACTCAAACTTGTCTGTTTCAGTAACAATGCCTCCGTTGCACTCAATAGTCTCTTTAATAACTGACGGTGTAGTTTCATTAAATCCAATATTTAAGGGATACACGCATCATGATAATTATCTAAGACCAAAGGATGTAGAAATATTAGTAAATAGCAAGATAATATTCTATATGGATGATATAGCCGAGCCAAAAATAAAAAAATTAAAAACTGAAGCAAAAAAGATTCCTTTATCCACAAATTGTTGGTTGCTTCCCGCTAGAAGTGGCTCTGTGCATTATCAATATAAAAAATCTAACTCAGCACAATATGATTCTCATATATGGCTTAGCCCTACAAATGTAGGAGTAATGTTGAAAGATATAACTAACACATTAAGTGAATATGATCCAAATAATCAAAGCCGTTACAAAAGCAATCTGGACAAAGCTCTAAATAGACTAGAATCTCTTATACAAGATATGAGATATGCGTTAGATAATTATAAATCCACACCTTATATTGTGGTACATGATACATATCGTTACTTAGAAAAAGATCTAGAAATTGCTTCACCATCAGGAATATTGATATCATCTAATAATCACCAAAGTAGTGTAAAAAACACCCTTGAAGTAATAAAATTAATCAAGGAAGGAAATGTAAAATGTGTTTTAAGTGATATAGAAAATAAGCAATATAATTCCATATTTAAACCATATGATGTAACTACTGTTTCTTTGGATCCTGAAGGAATAGCAACAAATTTTATGCCTAAAGATAGCTATTTCTTATTTATAGAAACACTAGTTACAGATATAGCCGACTGCTTATCACAATAACTAGGCATAAATCATTATGCCTATAAATCTCTTTTATCATGTGACTATATAAATCCATTTATGTTATCCAGATATTATTATCTATTGACTTCATTACTACATCATTGGTTCATTAACGGGGATCATACCTTCGGAATCATATGTAGTAAGATCATTCTCTCTGAAATACTTACTACTCAGAGAAAACCCCCTGTAACAAGGACGATCAGTATAGAACCTACCTAATCTTCTATAATCACATTGATCACTTTGCAAACCATCGCAAGATCTTGTCCTATACAAATTAGTAAGTGGTTCCTCAGGCTGCTCTAATAATCCTAATCCTCCCAGCCCCATACAGGAAGCGACATTACGTAATAAAGTATTCGCTTTTCCTCCTTCTTGGCCATCTTCAACGGAATTAGTGCGTGAATTATAACCAGATTCATGACTAGTTTCTTTGAGTAAATTATCAGGGATACTATGATATCCTTCATCCTCATCAGGTATACTTTGTAGAGCACTTGGAGCCTCTGGCTCTTCAATTGTACCTAGCTCTACTTGTGAGAGACCCGTGTCATCAAATAATAATTTTTTATATAGCATTTCTTTGAATCGATCTTTACTTATCTTTAATCGACCTTTTTTACTAATCTTTGATTGCTCTTTATTTACCTCACCTTCATTAATTACAGAATCTCCCGAAAATACTTCATCTAATAAAGTCTCTATATCACTAAAACACATAGTAGGATGATGAGCTAGTATAAAGGCAACCTGCGCCCTGGATATATAGCAATCTTCATTATAGAGAGCATAGCAGCAAAGGTAAGGATACACTAAATGATGAACATTAAAGCATTCATAATTCTTATTTTTCTTAGCCTGCTCAAAAAACTTTGCATATTCTAACCCTACACTACCAAGACTATCTATATAATTATCATAAAATTTATGCCAATGATCTAGATAATCTCTATATTTATGATTAACTGTGTGTTCTTTATCGTCATCAGAAGAATCACCTGCAATAACTGCCTTATGCTCCTCCTGAGATGAAGAGGAAGGTGAAGGTGAAGGTAAAAGAGGTGCTTCTTCAATATCTACCTTACTATCATTATGCTCTTCCTGGGATGAAGGCGTAAATGTAGATGAAGGTGAAGAAGGTGAAATCGGCTCTTTCTGGGATGCAGAAGAAGGTGAAGGTAAAAGAGGTGCTTCTTCAATATCTACCTTACTATCATTATGCTCTTCCTGGGATGAAGGCGTAAATGTAGATGAAGGTGAAGAAGGTGAAATCGGCTCTTTCTGGGATGCAGAAGAAGGTGAAGGTAAAAGAGGTACTTCTTCAATATCTACCTTACTATCATTATGCTCTTCCTGGGATGAAGGCGTAAATGCAGATGAAGGTGAAGAAGGTGAAATCGGCTCTTCCTGGGATGCAGAAGAAGGTGAAGGTAAAAGAGGCTTCTTCAATATCTACCTTACTATCATTATGCTCTTCCTGGGATGAAGGCGTAAATACAGATGAAGGTGAAGAAGGTGAAATCGGCTCTTTCTGGGATGCAGAAGAAGGTGAAGGTAAAATAGGTACTTCTTCAATATCTACCTTACTATCATTATGCTCTTCCTGGGATGAAGGCGTAAATGCAGATGAAGGAAGCATCTTCTTAAGATACCTTTGCTCTTTCTGAAATAAATATTTTAATAGTTGTTGATCTCTTTCGACTAATTTATACGTAACCAATGAGGAAAATAATGCTTGCATGCTAAAAAATGAATGTGAACTTGTACAACATGCATCAACGTATTTTAATCCAATCATATCTTTAACATACGGATTTGAAACATACATATAAATTCCCGCTAATCCATTCCCATTGTCAATATGACGCTTAAATCTGTTACAATCTATAATAATATATTCATATCTATTTGAATATTCAGTTCTTACTTCAGTTATTACGATAATGGCCTTAATACCCTTATCCAAATAAAATTTTACAATAGATTTCATTATCCGCAGTGAATTTTGTGTAGATAGCATGTACAATTTTATATGAGTTGGTTCACTCCTATTAAAAGAAAATACAGCTAATATATTTGCACCATTCTTAACAATAAAATATTGTTCATTATCAGAATATTTTGCAACACGCAGAGCTGTCTCCTGATCCGAAGACTTATACGATTCATCATTCTCTATAAGATAATAACGTTTGATCGTAATTGAGTGAGGGCAATCATTCGTGGCTTTAGTCCAGCAAGCGCCAATATATTCCGGACTATTTTCCTGTGGATAAAATGCATCTCTTATGTCCATTCTACCTATAACAAGATTATGTTTTGGATCTCTCTCTGCGATATAGTGACGTTTGCTCTCCACTACATATTCTTTAGAGTAATAATCCAAGATCATAGTATGTAGAGAAGTAATATCTTGATAATCAAATGTATCTTTTGTCGTCATTTCACCTAGGATAAAAGGAAAGACATTATATAACAATTGTATAAAATCTTTAATATCAGACTCTTGTTTTATATCTTCAGTCTCATATACATTAAGTACTTCATATAACTTGCTTACAAAAGCCTCCTTCTTAGCTCCTAAGGTATATTTGAATCGAATCAATGCACGAACACTAATATTTGGGTCATCTACCAATTTCGTTAAAAATTCCTCCCTATTAATTTTCATTTGCTCATCTTGTTCACTTAGTAGCTGGATATCTATCTGATCTATACAAAAAATATCATCATCCTCATCCTCTTCCAAAGCATGGCCAGCTGCATTATCATCCTTACTCTCATCCTCTTCCGAAGTATGGCTAGCTGCATTATCATCCTTACTCTCATCCTCTTCCAAAGCATGGCTAGCTGCATCATCATCCTTACTCTCATCCTCTTCCAAAGCATGGCTAGCTGCATCATCATCCTTACTCTCATTCTCTTCCAAAGCATGGCCAGCTGCATTATCATCCTTATACATATATCTGCGTACCCTTTTTGATTTATATTTGATCGCATTACTCCTATGTGAAGTCATCTTTGATTTATTCGCATGACTTATGCTTGCTTCCATATTCATCTCCAATATGATTGTGCTAATAGTAATTAAGCACAACTAATACGTTTAAAACATTAAATTTTTACTAATTAAATCGAATATTATGGACTTATTCTCTAGTAACTATATATTATGAATAAAAGAAAAGAGCTCATGATTATAATAACGAGACCATATAATCAGTCCGTACAAACAGCAGAATATATAAGGAATTATGGGTATAATTGTGCAATATGTCCGATGTTAAAAATAAACCAGAGCTTTGTTCAAAAAGAAGAAATAAGTTATGAAACAGTTGATATTATAGTAATAACAAGCCAAAATGCGATATATGCAATTAGCAATATCGCCAAGAATAAACTAATATTAACAGTGGGAGATAAAACTGCTGATATAATATGCAGCAAAGGCTTTACTAATGTAAAATCAGTAAATGGCAATATACAATCTTTAGTTCAATACATAATTGAAAACTATATAAACAAATCCATACTATATCTTCGTGGCAACAACATAACTTTAGATATTAAATCTGTAATGGAGAATAGTGGCTTTTGTGTACAAGAAATAATAGTATATAAAGCAGAGCCTTCTCTGTCTCTAGATACAAAAATACAACTGGAACTTAAAAAGACTAATCATTGCATCATAATATTTTATTCTAAGGCAACTGCAAATAATTTTATAAGACTAATAAAGGTATATAACTTATTAAGTTATCTGAAAAAATTTATAGCAATATCAATCAGCAAGAACGTAAGCGAAGTATTAGAACAAATAGAATGGAAAACTCTATTAATTGCAGAACAGCCAACTGAACAAAGTATAATCCAGCTACTTAATAAACAAAAAGATCTGTAAAAAATTTATATGTTGGCATTATAATATGCACTTTGCACATCATCGTCATCCTCAAGCATATCTATAAGCTTTATTATAGACTCCTTCTTTGCTTCATTAACATCTATTTTATCTTCAGCTTTAAATATCAACTCAGCTGATTCAGGGTCACCATATTTTACAGAAAGTGCATCTTGCATGCCAACAAATCCTTCAATCTGGCAAGTGATAATGTAATAATCTTCTTCTAGATCTACATCAATGGCCTCATGCTCAATGGCAATTTCTTCAATCTCTACTATAGGAGCTACGTCCTCTCTATATTCAATCATACCTACTTTATTAAAAAGATACAATACACTGCCAGTGATGCCTAACGATCCACCAGAGCGCTTAAAAGACTCACGAAGATTAGATACAGTGCGATTACGATTATCGGTTAGTGCCTTCACTATGAATGCGCTTCCCCCTGGCCCATAACCTTCATATATAACTTCTTCATAGTTATCACCACCAGCTCCACCTTCGCAGCTTTTAATAGCACGTTCAATTTTATCTTTAGGCATGCCAGATCTCCTGGCATTAGCAACAGCAGTTCTTAACCTGCTATTCGCATTAATATCAGTGCCCCCAGTAGAAGCCCCTGCAATAATTTCACGATGCAACTTAGTAAAAAACTTCGAACGTTTCTCATCCTGTCTACTTTTTCTATGCTTTGTATTAGCATATTTAGAATGTCCAGCCATTGTACAACCACTATACTGAAAAACGCAGTAATTGTAGGCGTAAATATCTCTCCTGACAACATTTAATTTATAAATTAGTCCCTATGTAATGAGCTATGACAATATTTCAAAGCATAATTAGCAATATAATGATATTAATTTACTATATCTATATTTAAAGTAGCTGTTTTAAACCATTTGCTAATAAATATTCATTTACTATGCCAAGATAGATATCAATAGCCTAATTAATGAAAAATTATATTTATGAATAAGTTAATTAATCTTTATATTATACCTTCAATTATTATCCTGTTCTTGTTTGCTATAAGTGATATTTTACTACCCTTTATATTAGCAATATCAATATCTTATTTTATAAGTCCCATAGTAGAAAAGATAAATAATAAAATACATTACAAAGCTATATCTATATTATTAGTTATGTTATTTTTTGCTATAATCTTAATTACAGTGAATATGATATTAATTCCAGTAGTAATATCACAGTTAGTAGATCTCATAAAAAATGTTCCAGAATATATACAGCAGATATATTCTCATTATATAAATTTTATCCAGAATTATATGGATCATATGGACCAAGATTCAAATGGAACAATAACTCATTTAATAGACGTAGATCATATCAAAGAACTAACTGTACAAAAATTATCTCTATGCATAACAAATATTGCCTCCAACATTACCAATACAATTCTATTATCTGGAATAAATATAATAAAGACTATGTTACTGGTAATAATAGTACCAATCATAAGCTTTTATGTACTATACGATTGGCATAATTTTAAACAAGCAGTGCAACATATGATTCCACCGAAATATTCGGGTACAGTCAATGAGTATATGAATAATATTTCAGAAATTATTTCTACATATATGCAAGGACAACTTCTCGTTTGTTTATCTCTTTCAATCATATATTCAACCTCTTTGGGCTTGTTGGGTGTTAAATATGGATTTTTAATTGGGCTTATCACTGGATTATTAACTTTCTTCCCTTATATTGGATTCATATTTGGCGTAGCAACAAGCTCAGTGATGGCAATAATTCATTCTAGCAACGAGCAACTCATTTATGTACTAATAATATTTGCTTCAACTCAAATACTAGAAGGATATTTTTTAACCCCAAAATTCGTTGGAAATAAACTGGGATTGCATCCTATTTGGGTTGTATTCAGCACATTCTCTGGTGCAGCTTTAATGGGATTTACTGGTATATTATTATCAATTCCTGTTGCAGCAGTCGTAGCTACACTACTTAAAGAGTATATTAAGACATATAGAGAAGAATATACTTCATAAATATGCTTACATATGTTAACTATATAAACATACGCTTTATCCGAAAATAATATGAAACAATTATTATTACCTAATTTGAACATAGGAATAATCGATATTTATAAAGAAGAATACTTTATGATATCTGAATCAAATATAGAGGCATATAACCATATAAAACAATGGCCCGCATGGAATAATAATATTATATTACTTTATGGACCAAAAAGCTCAGGAAAAACGCACTTATGTCATATCTGGAAACACATATCAAATGCTTTTATAATAACAGAAAATAATTCTAGCATCGAATCAATAGTTGAATCAGCGAATTATGCTTTCATAATTGATGATATAGACAAATTTGATAATGATAAATTATTGCAATACTATAATATTATACATCAGGAAAATAAATTCCTACTTTTAACTTCAACTACAAATATATCAGAAATGAAGTTTAAAACACCAGATCTACAATCCAGAATTGAATCTATTCCAACACTGAATTTGCAGCATCCTGACGAAAATATACTCAGAACAGCTCTTTCAAAAGAAATATATAAAAGACAAATAAGAATTACCTCTGCTCATCTTGAATATATGCTACAAAAAGCACATCAAAATAATAAACCTTACAAATTATTAATTGAGACTATAAATGAACTAGAAGATGAATCTTGGACGTATCAACGCAAATTATCTATAAAATCATTAGAAAAAATAATGCACCAATGTTGTATAAAATAGCAATAACATGCTATTTCACCAGACGAAAGACATGCATAACAACACATAAGAATCAGGTTAAAATAGATCGTATTCTTATGAACATAACATCTAATTACATGCGGCAAATATTAAATAACAACAATATGTGTGTCTATATAAGCCAACAAGCGCAATGCATAACAAGCCATCCTATGTAACCAATACAAAAAAGTCAAAAAATGAACATAATTTTCGTCTATCTAATACAATATTATGTATTTAATTACACGCATACAAAAGGTCTAAAAAATATAAAATCTGATGCCTTAACTAACTCAATTCTGCATTATCTACAAGACTATCATTAGATTTATTATCAGTTGGTTTAGATTTGGTTTTTACATCTGCCTTAACAAGAGCAAGCTCTTTTTTTCTTTTTGCACGATCAGCAAGTCCTTCTTTTTTCCATTTATTCATCATATATCCTGTACCAACTGGAATAAGACGTCCAACTATTACATTCTCTTTCAAGCCAATTAAAGGATCTTCTTTCCCTTCAATCGCAGCATTTGTAAGAACTCTAGTAGTATCTTGGAAAGATGCAGCAGAAATAAATGACTTAGTATCCAAACTAGCTTTGGTAATACCTTGTAATATATTTCTAACTCTAACAAGATCTTTGCCTTCTTTTTCAAGTAATTCATTGGCTTCCTCTTGCTCATACACACTAATCTCTTCTCCAAGATAATATGTACTATCACCTGGATCAATAATTTCTACTTTACGCAACATTTGACTAACAATGATTTCTATATGTTTGTTATCAATAAACACCCCTTGCATTTTATAGACTTTTTGAATCTCATAAATCAGATATATAAATAATGCCTTAACGCCTAAAACTCTAAGTATATCATGAAGATCAGGCGCTCCTTCCATAAGAAGCATTCCCTTCTTAACCACATCACCTTCCATAACGGTAATATGTCTACCTTTAGGAACAGAAAATACTACAGGTTCCCCACCATCATGCGGAGTAACTATAAGTTTACGTTTAGACTTATGGTCATCACTACCAAAACTAATAATACCATCAAGTTCATTAATTATCGCCGTGTCCTTAGAGGAACGAGCTTCAAATAATTCAACAACTCTAGGCAGACCACCTGTAATATCACGAGATTTGGCCGATTCACGTGGCATCCGTGCCAAAATATCACCCGCATGCACTTCTTGCCCATCATTAATATTTAGAATAGCCTCTACTGGCATAAAATAACGAGCCGGGGCTCCACTGCCCAACTTTATAATTTCTCCTTTTTCATCAACAACAGCAATCATTGGGTGATAGTCTCTAGATTTAGCTTTTTGCTTCCAATCAACAATTTCTCTTCTAGACATACCAGTATCTTCATCCAATATCTCTCGAACAGATATACCATCTTCAATATTAAAGCACTTAATACGACCAGATTTTTCAGTAATAATAGGAATAGTATATGGATCCCAATCAGCAACCCTAGATCCAGGTTCAACAGTATCTCCATTCACATAATATAATTTAGAACCATATGGTATTTTATGTCGTGCTACCTCGCAATCATTGTTATCAAGCAACACCATCTCACAGGCACGACTCATTACAATCCACTCACCAGTACTATTTTTTACAATATTAGAGTCTATAAGCTTAACTTTACCACCTGAAACAACATCAACACTTGATACGTCTGCTCCTTTTGTTACGGCACCACCAATATGAAATGTTCTCATAGTTAACTGGGTACCAGGTTCACCGACAGACTGAGCTGCGATTACACCAACAGCTTCTCCAATGGAAACTAATTTGCCAGTAGTAAGGTCACGGCCATAACATTTAGTACAAACTCCACCTTTAACGTTACAAGTAAGCACGGATCTAATTTTTATGTTACCTAAACCTGCTATATTAATACGTTTTAATTTTTCTTCAGTGATTAAGCCACCAGCCTCAAGTATTTTTTCTCCACTAATAGGATCTATAATATCATTTGAAACAGTTCTACCCGCAATAGCAGTAGCAGCGTCATCAACTACAACTCCAATACTAGCAATAGACTCAAAAATTATACCTTCAGTACTTTTACAATCTTGCTCAATAACCACACAATCTTGTGATACATCCACCAATCTACGAGTCAAATAACCAGAGTTTGCTGTTTTTAAAGCAGTATCGGCTAATCCTTTACGAGCACCATGGGTAGATATGAAATATTCAGATACATTCAATCCTTCACGGAAATTAGAGATAATCGGAGTTTCAATAATCTCACCAGAAGGTTTAGACATCAATCCACGCATACCAGCTAACTGCTTCATTTGTGTTGAGGAACCACGAGCACCAGAGTGCGCCATCATATAAACAGGATTCATATGTTTCACAACATTAATACCACCAACAATGGTATCTCCAGACATATACTTTAACATATCGCCTGCCACTTCATCAGTGCATCTAGACCAAGTATCAATTACTTTATTATATCTTTCGTTACTAGTAATCAAACCTTCTTGATATTGTGATTCAAATCCCTTAACTTCTGCTTTAGCTTTATTAACGTGCATAGATTTAGATTCTGGTACAATCATATCATTTTTACCAAATGATATGCCAGAACGAGTTGCATAATCAAAGCCCAATTCTTTTAATTTATCACAAAAAATAACCGTTTCTCTTTGGCCGCAACCTTTATATACAAGATCAACTACTTCACTCATATCTTTATTAGTCAGCACTCTATTTACTAAATGCAGACCTAAACTAGGGTCTTTAGGTAATATTTGGAATAACTTCAAACGCCCAGGAGTGATAAGTACAACCTTATCTATTTTTATACCATCTCTATCATAATATTCTAACTTACATCTAATCTTCATATGAAGTTTGACTTTATTTTCTGCAAGCAACATTTCCACTTCAAATTCGTTGTAAACACCTTCGCTCTTATCTTCACCTTCTTCTTCATCAGTGTTTTCAAGGGTAAGATAGTATAAACCTGCAACAATATCTTCTGTAGGAACAATAATTGGCTTACCATTGGATGGGCTCAATATATTATTTGTAGACATCATAAGAATTCTGGCTTCTATCTGAGCTTCTATAGATAATGGGATGTGTACAGCCATTTGATCTCCATCAAAATCGGCATTAAATGCATCACAAACTAACGGATGTAATCTAATTGCTCGACCTTCAATCAAAACTGGCTCAAATGCTTGTATACCAAGTCTATGCAAAGTTGGGGCTCTATTTAATAATACTGGATGTTCTTTAATAACATCCTCAAGATAATCCCATATCTCTGGCTTTTCGCTCCTCAACATTCTTTTCGCAGCTTTTATAGTAGGTGCTTTACCATGTAATTGTAATTTAGAATAAATAAATGGCTTAAACAACTCAAGTGCCATCTGTTTCGGCAAACCACACTGGTTTAATGTTAAAGTTGAACCAACAACAATAACCGAACGTCCAGAATAATCCACCCTTTTACCAAGTAAATTTTGTCTAAAACGTCCTTGCTTTCCTTTAATCATATCACTAAGTGATTTAAATGGCCTCTTATTGGCATTTTTAACAAATTTTCCTCTACGTCCATTATCAATCAAGGCATCCGCAGAATCTTGCAACATCCTCTTTTCATTACGAACAATTATTTCAGGTGCATTCAATTCAATAAGATTTTTTAATCTATTATTACGATTAATCACTCTTCTATAAAGATCGTTAAGATCAGATGTAGCGAATCTACCTCCGTCAAGATGCACCAACGGCCTAAGTTCAGTTGGCATAACTGGCAACGCATCTATTATCATCCACTCAGGCTTATTTCCTGAACTAATAAAGCCTTCTACAACCCTAAGCCTTTTTATTAACTTTTTTCTCTGTATGTCTGAAACTTTTTTCTCTCCATGTAGCTTATCTCGTAACTCTTCACGCAAAGAAATCAATTCTATAGATTGCAATAAACGCTTAATAGCCTCAGCACCCATCAAAGCCAGAAAACTATCTTCTCCATACTCTTCAAGATATTCATTATATTGTCTTTCTGAGAGTAATTCATATTTATTTAAGACAGTCATACCAGGATCAACCACCACGTATGATTCAAAATATAAAACTCTTTCAACATCTTTAAGTTGCATATCTAATACAGTACACATATAGGATGGCAAAGATTTCAAGAACCATATATGAGCGACAGGAGCTACAAGACCTATGTAACCCATCCTTTCACGTCTAACTTTAGATAGAGTAATTTCAACACCACATTTTTCACATACATTGCCGCGCTCTTCCTTATTACGCTTATAACGTCCACATAAACATTCATAATCCTTTACTGGTCCAAATATACGAGCACAAAAAAGACCGTGTTTTTCTGGTTTAAAAGTCCTATAATTAATAGTTTCTGGTTTAGTTACCTCACCAAAAGCCTGTTGTTTTATTTTTTCAGGACTAGCCAAAGCTATCCTTAATTTATCAAAATATCCGTAATAGTTTGTATAAAAACTAGAATTACCAAAGCCACTCATAAAATAAAACCCTTAAACTACTATCACAAAACTCATAAAAATTATTTTTTATCAGAAGAGTTCTCACCTTCATCTTTTAAATTAGGCAATAACCCTACACTTCTACTATCAACAGCCCTATTACCAAAATCTACACTAACATCTTCATCAATATCTTCTATATTCTTTTTGTCATCTTCTTCATCCTCTTGCTCTTTAATCAGCTCAACATCTAAACACAAAGACCTCATCTCATTCATTAATACATGAAAAGACTCTGGCACACTACATTCAAAGCTATTATTATTGCCTTTAATGATAGAATCATAAACTCTTATACGACCACCAACATCATCAGATTTAACTGTTAACATTTCCTGCAAAGTATAAGCCGCACCATACGCCTGCAAAGCCCAACATTCCATTTCTCCAAAACGCTGCCCTCCAAAATGAGACTTTCCACCCAAAGGCTGCTGAGTAACTAAGCTATAAGGACCAACAGATCTAGCATGCATTTTTTCATCAACAAGATGATGAAGTTTTAGGATATAAATATATCCTACAGTAACTTTACGATCTAAAGGCTCTCCGTCACGTCCATCATACAAAACTTCCTGCCCAGACGTACTCACACCAGCAATTTCTAAAAATTTAGATATAACCTCATCACTAGGGCCTTCAAAAACTGGAGCTGCAACTGTGATTCCATTTTTTAGAACATGTCCCAATTTTATAATTTGCTCATCAGTCATATTATGTAAATCTTTCTCAACATCAGTGCTCTCATATACTTGTAATAACAATGAACGAATATTACTAGCTACTGACTCAGCTTTCTCAGCAAGCATATATCTAATTTTCTTTCCTATATTATAACAAGCCCAGCCAAGATGTGTTTCTAATATTTGACCAACATTCATTCGAGACGGTACACCTAAAGGATTAAGTATAAGATCTATAGGAGTTCCATCTTTTAAATATGGCATATCCTCTACAGGCACAATCTTAGATATAACACCTTTATTTCCGTGTCTACCAGCCATTTTATCACCAACTTGTAATTTTCTTTTAATGGCAACAAAAACCTTCACTACTTTCAATGTTCCCTGGGGCAAATCATCGCCACTATTTAATTTTTCTATATTGGAGTCATACTCAGCTCTAACGTCTTTTAACATTAAATCTAGCTGCTCTTTTAAATGACGAACCTTTTTAAGAGTAGCTTCATCTGTAAATTTTAAAAACCACCATTTAGCGCTCGGCATAGAATTAAGTACATCATCAGTAACTGACTTTGCAATAACATCATTATCATCAAACTCTTTATCAAGAATTATTAACCTTAATCCACTATAAAAAGACTGATTTAATACCGCAATTTCATCTTCATAATTTTTCTTAAATCTTCCTAACTCTTCTTTATAAATAGCTTTAGATCGCTCATCTTTTTCCATACCACGACGCAATAATACACTCACATCAATAACGGTTCCTGTAACACCAGGAGAGGTGTATAAAGAAGCATCTCTAAAACTATTACATTTTTCTCCAAAAATAGCACTTAGTAATTTCTCCTCTGGAGATAAGGGAGCTTCACCTTTAGGTGTTACTTTTCCAACGACAACATCTCCAGATTCTATGCTAGAACCTATGCATACAATACCAGAATCATCTAAGTTATATAATAAATCTTCATTAACATTCGGCAAATCACGTGTTATTTCTTCTGCTCCAAGCCTAGTATCACGGGCAACACATTCAAATTCTTCGATGTGAACCGATGTAAAATATTCTTCTTTAATTAATCGTTCAGAAACAACAATAGAATCCTCAAAATTATAACCATTCCAAGATAAAAAGGCTACAAGCACATTTCTACCTAAGGCTAATTCGCTTTTATCAATAGCAGGACCATCGGCAAGAACATCTCCTTTTCTTACTTTGTCTCCAGGGAAAACTATAGGTTTTTGATTAATACAAGTACTGTGATTAGATTTTCTATATTTTGATAAATTATAAACCTTAACTCCCGTGCATTCTTGAGTTTCTGGATCTGAAGTTCGCACAACTATACGTCTACTATCAACCTTGGTTATAACTCCATCATCCTCAGTTACAACAACAGCACCAGCACCTCTAGCTATTACAGCTTCCATGCCAGTTCCAACAAAAGGTGCCTCTGTACACAACAAAGGAACCGCTTGACGTTGCATATTTGTGCCCATTAAAGCACGACAAGAATCATCATTCTCTAAAAAAGGTATCAAAGAAGCGGCAGTAGAAACTAATTGTTTCGGCGATACGTCAATATAGTCAACCTCATCTCTATTGACCATAATAAAATTACCACCACGTCTACAATATAAAATATTGTCAACAAATCTATTGTTCTCATCTAATTCTACGCCAGCTTGTGCAATATTAAAACGAGCATCTCCCATAGCAGATACATATTCTACTTTATCTGTAACTATACCATTCTCTACTTTATAAAACGGACTTTCAATAAAACCGTATTTATTTACTCTAGCATAAGTAGCTAAACTATTAATCAAGCCAATATTTTGTCCTTCAGGAGTTTCAATAGGACATATTCTACCATAATAAGTAGTATGCACGTCTCTAACTTCAAAACCCGCTCTTTCTCTTGTTAACCCCCCTGGCCCAAGAGCAGATAAACGTCTTTTATGAGTAATCTCAGAGAGAGGATTCGTTTGATCCATAAATTGTGACAATTGAGATAAATTAAAAAAGTCTTTCAATACCGCAATCAAAGCTTTAGAATTCATTAGATCATAAGGCATAGCAGAATCAATATCTAAAGAAGTCATTTTTTCTTTAATTACTCTCTGCACTCGAACCAAGCCAACTCTAAAGTGATTCTCCATGAACTCACCAACCGATCTAACCCGCCTATTTCCTAAGTGATCAATATCATCTGGCTCACTTTCTGCATCACGCATTTCTATAAGTATAGTAATAATTCTTAATATATCTTCTTTACGTAACACAGTAACAGACTCAGGACATTCAAGGTTAAGCCTCATGTTCATCTTTACTCTACCAACCTCAGAGAGATCATATTTTTCTTCATTAAAAAATAAATCATTAAAAAATCCTTTTGCTATATCAAGACTTGCAGGAATCTCTCCTGCCCTTAATACCCTATATATTTCATATAATGCCTCTTCTTTATCTTGAGTTTTATCCATCATAAGTGTATCTCGCAGATACAGCGACGCACCACCACTATAAGATGAAATAAGAGATACGTTAATTATACCTAGGCCATCTAATTTATTAATAATTTCTTGAGTAATTTCTTCACCAGCTTCTTCAACAACTTCACCAGTGTCCAACACTATATCTCTAAATAAACATTTTCCACATAAGCTTTCAGAAGAAATTGAAATATTATTCAATCCATTTTTATGTAATTTCTTGGCTTTAAGTAAAGAAATTTTCTCTCCTTTTAAGGCAATAGTTTCACCAGTGTCAGCATTAACTAAATCAAATAGCAAGTACACACTCTTAAAAGATTCTGGCTCAAACCTAACGACCCAATCATTTTTTTCATTTTTTTTGTATTCACATGAATTATAATAATAATTTATAATATCTTGCTTGGACATACCAAGAGCTTTTAAGAATGTTGTTAAACATACTTTTCTTTTGCGATCAATACGAACATACAGCAAATCTTTACGATCAAACTCTATATCCATCCACGATCCTCTATAAGGAACTATGCTAGCAGAATAAATAAATCTACCTGAAGAATATGTTCGACCACCATCATGAAGAAAATTGACACCAGGAGATCGATGCATTTGCGATACAATCACTTTCTCTATACCATTTATTGCAAATGTACCTTTACTAGTCATCATAGGTATTTCTCCTATGTAGACACTTTGCTCTTTTTGACTTTTAAGTATATATTCTCCTGTTTCTGGTACAAAATCAAAAACATTTAATTTAAGAACCACTCTCAAAGGAAATGAATAAGTTATTCCTTTACGTATGCATTCATCAGGGGTAAAAGCACATTCACCAAGATGACACTTAACAAAATTCAATACCGCAGTACTATTCTCATTATTAACAGGAAACATAGATTTAAAAACTTCCTCTATGCCGCCGCCTCTTGCAAATTTAATATAAGAATCAACTTGTATTTTTTTTAAATCTAATTCCACTTCTTTTTCTATATTGCGAACACCAAACATCCTACGCAAATTAGAAAAAGAATTAGGTACAAAATAATCAGTAGTAGAAGGCATTAATAAAAATCTCCTAAAGAAATCTAGAAAGAAAAGTGCACAATAAAGAAAAACATCCCCACACTAAGCATTACTTATTCAAGAGTAACTTTCAATCCAGCTTCATCAAATTTTTTCATAATTTCTTCAGCTTCTTCTTTTGGCACAGCTTCTCTTAAAACTTTACCTGCTATTTCCTTACATAAGGCATTTGCTTCAGCTAATCCTAAATTAGAATCCATAGCCCGCAATTGTTTGATTGCCTGAATCTTTTTTGCAGCATCAAAGCTCTTACCCACAATATCAAAATGGGTTTTTGCTCCAGAAGATTGATCACCATCTTCTTCTCCAGCAGCAGCAGGAGCAGCACTAGCGCCAGCCATCATAGCAGCACTAACTCCAAGTTTATCTTCCAAATATTCCGCCAATTCTGCAGCTTCAATTAAAGTAAGCCCAGATACTTGCTTACCAAGCTCCTCAATTTTAGCATCATATTCTTTTACCACATCAGCACACATAACAAAGTCTCCTCACTATAAAATTCAAATTAATTTTTGTTTTCAGAATAAGCTCTCAAAATACCAACCACGTTGCAGGCATTAAACTTAGAAGCTTTAGCAACTCTAGAAGCAGAGCTACAAATAGCACAAAGTATATTTCCATATATTTGCTCAGCAGAAGCTAACTTAGCATATTTATTTATATCCTGGCAAGACAAAAATTTTTCCTTATAAGAAGCACATAGAAATTTTATTTTTTCTTGCTTCTTACATATAGAATACAACGTTTTTGCAATCAAAACCACATCATCTGCAGCAACTAACGCAACCCTACCTGAAACATTTTCAGAAAATTCTGACAGCGTCTCATAATCAGATAGCACAACCCTTGTCAAGGTATTTTTAGCCCACAAAAAATAAATACCATTACTTTTTAGTTCAGCTGCAATATCATATTTTTCCCTAACAGTTAAATTATCTACACACATAAGGAAAACTGCCCCATGAGCAGTAAACATTTTTTTTATTTTATCAAGATATACGCACTTTTCATCCCTATTCACCAAACAACTCCTACAAATTATTAACACTTGTTAAATTCAACGCACAAGACTTACCCATAGTAGTATTAACAAAAACACTTTTAAGAAATACTCCCTTATGATCAGAAGGCTTCAATTGCATAATACTAGACATCAGCACCTTTAAATTACTTATTAATTCTTCAACATTGGATTTAACAGAACCAACCCTTGCATGAACAATATTGAATTTATCCATTTTAAAAGACAATTTTTTACCACTTTTAAGCTCAGATACTACAGATTCAATATTATTAGCTGAAACAACTGTTCCCATTTTTGGACTAGGCATAAGCTTTTTAGGTCCAAGTATACTGGCAGCTTTACTAATAAATGGCATCATATCAGCTGTAGCCAACAAAACATCAAAATCACACTTGCCAGATTTAATTATTTCCTCAACAAAATCCTGCCCTCCAATTTTATCTACGTCTAATCCAGTTGCTATTTGACCATCGCTTGAGATTAAAGCAACACTACAAGATCGTCCCACTCCATTAGGTAAATTACAAATCCCTTTTATAGTGGAAACATGTTTTTTTTCTAATTTTAGATTAATAGCTACATCAATCGCTTCATCAAACTTGGCCCTTTTACCCTCATGAATCTTTTTAAAAGCATCTTCTATATCATACATAAACAAACCTCTTTAAATCTCATTACTAATTATCTACAACATTTATACCCATAGATCTGGCTGTACCAGAAATCATTTTAAACATTTTTTCTTTATCAAAGGCATAAGTGTCACCTCTTTTTAGCTCAGCAATTTTCATCACATCAGAACTTTGTATTTCACCAACAACTTCCTTACCAGCAGTAGAAGATCCTTTTTTTATACTCGAAAATCTTTTAATTAATGCAGAAGCAGTGGGCATATGAGTTTTAATGGAAACTAATTTTTTTTCTTTTTTAAGATAAATGATGTCAACAGGAGTAGGATCCCCCATAAACTCTTTATTTTTTGCACATTCATCATTAAATTTCTTACAAAACTCCATTATATTTAACCCTCTCTGCCCCAAAGCAGAGCCAACTGGAGGAGCAGGAGTAGCTTTGCCAGCAGGAAGAATCATCCTATAAGTAATGATATTATTAACATTTTTAACCATAAACTAATCTCCTCAATAACCACTTACTTTATTAACATCTGACATACCTATACTAACAGAAGTTTCTCTACCAAAAACAGAAACTGAAACTGATAATTCTTTTTTATCAAGATCAACACGACTAACTGCACCAACAAAATTAGAGAATGGCCCAGCTATTATCTTCACATTTTCTCCAATTTCAAATCCATGAGAACTAATTTCACCAACATCATTTGACTGATTCACAGTATCTTTAAATTTATTTACCGCAGAATCTGAAATATTAGATACTATTACTCTTTTTAAAACAGTGCTATTCCCAACTCTCTTTTTTATAAAAGATTCTATATCAGAGTCAATAAGATCACACAAAGATATTAAATGAAAAAACACATAACCAGGACAAATTTTCTTACTTCTTGTAGTTTTTTTTCCATCCTTATAAGAAATAATTTTAGATGTTGGCACAAACAACTCTACCAAACAAGAATCATTGAACAATACTTCATCTTTATTGATTTCTGTGAAATCAATATCAGAGATATTTTCTTCAGATTCTACATAATGGAAACAAGAGGAAACAATATCAGAAACCCAAGATTCACGACCGCCACCACCAATGGCATGAATCATGTACCATTTATCACGAGCGTTAGTCATAAATTAAACCTAAAACAAAATTCATTAATCTCAGTATAAAATAATCTACACCCAAAAATAACAATGCAAAAACAAATACTACCAAAAATATAAACAATAAATTAATCGAAGCCTCTCTAGGAGAGATCCAAGAAAAAGCAGCCAAATCAGATTTTACATTCATCAAAATATTAAACATATCCAAACCCACAAAAAAAGCCAATATCAATTTGGCAGGAGTGATAGGACTCGAACCTACAACCTACGGTTTTGGAGACCGGCGCTCTACCAAATTGAGCTACACTCCTAAAATTACTCATCAATTGCGGTAACAGTGCCAGAGCCTACTGTACGACCACCTTCCCTTATAGCAAAATTTAAACCTTTAGACATTGCAACTGGATGAATTAACTCCACTGCAATTTCTAAATTATCACCTGGCATTGCCATCTCCACCCCTTCAGGCAAAGACAATTCACCAGTAACATCTGTCGTCCTAAAATAAAACTGAGGCCTATACCCTTTTAATATTGGAGTATGTCTGCCACCTTCTTCTTTAGTCAGAATATACACAGTAGCACGAAATTTACTATAAGGCAAAATACTTTTTGGCGCAGAAAGAACTTGCCCTCTTTCAACCTCTGTTTTTTCAATACCTCTTAATAACACTCCAACATTATCACCAGCTTGAGCATCATTTAGATTTTTTCTAAACATCTCCACACCAGTACAAGTAGTTACTCTCGTTTCCTTAATTCCAACTATTTCCAAAGAATCTCCAATACTAACTTTTCCTGCTTCTATTCTACCTGTAACAACTGTGCCACGACCAGAAATAGAAAAGACATCCTCAATTGGCATCAAAAAACTATCATCAATTGGTCTGACAGGCGTAGGTATTTTTTCATCTACAGCAGACATCAAATTCTTTATAGACTCTACATATTTCTCATCACCCTCAAGTGCTTTCAATGCAGAACAACGCACAACAGCAACATCATCAAGACCCATATCGTCTCTGCCTTTTTTCTTATAAAAACCTTCTATTAAAAGATCTCTAATTTCCATCTCTACTAATTCTAACATTTCTTCATCTTCTACCATGTCAACCTTATTCAGGCATACTACTATCTCAGGAACACCAACCTGTAGTGCTAATAAAATATGTTCTCTGGTTTGAGGCATCGCACCATCAGTAGCAGAAACTACTAATATTGCGCCATCCATCTGTGCCGCACCTGTTATCATGTTTTTTACATAATCCGCATGTCCTGGACAATCAACGTGAGCATAATGTCTCTTTTCCGTTTCATATTCAACATGTGATGTTGATATTGTAATACCACGAGCTTTTTCCTCAGGCGCTTTATCTATTTTATCAAAATCTACTCCAACTCCATGAGCATGCGTAATCGCAGCTGTTAAAGTTGTTTTACCATGATCTACATGGCCTATCGTCCCTACATTAACATGAGGCTTCGTTCTTTCAAAATTCGCTGTTGCCATTTTTCTTTTCTCCCTTCAATTCTTCAATTTTTTATTTTTTACAATCTCTTCAGCAATATTATTTGGCACAACTTCATAATGCGAAAAAGTCATACAAAAAGATGCTCGCCCTTGAGAAATAGATCGCAAATTACCCGCATAATTAAACATCTCAGACAAAGGCACTTTAGATTTTATTATATAAGACTTAAGTTTAGCACCAGAAGCAGTAATTTGTCCCCTTTTTGAACTTATATCGCCCATTATTGAACCTTGAAAATCTTCTGGAGTAATAACCTCAACATCCATCATGGGCTCAAGTAATTGCGGAGCCACCTTACTACCTGCTACAAGAAAGGCTGCCTTTGCAGCTAAAGAGAAGGCTAAAGTACTAGAGTCTACATCATGAGTAGCACCATCAAGAAGGACACACTTAAGCCCCATAACTGGATAACCAGCAACCCAACCAGATGTCATAGATTCTTTTATACCTTGCTCTACAGAAGGTATATATTCTTTAGGAATAACCCCTCCAAATACCTTGTCTTCAAATACAAATTTTTCTTCATCACCTTCAATTGGTGAGAATTCAATTTTGATACGCGCAAATTGCCCCGCACCCCCAGTTTGTTTTTTATGAGTATAATCAATCACAGCACTTTTTGTAATTCTTTCACGATATGAAACAATAGGAGCACCAACATTAACATTAACATCGAATTCTCGACTCAATCTATCAACAATAATGTCCAAATGTAATTCACCCATACCATAAAGCACTGCCTGCCCTGTTTCCTCGTCTGATTTTAATAACAAAGAAGGATCTTCTTTTAACAATTTATTCAAAGCAACACCCATCTTTTCTTGATCGGCTTTCATTTTTGGTTCAATTGCAATACCCATAACTGGCTCAGGAAACTCCATGCGCTCCAACACAAAAGGACTGTCAGCTCCACATAAAGTATCACCCGTAACGGTATGCTTTAATCCAACAAACGCTATTATATCACCAGCCTTTGCTTCTTGAATCTCTTCTCTTTTGTTAGCATGCATAAGCAACATTCTACCAACACGCTCTTTCTTCTCTCTAACTGAATTGTATAGCTGCATACCAGACTCTATCCGACCAGAATAAATACGTGCAAATGTTATATTTCCAACAAATTTATCATTAGCCAATTTAAAAGCAAGAGCTGAAAATTTTTCAGAAACAGAATGATCTAGTTTTACAATTTTTGATTCATCATCAATATCAATAGCTTCTAACTTGTCCAAATCCAAAGGAGAAGGCAAATAGTCACACACAGCATCCAACAATGGCTGCACTCCTTTATTCTTAAATGAAGAACCACACATTATAGGAACAAGAGAATTAGCAATAACCGATTTACGTATAGCTATCTTCAATTCATCATTGGTAATTTCCTTGCCATCTAAATATCCAGACATCAAAGAATCATCTACCTCAACAGCTGCCTCAACAAGAGCATTACGTGCATTTTTAGCAAGATCAAGCATATCATCAGATATTTCTTTCACTTCAAACTTTGCACCAAGACTCTCCTCATTCCAGATAATAGATTTCATTTCAACTAAATCAATAACACCAACAAAATTATCCTCAGCACCAATCGGAAGCTGAATAGGAACGCCAGGAGCACTTAAATTATCCCTAATCATTCCAACACATTTATTGAAATCAGCCCCAGCTCTATCCATTTTATTCACAAAACAAATACGAGGAACACCATATTTATCCGCTTGACGCCATACCGTTTCTGTTTGTGGCTCAACCCCAGAAACAGATTCAAGAACCGTAATTGCGCCATCCAAAACACGCAAAGAACGCTCCACTTCAATCGTAAAATCAACATGACCAGGTGTATCAATAATATTAATATCCACCCCATTCCACTTACATTTGGTGGCAGCAGACGTAATTGTAATGCCACGCTCTCTCTCTTGATCCATCCAATCCATGGTAGCGCTTCCATCATGCACTTCACCTATAGAATAAGACTTTCCAGTATAATATAATATACGCTCAGTGGTAGTAGTTTTTCCAGCATCTATATGAGCCATGATACCTATATTACGTATATTCTCTAACCTACTTTTATCACCACTCACAACTAAACTCCTTCATAACCAAAACAAAAAGATACCAAATAAAATACTAACTACCACCTAAAATGAGCGAAAGCTTTATTAGCTTCAGCCATCTTAAACTTATCATCTTTTTGTTTACAAGCTCCACCTCTACGGTTAAACGCATCTAACAATTCATCAGATAAATTTTTCCACATATTAGCTCCTTGTTTTTTGCGAGCAGCAGAAACTATCCACCTTATAGCCAATGATCTAGCCCTTCTATCTGGCACATCTACTGGAATCTGATAAGTAGCTCCTCCAATTCTACGAGAACGCACCTCAATTGCTGGTGTAGCATTCTTGATGGCATCTTTAAAAAAAGAAAATACATCAATTTCCTTAGCCCTTTTTGCAGCATTTTCAATTGCATGATAAACTATTTTTTCAGCCTTAGATTTTTGGCCATCCCACATAATAGAATTAATAACCTTTGAAACCAAGACACTATTATACTTATAATCTGGAGCAATAACTCTTTCCAAATTTCCACTTCTACGACGAGACATACAACCAAAAAACCTACAAAATATTTAAAAAAACTACTTGGGCTTACGAGCACCATATTTAGAACGCGACGTTTTTCTCCCTTCAACTCCCTTAGTATCAAGAGCCCCCCTAATAACATGATAACGCACCCCAGGAAGATCCTTAACTCGACCACCACGAATCAAAACCACTGAGTGCTCTTGAAGATTATGACCTTCTCCAGGAATATATCCAATCACTTCAAAGCCACTTGTAAGCCTGATACGACAAACTTTACGCAAAGCTGAATTAGGTTTTTTAGGAGTAGTAGTATAAACCCTTATACACACACCTCTTCTTTGAGGACAAGCACGCAACGCAGGAGATTTACACTTAGAAATTTTAGACTTACGAGGCTTGCGAACCAACTGCTGAATAGTAGGCACAAAAACACCAGATAACGTATAATGATGTCGCCAATTCTATCAAAATAAATACCCAAGTCAACAATAAATAACAAAATATCTACAATTTTATAATGGGCAACATAAAAAATATCACCACCATGATTAATAAGATCATCAATAATAGATAATTAATATACTTTTTATTCATACAATCACCTCCAACAATAATCAATTACTACAACTAAGAATAAAAGAAATAAATAAAATATAGAATAAATAAACATAGATTTAGCAGCTTTATAGTCATCTCTTACAATAAATAATTTAATTGCGGAATAAAGAAACAAAGCATTTAACACTAAAGAAGAGAATAAATAAACTGAACCGAACACACCTAAAAACGCAGGCAACAAGGATACCGCACACAGCAACAATGTATAGATCAAGATATGTATCTTAGTCTTTTTTTTGCCATAAACTAATGGCATCATAGGAATATTGGCCTTCTTATAATCATCTGACCAAAATAATGATAGAGCCCAAAAATGTGGAGGATTCCAGAAAAATACTATAATTGCTAATAACACAGACTCAAGAGAAATACTAGCACTAACCGCCGCAGAACCTATGATTGGCGGAAAAGAACCAACCAATCCACCAATTACTATATTATAAACTGTAATCCTCTTTAACCAAATCGTATAAATGAATACATAAAATAAAATTGCACACAATAACAGCAACGCAGAGAGATAATTTACTGCAACAGCCATACAAAAAACTGAAATCAAAGAAACAACGACTCCAAAAATTAGAGCAGAATTTAATGAAACTACCCCGGTCACAGTAGGACGCTTTTGTGTTCTAGACATAATTGCATCGATATCTTGATCATACCACATATTAATTGCGCCAGCACCTCCCCCTCCAAGAGCAATACATACTATTGTTAGAATAGCCAAAAAAGGATGAATGTAGCCCGGAGAAATTAGCATACCAACCATACCAGTAAACACAACCAACAGCATAACTCTAGGCTTAAGCAACTCGAAATATGATCCTACAAATGATAGAAATCCTGATAATTGAGACACCTCTAATCAACCTTTGGCTGCTCATTAAAGCAATGAAAAGGCGGAGGAGAAGATAAAGTCCACTCTAGAGTATCTCCATTCCAGTAATTATCTTCAGCCTTTTTACCAAATTTCAAAGCATGAAATATTACGAATAAAAAGAAAATAGCACTACCAAAGGATATATAAGAACCTATTGAAGAAACAAAATTCCACCCAGCAAAAGCATCTGGATAATCAGGAATACGACGTGGCATCCCCGCCAACCCTAAAAAATGCTGAGGAAAGAATGTAATGTTAACTCCTATGAAAGTTAACCAAAAGTGTATCTTACCTAAACATTCATTATAACACTTACCAGAAATCTTTCCGAACCAGTAATAAAAACCACAGAAAGCTCCAAACAACGCTCCAAGTGACATTACATAATGAAAATGCGCAACAACATAATAAGTATCATGAAATATAGGACTCAAACTACTATTTGACAACAAAACACCAGTAACACCACCCAAAGTAAATAAAGCAATAAAGCCAATAGCAAACAACATAGGCGTCTTCAAGCGTATAGATCCACCCCACATGGTTGCAATCCAACTAAAAACCTTAATCCCCGTAGGGACAGCTATAATCATTGTCGCAGCAGAGAAATATGCAAGAACCCCCACACTCAAACCAGTGGCGAACATATGGTGAGCCCAAACAACAGACCCCAATACTCCTATACCGATCATAGCATACACCATACCTAAATAACCAAAAACTGGCTTGCTAGAAAAAGTAGAAATCACTTGACTAACTATCCCAAAGGCAGGCAAAACTATAATATAAACCTCAGGATGGCCAAAAAACCAAAAAAGATGTTGGAACAAAACAGGATCACCACCGCCAGCGGGATCAAAGAAACTTGTACCAAAATTACGATCCGTAAGTAACATAGTTATAGCCCCACCAAGAACTGGAAGAACAAAAACTAAGAGAGCCGCAGTCACTAATATCGACCAAACAAACAAAGGCATTTTATGCAATGTCATGCCAGGGGTACGCATATTGAATATAGTAACTATAAAATTTATAGCCCCTAATATCGAGGATATACCGGCCAAATGCAAACTAAATATTGCCAAATCCACTGATGGCCCAGCATGGTAGATAGAGCTAGACAGAGGCGGATAAATCGTCCACCCAGTACCAGCTCCATCACCAACAAACAAAGAAAGAACCAACAATATAAAAGAAAAAAACAAAAGCCAAAAACTCACATTATTTAATCTAGGAAAAGCCATATCAGGCGCACCAATCATCAAAGGCACAAACCAATTACCAAAACCACCTGTCAAACCTGGCATAATCATAAAAAACACCATAATTAATGCGTGCGCTGTAACCAAAACATTAAACAAATGATGATCACCTCCCAATATCCCTGGTCCAGGCTCCATCAACTCCATACGCATAAGCACAGACATTAATGCACCTACTAATCCAGCGAAAATAGAAAAAATTAAATACAAAGTACCGATATCTTTATGATTTGTAGAAAACAACCACCGTTTCCAACCTTTAACCTCTGACATAATTATTAACCCTCCTCTACTCTTAATGAATTAACTGCAAAATTTTTGCCATTATTATTCTTAGCAAACTTTGCTTTTGCATCCTTTAACCATTCTTCATATTCATTGCGCTCTACAGCCTTAACAACAATAGGCATGAATCCATGATTTGCACCACACAATTCAGAGCACTGCCCATAATAAACTCCAGGCTTTTGAATATTAATCCAAATCTCATTTAATCTACCAGGAACTGCATCTTTTTTTACACCAAAAGATGGCACCGCCCAACTATGAATAACATCCGCCGCTGTAATTTGCACTCTAACATTTGTTTTAATAGGTAGAACTACCTGATTATCCACAGACAAAAGCCTAATATCACCATTGGCAATATCTAATTCCTCATCCTTTTTTATGTAGCTATCAAAGCCAAATTCATCGTCAGGATAGTCGTAATGCCAATACCACTGATATCCAACAACCTTAAGAGTTAGATCACATTTTGGCATTATCTCTTGATAATACAACAACTTAAACGAAGGAACAGCAAGAATTCCTAGAATTATACATGGCACCAAAGTCCAAACAACCTCTATCATTGTATTATGTGAAGTTTTACTAGGCACAGGATTCCTCTTATGAGAAAATCTGTACAACACATAACCCATCAGAGCAAAAACAAAAATTGTTATTACAAATACTACAATTAAAAGATAATTATGAAAATCATATAGACTTTCCATAACAGGAGTCGCAGGATCCTGAAGTCCCATTTGCCACGGCTTAGGAACATCCGCACCAAGATCAATTGAGAACAAGGTGAGAAAAATAATAAAAAATAAATGCTTCAAATAACTCATAACCACCTTTCCTCCTATATATCAAGGCACAAACAATAAATTAACTCGAAAGAAAGATTTATACCATCGTATCATGGATACTTCTATACAATTATTAAAATAAAGTAAAGAGATAAACCGAACTTTTTTTAAAAAATCTTATACCAAATATAGAAATACACGAACACATAATACTTATCAACAAATAATTCAATGCATTAATGTAAGACAAGATACAAACTGAAGGAATAAAATGAACAAAATTGACATTATATCAATCATACTATAAATTGTACGTCAATTTAAGATGGTGAACAGCAAATGTCAGAAATTAAAAAATACATAAAAAAACTTCTGCTAAACCAATCTTTAACCACCGAAGAAATGACAAGATCAATGCAAATCATATTTAAATGTAGTGCGACACCAGCGCAAATCTCATCATTCTTTACTTTATTGAAAATCAAAGGAGAATCATCAGATGATCTTCTTACAGCTTATGGCGTATACAAGGCACATAATGTTCAATATTTAAGCAAAAAAGATGTTCTAGGCATTGTTGACTTAACCGGAGAACATACAATATCATTATCATTTTCTACCGCTTTAATTCTTTCAGCACTAGATATACCCACCATGATTAATATGTACTCTCCATTTTCACAAAATAATGAAAAAATATTGAATGCCTTAAACATTCAACCATTGACCACATCAGGAAAATGCGGAAGATCAATAGAATCAACAAATTTATGCATAGCAAAAATTGATAATAGCAGCAAGATTTGTAGATTTTTATCACCAATTCTGCAAGAAATAGATTTTCTCAGTATATATAATATTATTGCACTAATTACTTCGTCTGTGTCTCTTAAGTATTTAATCATAAAAACAGAAAATATTGCACAAGCAGAAAATATTGCCAAAATAATGCAACATATAGGAATAACAAAGGCTTTACTGATACACAACAGCAATAATTGTAATGACCTGCCCATTACTTGTGCAGGAAAATCCCATATAATAGAAGTTAATAACGGCATGATACGCCAATATAATTTTGAACCACCTGAACAACTATGTGGGGCAGAAATTAAACTTTCAACAAGAAGTAGAGACGCAGCAAATGAAATTAAAAATCTTGCTAACGGAACTCACTCGGTGATATTTGAATCAATCCTATTGAATGTAATAACTATACTAACACTCATAAAAGAAAATAACTATTTCTCACAATCGGTGCTGAAAATAAAAGAAGAAATAAATAATGATAAACTTAGTGAGGTCCTACGAACTTTTACCGCTGAAAACTCCTTGCTAACAACTTAGCTCCTTGATAACAAACTCCTTGCCTACTGAAAAATAAAATGATAGATTTTCTTTCAAACAAAAAAGTGACAGACTCTTTGATGTTACTTTATTTTCACTAACAAGCTTACTAAAGATCTCTATGTTTCATCCGATTGTTGTTCTCCCGCTTATGTTGCTTACAATAATATTGCGAAGCATGGGAAGTAATAATATTGTAGCCTCAACTCCTATAATATTATTCTTTATCTACTCTATAGCAACCTACCCGCTATACTTATTTTTTGTATTATTTGCAGTGTCAGTGTCATCGTTAATACTTGTTAGAAATGGAGACAATAGATTGCTAAATATAATGATAGCGTCATTATTAATTGCAAGCATGCTAGGGCTACCTTTTTCAGAAATTGTAATACAAATATCTAGCTATAATATTTCATTTTGGAAGTTCCACCATTACAACCTTTATATAATGCCATGTTTCTTATTAGTTGCCCTAATATGGCTAACAAATTCTTCTGAGAGCGAAAATATACCTAAGAAAGGAGCAGCCTTATTACACACCCTAGGAGCAATAGGAACCATAATGGCTGGTGACATGATTGCACTATTAATATCATTCGAAATTGCAACGGTAGGAGCTATATATCTTGTATTAACTAGCAATAACTCATTAGAACATAGCATGAATTATATCAAGGCTCATATATTGGGTGGTATATTAATGCTGGTGGGAACAATAGGGCAGATTGCTCATACCAACTCCTATGATCTGTTGCATATAACAAGCTCTTTTAATGAATATACTATATATCAGATACTTCTATTACTTGGACTATTAATTAATTGCGCTGCGTTTCCTTTTTGTAATTGGATGACCAATACATATTCTACTGTATCTTCAAATGTGAATATTATATTTACTGCATTTACTACAAAAATAACCTTATTTACTTTGAATGTTTTATTTCAAGGAAATGAGATGCTGATATATATTGGATTATGCACATCATTTTATGGAATAATGAACACATTCTTAGAGAATAATATAAAAAAAATTATATGCTATGCATTGCTCTCCACAATTGGCACGATGATTACACTAATAGGTATTAATGCTCCATTCACAGATATGGCCATAGCAATATTAATTATTGCAGGCATCATATATCAAGCAATTCTTTTCAAAATTGCAAATATTGCAGAAAAACATGCTGGTATAATAAAGCTACAAGATGCATCTCAATACAATATGATCAAATCCATGCCACTTCTTATTATTCCTATTTTTATAGCTACCTTATCCTTAACCTCTGTACCATTTTCTATGAGTTTTCTTGCTAAATCCATACTTAACTCGGCTGAACATCAATCAATATTTTTAATTATAAAAATTATGAATATAGCACTATTTGCTAGCATGAAACTAAGATTTACAACTATGCTTTTTTTCAATACAGATAAATCTGCCCAAATAAAGAAATTTAATATACCAATAATAAATTTATATATATTAACAATAATAGCTATTATATTACCCATATTAGTGCACTCTAATATGTCATACGTATTCGAATATTCTATCTCAGATCATCTTAATTTAATTACATTCATATTAACAATATTATTGCCTTTCTTAGTATTTATAATGATCAAAATAATACTCAAACGATCAAATTGCTCTTTAGATAATCTCAGGGCATTTGATCTATATTGCTTGACAAAGCCAGTTAATCTATCATTAGAAAAATTACTTCTTTGGTTTTATAAAATACCCGCACAACCTATCAAGAATTATGTTGAATTTTTAACTAGTTATCTCAATAAAATTAATATATTATCTACCAGGTGCCTTGCTGGCTCTACTTTGGTGATTGTTTTTCTTGTTATGTTTATTGTAATTTCTTTAATGGTGGTCAAATATTATGTTTAGTGCATTAAAAGATAAAATAGGCGGAGCTATTTCTAAATTTAGGAATCCGTCAATGATGTCTGAGGCTGATATAAAATCAATAATCAGAGATATACGCATGGCCTTGCTTGATTCTGATGTAGCTTTGCCAGTTGTAAAAAAATTCTCTTCTAATTTATTAATAAAAATGAATGAAGCAGAAATAAGAAACTCAACTAATCCATATCAAAAAATAATAACAATCACAGAAAGTATCATAACAGAATTATTAGGAGAGCAAGCCAACGAAATATACATTAAAAAAGATACTCTGCACCCCACATTCATAATGATGGTAGGATTGCAAGGATCAGGAAAAACAACTTCAACAGCAAAACTTGCCCTATTGTTCAAGAAGAAAGGTATTAAAGTACTTCTTGTGTCATTAGATGTATATAGGCCTGCAGCAATGAAGCAATTACAAATACTTGGCGAGCAAATAGAGGTTGATGTACTGGATACATCTGGAAAATCTATAAAAGATATAGTGAAATCTGCAAAAGATGCAGGACAAAAGTACAATGCTGTGATCCTTGATACAGCCGGTAGAACACAGATCAATACTGAAATGATGGATGAAGTATTATTTATAAAAGATGAATTAGCTCCAGCTGAAAGAATTTTGGTGGCAGATTCAATGTTGGGACAAGAATCCGTTAATATTGCCAGCACATTCAACAACAAATTAAAACTCACTGGTATTATCTTAACGAAGATCGATGGAGACACCAAAGGTGGTGCTGCAATATCAATGAAATCAGTTACTAATGTACCTATAAAATACCTTTGCACTGGAGAAAAAATTACAGAAATTGAAATATTTCATCCAGATAGAATATCAAAGCGAATATTAGATATGGGAGACATTACCTCTTTGATGGAAAAGGCAAACGAGGCAATCGGTCAAGATAACGTTGATAGCATGGCCAAAAAAGTTAAAGACGGAAAATTTGATTTAAATGATATGGAGTCTCAGTTAAAGGCAATATCTAAAATGGGCGGAATAATGAAGCTTATCAATCTTATGCCAGGCAACAATATGCTAAAAGATAAAATTCTGAAAGGAAAAGATGATAATAAATTCAAGAGACAGCTCGCAATATTGCTATCTATGACCAAAAAAGAGAAAAACAGTCCCGAAATTATAAATTTCTCACGGAAAAAGAGAATTGCCGCTGGTTCTGGATCTCAAGTTAGTGATATAAATTCTCTATTAAAGCAGCACAAACAAGTCCATGGTTTTATCTCGCAGGTAACCAAAATGGATAAAGGAAAAATGAAAAATATGGAAAAAATGATGTCTAAAAATGGTATGGGCATGATGCCTGGTGGGATGCGTACTCCAAAATAATGGAAAGCTATAACAACAGCATACTTAATGAAGTAACCTGGGTATCAGCCTCGGCTGGCACAGGAAAAACAACATCATTGGTGCATAGAGTTATTGAGCTATTAAATTATAAAGCAACAAATATAGTTTGTATTACATTTACAAAATCAGCAACAAAAGAAATAAAAAATAGAATTGATCAGGAGCTATGCAGAGTATTAATGCTATCCGATGAGCAAATATATAAAGAGATAAACTATATCCCCAAAGAAAAAATCAATATCTTTAATCTTAGAACAGCAATAAACAAAATAAATTATAATCAGGATATACTGCAAGTTCACACAATACATTCTTTTTGCTATAGAATCATTAAAAATTTTGCATTAGAGGCAAACCTGAGCCCTAATATAACAATATTCGACCCAATAGAACAAAATCTAATAACAGATGAAATAATAAATACGGATCTATACATTGCAGCTAAGTACATCAATAAGCCGATTGGTCAACTCCTAAGAAATTTACAAAAAGTCATATTTCATGCCAGCAACGCTCAAAATATCAATCATATATTAGTGGAAATAATAAATCAAAGCGGCAACGTATATAAAGAGATCAACTCAATTGAAAATATAAAAATACGCAGGATAATATCCTCCTTAATCAGAAAAATAGAACAAAATCTAATAACAGATGAAATAATAAATACGGATCTATACATTGCAGCTGAGTACACCAATAAAGAGATTGGTCAATGTCTAAGAAATCTACCAGAAACCATATTTCATCCCAGTAACGCTCAAAATATCAATCGTATATTAGTCGAAATAATAAATCACAGCGGTAACTTAGAGAAAAAGATCAGCTCAATTGAAAATATAAATCTACGCAGGATAATATTATTCTTAATCAGCAAATACGAATTGGATAAAAAAGTAAAAAATAAAATAGATTACAAAGATATAATAGAGAAGGTGAAATATTTATTGTTAGAATCAGAGCATAAAGACGGAATTAAATATGACTTAAATCGTTCAGTACAACATCTCTTAATTGATGAAACTCAGGACAACAGCAAGGCACAATGGGATATTATTAATGCACTTTATGAAGACTCAATTGCACAACATGAAAACGACATAAATAGAAGCCTATTCATTTGCGGAGACATAAAACAGTCTATTTATAGCTTTCAGGGTGGGAATTACAAATTATTCTCTCAAAACAAAAAAGACCTCGAGGAACAACTACCTTTTGTGGGTAAAAAGGTAAATAACCTGGAATTAAATAAATCTTACCGCTCAACAGAAAATATCATAAAATTTGTGAATATGATCTTCGAAAATAATTATCAAGAATATTTCAATAATACCTACACAACGCATATAGCCAACAGAAATATTAGGGGCATAGTTGAAATATGGCCCATAATTGATAAATATAAGAAACCAAGCTATAAGAAATGGCAAGTCAATTACATCGACAACATAAGCAATAAAAATATATTAGCTGAACAAATAGCCAGTAAAATAAAACATATGATATCGAATAATCATATCATTTTATCCACAGGAAAGCCCGCACAGAAATCAGATTTCATGGTATTAATAAGAAAAAGATCAGATTTTGTTAGTCTTTTAATGAATAAATTAAAATTAAAAAATATCCCAGTTCTTGGACCAGAAAACGAACTATTAAAGAAAAATATAGTATCAGCTGATTTAATAAACTTTGGTAAATTTTTACTACAACCACACAACAATTTCTTATTTGCGACCGCTCTAAAATCAAGTCTATTCATGTATAGCGAACAAGACTTACTTTTATTAAAGACATGCAATGACTATCCGTCTATGCTCTCGAAAGCAATTAGTAAAAAAATATTCCACGATATTATTGATATTTATAAATATGCTAAAAATATGGAATCATTGTCTATTTTTAGACTATATCGCTATATTACAGCCAAATGTAGAGATAATATTGCCTCAAGATTAGGAAATGAAAATTTAGATATACTGGACAATTTTTTATCAATTACACTCAAATTTGAACTTGAGAATATCCCTTCTTTACAAAAATTTATTCACTGGATCGATAATAACGATATTACTATTAAATATAATAAAAACAACAACGCAGTACGAATTATGACGATACACAGCGCCAAAGGCCTGCAATCTCCCATAGTCTTCTTAACTGATACTAACTCTATTCCAAAAAGTGACAATGAATATGACGAATACATAAGGTTATTATATGTAGCAATAACACGTCCAGCAGATGAGCTATACATAACAGGATATTTGGATGATGGTGGAAAAGGTAGCAAAGTAATCGAAGGTTCTTGGTATGGAATAGTCAGCAATGACGATATAAAAACACAAATGAAATCAAGAACCAATGATGATGGGACTATAATTTACTATATATCTTAATGAGATATAATATAAGCTCCATAAAAATCAGTAATTAATTATCTTTAAAACAATTAAAAATAATTTGAATGATAAAAACTCATAACTACATAAAATAATTGATGCAGCATACTTTTATCAAAAAATGAATATCACCTAACAAAGAGATAATCTATCTCTAGCATAAAGTTATACTAAAGATTTAATTATTTAAGATAACAATCTTCACTTATTAAGAAGTTTTCTTTGGCTTTCTCTCAGGTATACGAATCTTACCTATTTTATCACGCAAATAATAAAGTTTCGCTCTTCTAACTCTACCAGTTTTCATGACTTCAAGCTTGTGCAAAACAGGAGAATACACAAGGAAGGTTTTTTCAATATCAATACCATTACTAATCTTTCTTACAGTGAAATTAGTTCTAGAAGATTTTTTTCTAATTGCTATACATATTCCTTCAAATACCTGTCTACGACCAGCAGAAGATTTTTTTCCAGTAGTCTTTTTACTTGTATCTACTGTAACATTAATATCAAGATTAATATGAACCTTTAATGTATCACCAACTCTAAAATCAGGCAAAGGATCCTTATTTTCCATCTGTTTTTCTATACATTTCTGCTCAAATTTCTTTAGAATATCACCGATCATCTCTTTAACCCCTATTTAATTTTATTAAATTATTCATTGCTCTCCAATAAATCACCTCGTCTCTCCGAAGTTAGTTTAATAGTCTGTTCCATTCGCCAATCATCTATATTCTTGTGATGACCAGACAATAAAACATCAGGCACTTTCATTCCTTTCCAATCTGCAGGACGAGTATACTGAGGAAACTCTAACATACCCTTCATATCATGACTAAAGCTCTCAAATATCAAGCTATCTTCATTACCAACAACACCTGGCAGTACTCTCACACAAGAATCCACTAGAACATAGGCCGCCAACTCGCCACCAGAAATAACATAGTCACCTATGCTGACTTCCGTCACATTATACACATCTAACACTCGTTGGTCAATACCTTCGAACCTACCACATAAAATTATTAGATTGCCCTTCTTACTTGATAAATTATTTACTGTGGATTGCTCTAATTTCTTACCCCTAGGACTCATATATAATATCTCTGCATCGTTCTTATAAAATGCCAATGCCGCCTCTATAGAGCGCCCAACTACATCCGGCCTCATAAGCAACCCTACGCCGCCGCCATAAAGTTTATCATCTACATTTCTATGTTTATCCTCAGCAAAATCACGTATATTTATTATATTCAGCCCCCAAATACCCTTTGCCAAAGCCTTACCTAATAAAGAATATTGCAAATAACCAGGAAACATTTCTGGATAGATAGTAAGAATTGTGAAATGCATTATTTACACTGTCAAATAATCAATATCAAACGATATAAAGCACACTTTATATAAATTAACAATAAATATTAGATTTTTTATCTATATTATACATAATATAGATAAAGATATTTTATCAGAATTCCTCATCATCACTAACATAAGTAATATCAGACAACAGTAAATATCCTTCAGCAAGATTAATTTCTGGAAACATTTCTTTAGTAAAGGGCAATTGTATTTTATTATTTTTCAGCTTATTTAATTTTATTTCTATAATATCACCAGCTCCAAAATTATGACACCAAGCAACTGAGCCAATTATCTCTGAGCTCATTGCTCTAACCTCTAATCCAACTAAATCTTTAATATAAAAATTATCATTATCTAAGCCTATCATATCAGAGGCTAATATATAAATATTATTACCAATTAACTTATTTTGCACAACAGATTTGCTGTTAATATTATCAACCTTCGCAAGTAATATATTTTTTCTAAAAACACGCAATTTCCAATTCAAAGGCAAAAAACAGTGGTCATAAAATTTGTATTCAAAAACAGAATTAATAGAATCAGAATAAATTTCTACCTTAACTTCACCAGCAATACCATGAGCCGAAACAAATCGCCCCATACAAACAAATTTATCTTTCATACAATATGATCTAAGCAGCGCCTAACTTAGCATCCATCAAACGAGAAACTGTACCTGTCATTTCCGCTCCGACTGAGACCCAGTAATCAACCCTATCCTTATTAAAAACAACTCTCTGCTCATTATCCTTAGCAAGTAGAGGATGATAATAACCAATCTTCTCTATAAAACGACCATCTCTAGGAGAACGAGCATCAGCAACAACTATACCATAACAAGGAAGCTTTTTCCTGCCACCTCTAGCTAACCTAATTTTAACCGCCATAAAAAACCTAACAACCCTTAAACAAGTGTCTCCGATAATAGCAAGTGGATTGCACTATGTCAAATACAAATTAGAACAAGCTACTAAATTCTCTAAACTCGATCAAAATTACTACATTTTCTACACTACTATCATTCTTTCCCATGGGCAGAAGACAAACCTGAATCGGCTCCTCTAACATATCCAAATTTTCGAAATTATTAACAGCAGCTTCGCCACTCTCAATCACAGTATCAAGATTCTCTTCTAAATATTCAAACAAACATGGTACAATAATATTGTTGTCTATCTCAGCAAGGTTTGCAATACACAATCTGGTTAGATAAGCCATAAACTCTTCTCTGAGACCCCTTATATCTTCTACATTAAAAATGAAAATATTTGGATCTATATCATTAATTTCATTAATATCTATCTTATCTATATTAGGGTACATTCTATCTTCATCTCTGGCATTTTGCCAATGCTTATACAAAGAAGCAATATTTTCCCTTATGGAAAAAACCGATATATCGACTTCATTATTCATCCTATCAACCTACATAGTCAATTAAAGAATCGGAAGCTATACAAAGCTAATTAACAAAAAGTAAATTCAATACTCCGTTTATTATTATACATAAATCATATGAATTATTATTCAATATACTTTAGCCATTTTAGTATAATAACAAAATATTTATCCTACCAAAATAGACAAAAACTTGCCCCATAATTCAAGATAAATAAGTATCATCCTGAAAAAGGCTAGCAGTATATCTGAATATAATTAATTCAAAGCATAATGAGCTTTTTCAACCCAATGACTTTGTGGAAAGTTGAATTCCAATACCAAAGCATATCGTTGAGCTTCATCAATCAACCCCAAAGCAGCATACGCTTTACACAATCTATACAAGGCCTCAGCAACATAAATAGTTTGCGCATATTCTTTTAAAACTTTAGTAAAATAAGGAATAGAAGCAATATAGTTAGTACCAAATAAATAAGATCTCCCGATATCCATTTCTTTTGCCGCTAATCTATCATAAATGAGTTCAAGCTTTCTATTTACATCATTTATATATTTACTGCCACGAGCTCTTAATGTTACATCCTCTAATGCATAATAAGCCTTCATTATAGAACCCTTATCAGTATAAATATCCGATATTTGATTATAATATGAAACAGCTTTCAAATAATACATGTACGCTATATCTTCACCTCGTGGATATAAACTAATATAACTATTACAATTAACAATTACATCTTCAAAAGATCCAGCTATGTAGTGCGTAAATGCTGTATAAACCTGCGCTTTTTTAGCTAAATCAGAAAAAGGATACAAGCTCAAAACTTCCTGAAATGATTCCAAAGCAATTCTATAATAATGGGTTTTTAACGCAGTTTTCCCACGATTAAACAATGAATTATAATCAGATATCTTTAATGAAGAACCAGAGCCTCCTTTACTTGCTCCATAACAAGAACACGAGCCCGAAATAACAAACAATAAACATACAACAAAAATCAAGATACGCATACAATTCTACTAGAGAAATAAAATAAAGTAATTTAGTAAACATCAATAAGAAATTGATTTCAATATATTTCTATCATTAACATTATATTTATACATATATGTTAACTGTGGTGAATTGTATATTTTTAAGCGTAGATCATGTATTCAAACGATGATAAAGCAAATATCGTAGAATCCACTGCAGATGATGATGATGATGAATTGCAGGATAGTCCTCGACACAAAGACAATGACGGATTCATAACAACCCAGATAGATCGTGTGGCCAGAATATTCAAAAGATTCATAAAAGAACCAATTTATAAAACTGGATTTTTTCCTTTCAAATTCATTGCAACCTCTTGTACATTAGGATTTCTTCCAGAATGGCAACACGGTTGGTCAGCTTTTCTGGCTGCTATATTAAGTGGATTAGTATTGTATCTTAACTTACAATCAGGAGCAATGACAGTAGTTGGTCTAGCATTACCATTATTTATTACGTTCCTTATTTGTTTACTAGTAGGGTCTCTGGCAATATCCGTATATCAGACAAAAGATTCCTCTGCAAATGAGGAGATAACAATCAATACATTTACATTTCAAATTTTTACTTTTGCTGTAGCTATGCCAGCAACTATAGCTATTGGCAAAGGGATAATATCTTTTAATACGGCCATGTGCGATCAATACCTTTATTGTTCACCGTGGTTCTTTAAAACATTTTCATATACATTAGTCGCAGCAGTACCTTTTGCAGTTGCACGATTCTGCGATATTAAAAAATTCTGGCCATCTGCTGAAATAAATCTACGATATAATAATGCACTCAGTAAAATGATGGAGTCTTTTATATGTTCTGTATATGCATTGACTATATTATATCTTGTAGCGCTTATAGTTTTTGATATAACGCTCGTAGATGCAATAAGATTTTGGGAACAATTACTCAAAGGCACCATGAATGTCATTTTAAGAGCAAGGTTAGATATAGAGGAAGATATCCTAGATGATTATTCACATTTTTAGATCACACTATTTTTACACTACAAACTATATATATATATAATTCATAATAAAGATATTAATAAAGAACTGGAGAATATGAATAAGAGCATGTAGAGTAAAATACAAAAATAAACCTCATGATGCACTATGAATATACCATTATTCTCAGTTGAAGAATTATTAATATATTTTTTCGTACTGTGCCGGGTGGCAGCAGTAGTATCCTTTATGCCTGGATTAGGCGCAAATTACATACCAACTTACATAAAAATTGGGATATCCATGGTATTATCAGTTATAATATCACCTATAGTATCACACAACTTCACTGGAGCTATAACGCATAGTCTAAATGACATCCTAATAATAACAATAAACGAAACTCTTTTTGGCTTAGCAATTGGGTTAATATGCAATATTTTAATGAATGCATTACAAATTGCAGGTAATATAATATCAACACAAAGTGGGCTAAACTCTTCTGAGGTATTAGACCCAGTAACAGGAACACAAAATTTTATGATTGGTAACCTACTATCAATCACATTTTCAGTAATGTTCTTAGCTTCTGATCTACAGTATCTTATAATTAATGGAATAATACATAGCTACGATGTAATACACATATCATATATCTCTGATATAACATTTTCTATTGTGAAGATATTCGCACACTCCTTTGAAACAGCCTGTAAAGTATCAGCTCCAATGCTGGTAATTGGAATAGTATTTTATTTTTGTGCTGGTGTCCTCAATAGATTAATGCCTAACATGCAAATCTTCTTTGTTATGACCCCAATGCAAATATGGGTTAGTTTTTATATATTAATGATTACGCTCAGCGGCCTACTCTTATGGTACATAGATCATTATGCACGAACGATAGAAAATATATTTCATAATTAATTCTATACGGTAATAAATAGGCAAAAATTAGCACAAACCTAATGCAAGATCCAAGGTCGATAATTCCACTACTCCTAAAGATATTGCTAACCAAGCAACCAGTTTCTAACGTCCGCAACTTGGTCAAAATACATAAGAGATGGTGTATGACCAACTCCTGGATATATTTTATAATTCACATTATTACGTCCCTCTACCATTAACTCTAACGTCTTTTCAGTTAAGAATTTTGATCTTTCTCCACGCAATACTAAAACTGGAATATCTATCTTGTCCCACTCATCCCACATATTCACATCAGCTACATTAACCAATCTTTCTTGCAAACCTTCATATATTTTACTATCGTAACTTAGCATAAACTTACCATTATCAGCTTTTTTTAAGCTGTTCTTAAGCACATGATCCCAAATATCTTCACTATTTTTAATACCAAATGGAGAGAGTAAGATATGTATATAATCTGAAGCATCTTGATAATTATCAAATTCATAATGCTTAGTGATATATTTAGTTATATTAAAAATTACATTACCATCTACATATGGACCAACATCGTTTAGAACCATTTTATTTATGCGTTTCCTGTCTTTAGCTGCAACCATCATACCAATAATTCCACCCATGGAACTGCCAAGCCAGTCAACTGTATCTATATCCAGTTTCTCTAGCATTTGGATCATGCCTCTAGTATAGAAATGATAGTTATAATTCGAAGGATTCTCAAGCCAACTGCTCTGTCCACGACCAACCATGTCAACACATATAACCCTATAATGATCTGCTAAGCTTTGAGCTAAATAATCAAAGTCATGTCTATTACGCAAAATTCCATGAACACAAAATAATACTTTCTTCGCCTTTGGATCCCCCCACTCACTGTAAGCAAGTGTATAATTACCCTTTGGCTCCAATAATTCCTCTATCTCCACAAATTTATACATTTTACCCTCCATGTATATAAAACACCCTTTAATATTTATTTGTTCATAAATATTTTTTGATAGATCATAAAAAGTTAATAATGTAAGCATGTTAATGTATATTCATTAATAAATAGTGAATATATTTAATATTGCAGATAGACCAATCTAGCTCCTATCCGCATATTTTATAAATTGCATTCCATAATAAACATAATTATAATGAGAAATTCTGCTAAAAAATGTGATGAAAAGATGCGTGCAATTATTAAGTACTATTTAATAATGGCAAAACGGGATAATATATATATTAGCCTTATTATAATGTCATTAGCACTCACATTTTTATCCATGTTTTTAGGTTCTACTGCGCTATCTGAAACAGAGAATACCAAGATTATTTATAGCGCAGGATCAATAAGAGTTTTAATAATTTTAGGGCTAATAATCTTTACTAGTCTTAATATCAATAGGATGTTTTATAATAAAGAAATAGATTTGTTATTATCAAGACCCATATCACGCACTTCATTCATCGTATCTTATATCGCTGGAAATGCGCTCTTATCTTTGTTACTAGTAGTATCTATATCTATTGCCCTGTATATGCTCTTCTCACCCAATCTACAAGGGTTGCTATGCTGGACATTGAACATAGTTCTAGAAACTAATATTATGCTGTCGTTCGCCGTTGCTTTATCATTAATAATAAATAATGTACCCATCACAGTGATCGCTAGCGTATCTTTTTATATTTTATCACGACTATCTGGTTTTCTTATAGGTGCCAATATAAATGATGACCCTAGCAACCTTACAAATCATAGCAACATCAGCTCTATTTTAATAAAAATTATTGATTATACAATGATGGGTATACCAAGATTAGATATTTTCTCTAAAAGTGAATGGTTGATATATGGTATAACTAACCCTAATCACGCCGTATTTATTCCTATAATACAATCAATCATGTACATAGCTTTAATGATTTCGATTGCCATCTATGATGTGAATAAGAAAGAATTTTAACAGCAAATTATTTCCTGAGCAACGTGAATACGAAAGAACTTTAACAGCAAATTATTTCCTGAGCAACGGTCTAAAAATTATCACAAGATTGTGTTATCAATAGATAACATACATACTTGTAATCTATGCAAGCCCTATTAACCCCTCACAATTTCTTAACTGATTAACAACCTGCAACAACACCAGTTATGTCAGAAGAAAATTCCTCCTGATTGTCAATAACCTGCAACAACATCAGTTATATCAGAAGAAAATTCCTTCCTGATTGTCAATAACCTGCAACAACACCAGTTATATCAGAAGAAAATTATTCTTAAGATCGCAGCCGAATTTAGCTCAACTCATAAAATCTACTAACTAATGTATCACACAATCTTACACCAAAGCCAGTGGCACCAGATGTAAGAAGTCATTCAAAAAAATCTGAATGATTTCTAACAATCTTCAACAACATCAGTTATATCAGAAGAAAATTATTCTTAAGATCGCAGCCGAACCTAGCTCAACTCATAAAATCTACTAACTAATGTATCACACAATCTTACACCAAAGCCAGTGGCACCAGACGGAATAAGCTTATGAGAGCTTCCACAAGGTGCGTCCCAAGAAACGCCAGCTATATCTACATGCGCCCACGGTGTGTCATTGCCAACAAATCTTTTTAAAAATTGTGCTGCAGATATACTATCCGCACCATATCCTTTCGTAGAAATATTTTGCATGTCAGCAACTTTTGAATTAATAAGTTTATCGTATTCTTCCGATAAAGGCATGTTCCACACACCCTCACCAGACTCAACACTAGCATCAATTATATTATCAACCAATTCTTGATCATTAGAAAACAAACCAGCCTTTGAATTACCTAAAGCAACCACAATAGCTCCTGTTAAAGTAGCAAAATTAATCATGAACTTAGGCTTAAACTTCGTTCTAGTGTAATATAAGATATCTGCTAATACCAACCTACCCTCAGCATCAGTATTTAATACTTCAATCGTTTGCCCCGACATAGCAGTAACTATATCGCTAGGTCTTTGAGCATTCTGACCAATCGCATTTTCAACCAATCCCACTACACCAACGGCATTAATTTTTGCTTTCCTAGATGCTAATTCATACATCGTACCAGCAACAACGCCAGAACCGGACATATCATACTTCATGTCCCACATGCCTTTGGGAGGCTTTAAAGAAACACCACCATTATCAAATGTTACACCTTTACCAACAAAAGCCACGGGTGAATCTCCATCCTTACCACCGTCCCAATGCATCACAACAACTTTAGGTTCAAATATACTACCCTGAGCAACACCAAGTAAGGCACCCATACCAAGCTCCTCTAGCTCGGCTTTACCTAACACATCCACTCTCAATCCAACGTCTTCAAATTTCTTTAACCTGTTTGCATATTCTGCGGGGAATAATACGTTTGGCGGTTCATTTCCAAATTCACATGTCTTAAAGACACCTTCAGCCAAATGCTCATAATGAGAATGAAATTTATGACCTTCCGCCTCATCTGCCAATAAAAAGAAAACTTGTCCTATATTATGCTTAGAATCGTGCTTCTTAGTTTTATATTTATTGAATTTAAAACTAGCTAATTTGAATCCTAACGCAACATCAAGCGATCTTGCATCTGAATTAAACATATCAATGACACAATCCTTGAATATAGAAACAATATTATATATTTTGCCCCCAATACGCCTAGCAATAATAGCATTGAAATCATTTTCTTTACCTAAACCAACAAAGAAAATATATAAATCCTTATTTTCATTTGTTTTATCACTTACACTCTTCACATTAACGCTAATTGATTTGCCAAATTGACCTTTAAAATTAGCTAACATAAAATTCTTATGTACTAACTCTCTATCCGCATTAGAAACACCTCTATTCCCCAAAGAAGTATCAATCTGATCTTTAATATTAGACGATTCATCACTCTCAAGAATACCAACTACAACAACAGAAGACTGAGCATTTAAATAATCACCAACACTAGATTGATCTTTCACAAAGTTAAACTTTAGCCCCATAACAATCACCAACAACATACTACAACAAGCTGTAAATCTATTACCAAGAGCCCCTCTTGTCAACGCATAATAAAAAAGAAATAAATCATATAAATACGCACATAACTATTTTGTAACTACCCAACATAATACCTACAATACTTCTCTGTGCAGAAGATTTTGTGTATCAGTAATTTTCTAACCAAGAAATAATTAATACCTACAATACTTCTCTGTGCAGAAGATTTTGTGTATCAGTAACTTTCTAACCAAGAAATAATTAATATCTATATTACTTCTCTTTGTAAAAGATTTTGTGTATCAGTAATTTTCTAACCAAGAAATAATTAATATCTATATTACTTCTCTTTGTAAAAGATTTTGTGTATCAGTAATTTTCTAACCAAGAAATAATTAAGACCTACAATACTTCTCTATGTAGAAGATTTTGTGTATCAGTAATTTTCTAACCAAGAAATTATATTTATCCAGTAAAAATACATTAAAAAAATTAAAAAACTATGAACTATGAACTATGAACTATGAACTATGAACTATGAACTATGAACTATGAACTATGAACTATGAACTATGAACTATGAACTATGAACTATGAACTATGAACTATGAACTATGAACTATGAACTATGAACTATGAACTATGAACTATGAACTATGAACAAAACTGAATCATCTTATTAAATAATTTTTATAATTTAAAATTTATGCATCATATCAAAATTGATAGAATAGTTATCTGCCCCAGCTTGATTATTAAACTCTCCCAATACCCCTGCAACAAATTTTAGATCATCCTGAGATAATGAATAAGACAAAGATATATTGTACTTATTACTCCCCGCCAAAGATAGCTTCCGACTATTGTATATTACAACTCCATCATCAAGCATGCTAACTGGAACCTCAACTGTGACATCTCCATCATATATACGCATAGGAACATCAAAAGCTAATATCAATTTATCTGATTGCAAAAAATTACCACTACGTGAGGCATTAATACCATAGGCCACAGATTGTATATCAGAAAATCTCTTAAATAGTGAGTTTTTGTCAGCTTCAACAACGGTGGAGGCTAGATCAACATAAGCATCTATTTGACTATTATCTGCCACTTTATGTGATAATCCATAATGCAAAAAATAACTCTGTGCATCAGATATAGAAAACATTCCCTGTAGTTTATTACCCAATATATGATTTTTCTCCTTCATAATACCATGCGATATATTCATGGATAATAGTTTATTATCCATCTCATAAGTATGCATTGCCAATTCTTGATTTTGATCTAATGAACTAGATATCATCAAGGAATTATTTAGGAGTTTTGTGGAGAAAGCACCATGATTACTATTATTGGAAAGATATGGCAGAGAAACGTTAGCAAAACTAACTGATGCTGTATCACTAATCATACCCTGTTTTACGCTAACATTATCATTAAGCTCTACATCATGGACATTTTCATTAAATTTAACCAGAGCCTGATTAGTGCTGACATTAGGACTTATATAGTCATGCATATCTATATAAAAGTCTCGACTATATTCATCAAGTATCATAATATTATCTAATGATTTATTATTTGCCAAACCTCCTAATATAGACCCTATAGCCTGACCACGCTGAATTTCAACGTGATCTCCAGATGAAGCAGGCAGGAAAGTTTTTCCATATGGTGACAGTGCTTTCTTTAGATCCATCAACCCATGCCCCCATTTATCACTAATCACTTTATTAACCTCTGATCCTTTCGGATTTCTGGCGGTATTTAGCAATATCTTAATCAGATCTTTCATCTTAGCTTTGGGATGGGCCTCTTTCATGATCGCCAATGCACCAGATACCTGAGGAGCGGCAAAAGACGTTCCTGAGGCATAAAGAAATGCTTTATTATTTTTATTACTGAGGGATAAAACGTTATCACCTCTAGCACCTATGCAAAAATCCTTTGTAGCACCACATTGATTACTAGATTCACCCGCAGATTTATCAAACTTAGATAAATCACCATTATTATCCAAGGAAACAACAGAAATTATCATTCCATTCATAGATTTATCAGAGGCAAAACCAGCTGGTGTTACTGGTTGAGACTCACCATGATTGCCGGCAGAAGCAACAATTGCGATACCATTGTTAGTTACAGAGCGAACCATTTTATAAAAATTAGGCGCCATGATCGCCATACTGACATTCAAGATGTCAACTTTATTTTTTATTGCATAGCTCATAAATCTATCTGCATCCAAATGCTGATCAAATTTATCATTATCAGTGCGGTCATTGAAAATTTTTATTGGCAATATCTTTGCCCCATATGCGATTCCTTTATAAATATAACCATCTGCTTTGTAATTTGCCGCAATAACTCCAGAAACCGCTGTACCGTGCCAATAATTGTCATTCCATGAATCATCTACAAAGCTTTTGCCATCAACATAAGATTTCTTAATGCCAATATGTCTCTTATAAAGACCACTATCCACAACCCCAATGAGAGAGCCTTTTCCAGAATATTTCAATTTATTATGTATATATTTTATATCTTCATCTTCACAGGGAGTATATGGGACAACATCATGATACGAATGCGCCGATAATTCTGATATTCCAATGGAAAAAATATTACAAAATATAAAAAGAAATTTAAGTAACATAAGTGGAACCAAATACTAAAACAGAAAGGACTTCTATCCGTTGATCACAATTCTCAACAAATATAATTAAGAGAATAAATCCTTTATCAAATCATAGTTATTTATTTAACGCTCTATCTTAAATATAGAACACACAACAAATGAACGAAATGTATACAACTAAATTTATATACAAATTCAATGCCGCCCCCTATCTTCTTTCACCCATAAGATGTAACAAACTAATGAAGATATTTATGAAATTACAATAAAGAGATAACGCACCCATTATAGCAACTTTAGAGCGGGCCTCATCCATAGAAGCCAGTTGATAATAAGCATCTTTCAGCCTTTGGGCATCATAGGCAGTAATACCTGTGAATAAAATAACACCTAAAATAGAAGTTGCAAACATCAACGCAGAACTTTGCAGAAACAAATTAACCACAGAGGCAATAACTATTCCGAATATTCCCATCATAAAAAATGAACCCATAGCAGTTAAATCTTTTTTGGTAGTATTACCATATAAAGCCATGGAAGAAAATAATACAGCAGTAATAAAAAACACGCGAGCTATACTACCACCAGTATAAATAATAAATATATAAGACAGAGAAAGTCCCATTAACACAGCAAATAGCCCAAGGCAAATCTGCGCAGACTGCAAGCTCATAGATTGTATCTTAGAGCTAATAACCATAACAAAAACTAAAGGAGCAAGAGCAACAACAAAGGAAAAGGCAGAACCAAACATCATTTGCATAAATGCATCAGAAGATGACGCAGTATAAGCAACCAAACCCGTCACAGCAAGAGCAGTAGCCATATAATTGTATATACTTACCAAGTACTTACGTAGACCTAGATCATAAGAAGGCTGACTAATTCCAGCTTTACTGTTCTGATTGACAAACATATTTATAAACTCCCACTACACAACAAATAAGTAACAAAAAACACTGCACAAAAAACCTAATATTTGCCAATAAGTAACAATACAGTTTTGTCTACTGTAGCATATTTCACATCCCTAATCAATACATATTTGAACCAGCTTATACAAAAGTCAACACAAAATAATTGATCAAACAGCAAATAAATATTACATTAGTAATGGAAGCATTAATAAAGTGACATAGTTAAATGATTAGCTCAAAAATAAATATACATATAATATTCATTATATTAATGCTAACTCCCTTTGTTTGCAACGCCTACACGGATAAAGACAATAAGAAAAAATTGAATAATATAGAGTGCTTGAATTGCTACAATTGGCAGATTGTGGAAGGAAATAAAGGTGGCGTCAAGTATTTTTATACTTTTTCTCGCCCAGCAATAAAAACAGACACCTCAATAAATCGCAATGCCCCTTTCATTGCTATACATCCTCACATATCAAATAATAAAGATACACAATTAGTAAATTTTAACAAACTTGAAATACAAGCTGTCTCTGGCTTTTTATACGATAATCAAGACACAGAAATTACAACTGAAATTAGAGACCGAGAATTTAATTATTATTTATTCACACACGGATATTCCTCCTGGACATATAACCAACACACAGATATCCAATTAATAAATGATCTAAAAAAATGCCAAAGATTCCATATCACGAGCCACTTCTCTCAAACACAAAAAATAACTGATACATTCTCGTGTGCTGGACTAACAAATGCCTTAAGTAGAATCGATAGCATGAACAAAAAATTAATAACATCTCAAAAAGGAGATATAGATAACAATAAAAAAGTCAAATAAATTGCATAAAATTTATAAGACAAATATTTTTTATACTTCCACCAGGAACCATATCTAGCCAAAATGTTATGAGCATCTAAAGACAAAGGTAACTTACAGAGTATTACCCACACTGATAAATTGCATAAAATTTATAAGACAAATATTTCTTATATTTTCACCAGGAACCATATCTAACCAAAATGTTATGAGCACCTAAAAACAAGGATAACTCACAGAGTATTACCCACACTGATAAATTGCATAAAATTAATAAGACAAATATTTCTTATATTTTCACCAGGAACCATATCTAACCAAAATGTTATGAGCATCTAAAGACAAAGATAACTCACAGATTATCACCCGCACTGATAAATTGCATAAAATTTACAAGACAAACAATAATCTGTTATATGCATTAGTTTAATTTTAGTATAAATTGCTTCTTTTTCCCCAAAGATACATTCATAATACCATCTTGAAAATCATTTATCGATACCAATTGCTGAACATCCGAGATTCTATCTCCATTAATATATACCCCCCCAGAAGAGATCAATCTTTTTACTTTACCAATAGAATCGACCATACCTAAGCTATTGAATAACTTTGTAAAAAACACCCCATCCTTTATTATGGATTTTTTAACAAAATACTCAGGAATTAATCCTACTGTAGAATCGATATTAGAAATAAAAGATATTGTACTATCATCATCGAATAACTGCTTGGATAAAGTTGCAATTATTTCATTTTTAATTTTAACCAATTCACCGATATCAGTAATGAATTTCAATTCTTTATGAGCCTCAATGCCGCTATACAAATACAAACAATCTCCCAAACAGCAAGATGGAATATTTCGTATATATTCTCCAACCTTAATCGCAGACATCTTTGACAACTCCTCTATGGTCAAAAGACTTTCATAGCCTGTACAACGAAGAAGTAGTGCAGATTTTGCTAAAACCTCTTTAGCATCATTAATTTCTTTTCCACTAAGCTTCTCTAGTTTTTCAATCTCACTGATATCAACACTGGTAAACAAGCGAAGCCATCTACCTACATCTCTGTCATCAACATTCCTAAAATATTGATAATAATCAAAATCACTACATTCATCCGGATTTAACCAAATAGCTCCAGATTCCGTTTTCCCCATTTTTACTCCTGAGGCACTAGTAATTAATGGCGTTGTTAGAGCAAATAAATTACCTTTAACTCCCTTTCTTCTAGCTAAATCAATACCACTTACTATGTTACCCCATTGATCAGAGCCTCCGATCTGCACATTACAATTATATCTTTTATATAATTCAAAGAAGTCATATGCTTGCAGAAGTAAATAATTGAATTCCAGAAAACTCAAATGCTGCTCTCGTTCCAAGCGCAACTTCACACTTTCAAAATTCAGCATATTATTGATTGAAAAATGAACACCTATTTCACGAAGAAATTCTATATAATTTAGACTATTTAACCACTCAGAATTCTTAACAAAGATAACCTCTTTCATCTCTTTGCAATACACTGAATTATGACCAGATGGGATCAAGAAGCGAGAAATACTCTTCTTTATACCTTCAACATTAGCCTGAATTCCATCCTTATCTAACATTTTTCTAGTTTTGTCCTTACCAGAAGGATCACCTACCATAGTAGTAGCATCACCAAGCACTACTATAGCTTGATGCCCAAATTTTTGTAATGCCCTTAATATCATTATTTGCACTAGGCTACCAATATGCAAAGAAGATGCCGTACAATCAAACCCTATATAGGCAGTAATCTTTTTATCTTCATCGAATATCTCTTTAAGCCCTGGCAAATCAGTGCATTGATTCAAATAGCCCCTATCCTCAAAGAAAGAAGACAAAAAATTAGACAAAATAACTCTCCAAAAACAAAATTAATAATAATCAAGATAAGGCTAATAAAGATTAGCCTTACAAATCCAAACTTTTTGAAAGAATAACTGGAATATCAACTAGACTCAGTTATAGATCCTTCACATATAACTTTAACGCACTCTATCTTCATTTTAAAGAAATAACTGGAATATCAACTAGACTCAGTTATAGATCCTTCACATATAACTTTAACGCACTCTATCTTCATTTTAAAGAAATAACTGGAATATCAATTAGACTCAGTTATAGATCCTTCACATATAACTTTAACGCACTCTATCTTCATTTTAAAGAAATAACTGGAATATCAATTAGGCTCAGTTATAGATCCTTCACATATAACTTTAACGCACTCTATCTTCATTTTAAAGAAATAACTGGAATATCAACTAGGCTCAGTTATAGATCCTTCACATATAACTTTAACGCACTCTATCTTCATTTTAAAGAAATAACTGGAATATCAACTAGGCTCAGTTATAGATCCTTCACATATAACTTTAACGTACCTTCTCTTCATTTTAAAGAAATAACTGGAATATCAACTAGGCTCAGTTATAGATCTTTCACATATAACTTTAACGTACCTTCTCTTCATTTTAAAGAAATAACTGGAATATCAACTAGGCTCAGTTATAGATCCTTCACATATAACTCTACCGTATTGCTCTTCAACGTACTTAGTTGCAGCTTTTTCCATATCATCTAAAATACTAGTACCCAGCAGACTTTCCATTATTTTATTCAAGCGTTTATGATGAAAATACAACCCAACTTTTCTTAATAAGTTTTGCGCATCACTAGACATACGTTCATATTCAAATTTACATCTAGACTCTAAGACCCCAGATTCGGAATCGTGATAAAAAGGCGTACTCATATGTATAAATGATAAAGCATCAGCGTCACGCAATAATTTAGATCTAACGCACTTGCCTACGTCATGGTTACAAATCAACTCACAAACATCTTCTATATATTCTTCTTCACAATCATTCTTACGCATAACATTCCTTAACACGTCAGCACTTTGTTTGTTAGAAGCCTTCACATATCCCTCATAATCAGAATAATTTTCGGGATTAATTCTAGTACTAACACTTGCTCTCTCTAAATCACTACCTCTCGCAGCCAAGAGCAAATTAATATCCGCACTACGCTCTAGTTGCAACAGCCAATAAACAGTTGCGCCAGAGTGAACTAAATCCTCTTCATTGCTAGAACACTTAAGCATGGAGATAATATCTTCATAAACTCTAAAATATTTATCCATAGACAAAAACGACATAAGCAAACCTCATTTCGAAACTACATTCAATGCGCGCAATTGTATCAGACATTTTACACATGTACAATAGTATATTATATCAAACATAATCTACATTATTATATTGCAAAATAAATTTTGTTATTTTTATCATTTTCTTCCCTTGAAGATTAATCATAAATTGTTTATACTGAAAAGGTTTTATATAAATTTGGGTGTTATTATGGCAGAAAGCGCAAAGAGAAGAGTATCTGGATATGTTATACTAGGCTTACTTCAGGTCATAGACTATACAAAAAAAATAAACAGCTATACGATAACCCAACAACATGACCCCTCATCATATAGCATATAGCGAAGATACAGACAGCTATACGATAACCCAACAACATGACTCCACATCATATAGCAAAGAAGAGTTGGATGCATTAAGCCAAAAAGACAAGGATGCAATGAAAAGGGTATTCTTTGGCAACAAAGGCAACAACCCCTCTAAAGATGGCATCTTTAATTTGACTAAAGACTGTATTAATAACGCTGCTAAAGATGGTATTAAGTTTGATCCTACTACTACTTTGCAATTCTTAACTAAGCAAACGCTAGATACACTAAGAAAAAAAGGACAAGATATTGTTCCAGTAGTGAATTATTCGCCATTTAAACATGCTTTAAAAATACCCGTATTATTTAGAGACGATCAATTGAGCCTGTACTTTCCTATATTACGTATTGCCTATATAAATAAGGAAAAAGAATTGGTATTAACACCTTATTTTGTAATTAGCCCTGAAGGAGTAACAGCCGACGTACACAAAGAAAAAGTAATAGATCTAGATCATCCAACTGCATTACCAAATAAAGCACTGAAATCTCAACCATTAACCAAATTTACTGGCCTTGTGCTTCATTATGAAGGCATGAAAGAACTTTATTCTGGAATTCAGGGACAGTTTTCTATAAACCTTGATGAACCGAAAGATATAATTACTAAGAAGACAAAATCTTCTCAAATAGTAAGCTTTCATAACATGGGAGAAAGCATAATAATTGCTCCTGCATTAACAGAGTATTGTTGTAATATTACACAGCAGGCTGATCTTCCTTGTTCTAAACTCTGTATAAATAGGAGGATCCCATACCAAGCGCCTACTGATACTTCTTTAATAAGTCCTTTAGAACAAACCCCACCACAACCAGAAGACAATTCTCCTGGTTATGCATAATCACAGCAAGCTCAGGGAGAGTAACAACAAGAGTTGGATCAAGCCCCTCTTGAAGTCTTTTTAGTCATAACAATAAGGAGATAAGCCATGGACATTACAAGACAACCTGGACTTAATCAAGCAAGAGTACATGGATACAGTGAGGAGTTTGCGCCTTTGTTAGACGCTAACCCTTCATATAATATTGAAGCGACAGATGAGAATATCCCTGAAACTACGCTACAACAATTTAATCGCTTCATGAAAAATCTTTTTGTTAACATATTAGGATACTGCTTCCTTTCCGCAGCAGAACGGATTAGGGCTAGAACAGATCGCCGCCTCGATAACTTCAATAGCCCTGAGGATTTAGACATAAACCATAGCGATGCCACATGTAGAGAAAATTCTCCTCCCGCCTACACTGTTGACGATCAATCCCCTTATTCTACTGCTCCCACTACTGCTTTAACAGGTAATAATACTAGCCATGAAGATCTAAACAGAAACCCTGGCGAAGAGATGTGTACAGAAAATGATTCTCCTCCCGCCTACACTGTTGACGATCAATCCCCTTATTCTACTGCTCCCACTACTGCTTTAACAGGTAATAATACTAGCCATGAAAGTCCACGCACAAACTTTAGCATGCGCACCGATGACAGAGAAAACACACCTTCTCCTTCTGTCCATCCAAACACCCCTCTTTCTCCCGACACTGACGATCTTCCTCCCTACACTGTTGACGATCAAAACCCTAATTATACTGCTTTTTTTGCAAATACTAGTGTGAACCATGGGTATTCATACATAAACACCTAAACATATGCACCGGCGAAATCGATGACAGGGAAAACACACCTTCTCCTTCCGTCCATCCAAACACCCCTCTTCCTCTCTACACTAGAATCCTTCTCTTTCTTCCCCCTCCCATGGCTACGTCACTTAAACTCCACACTCTCTTATTCATTAAAGATACAAATAATAGCGCAACCTACTTTATGTGCCAACTCTTGTCCTACCTATGTTTTTTGAAGAGAAAATAATAGTATTTATTACTTCTTATTCTCGCAGAAAAAAGAACGGCACAGAATACTTCCTATTTCGACCCCTATCTACTGAACAATCAGCTGAAAATCTTATTATTCTATGATCACTACATATCAATCATGCCATCTAAAATGATGCGGCGCATTACATATGCACTAATCAAGTTAGATCTTGAATTAAACAAAAATATAATTAACTGGAATACTAAAATGATGATGTTGTTATGTTTTTATTGTATCTAATGGAATTTGCTATATAATTCCATTAGGCTATGAATTACTTAACTGTTATTTCTTTATCTAAAAGAGGAGATTTACTATGCAAACACAAGAAAAATCAGGCTACTATTACATCTTACGTGGACTGGCACATGGATTGCATCCAAGACTTTTACTAGAGGACATCTGCCTTCAACTGACTGCATCATGGGCTATTATACAAGGATGTAATCCTATTGAGGTAATGAAGGTCTATAATAAAAAAATAAGAAAATACCACGAAAAACACCTGCATACGCTCTATGAAGAGTTTGGATTAACAATTCCAGAAGAAGGTACTTCCTCAGCACAACCAAATTCTGAAATGACTCCTGATAATTATTATCAACTATCTACGCAATCAAACCTACCTCTTATAGACGGTACATCTTTTTGCCGTTCTGATTAAATTAAATATATGGGTTAGAACTTAGTACATTAAGACGCATCAATTTATTACTTCAAGTAATTTAGTATACTAAGTTTAGCCGATGAGCTGAATGACTACTGCACGGCAATAAAACCACGAAAAATAGAACTACCTATTGAGCAGGATATACCTTACTTTACTGCCTAAAATTAAATATATAAATTGGAGCTTGGTACGTTAAGACGCATTATTCTATTGCTTAAAATTAAATATATGGGTTAGAACTTAGTACATTAAGACACATCAATTTATTACTTCAAGTAATTTAGTATACTAAGCTTAGCCGATGAGCTGAATGACTGCATCGATGCATTTAATACATTACGGTATTGGTTATACTCAACCATTAAACCCATCAAATCAAGACCATGACGCTCATCTACCATATCCTGACGCTCATTCAATAGAGATTTATAATCCATTCTTCTACTAACCACCTCATCTGCCAAAGAACTATCCTTTAAAACCTTCATTCTCAACACACTCAATTCTTCTAGGCCCTTCTGAAGCAAGTTAATTGCTCTATTTACTAAGTCAGAATTCTCACCATCTAATACTCTACCAATATTCATAGAAGCAATAATATTACGAAAAGCATCATTAGAAGCTGGTATACCATATTCAACCCTAAGACTTGTATCTAAATACACAGATTTCTTAAGATCGTCCCCTGAATAATAATTAGTATTTGGCTCATCATAAAAATCAAAATCAGTAGAATTATAATCACCAAAATTATTTTCTACGGGCACTTTGACTGGCAGCACATTAATTGCTGAACCAGAAAATAAATAATCATCCGCAACCCTTACATTCAAGAGATGTGCAACCGTGCTTACTGAGTCTTCAGCTAACATATTCAACGAAGTCGTATCCATTGTTAAGTAATTAGTATTCAGAATTAGATAATTATTATATTGCTGAGCAACATCCATAATATCTTTGATGCTCCTAGACATAACCGCTGTCTTCATATGTATCATTTTAGAATTTCGAATACATGAATCACTCTCTATGACATCCTTATTTATATCTGCGATTACACTAAAATCACTCTTATTAGAAATTTCATTAAACGTCGTATATCTCTCACCTGAAAGATGACGAGACTTATCTGCAATTTTTCTTTCTATATTAGCCATACGCCTAATGGCACTATTAGTATCATATCGAGTGCTTACTCTATTTATTGACATAAAAAATCTCCGTAAATAATTAACTAAAAGCTTGCATCATTGAATCGTGTATATCTGATAATACACTTGCCACTCTTGCTTGTGCTGCAAAACCTTTTTCCAATACCTCCATATTAGCCAATTCTTCATTAATATTCACACCACTTATAGAGTTGAATTTTGCATCTAAATTATCCTTAAATAACCCCTCCCTTTCTTGACCATCTTGGTAAGACCGAGATAATGATATTGCATCTGAAATTAGATAAATGCTATATTCTGAAAAAGTTGCACTCGTTTGACTAAGGTTACCAGCTTTGGTAAAATTAACCTTACTACTTGAAAGATTTGCAAGCTTCAATACAGTTAAATTATTACCAGCTCCGACGCTACCTGTTTCAAGCCACTTAGCTCTATGCGTACTTGTAGCAAACTTCGATATCTGCAATACACCAGTATTAAAGCCAGAATAATTACCCAACAAAGAATCTTCAACTCGCATATTTATAGCAGCATTCTTCTTGTCGTCTTGCTCCTTAAATAAATTATTCATTCCAAGCGCATGAAAGAAATTCCTAGGAATAATGGAATCAGAATTATTTTCAACACTATCCACATCATCAATCACTATCCTGAACCCAGAATTTGGGGCAGTAAGCTTCAAACAACCACGCTCAGAGCGATTATCTACAGGATTGCCATGTTTATCAACAAGGCTAGCCCTAACATAACGATTTCCATTTGTACGAGGGATAATCTCCGCCTCACCACTAACAACACCACATGCAGAATATCTTTGATTAGAGGCATCAGTTCTAATATCAAAATCTATCTCAGCCAAACTATTATTAATATTCATATCAGCCCTTATGATGAATCTGTTCACGCCAGAAGGAGCAGAATGCAAATTTAAACTAATTACATCCTTTGTTCTTTCTATAGCATTCGCTTTAATATCATAACCACGGAATTTTTTGCTATGCACATCAGTAACTAGAGCATCCTCGAGCTCAACTAGGTCACCATTATCTTCTTTATAATAAACCCTTACTTTATGCACACCAAAATCTACATTAGAATCATCATTATTATCTACTTCAAAATTAAAATGAAACTTTCTATCAGAATTAAGAACTGACGCAATTCTTACATCATCAACGTTATAAGGTAATTCTACCCTACTTGCACCTAGGGTAAAAAACTCATTAATTTCATCTATAAGATTCTCTGTAGTATAAGCATTTTTTCCGTGTTTTGGATTTGAAAAATCTATCTCCAACGGCTTAATATAGTCATAGTTACCTATAGACACAGGCGCACCATTGCTATCCAACGGTAAAAACTTTACTTTCCCACTAAAATCTAAAACCTCATCTTTAGATAGCAATTTATCACTAATCAAATTATCTTTACCTGGATAATTAATACCTGCACTGTAAGTTTCATTAAAGTATTGAGTTACAACATATGATAGATTATCTAAATGATCTAACATATTAGGAAGATCAATATCTCTTAATTCAGCCAATGCCTTCAATTTACCCTCTGCAAGATTAACCGCAGCTTCCACAGGAGCTTGTCCAGCTGGAATGATAGTTTGTGATGATGATTTATTACTTGCCAAGTTTACCGTTACAGCATTAAAATCATTACAATTAATTATTGAAGAAACAGAAGATGATGGCCTGTAGTTAATTTCATATAAATTTTCATTGAGTAAATTAACTCCAGATGAAGACAGATGATATTTATTATCAACCATAATAACCGTAATATTCATAGATTCTGATATCTGCTTCAAAATTTTATCAGCTTTTATATCTAAATTTGCTAACAATTCATCATCCGTACTGCTTACTGCCGTCTTTGACCTGGCTATATTCAGAGTATGTAGACTCTTCAAATCATGATTCACATCTTGCACCAAATTCTGCATACTACGATCACAATCATACCTGGTGTCTTCTATATTACGAGCTGCACCTGAAATCATAGATGTTAACTTACTAGATTCCAAAACAGCAGACGACTTCAACCCTATGTCATCAGGAGAAATTGATAACATACTTAGTGTTGCAAAGAATTTATCAATCATACTATTAATATTCTTGGCATTTGCGCCTCCACCCAAAATATCAGGAACACCCAAATAATCCTGCGCTCTGCTTATCACTTCCGATTTTGTATTAAAGTATTCAAGACTAGAAACTCTTGATCTACGTTCCGCAGAGAGCAACTGATCCACCTCACGCTTAACATGTTTAACCTTAAGATTTCCTGCTTGATTAGATCCAAGATCAGCTTTTATTCTGACATAATCTTCTTCGTTAGCACGAGATATGTTCTGAGAAGCAATAGAAAACAATCTCTGACTAACATTCATTCCTGTTAAGGAATGTGCCAGGGCTGTATCAAGTGACATACTACCTCCATAATAAATAACAGATATATCATATGCTAAATATGATATATCTATAAGTATATTTGATTTATTAACAAAGGGTAAACTACATATTAAAAAATGCTATTTATAGTATATTTTATATTTGCTTGTTGACAATCATGGGCAAACTAGCAGATCCAGAAATAACTCTACTACCAAGATCATTATAAAATGGCTTAGACATCACATTTTTGGCAGCCTTTCGGATTATAGACTGAATTTTCTCTTGCATCAGGAATGCTTTATCTAATTCCTTTTTCTTTTCTTTCAATAAAGCCCCGAACTTTTCTGATAAACCTTCTAATTCTTGTAGGTCTTCTTTGCTATAATTGACGTCAACACTGTCTCCTATTCTGAATAACTCACTCTGAAGATTCAAGGCTCTAATAAGTTCATTTTCACGACTCTGCAATAATCCCACCGACTCTAAATCCTTAGCTCTTAAAAAGGCAACTTCAATCTCAATTATATCTATAAGATCCTTCTTAACCTTAATTACATCTTTTATTGTAACCAAATCCTCTGACATCATTTTTTACCATTATCTCTTAACATAGATTTATAAATCTCACTCGCAATGCCTATTCCTTTTTTTGTATTACTAATCTGCTTGGCACAATTGTCCATAAGCAAGGATTTAAAAAATTCGTCCTGAGTCTCGCTTGCCTCCTCTCCAGACATTTTTACATCTTTTACCATTTCTTTAAGCATGCTAGATAACATTACTGATTCAAAATCTTTAGCAATTTTTCTATTTTTATTATCTTGCTTATAATTATTCACCCCGTTTGCAGCAAATGATTGTTGGCTATTATTAATTTTCATATCCCTTCTTTCTCCTTCTAATTCACAATTATATCCGCCTGCAAGGCTCCTATCTTCTTAGCACTTTGTATAACCCCTATAATATCCCGAGGACCAGCTCCTAACATATTCAGCCCATTAACTAACTCTTGTAGAGAATTGCCCTTTTCCATGACCACAATATCCTCTCCAGCTTGCCCTTTTTTAACGAAGTTATATTTATTCTTAACCTCTATCATTAGGTTGCCCTGCGCTACGGCTATAGTGTCGATCCTTACATCTTTTCCTATAATTACCGTCCCTGATGCCTCATCTATTATCACCTTTGCAATGCTATCAGTGAACACTTTGGCTTGCTCAATTTTGGCAAGTAACTCTAATACATTACCATGGTATTTTTGTGGAACCTCAAGCACAACAGTGCCTGGGTCAATAGCATCAGCAAACACGCCCCCTAACTCCAGATTCACTGCATCGGCAACTCTAGAAGCCGTAGAAATATCTGGATTGTGTAATGCCATATTAATCTCTTCCATATCATTCAATGCAAAATCTATCTCTCTTTCTACAATTGCTCCGGATGGAATGAAACCCACGGTCTTTACAGACTTATCTTTTGCTTGAGCTCCTTTTGAATCTATTGAACTAATTGATACAGACCCCTGAGATACAGCATAAACTGCACCATCAGCTCCTAGCAAAGGCGTAGCAAGCAACGTTCCACCTTCAAGGCTTGTAGCATCACCAACAGCACTAACTTTAATATCAACCCTGCTACCTTGCCTAGCAAATGGTGGTAAAGTAGCAGTCACAGTTACAGCGGCTAGATTTTTTGTTTTGATTTTTGCTCCACGAGCATTTACACCAAGCTTGCCAAGAAAATTCTCTAATTCCTGTTGTGTGAACACAGAATTAGTTAAATTATCGCCACTAGCATTTAACCCTACCACAAGACCATATCCCAATAGAATATTGTCCCTAATACCTTGGAAGGCAATAATATCCTTAATCCTTACTGCCTCTGCTAGTAATTCTTCTTCATCAGGAACTTCTTTATTAAATTCCAAAGCCCATACATTAATCTCTGAAAAACAGACAACAAATAAACATAGAATCCTGAACAGAAACATCAACATGACACATAAACTATACTCTCATAATACTTATAAGCAAAAAGTGTGCCACAATTAATATACGCAAATATTGATTAGTCAAAAAAAGAGAAAACAAGAGAAAATAACAGCAATTATACGCAGTAAAACACAAGAAAATAAGCCAGTAACACAGTGTCCATGAGACAGAGAATAATTTACCTAATTACGGCAAAATATTCCCCATTCATCAAAAAAAATTGGTCAGGCTACTGTACAAATATGACCTTATTCAGTCAAAACATCTAATGCATGAAAATTATATCGACGTAATAACCACGAGACAGAGAATAATTTACCTAATTACGGCAAAATATTCCCCATTCATCAAAAAAGATTGGTCAGGCTACTGTACAAATATGACCTTATTCAGTCAAAACATCTAATGCATGAAAATTATATCGACGTAATAACCACGAGACAGAGAATAATTTACCTAATTACGGCAAAATATTCCCCATTCATCAAAAAAGATTGGTCAGGCTACTGTACAAATATGACCTTATTCAACCACAGCATCTGGATACTCTTCAAAGAATACAAATTCATCATCTGCAACAGTGCCACCACCGCCCATGGAACTAGGCATTGACCCATCAACCGCCTCAACAACTCGCAAATAATTTATTGGAATTCTGCTATTAATTTTATTATAATTACATATCACAGCAACGCGCGCGATACTAGATTGAGGAAAACTAATACCCTTATCGCTTTTACTCACAATCCTTAAACCATAACTGCGAAACAAAAACCAATCTTCATCAGGGCGAATCTCATTGTGCAATCTCATATCATACAAAATTCCATCTTTCCCTAGCAATAATATATTATAATTCGCCACCTCAGAAGTATGCATATCGGGTATCAAGCCAGCCTTAATCAAAATAGATACAGCAAGCTGTGCACAAGTATAACTATGACGACCCTCTACATTGCGTCTAAAATGAAAGAATTTCCTATTAAGCCCAGAACTAGCCAATCTTGCCGTGTGTAGTGCAAATGCACCTATGTTATATAATATATCGTCGGATAAGAGCGAGATCATTGCTTTTTGAAACATCTCAGATCGACCTTGAAGCGTTGCTCCTTGTAGATTAGCAGCAACTATATATACATCCCCTCTAGTATGCGCCATCAGACTTACAGCAAGACTTCTATTATTGATATGCTCCATACCTTCATAGGTCTCAACAATTCCAAGATCAACAATATTTCCCGCAGGATCGTGAACCAAGCCAGAAACCAGTGCTATATGCCCTACATTAGATCCAGAAAGATTCGTCGCAAAACTATTCAGCATATTATTATTTCTATACATAACAATATCAAATTCTCCTGGCTTTCTGCCAAACTCTGCTTCAAATCGCATAATAAGACTAGAAACATGGCTCAAGGCACCGTTTAACTCCGCCTCTCTACCGCTTCTATGAAATTTCTGATAAGTTGATCCAAGATCTTTACTAAAAAATCTTGAATTTGAACCGTCTCCACTCATTGCTTCTATGAACTGCGCCATAATCACCGACGCTGGTGTTTGCATAGCCTGGTATGCGCCGTATAATGGTCTATCGGAAGTATTAATCTCAACCCTAAAAGTATAACTGCTCCCATCTGACTGATAAATAGTTAGATGACTCATACTAGAAAGCTCAATATTAATACTACCATTCATGGCACCATCAATATTTATCACATCAGAAAGCTTTGCCCCAGAATTCAACCTAGGATTATATTCAATAATTACTGTTGGCATACCCCCTGCATCAAAAAACTCAATTGGCACAACACTAGAAGCTATCAGTATAGTTTCTATGCCATTACCTATAGTATAGTTATTCATATCAAATTACCAAAAATAAAAAAAAGTCCTTAATCCTAGCCCAGGTTTACTACATATGTCAATCTCTATGAAAAAAATTACTTACAAACAAAAGAAATATTCCGCTAAATGCATCAACGAAGAAGAGAATTACTTGCAAGCAAAAGAGAGATTTAGCTAGAATGCATCAACGAATAAGAGGTTTTGTATCTGGCACACCATTACTCTCTGCCAAAGAAGCAAGTGGTTCAATATTATTTACCATAACAGTAGAAGAAAATTTACTCTGACAACTTTCTACACTAACAGGAAAAATACTGCTCTTACTAAGATTTATGCCATCCTCAATACTACTAACTTGCATTCCATTACGGCTAAACAAGAAATCATGATCAGCTAATTCTGATCCATTTTCGTGTATGTTTCCAGATTTATCTACAAACAATAAATTGTAATTTCCAATCTCCGCTGTATGTAAAGACCTATCCAAGAACCTAGCCTGCTTAAATATAGCAAAAACCTGCTGAACACAGGTATAAGAATGACTCCCATCTCGGTGACGTGCAAATTCATGAGCCAATCCATTACCTGCTTTTTGTAATATTTTACGCACAGGATGTATTAGAAATTGAGAGAAATTATAATGGATTTTATCTGGTAGAAAATGCTTCACTACATCATTAAATATATCCGACCTACTGTTTCTCTCAGAAATAATTTGGTCATTAATAGGTATTACATAAATATCTCCCATTTTTTCAGAATGCAAAAGTATATTTCTAGCAAAACTACCATTGCTGAAATGCTTAGTATTAGGCGCCATTTCTACTATAGTAAGATCTATAATTTCTCCTGCTGAATTTCTAATAACGCCAGAAATTAAAGCAACGTGCATTATATTACTTTCTCCTACAGTAGTTACTACACGACATTTAAGGTCATTATATTTACATAAGATCAAATCAAATTCAGCTGGCTCACGATCAAATTCTTCCTTAAATTTTGCTACAAAATATTTAACATGATCAAAAGCTTGTGTTAAGCGATGGTCATTTCCTTTTTTTCCTTTTTTAAATTTATCGTAGACTGCTGTTACATCATTTCGAAAACATCTCGAATTATTACCCTTAAAATTAATTGCTTCAACAAACTTCTTTTTACTTGCCTCTCCTACTGGTTGACCTCCTATTTGACGAGCACCTGCGCCCTGTAACTCTCTATTGCAGGTACATACCTTAGCTGTAAAATGTATTTTTGCACCTTCCTTGATAGTCAATATATCATTCTTACTATCATATTCGACTGTATGTTCATTATTCAAGATCTTGTCCACATTAATAGCTTCCGCAAAACTTTTTCCATCGTTATCTGCAGAATTATATTCTATAATAATAGATGGTAATCCCTTGGCATCAAAGAACTCGCTCGGCACAATACTAGAAGACATTATAATAATGTCAGGTTTACCTTTTAAAACAGCATTATCAGACATTACTCAATATCCAACATCAATAATATACTAGATACTATAATCTATGTATTTATATATTATATAAATACACGATCTAAACAAAGAGCGTATAATATACTTAATAGCAATATAAAACTATACACTATTGACAACCGATCAAACTAAATATAGCATACAATAATGTTACTTGATGCACGTCTATTGGCCGGATGGCAGAGTGGTGATGCAGAGGATTGCAAATCCTTTCACGTCGGTTCAATTCCGGCTTCGGCCTCCATATATACATAAGCAAAAACCTCTAAACCTGACAAGAGCCTATGGTTTGAACATTCTTGTTATCAATATAACCTAGTTTGTCACGCTCATGGATAAAAATCTCTAGCCCTGACAAGAGCCTATGGTTTGAACATTCTTGTTATCAATATAACCTAGTTTGTCAATGTAATGTTCAACTTTACGTTCAACCTTGACAGCAAAATCTCTATGCAGATCAGGAAATCTGTATCTAATATAGCCCCCAACTCTTGCTACCTCCTTGATTTCTTCAAGAATTTCTTTGCTATCATAACTAAAATACAATCTACAATGATAGGTAGATATATAACCTTTATCTTTCCTACATACTCTGGCATTAATGGCTCTATATGCGCTATCACCTATCCTTATAAGAACTCTTTCTTTAACTTTTAGTTTACAGTCCGCATAAAGATCAATAAATGCCTCATCTCCACTCATTAATATGACAACACCAGACAAAATCTTATTTTGTCTTCTATATACAACACAATCCAATCTGCTAATTTCAGATACTATTCTATCAACAATTGGATCATAATAAGATGTATATTTCCATTTAGGAAAAAGAAAGCCTATAATTTTATTTACTATATAGTGGATACAAACAATGAATGTACCTACAATCAAGAAAGATAGAATCAATAAAAACATGGACTCATTAGATTCTATAGACATATATGTAAAACGTAAAACACTTATTTGGTTAGTATTTTAACATACAATTCGACCTTTTTCAAGAAGTCAGCCACAAAGAACATATTGAATCAACGTACAACCAAGAATCAAGAATGCTTCTAGAAATCTTACTTGATTCTAATATATCCGCAAAATACTCATTCAGTTAAAATATGAACATACAATTCGACCTTTTTCAAGAAGTCAGCCACAAAGAACATATTGAATCAACATACAACCAAGAATCAACAATGCTTCTATAAATCTTACTTGATTCTAATATATAGGGAATTTTTTACAAATATCTTCTACTTCTCTTTTAGTAGTCGCTATTAATTTACCTAACTCGAATTCATTATTTTGTGTAACTTCAATCAAATCAGCAATCATGTTACCAACACGCTCAAATTCCTTACTGCCTAGACCTCTAGTAGTAGCAGCTGGTGAGCCTAATCTAATCCCGGAAGTGACAAATGGTCCCCTAGGATCAGAAGGAACAGTATTCTTATTACAGGTCAGGCCAGATTTTTCCATATTATGCTCCAAATCCTTACCTGAAATTCCCTTAGATCGCAAATCAACCAATAACATATGAGAATCAGTACCGCCACTGACTACATCTATACCCCTAGCAAGCAAAGTAGAAGCAAGAACACGAGCATTTCCTAACATATTAATTGCATATTCTTTGAATTCTGCTGAAAGAGCTTCCTTAAAAGCAACGGCCTTGGCTGCTATTACATGCATTAATGGCCCTCCTTGCATGCCAGGAAAAACAGCTGAATTAAGTTTTTTATATAAATCCTCTTTATTAGTTAAAATAACTGCCCCTCTAGGCCCCCTAAGAGTCTTATGAGTAGTTGAGGTTACAATATCAGCATAAGGGAATGGCGAGGGATATTGACCGGCAACAATCAACCCAGAATAATGAGAGACATCCGCCAATAAATAAGCGCCTATACTATCAGCAATCTCTTTGAAGGCTTTAAAATCTATTGTTCTAGAATAGGCCGAAGCCCCAGCTATTATAAGCTTTGGATTATACTTTTTTGCCATTTCTTCAACCTCATTCATGTTTATGAGGTTAGTTTCTTTCTCTAATCCATACGATATAGCTTCAAACCATTTGCCAGACATATTAACCTTAGACCCATGGGTAAGGTGACCCCCAGCATCCAAAGACATGCCCAATATCTTATCTCCCTGAGATAATAATGATAAAAACACAGCTTGATTGGCCTGAGATCCAGAGTGGGGCTGTACATTTGCAAATGTACAATCATATAGCTTCTTAATCCTGTCCTGACATATAATTTCTATTTGATCAACAAACTCACAACCACCATAATATCTTTTACCAGGATAACCTTCCGCATATTTATTAGTCAAAATACTACCCTGAGCTTCTAAAACGGCCTTACTCACTATATTTTCTGATGCAATTAATTCTATTTGATTTTTTTGACGCACCAACTCCTGCTCTATAAGCAAAGAAACGTCCTTATCACCACTTGGCAACCCTTCTATAAAAAAATTATTAATCATTGCATTTGTCCATTTTTATTTGATTCAACAACTATCATAAATTAACTCAAACAATAGCACATGCAGGAATTATATCAATTCGAAATTATTGCATACTAATAACATTTATTGACAACAGGAAGAATATACTCAGGAATTTGAACGACCTCTGATATTCAACATAATCTAACTACATCAACACAGATCAATAATGGAAGAACTCCATTATACTTATGTCACCAATATTTGAACGACCTCTGATATTCAACATAATCTAACTACATCAACACAGATCAATAATGGCAGAACTCCATTATACTTATGTCACCAATATTTGAACGACCTCTGATATTCAACATAATCTAACATTATACATCAACACAGATCAATAATGGAAGAACTCCATTATACTTATGTCACCAATATTTGAACGACCTCTGATATTCAACATAATCTAACTACATCAACACAGATCATATGCTTATGCCATACCTAGTCATCAATAAAGATTTCTTGAAAAAATATACTAAAAATAACTGCCATTATCAAATGCACTTTCATTGGAATAGCCCCCGTCCCGGAAACTAGGATTAGATTCGCCAGCTAAATGAGACCCTGCATCAACAACATTACTATTTAACCCAGTAGCACCACCTATAAAGGCGCCAACCACTTGTCCAGCTACCCGTCCTACCGTAGATGCAGCAGCACCCAACACTCCACCAACTGAGCTACCACCTGAGTTACCACTTGTACAACTAACATGTGTCTCAGAAAAATGCGAATTACCTAAATTAGATCCGAAAGAATTAGAATTGTTTATAAGACTACCTCCTGGATTAGATCCAAAAGAACCAAACCCGCCCATAGAAGAACCTTGATTATTTCCAAAAACATTGGAATTCTGATTATTCCCCATAGAAGAAGGTCTGCCAAAATTACTCATAGAACCGCCTGGAGAACCTTGATTGTTCAAAGGAGATCCTTGGTTATTTCCAAAAGCACCAGGATTCTGGTTGTTATTCATAGAAGGAGATCCACCAAATTTACCCATAGAGCCTCCAGGAGAACCTTGATTGTTCAAAGGAGATCCTTGATTGTTCCCAAAAGCACCAGGATTCTGGTTGTTATTCATAGAAGGAGATCCACCAAATTTACCCATAGAGCCTCCAGGAGAACCTTGATTGTTCAAAGGAGATCCTTGATTGTTCCCAAAAGCACCAGGATTCTGGTTGTTATTCATAGAAGGAGATCCACCAAATTTACCCATAGAACCGCCTGGAGAACCTTGATTGTTCAAAGGAGATCCTTGATTGTTCCCAAAAGCACCAGGATTCTGGTTGTTCCCCATAGAGGAAGGTCTGCCAAAACTACCCATAGAACCGCCTGGAGAAACTTGATTGTTCAAAGGAGATCCTTGATTATTTCCAAAAGCACCAGGATTCTGGTTGTTATTCATAGAAGGAGATCCACCAAAACTACCCATAGAACCGCCTGGAGAACCTTGATTGTTCAAAGGAGATCCTTGATTATTTCCAAAAGCACCAGGATTCTGGTTGTTATTCATAGAAGGAGATCCACCAAAATTACCCATAGAGCCTCCTGAAGAACCTTGATTGTTCAAAGGAGATCCTTGATTGTTCCCAAAAGCACCAGGATTCTGGTTGTTATTCATATAAGAAGATACCCCAAAATTATTCATAGAAGCACCCGGAGTACCTGGACTGCTCATAGTATCTCCTAAACTAGCTCTGCATGCATCAGGAAACACATTTGTAAGACCCATAATATTCTCATAAAAAATATAACAAAAAATATCAATAAACAAAAAAAAATGAAGTTTAGAGACGCAAAGTAACTGCGACCCAACGCCTACTAAACCACTTTAATAGAATTCGCGCATAAAGCTAGAATTGTTTTGGAGGAAGACCGCCACCGCCTAATTGACCACCCTGTTGTACGCCGCCGCCATTGAAACCGCCGCCACCTCGCTGTTGTACGCCGCCGCCATTGAAACCGCCGCCACCTCGCTGTTGTACGCCGCCGCCATTGAAACCGCCGCCACCTCGCTGTTGTACGCCGCCGCCGAATTGACTACCGCCACCTAATTGACCACCGCCGCCACCTAATTGACCACCGCCGCCACCTAATTGACCACCGCCGCCACCTCGCTGCTGTAAGCCGCCGCCTAATTGACCACCATGTTGTACGCCGCCGCCATTGAAACCGCCGCCTAATTGACCACCATGTTGACTACCGCCGCCGAATTGACCACCATGTTGACTACCGCCGCCGAATTGACCACCATGTTGACTACCGCCGCCGAATTGACTACCGCCGCCGTGTAAGCCACCGCTAAATCCTTGTTGTCCACCAAGTCCATGAGATGCTCCTCCAACAAGCCCTCCTATCAGTTGACCTGCTATACCAGCACCTGCTAATCCACCACCACCTAGATGAGAACCACCGCTGAAACCACCACTAGAATGACCTCCAAAGCCACCAGAATGACCTCCAAAGCCACCAGAATGACCTCCACTAATAAGACCTTGCGCAGCCCCTCCAGCAAAACTACCTACAGCACCACCAACAGCACCACTAAGGCGATTCAACTTATTAAAAAAACCCATGACATCCTCACAAATGATTCATTATAAAAAACTAAAACTTTTTAATACGCACATCATGACGGCCGCCCTCAAAATTTGTATTTAAAAAGACAAAAACCATCCTACGCATAAGACCCTCATCAATCTGCCTGGAACCTAGACACAAAACATTTGCGTCATTATGCTCCCTCGACATCTTCACAGTATCTAAGTTATGACACAAAGCAGCTCGTATATGAGAATGCCTATTAGAAGCCATACTCATACCAATGCCAGTACCACAAATTAAAATACCAAAACCACAACTATTGCCAACTTCTTTAACAAGAAGATTCGCATAGTCTGGATAATCAACTCGATCAGAATTAAAACAACCAACGTCTTCAATTTTATATCCAAATTTCCTTAGATATGAAACCAAATCTTCTTTAGCTGCAAAACCAGCATGATCGGAACCAATAGCAACACTTTTTTCAAATTGAGCCATTCCAAGCACGTCTCTCTGATCCATAGATCCAACCTCCGCCGAGTATCCTACTGTCACTATATACCACACAAGCTTGACCAGGTGCAACACCATAAGTAGGATTATCTAATAAAATTCTTGCTTTATTATTAACCCCTTTATATATAATAGCCTTTTCATTCTCAGATAAAGAACGCAACCTAACTTCAACTGGAGAACCTTCTGCAGGAATCTCTTCACTCAACCAATTTAATTCCTTGATATATACTATATCTCTTGATAAATCTTCCTTTGCACCAACTATAATTTTATTATCTTTTGCATCTATCCTAACTACATAAAATGGTTCTGGACTAGAGATACCTAATCCACGTCTTTGTCCTATTGTATAACCTACTATACCCTTGTGTTTACCTAAAACTTCATTTGTAGAAATATGAACTATATCACCTTCTTTTATTGCTTCAGGGCGAAGTTTTTTAACTATATTAGCGTAAGAATTATTACCGACAAAACATATGTCTTGGCTATCGCCCTTATTTGCCACTGTTAAATTAAAATATTGAGCAAGTTTACGAGTCTCTTCCTTTTTGAAGTCACCTAAAGGGAATCTCAGAAAATCAAGTTGCTCTTGAGTAGTAGAAAATAAAAAGTAACTTTGATCTTTTTTATGATCAATTGCCCTATGTAATTGAGAGACATTATTCACAACAGATCTTCGGATGTAATGCCCTGTAGCTAATGCATCAGCCCCCAAATCTTTTGCCACTGAAAATAGATCTTTGAATTTCACACTTTGATTACAACGCACGCATGGAATAGGAGTTTCACCCTTCAAATAAGAATCAGCAAAATCATCAATGACGGATTCCTTAAACAAGGATTCATAGTTAAAAACATAATGAGGGAATCCCATAGTATCAGCAACATTACGAGCATCTTGAATATCTCTTCCTGCGCAACAGGTTTTTTTATTACTACCTTCCATGTCCCCATAATCAAAAAGTTGCAATGTAACACCAATAACCTTATATCCAAGATGATGTAAAAGTGAGGCAACAACAGAACTATCTACTCCACCAGACATAGCGACAACAATCAAAGTATCTTCTGGAGATTTTCCGTCTATTAAAGCAGGAATATTTAGTAATTCACTTTCGACTATATCTTTTATCATACCTTGCCTACCTCAATTGGATAAGGGGATGATCTTATCAAATTAGACCTACAATGTAAAGCATCAAAGGATTATTTGGTATTTTATATTGACTAAAATTAATCTTTAAGATAAATCTTAATTGAATTGTAAATCTCTAATAAGAAATATGGATTAACCGTGATCACAAATGACCCAAAAAATACACCTAAAGCAAAATCAATTAATATATACAAGGGAGATCTTCCTAGTGGGCTAGATTTAGGGTCTACAATTGCGATAGATACTGAGGCAATGGGTCTAAACAACCAGAGAGACAGGCTGTGTTTAGTGCAAATAAGTGACGCCTCTGGCAATTGTCACCTGGTACACTTTCCGACGAGAAATGAATATAAAATAGCAGATAATTTAATAAAATTATTAGCTGACAAGAGTATTAAGAAGATATTCCATTATGCACGCTTCGATATTGCAATAATGTATAAATACCTAGGCATCATGACAAATAATATATATTGTACAAAGATTGCATCAAAGCTTGCTAGAACATACACAGAACATAGTGGCCTAAAAGACTTGTGTACAGAAGTCTTAGAAATAAGATTAAACAAACAACAACAATCCTCTGATTGGGGGCGAGACACTTTAACTAGAGTACAAATACAATATGCAATAGGCGATGTATTATATTTACATAAAATAAAGGAATACCTAGAGTCAATACTACACCGAGAGGGACGCTATCATTTATTACAAAAATGTCTGGATTTTTTACCGCACAGAGCATTAATGGACCTAGAGGGCTGGGCAGATATGGATATTTATGCTCACTAGCCCTTATCCATTAAGTTCAAATAGCAACTAATAAACAACCACTAACTACTAACTACTAACTGCTATGCAGAGACATACAATCTTACTCCTGTTAACCATTTTTTCATCAATATCTAGTACTCTTGCTAATAATATATTACAGATATGCTAGAGAGTATTGTTATGGCTAGAGACACAGTTAAAATTACCAACATTAGAAAAGAAGTACATGCTTTAGAAAAACTTCTTATTGGCAATAGAGCAAATGCAGCGAAACCGCATATTGCTCGAATTAAAGGGCTATTAAATCATCAAGAAAACCCTGCAAGTACAGATTATGCCCAAGAATACGACATCACAACTCTAAAAGGCTCTCAAGGAATAACTGAAAGCATAAATGCATTGCAAAGAATAAGCACTGAAATAGATGGACATTCGAACAAAACTGCAGATGCTAGAGTAGCAATGGGGTATATATCTTCAATTAACAATCAACTAAATTCTTTGTTAATAACGGCCTCAGCGGTAAAAACAGTGGGAACTGTAACGCATACAAATCCAAGTGTGCCTCTTAAAGAAGCAAATGGAAGTAAATTTACTGGGTATTTAAAAAAAGATGCTAAAATACTTACAGAATCTGCCACTATAGACCACACTAAAATCAAAGAGGTCGGACGCACAATAAAAAAAGAACTAATGCCTCATGTAAATCAAGCTCAGTATGGCTCTACTCAAAAACAAGACCTAGTTGGAATGATGGAAGAATCACAAACATTTACAACAGATAGTAATGGGAAATTAACAAAGGACTCAATTGATACCAAAGATGCATTCTCTCAAGCAGATATATCAGCTAGAATGACGCAATATAAAGATCCGAAGAGTACGCATAAATTTCATGCTGATGAAAATATCGATCTTCTTACACTTTTAAAAATAAACAAAAATGCAAATCACGATGTAGTTGATAAAGAAACTATGAATTACGGTATACTATTAAGATCATCGCAATTCAACCAACAAAATTTAAAAGTACACAAGGAAGAGCTTAGAAAAACTGAGGAAGGGATTGGAGGAGCTAAGGCAGGAGTTGACGGATCTTTTATAGAAGTTCAAGGCCGCAACAACCATTGTAAAACTTCTTTTGCTAGGGTATTAGGGACAGGAGACCGTCTGCAAGAATTTTATAATAAAAATCATAAAACAATTGCAAGAGCTGCAGGCGTTAACCCTACAGGAGAAGATGGCGCTACACATTTCACAGCAGCAGCCGCTGTAAAACTTGAAAAAGACAACAATTATGGAATAGACCCTAAGCTACAATCGACATCGGCATTCGATATGTTATATGGAACTGTAGCAGTTGAGGATAAAAATGGTGATGTAAAACAGGTACACAAAGTTGATTTATATAGAAAGGGTAATGTTACTAGTGACCCTAGATTTTCAATCCCATTTGCAACATTAAAGCAAAGCAGGTCCATAGCGAATGTGGTGATGGCTGACTCAGAATCACAAGCAAATGCAAATAATACCTTAGGAAGACTAAGTAGAAATGATTCAAGCCTTGACTTAGGTCGGATTTCAGATACTAGATTTAGTATGCAGGCATGGCTTGGTGTAGCCGCAAACAGTGCCAGAGATTTCGATCAAGCACTAAAGGATCAGTATGCAATACAAAATACTACGGGGAGTTTTGCCCCTAGTACAGAGGTTCTACCCAATGTCAACGAAACATTAAGGCCTGAGTCTCCAGAGAGAAAACAGGCAAAAGAAAGATTGGATAGTACTGTTAAACAAATTAATTCCAACTATCACAAATATGATCACGCAGTTTCCTTCATGCAAAATCAGAACAATGAAGCTAAGGCTTTATCACAAAAAGTTAAGGAACTCCATGCACTTCATTCTGATGATACAAACGTTGAGTTTGATCAGTTAGCAACTACATTCAATGACATGTGGGGTGCTGTAACACAAGCGTCTGAAACAGCTGCCAAGCCCGTATTAAACTCATTGCCAACCACAGCATTGTCTTCATTCACCACATCGTATGCGAAAGATGTTTTAACTAATTCAGTTGCACAAGGAGAACAGGCAAAGCAGAGTTTTGAAAAAGATCTAATACATCATACTGCAACTCACCACAGTGCAATAGAAGGATATGTTGCTAGCATAAACACGGCATCAAAAGCAATGAAAGACGCATTTAGTCACCAAACCTCCCTGAATACCGCTGTTATCAAAGATAAAGCAGAAATTGATGAATTACATAATGATTTCACTAGAAGATCGGACGTATATAAGCAATCCAACGATGGATTCAATGCAAAATATCATCCAGGTGGGAAAAAATTCCTCGCAGGATTCTTCCGAAGAGTAATTCATCCTTTCAACTATAGGAAGGAACATAAAAAATTAGCAAAAGAACATAAAGAACTCAACAAGCTGGTTGATGCATACGAGCAAAAGGGTTTAACATTGACAGAAAAGCAGCAAGCCTTAGACATTGCAGGTTCTGTTTGTACTAAAACGTTAGCTACTCATGCAGAAATATTGCATGAAAATACAAATCTAATCAACGGAAAGATGAAAGATATAGATAAATGCATCACTGATTTAGAAGGAGCTAGTAGCTCCTATCAAGGAACTGAAGCAGGAAAGGTATTTTCTAAGGCTGCAGCAGAATGTACCATTATTAAAGGTAAAGCTGGCCAATTATTGGCTAAAAGTGGAATATCGATATCTGATTTAGAAACTCCTGGTGTTCAACCAACAGCAGAAACAGAAACACAAGCTCCTCCTCCTCCTCCTACCGCTCCTCCTGCTCCTGCTCCTACCGCTCCTCCTCCTCCTCCTCCTACTCCTACCCCTGCTGCCACTAAAAAACAAGCAGCAACAGGATCGACATCTAGCAATGCAGCACTCCCAGGAGATCTGCTTGGTAGTATAAGTAAGGTACAATTAAAACATCGTACTCAAGAAATAAAACCTACAGCACCTTCTCAGCCGACAGCGCCAGCGCTAGCTCCTCCTCCTCCTCCTACTCCTCAATATCAACAGCCAGCGCCAGCTCCATTCATTCCTCCTCCTCAATATCAACAGCCAGCTCCAGCAGCTACTTTACCACTAAATGTCTCGAATCTTGCCGAAGATCTGTCCGCACTACAAGGCGTATTAACAGATGCAGTACAGCAAAAAGCTCAAACTCAAGCTGCTGCTGTTGCAGCAACACAACAATTACAGCCTAAACCAGTAGCACAGTCACCAAGAAAACTGACAACGCCTTCGGTTAGATCAGGATCAGGATCTCACACAAAAAGTAGACCGCATGAAGAAATAAGCGATCAAGCAAAAGCAGCACTTGATAAGTATGAAGGTTTAACTCGCTCAGTACAAGAACACTTGGGAAATAATTTTTCAGAAAAATTAGAAACCGCACAAAAAAAAGTTAAGGAAATTAGACAAAAAACCTACTCAGGTAACCAACAGAATCAGACTATAAGCGCTGCAAATAAAGGAGCTCTTGTGAAGGCAAGTCATGAGTTAATTGAACTACAGGATCAATTGCTTAAAGTAGTAAACACAGTATACGTAGGGAATGTAGCTCAAGAATTGAATAAAGATGTAAAGACTACTCAAGGTACAGAAGTAAAAATCATTGCAGAAGATAATAATCTTGAACAAATAATGACTGCTGTACGGACTCTATCAACGGATTTCATAAAAGATGAATCAAAGATATTACAAGGCGTCATATCTAACAAAAAAGCAGCAGAAGCAGGCCAATTCATTACCTATAAAATCGTCGCAGGGAAATTTTATGCCCAAGATGCTTACGAGAACTTACTACTGCTTTCACGGCAAGGTGGAGGCGCAGAACTAGTTTCCATTTTTGCTCAGCCACAAACTCAATATGCACTAACTAATGAACAGACAAGCCTACATGCCGACTACTCAAAGGCTCAAACGAATATTTTGAACCAGGCAAAATCTGTATCAGAAAATGCATACATATTAATCGACCAATATGAAGCTACCATTAAGAACCTTGAGAATGAAATCACTCAAACTCGAGTGGATATTCAGCACTTAACCGCAGAATTAGGTAACGATAAAGGCGAAAGAGGAACAAGTGCATTACGACACACTATAGAAATCGCTCAGGCAAAATTAAACTCTGTAACGGCTATGCAGAATAATTATAAGGAAAAATTGGCTTTCGTTACGAAACTAGACACAGAATTATGGGTTAGAGGAGAAACTCATGAGAAAAATGAGCCCCAACAACCGGGAGAAGAAGGGGTCGCTACGAGAGGCGAGGAATATGAAGGTGATCAGGAAAGAGATGATGATGATGGTCCGCTCGTTGCCAGACATGATAGTGAACATCATGTGGGTAAATCAGCCCAGGGCGCTCCATCAGCCCCTGCACAACATCAAACCTTTGCAGCACCACCAAGTTACTCACAACAGCCGCCGCAAGGTTACGATCCACCACCACAACAAGGCTACCCACAAGGACTACCAACAAGGCTTGGGACAAGCACCACAAGGCTACCCACCACAACAAGGCTACCCACAAGGCTACCCACCACAACAAGGCTACCCACAACAAGGCTACCCACAACAAGGCTACCCACAACAAGGCTTTACATTACCTGAGCATGCACAAAGAGAGCTCGAAAATGCAGCTTCTACCTTGCAACATCAAACTGGTGGTAATGCTAGTTTTGACCCTGTATCAGGTGGTGCCACGCTTCGACCTGAAGCCCACGCAGCACCACCTCCAACAACGCCAGAAGGACATGATAGAGCTGCTTAGGGCTGAGGGTTAGGTTAAAATGCCCTTTTAACGAATCGACTAGATTTCTGCGTCATGACCTGAAGCCGCTGACACGCCAGAAGGCTCTGACCAGAGGGTAGCAGCCATTGATGCTGAGTTTACAAAAAATGTCTTAATAAGATAAAAAAATATTCAGATGGAATAAAACAACTGTATTTTATTGCTATGATTTATCTAGACTGACTTAGTAGCATTAATTACCGTTTTGATATGTTATTATTTCGGCTACGGGTTGAGCATAGCTGCTCTTATCCCTACCAAGAATCAACAAACATGGGGTAAGCAAAAGCGTAAGCATAGTAGCAAATGTTAGACCAGATGCAATTGTTACCGAGAGCTGAACCCACCATTGGCTAGATGGTGCATTATAAAATATCTCTCGATCAAAGAAATCTATTCCGATGCGAGTAATCATTGGCAATAATCCAAGAACTGTTGTACCCGCAGTCAACATAATTGGCCTTGACCTAACTATTGCCGCCCTAAATACCGCATCAAATTTATCAAGCCCCAAGCCTCTATTTTCTCTATACGCATCTATCAATAATATATTATTATTAACCACTATCCCAGATAAGGCTATCAACCCTACACCGCACATCACTACACCAAAGGACTTTCCTGTAATCAATAATCCTATCAGCACCCCTGGCACACAGAGGAATACTGAGGTCATAATAACAAATGTATTAAAGACACTATTGAATTGAAAAGTAAGAATTAATAGCATGGCAAGCAAGGCTATTAAAAATGCACCTCCTAAGAACTCTCCCGTTTCTTTTTGATCTGCCGCCTCTCCTTTAACTTTTAAAAAGACACCATCCTCTAAAGGATTTTTTACTAACCATTCTTGCATAAATTTAATTTTGTCATCAACCAGCACGCCTTTTTCAACGTCTGCAGATATAGTAATACTATTCATACCATCTACTCTTGTAATTTTACTTACACGGGGCTGTAATGAGATGTTGACAATATTACTTATAGGAACCACCCCATTATTTGATGTAATAAATAATTTCTCTAATTCTGTTATTTTTCTATAACTATCTTCAAATCTTAGAACAATATCAATTTCATCGTTCGAATGATCTGGTCTATACTTTGTAAGTAAAACTCCATTGGTCATTAATTTTATAAAGTCACCTAATGATGCAACATTTACACCCAAAACTGAAGCTCGATCACTGTCAATATCTACCTTCCACTCAAGCTCTGGAATATTACTACCATCATTAATATTAATTAATCCACCAGCTTCATTCAAGCCATGCATTATTTGATTCGCAGCTTTATGTAAAGCTTCTTTGCTATATGATAATAAAGTCAAATTAACCGGCTGTCCACTAGATGGACCTTTTTTTTCTGCAGAAATTTCTATTTTTAACCCTCTCACATCTAGTAATTTTTCTTGGATTTCTGCAATAATATCATCAGCTTTGCGCCTATTTTTCCAATCTGTAAACTCAAGGTGGATTTTACCGATAGTATCACTTGGACTATTGTCACTCTTGCCAAATACACCAACTCTTGAATAAAATACACGAATTTCATCATCTAATCCTAAAATTTTCTCCTCAATCTCCTTCAATAATCTATCTTTTTCGAATACAGACATATTGCCATTATTAGATCGAACCAGCACAGATGCATTTTCTGGTTCAACTTTAGGAAAAAATTCTACCCCCTTACCAAAATTTGAGTATACAACTATGGTAATTAAAAAAATGAACATCATACTAGCGATAGATTTACGTGGATGATTAATTGCCTTTCTCAATATTTTTGAATAAAGAAACATAAGCTTATTGTTACTATCTACCTTACCCTCTGACAAGTCCTGCGCCATCCTCATGTCACGCTCCCGCTTAGAAGAAGGTTTCCCCCAGATGCTACCTAACAAAGGAATGAAAATAATTGCCATAATGAAAGAGCCAGAGAGTGTTGCAATCAATGTTATAGGAAGAAACCTCATAAACTGCCCTACAAGACCTGGCCAGAAAAGCAAAGGCAAGAACACCACTAAGGTAGTCAATGTCGAGGTAAAGATAGGCCACAACATATGAAAAGAAGCTCGCTTAAAAGCTTCTTTTTTATCACATCCAAGCAACATCTGTCTGTCCGCATATTCACATATAACTATTGCAGAATCAACCAACATACCAACAGATAGTATTAAACTAAACAATACAACGATATTTAGAGTTATTCCTATATATTTTAGTATCAATATACCAATTAAGAAGGAACCAGGTATAGCCATAGAAACAAGAAGAGAAGAACGTATCCCCATAAATGCAACCATCATCACTAATACCAAAATCATAGAAAACAGGATATTATTCTCTAAGTCATTAAGCATATCCTTAATATTATTAGACATGTCCTTGGAGTAAATAATGGAAAGATTATTAGGCAGGGCTCCTTTGCTGGAATCAATGATGTTTCTAACTTGATTAATTGTTTCAATAATATTTTTTCCAGAACGCTTGGAAACCTCTAATACTAAACAGGGAACACCGTTCATTCTAGCGAACCCATTTACATCTTCAAAACTCCCACGCACTTCTGCTACATCACGCAAATGCACAATAGAATTACCATTGGAACCCAAAGGTATATTCATAATATTTTCTATATCAGACAGAACTCCCGTTATATTCACTGCATAATTGCCTGTATCAGAATTAAAGCTTCCAGCAGCTATAACTCTGTTACTTCTCATAACTGCCACAACAACCTGATCTATACTAAGATTATAACGCTGCAGCACGGAAGGAGTAATGTTAACATTAACTTGTTCTTTTCTTAAACCTGCTATATCAACTCTCAGGACATTAGGCAGAGACTCTATAGCGTCCCTGAGTTTTTTTGCTATTTCAGTTAATGCATGTTCGGGCAGATCACCCTGCAGACCAACATTTAATATAGGCATAGCGCCAACATTAATTTCCTCAACTGATGGATATCTTGCATTATTCGGTAATTTATTTCTTAAATCATCAATTTTAGACCTAACGTCATATAATGCTTTGCTAATTTTATAACTAGCTGGAAATTCAAGGGTAACATAAGCACGACCATCAACTGCAAATGAACTTATTTCCTTAATTCCTTCTATAGAACGCAGAATATCTTCCATAGGCTTCACAAGCAAACGCTCACTATCGGCTGGAGAAATACCATCCAATCCTGTCGATACAAAAATGAAGGGAACCTGGACATCGGGGAAGCTCTCTCTAGGCATATTTACATAGGCCTGGTAACCAAACATAATGATCATTAAGAGAGATATAACAGTGGCACGATTGTTATCTATACAGAATTTAATAAACGATTTCATGGGTAAATCTGATGGAAATTGAAGAGCCGTATTGTAGCATTAAAAATTGACTACACAAGTCATAAGCTTGACAAACCAATACAAATTAATATATAATTAACCTATAGCAATATTAAGGTTGCATCGTAGCTACGTAACGCTTTCATGACCGTCTTGGTTCATGAAATGTAAAGAATAACGGAGAATCGCATGCCTAGCAGAAAAGCAGATCCACAAAAATCACCAACCACTTCTGGGGCAAGATCAACAGATCAATTAAAGACAATAATAGCTCGTCAGGAAAAGGTTTTCTCAAAAGACATAGAAGAAGGTCTAGCCTCTACATCTGCCGACACTGCTGCTACCGCACCTACGCCTCTTACCCAACAAGGCTCAGACGAAACAACTGTTTCCGAAGACAGCCATCCTGCTAGCCAAACATCCTCAGAGGGCGGCGGAAGCGCACCTACGCCTCTTACCCAACAAGGCTCAGACGAAACAACTGTTTCCGAAGGCGGCCATCCTGCTAGCCAAGCATCATCAGAGGGCGATGGAAGCACACCTATTAAAGAACAATTTAATACTACGGAGGAATGTGACGCAGCCATGGCAAAACATAAAGAAGATATTAGTAAGTATAGAGACGCTGGAGTAACAAAAGATCTCAATAAACTAAACGCAGAACATGAAGAAAAAGAGCAAACTGGTCTCAGCTCGCCTGCTAAATCAACATCAACAACAGCAACTAGTTGCTGCTCAAAAGATGTTGGATACAAATTCAGAACAATAGATATAATCACCTATTTCATTATTCCTTCCATATTTTGTGGTATTACTGGTGCATTGTTATTCATGCTTAGTGCATTAGAGTTGATCGCCGGTATATCTAAAAGAATTGCCTATGCAAAAGGCTCAGCTAAGAACAAAGAAGCTGCAAAAACACAGATCAGATCTTCAATTCATTCATTATCTGCAAATCTTGTTCCATTCATTGAGATGATCGTATTTATAACTGTATTGGCGCTTAATAAAACTGGAAAAATTAATTTATGCAAAGGCAATAATTTAATGGCATTCCTGTGTTGCTTTGCGATGATGTTCGTTATTTGCGTTTCATTGAAGGTCGTCTATGCCTTGGGTGGCAGAAAAAGACCTTGTGGAATCAAATTTCTTGAACTTCCTATTTTTGGTAAAGATGCCAATGGAATCACTTTCACAGATGTCGATCAAAAAAAAGATTCTTGCGGTACAAAAAATACAAACAATAAAGTGACATTTACTGGCGCATTGGAAGAAATTATTTCAGTGCCCGCTTCTATAATACGAGGCATAATTCTTTTAATACTATCGATTATCAATCTTATTACTGCCGCATTGCAGTTTTCTGTTATACCAATTTATATGATATATCAAAAAGTTAGAAAAGGTGCAGATGGAGAAAGAAGTAAGCCCTTAGACAAAAATGAATTGTTAGCATTATCTAAAGAGTCTATAGCAAAAAGCATTGCCCTTTCCTACGCTTCTTTCAGGTATTTTGGTAAGGCTTTTTTAGCTGTTCCTATGCTATTTATTTCACCAATTATGCATTATAAAGGACTCAACAATCCTATGAAAAAATTGGATGAAAAAGCTGAAATTACCTTCCAGAAGCTAGGATACGTTCATGAACTACCAAGAGGAATAAAAGCTGCTCACTCACCACCACCTTTTACTGAAGCTGCTGCTGCTGCTGCTGCTCAAGCTAATATAGATAGTAATATAGGCAAAGTCTATGAGGCGTTTACTAAGAGGTTGAACGATTATTATGCACAGCAGATGTCCAATGGCCATAAGTATTCATTAGAAACACCTTTAAAAGAGACTCTATCAAGTCCTATTGAAAAGACATTCGCAATAATTAATCCAATAGAGTTAAGCAAATATTACTTAATAATGAGACAATTTATCAATGAACTAGCAGATCAGTTCAAGAAATTTTATAATGACAAACATACTAGTCCTACTTCACCAAAACATAAATCAATATTAGTTGAATCGTGCAAATATGTTGATACTATCAGAGATGAGATGTGTACATTACTACAAGAACTATTAATTAAATTTCAAGTAGAATTAAATATGCATGAAGGAAATTCTAATCAAGATGATCTATATAGATATTTTTTCAATGCACTGAACCCTTACCGTCACGAGTATACCGGTAGAGACGACCCAGCCTCTATTGAATCCTATTTCAATATAAAGAAAGATATTGCCGTACAGAATACACACCAGGTTATCAGAAAAATAGAATATGAAGAAGAGTTAGAACAACTTAAAACTGAGATACATCAACATATTGAAAAAGCTAAAGATACTTTGATTTCACAGCATGCAGATATGCTAGAATCCATAGGTCAAGATCAAGTATCTCAAGGGCAAGCTACAATAAGAAAAAATGCCACAAAACTTACTGGTTCAATTAATGCAGTGATAGAAAAACATAAAGAATTTCTTGGTTCTGTATCAAATCATTCTGATAATCCTGAAACTCTTCCTGAAGGTGAACGTACATTTAGAAATGTGAACTATATGCAAAAGATCCATGATCTTATCCGTATGAATATTCGATGTTATTGGATCGATGAAATTGCAGAAAAAGACATTAAGCAGCTGATTATAATGAGATGCATCAAGAAAATTGTTAATGAACAAATAACGACTACAGAAGAGCTAAAAACATTCTCTACTGCAATAAATAGCACTGTCATGGAGCATAGAAAAGAGGCGATGATAGAACATTTAAAGAAAGAAATAGATCATATTACAGGAAGCGCTGATACTAATATGTCGCCAGAAGAAACTACAAAGATTACATACAAGCGTATCCTGTGGATAGAAAAAGCCTTTAGGTGTATTTCAGATGAAATTAATGAAGTGATAACCGCGCGTCAGCAAGTATTGCAACAACAGGAGAAAGGGGACAACCCAGAAAAACCTAATACTGATCTTGGAGGGGCAGGTATAGAAGAAAACTCCTCACAACAAAAAAAACGACAGACGCTCAGTTTAAGTGAAGGCACAGTAATAAAAATCAAAGAGATACTTCAAGCTGCATATACATATAAGACTGAGAATAGTGACATTAGCAAATATTACGGCACGGCAATAGTGAATCCAGAGACTCTGTCATATTCACAGACAACGTGGGTCTTACACTACTTACACGATGATATAAGCAAGACACACACTCTGGATGAGTTAGACGAACTCCGTCATACGTGCTATAATGAGATAGAATCCAGTCGACAGGATACAAACACATTACTTGCTGGCGTTAAAAAAGACGGACTTAAAAGTGAGGGTAAGCATTGCTTTCTTTCAGAAAGAGAGTATTCCTGGATAACAAGATATGTAGATATACAGAGAGACTGGCTTTATACGAATGTTGACAGACAAATTACAGAACGCAAAAAAGAAATAGAACTAATGGACAAGGAGGCAGACAGCCCGAACTGCGGCAACCAAAGATAGAGGCAGCACAACAGATATCTTTTCTAGAGACTAATGCACCTAATGCATCCAGTTCGACATCGCAATCGTAGTCAGAAAAGGATGTAGGAAAATGAAGTTATTTTATCAAAAAAATCACCAATAATTAATTGTTGATTATATAATAATTTAATCAGTTTCTCAAATTTATCATGAGCGAACTATTCCATACAGGGTTAATTAACTAAAAACCATCCTGATAAAAGCAGCTAATAAATCGTATCTCTATATTAATTACAATACACTTGTATGGTCATATCGAATATGATGCATAGACTTTTTTATAGATATATTAAAAAAATTTAAATTATCTCATAGAGCTGTGCTATACAAGTAATATTACTATTAAAGCAGCGCAAGAAAATGAAAAAGGCAGTAATATTATTCAACCTAGGTGGCCCAGATAGCATAAACAGCGTCAAGCCATTTTTGTTTAATTTATTTAATGATCCGGCAATTATACGCCTGCCAAATCCCTTTAGATATTTACTTGCTAAATTTATTTCTCATCGTCGAGAAAAGACTGCTATTACTATTTACAAATGTTTAGGCGGTAAATCTCCTATATTGAACGAAACTAAAGCACAGGCAGATGCGCTAGAAGAAAAACTCAGAGAGGTAGATAGCAAGAACATCTATAAAATTTTTATTGTTATGCGTTACTGGCATCCATTTGCCCAAGAAACAATCAAGCAAATCAAAGAATATGGCGCAGATAAAATAATATTACTTCCATTGTATCCACAATTTTCAACATCAACCACTGCATCTTCATTTAAACAATGGAAAGAAACTGCCGCAGAGCATCGCTTAAATATTGAAACACAATCGATATGCTGCTACCCCCGTAATATGGACTTTATTAAAGCACATGTTGGATTGATCAAACAACATTACAAAAATGGATATCGATTATTATTTTCAGCGCATGGTATCCCAAAATCATTTGTGAAAGATGGAGACCCTTATCAATGGCAAATTGAACAAACTGTAAATAAAATAGTCGATAGCTTAAATTTAGAAAACTTAGATTGGAAAATTTGCTATCAGAGCAAAGTCGGGCGAATGAAGTGGCTAGAACCAAGTACAGAGAATGAAATAATCAGAGCTGGTAAAGAGAAAAAATCAATTATAGTGATCCCAATTGCCTTTGTTTCTGAACATTCTGAAACATTGGTAGAGCTTGACATAGAATATAAAGAGCTGGCAGAGTCTGTTCATGTTCCTGATTACATCAGAGTGCCTACTGTAAATATCAATAAGGACTTTATATTATCTCTAGCAATGATGTGTATGAATAATACCCCTCAGAAAATATGTCCTGCAGAATTTACTGGATGCGGATATCATTCATGATCCTAAGCATCACTAGATTAATCAGTGTGACGATTAATAATGCTTCTTAATATATTCTTGCATAAAAAGTCGTTGTAAAGTATAGTCTTTACAGTATTAAGAGTTATACAAGAAGTAGAGATGACAGAAGATAATCAAATAAATAGTTTAAATTATATCGAGATATCTGGCGCTAGGGAGAATAATTTAAAAAATGTTGATTTAGTTCTGCCAAAGAACAAATTGATTGTAATAACTGGACTTAGTGGATCAGGAAAATCAAGCCTAGCTTTTGATACCATCTATGCAGAAGGACAACGTCGATATGTAGAAAGTCTATCCTCCTATGCAAGGCAATTTCTTAATTTACAAGACAAACCAGATGTAGATACAATCACAGGCCTATTGCCAACTATTGCAATAGAGCAAAAAACTACATCCAAAAATCAACGATCAACTATCGCAACAATAACAGAAATTTATGACTATATGCGTCTGTTATTTGCACGGGTAGGCATACCTCATTCTCCAAAAACTGGCTTACCTATAGAAAGCCAGACCTCTTCACAAATTATTGAAAGAATTAGAGCTTTACCAGTAGGTATGAGAGTCAATCTTTTGGCGCCAGTGATTAAGGGAAAAAAAGGAGAACATTCTAGAGAAATCATGAATTTACAACGCCATGGCTATACTAGACTAAGAATCAATGGTGAGATATACGAAATAGATGACCTCCCAATAATCGATAAAAATAAAAATAACACCATAGAGGTGGTAATAGACAGGCTAGTAATTAGTGAAGAGATAGGAAATAGATTAGCCGCAAGTGTTGAGAATTCACTGTTACTAGGAAAAGGCGTAGTGAACATAGAAATAGTAGCTCTCCCTGAAGGAGATGCTGGTACAGATGAAGAGGAAAACGACTTTAAAGAAGGACAAATAATAAAGATGTCATCTCTGTTTTCTTGTCCAGAATCTGGCTTTACTATAGACGAAATAGAACCTAGGATATTTTCATTTAACAGTCCTTATGGAGCATGTGAGCATTGCGGAGGACTTGGTAAAAGACTTGAGCTGGATATACAGTTGATCATAGCTGATCCTAATTTATCTGTATTACACGGGGCTATAGCGCCTTGGAGTTTTATTGAAAATAAATCAGAAATTGGTCACTATTACATGCAGGTTCTGAGCAATGTGGCAGAGCATTATGAGTTTGATATAGATGCCCCTTGGGCTAAATTGCCTAAAAAAGCAAAAGAGATCTTATTATATGGTTCTGGCGATACTAAAATAAAGATGCAGTATGAAGATCGCAAGATAGTTTATAATGTAAAAAAATCCTTTGATGGAGTAATTAATTACTTGCATAGATCTGGGACTAAAGGCAAAACAATAGGTAGCACTGAATTAGAAAAATATCAAAGCCTTCAAAAATGCTCTGCCTGCAAGGGATATAGATTAAAGAAAGAGTCACTATGTATCAAAGTTGCTGAAAAGAACATTGGACAAATAAATTTTATGACTATTAAGGAAGCATTGGACTGGTTCTCTAATTTAAGCCGGAAATTATCTCCTAAAGATAAAATTATAGCAGAACGACCATTGAAAGAGATTATTAGAAGAGTTTCATTTTTACATAATGTTGGCCTTGGATATCTCAAACTCTCCCGTGAATCAAACACGTTATCTGGGGGAGAAAGCCAGAGGATTAGACTTGCTTCGCAGATAGGTTCTGGATTAAGTGGAATACTATATGTACTTGATGAGCCATCCATAGGACTTCATCAAAGTGATAACTTCAAACTATTAAATACGCTGAAGGATTTACGTAATATAGGTAATACAGTAATAGTAGTAGAGCATGATCACGAAACAATCGAAGAAGCTGATTATGTAGTGGATGTAGGCCCAGGGGCCGGTGTAAATGGTGGTCATATAGTAGCCGTAGGAACACCCAAAGAAATAAGAGAGAATGACGATAGCCTTACTGGAAGATATATGAGTGGCAAGGAATTTATTCCCATATCTATAAACAAAAGAGAGGGTCATCTAAATAAATTCATCGAAATAATAAATGCAAAATCAAATAATTTAAAAAATATAACTGTTAAATTTCCATTAGGAAAATTGATATGTGTCACAGGGCTATCTGGTAGTGGTAAGTCAACATTAGTAATACATACATTATGTAGAGCAATATCTCAAAAATTCAATCGTTCAACTGTACCGCATGGTGAGTTTGATGAAATAAAGGGACTGGAAAACATAGATAAGATAATTGAAATCAATCAAACTCCAATTGGAAGAACCCCTTTATCTAATGCTGCAACTTATACTGGAGCCTTTACCCATATTAGAGAATGGTTCACAATGCTGCCAGAGTCTAAAGCTAGAGGATATAAAGTTGGCAGATTCTCATTTAATACAAAAGGAGGCAGGTGTGAAGCTTGTTCTGGCGATGGAGTAATAAAAATTGAAATGAATTTCTTCCCAGATGTATACATAAAATGTGAACAGTGCGCTGGACAGAGGTATAATGCTGAAACTTTAGAAATAAAATACAAAGGAAAATCTATATCTGATGTCCTAGAAATGAATGTAGATGAAGCGGCAGAATTCTTCAAAAGTCACTCGATAATATATGAAAAAATGAACGCAATGCAGGAAGTAGGATTGGGGTATTTGAATATAGGTCTTGCTGCAACTAAGCTATCTGGTGGAGAGGCACAACGAATCAAGTTATCAAAAGAACTATCAAAGAGATCAACTGGCAAAACATTATATATCCTTGATGAACCTACCACTGGTCTACACATGCATGACATAAAGAATTTATTGAAAATACTGCATAAGCTAGTTGACGCCGGAAATACTATTATAGTAATAGAACATAACGTTGATGTAATAAAGACCGCTGATCACGTAATAGACGTAGGACCAGAAGGCGGGGACAAAGGTGGAATAATAGTAGCTGAAGGAACCCCTGAGGAAGTTGCAGAGTCAGAAAATAGCATCACTGGCAAATTTTTGAAAAAATATATAGATATCACACCTAAAATAGATAATTCGCAACATCAAGAAAGAATTAATTAATAAAAAATAATGCAGAGAAAATACGTGTGTATGTTGCCCACTGCTTCATTTGAGCAGAAGCCTTTCTCGATATAGATATTAAACTCCACAATCGTCGTCACCGCCCATTTGAGCGCAAAAGTTTCTCGATATAGATATTAAACTCCACAATCGTCGTCACCGCCCATTTGAGCGCAAAAGTTTCTCGATATAGATATTAAACTCCACAATCGTCGTCACCGCCCATTTGAGCACAAAAGTTTCTCGATATAGATATTAAACTCCACAATCGTCGTCACCGCCCATTTGAGCACAAAAGTTTCTCGATATAGATATTAAACTCCACAATCGTCATCACCGCCCATTTGAGCGCAAAAGTTTCTCACAAATATATTGATATACAATTGATTTGTATACTAAGTATCAAATAATGGATACCACGCAGGTACAGCAAAATAGTTTGTGGTACATCTAAGAGTTTACGCTATCTGCTATAAGTTCAAACTATTTATGTTATATATAACCTTCTCATCTTTATTAATATAACCCAACATCGATCTCACTCTCTCGTCAAGAAGGTCTATGTCTATACTAGATTCACGAAGTCCTTTAACTTTGCTTTCTAAGATAATCCTCTTTCCCTGCAATTGATCTAACTTCATCTTTTCTTCTACTAATATACCCTTCATATACATCATCTGTAAAAACCCGCGTTCTCCATTAAGCAAGTTACATACCAAATACGTTATGGATACCATAAGAAAGATGTTTACAAGTACATCTATTATCTGATTTCTATTGGGACACAACATAACAATAAATAATTCCTATACCAGAGTGGCAATTGTACAAGTAAATGATTTACCCCTTATTAACATAGGGGAATCATATTTACAACTAATAATTATCCCATAATTATAATAATTGACTAAATATTATACTTGTATTCAAATTGTGCACTGATGCTGTACCGTCATTTTTATAAAATACAATATATGAAGCCGAATTCTCTGATGAACTGCCATATTTATCAGATGAACTATCCTTGTAATCCACCAGTTCTATATCACTATCTTCTTCTTCAATTCGATAAACTAAATCTTGAGTATAATCTTGATTATACACCTCATAAGAACCTATACCTTCCATAATAACCCTCCATAATATGAAATATGTCCAGTAATGGTATCATTAATTAATTAACAATTAGTATATAAAAATAAAAAGCATTACAATGATCGACAATAAATAATCCTATCCATGCGGGGTCAAAGAATATAAAATTAAGTAAGAAGTATCATCACTCAGATGAATAATCAAAACAATCAGCTGTTTACAGTCATTGGTCCAACATCGTTGCCACCAAGAAATCGACAATAAATAATATTATCCATGCAGGGTCATCAAAACAATCAGCTGTTTACAGTCATTGGTCCAACATCGTTGCCACCAAGAATATGAATATGAAAATGAGGAACCTCTTGCCTAGCATGTATAGCATGATTTGCAATCAATCTATATCCAGCATCAGAAAGACCCAAAGTATTGGCTATCTTCCTAGTTACCTTAAAGAAGTGAGTGACCTCTTCAGTAGAAGCTGAATGACAAAAATCATCAAATGATTTATATTCACCTTTGGGAATAACAAGAACATGTATCTTGGCTTGTGGTTTAATGTCATGAAATGATAGAACGAAGTCATCTTCATAAACAATATTACTAGGGGTGATATCTCCACGAATCATTTGTGAAAAGATATTATCTTTATCATACATATCACGAAACTCCAGTAATCAAACTGGGCTAACTGTATACAATAATACTGAGATGACAACAATTTTCTTGATGGATCAAAAAATACACTCTAAGAATACACCCTAATTACTGCCCGCTCTTATATCATTGCATATGAAGAGGCAGAATCGCCTGAGGGCTGCAGTGGTAAGGTATGAGTATGAATAGGGGTTCTCTCTCTGCTTATTGTTCTAAAGATGTCTAATTACCGCCTGCTCCTACACATCATTATACATGAAGAGCAGGATTGCCTGAGGGCTGTGCTGATGGTGGTGTAAGGCCTCTGATGGTTGAGTTGACTGCATTTGCATAAGCTTCTGCATCATTTTCTAAAGATGTCTAATTACCGCCTGCTCTACACATCATTGTGCATGACCTGAGGGCTGTGCTGATGGTGGTGTAAGGCCTCTGATGGTTGAGTTGACTGCATTTGCATAAGCTTCTGCATCATTTTCTAAAGATGTCTAATTACCGCCTGCTCCTACACATCATTATACATGAAGAGCAGGATTGCCTGAGGGCTGTGCTGATGGTGGTGTGAGGCCAGGAGTCCTTTGCTCTGATGGTGGAGCTGACTGCATTTTCATAAATTGCTGCATCATTTCTTGTTGCTCTGGGGACATGCCTTCTAAGCCAGGAGGCATGCCACTATTAGCCTCATTTTTTGTATTTCCCATTCTCTCCTGAGCTTTATCATCACTCTCTACTTTCTTCTTTCTTTTATCAATCTCTGCTGCTGCAAATTCCTCAGCTGCTTTCATTAATATTGTGGGATTAATTCCCAAATTCTTTTGAACAGCCTCCATATGAGCGAACAAGACATCATATTGCTGACTATAACTTTCCCCTTCAATAATTGGAATATATATTATTACATTATAATCACCAGTATGCTCTCCCCCATTAGAAACCTGAGGCGTTATACATATAGCAGAAAATTCTTTATCTTCACCAACACCAACTATGCCTTGTCGGAATAGTACTAAACTCAAATCATCATTCATGCCTTTTAAATTAAGCTCTGACCCCTTAAGTTTATCAAATGACTCATTAAATCCATTCGCACTATAGTGATTAACTTGCTCTCTTGATAATTTGAAACTTTGACAGGAAAGCATAAGCCTATCTTTGCCTTCTTCCTGGTTCATAATTTCATTAAATTTAATACCATGTAGACCCTCTAGAACTTTGTTCATGCTCATGATTCTGACAGTAGGAGATTTTTTCATCAATCCATCTATTAATTTACCTGGCTTAAGTAAACCCTTAACAAGCAAGTTATTTTCCCCATAACCATGAATTATTTCATCCGCATTCTTACCTATTTTTTTGCCGATATACTTTGCAAATTTTTTAACATCACCTGTCTCTTCTTCAGTATATTTTATGTTATATTTACTAAAATCTACATTTCCCTCAGGGGAATTATTATCTGCCGGAGGTGGAGGAGGAGCCGGAGCCGGAAGAGGAGCCGGAGCCGGAGCCGGAGGAAGAGCCGGAGCCGGAGCCGGAGGAAGAGCCGGAGCCGGAGCCGGAGGAAGAGCCGGAGCCGGAGGAGGAGCCGGAGGAGGAGCCGGAGCCGGAGGAGGAGCCGGAGGAGGAGCCGGAGCCGGAGCTGAACTGCTTGTAGAATCAGGAGCCGGAGCTGAACTGCTTGTAGAATCAGGAGCCGGAGCTGAACTGCTTGTAGAATCAGGAGCCAGAGCCGAACTTCTTGTAGAATCAGGAGCCGAAGCTGAAGTCATAGCAGCTGTGGAATCGGTATTGCCTTTCAATACACCTACAGATGTATAAGCATCTGAGCTACGAGGAGGCAATCCATGTGCTAATTTCCCTGGTTGCATAGTATCTGCCATCAATATAACCTTAACTATGAATATAATCTGCACATCATACATTACCGCTGCTAAAGAAATGTTAACTTGGAGAATGTTATTCTAAATAAATTCATTGATAATTATTAATTATACAATTAATATAACCCATCTATTAACTAATTAGCCGATCAATTCTATGAAAATAGACATACGTCATGACTGGTCTTTTGAAGAAGTAATGCCCTTATTTAACATGCCATTCAATGATTTGATCTTTAAGTCACATTCTATACACAGAGAATGTTTTGATCAAAATGAAGTTCAACTCTGTACATTAGTGAACATAAAGGAAGCAGGTTGCCCTGAAGACTGTAAATATTGTGCTCAAAGTATGAAATATAACACAGGCTTAAAGCCCGCAAAACTAATGTCAAAAGAAGATATAATGACAATGGGTAAGAAAGCTAAAGAAAAAGGCGCCACTAGATTATGTATGGGAGCTGCGTGGAGAGAAGTAAAGGATAGGGATGTAGATAAAATAAAAGATATTATTCAAGAAGTAAGGTCCTTAGGGCTAGAAACCTGTATGACTTTAGGTATGATTACAAAACAGGAACATGCAGATCAATTTAAAGAAGCAGGATTAGATTACTATAATCATAATATAGATACTTCAGCAAAATTCTATCCAAGTATTGTTGCAACTCGGAATTATGAAGACCGACTAAAGACCTTGGAATTTGTTAAGAACGCTGATATTAAAGTATGTTCTGGAGTAATAATTGGCATGGGTGAAGAGGTAGATGATCGTGCAGAAATGTTAATAACATTAGCAAATCTTGCAGAACATCCCTTGTCTGTACCAATAAACAGGCTAGTTAAAATACCTGGCACACCATTAGAAAATGTCAAAGACTTAGATAATTTTGAATTCATCAGAACAATTGCGGTTGCCAGAATAATCATGCCTAAAAGTTATGTTCGTTTATCAGCTGGGCGTTACTGCATGAACGAAGAAATGCAGTCATTGTGCTTTTTTGCTGGAGCAAATTCAATATTTTACGGCGATAAAATGCTTACAACCCCAAATAAAGAAGCCAATACAGACATGGAATTATTTAAGAAACTTCATATAAAAACCACAGAACTTGTTAATGTGTAACATTTGAAAAGGAGAAAATATGAGCTGGTTAGAAGATGGATATAAAAATATATGGCTACCTTATACTCAAATGAAACATAAATGCTCTCCTTTACTTGAAGTAGTAGATGCCAAAGATTGCACTATATTCACTGCCGATGGGGAAAAGCTGATTGATGGAACCTCAAGCTGGTGGAGCGCTTGCCATGGTTACAAAAATAAATATATTGTAGAAAAAATACAAAAACAGGCCGAACAATTAGCACACATAATGCTAGGCAGCTGCGCACATGAGCAAGCTTATAAATTAGCCCATAGATTGCCTAGGATACTTCCCCATGGACTAGAAAAGATCTTTTTCTGTGATTCTGGGAGTGTCGGAGTTGAAGTTGCAATGAAAATTGCCGTTCAATATTTTAAAAATAAAGGTACTTATCTAGAAAATGGTAAAAATACTAAAACCTCATTCATTAGTTTTGCCAATGGATATCATGGAGACACAATGGCTTGCATGTCCGTTAGCGACCCACATGAAGGCTATCATGGTCCTGTATATGGGGAATATATTCCTGTGCAACATTGTCTAAAAATACCAAGAAATGATGAAGAATTTATAGAATTTGAAACCTCTGTAAAATCTATTAAAGATAAAGTTGCAGCAATCATAATTGAACCTCTACTGCAGTGTGCGGGTGGAATGATATTACACTCTGTTGAAACATTAAGGAAAATATATAAACTTGCTAAAAAATATGACATTTTATTTATAGCGGATGAAATGGCCACGTCATTTGGCAGATTGGGTCATATGTTTGCTTGCACAGAAGCAAATATAACACCAGATATTATGGTGTTTGGTAAAGCGCTTACTGGCGGAACCTGCTCCTTAACCGTAACATCCACAACAGATGAAATATTCAATGAATTCCTTTCAGAGGATCTAGAAAAAGCTTTAATACATGGCACAACATATATGGGAAATCCTATAGCGTGTGCCGCAGCTAACGCCTCACTTGATTTATTTGAGCAAGAACCAAGGTTGGAACAAGTAAGTAATATAGAAAAATTATTAAAAAATAATACTGAAATAAATGCCTGCAAAGCACTACCTAATGTTAAATCTGTATCGATAAAGGGTGCCATGGTATCAATTACATTAAAAGAGGCACCCACATGGAAAAATATTATTAAACTAAGAGAAAAAGCTATAGAAAAAGGAGTATTTATACGACCATTCAGCAACGTTATATATATAATGCCACCATTTATAATAACAGAAAATGAACTGGGAACTCACAAATGTGCTAGTCCATTTAGCACATGAGGCTGCTTAGAATAGCTTTCTTCATGTATGTATTTCCTTCCATTTAGCACATGAGGCTGCTTAGAATAACTTCATGTAATGGATATAACCTAATATTATTAGCAATATTTATTACTCTGCTCTCTTAGGTGGTTTCAATCAATCGAAAATCTCATGATAAATTCATCAACCAATTAACATACAGATTTTAGATACAATGTTTGTCATACCGTGACAACAACTAGCCATTCATTCCCAGCAAAATAATTTATTATTTAAACTAATGCATTTAACTTTAGCCAATTTTATATATAGCAAACATAAAAATGTAATGATTCATAGAGCCTATAAAAACTCCTAATAACCTTCCTATCGCATGAGACATTGAGCTCAATAATTATTGTTGTTAAGCTTGCACTTAAGTAAATTCAAAAATTGGCACCTCATTATGCAATATACCTTGTTGATCTAAGGAAGACGTAATTTAGTACTAAGGACACCTCTTACGTAGCCTCATCATGATTCAATGAACTTTAATCTGAAAAAGACTACCTTGCTACTAAGGGCACACCTTTCGCAGCCTCATCACGATTCAATGCACCTTGATCTGAAAAAAGACTACCTTGCTACTAAGGACACACCTTTCGTAGCCTCATCAGGATTCAATGCACCCTGTCTGGAAAAGGACTATCTTCTTGCTGCTAAGGACACCTCTTTCGTAGCCTCATCAGGATTCAATGAACTTTAATCTGAAAAAGACTACCTTGTTGCTAAGGGCACACCTTTCGCAGCCTCATCAGGATTCAATGCACCTTGTTGACCTGGGGAAGATAATCTAGTGCCAAGTTTATCTTTTTCGTTGATAGTCTCAACAAAGTCTTCAATCGTTGATAAGGTGTCCTTATTCGCAGAAAAACCTGGCATAAGTGTATATTCCTGAAGAATTTCTGCAAAATTCTTCAGAGCATCACATCGATTTTCTGCATTCAATGGTCGAGGAACTCCTTCCCCAATAACAACCTTATTAAATATTTTTATTATTATACCACTTTCCTTTGGATCTGAATAAATGGATAATGTAGCTTTTAATATCTCAGAATTATCCATATCAGCAAACCTCTCTATATCTACTAAAACATGTAGCTTACCCCTAGCAAGCTCTAAGACATTAGATCCATCTTTTAGTAAATCACAATCTTCTTTCAATGAAGATTTCTCTTGAAAATATGCGATAGTTTTCTTGAAATAAGCATTAAATCTATCTGCATCCAAGTTACTTTTAGTACTAGTATTAACCTTTAGCAATATCTTACTTATCATAGTATCCAAGGCATTTGTCCTAAACAATACAGCGCACAAATTACCTGGAACAAAGATATCCTGATCTGAACTACCTTTTAACTCATTGTATACAAACCTTTTAATATTAGCCTCGGCATCACTCTCCATGCCTTCTCTATTCTGACATAAATTCTTAGCCACAGCATCAGAGATCCCTTCATAAATATGCCGCACATCTTGTTTATTTCTCTCTATTATTATAGTGCCAGCCATCATCATATTTTCATAAGGAACACCAGAATTTTCTATGTATTGGTCAGCGAGGAACGAAAGAAGTCCCCCACTCGTGGATTGAGCGCCATATGCGACCTGCTTTTGCTCTATACGACTCATATGATTGAATATAATTTCATATAATTTGGACCCTGATAAAGCTTTCAAATAAATATCGTTAAATGACTCTATGCTTAACACCTCACCACCTGTGCCATTAATGTGAGCATTAATTACTGCAAAATAACTAGTACTAGTTATATCACATTCCTGTAACTTTTTACGTAAATTATCGTCATTTGTTATTTTGAGCATTTCACATAATTTAGTTTGCAAACAAGTTATGAATGCTGGATATTGATCACTACATTTAATTATACCTGTTATAATTTTTATTCCAAATTTACCCAATGGTAAAAATGCTGTATCACACATAATACGCTTACTTGTATCTGATATTACAGCATATACTGCATCTAAACTGTCAGGAGAAGTATTTATTAAGTCTCTTTCTTGTAAAATCATTTGTTTATAATGCAAAGTTTTCCGGTCATCAGAGAGACATACATTAATCAATACCTCTATCCAATTGTGTACATCTGTATTATTATAAATTTTCTCTAAATTGATCTTATAATTTTGCTGTATATAATGTAATATTATTTTTATCCATTCATCCATTCCTTTATAGAAACTTAATTCTTCAACAAGAGGATCAATATTAATATTACTTAAGTCTATAGAAGCCAAACCTTTAGCTATGCAATCATTATTAATAGCCTGTAATATTATCGAAATAGTCTTCTTCTTAGAAGCAAACTGTTCAACATCTAATATATGGTAAAATGATAACCTTATATATTTATTATTGATATGATCACTTATCTTATCTTGGATATATTCCATACATCTATGATAATTGAATGTAATATAATTACATCCCTCATTACCATTTGTACTGAAATGTTCCAAACCTTGACTACCAACAACAGAAAAATCGTCACTATCACCACTGCTGCTGCTGCTACTGCTACTGCTGCTGCTGTATGAATCTCTAGAAGCCTCATCCGCAGTCATAGGTTGTCCCCTTTCATCAAGCATATGAAGATAAAAACTACGTACATCAACTTCTGCAGTACATGATATGAATTCATTAACTTCAGATTTTATATTTCTAAGTTTATCCTGGCTCGTAGTAAGACTGTCAAGCATATTATTGTTACGTAACGAGAAATCATTTAATTGTACAGAATATGAATATTCATCAATTACTTCCTTAAACCAATCATATTGATTATAAGCATCCTGTACATTCATACCATTTATTAGTGCCTTATTATAATTTTTTTGTTTTTCAAGCAAAGATAAGAATCCTGCTTTTGTATATAGGTCTGAGACAGGTACATTACGTATATATTCTAGACATAATATCAATCTTGGTTTATCGCTGCTATGCAATCTCTCATATAGATCGTCCATATCTTTATGTATATCGTCCATATCTTCTTCTATATCTGCCATACCTTCTATTAAGCTTTCATTTTCATGACCAAGAGCAGTAATACTCTTTGCTAATAATTCTTTTACTCTGGTTCTACGTTCTTGAACACATGACAAATAAGCAGGGATTATCTTATCAAATAGACATTGGCCAATAATGCCACTGAAATCAAAAATATGTGGGTTAGAAGTACCCGTAATATAAGTAAAAAACATTCCTGAAAATTTCTTTATAACATCTCTGTCTTCATCAGATAACGAGCCTTTTTTATCAAGCAAACTAACAACAGCAGTAAGCATGGTATTGTCAATACCTGGTAGCTTCAGGTCCTTAATGAAGTTGGTCATTTTTCTTTTAAGGCTGCACATAGCTTCAGCAGATTCGCAACTATGATTGAAGTAGTTAGTATCAGTATTATACTGACACTCTGCAAATTTTTGTAATTTACAGAAAATATCATACATCTGTATAATAAATTGACCTACAATGGATGATTCCACAATATCAATAGAAAGTGTGTCATCCTTCTTAGCGTACAAAGGGAAACTCTTATTCCCTAAATATCTTACTGCATTACCACTAGTCATTGTCTGCATAAGACTATCAGAGGCCTTAAACGTCATAAGCATTGCGTTCCATGATCCCTCATGTACAACAGAAGCTCTTGAGACAGCAAGGCAAATGCTTCTCAACAAAACTATTTTGTAATATGTATGTAATTTTATCAGATTATAGTCATGTCTACACCTATGTATGTCATGATTACGCCTTGAACATAAATCCTTGTGTATACTACGTTCAGATATAATTAATCTAGATATAGATTGCCTCTTCCAGTAACCATAACCAATATAGTTAGCATTAAAGTCACTATAAATATTATACTCTTTTTGGTGTAATTGCCCAATATTAGCAATATTATTACCCAAGATAAATTTAAATATTTCCTGTTTTTTTTGAGATTTGTAATTATAGATGCCTTTTATTATACTGTTAATACACCAAATTATAAGGTTAATTGGTGCAACTAGTATATTATACAATTTTGCAAGATTAGCCTTCCAGCGCACTGTTATTGCATCCACATCTATATTTATGAATCCATAAACAATACATGTATTATGATGGCGACCTTTGGTAATATCCTGAAAAATATGGGTATTATCAACTTTACGCTGCAAAGCTTTAGTAAATCCATTATATTTATCGTCGTTATCGATAACTGATATATACATAGACAACATCTCATCCATATATTTACCTAAGGAAGCAATCTTGGCAAATTTAATACATACTTGTGAAGCAAGAGCTTTTTGTTCCATATTTGTAGCAATATTTAAATTTGTCATAAGATTTTGAACTTCTTTACACACCATCTTTCTATTGTCATTATCAAGGCAATTTAGTGCAGCTCCAGGATCAGAGTCTCTTATTTCAAGGCACAAAAATTGCATGCAAAAATAAAAGTGCAATGGTGTTAAATGAATCTTACAACATTCTTGCTGATCCATGCCATGCAAAAGACCATATATAGTACGAATACTATTTAATATTTCATCACTGAAACCTATATTAAGTTTATCAAAAGCCTGTGTGGTTTCATCAAACAGTTGATAGATAATAGCATGATTATGTTCTGCCTCATCGTCATCTACTGTTGTAGCTATATCATCATGATCTTCTGCTTCGCCACCTACTTCTGTAGTTATATCATCATCATCACCTGCTTCGTCATCTACTGTTGTAGACGGAGGATTGCTATTAGAACCATCCTCTGCGGGACTACCATCTTCATTCATATAACACAATATCCAAAATGGAAAATAACGACTAACATATTAGCACAGTAGCATTTCTGGGTAAATATTCTATTAATACTTTATCATCTGTTCCATATTTATGTTAATCATAACTGGGATATGGTCAGATGGCTTACCTATCTCTCTGAATTCCTTAATTGCTACATAATTATTAATCAATTGTAAAAGATATGAAGAACACCATATATGATCTAACCTTCTACCTCTATTAGATTTCTTCCAATCTCTATTACGATAGCTCCACCAGCTATATAATTTCTCACTTTCAGGAATAAACTCTCGTGCAATATCAATCAATCCTGCACAACTTTTAGCGTTGTTTAATAAATTCACTTCTGCGGGGGTATGGCTTACAACTTTTAATAACTGTTTATGAGACCAAACATCATTTTCGAATGGTGCCACATTTAGATCACCAAGCACTATTAACTTACTTATGTTGCGTAATTCTGTATAATAATCTCCTAATTTACTAAGGAATTCCAGCTTCTCCTTAAATTTTGGATTAGTAAGCGGATCTGCCTCGTATCCACCGGCAGGAACATAAACATTATGAATAATAAGATTATAATCTGGAACATGAGCTATCAAGTAACGTGATTTTGAAAAAATCTCAGGTGCAGTCATGGGTTCAAGAGGCAATTTTGATAAAACAGCCACACCATTATATGCCTTTTCACCTGCAAAAAGAATGTGCTGATATCCCATGGATCGAACTTCTTCAACTGGGAACTTATCATCTTCTACTTTTGTTTCTTGCAAGCAAATAATATCTGGACTGAAACCAAGCACAAACTTCCTAAGAAGATCAATCCTGAATCTTATGGAATTTATGTTCCATGTCGCTATTTTAAACACCTTTCTCATACAATATCAATTCATCTCCGACATTGACTACCGCTTCTTCTGAGATTTTAATCTCTGCAATCACCCTTTCATCTTCTTCGGCCACAATTTTGTTTTCCATCTTCATGGCCTCTATCGTGACCAACGTCTGACCAACCTTTACCATATCTCCAATTTTTACAAAAATCTTCGCTATCCTCCCTGTAATAGGAGATTTCACCACATGACTATTATCAGCAATCATCTTAATTGGCATAAATTTTCTAAAATCAGCCACATGTCCTGCAAAAACCTTACTGAAAATCATAACTCCTTGATATTTTAGTTCATACCCAATACCAATCTTAGAGACTTTTATACAGACATCTTTGTCATTTATTGATCCCCTAAATATTAAGCCAGTTCTGTCCAAACTACCAGACACACAAAACTCTCTATCATTCCAGAATATCTTAATGGATTTATCATCTACCGCTTCAACAGTAATATCATGCGCCTCTTTGCCCATAATAATATTCCACTTACCACTAAATTTATGAAAATCATAATCATTCCTAAAGATGTTATATTTTGAAAGTTCACTGCATATGTAGATATACATAGATACAGAAATAAAATCAGCTCTATGCTCGTCGGTTAATTCACGAGATTTAAAACCTTTGGGAAAAAATTCCTTGATAAAGTTTGTTGTAATATCACCAGAAACAAAATTTTCGTGATACATTACAGCTTCTAGGAAATCTAAATTAGTAATAACCCCTTCTATTATATAACTAGAAAGTGCCTGGCGCATCTTTTCTATAGCATCTAGTCTATCTTTACCATGTGTAATTAGCTTGGAAATCATGGGGTCATAATACATACTAATTTCAGACCCTTTGCGTACGCCAGCGTCAACACGAATTCCGTTCTCTTCGCTGCTTTCAGGCTCCACATAAGATAATAAACAACCAGTTGCCGGCAAAAAACCTTTAGAAGGATCTTCTGAATAAATCCTAGACTCCATTGCCCAGCCATTGAATGTAACGTCTTCTTGGGAAAAATCTAGTTTCTCCCCTATTGCAACACGCAACATATATTCAACCAGGTCAATCCCTATAACCAACTCTGTCACCGGATGTTCCACTTGCAATCTAGTATTCATTTCTAGGAAATAGAAATTCATATTACTATCAACAACAAATTCTATAGTGCCCGCAGAGAAATATCCGACATCCTTAACTAGTTTCTTACACTGTATATACATTTCTTGGCGTACTTTATCGGAAATGAAGCTGCTTGGGCATTCTTCAATTACCTTCTGATTATTTCTTTGAATGGAGCACTCACGTTCACCAAGACAAAGAACGTTTCCATGCTTATCTGCAAGAATTTGAATTTCTATATGACGTGGTTTAGTAATATATTTTTCAATAAATACACGTCCGTCTTTAAAACTTTTGACTGCTTCGTTAATAGCAGATTCCATAGACTCCCCAAGTTCACTACTATGCTCCACTACACGCATGCCCTTTCCACCACCACCAGCAGCGGCCTTAATAATAATTGGAAAACCTATTTCTTCTGAAATTTTTTGCGCTTCCTCTTCATCTTTTATCTCTCCAAGATAACCAGGGATAGTATTAACATTAGCCTTTTGTGCTATCTTTTTTGACGTTATCTTGTCACCCATCACTGAAATAACATCGGCACTAGGTCCAATGAAATTGACTCCTATCTCACTAATTCTATTAGCGAAATCTGCATTCTCTGACATGAAACCATAACCAGGATGCACAGCGTCAGCACCAGTTTTTGTGATAGCCTCAATAATAGAATCGGAGTTCAAATAACTATCAGAAGCCAAAGACTCCCCTATGTACACCGCCTCATCCGCCATATTAACATGCAGAGCATGCTTATCTGCTTCTGAAAAAACGGCAACAGAACGTATCTTCAGCCTCTTAAGAGTTTTAATAATTCTACAAGCAATCTCCCCTCGATTAGCTATTAATACCTTTTTAAACATCAACATTTTAACCATTCATATCCCGACTTCTTATATCATATACTTGATTATCTATCAACAATTTAAGATAACTTTTCATACTATTTATTAAAGCAGGTATATCACCCTCTGAAGTAGTAATGCTATGGCATACTTCAAGAACAAGAAAAATTCTAATAACTTACTACAATGATAATTAATGCATCAATATACTCGCTAAAAAACAAGCACAGCAGGCCTCATATTCTACTTAACGTATTATTTATACGTAAGGCATAGCTACGCCTTACGTATCTAAAGTATTATGCAATAATTATCCTGAACCTCAACACTTTCTGTTGCAGCTGCATCACACAACCTATGCTGTTCTGCCTGCTTCTTCAACAATTACAATAATTTGCAATTGACCAAGAGGATCAACCATTTGCTCATTCGTGCCCAACTGAGCGAACCTACGGGCCATGTTTACAATATTCACCTCATCTAATTCTAATGTACTCACCTCATCTAATTCTAATAACATCATGGGCTCTTCTTTGTTTGACTCTGCTCCAACCTTCGCCGCATCAACACCTGAACACTGACCTAACGTCACGCTTGTGTTTGACTCTGCTCCAACCTTCGCCGCATCAACACCTGAACACTGACCTAACGTCACGCTTGTGTTTGGCTCTGCTACAGTCCCCACTTTCAAACAATCAACAGCGCAATTAGCAATCTTCTTGGTACTAGTTAAGAATCTTGTCTTGGCACTAGTGAAGAATTTTGCCAATTTTGAACTCCTTTCTTGAACCCTGCCTTTATCACGAGAAAGGCATTTATTCATCGTAGTATCTCGAGGAACACTATTGCCCGCACCGAAATATTTTATTATTCTTTGAGTATAATCAACGTATGATGGTTGCTCAGACATTAAAGGCACACGATGAAGTTTACCAGCAGGCACGGTCGCTGAGAAAAGTATCTGGTCTGAATTCGTCTGTACAACAACAGTCATAAGCTTCCTACTATCAAGTACATTAGAACAAAACTCTTTATGCAAATTGAGCAAACCATCATCGTAGTGAGTAGAGATGTCTTTATGAAACACGGAACACAAAACACCATCATAAGAAAAAACTTTTGATATAGCATCACTATTATGCTCTGTATTTATAGGAATTATTGCCGTCCCGTCCTTTAATATTGCTTCTAATTTCTTTGGCGAATTTTCACACAGCCTAAGATGGTCACATATTTCCTGGTTAACATTAGGCAGAACGTACAGAGCTAATGCTTTTACTCCTGCAGTGCCTTGCATAGCAGAACGCATCATGTTTAATTTTTCGAAATCTATATCAAGGGGATCGTTAGAAGTTTTTATGTCCTTCTGTTTAATACAAATGCTAGAGAAGTTATCCTTAAGAACAACCGTCTTACATTCAACCTTATCTGCATTGTAGAAAAAAACAAAGACAGATTCTTCATTCTCAGATAAAATAGATCTTCCCGACTCAGCCATAACAACCTCCTTAATTTTTTACATAAACTTAATTGATTAATTGATTAATTAATCAAAGCTGATATTAATAAATATGGTCAAGTCTGTCAAGTGTGTATTTTGCACTATTAACAATCGCCTGAATATTTTCTTATATGCTGATTGCCATTACATACCCTCTTTAATATGAATATTTTTCTTATATGCTGATTGCCATTACATACTCTAGTTAATGATACTTAATTTTGCTAAAAAGGTAATTCAGACGTATTATTAAGATATTGACCAATCTACCAAGTAGTAATAATATATGCCTCCGCTAATGTCAAATACCAGGAACACGACTTTACTCAAACTCTATAAAAACTTGTCAAATTGCCTTCACCATGACTAATTTTTTCATTAGATTAATGAAACATCCTTTGAACAAAACTTAAGGGCAACAAGTCAATATATAGCGCATACCTCATTCTATTTTAGATTAATTCTTTGATAGCTCACCCGGTATTATCGTATCTGTGAGCCATAAATAACCCTGCAGGATGCTCCCTCTTCAGAAATCTGTTATGTAATCAAAAAATTCAACCTAGAAACTAAGAACCTTGACCCTACATCACTATCCATATTCAATGTTCCTTGACCTTGTCTTTTCCTAGCTCCTAATTCGGTTAAAAAGCAACAGCTGCGCCTGCACCTACTTCCATCTCAGATGTCTCTTGGTCTAATCTCTGTGGATTTAACCCACCTAAGTCCAACTCAAAACCTGGCTTCTGAAAAGTATCCACGCCTGCACCTACTTCCATCCCAGATGTCTCTTGGTCTAATTTCTGCTCATTTAACCCACCTAAGTCTAGCTCAAAAGCTGGCTGACGAGTGACAGCAGAAGACTGTTTTGGGCATGTGCCTTTTTTAGAAAATGTACCTTCTACAGACAATAAAGATAATCTTGATGGTGTTCTTATGGGTATTATTGAGGGTGTTCTTATGGGTATTATTGAGGGTGTTAATGCCATAGGTCCTTTTAGATTGTCAGGACTATATTCGAATTGGAAACTACCCTTAGGTACTTTATTAAATGAAAGAATATCAATAATTTCCTGCATATAACCACATTCCTCTAACTCTACGCACTTTTTTGTCGTTACAACAACAGATTCATTATAAGAATCTAACTCTAAACTAGATGGATTCACCCCGTTCTTTAACAATGTAAAGTACACCCGCTCTAATACACAAGATTTCAGATTTACCTTAAAGTAAATCAGCTCTGGATTCTGATCTTGATCATACACATCTTCAGCATACACAAAGTCAATAACATGCCTCGTAATGTCAAAAATTACATACATTCGCGTGAGATCATCGTTCCAAATAACATTGGGACTACTGCCAAACTTAGTTTGCATACCCTCGAATGACATATACTGTACATTCTCCAACGTACATGGAAAATTACCATCATATGGCCAACAACAATAAAACCTACCACCCTCCATTAGCAAATGACTATCTGCTCGAGGTAGTATCCTTACACTTCTCTCTGATATAGCATTGAATCGCATGCTCAAATCAGAGTCTTTCCGGAATTCAGTAAAAAAAAGATCGGATGAAGTACTAGTACCTCTCCTTAATATATCAGGAGAAACATTTTTTATCAAAGGGCCTTCCGTGAGATTGCGCCGCATAGAATCGATTACTTCTCGTATAGCCTGGTCTTGCGTGCCATGCATAGCATTGATTATGCCTTCCATCACGTCTTTCGGCATACTCGATTCTGTCATTTTTTTCATAACTTGGCACCTCGTATCACTCCTAAACTTAGTTCTTTTACCTGATGTGCCCTTTGTTTTTATATGTGCGCTTTTTTGAGCCTTATTTACGTTTACATAAGAAACTTCATTATAATAACCTAACTTTGAGTCAGCAGAAACCACTGAATCTTTTGATAATGTAAGAAAAGAGTACTTTATAGACGGATTTACACTCTTTACAGGGTAGTCTATAGACCGATCTTTACTATTTACAAATTCTGCCACATATCTTGTAATGTTAAAGACTTTATACATTGCGTCGGGATCATTCTGCCAAATAACATTTTGACTTGTATCATATTTACGTTGCATATCACTGAACGACATAACCCTAATAACAGTAGGATGAAAGCCACTATTCTTGAACAATAAGCCCTTATCGGGACAGCAATAATAAAATTCATCCTCGTGAAATAGCACATGGCAATCGTCTTTAGAAAACATTCTTATTTTCATAGGAAATTTTTGTACATATTCTTAATAGTTAATATATTAACGCAAATCACGAAAAGAGTCAAATATAAGTTGGTAATTCACATCAGTAACTACTAATATTATACCACATCACTTATAACCAATATAAACTTAAGCGGCAAATTATCGTGCTTCTTCCAGGGTTTATCCATTGCTTTATTCTTAAGTTTAACGATCTACAGTCTCTTTTGGCGTAATTCATACATAATTTCTCTAAAAGGCAAGTTGTCGTGCTTCTTCCAAGGTTTATCCATTTTTTAAGCATCTTTAACGATCTACATAGTCTCTTTTGGCGTAATTCATACATAATTGGAATCTAGGCAGTTGTCGTGCTTCTTAAGTCTCTTTTGGCGTAATTGGAATCAGGTCTAAAGAGGCAAGTTGTCGTGCTTCTTCCAAGGTTTATCCATTGCTTTATTCTTAAGCATCTTTAACGACCTACATGGTGTCTTTTGGCTCAATTATGTCATCAATATAGACCCATATTGGCAAAAAAAAACGGATCAGCAGGCTTATTTCTAAGCTCGTACTAACCCGTTCGTTTATCTATCAATAATCCATGTTTTGACCAGACTATTATCTCTGAGCAAACAAATTTACTAGCTTGCTCATGAAGTCGAACCTAAACTCATTCCTACTGTCACCGCTCTTGCTGCCTCGTCTACTGGAATTAATGGCTTCTTCCCTTCAGATTCTTCTAGCTTACTCTCTGGTGCCGGAATATTGTCTCCTACTGTTGTCCCTTGCTGTTCCTCCTCACATACTTCCATACTAGCATTGGGCTTATGTGAATTGTCTACATCCATACCCATAGCTTCTGAAAAAGTCATTACTTTTATATTCACAACCTTAGTTCGACGCCCATCAACAAACCGCACATCAACAAACAGATTACAGACTTCAAAATGTACATTCATCTCATAAATTTCACTGACTGTATCCAAGCTATGTCCAAAAGATTCAAGATTTCTGGGATCCTGCTGCACTTTCTGCATCTGCTCAGCAGATAGAAATGTAATGATACGTTTATCAAAAAGGTTCTCAAAATATTGAATCCTATCCCCTTCTTCATAAAAAAAGTTATCAAATATCTCTCGAATATACTCAATGCCGTAATTTTCATCTGGCAATGATTTTGCCAAATTATCATCGATAAAACCGAATCTGCGTAATGCGCCGATATTATAAGATTGTACCACTGCCAATGTCTCTATAGCCTCATCCAGCAATACACTACCAACATCTAGAAGAGACATTCTATAAAAGACCGCCCCAGGTTTTAACAAGGAAATATGTGCACTTTCATCACAAACTGCAAAAATTTTACGCATTACATGTGTTATTTCCATAAAAAACTCCTTAATACTTAGTACTTAATATAGTTAATATATTAACGCAAATCACGAAAAGAGTCAAATATCAATTGGTAATTCACATCAGTAACTACTAATATTATACCACATCACTTATAACCAATATAAACTTAAGCGGCAGGTTATCGTGCTTCTTCCAAGGTTTATCCATTGCTTTATTCTTAAGCATCTTTAACGATCTACATGGTATCTTTTGGCGTAATTCATACATAATTGAAACCTGATCTAAAGCGGCAAGTTATCGTGCTTCTTCCAGGGTTTATCCATTGCTTTATTCTTAAGCATCTTTAACGATCTACATAGTGTCTTTTGGCTCAATTATGTCATCAATATAGACCAATATTGGCAAAAAAAAACGGATCAGCAGGCTTATTTCTAAGCTTATACTAACCCGTTCGTTTATCTATCGATACAATCATGTTTTGACCAGACTATTATCTCTGAGCAGACTTACTAGCTTGTTTCATCAGAAGTTGCACCTAAACTCATTCCTGCTGTTACCTCTTTGGCTGCCGTGTTTGCTGGCATCAATGGCTTCGCCTCTTCAGATCCTTCTAGCTTACTCTCTGGTGCAGAAATCTTGCTTCCTCCTTCATCTTCGACCTTTTTGTCAATATCAACTTCATCCAACTTAGATACAGATATATCACACATTCTATTTTCTTTTGAACAATACTCTATGTCTACTTCATAAGCTACAGCATCTGTAGTATCAACAGTGACAGATTTACCTATGCGGTACTTGTGATTATTTGGCAATTTTACTTTTGATACAATACCACAATGAGTCCCAATAAACTCCGAATCATATTTAAGCAGCGGAAAAATAAAATCTTCATCTATCTTGACGCTCGAACTATAATCAAGAGTCCTACAAACGTTAGATGAAGTCATTTGAGGCGTTGAATCTTTGCTAGGAAAATCTATAGAATCTCCCTTATCATAGAGCATTCTCAAATATGTAATATAGGCAGTCCTGTTGTAATCTAAGTTTACACCTTCTCTAAGATATATAAACAATTTTTCTTTACATAGTGTTTTAGAATTTTGTTTTAATTCTTCCAGTGATGTTTCTACCACTGCTTCTGCTCTGAGGTCTGCCACCGCTTGTAGTGAGTCCATAATGACTCTCCTAATAATTATATTATACAATAATATATTAACAATTGATCAAAATTAAGTCAATAAATTAATACCTATCAAGATCACGTGCATAATTGGAATCAAGTCTAAAGCGGCAAGTTATCGTGCTTCTTCCAGGGTTTATCCATTGCTTTATTCTTAAGCATCTTTAACGATCTACATAGTGTCTTTTGGCTCAATTATGTCATCAATATAGACCAATATTGGCAAAAAAAAACGGATCAGCAGGCTTATTTCTAAGCTCGTACTAACCCGTTCGTTTATCTATCGATAATCCATGTTTTGACCAGACTATTATCTCTGAGCAGACTTACTAGCTTGTTTCATCAGAAGTTGCACCTAAACTCATTCCTGCTGTTACCTCTTTGGCTGCCGTGTTTGCTGGCATCAATGGCTTCTCCCCTCGTTTATCAGATTCTTCCAATCTCTGATATGGCAATTTGAAACTAACCTCCAACGTGTTAGGAGCGACCTCAATAACGACAGATTCTTCTGACTCCTGACGAGGCGATTGAACTCCGTGATCATTAACCTTATGCAACACAAGATCCTTAATATAATAAAATATTACATTCCCTGGAAAACTTTGATGAGACACATCAAACGACACTAAATATAATGAATCTTTATCTTCAGTTTTGCACTGAGCATCAAATAATTCATGAAATAACCACAAATGTTTATATTCACAATCGCTGGATGGATTATTTACAAACTTACCCAGAAAATCATTAGGCATATCATAACTGTGCTTTAGAAATGAATGATTGTTTCTCTGAACCAGATCTCCATCCAAATAATGCTTCAACGATTTTCCATTAAAATGGAATAGATGAGCTCCGCTTTTACAAACCATATACACACTATGTTTCATAGAAATCTCCTTATTGATTAATATCAGTTAATATCGCTTAATATAATACATAATCCAAAAACAAAATCAAGATGTTAATATGTTGTCTGCCAAGATCAAACATACACAATTGAAACCTGATCTAAAGTGGCAAGTTATCATGCTTCTTCCATGGTTTATCCATTGCTTTATTCTTAAGCATCTTTAACGATCTACATAAATGCATCCTGGTGTCTTTTGGCTCAATTATGTCATCAATATAGCCACGAGCCGCCGAGAATAACGGATTTGCGAATTTATCTTTATAATCTTGTACTAATTTATTTACCATTTCTTTATCATTTATATGCTCACGAAATATTATCTCTACCGCCCCTTCCGGGCCCATCACGGCTATTTCTGCTTTACCCCAAGCATAATTAACATCGCCCAATAAATGCTTTGAGTTCATAACTATATAAGCACCACCATAAGCCTTACGAACTATCACTGTTATCTTTGGCACGGTTGCTTCAGCGTACGCATATAAAAGTTTTGCTCCGTGGGTAATCAGCCCACCATATTCCTGATTGGTACCAGGCAAAAATCCTGGTACGTCAACAAAAGTAAGCAATGGAATATTAAATGCATCACAAAACCTGATAAAACGAGCCGCTTTTCTTGAAGCATCTATATCTAAACAACCCGCTAGATGCAATGGCTGATTCGCAACAATACCCACGGTGGAACCATCCATGCGTGCAAATGCTATAATAACATTCTTTGCATAATTTTCCTGTATTTCAAACAGTTCATTGTCATCAACCACTAATTTCAACACAGTTTTCATATCATAAGACTGATTCGACATATTGGGCACAATACTATCTAAAGCAATCTCTCTCCTATTGCAAATATCACTAGATTCTTTTTGTGGAATTTTATCTTTGTTACTTGATGGCAAATAAGACATGAACTCTCTAACTTGTAGTAGAGTTTCTATATCATCGTGGAAAGCAGCAGCAGCTATGCCAGTTTTCTCAGTATGAACCCTAGACCCCCCAAGATCTTCTTGAGTTACATCTTCAAAAGTAACCTTTTTTATTACATCTGGGCCTGTGACGAACATGTAAGAATTACCATCAACCATAAATATGAAATCTGTTAATGCCGGAGAATAAACAGCACCACCAGCACAGGGGCCCATAATTACTGAAATTTGTGGAATAACCCCAGAAGCATCAACATTTTTCTGAAATATATCTCCATATCCTCCTAATGAATCTACGCCTTCTTGTATTCTAGCTCCACCTGAGTCATTTATACCAATAATTGGCGCACCAGATTTCATCGCCATATCCATAATAGAAGTAATCTTTTTAGCCGCTTGCTTGCCTAATGACCCCCCAAGCACTGTGAAATCCTGAGAATAAACAAAGACTAATCTACCATTTATTAAACCATGTCCAGTAACCACGCCATCGCCAGCTATTTTCTTATCATTTAAACCAAACTCTGTTGACTGACATTCAGAAAACAGTCCAAATTCTTCAAAAGAATCAATGTCTAACAAGATTTTTACTCGCTCCCTTGCCGTAAGCTTCCCCTTGTCGTGTTGCTTTTTTATACGTGCTTCACCACCACCTAACTTAGACTCTTTTCTTTTTTGCTCTAAAATATCAACAGAAGTACCCGACATATAGCGTACCAAAATAACCTATAACCTCTAGTATTATAGATATAATGGAGGCAAATATCAATATCAAATCAATAATAAATTAAATTTAATTATAACTTTATTCATAAATTATATTTTCACTATGAAATATCACCCAGTAATAAAGTCAAAATATTACGAATAAAACAGGTAATAACTAAGCTCAATCTTAAGCTTATATTACAAGCTCTATTTAAATATATTATTCAATAGAATCAAAATATTACGAATAAAACAGGTAATAACTAAGCTCAATCTTAAGCTTATATTACAAGCTCTATTTAAATATATTATTCAATAATTCACGAATAGACTTCTCTATGCTTTCTGTGATTTTTTTCTCTTTAGCAATCTCTTCTAGCAATGCTACATGCTCTGTTCTCAGAATATTTAATATTTTCCCTTCATATTCAACTATTTCTGCAACTGCGGTGCTATCAAAAAAGCCATTAACACCAGCAAATATTATTACAATTTCTTCAGCTGGAGTCAAAGGAACATACTGAGGCTGTTTAAGCAACTCAACAAGACGGCTACCCCTATCAAGTAATTTCTTAGTCGACTCATCAAGATCCGAACCAAACTGAGCAAATGCTTCAATTTCCCTATATTGCGCCAATTCAAGCTTGATCTTACCTGCAACCTGTTTCATAGCTTTCATTTGAGCGGCAGAACCAACACGAGACACTGATAACCCTACATTAACAGCAGGTCGCACACCCTTATGAAATAACTCAGCTTCAAGGAATATTTGACCATCAGTAATCGAAATTACATTGGTAGGTATGTACGCGGATACATCTCCAGCCTGCGTTTCAATTATCGGCAATGCTGTTAAAGACCCTGCTCCTTTGTCATCTGACATTTTCGCAGCTCGTTCCAATAAACGTGAATGAAGAAAGAATACATCTCCTGGATATGCTTCTCTTCCTGGAGGACGTCTTAATAATAAGGACATTTGCCTATAGGCAACCGCATGCTTTGACAAATCATCATAAACTATCAAACAATGCATACCATTATCACGATAATATTCCCCAATCGTACATCCTGCATATGCTGATATATATTGCAAAGAAGCATTTTCAGAGGCAGTTGCTGCAACAATCGTGGTATATTCCATAGCATTACACTCTTCCAATTTTTTAACCACACGGGCAACCGTGGATCTTTTTTGCCCTATGGCAACATAAACACAATGCATCTTTTCCTTTTCAGGCAATGTATCATTAATTCTTTTTTGATTAAGAATTGTATCAATTGCAATTGCTGTCTTCCCTGTCTTTCTATCACCAATTATTAACTCTCTTTGACCACGCCCAATAGGTATCAAAGCATCTATTGATTTAATACCTGTTTGCACTGGCTCTGAAACTGGTTGACGTTCTATAATACCAGGAGCTTTAATTTCAATCTTGGATCTAGTTTTTGCATTCAAAGAACCCTTACCATCAATTGGTTCACCCAAGGCATTTACCACCCTGCCCAGAAGCTCCTTACCAACTGGCACATCAATAATTCTACCAGTACGCTTTACAACATCACCTTCTTTAATAAGGTTTTCTCCACCTAGAACAACAATACCAACTGTTCCTACATCAAGGTTCAATGCCATTCCTTCGATGCCATTAGCAAACTCTACAACCTCGTTGGATTGCACGCTGGCCAACCCATAAACTGTTGCCATTCCATCCTGACACTTAACAACCCGACCAATTTCCTCTATATCAACTTTATTCTCAAGCTTCTGAATCTCTGCCTTGATTGCAGAAACAGTCTCATTAACATCTAGTACCATAAAATTATCCCCACCTTATCTATAAATTAACTACAACAGTCTTACTAATATTATATATAGACCTCAATCGACCAACCACTGATAAATCTATGCGCTTATTATCAAATTCTATTACAAAACCCCCAATCAATGAAGAATCAATTATACTTTCCAAAATTACCGTTTTGTTCAATAGTGCCGATAAAGCACTGCCTATCTTCTCAATGTCATCACCTAACGCATAAGCCGAATAAACAATACCACGAACATTACCTCCATTATCACTAATGATAGAAAAAAAACAATCCAATATTCTACATATCAAACCTATCCTATTATTTGCAATGATTAACTGCATAAAATTCTTTAAAAGTTCATTGTTCATATTATCAAACACTGATTGAAGTACTAACATTCGTGCATCATGCTCAAGAAACTCATTACTAAGCACCAATAAAGCATCACCCTCAAATAGTTTTCCAAACACCTCTCGCAATACAACTGCATCTTCATACATAAGATCCAAATCTCCAGTTTCCTTTGCGATATCGTACAAAGAAACTGCATATCTATTAACAACTTGCAAGCTACTATCACTCATGAAGAATCACCCCCTTTTCACTATACTCATAAACTTATCATACATTCTGCCAGCAGTATCTGTGGCACTAAAAACGTCAACAAGATCCCCATTCAAATCCATAATATATATTATACCTGAGTGATTTATATCATAATTCTCATCCTCAGATAGCTTTTGTGCAAAAACCTTATAAGACTCTTTTAAAGAATCGATTGTCTCGCTGCTTCCAGTTAACATCTGTATAGAAGGATGAAAATCATCCCAGAAAACCTTCATCCTTGCTACATCATCTCTCTCTGGATCTAATGTAATGAAAAATACTTGAAAATTTGCATTCTTTTCCCCAATTTTCTTAAACACTCTATTTAATGCAACCGTTTGCGCAGTTAAGGACTCTGGACACATTTTGGGACAATGCGAGAAACCGAATGACACAACCAGGAACTTACCATCTTTTCGATAATCCTCACTAGAAACGCTAACTCCATCTTGATTAAAGAGTGCAAAATCACTGCCAATCTTGATACTACTATCTATCTTGACACTGCCAAAATCATCGTTTTGTGAAACCTGCACTTCTCTTTCATAGTTTCTTATGGCCACAACCTTATCCTGCTTTATAAAAAACGCAAATCCAAGCGCAGCTATAAACACTATAATTACAAATAATGTTGTAGAATTTCTCCTATTCATACAGATAATCCTAGAACTGCATTAAACATTTTCTGCAAATTACCTGCTTGATACATCTTAAGTACAATATCAGAGCCACCAATAAATTTTCCCTTAATATAAAGCTGTGGTATAGTAGGCCAGTTAGAAAAATCCTTAATTCCTTGCCTAATATCCTCATCCTCTAATACATTAACATCATGAAAATCATCGCCAACTAATCTAGTCAACACTTCAACAAGACGCCCAGAAAATCCACACATCGGAAAATCTTTGGTGCCTTTCATAAATAGCACTATATCGTGAGACTTAATCTTATTGTATATTACCTCACCTACAGAACCTGCTTCGAACTTAGCTTCCTCAAGCCCAGATCCCTCATCAGAGGAAGAAACTTCTTCAGTAAAATTATCATCTTCATCAGCGTTATCAGTAGAGGCTTTTATATGCAAAGCATGAATCTCACCGCCTATATTCTCTCTGCCAATTGCATCGTGAATCATGTTTGTCCTTTCTAATTCAGATTTTCCAGCAAATTCTGATGATTTTACATCAACCGCAAAATGACCTCCATCACCCTCGACATTCCACTGCTTAACCTTTATCTCCCCGCCTTCAAATCTTTTTTCCAATAATGACGTAATGTATGCAACATCTATACTACGAGTCATACAAAAATCCTCCCTATCACTCTAAAAACTCAACAAAATTAACCTTAGACCTACCATATAAGTTTTCTGAGATCAACCTATAATTAGAATTTAACTCTATAACATCATTTCTACCCATAATCGCAACTAAAATAGCACCCTGACTCAACCATCCATATCTTGCCAGCTTATCAAACAGGCTTGTTAACATATTTTGACCATATGGCGGATCCATAAATACAACATTATATTTAGTATTAGATAGAGATAAAAATTCAATATCAGTACGTACAAATTTTACTTTACTCTCTACTTCTAACATCTCTGCCGCTTCCATAATGAATTGCCTATGATCACGATCCTTATCAAGAAACACTGCCTTGGCTGCACCTCTGGATAAGGCCTCAAACGCAAGAATTCCACTACCACAACACAAATCTAATACCTTAGAATCAAGCAACTCACATAATCCACCGTTCTCAATTTTATTAAAAACGGCCTCACGCACTATAGACTTAGTTGGTCTATAACTGTCAGAATTCAGGCTCTTTATGTTTCTACTTTTAAATTTGCCCGCAATTATTCTCATACATCCCCTACAGAAAACTAATTCAAGATAAACAGTTTACAATCATGTCCATTGTAAGATACACAACTACTTGTTCCATGTATATTCAAGTCTGAGCGCTTAATACATAATTCCAAATAATTTTTTGAATATACAAAAATATCTTCCTTATCTATTAATTTATAATTCTCCCTTACATCATCAGAAACACTCTCTACGAATAAAATATATCCACCCTCAGATAAATAATGTTTCTTATAACCATTCAGTAGGTCCTCTATCCTCCTAGTATCGTAAGAAAGGATATTTGATAATATTACAACATCATACCTATATCCAACCTTACATCCTTCAGAATAAGCCCGGACATTACCTTGAAAAAGAGAATCATACACACTCGTGCCTTCGAATTTTAGCAATTCCAAAGACTCTATAAGGTCCACTGATACTTCTATGCCATCAACACGGTGTGCAATATCATTATCTCTTAAATTGAATCCTATGGCACCAGAGCGACAACAAACCTCTAATATTTTTATATGTGATGAATCTTTCCCGAACAGATCTCTAATACTATCAACAACTACGGATGGCAAATTAAACTCCGAACCTTCGCTCAATGAGGCCAAGGCAAGGTCTTCACTCACATATTTAAAATGCTCCTCAACAAGAACATCAGGTATATAACGAATTGAATCCAAACCATCAATTTTACTTTTATAATATAAGGCCAAGACATCATCACTATCTAATTCCAACACCTTATTGAACAAGTCCTTTGCTTTATTTTTTTTCCCTAACATATAGTAAGCTCGTGCTAACCCTAGTTGCACATAACAATCATTACGACAGAATAAACGCATTAATAAAAATCTAAGCTTGGCATCAGAATAATTTCCATGATGATAATGATATAACCCAAGACCAAGATTTGTATCATACAAATGCTCTGATTTATCTCTTAATTCAGCAAGATAGGTTCTAATGCTGTGTCCAGATCCTCTTGCTTGATTGATATTTTCGATAGCAAAATTCCAGATACTGGATAGAAGTTTTGTAAAAAATGAAATATAATTCTTTAGAGTAAGAAGCCCTATTTTCATAAAAAATACCAAATAATAGGTTCAAAGTTATACACTTTGAGATAAATATTTTCAATATAATTATTGCACTTTACAAAGAATCAGCATCTCAGCATCTCAGCATCTCAGCATCTCAGCATCTCAGCATCTCAGCATCTCAGCATCTCAGCATCTCAGCATCTCAGCATCTCAGCATCTCAGCATCCGTATAAAATGTAATCGTTTGCATAAAAACAGAAATTAACAGAATTTTTTCAAACTCTTAACAAAAATATCATGCATTTCATTTACTTCATTTTGACCAATAACCAACGGAGGTGTTAACCTGATAACAGAATTATTATGCACCAAACTCACTATTAATCCTTCATTAATCAAATCATTAACTAAATCTACCCCTATGTTATTATCAAACAACTCAACACCCCATATGCCCCCAACACCTCTAACATCAGAGATAATCGAGCTATATTGATCTTTCAAGGCCAAGAGGGCTTGCTGTATCAAATTGCCAAGTTCTTTTACAGAGTCAAAAAATCCATCTGCAAGCATTAAATCGAGCACAGCATTTGCAACAGACATAGCCAAAGGATTTCCTCCAAACGTAGAGCCATGACAATCAGGCTCCACCGCTGCCGCCACTTTATCAACAACCAAACATCCTGCAACCGGGAAGCCATTGCCCATTGCCTTCGCACAAGATAAAATGTCAGGCCTCACTCCTAGCTGTTCATGATAAAATAAACTACCCGTTCTACCATAACCACACTGGACTTCATCAAATGCCAACAACACGTCATTCTCTTCTGTAATTCTTCTTATTTCTTGTAAATATTCACTATTAATAGCTCTAATCCCACCATTACACTGCAATGGCTCAATCAATACACCCGCAGTGTTTTCATCAATCTCTCTTTCAAATGCTTTAATATCACCTACTGGAATACGCTTAATTCCAGGCAATAATGGATAATAGCCCTTCTTATGTGCATCACTACTTCCAACAGAGATACCTGCAAAGGTTCTACCATGAAACGAATAATCAAAAGATATAATCTTATTTTTATCCTTATTACCTTGTTCGCTATGATATCGGCGCATAAACTTTAATGACGCATCAATAGCCTCTCCTCCAGTTGAGCAAAAAAATACTGAATCTGCGAACGTTAAATCAACAAGTCTTTTGGCAAGTTTATTCTGCTGAATATTAGAGAAGAAATTATAGCAATGCCAAAGATCATCACATTGCTCTTTTAATTTTTCATTGATATAATTATTGCAATGCCCCAGATTAACTGTAGCTATACCCGACATGAAATCTAAATAATTTCTACCTTTATCATCAAAGAGCCTAGCTCCTTTGCCCCGCACAAAAGTAATAGGAAATTTTCTATATATTCCTAGTATATGATTATTCATAATCAAGGCTGAACAAATTGGTACAATTTCATGTTAATACATGACTCTAAAGTTATCAATAATTTTTATAGATATCAATATTTATCCAAATCTACTGAAATTTCCATATATAGGACCAAAGACTGACGCAATAACCCAAAACAACAACAATCCAATTACTACCACAAGCGCTGGCTTAAGGAGTGCTATCATGGACTCTATGGACTCTTTGATCTCACTATCATACAAAACATTTACATATTCCAAAACTTTAGACAAATTCCCACTATCTTCTCCAACTTTAAACATACGCAAAACTAAACTAGGAAATTGCCTGGTTTGTTTCATGGATTCAGTAATACCCAATCCATTTTTAATACTCTCCTTAACGGAGCACATATGCCCTTGTAAAACAGTGTTCTTTACAACACTAGCAGATATATCTATGCACTTTATTATTTCTATGCCGCTACTATACGTAACAGCAAAAAATCTACAAAAAACAGCAATCTCTATCTTACGAAATAGTATACCAAAAAATGGAATCTTGAGAGACATACCATCTACAGCATATCTGAATCCTTTCATAGTACTTTTCATAACCTTAAATGCAATAACAGACAGCACAATGAATATTGCTAAGAAAAACCAATTATTAGCAAAGAATTTAGATGAACCAATAAGAATTTTAGTATATATAGGCAATTCTATACCCTGATCCAACAGAAATCCTGAAACTTGAGGAACAACAAAAGCCATCATTACAGTTAACATGATAACAAAAACAACCAACATAACAGCAGGATATGTCAGTGCTTTTTTTACCGAAGATTCTAAATCCATCCTCCACTTAATTTGACTTACTAAATAACCAAATATTTCTACTAATTTACCTGTTTTCTCCCCCGATGAAATTAAATTTATAAAAACATCATCAAATACGTCTGGGTGTCTAGCAAAAGCTTCAGACAACAAAGATCCGTTGGTTATGCTTTCATACAAATCATATAGAATATCCTTCATCCTAGATTGCGGCGTTGAGTCATATATATCTTTAAGCGAATCTAATATAGGAACCCCTGCTCTTTCCAGTTCTTGCAGGTGTATGCATAGAAGCATTATATCTTTTTTTTCTATTTTATTATCCATCAAGCCAAACAAAGAACCATGCTTAATCACAGAAGTGCTAATCAGCTCCAATCCCAATTCTTTTAGTTTTTGCTCTACGTCATTTTCTCCAGCCGCAGTTACAACACCCTTAGTGATCACATAATCTTCATTCAGTGCCTTGTATTTATATTGCTGCATATTCTGTTAACTCGACAATCAACAATGAAATATGCTCAGCAATGCTTAAATCTTTATTAATCTTGAATTCTAATTTTTAATATAGTATTGTGCCGTCAATGAATGGAAACTAGTTATTTCGGGGCGTAGCGCAGCCTGGTAGCGCATCAGTCTGGGGGACTGGGGGTCGTGGGTTCGAATCCCGCCGTTCCGACCATAATTAAGCAATCAAATATCTCTGTGACTCTCATTAATTATATTTAACTGATCATAGCTCATTTCCTGTAACTTCAGCTGTTGTTATACAAAAAATATAATAGTATTATTGACTAATAACAATCTAATATTTGTTAATATTAAGAATTAATACTCTAATTTATTATTCATTTCTTAATATTATTACATTATAATTATGCAATATAACAAGATATAAGGTATTAATAATATGGCCATGACATTTTCAAAGAAAAGTATTGCTGGACTCATTGCCGCAGCCGCATTAGTTCTCTTATTCACATCATTAGTACTAGGGTTATTCGTGGGCAGAGAAATCCAACGAAACATACACAATCACAAAGATAAAAGGCATAGCCAAGGAATTAATCAAATATCTTTCTTAGAACAACACAATCCCAAAAAATTAATGAAAGATGTTCAAGGCAGTTTCGCGAATACAGCGATTAAGTTAGCACAGAACATAGACAATAAGAAAGAAAAAGCTGCTGCTACGAAAATGGAAGCACCATTTTCTAAAAGAGAGCAGGTTAATCCTCTAAGACTTGAGTATCTTGGTATTGCCCCTTTGCACAATGCCCATACCCTAGCTAAAACAATGGATTTATTCCTTTATAATCCAGATACTGGAGCTATATCTTTTAAAAAAGCAGGTGAAAATGTGAAAGGTGAAGGGCTTGAGGAAATAGCCAACGTTGACTTTGGTTCACATAAGGACGAAATAAATAATTTTATAAAAGCAAGATTTGAGAAAAATGGATCTCATAAATTGGATAAGAGCATAAAATATGCTATGGCACCAAGCTTATTCGTAGCTCTCACGCAATTTGGTTTAATAAAGATGGCTGATAATGATACATCCAAAGCTGCATTAAAAGATGCGTCTACATACGTTAGGGGTAAAGCTACTATAGAAGGTAATAGATCATCTTCTACGCTTGCACTTGGCACACAATTTGCACTACACAGACGCAATCCAAATCCTATCACTAAAGAAGTATTGACTAAGGCAATAAACTATCAAGCACCTGATGGACATGTGGCAGCAACAAACGATGAAATAGAGCTCCTCGCAGAGGCACCAATAGGTAACGCAGGAGCAGCAAAACACAAAGAGATAGAAAGCAAAATATTGATTGAGGAGAAAATTGCATTTTCAAAAACACTCCGAGATAACCCTCAATATGTTGAAGAGTTGAAAGGTCTAATAAGAGCAAAGTATACAAATTTTGATATTGAGATATCTACAATAGGGAATGGTGTGTTTACCCATCACACAAAGATTGTTGTACACGCTAATTCAGAAGAGAAAGAATTATTTGCTCCCCATATACACCAAAAGCCATATCTTTCAGTCTCTGGAGTTTCTATGGAGGAATGTCATGATCATTTACTCAGTAAAGGCATGGTCATCGATGATAAGGATAAGAAGTTAGATATTAATGCCTATAACGAATTACTTAGCTTTATAGGGCAAAAAGGCGGCACTGTGCATTTATCTAGCGATACTCCATATCAAGACGATCTACTTAATATCAGAGTTACAGCTGGCACTGAGAAGGACTTTCATTCCCGCGTCATACCAGCGTCCCATCGACAACATCTTCGACATTATGCAGGTCCTATTGTGCAAGCAGCTGAAGGCATTTCCAGTAAAGAGAAAGATGAATTCAGTAATATTGGTACTTCCGCATATCATATAAAAGAACGTGGGTTCGCCTTTACAAAGGCATTACCGAATATCCCGATATCAAAAATGTTCCAAGAATTTCCTGAAAGAATATCAAATCCATTATCTGCTAGTCAACAACCAAAAGAAGGTACTCCTCCGCCTCCTGCAGCATCAAACCCAGATCCTTCTAAAGAGACATCCCAAGGTACTCCTCCGCCTCCTGCAGCATCAAACCCAGATCCTTCTACAGAGACACCCCAAAAGCCACCCTCCTCCGAAAAGGACAAACCCGATTCATCAAAAAAGAAGAAGAAGAAGAAAGAGAAAGTACACACTGAGGTTAATGCATCTCAGGTTAGCACCACCCCTGGATTCAGAGAAAAAATAAAGGGTATTTTTTCAAAAAAGAACAAAACACAACCAGTCACTGAACAAACTGGGAGCAGCACAACACCAGATCCTAGTGCATCACAACCTAAGCCAGAAGAGTCTAACAAACCACCAGTTTCATCTACGACTGAACAAACTGGGAGCAGCACATCACCAGATCCTAGTGCATCACAATCTAAGCCCAAAGATTCTGACGTTTCATCTACGACTGAACAAACTGGGAGCAGCACATCACCAGATCCTAGTACATTACAACCTAAGTCACCAGAAACAGGGCTTCAAACAACAGAAGAAACAGATCTCTTGGACCAGACTGACCAAATTACCAACAAACAAGACAGCACACAAAAATAATATAGGCACTCAAAAGAATATAATAGAAAGCGACCTTATACAGAGCAGCCTTCTATTATAGGATTATCTTTATTATTGTATTCTCTTAATATTGACCAATAAGTTTATTCTCTTATATTGACCAATAAGTTGCAATAGATCCTATTTTTAATTCACGCATTAATAACAACTACCTATTGCATAAGATTAGTTTTATTAGCAATAAAACAAGCATAATTGCAAGACAACAATTCTAATTATTGGTTGCATGACTTTCACTGCAATGTTATCGTGCCATGTGCGTTGTATTACGCAAGAATTGTAATAGTAAAATACGAGGTTTTTTTATGGCTAGTAGTTATTTCTTTAATGGTGGATTTTATGGCCCGGGTTATGCTAATGCTTCCGCGGGTTATTTATATCCCAATCAAACACAATGGCCTGCCGCAGGAGCCTTGCCTCTTCCTTGGTATCCACCTGTTAACTTTGTTGGCGGACAATCATTTTATCCACCTATGCAAGCAGCTGGCATACCTCCATGGTTCAGATCTTACCCACTGCCTAACGCTGCACTTCACCCTATTCCTGTTGCCGCACAGCCTTCGATGGACCCAATGTTAATGGCTCAAGAAAATGATGATATGGAACCATGGCTAGAACCTTGCCCAATGCCTGACGCTGCACTTCACCCTATTCCTGTTGCCGCACAACCTTCGATGGATCCAATGTTAATGGCTCAAGAAAATGATGATATGGAACCATGGCTAGAACCTTGCCCAATGCCTAACGCTGCACTTCACCCTATTCCTGTTGCCGCACTAACCTTAAGAGATCAGGATCAGGCAATGTTCCCTGGCTCAAGAAAATGATGATATGGAACCATGGCTAGAACCTTGCCCAATGACTGACGCTGCCGCTGCACAAGCTACTAATCATCCTTTAATGGATCCAGCACTAGTAGCTAGCTTAAGAGATCAGGCTCAGGCAGACGCATCTTTCCCTGCTCCTCAAGCTGTTAATCATCCTTTAATGGATCCAGCACTAGTAGCTAGCTTAAGAGATCAGGCTCAGGCAGACGCATCTTTCCCTGCTCCTCAAGCTGTTAATCATCCTTTAATGGATCCAGCACTTAGTAGCTAGCACTAAGAGATCAGGCTCAGGCAGACGCATCAATGCCAATGACTGACTATGTTCCAAATGATGATGATGACATGACACAAACCATTCATATAAGAATATATAATAACGATAGTGATATGCCATATGCATCAGCAGTTATTGATATCAATGCTAATGAACCATTATCATCTGATGATGGCGGCAAGATGTTATATATTGAATTTAATGAATTTATTACAATAGAATCACATATTGATATTGCAAATTCTTCAATCTCAATACTCTGGAAAGAAGATGACGATACAAGTACAGCAGCAGCCGATACTTTGCTAGTTACAGCAAAAAGTGATGTTGAGGGAGCGCTACACATGCTATTGTCTAATCCATCTGTTGGGTCTATAAAACTTTGTGGTAACAGATATGATTTACCATTCCTTGATCCAGATGTTGTAGTAGAACTATCTTTGCAGCCGTTGCCTATTTATTTATAGTAAAAATGAAACTAAGATAAGGTCTTACAAATGAATTATTCAATACATATTGAATAATCTTCTATCTTTGTATTAAATAATTCATTATCTCATCTTAGTTATTCTGTTTGTACATGTAAGCCTAGCTTGCATGTACAAACAATCATCTAATATTAAGTAATATATTTGCATATATTCAAAAGTAAGAGGAATTTCGTTGCCTCAGCCAATACAAAATCTCAAGTATATAAAAATCAATCAAAAAATAATTAATGATTTAACAGGCGATTATTATACCTACAGGTCATATCTGTCTCAACATTCAAACAATTACAATATCTAAATTGTTCACAATGTAATTACCTTAATATATCAATACAATTATCATCTGTCATCGCACTGCCTGTAAGGCTCAAGTATATTACAGAAAAAATTCATATTTGTATTATCTTCCTGTAAGGCTCAAGTATATTATAGAAAGAATTCATATTTGTATTATCTTCATTATTATGCTAGCTTAATAATGTCTATTGTGACCTTATAATTATCAATATTTAATACGGAGCTTGGAATTATGTCTAACAATGATCTTTTTAATCAAATCTTTTCTAATTTCGATAACTCTGGGGTCAATAATGTTCAATCACCTCAATTAAATAATACATTAACGAATGCCTCAAACCAAATTTCTTCCTTTATTGGTGGGCAAGTAGAAGGAAGAGCCAATGCCTTAAAAGATGCATCGAATCAATTTTCTTCTTTCTTTGGTGGGCAAGTAGAGGGAGGAGCCAATGCCTTAAAAGATGCATCGAATCAATTTTCTTCTTTCTTTGGTGGGCAAGTAGAGGGAGGAGCCAATGCCTTAAAAGATGCATCAAGTCAGATTTCATCTCTCTTTGGTGGACAAGGAGGCGGAGGATCTACTGAACAACGTCAAATTATTAATTACTATATTAAAGACGACATGGGAAACCTTACTCCAGGATTTGCGTATGCAGATAATTCTTTGGTAATTAATATTTACGATCAGGGTCAGGGAGACGCCGTTCCTTATGCACTTGGCGTTATAAACTTTACCATGATGAATGGGAAAACTGTTGGTCAAGGAATTATGAGACTAAAAAGCACAAAACAACTATTGCAGGTTGTGGTTTCTGGCGATATTGACAAAAGTAACATACAAATGTCTTCTACGAAAGACACTGGCCAGCAATTCATGCTTCTTGAAGCAAACGCCGGCAAAAATACGAAAGCAATACCTAATTTGCTAGGTAGAGGGAAACATGGATATACCTATCTTTCTGGAAAAAGAAATGATGGAGAGGACTCACTAGGTGTCAGCAAGTCTACTACAGTTGAAATATCAACATTGAACATGCGTGATGCTAAATTCGTTGTTTAAGCGATGCAATTTCCTGCTGTGCTTGCGCATGGAATAGAACAGTGAGTCTATTTTGCTACACTTGAACATGCGTGACGCTAAATTCACTGTTTAAGCGATGCAATTTCCTGCTGTGCTTGCGCATGGAATAGAACAGTGAGTCTATTTTGCTACACTTGGTCATGCGTGACGCTAAATTCGTTGTTTAAGCGATGCAATTTCCTGCTGTGCTTGCGCATGGAATAGTAAGGTGAGTCTATTTTGCTACACTTGAACATGCGTGATGCTAAATTCGTTGTTTAAGCGATGCAATTTCCTGCTGTGCTTGCGCATGGAATAGAACAGTGAGTCTATTTTGCTACATGCGTGACGCTAAATTCACTGTTTAAGCGATGCAATTTCCTGCTGTGCTTGCGCATGGAATAGCAAAGTGAGTCTATTTTGCTACACTTGAACATGCGTGACGCTAAATTCACTGTTTAAGCGATGCAATTTCCTGCTGTGCTTGCGCATGGAATAGTAAAGTGAGTCTATTTTGCTACACTTGAACATGCGTTATTTAATATAAAAATAAAATGGTTGGATCTTTACCTTAATACATATAGCTTGAATACCTGGTCTAATTCAAAAACAGCCTGGACACAAACAACAGTACTACTAAACGATATAGTGAACTGTATATGTCTCAATTTCCCTTGCCAAGGAGCTTACTAGTTGTAGTAAATGTAAAAAATATTCATTGAACTAATGTTTTAAATATTATAGGAAAAATGCCCATATATCTGGAACCATTAGTTGCATATATATTATGCACTCACTGAATATAGGCAACACATAATATGTCTTTTAATGTGATAAATAAATGGAACAGTTCAAATAATCTTTGTTATATAGAGTATGATTATTATGCACCAAATTGAATGTAAATCATAACTATAACCTCATTATGCCTTCTGCACTTTTCAGATTTAATGTTAAGAATTCTATTATTTAATGACTATCTTGAACAGACATTAAAAACAAGCATCTATTTCTACAATTAGTTGCAATATGAGCATTAAGATGCTACCATACAACCATGCATGGTATTGCATGACAATAATAGATTATTAAATTTTGTTGTTATCTACGAATGGGTATGGAGGAAATCAATGTCAACGAGGAATATTTCTTTTAAAGATGAAAATGGCTCTATAGTCAGGTTTGAATTAGAGGCAGAAAATCATTTTATTATAAATAGCTATTATCAGCGGGATAATAAATGTGATGATAAACCAAAGACCCAAGACAGAGCCTTAGGAGTAATAAAACTGAATGCAATTAATGGTGAATTAATAGGTAATGGACTAATAAGAGACAAGGAAACAGGCGAAATGAAAGAAATATTAGTAGAAGGTTCCATACATAACAAATATAATCATTATGATGGCTATAATGGATCAACTAATTACCTAAAAATATTCGAAAAAGGAACAGAACCTGGTGATAGCTCTAGTTTACATATAGAAGGAACGAATAATCAATGGCCTGCTTTACAATATATAATGAAAGATAGACCTAATAATTATGATTATAACCACAGCAGTGATTGTAATAAGAAAACTGAATATGCATATCTTTCTAACTCATCTGATCATCCTGTAGATTCACCCGATATGTATGGCATACTTGAAATATCAAGGTTAATAGAACACAATGATTTTACCTTTTAGTTGTAGACAAATCTGATCTATTGTATATTACACAATATAATATCTTATGATATAGACATTCTCTGTATATATCTATAATCTGTATATAGCTTATTGTATGTAAAATCTTGTCAATTAAGTAACAACGAGGGACTGTAATTATGTTTGATAAATACTCAGTAATGGATCAGAAACTTACATTAAATTATATTAACAATTATATAGATGATGCATATGAAGACAAAGATAGTCATGAAGATACACATGAACACAATATCTGTAATCAACGCAACAATGAGGAAGATATGTATATGAAGAATGAATACAAAGAATACTCGACGACGGATCAGAAACTTACCTTAGATTATATTAAGAATTATGTAGATGATGTATATGGAGACAAAGATAGTCATAAAGATATACATGACCACAATACCTGTAATAAACACAACTATGAGGAAGATATGTATATAAGAAATGAATACAAAGAATACACAGCAATGGATGAAAAACTTACCTTAAATTATATTAATAGTGTATTTGATGGTGAATCAGACCACAAAAATGAGAATAGATGCACCTCAGGGAAAGATATATATGAACGCAATGCTCATACGAAATGTGACGACCTTAAAGATATATACATAAAGAATGAAGATGGCGTTCCTATAAAAATCGAAATTGATGTACCGCATCACCTCGTAATGGCCAATTTTGACCACAGTAAGGGAATTGTTTATATAACCCATAGAGGCGATGATTTAATTGGCAACGGATTATTAAGAGATAAGCACACCAATGAACTCAAAGAAATTACCCTAGAAGGAAACTTCTATAGCAGCCACATGAAAGTGTTTGAGCAAGATTGTCACGGACAACAACATTTACTGTTTGATGTTAATAATAACTCATGGGGCGCCCTTCCCTATGTTGATACGCACGCACACAAACATATCTATCTATTCGGTGAGAGATATGATTCCGGTGACCCTCAAAAGGATATGGTTGTTGAATTGTTTCAAATAGATCATTCATCGGATTTGGTAATATAGTATATTGCAACAAAATTAGTTAATAAATACATACATATTGCATTTATTTATTAACTATACTATACTTGACTAATGATTTAATAGTTTTACAGAGGATAATATGCGAAGAGCTACTCGCAATATGTCTACTCCTTATAGTCCAGGGATACACCATTACGATTCGGACAAACATCATGATCAAGTATTAAATATTCATAAGCGATTCGATGGCCGTAAAATGCCTGATTTTTACCGAGAGATGCTACGAGAAATAGATAAAATGAGTAATAATGGTGGTACTAGCCGAGAGATGCTACATGGAGCTTCCATGCTTTTTCTTATAATGGAGGACGAGTCATCACAACTCAGCCCTGTACTAAAAAGGAAACCAGTATGGTATTTATCATCTGAAGCAATTGAATCGATTAAAGCTAACGCACCATTCCCAGAGAAGCGTGAAGAACACAACCCTGACAATAATAGTGAATTGTGGTATGGAGCAGAAGAAAAATATGGTTTATTCACTATGACATTTGGTGAAGGATATTCATATTATGCAGAGGAAATACAAGAATATACTGACAAACTAATAAAAAATCTTGAACCATATGCAGAAAAATTCTTAGCGTTCATTAAAGAAGAATATAAGGGATTTGAATATAACTATCAAACTCCTACAGTGAGGTTGCGTTCCGAAGAATTAAAAGAAAACAATGAACTCAAGAAGCGATATGATAGAAATAAAGGTAGAATGAAGAGGGATAGTGAAATTGATATCATCCCTGAAACTGCAACACAACAAGACACAACAACATTAACTCCTCTTGACTCTTCCGCCGTTGATCAAGGAGAGGCTGCAGCAATAAGGCAAGTCTCTTGCTGCCTCTACGGGCTAGGCTAATGCGATAAAAATATATAGTTTTAATTATACCCTCCCTAATAATTATGTTACAATTCAATTGTAAGTTGAATTTCTTAGGAGAGTGATAATGGAAAAGATAGAACGTCATGATTATATAGCAAGCAGGAAACAGCCTGAGTATGATAGTGTTATAGAGCGTGCGCTATACTATATACATAGTGTAGGATCTTTGACTATAGAAGATCTTATACAGTTAAATAAAGATAATAAAGAAACCTATGATAAGAATGTTCATAATATTTACAATTTTTATCAACAATGCCTTATACTAGGTTGTTTACCAGCAGATATGATTGATAGGATTAAACATAATACACCGTTGCCAAAAAAAACAGGATGTCACATCTACCCCGAAAGATTAGCACTACAGACACAGGTTGATAAACTACGCACTGAGAAACGAAGTATTACAAGTAACTCATTGAAAGATACTAATAAGAGATCCCAGCTAGCAAAAGATATCGATACTCTATGCAGGAAAAGAATATTGTTAGTATTGACTAACAACGATGAACCAAAACCACAAAAAGAAGGTCTAGCAATAATTCCTGCGTACAACGATTACTATGTTCTCGAAAAGGACGCAATTGCATATGTGGAACTATTATTCAAAGAAATTAAGCCTTTGATGGAGGCATTCACAAGGCTATATGGAAAAGGTGAGAATGAGGATAAAAACACTGAGGCCATTCCCACACCTGCAACACAACAAGACACAGCAACAGGAACTCCTCTTGATCCTCCCGCCGCTGCTCAAGAAGAGGCTGCAGCGATAGAGCAAATATCTGCTGTCTCCATGAGCTAATGCAATAAAAGGTATATATTTTTGATTATGCCTTCCTTAATAGGGGCAGCTGCAATAAGATAAGTCTCTTGCTGCCTCTATTGGCTAATGCAATAAAAGGTATATATATGTTTTTAATTACATCTTCCCTAATAATTATGCTATAATTAGTTATTAATTTAATATTTTTATTGTAATTAAAATGCACAAAATAGATGATACACAGTATATAAAGTGTATGAAAGACCATATACGCTATATGGAAGAATATAAAGATCCTAATAATGAGAAATCATGGAAATCATGCCTTCGCTCTCTGTTTGGTGCTGTAAATTTTTATGTCTACTGCAAGGATAAAAATTGTTTATCAGATGAGGAAATTGCCCATATTGAACATGACGCACCGTTACCAATCCCGACCGAATTTTTCATAGATCCAAACAAGTTTATTTGCAAGAAAGAACTGGGTCTTGCATTCTTTGCTGAGGAAGAGGAGACGTACACGAGAGAAATGACAGATTCCATAATACAGAGAATCAGGAATCCTAAATGGCAACAATATAGACATTGTCTAATAGAAGAAGGTACCATACAAATAATTCCCTTAAGTAATGAATACTATTACTTTGCAGAGGATGTGGACAAATATCATGCACAATTAATTCTAGCGCTTAAGCCTCACACCGAGGCATTCACAAGGCTATATGGCAAAGGTGAGAATGAGGCTAAAGACACTGATGTCCCCTCTACACCTGCAACACAACAAGACACAGCAACATTAAATCCTCTTGACTCTTCCGCCGTTGATCAAGGAGAGAGGCAGCAATTAACAGAGGTAAATAATCTGTAATAATATAGATTAATGCGGCAATAAAGCCAAAATAATTATATTGAACAAATATAATCTGCCACTATCCAGTATTAATCATGCTGTTTAGGTAGATTGTATAATATTGGATGTTTAATTTTGAACATCCAATGCTCCAACAAACTCCTGATCTCCTTACTTTAATTAGCCCATGCTTCAGTGATACACTAATGAACGCATATTAATTGCATCTACCTTTGGTGATGAATACACTAATGAACGCATATTAATTGCACTTACCTTTGGTGATGAATGCACTAATGAACGCATATTAATTACACTTACCTTTGGTGATGAATGCACTAATGAACGCATATTAATTGCATGTCTGCTACAGTTATGTTATACTGAATCTATGGTAATATACTTATATTAAAGAGAAATATTTATGCAAAATATAAAAAACCCTAGGCTTAAAAAGGTTCTTATAAAGCTCAGAAGCACTATATGTGAGTTAAAAGATCCTGCCGCACCTTTGTCTGAGCGTAGAATACTACCTCAGAAGATTTATAAATATTTGTATAAGCTTGATGATTTATGTCGAGGTGAAGATAATATACCAGAGCTTAGTTTTCCTCCTACTGTTCCGTTTAGGTCCAACATCCCCCACATGCTCTCTGACTGGAGAGAGAGAGAAATAGGCACGAAATATATATTATCTGCGCAAGAGAAGAGAATATTGGATTCTAGTAATTGGGCGAACATTGATGCTGTTGTTGCTGATATTGCTACTAAAGGATTCTACCCTAAAGAGTATGACGGTGCACCTTTCCACTTAAAAAAGGATCTAAACCAATATTTTTTAATGATTGCAAAAGAGGTTGAGGAGTTTTTAGCAAAGGATATTCGTCCTGTAATATACAACCTTATGAATTCTGAAAATGAGCCAAGTAAAGTAACACACACTACTACTGCTAGTGCATTGTTCTGTACGCAATCTACACCACAGATAGGAAATTAAGCACATATACAGGGCTAATTTAAGTATATATGAGCCAAGTAAAATAACACACTCTGCTGCTGCTAGTGCATTGTTATGTACGCAATCTATACCACATATAGGACATGAGCACATATAAAGGGCTAATTTAAGACATTATATATTTTATGTTGATAGCCCTTTAATGACACTTACCTTTAGTAATGGATACACTAATGAACGCATATTAATTGCATGCCTGCTACAGTTATGTTATACTGAATCTATGGTAATATACTTATATTAAAGAGAAATATTTATGCAAAATATAAAAAACCCTGCTCTTAAAAAGGTTCTTCGCGAGTTCAAAGATGCTATATGTGAGTTAAAAAATCCTGACGCACCTATGGGTAGACGTAAAAGTATACCCAATGAGATTCGTGAGTATTTTATGAAGCTTGATGACTTATCTCGGAATGAAGATAATATGTCAGAGCTTCTTGGTCCTTATTGTGTTTCATTTGAGTCCAGCACCCAAATCATGACCCAGTACTGGAGAGAGAGCGAAATAGGCAGGGAATATCCATTATCTGCGCAAGAGAAGAGAATATTGGATTCTAGTAATTGGGCGAACATTTGTGCTGTTGTTGCTGATATTGCTACTAAAGGATTCTACCCTAAAGAGTCTGTTGGTGCACCTTTCCACTTAAAAGAGGATCTAAACCAATATTTTTTAATGATTGCAACAGAGACTGAGGAGTTTTTAGCAAAGAATTGTCGTCCTGTAATACGAAACCTTATGAATCCTGAAAATGAGCCAAGTAAAGTAACACACACTACTACTGCTAGTGCATTGTTCTGTACGCAATCTACACCACAGATAGGAAATTAAGCACATATACAGGGCTAATTTAAGTATATATGAGCCAAGTAAAATAACACACTCTGCTGCTGCTAGTGCATTGTTATGTACGCAATCTATACCACATATAGGACATGCGCACATATAAAGGGCTAATTTAAGACATTATATATTTTATGTTGATAACCCTAGCCATTCTATCCATGATCGGATAGATATGGCATATATTATCCACAGTACTGTTCTAACGCTTGATAAAATAATGGCAGAGAACGATGATGTACCAGAGATCGATGGTCCGAAATTTATTGAAAAATACGGAAAAATATTAAATAAATGGCAAGATCAGGCGAAAGAAGGACGACTCTTCACATTCGCACCCCGTAAGGAAAGATCTACTGTTGCCACAGCTGGATGTTCTGATGTCCAGGTGGTATTATACCCAAAATATCTCGGTGGCACAGATTTGCCTATGAAAACGGAGATGGAAAAATTCCTTGAACTGTTTATAAAGGATCTTAAGGAGTTTTTAACAGGTGATAGTCGCCATGTAATACGAAACCTTATGAATCATAGATATAATCTACATGAAAGCGAAGTCTCTGCCTTGGATGCTACCAGAATTGTGCCGTTGCAGCCAGACATACAATGATTAATGCATAAAACTGCACAGTTAAAAGATTTCTTATCAATCAAAGAAATAAGCCTGATTATTGTCAAATAATTGGGCTTTCTGCTCTAAATAAAAATTCAGCATTGCATAATAGTGGCTTATCTCACTGAGATGCACAATATGTCAAATCAAATAATTGAAGCATATCCCCTCCATTTCATTGAAACTTTATCTAACCAACCAACATATATTAATGAGTGCCATTAGCTTCATAGCTAATCATGTACTATATCTTTTATATAGTTTAATACTGAGGGTTAACATGAATAAGGCAATGTGTACATATAAAATCACAATGAAGACACCTGGAGGGCTAAAAAATGAAGTTTCTTTTGAGTATAATAACATAGCAAATAGGCAAGCTTCACAATTGCTATAATTGTCACGATAGTTCTGATGGGCATAAAGAAAAAGGAAAGCACGAATAACAGGGTTATTGACTTGTATATGAGCAAAAAATCACTAGTATATTTTTTCTTTATTGAATTAGGAATTTAATAAGAATATATGAATTTACTAACGTTGAATATGAATTCCAAATATATTACACTCAGTTGTAGTTAATTTTTATATGATGAAAGGAGAATAATATGGCTAACAGCGCTATTCCTCAAGATGAATTACATACAATACAAGGATTTATAAAGTTTATGGAAAATCAGGGCAATGATCTTAATAAACGTTATGCAACAGTAGATTCTACATATGTTGCACTGACGCCCTTCGATGAAGAGATAGTAAAAAACTTCATGACAAACAATGATGGATTATATTGCCTAAAAAACGGCATACCAAATAATAAAATTCAGATGGAAACAAGCAGTAGTGAATTAATAAAGGGCTCTGATCAGATGTGGTACACAGAAGATGTAATAGAAACTCATATTAAAAATATGCTTGAATTATTCAAGAATTCACCAACCCTATCGTCACTATATTACCCCAAAGAAGATGCTACTAAAGTAAATCCACCTTCTGAATCAACACCACCAGCAGTTTCTGCGAAACCAAGCACAAAATCGAGAGAAGAGGCTAGGTCAGGACATAATTCATCTAAGTCAATGGCAGCACAAAACAAACCAAGGCCAGGCACACCTGCTCCCAATAACATGATACTACCAGGCGTAAAAGTACGGTCTAGAACAACACTACTGAAGACAATTGAAGAAGATAAAGGTGTTGAGTCTTTTGATTTTGAACAAAGTGCATCCCCCACTTCTGATAAACCCCCTCTAAAATCTGGTCAAAGCTCCTTGTCTTCTAAATCTTCTTTATTAAATACGGTTAATCAGGATGAGTGCCATCCTCTTGATCATGGTAATGTACTATTGGCGCAAGAACTCAGACCAGAACAGTCTGAATCGATGAACGGAAGAGGTGATTGCGACTAACTTTCTGGTGTTTATTTATTACGCACGAATACAGATCGTGTTATTGGCTGTTATGGTGTTGAATCCGGAGAAGGTAGTGATCCTTCCAAAGATTCTGACGAGACGCCCCCCATTATTCCCCAAGCTACACAGTTAGGCGCTAGCACAGAAGAGATAGGCATGAATACTGGCCGGGGGCCAAGCTTAGACCAGTAATCCTTGTCGCTTGAAGTATACTGATAAAAACGGTGACCATGAATAATGGTCACCAATCTTAGTCTACAAATCCTTGTCGCTTGAAGTATACTGATAGAAACGGTGACCATGAATAATGGTCACCAATCTTAGTCTACAAATCCTTGTCGCTTAAGGCATACTGATAAAAACGGTAGTCATGAATAATGGTCACCAAATTTCAGCCTAAAAATCCTTGTCGCTTGAAACATACTGATAGAAACGGTAGTCATGAATAATGGTCGCCAAGTTTCAGTCTACAAATCTCTTCATTATGTTTCTATATTTGAAATACCAAAACAATTATATAGCAATGCACTGATGCTTTTTTCTCAAAATATTTAAATAAAACCATATATTTACTAAATATTTAACATTATTTGATAACATATCAAGATATATGTCATAATATGCGAGGGCACGATGGGATTCAAAACTATATATAGAAATATAACTGGGAACAATGAAGCGCTGTTACGTAGAACTCCAGTTAACCGCAAAGCTGCCGACAATCTTTCGTCATCTCTAGATATTAACCTAAAAATAGAAAGTGATGAATTTGTTGGTAATATAATTGTATCAAATAACAATGAAAATCTAAAAGGGGAAGGACAACTAATCAATAAAAATAATAATGAAATCATGGAAATAATCGTTGATTGTAATATTAGCAAAAGTGATCTTAGAGTATTCAAAAAACCAGCCACAGAAATGGAAGAAGCTCGTGAAATATTTCATGTTCATAATAATATGTGGGATGCCATACCGCATATGCTTCATAATGACGACGCAACAGTTCATTTATTAGGAGAAAGATATGATGATCCACGCAACATGCATAAAGTTATTACAATTGAGATATCAAGTAACGCAGTAAATACAACACATATAAACCCTAATAATAATATGGGAACAATAGAAGATGATATTGCATTATCACAGCAACTATATTTTGAAGAACACGATAGCTTGGCAACATTAGTATCTAATCATCTAATCTAATCAGCCCACCGAGCTTAAAAAACTATTCAGATTATGCGACACTAATGCCCAGATCAGCAATAACATGAAGAACCTAGTTTGATTAAAATTACATAAGACTAAATAGAATCTAATTCAACTTGAAATTCATAACAAGATGATCACTTGGAATAAGGCCATGAGTTCATGAACAATAAAGTTGGGCTTAAGATTCATAGCAATGCACTGGGGCTTGAAATTCATAACAAGATGATCACTTGGAGTAAGGCCATGAGTGCATGAACAATAAATTGATCCAAAAAATACTAGGCTATAGAATCTAATTCAACTTGAGATTCATAGCAATGCACTGGGGCTTGAAATTCATAACAAGATGATCACTTGGAGTAAGGCCATGAGTTCATGAACAATAAATTGATCCAAAAAATACTAGGCTATAGATAGATATATTTATCTAACATAGCTCGGCGTAGACAATATTAACTTATTTCCATCCAATGATAAGTGAAATCTTTCCAAAGCACTCATACCCAATAGTGAGATATCCATATAAGCGTTACTAATATTTGCCCTAACATCAGGCAAAACAAATTCTCCTATCTGAAGATTGCTCAGTCGCACAGGAGCAGACATTATAACACCGTTTGCAGTGTTATAGGCTCTATTATACGAAAGACCATAGATATTTATACCAACCCTTTTTGCGTCTTGTTGAGTCAGTGCTATATCACTAGCTCCAGTATCAAATAAGAATTTAACATTATGCCCATTAATTTTTGCAGTTATATAAAAATGGCCATCATCTGCCTTATAAAAATACATTTTTCTGTCACTATAAAAGCCCTTATCTGGAAAGATATGTGCCATGACACGATTATATTGTAGTTCATGCCTGAATTTGTATCCTATAGAGAGTATTAGCATTATCAATGCCCAGAATATAACTCCTCTAACAGGAGAACCCACATACATAACATACCAATACTAATATAGGGTATATGATACAACATAAATATTATTAAATTATTTACTACACATTTCAACCATTCTTCTAGAAACATACTGATCAATAATTGATTCATCATCCTGGCTTATTAGATCATCATTTAGCTGAGCTGCAATTTCATTACACATATTATATACATTATGCTCCAATGGGATGATTTTCACTTGCAAACTCACAAGCTTAGATAACATAGCAACTAATTTATCTATATCATAATCATGATCACTATCTGTTATATTTTTTGTTACTTTATTAATAGTTATTGATATAAGTCTTCGAGTTCTATTCATATCAATTCTTTGCGTATTATATAATCTATATATCTTTTTTTTTATCTCAGTCATAATACTTACCTCCAACTATTATTGTATTGTCTTAAAAATTAAATTCATCTTGAATTCTCTTTCTCATCTCATTCAATGTTTTATTATTATATTTTGATTTATTTCTCATGATTTCTCTGGCCTGCTTCTGTACATACCTGGGGGAATATTCAGCCATTGAGCATACCATTTGGAAATCCTCTCTTCCCTCCATAATCCAACGCAGAGCAAACTCTTTTTCAATCTTATCTTCTGTACGACTATAATTATTAATAATATCAGTCATTGCCTGCATTATCACCGCACGCCACAGCGCCCGATGTCCCAGCATTCCTGATGTAATACATTGGTCGTTTTCTTCTACAGATAAAACCTCTGAACCAGCTGCAATATCATTGCCATTATGTTTTCTAACCATAATTTCTCCTAAAAATAGTTTTAATAATTTTTTTATTTATGAAATTTAACTGAAGATGAGCTCAGTCAGCTGCACTGATATGCCCGTATGGCATGTTCTGTGTTTCAATACGTACGTATGCAATAAACACGAATAGCGTCTAATAAGATTGAGAGTTAATATAATGAATGAATAAATTAGGCAGATGCCAATGGAACAAATAAAGAAAATCAGATGAGTGATGGGTGATGGGTGATGAGTGATGGGTGATGGGTGATGGGTGATGAGTGATGAGTGATGAGTGATGAGTGATGAGTGATGAGTGATGAGTGATGGGTGATGGGTGATGGGTGATGGGTGATGATAATCACTTCAGATCGATTGAGCACTCCATGTAGACCTGCTAGCTTATTTTCGCTTTATATTCGTTACACAACATATAAATAATATATATTATTCTTAATATGAATAATTATTAAATATGAAGTATTTTGAGTAGAAATAAAATTAAGATAACCTAAAGTGCAAATAAAGCTTTAAAAATAAAGCTCTGAATAGAATACAAGAGGGGGAAAAACTAATAGGAAGTTGGAAGAAAACTAAGAATAAAAAGCATCCACAAAATAAAGATAGATTAGAAGAAGTATAGATCAGAAGAAGTATAGATTAAAATAAGTACAAATTAGAAGAAGTATAGAAGATAAAATAAAGTCTAACTATCTTTATCTGCATTACCAGTACTGCACACAGTATCAAAGCATGCGCCAAATCTGCTATTAAACTTGGCAACTTTCTTAGCAGTCACTACCGCTGTATTTTTGCCAGTCCATGCTGGATGTGTAAACGGACCTATATCACATTTTACTATTCCACTGTCCTTACTATAAGTAGAAAGAGCCTTAAGTTCCTTGGCACCATCAGGGCCAGGAATCATAAAAGTAACCTCATGCAATTTCGGATGCAAGTTAGCTTTCATAGAAATACCGAATATTTAATAGTATACCTGCATGTATAACATACATACATAATCATTAAAAGTAAAAAATTGCATTTAATTGAATTTATTTTAAATTAAGTTCAGGTGGATGATAAACTTCATTATGCTTTGCCAGCAATGAAGTTGCATTAAATATCATTTTATCACTGCCCACAATCACTCCAGAGGCAATTACACCACTACCCTCTTTAAAAATACCTGGTAAAATACCTCGATAATTCATAGTAATTGTGTGCTCATTATCGCTAACTTTGAAACTAATATTATCACCGTTTTGTACTAAACTACCTTCAACAACAAAGCCACCTAAGCGGAATTCTTTATGCATATTAACTTTATCCGGAATCAATAAATCTTTTGGCGTCAAATAATAAATTACATTATCTCGCAATAAATACAATCCAGCAAAAATGAGAGTAGAAAACAGCAAAACAAAAATGAAAAAACTGCGTTTATCATTTATTAACATACAATAATCTCAAGTAAGACAAACTACGGTTTAGATATTAGATAATCATAAAGATTAAAAACACACAACAAAAATAGTGAAATGCAAGTTACACTATATGCTAAAAATATATAATAATCCATGATTACCCCTTAGAAAATAGATCCATTGTACTAATACTCCTCTTCCCTAAAGATGTCTCAAACATTGCATTACCATCTTTATCTATACCCTTAAATATACCACTAACTCTATCGCCATCAGGCAAATTAGCAACAGTATTTTCATTCAACATATATGCATTATCCATCCACTGCTGCAAGACACTATAACGATCATATTGATTAAATCCATTATCTATATTTCTAAGCAAGACTTCTATAACATGTTCAATTTCTCCTGAATATCCACACTCAGATAGGCTCGTAACATTACTAAGATCATCAGGAATCGATTTAATATTTATTCCTATGCCAACTATACAACAATTATCACTACAAAGATCAATTAAAATTCCAGCTATTTTCATATCCTGAATAATCAGATCATTCGGCCATTTGTAAAAACAATTATATTTCGGGCAGAGTTCTGCAATAGTATCACCAACCACTATAGAAGACAAAAACGGCAATATGGATACATGATCAATCTTACTAATATCTAATATTACACTTAAATAAAGATTTCCAACATGCGATATCCACGATTTATTACCTCTACCTCGCCCTTTTGTTTGTACATCCGCAACCACAACAGTGCCTGTAGAAATACCAAAATCAGAAAATAAGCTCATAGCTTTAGTATTGGTACTGTCAAGGCTCTGATATTTATAAAGCATATAACCATTTGGTATTTTCATATACACTAAAACAAATGCTTCACAATAAAGATTGCAAAGATATTTATCAATGCCGAACAATATATTATTACATTATATCCAGAAGAACTTGTAATAACTTTTCCATGTTTAACAGGCTCCACAAAATATATCATCTTCAGCATTTTTAAGTAGAAAACACAGGTTATTACAGTAAGCACAATCATCACCGCAGCTAGAGCAATCCACCCCACACTAACTACTTTCATTAGCACTAACATTTTAGTAAAAAAGCCCATCAGAGGTGGGATTCCTGCCATAGAAAAAATTACCACCGTAAGAGATACTGCAATCAATGGTTGTCGCTTAAATAACCCAGACAAATCATGAATATTCTTAATATCTCTATTATTCAATAAAAATGCAAACATAGCAGTAGTCGATATACCATATAATACAATATAGGCAATAGGCAACCAGTAACCATCTCCCTGCTTAGCACAGGCAATAATTGCAGCTAATACAAAACCGTTATGACCCACAGATCCATATGCCATTAAACGCTTTATAACATTTTGTTGAATCGCCCCCAGAGATGATAATAACAAAGAAAGAACAACTAATATTTGCAGCACACAAAATATGTAATCATGTTCTGTCACAAAAACTGTGGAAAGCAATCGATACAAGACAGCGAAACATGCTATTTTAGGCGTGGTCGATATAAAAGCAGTTACGAAGGTATTTGATCCTTGATAAACATCTGGCACCCAAACATGAAACGGAGCAATAGCACACTTAAAACATAAACCAACTATAACGGCAATCACTCCAAGCGATTTACCTAAGCCAAAATTCATCACGTCATTATCTAGGATAATATCATGAAAACCAAGCCCCCCGCAAAATCCATAAACCAAAGATATCCCATACAGAAATATTCCAGAACTCAATGATCCTAGAACAAAGTACTTCAACCCTGCCTCAGTGGATAGATATCTGTCTTTATCCATCGCAACCATAAGATACAAACAGAGACTTTGTAATTCAACAGAAACATATAAAGAAAGCAGATTATATGAAGACACCATAAGCATCATCGAAGCAACAGATATAAGTAATAAAAATAAGAACTCATACCTGAAAAAATTACCATCTGGATTTTTGAGAAGTAAAAATATGAGAGTAATGAAGGCAAAAAATAAAATTACTAGCTTTAATAAAACATAGTTATCAAGAATAAAAATATCACCTTGCGTAAAATACAAATTCAGATCAGATATATAAAGATATACAACCAGCACGGCAGCAAGAAAAAGAGAAAATAAAGAAAATAATATACTAAATCTTAATGATGCCTTATTAGAAGAAAACAACCCTGCCATCAGAATTAATATTGAAGACAAAAAGAGGCTAATTTCTGGAAGCAACGCTGCTAAGTCACTTACAAGCATAATAAATACCTCCTATACATTAAAATTTGCAACTAAATCACCAACGGGCAATCTAATTAGATCTAGAATATAATTAGCACGTATGCCGTATAACAAAGTCAACGCAATCAATGGAATAAATAAAGCCCATTCATAACAATAAAGATCCTTCATTAATGAAACTTTTTTGTGTACTACCTCACCAAACACAACTCTTTTATAAAGCCAGAGCATATACCCAGCTCCTAGAACCATTCCAGTAGAAATAAAAGCACAAACAATAGGAGATGCTTTATATATACCTAACATTGATAAGAACTCCCCTACAAATCCAGAAGTTCCTGGCAACCCCATAGATGCCATCGAGAAAAACATAAAAATAAATGCATAAGCAGGCATAATATTGGCTATACCTCCATAATCAGCAATATTTCTTGTATGCATCCTATCATATAAAACACCGATACAGATGAAAAGAGCCCCTGATATCAATCCATGGCTAATCATTTGATAAATAGCCCCTGCTATACCTTCCTCATTGAATGAAAACAAGCCAGCAGTAACAAAGCCCATGTGTGCTACTGAAGAATACGCAATCATTTTCTTTATGTCTTGCTGCATTAATGCAATAAGAGAAGTATAAACCACAGCTATTGCACTTAAAGTAAAAATAAAATCTTGGAAAAATAAGCTAGAATCAGGCAACATACCAAGAGAAAATCTTATAAAACCATATCCACCAAGCTTCAATAATATGCCAGCAAGAATAACCGAACCAGCCGTAGGTGCCTGCACATGGGCATCAGGAAGCCATGTATGAAATGGCCACATAGGAATCTTAATAGCAAAAGCTATAAAAGATGCTATCCAAATATAATTTTGTTCTTGAAAACTAAGAGACTGTAGATTGTGCATCAATACTCTCATATCACTAGTACCAAATGCGTTATACATATAAATCAATGCTATAAAGAAGAACACTGATCCGAATAAGGTATACAAAAATAATTTAAAAGCAGCATATACCCTCTCTTGCCCCCCCCATATTCCAATAATAAAGAACATAGGAATTAAAACTGACTCAAAAAATATGTAAAACAAAAACACATCTAACGATATAAATACCCCTATTATAAAACTCTCCAGTAACAAGAACATCATGACATAATTACGTATATTCGCAATTTCAAATCTCCAGCTTATCCCAAGACATATCAGAGTTAATAAAGTGGTCAACAATATAAACAATAATGATATACCATCCACGCCAAAATTAATATTCAAGAAGCTCAGTAATTCATATTCAAAAAGAAATTGATATTCAGCTGAATTAGATACGTCAAAAACGTAAAGCATATAAAGAGAGACAAGAAAATTCAATAAAGAGAACAAAACTCCAATAACTCTACTACATTTATTACCCGGCATAGAATATACAAACAATACGCCAATCAGCGGAATAAGCAGTAATAATACTGTGATATATGCACTAAAATCCATAGTCTAACCCTTCAACTTCATATATAACGCCAACATAATCGTAATCAAAAGCCCAATTATGATAAAAAGAGCATAATGATAAACATACCCAGTCTGAGGCTTCACAGATTTAACAGAGAAGATACTAACAATCTTTGCAACCCCCATAGGCCCTAAGCCATCAATTATGATACGATCTACGAAATTAGAAAAAATACAACCAATAAATTTTATTGGTCTTACAAAAATAAGATCGTACAATTCATCAAAAAACCATTTATTTATCAAAAACTTATGTACATAAGATAATTTATTTTTCAGATAATTTACAAAATCATTCATACGGAAATATAAAAAATATGCAAAAGATATGCCAATAATACCAGCTATAAGCGGACCATATTTAACCAGCCAATTTACCCCATGTATCATATCTAGAAGATTATTATCATCCTTAACATATATACTATTTCCCCAGAACTCCCCTGAAAATTCCGTTATACCACATTTGTATGCTAAGTAACCCGAAAACATAGAGCCTAATGACAAAATAAATAGTGAGAATGTCATAGATATAGGAGACTCATGTATATGAGAGGCAACTTTATTGTCATACCTACCCTTCCCATTAAACACTAATATCAATAGCCTCCAAGAGTAAAATGCCGTTAAAAAGGCAACCAACATAGAGAATATATACGCTATATTAAATCCAGAAACATACAGCGATTCAATAATAACGTCCTTGGAATAGAACCCAGCAAAAGGGAAAACACCTCCCAAAGCAAGGGATCCCACAAAGAACATGACATATGTGAAGACTATTTTCTTGGACAAACCACCCATATTTTTTATATTCTGCTCATCAGACATGGCATGAATCACGCTACCCGCCGACAAAAATAATAATGCCTTAAAGAAGGCATGCGTCATTAAATGAAAAATAGCAGCTGAATACGAAGAAACACCACAAGCCATAAACATATAGCCCAATTGACTACATGTTGAATAAGCAATAATTTTCTTAATATCATCCTGCACAATCGCTACAGTAGCTGCAAACAAGCAAGTAAATGCCCCCACCACAACTATAATCTCTCTGGTAATAGGAGCATATTCAAATAAATAAGAACACCTGGCTAATAAAAACACACCAGCAGTTACCATAGTAGCAGCATGAATCAAAGCAGAAACTGGGGTAGGTCCTTCCATAGCATCAGGAAGCCATGTATGCAAGCCAAGCTGAGCAGATTTACCCATGCACCCCACAAATAAAAGGAAGCATATAACCTCTATGTAATTCAAACCAAATAATGGAAATTGAGAATTAGCAAAATCTCCAACTTTAGCAAAAACAACATCAAAGCTCACAGAACCAAATAACATATAGATAGAAAACACTCCAAGAGCAAGTCCAATATCCCCAACTCTATTCACTATAAATGCTTTCATAGAAGCCTTATTTGCCGAATCTTTCTTGAACCAGAAACCAATTAACAAGTAAGAGCATAAACCAACACCTTCCCACCCACAGAAGAGCTGCATGAAATTATTGCTAGTCACTAATAGAAGCATAAAGAAAGTGAATAAAGATAAATACGCAAAAAATCTTTGATTATAAGGGTCATGAGACATGTAACCAAAAGAATATACATGCACTAAAGCTGAGACAGTATTAACCACAACAAACATTATCATAGTTAGCATATCAATTTTAATACTCCAGCTTATATCAAACGTGCCAATTACCATCCAAGGAAAAAGGTCAATTACATGCGGATGTGATACATCAGTATAATAGATACACAAAAGTGCCCACGATATTACAGCAGAATTAATTACTAAAACAGTAGTAATTAACTGAGCGGAGCTTTTGTTCAAAAATCTACAACCTAACCCAGCAACAAGCCCCCCTATCAACGGCCCAAATACCACTGCCTCTTCTAAAGCAATTAGATCATATGCAGCGCAATGGAAAATATAATATGAGTCTGCGGCAAGAAATAGGATGCATAAAATTGACCCAAAAGATTTGCCCAGAAAACCATTCATCTTTACTACAGAAAAGAAAGATAAAGCACTGCCCAACACCAAAAGCAAATTGTACAATAAAGCTACTGTCATCATTACCCCTTCAGAACACTAGCGGATGATACGGATATACTTGCTCTTTTCTTATAAAACAAGATTAATATGGCTAATCCAATGGCTGCCTCCGCCGCAGCAATTGTAAGGATAAACATAACAAAAATTTGCCCCGATATATCATTAAGAAAAACAGAAAAAGTAACAAAATTTATATTAATGGACAGCAATATCAACTCTATAGACATTAAAATACCAATGAAATTACTTCGATTCATCAATACCCCAAAAATTCCCGTAATAAACATTACAGCCGCAAAACCTAAATAATGCATTACCCCAACTTCATACATCAGAAACTCCTTCACCAGATTTAATCTTAACAAGCTTCACCGTCTTTTCCTTTCTGCCTCTCTTAAGTTGCTCAACCACATCTTGTTTACAAGAAATACTTTTATGATCTTTATCACACGAAATCACGATTGCACCAACCATAGCAACTAAAAGAACTAATCCAGCAAGTTGGAAAATATAAAAATATTCCGTATACATAAGATTACCAATTTTTTCAACATTGCTCATGTTAGTATCAATAACACCAATAAATATTTTCATGTGAGAATATTCAAAAGAAATGAAAAGCTCTAATCCCAATATAATAATCGCTACAAACGCAAACAGAGGGTATATATTACTGCTTCGAACGCTTTTATCAATTTTAATGTCCAACATCATCACAACAAACAAAAATAGCACCGCAATTGCCCCGACATAAACTATAATTATGACCATGGCCACAAATTCCGCTCCTAAAATCAGGAATAAAACAGAAGTGGACAAGAATGCCACTATAAGATTAAGCACGGAATACACAGGATTACCACTAGTGACAACTCTGACACTAGAGATGAGGGCTAATAAAGCAAATATATAAAATATCAAATCTAACATGGAACAACTGTCTTAAAGTAAGCGGGAAGATTTTAACATAGCAAAAAACCCAGTCAAGTAGTTAATACAGCATTTAGTGCGTAATTTACTCAAAAACATCCATATTTAAATATAAAAAATTGATTCGTCTACAATTCGTCTACAATAAAGTCGTTAAAATCTATATGTCATTATTAATAACATTTGCTTTAAAAATAAATCATTACTTATCGGAGTACTAGATTTACAAAATTTTTCCATTTCCAACAATCTACTTATTGCACTAGACAAACCCTCTGTATTCCACGCTCCAACATGTCGTTTAAAATTATCTACATATTTAAAAAATATGGGAGGATATAAATGTTTCATGGCCTGGTCTATTGCCAAGCCACCTTTCATCAACTCCATCACTTTAAGTAAATTAAAAAGATAATTTATTAAAGAGCGTATAATTGCTATATCATTCTTATGCCCAGATAAAAGTAATGTACAATTTGAAATTACCGCCCTCTTGTCTCGAGAAGCAAAAGCCATGCACAGAGTATTAATTTCTGCGTTATCACCAACATGCCCAATACATCTAATCACGTCTTCTGTATTGACACTTTTTCCTTCACCTGTGTATAGCAGAATTTTTTCTAATTCATGATTCAATAATAATCTATCTTGAAAACTTATTAATAAATCTATAACACCATTATCATATGATATACCTCTGTCAGCAAAGAATTTACTGACATAATTTCTAATTTCATGATTAGAATCTGCATAACAAGGTAAAGCCAACATTTCTTTACTAGTTTCAAAAAATTTCCTAATCGAAGACTTAGGTGTCAAATTACCAGCGACAAAAACTATATGATTGCACCCTTTATAATTGCCTAAGGCCTTCTTTAATCCTTCAGATATAGATTCACTAACATCCACAACTCTAATTACTGAGGTGCCTCCAATACAAATATTGCTTGCCAAATCAATGAATTGCACTACATCAGAATTAACAACACTATACTGTATAGTAAATATTCGAAATGGATCATGAATGTCTCCTACAATCCCAGCAATCAGCTCATCCGATAGTGTTTTTATCTTAGATAAATCGCTCCCATAGAAAATCATTACATTCCTACTTCTATCTATCCTAGATAGAAATTGTTTAACCTGCTTACCATTAAATTTCATGCATTGACTCAACAATGATTAATTAATCTTGTAATAGAATAACATCTCACAGTAAGTCATGCACACTAAATATTATGAATATAATGATATAAAAAGCTTGATTTATGATCGATATTATTACAAGATAAACGCTTGTAGTAATATTGTTGGTGACTAGATAATGTCAATATTAGAAATCAAAGTACCCGTTCTTGGAGAGTCGATTGATAGCGCAACGATTGCAAACATGAAAAAATCCGTGGGAGACCATGCAAAGGCTGATGAGATAATTTGTGAGTTAGAAACTGATAAGGTCACTATAGAAATCCTGTCTCCTGCTACTGGCAGTATAGAAGAATTTAGCTTTAAAGAGGGCGATAGTGTTAAAGTAGGCACAGTATTAGGTAAAATAAAAGAAGGCGCTGACAATAATCCAGAGCCTAAAAAAGCACAACCAACAACAGCTGAACCTAAAAAAGAAGATCCACCTTTATCAACAGAATCAGCACCTGTTATATCTAAGCCTTCTGACGTTGCATCCCCTGCAGCAACTAAAATACTTAATGAAGGAAACGTTGATGTGAATTCAGTGAATGGATCTGGGCCAAAGGGGATAGTCATTAAACAAGATGCTGTTCAGGCAACACAAGAAAAAATCAATCAACCTTCACCTCAAATTGCTAACTCTGAAAGAAAGGAAGAACGCATAAAGATGAGCAAGCTTCGTAAGATGATAGCAAAAAGACTAAAAGATTCACAAAATACTGCCGCAATGCTGACTACATTCAATGAAATTGATATGTACAACATTATAAATCTCAGAAAAAAATATAAAGAGTCTTTTGAAAAGAAACATGGAATAAAATTAGGATTTATGTCCTTTTTTACCAGAGCATCAGTTGCTGCATTACAAGAAATACCCGAGATAAACGCATCAATTGACGTAGATGATATTGTATATAAGAATTATTGTGACATCAGTGTTGCAGTTGGAACACCCCAAGGATTAGTTGTCCCAGTAATTAGAGACGCACAAAATATGTCCTTTGCTGATATTGAAAAAACCATAGGATCTTTAGGCAAAAAAGCCAAAAATGGTAATCTAACAGTATCAGATATGAGAGGGGGAACGTTCACGATAACCAATGGAGGCATATATGGCTCACTTATGTCCACCCCAATAATTAATCCTCCACAATCTGCTATTCTGGGAATGCATGCAACAAAAGAAAAACCATGCGTTGTCAATGGAGAAATCAAAATTAGACCTATGATGTATGTTGCCTTATCGTACGATCACAGAATAATAGATGGCAAAGAGGCTGTTACGTTCCTAAAGAAAATTAAAGAAATGATTGAAGATCCAGTAAGACTGTTACTTGATGTGTAGACTAAACCTACATTCTATTAAAGAAGCATAGAAATCTTATCAGCAATCAGTAGAAATAGAATATACACGAACACCTCTTTCTATTTTTAATAGGTTGAAAATAGATACTTAACCCCATCAATAGACTACAACACTCCGACATAAGAAATTATTACATACTATTTTTAAACAATCAGAAAATCGATTAATCTAAAAAGAAATATTTAATTAAAGGCATAACACCTGAGAAACATATCCACTTTGTAGAATACAGCAAACACAGAATCACTTTGTAGAATACATCAAACACAGAATCACTTGTGAATACAGCAAACACAGAACCACTTTGAATACAGCAAACACAGAATCACTTTGTAGAATACAGCAAACACAGAACCATTTTGTAAAATACAGCAAACACAGAATCACTTTGTAGAATACAGCAAGCACAGAACCACTTTGTAAAATACAGCAAACACATATCCACTTTGTAGAATACAGCAAACACAGAACCACTTTGTAGAATACAGCAAACACAGAACCACTTTGTAAAATACAGATCCACAAGCACAGAACCATTTTGTAGAATACAGCAAACACCAGAATCACTTTGTAGAATACACAAGCACAGAACCACTTTGTAATACATACAGCAAAAATACAGCAAACACACATATCCACTTTGTAGAATAAGCAACACACAGAATCACTTTGTAGAATACATCAAACACAGAATCACTTTGTAGAATACATCAAACACAGAATCACTTTTGTAGAATAAGCTAATGATGGATAATTCTTAAATATATCCATGCCGTAGTATTACGGCAGAATAAATTCCTGGCTTATTTATATATTTTTTATATCTTTGTATTGATATGAGCCCAGTAATTAATGATGCAATATCTAGTATGCTGCAAACAAAAATTGATCCAAACCAATTAATGCACTCACACTCTTGTTTATAACGCATTAATCTATAGATGGATGGCAACCTACAAATAACAATATACTTGCATAGCTCCTTGTTCAAAGTCGGGCAGCTAACTAATATAACGCCAACTACGTTATTTCATCAACAGAATATCAAGAGCTGACATTATACATTAATACTCAACCATTAATACTCAATCATTAATACTCAATCATTAATACTAAATTAAACATTAATACTCAATATACACCAGGAGTTTATACGGATTATGCTATGACAAGGTCGTTAAACGAGGGTTTATTTATAACGTTCGAGGGAATTGATGGCGCTGGGAAGACTACACATTCAACGAGACTCACAACATATCTTACAGAGTTATTTGGCTCAGATAGAGTAGTAAAGACAAGAGAGCCAGGAGGAAACTTAATCTGCGAAGACATTAGAGAAATAATACTAAAATATAAGGATCAAGAAGATTATGATATCTACACAGAATTACTACTCTTCATGACCGCACGCTATCATCATTTTAAAAACAAAATAGGAGTTGCCCTTGAAGCTGGGAAAATAGTAATCTGTGATAGATATATAGATTCCACAATGGCATATCAAGGTTATGGATATCAGATAGATAGGGAGATAATTGACGATCTACATAGTCAAATCTTTAGCCTTCTGCCTGAAAATATACAAAATAGAGCAATTCCAGATATTACTTTTATATTAGACTTACCAGAAGATCTATATTTACAAAGAATTAGCAAAAGAAATCATACTAAATTCGAAGATATGGGTGTTGATATATACAAAAGAATTAGAAATGGTTTTATAGAAATATCCAAGCAATATAGTAACCGATGCTCCATCATCAATGCAACTAGCACACCAGATCAAGTACATTCAACAATAATTGATACATTAAAACAAAAAGATATCTTATAATTGATCCATGCATGAAACTTCCTTTTTTCTACAAAGTACTTTTCATTTCATATTCCCTTGAACCTAAAGATCCACAACTTATGCAATAAGTGTAATACAGTAGATACTCAGCAATTATTTCTCTCTTTAATCCTACTGAGAAACTTCTCTTCAATTAAATTATCCAATGTTTCCATAGATATATTCACACCTTGTTTCTGCAATGAAGTTACGCCATACTCTTTGATCCCACATGGCACTATGCCATTATAATGTTTCATATCTGGATTCAGATTGATAGCCACACCGTAATAAGATACCCATCTACGAACTCTAATACCTATTGCAGCGAGCTTTTCATTATCAACCCATACCCCTATATACTCTTTCTTTATATTCCCTATAATTCCAAAACCCGCTAAAACATCGAGTAACCATTGCTGCAGAAAATCAATATAAGATCTAATATCAAATTTATGTTTTTTCATATCTAACATCAAATAAATTACTCGCTGCCCTGGACCATGATAGGTGAATTCTCCGCCACGACCAGCCTCATGAACAGGAAATTTTTGACTTAATAAATCATTATCCTTTGCGCTTGTTCCTTTAGTATATAATGGCTCATATTCCAAAAACCATAACAAATCTGAACTCTTCCCAATCGCAATATCTTCAACTCTCTGCTTCATAAAGCAGATTGAATCTACATAATTTACGAATCCCTTAGATCGCTTAATTTCAATCATACAAAATCTCATTGGATGTCAAGATTATATATCATGTTTATGAAGCGTAATACAAATCTAATTTTACTAAGATTATCTGTTAAAAACTTATAGAAAAAGTGATGAACAATTACTTCATTCTATCTACTTATATCAGGTTCTTCAACCACATCAGAAGGCAGGGGATGTGCTGGGATTGATCTGCTCAAAACAATCGAATTCATAGTGTTAATTAACTCTTCTCCATCATCTGCACTAATCTTATCCTCCTTGATTAGCTCCTTTAACCAGCTTACTACATCTTCTATCCACACATCATTATCAACAACGTTTTTAAACTCATCTTCTAATAATTTTTTATATTCTAAACTAATGCTGGTTGTAGAAAGCGTATACAACATCTTTTCTACATCATCCTTATTCAAGGTTACAGGTATTTTGATCGTAAAACGGAATAGATGAATCAACTGCACTCTTTGGGATAATGGAGTACTGCTGTCATAGATTATTGCTTCTAAAAAATCGACATCTCCGACACAAAAGTTACCCCCTAGAATAGCCAATAAATTCTTTTGCATGTGGCTACTCTGCGCGCTTCCATTTAACGCATCTGTAGCGTTATATTCCGGTACAATGGCCTTAATCTGAGGTTCCAAGTATTTTTTATTTACTATTTCATATTCACCATCACTAGGAAGAGGCATGAAACGACATTCTAGAATCTGTTCAATTTTCTGCCTTAGTTTTGATGATGCAGATTCAGGAAATGTTTTTTTACTCATTATAGATTGCAATTCACTAAACATAGTATCTATAGACTTATTTGTCTGAATAACCTTCTTCAGTGAATCAATTTGTGATTCAGTAATATGTAATTCTCTTATAAAAACAATAAGAGATATCTTCTCCTTAGAAGATAATTGCATACATCCATCAAGTAACTCAGACGAATCTTTCAAGTAATCAATAATATTTATATACTCCGGTAACTGTGATATATCCTTTGACTCATTTGCCTGAACTAACTTATGCAAGTTTTGAATATTGCACATTAATTCCGCTAATATAGACTTCGTTCCTTCTACTCGTGGAGCAATATTGTCGCTTAATTTCATAAGTGGTGACATCATTTCCGATAGACTTTCACCAGAATTTTCTTCTAACTTTCTAAATAATTCTTTCAAAACAACGAGTAATTCTGCTTCCTGAGCAAGTTCAGAACCTAATGCATCTCTTTTTGCAGTCAAGGCAGTGGCTTCTGAATCACTAATAACAACGCTTGGCTTGTAATCTTGAATGTTTTGTTCAACTTCAGCATGATCCTCGGCAGCATGACTTGACTCATGAGCGCGCCATATACTGTATAAAAGATGTCCCACAGCAAAAATAATGCCAATGACCACAATTAATAATGCACTAATACCTGCTATATGGAATTTAGAATTATTTTTGATAATTCCGGCAATAGCACAAGAAATAACAGCTAACATCACTAAACTGAACGGCAACCAGTATTTATAAGCAATCCTAGCTTTAGTAGCAAGAGCGCTTTTACTCAGGCGTTTTTTACCATTACTCTTACTAATCGCTGTAACATTATCTTTATTTGATATATCGTTATTTGATATATCTCGAACAATTTCATTTGGTATACCTGGAATATCTCTCTTTGATATACTTGGAACATTTTCACTGATACAATTCTTTCGGCTATTCGTAGAAAGTAATACTCCAATGAACCCAATAATAATTGATAGGGCGGCTATCGGTATAACAGCCTTGAATAAATTTGTATTCTTCATCGCAACACCTAGTATCGACACAATAGTTGCAGACACAGTGCACATAAGTGAAAGTACAAAACAACTCACCTGAATAATGAATATTGGGCTATCTTTGGATCTAGATCCATACATTGCCTTAAATGCATACTCTCGACGCTCTAGAGCGTCTCCTCGACGTTCTAAAGAGGTTTCTCGACGTTCTAACTCATCTGACTTAATTACTATCTCTTCTTCTTCATCCATTTGATCCTTTAATAGATCTAAATGGCTATTCATATCCTGTATATTTTTTTCAACTCCTTTAGGGTGCGTTATCAATGACTCATTTACAGCATTGTTCATCTTCGTCATTTGTTGTAATTTCTTGAGTATTTCAGAACGTTCAGTTAGAAACTGTAGCTTGTCCCCTTCAACCTCAACTTCATCCCTAGCAGACTTCACCTCAAGCAGAGAAGAAATTGACCGATATAGCTCTGTGATTGTACGATAGATGCCGAGCATATTATTTTTTGTGTTCTCATTTCCCGTGCTCAGTGATATAGAACCCAATGCATATAATTTCTCTTCTAATTGACTATTATTTGTTTTAATTGCCTTGGATGTTGATTGAATAGTAGCTCCTAAAATCTCGACTTGTTTACCCAAAGGATTGGTTGAATGACAAGCGCTCTCTTTTGCAACGTAATCCTGCTCCGCCTTTGACAAAGAATCATAATCACGAGTTGACAATTCCATCAACTTAATCAACCTCTTATATAAATCAGCAGCTGAAGATGCTGATTCCTTAAAAAGAAGTATATTCTTATTTAAATCTACTAATACACTCCTGCAATCCTGCAATGCTAGATCCCTCTGCTTTACAACTTTCTTCTCAGATTGCGCATCTTCATGCTCTTCAGACTCACTCCCAGGCGGCATAGACCTCGCATCTTCATGCTCTTCAGAATCACCCCCAGGCGGCATAGACCTCGCATCTTCATGTACGTCAGAACTACTGTCGCTATTTTTATTTTCCTCTGCGTTTTGAGGGTTTGCAGAAAATTCACCCTTAGCACTGTCCATGGAAATATCCTGCCTTATTAATTATCTGTTTCATTATTTATCATAATAAATTATATAATATATGAAATATGCAGTCATTAAAAATAATCTAAATACAAAATACACTATATATATGAATATATATAATTCATAAAAAAATAACGAATATAACCCTGTATAAGGATAAAATGCCTGATTAATAAATATCCATCTTTATTGACAATGACCATATCAAGGCTTGTAATAGCTTCATTCATAAGGACGTCCTTAATATTCTAAGTCCTATTATCTGAACATGGTCTCTTAAATTTTAATCGTATAACTATGAATCAGCCCTCTTCCCTGGCAAGAAACTTATCGGCAAAAATATCTTGCCATATAAGTCTCTGTTAGACACTCAACTAATTCTTGTTGCTAAGCAAAAATTATATTCGGTGTCATCTTGGCTGAATCTATAATAGATATCTCTTTAGCATCCTCGAATATCTCCGCTACAGAAGCTAATAATTGTGTTATGCATTCCTGCATCATTACTTCCACCTGCGGATTTGTCATAGAATGAGATAGCAATGATTCCTCCCTTCTTACCAAAGCTTCAGTGATGTGCTTATACTTATGATGCTCACGTACAGATAGACTGTCAGTTGCGCCCCACAAAGCACAGGGATCGATCCCAACTACCCTTGCAATAGGTAGTAAGCTATTAGTCAAAGATTCAATAAATTGCTCGTCTTCAGCAGAAAAGCTAGCTGTATCCAATTTTGTATACTTTGCATGTTTAGTACCTAGATCAATAATGAATAGACATACTTTCTTGTGGTATTGTACTAATTTCGCATCATCATACAAAGAATCATTAGTCATGCATTTATCCCTATAAACCTCCACCAAATTAGTCAATTCTTCAAGATAATCTTGAAAGGATGAATGAATACCTTGGTTTTTCTCAAAAGATTCAATCTTACGGACAGTCTCTGCATCAAAATTTATTTTTGTTAAGGTATGCTTAGAACTTTTGCGCACTAATGAACCAGGTACCTTATTATGTTCATTAGCGTGAAGAAGCATGGTTATTACTCCGACAAGAGCGACAGCCACAATGAGTGCTATAAGTGAAACAACAAAGGACACAATAAGAGTAATAATAAGTATCTTCATCTTCTTTGCAATTACTTCCTGAGCAGAGCGTAATACGTTTATTGCCAGTGATAATATATTAGCAGACATCATAATAAATGCGAACACACATGCTGCAATTACCCTATAAGATCTTATACATATTGCACGCTTACGCACTGATAGATCCGAATTAAGAATTTCCGACCTGTTATCAATATATTTAGCGTATGATAATTGTAGAAACATAAAAAGAGCAAATGAAAGCAAACATGCAATGCTTGATAGTCCTATAACCGCTTTAAGAGAAATGTTCTGTTTATCCTTAATCCATTTTAGAAAAAGAAGAAACATTGCCCCCATGGAAGGCAAAGCAACAGAAGCAGAAACAGCAGCAGCTGTTCCCCACAGCTTAATAGAAGGCGTACTAGCATTTTGATTAACACTTTCCATAAAAATAATCCATTACAAATCTTATAATACGTTTATTATATATTATTTTATATACGAACTCAATGAGTTTATACTAATATTTGTCATAACAATCGTCCTTTATCACAGCTATAATAGGGCATAACATGCCCTGTTATATAAGAATTCAACCAATAGTTAATGTTAAGAATATTACGAAATTCAGGCATATTAACAAGTATCAAACACAATAAATATTGCCCTATATCACACTCATGTTAATAAACTATCTTGATACAAATATCACCTAAAAAAGCTATTGTTTTTCGTAGATAAATTGCATTACTCAAGTGAAAAATTCATATGTGAACTTATATAGCTAGTAGAGATCAAGGACTTCATTATGTGAAAATAGATATACTCCAGCCACGACAGATTCACTTGATTACTCAAGTGAAAATTCATATGTGAACTTATATAGCTAGTAGAGATCAAGAACTTCATTATATAAAAATAAATATACTCCAGCCACGACAGATTCACTTGATTACTCAAGTGAAAATTCATATGTGAACTTATATAGCTAGTAGAGATCAAGGACTTCATTATATAAAAATAGATATACTCCAGCCACGACAGATTCACTTGATTGCATTACTTAGTTAGTAACTTTTTTATATAGAAAAATTACTGAATAATTCAATTATTTAACAAACATATTGTTGATTATAAAACTACTATTCAGAATTATTAATAGTAGGTTTTGGCCTATAAGCAACGTTAATACCCTCATCTAGAAACACAACTCATATCGCACTCAAAAAAAAACCATAAAGTCAGAGAAAATAATATCAATGCATTATTTCTTATATTCATTTTTAATTTATACAAAATGATCAATGCATTTCTTGTATATTGATTATGCTGAGGCGTAGTAATTAATACTACACAAACCCTATAATTCAATTACTGAATAAAAAGAGAGGACATACGCACATATACTCCCTCTTTAATCAAATATCCCATAGCACTTATATGCCATAGCATCGAGAATTAATAATTGCTATTTAGCAGTATATTCAGCGAGAGATGGATATAGAGTGGAGGCACCTTGCGTATGATGACCACCTACTAACTGCTGCTGCTGCTGCTGCTGCTGCAGTTGCAAAGATGGAGCCTGCTGCTGATAACCCTCTCCTAAAGGATGCACTTCATCCTCATGAGGGGGAGGATACACTCCATCTTGATGTGAGGTATGCAGATATTGACCTGACGCAGGATACGCTCCATTTGGAGGCGGTTGTTGTTGTTGAAGTGTATATGGAGGAGGAGGAGCTGATGGCACCACATCATCGACACCTTCTCCTGATTGTGGTGGCGCTCCATCGCCATTGTGTAGTGCTGATGGTGGCACCACATCGGCACCCCCTGACCCTTGCTGCCGCTGCTTAAGCGTAGATGTAACATGAGATATTATTGCTATTCTAATATCATTGGCCCTGGTGCCTGCATTAAAACAGAAGCTCGGTGGCAGGTATCCACCAGACTGCAACCACTTCTGTTCATACAGATTCATTAAATCCTCGTCATTCAAAAGAATGTATGCTCTAATACGTTCAGGCAAAGGACATTCAGCATCTGTATAAACGTGAAGTAATCCTTGTCTTTCCATTAATTCTCTTGACTCTTGTATCTTTTTTGCATCTTGTCTTACTTCTTCCTCAGCTTCCTGAGCTTCCTTCTCCAACATAGCATTACGTACATCTTTACAAAAGAATTGTACCTTTGTAAAAATAATTCTCAAAAGGTGATACAATAAGAATATTGTTCCAACTACTATTGCTGATATAAATAATTTATAATTTTTCTTCTTATAACCAATAAACATGCACAACATGACTATGGCATATGGGATTAACCGCAATACACATAAAGCAATTGATGGAGAATTCCATGTTTTACCCTCGGAATTAGCACCGTTCTTAGATTTTCTATAACTCTGAGCAGCTGCGCCTACACGCAACAGAGAAGTTATACCTATACAAAAAACACCTAACCCAAAAAACATCAAGAAACTGAGCTTAAACATAAGGCTATTTCTTCTACGAAAACCAATAGATGCACACGCTATAATTGCAATGAAGATTGCAGCGTACACAGCGTGTGTACAATAATGTATACGAACTGTAACAGGATTTCTTTTTGTTTCTTCAATTTGAGCAGCCATTCAATATAATCCCCATACAAGCACTTGATACAGCTAATTATACTATAATTTATAGCTAGTGTCAAGATTAGGCACATGTATGTATAACAATAACTATATAATTCTTATATTGCATAAGAACAATAAACTATCAGCTGATAGCTGAGGAAAAGTAGAGGGACTATGCTATAGAAATAGCTTCAAAGAAGAGATATATCATCATAATTTGGCAGATATTCATAACACTTGGCTCAGAGCGTGGAATCTAGAATATTTATACGCATAAATATAAAGACCTATACAGATAAGGAAGGAAAATTGCCTATTGCCATAATCAAAATTGACAACGCACTAAGTCTTATTTTCCTTTCTGATACAACCAGATTCACAGTCCCATAAAAAACAAGAGATTCATAAATTAGCTTATGCCATCAATACATCTTTCAGAACAGAGGTGGAATCTATAAATCCTGGATCCAGTAACCATTCAAACATAGTAAGAGTATCGTTCGTAGATAAAACATTGTCAGGAATATCATAATGATCACCATTGTTAATAGACTCATAATCAGCATAGCATGAAACTGCAGGGCAAGAATGACCTGCACACATAACGATTATGGATACCATAAAAGCCACTACCATTATAACCGCAATTGCAGAAAAAGCCACAACACTCTTAAGAGCGTTAGTATTATCAGGATTCTTGTGATTTTTAACGGCAGATACAATAATAGCGATAGCACAAAATAGCAAAGAGAAATGTGTAACCAGCATTGACAGAGCAATATTTTTATTAAATTTTATTCTATTAGCAAAAGAGTCTTTACCTAGCACAGCATTGCCTCGATTATTGAACTTTTTAACGTTAACTCCTATTGACCCAACTTCCATGAGCACTACTCCAGCGGATAGAAGTGAAACTATAGAAATGATGGCAATTATAGTAAACATAGCAGCAGCAACACGTAGATTAGTTTTTTGCAAGTTCGGGCTATTCACAAGAAGTTTGCGCAAAAAGACAGCAAATGTAATGGCCATGGGCACTATTGGCACAGCTAGACAACAAAGAGTAATAATAGATCGCGCAACACGACGAGAAACCGGAGTAATACTGTCCTCTTCATCATGTAGCGCCGTATGAGTGGCGTTGTTGCGTACTCCGCTATGAACAATATATGTTCTTTTTCTGCTATTCCATCTTTCTTTCAAGCTGCGGGATCCTGACATGTCGTATACTCATAAAATCCTAATAAGATACATTAATGATAAGTCTGGTCACTTAAATTGTCAACTAATTACCCCATTGAATTATAAAGTATTTTACTTATACCAGCTATATCAGCGATTTTATATTTACTCTAAGACACTCTAATAACACGAAAAAAGAACATCTGAATACTCCATAGTCAACCTAATCAAAGCACTGTCTCTGCTAGCTTTTCTGTGTATAAATTATTAATTGATACGAAAAAACTGAATCCTATTATTCCTTATATCAGAGCTGAAATTATTCATTAAACACAACATAAAATGAGCCTATTTCTGATATTAAAAAATTAATAGATCCTAATAAAAGAATTCGTAATTCTGATTTTAAGACATTGTACAAATGCGATATCTTTTTACACTACAGTAAAGAACAAGATAATTAATCTTTAATCACAATATTGATTAAGTCCACGAAAGATTCAAAGATGATTTTCTAGAAAAACAACGCTAAACAAATCGCTCATCATTATAAATAATCAAACCATTAATGATGTCATTTTTCAAAGCTAAACTCTTCATTACCACACTTAATCAGCTATCATAAATAACACACGATATAAAACATATCAGTCACGTTAAGTGCTTTACACAACTCACTATGAAATAAAGCAACCTTAACTATCACTTAATACTAAAAAGGTAGAGACACCACCATCCATGATCATATTATGATTTACAATCAAACCTTTTTTTACAATTCATGTTGTTAAAACGAAAAACTTCAGAACTGCCTCCTCACCTCTAAATCAAAATAACTTGTATTTCTAGTGTAGATAAGAGGAGGACGGAAAGCCTCCTCACCCTAAATCAAAATAACTTGTATTTCTAGTGTAGATAAGAGGAGGACGGAAAGCCTCCTCACCCTAAATCAAATAACTTGTATTTCTACTAGTGACTAGGAGTAGGAGGAGGACTGTACCCGTGTTCTGAGCTAGGACTTTCATCAAAATTAAGAAGATTAGCGCTCAAGCTACTACTACTACAAGAAGAAAGCGAAGGAGAATTATGCCGTGAAAAAGAAGGATCCAACGTATAAAGAGGAGGACTATCCCCTGTAGAAAGAGGAGGATAACCCTGTTGAGGAGGATAACCAGGCAAATAACCCTGTCTAGGCAAATGATCCGATTGAAAAGGATGACCCTGCTGAGCAGCTTGAGTACCCCCTGTATGAGGAAGACCTTCTCCCTCTTCAACACCAGAAGAACCACTTCGTGTCTTATGATCAATTCTCTCTCTAATTTTGTGCCCCAATCCAATCATTAAATTAGCCACAGGACCAGAAATAAGCACAGTACTACAAGTGCGATTAATAAAATTAGCATACTGTTGATTATCATTATCAAAGTCTTTATCGTGTACAAATCCTTTATAAGCCACAAAAGACATATTAATAATGAGCCCTACTATAGAAAAAATTAAAATAATAGAAGCTAACGCCATACCAATAATAACAGCCTTATTATCAGCTTTTTGTAAACTTACAGCAGTGGCTGCAATAACAGCAAGACTGCATAAAATAATAGCCGCTGGACAGATTATTGTAAAGCAATGAAATAATTTATTAGATAAGATCGTAGGAGGTAATTCAGCTTCAGTAGCAGGCGCCCCCAAAGATTGACTCGCCTCTTCTTTATATTTAACTATCATCATACCTGCATTAATAACCGTCATTGCAATACCGTACAATAATGTTAATGCGGCTATAGCAAGAGTTGCCTTTAAAAAAGCAGGATTTTTTGTAATGAAAGAAGCAATAAGCAAAGATAATGCAATTAACGATAATAGAATAGGAACAAATAATGAACAAAAGATAGTAAGAATATGCATACCTATAATTCCAGCACGTTTCTTTTTCGAGCTAGACTTGCTTGTTATTATTTCCTCATATACTTGAGGCTGAGGAGCTCTATTTGGTACTGAAGCTCCAGAATTAGAATCATCAAGCCCCTCCAGATTTCTTATCTCTTCATCAGAAAAAACTGAATGGACTTGATAAAGAGGAGCTCTATTTGGTACTGAAGCTTCAATAGTAGGATAAAGCCTCCCTCCCTCTTTTTCCCCTGCACGAGGAAAAGGAGAAGCATAAGGATAGCCTGTTGCCTCACCTACCTGCGGCAGCCCTCTTGCAGGAACATAAGGATCACTTGCATCACCTACCTGCGGCAGCCCTCTTGCAGGAACATAAGGATCACTTGCATCACCTACCTGCGGCAGCTCTCTGTTAGAAGGAGACCTACGACCCTGTTTGTCAAAAGTACTGTCACTCCTCCTACTACCAGGATCATGATCATGATCCTCATTGAAAGGATCATCATTGAAAGGATCATCATCATCATCATTTACTTGTATAAAATGGCCTGCACCACCAGGATGCTCACTTTGGCGGCTGCCCATGGCTGAACCAGTAGACCTTCCGGCTACATGCCCAGGACGATTAGACGGCTTAGACATATGATATTTATGGCAGTCGTCCCTTACCTTATCAAGTAAATAAAGCTGTAAACGAGCTTCATTTATTTCACAAGCAAATGCTTCTTGATATTGCGTTTGTTTCATCTTTGAAAATTCAAACTCATTCAGGCAATTCATCTTAATCAAAAGCTTCTCTTGGATCTCATCTAGTTTCTTACCAATAGCTTGAAGCCTGCAATCAAAAAGCACATCTAAGGCCCGCCCAGAATCATAGGCTCTCATGTCTTGAGCCTTGCTAAGATCCTCACTATATGTAGCATCCTCCCTCTCTCTTTTATCCCTATAATTAGCACTTAATTCCTGACTAATCTGCCTACAAACATTTGGGATGACTTTTGAGTTATTTACTTCTGATACCTGTTCATTCTGCCGCGTTAGATTATTATGCTCAGTCTCCAATATTGCTAACATTTGAGTGACAGTATCGCATTGATCTTGATCTTTATTTTGATTTTCCAGGTCTTGTACCCAAGAACCCATAGTTTTATGTATCTGTTTAATAAGAAGTGTATTGTACTTATAATAAAGTTGAGCAGACTTTATCATATTAGGTTTGGTACTCCATTGATCAACCGCACCTTTATAACGACCATAAAAATTAAAATATAGAGCTACCTCACTGAAACACCTTGTATACGAATTTTTATAATCATTGAAAACACACAGGAAAGCATTGCATAGCATGTTATTTTGTTTAGTAAACTCCTGTTTATCGATACAATTTGATTGATGGTCCTTCTTTAGTTGCACCGCACGAAGAGCAAGCTTCTTAAGCTCAACAAAACAGCGTTTACCAAGTTCCTCAAACTGTTCCTCTATAGCTGCACTAAACTTAGTTTGTATCGCCTGGCTAGATTCATCAGAACTAGAGTCGCTTGTTTTCTTAAGGCCATCTAACGCTTCACGTTCACTTTCAGCTTCTTTCCGGCATATCAATGCCAATTTTCTACGACAATCATTGGAAATACTATCAGCTAGAAATGTTATCTGTCCTAGAAGGTATAGCTCTAGAGCATTATTTCCAGTCTCAAGATAAGCCAGTTCGGTTTTTTTTGTTTTTAGCTCCATCGCCAGAAAATCAACAGTTAAGGCATCTTGTTCCTGCACTTTTTCATTAAGCTTAATACTGCTTGCTACCCAAGGTCCTTGTAGATACCCACCAGACCGTCCCGGAAATCTATGATTTCCTCCGTTGCTACTATTTCCACTTTGCATTGGCAACCTCTTTGTTGTATTCTAAAAAATGAAATAATAAGCGCCATTATAGATAAACCCTATTGATCTATATGCATAATAGCGCAATAAAACGACAGCCCATTATAGCACAAATGAATCAATTTGTAAAGTAATAAGTAAATATAGACATAGTTATACATGCAAATTAAGACATAGTTATACATGCAAATTCAGGCTAATACATCAATCAATTTTGATTGAGAGCCCATCATATCCAGACATAGTTTATGTATACAAATTCAGGCTAATACATCAATCAATTTTGATTGAGAGCCCATCATATCCAGGCATAGTTTATGTATACAAATTCAGGCTAATACATCAATCAATTTTGATTGAGAGCCCATCATATCCAGGCTCAACATCAAAGTCACTGTCAGCACATAATTTCTTCATTGCTCTATAATCTATGTCATGAGACATATGGGTAAGTACAGTTTTTTTTGGCTTAACATAAGAGATGAAATCCTTACATGCATCCCAATGCATGTGCGATTTGTGAGGCATATACCTCAAGCAATCTAACACCAAAAGCTCTAATTTTTTTTCTCGCAAGATTTCCACCGCCTCATCTGGCATAGATTTCATGTCGGTACAATAAGCTAATTCATCATTAAATAAAAGTCCAGTTGACTCCAAATTACCATGATTCTGAGGTAAATGCTGAACTTTAATCTCACCAATCGCATATTCCTTGTAATAATCCCTATCATGAGAATTTAAGCTACATCTACTGTGATTGAGCTTTGCGTCTAAGGGCGGAAAAACATAATAAAATCTTTTTTTGATTTCATCAAGAGTATCCTGATGTCCATACACATCAATTAAGCTGTCCATAGAGAAATTCAACGCCCTTAAATCATCAATGCCATGACAATGGTCGGCGTGAGCATGCGTGAATATTACCCCATCTATTTTTTGAGTACGCTCTATATTTTTTAAGTAACATAAAAATTGCTGCCTAAAATCAGGGCCAGAATCTACTAAAATGAATGTATTTTTATAATCAATTATAGCAGATGTCCTAGTCCTTACATTACACTCTACCCCTGATTTGCAAACTGCACAGTCGCAATTTATGATAGGCACACCACCAGATGATCCGCATCCTAAAATTGTAATTCTCATAGCTTTTTATTTATAACAAACCTTTTTCACTGCACTAACTATCTCATCAATAGACGGCAAAGCTAATTTCTCAAGATTAGCTGCATATGGCAACGGCACATCTTTACCCGTGACCCTAGTAACTGGAGCATCTAAACTATCAAATGCCTCTTCCATAAGCATTGCAGAAATCTCAGAACAGATACTAGCAAATGGCCACCCTTCTTCTACTGCAACTATCCTGTTAGTCTTCTTTACAGAATTAATTATTGTTTCTGTATCTAAAGGCCTCAAAGTACGAAGATCTATAATCTCAGCATTAATATCATGATTTTCTGCAAGTATCTTGGCCGCTTCTTCAGCTGCTCCAACCTGCAAGGCAAAGGTGACTATCGTGACATCTGCGCCCTCTTTAACAATCTTAGCTTTTCCTATCTCAACTGAGTGCTCTTCTGAATCTCCCTCTGGCATATCAAATTCACGACCATACAATAACTCATTTTCTAAAAATATAATTGGATTTGGATCTCTAATTGCAGCCTTTAATAAATATTTATGGTCATATGCTGTATATGGCGCAATTACTTTCAAGCCAGGAATATGTGCATACCATGAGGCATAACATTGAGAATGTTGCGCCCCCACTCTTGATGCAGAGCCGTTTGGGCCTCTAAATACTATTGGACACGTAACCTGTCCACCAGACATATAATTGGTTTTTGCCGCAGAATTAATAATTTGATCTATGGCCTGCATAGAAAAATTGAATGTCATAAACTCCACTATTGGCCTCAACCCAGCAAGTGCAGCACCAACACCCAATCCAGCAAAGCCATGCTCTGTAATTGGTGTATCAATTACACGATCGGAACCAAATTCATCCAACAAACCTTGTGTGACCTTATATGCACCATTATATTCAGCTACCTCTTCACCCATAACAAAGATATCAGAATTCGTTCTCATTTCCTCTGCCATTGCATCACGCAAGGCCTCTCTCACTGTAATTAATGTCATATCAACACCACACCTAACAAAATCAGACGATAATCTTAACACAGATCAGAAAAAAATATAGACTATATTTTAAATAGATATAAGTTTCATTTATTTCTTGCATGAATCTGTATTTAATAGCACCTAATCTTAACATAATAATTACAACAAGCACAACTTCGAAACAGCAGAAACTTTAATTAAAAAACGGAACATGAGGAACGACATCTTTTTTGTAAATATATCTACAAATAAACTTACTACCCATTAACTCAATTACACACTTTCAATTGATCAGCAGAAACTTTAATTAAAAAACGGAACATGAGGAACGACATCTTTTTTGTAAATATATCTACAAATAAACTTACTACCCATTAACTCAATTACACACCCTCAATTGATCAGCAGAAACTTTAATTAAAAAATGGAACATGAGGAACGACATCTTTTTTGTAAATATATCTACAAATAAACTTACTACCCATTAACTCAATTACACACCCTTAATTGATTAAGAAGAAAATCCACAAATTCTCTCTAAATTTCTATATTAACGTGGTAAGTACTAGGTTCCGGGCTAGCAGGTATGTCCTTCACAACAATAATTTCAACTTCAGATACATGTATTACATTTTTTAAATCAAAAACCATATCCTTCTTAAATGCATCTGCAAGTGAATCACTAATAAAGCTAATTTCAACCTTACTTATTAAATCCTTCATAGAAAGATTATTTTCCGATTTTTTAGCCCTGACTAAAGCCAGGATATGGATAAATATCTCTCCACAATCACTTATACATTCATCAATCTCAGGAATAAAACTAACATCAGGCCAAGATCCACGAGAATGAATTTTTCCAATATCTTGCAAATATAATTTAGAATATATCTCATCAACAATATATGGCAGAAATGGAGCAAACATATGTATAATAACATCGAACACATAACCAAGTGTATGTATTGCACTTTCTTGTTGTGATTTCCCCACCTCTTTAAGCTCCGCATATGCCCTAACCTTCACAATCTCAAGGTAATTATCACAAAAAACTGAGAAAAAGAAATTTTGAATCAATATACGCGCTTGACAGTAATCAAAAGATTCGAAGCTACGATTTATCTCTTCTACACAGCATCGTAAAGAATGAAGCAACCATAGATCAATCCCTTCTGTAACTTTATTACAATCAAATTCATTGATCTCAATTTTACCCATCATAATTTCAATGAATTTTGCAGCATTCCATAGCTTGGCTGTTAGCCTTTTTCCTTCTTCCATAATTTTTTGTGAATATATGGTATCAGCTCCACATCTGGAATTAGCCGCCCAATACCGCACAACATCCACACCATACTGATCTAGAAGCTTAATAGGATCGATTATATTTCCAACGGATTTACTCATTTTGGATCTATCTTCAGCCAAGCACCAGCCACTAACCATAACATTCTTCCAAGGAATTTCATCGGAATGCAAATGAGATTTAACAATCGTGTAAAACGCCCAAGTACGAATTATCTCATGAGCCTGGGTTCTCAAATCAAAGGGATACAAAGCATTATATCGGCCTAAGATATTTTGTTGCACAGCATCTTTTTCAGTAATAGCGCCAGCAGCTATCTGCGGGGTAATACTACTAGTTGCCCAGGTATCCATCACATCAAGATCTTGATGTAATTCATGATCTTATGATTCACGGAACCTCTATAAGATCCATAAAGTATAGGATATTTCTCGTTAGCGGATAGTGGCTTGCCTGCTTTTTCTTTATCGTCTATTATTTTAGCTTTTTTTAGTAATTCATGATCAATGATACCCCCGTAGAAATCTCCCCTAATAAGATTTAAGAAATCCTTCTCCGCACCTTTCAATCCAGCATCCTTACGGACTTTCTTCGCCTCCTCAATTTCAATGCGCGTCTCCTTGCTGTTCCTAGCTCTCTCACATGAACGATGTAAACTCTCAGGATATTCCTTTTTAAGACTATCCTCACTCAAATACTTAAGTAGAATATCCTTCTTAAGAAATTGCAAAAGATCATCATATTTCTTCCTAATTTCGTTAGCAGTATCTGCACAGTCCCATTCTTCTGCCAGATTCTTAAGTCGTCTAATCTCCATGACCCAGTATGGCTCGATCTCATTATCAATCCGAGCTTTATTATAACCATTCTTTTCTGCTAGTTGCCGCAAACAATCCCTGAATCCATCGAGCCTACTTGAAATTTCATTATCAAAGCTTTGTTTAATCTTCGTTAAATTCGACCACCATTTCTTTTGCTCTTCTATTGTCCAATTGTCTATTTTCTCATGATTTTCATCATCTCTCTCTGTCTTTCGTTTCCTAAGATACTCCACTGTTTGCTTACCATAACTTCTTACCCGGACATTAGGAAAATTCGTAGAGTATAGATAGTTCATTTCATCTTGCCAGTCGTACTCGAGTATATATTGTATCTGTATATCATAGTCTCGTTTCGGAGCAAAATACGTTCCATCTGTGAACCTGATAGTATCATCATCAGAGATACGTTTTGTTGGCAAATAATCATCTTCCGGGAATAATGTTTCCATCTCTGCCCCGTATTGGCTTGGCACAAAATAATAAGCTGGTATGGGAACTCCGAAATAACGCTGTCTAGATATACACCAATCCCACCGTAACCCCTCTATCCATTGCACAATTCTTTGTTTCATATGCGCAGGATACCAATTTATCTCATCTGCTTTTTTTAATAGTTCATCTTTGCAATCCAAAACTTTAATAAACCACTGAGATGTAGGCATAATTTCTAGGGCGGCCTTTGATCTTTCTGCAATCTTGATCATATGAGTGATTTTGTCGACACCATCTACAATAGGGTCCATACCCTCTTTCAATTTGTTTTGATAATTTTTACTGTAACAATCATACTTATTTAACAAGGTAATTATAGAGGCACGCACCTTTTCTATACCTCTACACTCATAACAAGACCTAAGTTCCTTTTGTAGATCATCATGCTTGCTGAATAACTCAGAATCTTCATCCTTAAGCTTACCACTTATATTACTATCATTAATTCTAAAAACATAACAACCTTCGGCAATATAATCTTCATAATTCTTCTGCCCGGGCAATTTTTTACGACCAAACGAATCCTTAAATTTAATTTCTTTCTTTTCTAATTTCTCTCTGAATTTCTTTATCTCATAATCATATATTGCTTTCTGCTCATTCCGTATCTTTTCACAAGCCTCTTCTTCTTCATCTGCACCTAGGCCTTCTTTATTATAATTATTATTCGGAAGACTAAGCAAATATTCAGCAGAAGTCCTTGTCACAGAAGATGTCACAACACCAATGCACTGTTCAATCGGAATATGATCAAAAACAAGACCTAAGCACCTCAGAAGCTCAGACTCAATCGAGGCATTCCTTATTTTGAGACAATTAAAAGTCTTAAAAAGCTCTCCCACTAACAATAAGATCCCATCATAACCATCTACAAGAGTATTATTTCCTAAAAGACCCTCCCAGAAAAACTGCAAAGGATAAAAATCTGGATACAATAACTTCTTTTGTAGAAAATTAAACTTCTTCTGAGAAGATGTATCTTCATTTTTATACTTCTCTATCCAATCATTAGCATTTGCTATTACATTTTTAAAAGAAGCATTCTTCTGATCCTGCATCACGAGCAAGTTCATCGTAAACAAGCGATGGCGCCTCCACCATATGATATCCTGCTCATCGCCGAATGTGCAACACATCACTAGCCCGCTGCCTTTATCCTGTTTTACATCTTCATCGGCAAATACGGGTATTTTAGCATTAAATAAAGGGGTACACAGGTATTTTCCTTCAAGCTCTTTATATCTCTCATCCTCGGGGTGATAAAACACTGCCACACAAGCCGCCAACATTTCTGGCCTAGTTGTTGCAACAGTATAAACTTTCTCAGAGCCTCCATCATTTAAGGTAAAATTCAGATAATTCATCTGAGATTCCTTTTCTATTTCCTCAACTTCTGCTTGCGCAATAGCAGTACGATCCTCTGGATCCCACAACATGGGCTCTAATTTCCTATACAACATATTTTTGTTATATAAATCTATAAAAGATTTTTGTGATAATTTTTGACATTTATCATTGGCGGTATTATATTCCTGATTACGATCAAAACTCAGAGCCATGCGCTGAAATAAAGCCCTGAATTGCGCCCTAGATTCTTCCGAAACATCCTTGCATGCACGCACAAAATCAGCTTTATCGTACGTATGAGCTTTTTTCTTTCTCTTTTTCTCTACTAATCTTTCTGTGGGTAAGCCATTATCATCAAATCCAATAGGATAAAAAACATTTTTTCCGCTCATACGTCGATGCCTAGCGATAAAATCAGCTTGGCAATAACTATATACATGCCCAATATGCAATATTCCCGACACCGTGGGAGGTGGAGTATCTATAGAAAACTTAGAATTATTATCTAAATCTGTATCATCCCAGTTATATACTGAAGAAATGGCCCCTTCTTCAAGCCCATCATTTGGATAATAACGCTTTAATATATCACTTTCTGATTCTTTGAAATTGTAACGCTTGTCTAACTTAGTAGTATTTGACATAACATTAATGCGAATGACCATTATCGTAAGAGCTATCTAGAGAGAAAATTGGCACTTTAACCTTAAAAGTCTCATCAATATCAGCTTGCAAGAAGCCATATTCGCCATACATTATACCCGAAGGTGTATAAAGATATGTACCACTAGTGTACTCAAATTTATCCCCAATAGAAATAACTGGCTGCTCTCCAACAACACCAATGCCCTCTACTTCTGTGGACACTCCATTAGAATCAATAACCCACCAATGACGTGTCATCAACTGAACATCAGAATTTCTACAATTTTTTATATCGACGTTGTACGCCCAAACATAATAACCTTCCGCTGGATTAGAATTATCATCTAAAAATATTGGAACAACAGAAACCTTTATTCCAGAGGTCAGAGAAGTGTATTTCACAGATTCACAAGGAATCAACAAATCTGCACTTTTCTTTATAAGACCACTATTGCTTGGCATAAGCACAGTATCCACAATCCAATTAATATGAACTCGATTCTAACAATTACAAAACAGTAATGTCAATTAGATTATTGTATGATTTCATAGAACAATACTATTGACTTTTGCCTCATCCCTCTTATTAAGCACATACTCAGGTGCAAATAATTAATCTAAAAAAGCATTTACTTTAATAGTGGAATAATGAATAATACCCAAGTACAAGTTGTTTCTTTTGATTAATCATATGCATAAATACAGAACCCATACCTGCGGCTCATTAACCTCTGCTGAAGTAGATACAGAAGTAAAATTATCCGGATGGATACATACTAAACGAGACCATGGTGGGTTGATATTTATTGATCTCAGAGATCATTATGGTATCACGCAAATAGTTTTTAATGAAAAAAGCATACAACTAAAAGAGATAGCATCAACTATTAAAGATGAAAGTGTAATCACAGTCATTGGTAAAGTGACCAAAAGATCTGACGAAACAATAAACAAAAAAATACCTACTGGCGACATAGAAATATTAGCATCTGCGATCGAAATTGAATCAATGGCAGAAACTCTACCATTTCAAGTATCGGATGACCTAAAATACCCAGAATCACTTAGATTACCTTACAGATTCATTGATCTCAGAAGAGAAAAAATGCACAAAAATATAATGTTACGATCTAACATTGTTAAATCTATAAGAAAAATAATGGATGAACATGGATTCACCGAATTCCAAACCCCTATTCTGACAGCATCTTCTCCTGAAGGCGCACGTGACTATCTGGTTCCTAGTAGACTGCATCATGGAAAATTTTATGCTTTACCACAGGCTCCTCAGCAATTTAAACAACTATTAATGGTTGCAGGATTTGATAAATATTTTCAAATTGCCCCATGTTTTAGAGATGAAGATGCACGAGCAGATCGTTCACCTGGGGAATTTTATCAATTAGATATAGAAATGTCATTTGTCACACAAGAGGAAATCTTTGCAATTGTTGAGGATGTAGTAACAAAGATATTCAGCCAATATTCCAATAAGCAGATTGATCCAGAGTTTTGCATGATCAAATACAAAGATTCAATGTTGAAATATGGTTCTGACAAACCAGATTTACGTATTCCTATAGAAATATCTGATGCATCAGATATTTTTGCTGACTCTGAGTTTTCTACATTTAGCTCGATTGTAAAAAAAGGCGGAGTTGTACGAGCAATCCCTGTAAAAAATGTTGAAAAACAACCACGTAGTTTTTATGACAAAAAGATAGAATTCGCCAAAAGTGTTGGCGCCAAAGGATTAGCGTATATCATTTTTGATGAAACTGGAGAAGCCAAGGGACCCATAGCAAAATTTCTAGATCGAGCAAAAATTGATAAGCTCAAAACAATTAACAATCTAGAGCCAGGAGACGCTGTATTTTTCTCTTCTGGAAAAGAAGATGAAGCATCTAATATTGCGGGTGAAGTAAGAACTCATTTAGCTAAGGAACTTAACCTTATAGATCAGTCTATTTTTAAATTTTGTTGGATCACAGATTTTCCATATTTTGAATACAATGAACGGACTGGAAAGAAAAAGCTAGATTTCGCTCACAATCCATTTTCAATGCCACAGGGAGGAATTGAGGCCTTAGAAAGCAATAATTTACTTGATATTAGAGCCTATCAATATGACTTAGTGTGCAACGGCATCGAGCTATCCAGCGGAGCCATTCGGAATCATAAGCCAGAGATTATGTACAAAGCTTTTGAATTGGCAGGCTACTCTAGATCTGAAGTTGACAAAAAATTTGGCGCAATGATTAATGCATTAAAATATGGCGCTCCACCACACGGAGGAATTGCACCTGGAATTGATAGAATGGTTATGCTAATCTCTGACGAAGAAAACATACGAGAAATTACAGCATTCCCAATGACCCAACAAGCAGAGGATCTACTTATGGGCGCTCCAGCAACTGTTGAAGAAGAACAATTAAAAATATTAGGTATAAAAATAGCAAAAAGTGCATTAGCAGAAGATGAAAAAAAATAATGGGCTTTTTTAACGCCACACAAAACATCTTGAACTCATGCGTACTGAGCATGTGAATGTATCTACAAAGATACTAAGACAGGCTAAAATTATTATTCTTGTTATCTATATTCGCAATTAATGAGGTCGTTACTAACATAACGGGCGAATAATTCTAGCAGCAACACATCCCGAAGATAACGGGCGAATAATTCTAGCAAAAACATTCCATTTTGAAGAAAAGTTATCATTTTCATAAAATGAAACAGACTTATAGTCTCCTTGCCAGCATAATCATAAAATATAATAAAATTATATCAGGAACCATGACGAAGATGCAGCATAATAGCAATAATAGCCGCAGCAGTAACTCCTGGAATCCTTTTGGCAGCACCAAGGGTTCTTGGCCTTACTTTGCTCAATTTTTCATATACTTCATTAGATAAACTACCAATATTAGTATAGTCAATATTATCTGGAATCTTTATATTTTCTTCGTCTCTAAAAACCTTAATATCAGATTCTTGTTGCTTTAAGTAAGGCTTGTACATCCCCTCAATTTCGATATTCTCTATTACTAATTCATCATCAATATTATCAAAAATACCTGGCCAAATGGACTTCAGATCTTCTCTATTAATATCCTTATACGACAAAAGGTCAATGGCACTTCTCTTTCTGCCATCTTGCGAAAGAAAATCTATGCCATGATTCAATGCAAGCTTGCTTGGCGTCACCTTCAGACTCTCCATATTGTGACGCAAACTCTCTATTTGAGATTTTTTCTTCATTACTTTCTGATACCTTTCATCATTTACCAAACCTATTGAGTGTCCAAGCTCGGTTAAACGCAAATCTGCATTGTCTGGGCGCACAGTAAGCCTGTATTCCGACCTAGATGTAAATAATCTATATGGCTCACCATCAACTCCCAAATTTATTAAGTCATCAATCATGACCCCAATATATGCCTGAGATCTGTCTATAATAAAATCCTTATTAGAGAAAGATAAAATGGCATTGGCACCAGCAATCAACCCCTGCCCAGCCGCTTCTTCATAACCAGTTGTACCATTAATTTGTCCTGCAAAATATAATCCCCGGATTTTCTTGGACTCTAATGTATTATACAACTCTCGAGAATCAATATAGTCATATTCAATACTATACCCACACACCAAAATCTCAGCCTTCTCTAAACCCTTGATAGATCGTACTATCTGAAGCTGTATATCTTCAGGAAATCCATTGCTTAGACCATTAGGATAAATAGCCTTATTTTCCAATCCTTCTGGCTCTAAAAATATTGTATGGGAATTCTTATCTGCAAATCGTAATATTTTTGACTCTAATGATGGGCAATAACGTGGCGCATTACTATGCAACCCCACTTTAGCAGATAGATCCATATTATCTGCAACAATCTGATGAGTGAGTATATTAGTGTGAGTAGTATGGCAGTTAATTTGTGGAAGGCTAAAAGCATCAATCATATAAGAAAGTGGTCTAGGATTCGTGTCTGCAGACTGAATATCCAAAATATCCCAATTAATAGTATCCCGATCCAATCTTGGCGGAGTACCTGTATTTAAACGACCTATTTTGAATATATTTCGTAGTTTTTTTGCCAAAGCCACAGATGATTCATCTCCAACTCTACCTCCTGAAATTTTTTTATTACCATAGCAAATACAGCCCCCCAAAAATGTTCCAGTGGTTAATACCACTTTACTACTCATAATTTTGGAACCATCACCTAAAACAATAGATTTTATATACACAACATCGTCAACTTTCTCTAAGTCTAGATCTACAACAGTAGCTTCAATTACAGTCAAATTATTATAATTTCCAATTACCTTCTGCATCTCATTGCGATACACATCTCTATCAACCTGCGCACGAGGACCCCAAACAGCGGCCCCTCTGCTCTGATTAAGAGTCTTAGAATGAATTGATGCTTTATCAGCAACCTCGGCCATCACACCACCCAGCGCATCAACTTCACGAACCACAGTACCCTTTCCTATGCCTCCTACTGCAGGATTGCAAGAGGTTTGCCCTATCGTAGCAAATTTCTGAGTAATTAAGGCTACATTAGCACCCAGACGAGCTGCTGCTGTCGCTGCCTCACATCCAGCATGTCCGCCACCAATCACTACAACGTTGTATTTATTCTGCATTACAAATAAAAAAATCTATTTAACTAAAATCAGTGTAGTATAATTATATAAAAAGTAAACTTGGTTGATATTTTAACACAGTTAACTTAATATAAGGGAACAAGTTTAATTACAATTGTAAAATTGATGGATAATCAATCAATACAGAATCTAAGAGAATTCTATAAAACAGATCTTGGACAAAAGTTGAACAACCTCATTACTATCAAGATCAAGTCTTATTTTGACTACAATCAAAATACATTGCTTATAGGATACAACAATATTGATAAGAAGATTCTAACCCTATCTCCAGCCATACAAGAGGGTCAGTCTATATTATCTGACATTAATAATTTGCCCTTAGATAATAACAGTATAAACCAAATTATTATAATACATGCCATAGAATATATTAAAGATATAGAGCTTATTATAGCGGAAATAGAGAGGGTGTTAAACTATGAGGGAGAATTATTAATTTTCATGGTCAACAAATATCCACTTTTTAATATACTCAAGGCAATTAATACCTCCGAAATAATCGATCAATGGCATAATTTAAAGAAAATACTGCAAGAAAAAAACTTAACTATAACAGATACATCAGGAATCTTATTTATAAAGCCCTGGCATTCAAAGATTACAAAGGCCATCGATCATTATATGGGGAGACACCTAGGTATTAGGTCTGGCATCAGAGTACTCTACGCAAAAAAAGAACGCACCAACAACGAGGGCGTTCTAAACTTTTCTTTCATAAAAAATGTGCCATGTGGCAACCCTGCATGAAGACTAGTAATTTATTAGAACTTCAGATCCACTTGGTCACTACCTTTCGCATAATTAGTAATTTATTAGAACTTCAGATCTACTTGGTCACTACCTTTCGCATAATCTCGATGATAAAGAACGCACCAACAACGAGGGCGTTCTAAACTTTTCTTTCATAAAAAATGTGCCATGTGGCAACCCTGCATGAAGACTAGTAATTTATTAGAATTTTAGATCCACTTGGTCACTACCTTTCGCATAATTAGTAATTTATTAGAACTTCAGATCTATTTGGTCACTACCTTTCGCATAATCTCGATGATAAAGAACGCACCAACAACGAGAGCGTTCTAAGCTTTTCTTTCATAAAAAATGTGCCATGTGGCAACCCTGCATGAAGACTAGTAATTTATTAGAATTTTAGATCCACTTGGTCACTACCTTTCGCATAATCTCGATGATTGCGAGCCATTGCTCTCCAAAGATTATTGCCATGCAGTTTGTGCTTCTTCGCACTATAGTTCTTTAAACTAATATAACTAGTTGGCAAGTTCAATGATTCTAGTTTGCACTCGGGAAGGTCAGAATTAGCCTGCATTTTGTTAACCAAGGATTTTTTATCCTGACCGACGTTAAGCATGCTAGCATCTTTAATAATGTGATGTTTATTATCATTTTTTTCGTGTCCTGCAACAACATCAGTATTACCATAACTGAGATGATTAACAGCTGAGGAAGCCAGATCATACTCAGAATTAATATCGCTCTCTACTATATGATCATTATACTTATTAATCCCCATAGATAAATCAGGAATATATTCTCCACATTTTGATATTGTAACAGAGGATAAGTATCTATGTTTAGCTTCATGATAATCTGTGTGATCCACACAATCACTCTCGCTATCTTCCTCAACATCTTTCTTACTGTGTGCAGCCAAAACCTTACCAAGCAAAAAAATTTTGCTTTTGATATAAATGAAAGAAATACACAAAACTGATAAAACTTTGCACCAAAACAGCTTTATAAAACTCATAAACAACCATTTAATAATCTTAAATAAAATTAAATCACAAGATCTAAACGATATCTATAATAGCATATATTATCTATGCATAGATATACTTATGTTAATAATTTTAAGAATGAATTAGTAAAATTTAATAATCATGATATATAATTAACCATGACTGATTATATATAGCACAAATTATGTTAGAAGATGACAATAAAATATTAGATTGGATGCGATTAACCAGAAGTCAAAACATTGGAGCCAGCACATTTCTGGCTCTTATTGATGTTTACGGCAGTGCCAGCAATGCCTTACAGTCAATTTCTTACATAACACAAAAATCAAGAAGAAAAATAACAGTATGCAGCAAGGAAGAGGCAGAAAAAGAAATAGAAAAAATATATTCTCTAGAAGCAACAATCATTCCATCTTACAGCAACAAATATCCATCCATCCTAAAAACTATCAAAGATTATCCTTCAGTGCTCGTTGCACATGGAGATATATCAATATTTAAAAAAGATAGTATAGCGATAGTTGGCTCCAGAGACTCCTCAATAAATGGTGAAAAATTTACAAGAAATATAGCAAAAGACATATGCCAAGCTGATCTTTCGGTCACTTCTGGGCTAGCATTGGGCATAGACAAAGCTGCTCACATAGGAGCCCTACAAGCAAATGGGACAACAATAGCGGTAATAGGATGTGGTATAGATAAGATTTATCCTTATGAAAATACTGCACTATTCAGTGAAATTAAAGAGAAGGGCTTGTTATTAACAGAAGTTCCCACAGGAGTATCTAGCAAACCACAGCATTTTCCACAAAGAAACAGAATAATATCTGGCCTGTCAAAAGGAGTATTAGTGGTTGAAGCCACCAAATCATCTGGCTCAATCATCACCGCAAGATGTGCATTAGAGCATAATCGGCAAGTTTTCTCAGTGCCAGGATTTCCTTTAGACCCAAGACACATAGGAACAAATATGCTTATAAAAGAAGGAGCTTGCTTAACTGAATCCATTGATGACATTCTCATGGAAATTTCACCATTCAGCAAGGACAGTAATTATGATTTATTTGATGTTAATAAGAAAACACCAGAAAACATCAATAATAAACCTAATAATGATTTATTACATATAAAGAAAAATATACTTTCACTAGTTGATTCATCGCCCACTGGGATCGATGAATTAATAAGAAGATTAGGGATATCAACAAACTTAGTGACCGTTGCTCTAATAGAATTAGAACTTGAAAACAAACTTGAAGTCATAGCTGGCAACAAAGTGATATTAAACACTTAATGGAGTATTGATTATGCCAAGGCAAAGTAAACATGATGCATCACATTATCTGAATCGTTATTTAGAGGATTTAACTCTGTGCGTGCATCAAGATCCTAAAGATTTTTTCCAAAATCTTGCCAACATATGGAGTGGTACATTTCATACTCTGCGTAATTTCCTGAGCCCTTCTTTTGCTGATAAATGCAAGCTCGTACCTAATGCACATAGTACATATATGTCAATAAAATCTTGTAAAAAAGAAAAATCACATCTATTTAACATCAATGGAATAGGCCTAATTCGTTATAAATACGCCTTGTCGGTCTTAGAAAACAAGCAAAAACAAAATACAAGCAAAATAGAGCTTATGGAAGCAATACGCGAGTTTGTGCATAAAAATAATTTTGAGACAAAAACTTCAAGAGATCTGGACTCAATAGATCATGAAATAAGATCACTAAAAAGAAAAAAACAAAGCATGCAAACACAAATTGATTATATAAAAACACAATTAAAGAGTTGCTTAGAGTTATTAGAAAAAGAGAAGCCGGCTGTGGAACTAATGGTAGCAAAAGATGCACTGGATAAATGTACAAACGAGATCGAAAGATTACCTATAGAATTTTCTACTATCAATAAAGATGATGTACTAAGAAGACACATCAACTCTCTTAAGGGACAAAAAGGTACAGTCACAATATTGGACTATAAGATAACGGTACCAAGAATTAAGAACAGTGCAACAGACTTGCCTATCGCAGTATCTAAAGCTAAGGCACAGCTACAATCACAATATAATGCAAAGATGAAGGACTTGAATAATAAACTGACACTTGCGAGGAAGGATAATGAGAAAGTAAAAAAAAAATATAAAGGCAAAAAGATAGAAAGTAATAACTTAGTACATAGAGGTCCAGATGGTGGTTGGCGAATAGAACACCCACTAAGCATAGTAAAAAATGATGAGAAAAAAGAAGAAAAAATTAATGACTTTTTACGTGCACATTCTCCATTAGCATTAGAGATATCAGAGCAATTCGGCAATGGAGTCATTGATGAAATGATAACTGAGTTCATCTCTGCATTTCTCAAGAGTATTGCTCGATTCGCAATAAAAGATGACTGTAAAAGCAGCAATTTGAAGAGCACGGCTGAAGACAATGACAAAATGAGAAACGAAGTGTCAGCTAAAATATTCTCTGCATTAATTCCTTGGATCAATCCTATATTAAAACCAGCGGGAATTCCTCCTCTTCTTCCTCCGCCCAACGAAGAAATTGGCATAGAAACTGATACATCAAAGCTAGAAGAACCATGTCAAGCAAGTGAAATATCATTACTGGATACGATTGTTTCATCTGCTAAATTAGCCAAAGATTTCAATCCATCATTCAGTGATAGGCAAAAAGAAGATCTGCATATGCTTGATGACAAGTTTGCTACAATGATAGCTAAATACAAAAATTGTCTTAAACTTAAACAATCAGAAAGCACGCTCCTTAGTGTCACTATTAATGATTTATACTCTAGAAAAAATGATACAACTGAATCACTAAATACTGTAAAAACTCACTACACGCATTCAATATGCACAGCCTTAGAAAAAATGAAAGCAAAGAAAAAAGACAAAGAAGCATTATTATTGTTGGAATCTTATAATGAAACCTATGCAAGCAGAATTTTAGACATTGAACTACATAAGTTAGAAATAGAGGCAACAGATCTTCAGGTCAGACTTGAGCTCTACAGGCAAAAAACAAATATACCGAGCCCTGAGGCAACGGATGATAGTCCAGACTCTCTGCACTCTCTTACAAATTCATTGTATCAAGCCAAAAGAAGTAAATTACTAAATGATATAGCGTCCGCAGTTATACCCAGTGTAAAATTATTTACAGAGATTACGAAACTAAAAAAAATCTTACAAAAAATAATTACTTGCTATGATAAAGAACTTGGAACTCTTGATCCAAAAGAGACAACAGAGCATCAAAATGAATTTGCAGAATATCTAAAGCAAGCACAAGAGGAATATAAACAATACTTAAAATTATTAGAAGCAAAAGAAAAAGAATTAAAAGAACATAGCACTACTGAAACCCAAGGTGCTACGATGCACATGGTACGTACAAGATTCAAGCATGGTATAGCTATGTTTGAAGAAGAAGAAGAAGAAGAAGAAGAAGAAGAATTCACTAATAGTATAGTGACCGCTACCAAGCCCTCTGAACCAAATACAGCGATGACCACACAAACATCTGACTATGTTGAACAATTCAGGAAAAACAATGAAGACTGGTGCAAACTTCAAACACCACCTACGGCTGATTGGAAGGATTTTTCCATTAAGACATCAAAACTATCACCAAAGAGTATGCTTCTCATTCTTATAGAATTCTTGAAAGCCCTCCATCAACAAGATAATAACCAAGCAATGAAGAAAATTGCTATAAATAAACTACAACAATTACTTTCAGCAGTTCTCAATATAGCACTAGATAAAAAAGTAGATAGAAAATTACGATTAAAAGACGTACTAACAAGCAGCAACCCAGCTGAATCTAATATAATATTCATATTTATAAAAGAAGTAATTATATACCTTGGATTAGGTGATCTCACCATAGAGCAATGCTCTGATATGGTTGAAGATCATGAAGGATTTGCTAACAAGTTAGAGGAAATGGTATCCGTATTAGAAAGTAATATGCAATATTTCCGACTATCATTGATATTATCAGATCCAGAAATTGCAAGCACCCTCCATAGCTCCAGCAAACTTTATCATGACCTAGAAAGACATAAAGCTGTTCTAGTACAAAATGAAAGAAAGTTCAACCCAGACACAAAGGATGATATCACAGCTGATACTGCTCTGGCAGATATTTATGGCAAAGTTTCTCAAGAGCATAAATTTCCTCCCATCCCTGAAAAAAAAGAACCATTAGAAGGAAGAGAAACAGAAGCAACGCAAAACACACCAAGCCCTAAATTAACCCTGATAGACCGCCTATCTACATTATGTGCAACAAATAAAGAATTATCAATAACCTCTGTGATAACTAGCTATCTGACAGATTTGATCTTGAAAGATACAGCCTCACACGCTAGTGCTATCCCAGCGTCAATAAAGACACATGCAAAAGCTAAACTGATAATTTCGGGAATATTACAGACATTAATAGAAATACTTAAAGACTTTTTTGCTCATCCTGGTGCCAAAAAATTCATAGACAAGATTGATGGTCTAATTATGAATACACCCTCAAATATAGCATCCAATAAAAAAGAACTACAAACTGAAATATCTAAATCTCAAAAGCTTGTAAAGCTATTACAAGATCCCACTAAAATAGGAAAATTAAAGGTAGATCTAGAGACAGCAACGACACCTAACTCAGGTAACACTATGCATCTGAAGATATCTCAGGATTGTGGATTATTTCAGGGAATTGTACAACATACTATACCTCTCGATAAACCGGCAAAAGATCCAAAGATTCCCAAAAAATTACATAGGAACAAAGAAAAGAAACACACTAAAACCACTGATACAACACCAAAAGATCATAAAACAAAAAATAAAGATGCTCCTACTACTCAAATAGCAGAGCATAGCATAGCAGACACTACGCAAACTGCTCTGACCACTGAAAGTAGACGAACTATACAAATTGATGAAGTGAGTTACTTGAGTTTACAGAAGGCTATGACAGAACCACAAGAAAAGATGACTGGAAAGCTAAGCGATGCGAACACGCCAAGCTCAGTTAATGGAGAAACCCAAGATAAAGAAGACTTCTCAAACAAAGAGCAACCTGCATTTGATCCATATAACTATCATGTTCCTGAATCTGCTGCAATTGCTGTTTTTTAACAAAATAATATACCTTATACGCTATATAGATGCATCAATTTAATAAATAATGCCTCATTAAGAAATAAATAACTCTAATACTCTAATACTTTATATAAATAATCATAGAATTATTATAAATTCATTCATTATATAATGAATATCCCAATGCTTACTATAGAAGAACGGAAATCAATAAAATTATTCATGGCAGCATTATTAATGCTAATTATAATTATAGCCAGCGCACTAATATTAGCCTACAGGAATACTTGTCGAGATAAACTGATAAACTTCAAAAATACATTATATAATCTTCTCATTGGCATTGATGAAAATAAGAAAAAGGACCTTTCACAAGCTACAGCTGCAAGTCAGAAAACAACTGAACCATCTACTGCCGCCACAGGCGATAATATCAAAGAAGAAAAAGAAGAAGAAAAGGAAGAAGAAGAAGAAGATAAGGTATTAAAGGCTTTAACAGGTCAAAAACAAGCAGAGTACACAGCTCTAGAGATCACAACTACTCCACCTAATAAAGAAGATGAATCCAATAATGATGACTCCGAATCTGGTGATGATATCCCTGAATCTGGTGATGATATCCCTGAACCTGGTGATGATATCCCTGAACCTGGTGATGATATCCCTGAACCTGGTGATGATATCCCTGAATCAGGTGATGATATCCCTAAACCTGGTGATGATGACTCTGAACTTGGTGATGATATCCCTAAACCTGGTGATAACGGGTCTAGATCTAATGATAATAACTATGATAATGCTCATGGTATAACAACATTTCCATTGTTAACTAACTTGTCCGAGCAGCCTATGTCAGACCCTGACACCCACCCACAGCACATACTGGGCAATGACGATAAAACGCCAAAAAATTCAAATACCGCCCCTCCAGACAGAACACTCACTACAGCAGCAGAACCACTAGCACCCAAGGAAGAGCCTAATAGAAATAGCGTCGACCAGTCTGATGGCACACCAACTAAAATATTACAAATTTCCGAATTACCTAAAGCCTACCTTATAGATAAAAATCCCCCCCAAAAAAAATGTTGCCTTTTATACGAATTTCCTGCTGATATCTCATTATGTGCAAATCACCTCGTACCTACTGCTGCTACTGCTGCTAAAAAGAAGAAGAAGAAGAAAAAAACTAAATTATCAAGTAGGCCTGACAGAAGTCATTTCTATGAAATACCCTCCACAAAGGCAAGAATAGAAATACCCCTCAAAAAGGCAAAAATAGAAAATGAAGATACAAGAGATCCGAAATGTTTAATTGACAAATTACAGGAAGGGGCAAATAGACAAATAAAAAAAAATCCACCTACAATTATAAATCCGAAACCAGAAGGAGCCACAGCTTCACCTACAACTACAACCCGGGAACCAGAAGGCGCCACAGCTTTATCTACAACTACAACCCGGGAACCAGAAGGCGCCACAGCTTCACCTCTAATTCCAAATATGGAATTAGAGGGAGCCACAGCTATGTCAGCTATATTATACACCTTAAGAAACAGCCAAAAACCAGCCCATACATCCTCCATTAAAGATATGAAGAACTGTAAAACACACGGAAAACTATATACAGCAATTGATTTCAGTAGTCTAACAAAGGAATGTAAGTACGAACTCACCACCCACGACCCAGAGTATTCTTCACAAAATTTGATGGAAGTAGCCACCTGAGTCCTGCATCTCTTTAAAAAGAAATTAATCTAATCACTATAGAAAAATCATGTATTTACACACCTGCCAACCACGATCCAGAGGGTTCTTCACAAAATTTGATGGAAGTAGCACCTGAGTCCTGCATCTCTTTAAAAAGAAATTAATCTAATCACTATAGAAAAATCATGTATTTACACACCTGCCAACCACGACCCAAACGACGATCCAGAGGGTTCTTCACAAAATTTGATGGAAGTAGCACCTGAGTCCTGCACCTCTTTAGAAAGAAATTAATCTAATCACTATAGAAAAATCATGTATTTACACACCTGCCAACCACGACCCAAACGACGATCCAGAGGGTTCTTCACAAAATTTGATGGAAGTAGCACCTGAGTCCTGCACCTCTTTAGAAAGAAATTAATCTAATCACTATAGAAAAATCATGTATTTACACACCTGCCAACCACGACCCAAGCGACGATCCAGAGGGTTCTTCACAAAATTTGATGGAAGTGATAACTAACTCCTAAACTTTCTGAATTTGCAACATTTTATGTAATATATCCCACGCCTCACGCGGTGAAATATTATCTATATCAATAGATTTTAATATGCGATCAATCTCTGGTTTGTTATTTTCATCATAATTGTATTCCAATGAGTCATCTATATTTTTGGTATTATCTTCCCTTGTTATATCAGTCAGAATGACCTTTGCTCTTTCTACAACTTGCATTGGCACACCTGCAAGCTTGGCCACATTAATACCATAAGATTCACTACAAATACCTTTAGATATTTTATACAAAAAGACTACTTCGTCTTTCCATTTTTTTACATTAACACAATAGCATTCTAAGGCATCAAGTTTATCACTGAGCTTACTAAGCTCATGATAATGAGTTGCAAAGATACCTCTACACTTGTTCACATTATGTATGTGTTCAACAACAGCCCATGCAATGGATAAACCATCATACAGCGAAGTTCCTCTACCAACTTCATCCATCAACACTAAAGATCTATGTGTCGAAGAATTAAGAATCGTGGCAGTTTCAACCATTTCTACCATAAAAGTAGACTTACCAGAGGAGATACTATCAGAGGCACCAACTCTGCTAAAAATCTTGTCAACAATGCCAATCTGTGCAAATTTTGCTGGCACAAACAGGCCAATTTGAGCCATGATAACAATCAGTGCGTTTTGTCTTAGATAAGTACTCTTACCAGACATATTTGGCCCTGTTAATAAATGCAGCCTATTCTCTGCAGAAAGATATAAATCATTGTCTATAAAATCTCCATTTTTCTCAAGAATAGGATGACGACCTCTTTCAATCTTAAGGTTGAGGCTATCATCAACAACTGGCCTAACATAATCCTTCTCTCTTGCAATTTCTGCGGCTGCAGTAAAGCAATCTAATTCGGCTATTGCAAATGACGATAACGCTAACTCGCTATTTTTAGCAATAATATCATTGCATAGCTTAATAAATATCTCTCCTTCCAGAGCTATAGCTTGATCCCTCGAAGTTATTATCTTAGCCTCTATTTCTTTTAATTCTTCAGTAGTATAACGCACACTATTTGCAAGAGTTTGTCTATGTATAAAAACCTCACTACTCATTTTATTAAAGTGTTGCGCCGTTATTTCTATAAAATAACCTAAAACATTATTGTAATTAATTTTTAGATTATTTATTTTAGTCTCCTGTCGATATTTTATACATAATTCTGCTATAAACTCTGATCCATTGTTTCGTATATGATAAAGCTCGGCTAATCTATTATTATAACTTGGGTTAATGACCCCTCCATTCTTTATATTAGCACCAACATCATCACTCAACGACGCCACTAGCACCCCCATTAAATCACCATATTCCCCGAGCTTATTATAATAAGCCTTGATCATTGGTTCATTCAAATAGTTGAGTAATAACTCAGAAAGATTCAGAATCAAAACAAGACTATTCATAATTATATGAAGATCTTTTGCAGAGCCTCTACTTAATGAAATTCTTGCAAGAGATCTTTCGAAATCAAGACAATCCTTTAGTAGCAAACGAATATTATCTCGTAAATCTAGATTATCTAAAAGAAACTGCACCAAATCGAGCCTTTGATTTATTATTTCCTGAGTTACCAACGGAGAATTTATATATCTCTTCAATAATCTCGCACCAACTGAGGTCAATGTATAATCAATTTCTGCAATAAAACTTCCTCTATAATCACCATTCTGACACTTTGTTAATTCTAAGCTGTTCCTTGCAGTAGCATCAATTGACATAAAATTACTATTTCTATAACGCTTCGGATATTCTATAAGTGGAGCCGCATCTTTTTGTGTTATAAATAAGTATTCCACAAGTGATCCACACGATATAATTTCTGCATCACTGGCATCAATGATGGCATCTAATACCTTAACTTTATAAAAATCCTTTAAATTACTTTCTGCTCTTAATAAATCAAAAAAATTATCTGCGTATGAAGTTACTAAAATAGTAGGATTATTGTTCAATGATTTTGCAATATATGAATTAAGCATTAATGTTTCTGAGATAATTAATTCTCTCGGGGATATTCTTGATAGATCATTAGCTATAGATTGATATGAAGTAAGAAAATATGCAAAAAAACCTGTCGATATGTCCAAATAAGCAATGGCAACATCTGTTTTTAATTGTATAATTGACATCAGATAATTATTTGATTGAGAATCTAACAAACAGTCATCGGTGATTGTACCAGGAGTAACAATGCGTACCACTTCACGCTTAACCACTGCCTTGTGTCCTCTGCTTTTCTTGGCCTCTTCAGGGGTTTCCATCTGCTCACAAATTGCTACTTTATGTCCATTCTTAATTAATCTTGATATATATTGATCGACGCTATGATAAGGCACGCCACACATTGGTACATCTTCGGAGCTTTTCTGCGCACGTTTGGTAAGAACTATATTAAGCTCACCACTGGCAAGTATTGCATCTTCAAAAAAGAGTTCATAAAAATCTCCCAACCTATAAAATAACAAACAATCCTTGTATTGTTCCTTCAAGGTAAGATAATTCTGCATTACAGGGGTTAGTCCTATGATCATACGCTATATGTTTATATATTAATTATTAAAGAGATTAATCATTTAATTAAAAGTGTAAAGGAAAAACACACTATATTGTTTAGTACAAAAATACCAGGCAGCATAAATTAATTGGCTATTTTATTACTGCTCCATCAAGAATATGAGATAAATATTTTGACAAAATAGATTATTTGTGTATACTACCTCAAGTGGCAAGTGGTCTATTTTTTTTTGTGGTCGGTATAGATGAATATGGAAGGCAGTGAAGTTATAAACGAATTATATATGAAAAAAATCAAAAATAGGTTTGAGCTGGTATTGTTGGCTTCACAGCGTACTTTTGGTATATTGTCTGGAGATCCGATGGCTTTGGATATCAAAAAATATAGGCACAAGGCCACAGTATTGGCTTTAAAAGAAATATCATTAAATAGCTTGGATTTTGATAAACTGAAACAGCTCGTTATCTCTAGATATCTAAGAGAGACTGTTAATCCAGAAGAAAAGAAGAATGTATTGAATGAAGAAGTAGTTAATCTACGAGATGTAGAAGGAAATATATTCCAAGAGGAAGAAATTACTCCCAAAAAAGCTGACATCGGAATACATAATATACTTACCAGAGACAAAATCATCCAAGAAACTGAAACTGAGATTAACCCTTATGACTCTATATCATTCGATAAAGAAGAAGGTGATACAGATGATGAAGATGCAGATGAAGCTCCAAAGCTAGGCAGTGAATCAAATAAATTTGATTTACTCACAAGCGGCATACATGATGTTGATGAGGATGAATTATAAATAGTTCGTCATAACCTTAATATTATTAATTGTTTTTCAACATTTATTATGTATTGTCAAGATTGAAGGTTTTTTTTTGAGTTAAAATGGCTAGTAATGAAGAGGATCACATCCTTACTACAGCAGAAAATTCTTTATTCTTGCACGAAATGCATGAAAAATACTTAAGAGATCCAAGCTCCGTGAGTGAAGATTGGCAAAATTTATTTAAAGAACTAGATAGCGAAAACATATCAAAAGAATTTCATGGCGCTAGTTGGTTCAAAAAACCCAAAGCCACAATTATTTCTACTACAGAAGAGAAAACGTCTACAAAAAATAATAAAGCTGATTTAACAGAGACGAATTGCGTTTTAAGTACAGAAAATAAGCAAACTGGAAGCAACATACTACAAGACTTCAGAAGATTAGGGTTTACTAATGCAAAAACCAATCCACTAACAGAAAAATCCAACACGTGTCACCCTCTACTGGAGGCACATTATGCATCTAATGATGACATGTTACAAACGCTAGATCAAATATATTGTGGATCAGTGGGAGCAGAATTTTGCTATATAAGCAATCAAGAAGAGCAAAATTGGCTCACCGATGCATTGGAAGAACAAAGATTTGAGGCAAAAATCAGCGATGATGATAGGAAAGATATATTACAAAATATACTGCAAGCTGATATGTTCGAAAACTTCCTTCATAAAAAATTTGCAGGTGCAAAGAGATTTTCCGTAGAAGGAGGCGAATCTCTAATTGTGGCAATAGAAGCATTAATAAAAAGTGGCGTTACTGCGGAGTCTGGTGAAATTGTGCTTGGCATGGCACATAGAGGACGACTCAACGTACTTACTAATGTAATGGGCAAATCATATACCGCAATGTTCTCTGAATTCGGAGGATGCTCGGCATTCCCCGAGTCAGTGAATGTTGCTGGAGATGTGAAATACCACCTAGGATTCTCAAATGAACGTCAAACCAAAAACGGCAAAATTAAACTATCATTATCTGCAAATCCCTCACATTTAGAGGCTATAAACCCTGTCAATATAGGCAAAACAAAGGCAAAACAAGACTTAGCAAATCAAAATATAAATTCTGCTATTTGTGTTTTAGTTCATGGAGATGCCTCCATATCAGGCCAAGGTATAATTTATGAAACAATTATGGCTAGTCAAATAGATGGATACACAGTAGGTGGAACCTTCCATATAATAGTAAACAATCAAATTGGATTCACCGCAGAACCACATGAAAATAGAAGCGGTATTTATGCAGGGTCAGAAGCTGCCAGAGCTATAGAATGCCCTATTTTTCATGTAAACGGAGATGATCCAGAAGCAGTATTTGCTGCAACAATACTTCTGGAAGCATTTCGTAGAGAATTCAACAAGGATGTATTTTTAGACATAGTTTGTTATAGAAGATACGGTCATAATGAAGGAGACGAACCAAGATTCACCCAGCCTTCCATGTATAAAAAAATAGATGAACACGCACGGCTCATAAGCCTATACAGTGATGTCCTGATTAATAAATCAGTCATTAATGCAGATGAATTTGAACATAGGCAACAGGATTTCATGGCTATACTAGAAAATGCCCTAAAGGAATCAAAAACTTATAAACCAGAATCGGCACCATGGTTCAAAAATGAATTATGGAAAAATATTAAACAAAAAACCTCTATTGGATATGATCAGCCAAGCATAACTGGCATTAGTGAACAGCAAATAGAAAATATTATGAATGGGTTAGTAAGCATACCAGATTCTTATACCCTACATAAAACTATAGCAAAGAATATTCAGAATAAGAAAAAAATATTAGAGGAACGTGGTGGCTTAGATTGGGGTGCTGCGGAGCTAGTTGCATTTGGTTCTTTATTACAAGAAAGAACTCCAGTTCGGATAACAGGCCAGGACAGTTGCCGTGGTACTTTCTCACACAGACACGCAGTGCTTACCTGTATAAACTCTAATGAGAAATATATTCCCCTTAATCATATATCCGATGATCAAGCACAATTTTCTATACACAATAGCTATTTATCTGAATATGCAGTTATGGGCTTTGAGTATGGCTATAGCTTAGTTAACCCTAATAGTTTAACCATATGGGAAGCACAATTCGGTGATTTTGTAAATGGCGCACAAATAATAATTGATCAATTTATATCTTCTGCAGAAACCAAGTGGCTGCAATGTAGCAACCTAGTTCTATTATTACCTCATGGATATGAAGGGCAAGGATCAGAACACTCGTCTGCAAGGTTAGAAAGATTTTTACAATCATGTGCAGAAGATAATATGCAGGTGCTTAATTGCACTACACCTGCGAATTATTTTCATGCGCTGCGCAGACAAGTCCATTCTGATCATAGAAAACCATTAGTTGTAATGACACCTAAGTCATTGCTTAGGCACAGTTTGGCCATATCTAGCTTTATGGATATATCTGATAATACAAAATTCCAAGGCATAATACCCGAATCAGATTCCAATATTATTTCAGATAAAGTAAAAACCGCCGTGTTATGCAGTGGCAAAATATACTACGATCTAATAGCAGCAAGAAAAGAGAAAAATATAGAAGATATTGCAATAATAAGAGTAGAACAGCTATATCCATTGCCTTTGCAAGATATAGAATCAGAATTAAAAAAATATACAAATCTTGAGCAACTCGTATGGTGTCAGGAAGAGCCAAAAAACATGGGCGCTTATTCATTCATATTGCCACATCTCTGTGATATAAGCAAAGAAATTAGCAATGTATCTACTCAAAACACCGCAGAAAAAACTGATTCTCCACCTTATACAAAACACATCACAGTTCGATATGTAGGAAGAAAACTTTATTCTTCTCCATGCACTGGATACATGTCTGTACATAAGAAGGAACAGGAAGATATATTAAATGACGCTCTATCGCAGCAATAAAATCACCCTTATTGAAGCAAATAATAGAGAATCTGGCATAATAATAATAGATTATACAAAAATTAATTAGCAAAATTATGCTTTATCATCTTTCCTATAAACTTTTTGTTAACTAAAATATTTTATCAACTTTGGTATTGCAATTATTGCAATACAAGTATAATGTTGTTGTATAAAAAGGTGGCGGTGTTTCATGAATAGTAGCAATGATCTTGATTTAAGGCAGGAACCTTCTAGCTGCAAAGAACAAGAAACAAAAATTAAATCGAAAGATAGAAGGGATTTCATGGTTCTTGTAGCCAGCGCCACCGCTGGTGTTGGGGCCGCTTATGCGTGCCTGCCGTTATTGAGCTCTTTAAATCCATCAAAAGATGTTTTAGCCCTTTCAACTGTAGAAGTTGATATAAGCAATCTTAAGCCTGGAGAAGGTAAAACAGTAAAATGGAGAGGAAAGCCTGTATTTATCAAAAGACGAACCGAAGAAGAAATGAAAGATGCAGATACAGTTGATATCAGCATCTTGCGTGATGCAGAGTTAGATGACGATAGAGTTTTAAAGAAAGAATGGCTAATAATGATCGGAGTTTGCACGCATTTAGGATGTGTACCTCTCTGGCATAAAGAGGGAACTGCGCAGGGTGGTGAATTCAATGGCTGGTTCTGTCCTTGTCATGGATCTCATTATGATACATCTGGTAGGGTACGAAAAGGGCCAGCACCAAAAAATTTGGAAGTGCCTGAATATTACTTTGCAAATGATAAAACCGTTGTCATTGGAAAATGCGAACAGTAAGGAATGGGGGAAGTATGGGAAATAAGCAAACATTAGAAGAAAAACCTGGATTAATCGGCTGGATAGACTATAGATTGCCAGTTTTCACTTTTCTTAAGCATTTTGCTGAATATCAAGCACCTAAAAACTTGAATTATGCATGGAATTTTGGCTCTTTGGCAGGCTTAGCACTTGTAATACAGATAGTCACAGGACTTATGTTAGCAATGCAATATACCCCGCATGTTGATTATGCGTTTGATAGCGTTGAAAGAATAATGAGAGATGTTAATTATGGTTGGTTGCTCAGATATACCCATGCCGTAGGAGCATCTTTCTTTTTTATTGTTTTATATATACATATGTTACGAGGGCTATATTATGGCTCATTCAAAAAACCAAGAGAGCTACTTTGGTTTATTGGAGTTATATTATTCATAATGGTTATGGCGACCGCATTCATGGGTTATGTGCTTCCTTGGGGGCAGATGAGCTTCTGGGGCGCTACTGTAATTACAAATTTGTTCTCTGCCATACCAATAATTGGAGACAAAATAGTAACCTTGTTATGGGGAGGATTCTCTGTTGATAACGCTACATTGAACAGATTTTTTGCCCTACACTACCTGATACCATTCTTAATTGCAGCTGTATCAATTATACATGTTATAGCTCTGCATAGATTTGGTTCCAGCAATCCAACAGGCATAGAGATAAAAACTAAAAAAGATAGCATCAGTTTTCATCCCTATTACACGGTAAAAGACTTCATAACAATAGGAATATTTCTTCTGATATTATTTGGTTTTGTTGCCTACGCTCCTAATTATCTAGGACACCCTGATAATTATATAGAGGCAGATCCATTGTCAACACCAGCACATATAGTGCCAGAATGGTATTTCTTACCATTCTATGCAATATTGCGAGCTATACCTAACAAAGCGTTAGGAGTGGCGGCTATGTTTGGATCTTTATTAATTCTATTTGCTTTGCCTTGGCTTGACACCGCAAAAGTGAAAAGTGGAAGATACAGGCCATTGTTCAAAATATTTTATTGGATATTTGTATTAAATGGCATATTTTTAGGATGGTTAGGCGGCCAAGAAGCAGCGGAACCTTTTGTGACGCTAAGTCAATTAGGAACACTATACTATTTTGGATTTTTTGTGGTTATTTTGCCTTTTTTGAGCAGATGTGAAAAAACCATGAGGGTACCAGATTCCATAAATGACGCATGCTCTGACATGAAGTAGAGGGAGATTTTAATGTTAAAACAATTGATAAGAACAACATTGATTTCTCTGCTGTTGTTTTCACCATTTCTTGCACATGCGGGTGGATCTAATGCTGAAACTCCCAAGAAAATGAAATGGGAGTTTGATGGAGTATTTGGTAAATTTGATAGAGGCTCAATACAAAGAGGATTACTAGTCTATAAAGATGTATGTTCAGCTTGTCATTCATTAAAATATATAGCTTTTAGAAACTTGCAAGAAATTGGTTATACACCTGAACAAGTGAAAGAATTTGCAAAGGAATATCAGGTAGAAGATGGCCCAAACGATGACGGAGAGATGTTTGAAAGAGCAGGCAAACCTTTTGATTATTTCCCTTCTCCTTATGCCAACGCAGAGGAAGCAAAAGTAGTAAATAACGGCGCAAATCCTCCTGATTTATCATTAATAACCAAGGCCAGAGTTGACGGTGCAAATTATGTTTATTCGTTATTAACTGGGTACACTGAATCACCCAAGAATCTCAAATTGCAAGAGGGCTTACATTATAACCCTTATTTTCCTGATGGGCAGATAGCAATGGCAGAACCAATAAATATGGACGGCCTGGTTGATTACAGCGATGGCACTAAATCAACTAAAGCACAAATGTCTTATGATGTAGTGAATTTTCTCCAATGGGCAGCAGAGCCTGAGATGGAACAAAGAAAAGCACTTGGCATAAAAATTGGAATATTCTTAATTATATTCACCATATTGTTTATAATCGCAAAAAAACAAATATGGAAAAATCTTTATAAATAGAGTTCTATTTATAAAGCAATGATTATTTCTATAATAATGTTCTATTAGAAGCTCTTTGAATAATATTCATACATTATTCTGGATGAATATTATTTCTTTTTCATATGGTAGATTCAGAATCAGGAATATTATTTCTCCAGTTTTATTTCTTCCTGAACTAATAAAATTAATTATTAATCTCCTAGAAAATAATAAATTACATGAACCAACCCAACACATATCTATCTTAATTAAAGATCAAAAAGTGATGATCAATACCTAGTTCTGGGCTATATATCAAATGTAAATATTGAAAGTTATGATCAATACCTAGTTCTGGGCTATATATCAAATGTAAATATTGAAAGTTATGATCAATGCCTAGTTTTAGGATACATAATAAATGTGAGCATAAAAATTCATAAATATAACAATCATCTCTCCAACATTGAATAAAACATATTCACCGCATTAAAGATATATTTCAGGCCAGGATTACTTTTTATTTCGTATTAATAAGGATTAATCTCTTTGTGATTCACAGGATTACTTGTCTCAGCTGTGAATACTTCAGTATTTGGCAACAGCATTCTACAACCGTGTTTTTTAATAATTTTTAGGACTGAAATCAATACATCTTGACGAACATTTCTATAAAATGTTGTATCAGGCCCATTAACATAGGCATAAATCTCAAATTCAAAAATACTGTCTCCAATATTACACAAAGATGTAAAAATGAAAGAGCTCTTAGCCACGCTATCATGCAACTTTAGCATATCACGAACTTCATCTATTATAAGGCTTATAGAATCTGGATCTGCATAATATACTTTCAATATTTCCTTTATTCTACGACGTATTGCTCTTGATCTATTTTCTACACAGGCACTGATAAATATTGAATTTGGCACATGAATAGGATGTCCATCCAAGGCAATAATAATTGTCTCACGCAAATTAATCTTATCAATAAATCCGTGAATATCTGTTCCACCAATCAACACACGATCCCCAACTGTAAAAGGATGATTCAAGGTAATAGAGATTGCACCAAAAAAATTAGCACAAAAATCTTTTGCGGCAAAACCAACAACTACACCACCTATTCCTCCGAAAGCCAAGAACTGACTAATACTACCGCCAAAAACCATGACTACAGAGACAACAGTTATAAACACTACAAATAAACGTAATCCATTACTTATAATATGAACGGTAGAAACATAGTTACTGAATCCTTGTATATTCTTATTCTTGTCGATTACCTTCTCTGAAACATGACGAATCATGATCATCAAAATAGAGTTAAAAACTAATATCAGTATTATAGTTTTGCCACATTGAAAATATCCATAAAGACTTATATACAAGTCATTAGAGAACCATGATATTATTGATTCTAAGAAAATTGAAATAGAAAAAATAAATCCACCAACCATTATCGGCTGTTTAATAAACTTGATCCAGTGCAGATATCTACCTGCATCGGAGATACGATGCATGAATCTACCAAATCCTAGCGTAATAAAGAATATCACCAAGCTAATTATACTACCTAATACCAGAGAATTATCTCCCTCAAATAGCTTCAATAATAACATTTTTTAGCCTCCTGAGAAATTTTCATCACGCACAACAGCAGAAAATTTAGATTTCATTGAATTTATAATTTTATTACTAAGCTCTATCAGGTCATTGTCTGTTAAGGTACGATCATCAGCTTGCATAAGCAAACGACAAGCAACAGAAATTTTATTCTCCCCTAATTCTTTTCCAGAATATATATCGACTACAGTAACATCTCTAATCAATTGATTATCACACCCACTAATAGACTTAATAATATCACCAATTTTTGTATCATTATCAACAACAAAGGCAAAATCACGATATACAGATTGATAGTTAGAGATAACCTTCACCTTAGCTGATTTATTTGTAACGGGTATGTTATCTAACCTCACTTCAAAAATATTGATTCGAGGTTTAATATCATAAAATTTATTAACTTTTATATGTAGTTCCCCAAAATAGGCAATCAGATTCTTCCCTAAATAAATTCCACCTGACCTACATGGATGCAAATATTCAGGAAGATTATCAGTAGATATATTCACTCTATGTATATTCACGCCTAAAGCAGCTAAAACTTCCATACAATCAGCTTTAACATCAAATATATCAACTTCCCTAGAATCATTATGTACATTAATTGCAACATTACGCCCTACTCTCACTCCCACCGCTGCATTTCGAGTATCATCAATACCATGATATGTACATCCGACCTCGAAGATTGCAATATTTGCAATACCACGATTCATATTACTAACCACTGCCTTACATAAATGTGGAAGAATAGAAGGTCTCATAATATTTAATTCACTATTAATTGGGTTTAATAGTTCCATATCCTGATTAATATCCTTTGAAAATATTTTACTTTCTTCTTCACTAACAAAAGACCAGGTGATTAATTCAATCATACTTTGATTAACGAGTATCCCCCTACTTACATCAGTGGCGTAATTAAGCAAATCTTCCTCAATTTTTGTATTAAGACATGGAAGTTGCTTGGGTTCTATCTTGTCATAACCATATATTCTAATAACTTCTTCTAATAAATCTTCTGGTATAGAAATATCAGATCTACGACTGGGCACAACAACATTAATGACGCCTACTGAAATATATTTACACTTAAAACCAAGTTTATTAAATATACTCACTACTTCTTCATCTTGTAGAGCATAACCAGCAACATCTGTGATAATAGATGTTCTGAATAATATTTCTTTCAACTGTTGTGTTTTATCACCTGATGATTCAAGACAAGAAATTTTGCCGCCGCAGACCTCAGTTATCAATGCAGCAGCCATATTAAGTGACACCTCTAAGTTATCCCTATCAACACCACGCTCAAATCTATAACTTGCATCTGTAACCAATGAAAGCTTCCTACTAGCAAGAGCAACATCAACCGCATTGAAGCAAGCCGCTTCAAGAAAAATATCTTTAGTATCAGACGTACAGGCAGAATCAAGTGAACCAATGATCCCAGCAATAGCCTTAACACTTGAATTATCTGCAATAACTATCATGCTTTCATCTATCTTATATTTAATATTGTTAAGAGCCACAAATTCCAAATCAACACATCCTTTCTTAACCACTAAAGAACTGTTCAGATATTGTGCATCATAGACATGCATTGGATTGCCCAGATCAAACATCACATAATTAATTATATCTACAACTGGCGATTTTGATGAAATACCTATTTGATTCAATCTATCTGCAATATAAGCAGGTACATCAGCATGATTGTCGATACCTGTAATATATATGCCCATAAATAAATTAGAAGCAGATCCATCTTCAATATCAACTTTAATTGGGGAATCAAGATTTGATTCAATAATTTTATGTTCATCGTCTTTGAGTTCACCTAACCCATAAGCGTATAAATCTCTAGCAATTCCTTGTACACTCAGGCAATCTCCCCGATTAGGAGTAACACTAATATCGAATACAGGAGAACCTTGATAATATACTTCACCTATATTACGATCATCAATTATATTAATAATACCATCTGATTCACTACCTAGGCATAACTCATTTGCCGAACATAGCATACCCTGACTTTCCACACCTCTAATCTTAGATTTCTTAATTTTCATGTTATTAAGTGGGATTATACTGCCTACAGGAGCAAGAACTGCTTTCATACCATTTTTGACATTTGGTGCACCACAAACTATCTGTAACGTGTCACTTCCAGTATCAACCATGCAAATATTCAATTTATCGGCATCTGGATGTTTATTAACATCGACCACTTGAACAACTTTGAACTGCTTCAATTCTTCAGCTTTATCAAAAATTTCTTCTACTTCTAATCCAATGCTATTTAAAGCTTCATATATCACATCTGTTTTATACTCAGCGCAATTAATATGTTTCTTCAACCAATCTACAGTAAATTTCATCTTAGCACATTCTGATTGTATCTCTTTAAGGCGTAGATGATATCATAAACAATCACTAACAACAAAATATAATTACCGTTATTTATTTATTGTTTTAGAAGATGAAATAGCATATCATTACCTGCAATAGAGTTATTATTATGAAATAAATTTGACTATATTTAGTATCTATTTACCAAAGAATAATGATCTAAAAAAAGCCAAAGCAATTAGATGCGCTTTTTGCTGGGAATCTTTTGCATTCACACCATTTTGGCTGTTTTATCGTGGCATATATTCTCATACAGCAATCTATTTACTAATATTTACCATGTTAAAGATAGGCTCAACTCACGAGATAATCAGTAGCATATACTGTTTCACTCTTATATTATCGATGCATCTATATTACGGAATCAATGCTAGAGAATTATCTGAAATAAGACTTATCGATAAAAAATACCGCATGGTTGATGAAATAATTGCAGATTCTGCGAAGGAAGCACTATTAATATATACAAAACAGCATAAGGACTTGGCAATAGTGATTAATAAAAATGTTGTGCCTTTAAAGATGAGTAGAGATAAAAAATCCTTTATCCATCAATATTAACTTCATTCATCACATTACTTGCTCTAACCACTTGTGCATTATGATTTGCAAAGTCTTTCGCTGATTATTACATCTCTATGATTGTGACTAATATTAATTCAATTAATCACATTACTTGCTCTAACCAGTGGTGCATTATGATTTGCAAAGTCTTTCGCTGATTATTACATCTCTATGATTGTGACTAATATTAACTTCATTCATCACATTACTTGCTCTAACCAGTGGTGCATTATGATTTGCAAAGTCTTTCGCTGATTATTACATCTTTATGATTGTGACTAATGATATAAATGACGCTCAATAAGATAAAGACCTTACCTAGAATACGATTACATCGTATAGAGTTTGTACAAATTCAAATTAAGAGAACGCTAATTAGAGTGAATACAATTTACTACCTTCATCTTCATTATACTATCACTCTGTACATCATCCGCCAACTCAGCAGTTAAAGCATGCACATATATGATATTCGAATCATTATTAATATCGACACTAACGGTTCCAGGAGTTAGCGTAATGGAATTGGCCAATATGGCGATTCCCATAAAAGATGTATCTTGGGGCTTCACCTCAACTACCCTACCAGACATGTATAATTTATCTTTGAAATTCCAAATCACCAACATAACTTGTAATCCAGATAATATGATCTGCCAAAGTAACCAAAATATATATATCAAAATATTATAATTTGCTCTGCCTAACGAAGAATTCTTATGACTGAAATTACCAAAATAGGAATTGTTTATACAAAGCTCATTGCTGAATATTCTAAATAAATGAATAGAAAGTAAAGATGAAATGACTCCAGAAACCACAAAAAATATATCAAAATACTGAGAGCACGAAAGCCAGAACAGCATCAATAATATAAAAATTACTGTTAACATAGGAGCTGCATGACATATATGAAGCTCACTAACTAGCACATAATGTTGCGCTGCACAAGCATGATGTAACATGACCCAGAACTTAGACCGCAATCATTACTCAAATTCGCTAATAATAGATATAGTAATAATATAAAATGATCAATTATTCTATTGACTCATGCCTATTGGGCATTCACCAATATATACGTTAATACATTTTCTTACGTTATGATTACAGACTATCTTAGCAATCTGGAGATAAATTAGCGGTATTACAACTCCTACTCTTTACAAAAATAATAACTGTTATAGAATGTTATCCTGTGATCTACAATCGGTACTAAATTATGTCTAAGAAGAATGCTAAAAATTCTGAATTAATAGATGAACTGAGAATGATGATTCTGATTCGAAGATTCGAAGAACAGGCTGGGCAGTTATATGGAGCTGGTTTTATTGGTGGGTTCTGCCACTTATGTATAGGGCAAGAAGCAATAGCGGTAGGAATCAAAAGCGTACTGAAAAAAGGAGATACAACCATTACTAGTTATAGAGATCATGGTTTGATGCTAGCAGCAGGAAGTGATCCCAAAGTTGTTATGTCTGAACTTACAGGAAGAATTGATGGCTGCTCTAAAGGCAAAGGCGGCTCTATGCACATGTTTGATTTAGAAAAAGGATTTTTTGGCGGTCATGGTATAGTCGGAGCTCAAGTTCCTATAGGCACTGGTCTGGCGTTCGCACACAAATATAAAAAAGATAATGGAGTTTGTTTTACTTTACTTGGAGATGGAGCTTCAAATCAAGGCCAGTTCTTTGAAGCTATGAATATGGCTGCTCTATGGGAACTACCAGTTGTGTATATTATAGAAAACAATCAATATGGTATGGGCACATCTATTGCCAGGTGCTCTGCTATTACCGACCTTCATAACAAAGGCTTAAGCACTGGGATTGAAGGAATGAAAGTGAATGGCATGGATTTATTTGAAACAAAAGCTGCGCTCAAAAAAGCAACAGATGAATGTAGAAAAAAACACAAACCACAACTATTATCCATTGATACATACAGATATAGAGGACATTCAATGTCCGATCCAGCCACATATAGGTCTAAAGAGGAAGTGGATAATATGAAGCAAAAACATGATTCTATAGAAGGTCTGAAGGGATATATAATAAAAAATAAAATAATGTCCGAAGAGGAAATTAAATCTATGGATAAAGATATTAGAACACTGGTAAAAGAAGCAGCAGAGTTTGCAAAAAACAGCCCTGAACCTGATGAATCAGAATTATGGACTGATGTATATACAATGCAATAATAACCTGTATAAGTTGGTTATTATATAAAGCTCAGAATTATACGAGTGAATGTAATTTCATTCGTATTTGATCAATTATTACCTCTAATAAGAAATTTATAATTGGTTTGTTACAAAGACATTATGATTTATCCAATAAAACTTTCGTATTGATATAGAGATATAACTCTGAATATAAACAAGAAAAATATCATTACAATAAGCACTATACATCTTTTTATATCCATCTGTCCGATATCAAGGCACTTAATAGACTATTTATCTCTTATAAAAATATCATTACAATAAGCGCTATACGTATTTTTATATCCATCTGTCCGATATCAAGGCACTTAATAGACTATTTATCTCTTAAAATGCATTCAAACAAACATAAAGCCTAATAAAACATAGCATAATGTGCCTGTAGTTCCAATTGCATGAGAAAAATCTGTAATACAGTTAAAAATATAGATAAAAATGTTCAATTGACCCAACTATACCATAATTTGCATATATTATATCTATATTAATTAATATAAAATTAATATAGATATAATATAATTATGGAGTTGTTATTAAGAGTAGTATACTACATGTCAAAAAGATTATCTGATGAAACACAGGGTATTGGCTCGAATCCATATAAATATGGAAGAATCGAAAAAGAACAACCCCCTCAGCAAAAGGGTAGCATCACGCCTAATGCAAGCAAAGCATATACCAAACCTACTATCGTAGAGAGAACAACACACACTACACCTGAAACTGGAAAAACTGTATCTTTCTCTGACGAAAGAACGGAATATTCATATATTTCAGGAGAGGAGAATAGCCCTATATTTAATAAAGATGGGACTCCTATTCCTTTAGCCAAAATAAATCTAAATAATAAACCTAAAAAGAGCGCTCTAAAACAGAGTAAGACACCAGCTCATCAAGGTGATCCTGCAATACAAGCTATAACAGACTTAAATACCAGCTCCATAATTGATAGTTATGAGCAAATGACAGAGATATTAGCACAACCAGTATTATCTAATGTAAGCTTCACATGGCAAACAGCAAAGGCTCAAGATTCCATGGTTGAACATCCTTTGCATTCTTATATTAAAAGAAAACAACTAGATATGAAGACAACTACAAAGTTAATATCTGATTACCCAGATATGGTTGTCACTGTTGCACTTCTTGCAAGCAAAATTCCTATATTACAAGATAAGGCTTCTAACGCTGTCGACGATATCACTGCATTCCTAAAAGAATCAGCGCAAGAATCTAATACACAAAATACACAACATAATATTATAGAAGCTATTATATATTCTACATACGAAGATTCATTTCTAGAAAAAATATGCAGCACCAATAGCCTTGACCCGAATACAACATCCCTACTGTCAAATAAAAATAATTCTCTCAATCTTATACGTGCCATTAAGGCTGGCGATGTAAAAAGAGTAAAAGAAATAATGAACTCACATAATAAACCACAAGATATAAAAGAGCATTTAAAGATCGCAACACTACTCAATGCTCCAGAGGAATTATTCAAAATTTTGATAAATAATAGTAAAGTTGATTTGAATGATTACGATCTTTATGACTTTATTATGTCTACGGCGATTGCTCAGAATAATCCTCAAATGTTCATTGAAACAGCAAATAAATCTAACCAAAATCCGCATACATGGCTTTCATATGCCCTAAGCCACTGCAGCACAGAAGTATCGATAGAAATTCTTAATGGAATTAATCTAGATAAAATTATTCCAAATGACGATCTTCAAGGTATAACAGAAATAATGGTGGCAAATCCTAACAAAATAGAACTTATTAACGATATATTGAGATCCAGGATAGAAGGTAATTCGCAAGACGCATCCAAAGCCCAAAATAATCCAGATATTGCCCAAGCAGATATTAGTCAGTCAGCAGTTACAACAGACACAGCACCAGCAACAGTTACATCAGACACAGCACCGGTAGTTAAGTCAGACACAGCACCAGCAACAGTTACATCAGACACAGCACCGGTAGTTAAGTCAGACTCAACACCAACGGCAAAACAGAAACCAAAAAATACCAATGCATTACCACTAGAAGAATTAATAATTGCTATCAAAGGACGTTACTTAATAAAAGAAATAAGTAGCATTAAAGAAGGTACTACTAAAAATCCAACAGAGACGCCAGAATCAAAAACGAAAGAAAATCTGGAAGAAAATCTGGAAGAAAGTATAAAGCTGAAAGAGAAGCTAAAAAAAGCAGGGGTATATGCAGTTAATTACATTACTCCGGAGAATAATTCACCGCTAAAAGAAGCTATCAGATCGTCTAGACCAGGAGATATCTCACTAGTCAAAGCGTTCTTTGATGGTGAAGTACGTGTACAGCTAATTGCAGAAAGGAATTCCAGCACTGCTACTCCACAAGAAACAATCAATAAAGAACCAAAAGCTGCTACTCACACACAATATATTCACTTCTCCACCAGGCATGCAAATAAATACATGAATAAAATGCCTGATTACAGATCAACTCTAAAAGATATAACAAATTCAATGCAAAAGATGGATGCAGGCGAAATAAAAGTTTTTAATTACTCAATAGGTAAATTATTTATAGAAAATCATGACAAGATCTTTTTTGTGCGAGAACCAAATAGTCGTAGAGGTAAGTCCTCAAGGGGGACAGCTAAGAGAGCTGACAAAAAAGCAAGTACTCCAATCACAGAAGAAGAAAGAGTCAACGCAGCAATAACTACAATAATCCAAGAGAGTGAATCACATACTGCAGAATATTTACAAGTACAGTTTGATGAGTTGAATGTGCTAATAGGCGATTCCGTATTAGACAGAGGAAAACTACAACCAAGCATGGATGCTCTGCAAGAATGTATTATGAGCAAAGGGTCATCCGCAACTCAAACCCAGGAAGGGATAGATACTAAACCAGAGCCTGCTACTAAGGATCAACATACTCATGTAACTTCAGACTTCGACAGCAGAACGATATCCATGACTGATAAACCAGCATTATCAATGCATGGCACATCAACTGAAACACTCGGCGTATTGCAAGGCACAGATACAGAGCTAGATAAAAATGATACAGGAGCAGGATTCTCCCCTTTATAAACATAGATTATGATTTGATACCAATCACTATAATACACAGCAAATTTCAGATACAGTACTCTATAAAGATAAAAATGACTTCAAACATTTTATTAGAAATATATGTAAAATCCTACTACCCAGCAAGAGATGGATCGAAAGAATGGATTATGCCTTAGGCACACTTCGATGTAGTCAAGATATATTGCAGGATGTACAACGAGTATTATGCGAGAGTGATTATGTAGATAAACACAAATATGAGGCAAGGATATTGTTACAACAGCTATTCTCTGAATTAAATAATAGCGAAGAAAATAGCATATTTATATTACACAGCCAATTTGATCCATTAACAGAGGACAGTATTAATGTTGTTTTGAACTCTGGGATTATGCAAGAATCTAAGGGTGAAATCACTAAACTAAAGTGTAAATATTGCACTAATAATGTGGATTATAAATGTTCTAATGAAAAGAAAATTTTATTCTGTAACAGCTGCAATGAGAGCTACAAATTAACAGGCAAAGATCTAAAGTTATATGAGATATCCTTAAAAACTATAGGGCATTGTATGTTATTGAAGGATTTACTCAATTATGAAAGAGAGAATTTTTACAGCAAGGATTATGTTCATTATCAGAATTGAAACATTGAAAATTATGATGAAAAAGTTAAGAATGGTAATAAAGCAGTTGAAAATGATGACAGACAAGTTAAGAGGAATGATGCTAAACTAGTATGTATTGATGTGTGTCTGGCAAGAGACAATAATGAAAAGGAAAAAATTATTCAAAGAATTATGCAGGGAATTATAGATCGAACAGAAGGTAATGAGCAGCTACATAATCTTATTATTACGCTAGGAGATACTGAAGTTAATAAGAGTGATTATCAACCAATAAGAGAGTCATAAATAATTGTATAAGTCTTTATACATAGACCTAAGATTCATCTTGTCTGATAAACGAGCTGCGGAAATGGCTCTTAATTTAATACTTATTTTCTTTAAGGATCACATCCTAATTTATTAGGATGTCAATATTTATACTGATACAACCAATAATATTATTATTGAATATTTTCCATGAAGTTGGCTTTATAGAACACACTTTATACCTTTTTTTAAATAATTATCTAGGGCATAGGAAGTTAGAGATTATATAATGCCTAATAATTTTTCTTACAATTATAACAATATTATATAAAAATTACTTGATTATGTTACCATATTAAATATGCAACAAACTCTCAATTTGAGTAGAAATACAAAGAAAATATGGCATGATTCCAGAGTAGAAATAGAGAAAAAACTTAGAGGAAACGGGGGGTTAGCCAGCATTACTGGTTGGGGATAGAAAATTTGTAAATTCAATGCAAGGATCTCTGGATTAATCCAATTATGTGAAGATAAAAATAGCATATAGGTATGATTATATTACTGGTTGGGGATAGAAAATTTGTAAATTCAATGCAAGGATTCCTGGATTAATCCAATTATGTGAAGATAAAAATAGCATATAGGTATGATTATGACGCATGACGAAATCTTTTAAAAGTATGTCATTCATTAATTTCTCATGCCCAACATGAATTTAATAGAATTGAAACTGATTAAAGTATTACTGATGCTACAAAGATCTTTAAATGGCTTAAGGAAAGAGTGGCTAACGGATTATTCTTCAAAAAGGATACATCAAATAATTCTTACAAAACTAATATAAATGCAGACAGAAGATCTGCCCATACAGACCTCCTCCATACTAAAACTAGAATTCTAAACCTAGCATAAGGCAAAACAGCAACAGCATTGAATCATTTACCCAAAAAGCTACATGCAATAATCTTTATAATATCAAGGATAAAGAGGAAAATTTAAAATACTTTACTCGAATAGGGCTTGTAATTAGCTTACGCAACAACAAAATTAAAGGAGAAAAATTAAAGAAAGCTTTAAATATATTGTGCGATCACAATTATATTGAAAAGTCCTACACTATCCTCACCCCAGCGGCAAAAAAACCGACCACTTCTTACAAAATAAATCCACAAATGACGCAGGAAAAGTAGCTGTGTATTTCATTCGGATATTTAATGAATATTTTTCTAAATGATGAACGGTTTTGCGTCTTATTGATATTGCAACAAAGATATTCGTAACCCCTGATTTCTTGCTGCTTGATCTTATATTCACGTACTAAACATAGCCAGTAAGTACAGGCCCTCGCAGCTACTGTTTTGGTTGTTTTTGTATTTAGCCTCCCCCTAACATAGAAAACTCAGCAGTGGGTGAAGACCCTTTCGCAACAGGTTTCCCTGTTGCATCAAGTCCTGATAATAGCTCTGCACCGGACATTCCTGCAGCTGCTTTTTGTAGCTCTAAGTCTGTACATAAAAAGGCATTATCCGACTGTGCAGGTTGTTCTTCAGGTGCAGTGGTTTGACCGTTATAAGTAGGTCTTGTATCTACATCTTTATCTTCTGATAGTTTATTATAGCGATCTATCATGGAATGCACTGTGTGCTCTGGCACTGAATTAGAGCCGCCATCGGCCTCTGATACGGAATTCACTTCTGGTTCAGTCGGCGATGATAAATCTTGTTGTGTGTTTTCTTCTGCTGACATTGAAGTATGCTTCACTTCTGATCCGTCTGGTGATGGATTTGCCCCTTCCTGTTTTAACACAGTGGTAGGAATTTCTTCATGAGCCATTGCTTCATGATCTTTTTTTGAAGCACCAAGCTGCTCAGATAAATGTTGATTTGTCTTGCGTTCAAATTCCAGATATTCCTTGCTGATTGCAGAGCCATTATTACCTAACACCTCCCTTGTGCTGTCTAGTCCATCTAGCAGATTTTTAATTCCTTCCTTTATTTCAGGGTCATCATTTAGTTTTTTCATATAATATGCCCAAGCTTTTGGTTCATCCTTATCCTGAAAAAATATAGACATCCTATCTGGTATTTTAGGATTCCAATAAAGATCATCTACCATCCTACTATCGCATTTCATTAATGTACTTTTCATCTTGGATAATTTATCTTTAAATTTTGCTACTTTATCACCATCTCCTCCAAAAAAGACCAATAATTCTTTATCATCTAAATCAAATTTTAGTATTCTTTCCTCAACTTTAGAGCGTGCCTCAGCATATGCTGGAGCTAATTGTATAAGTGATTCTTCCGCGGAATAGTAAGCTTGACCCAAAGATATTTCAAGAAATTTACCAACATCCTCTGGTCTCTCAATAATCAAATCTACAAATGTTTTCTGATTTTCTGCAAAAAACTCCTTTGCCTTAGCTAATTTTTCACTACTCACTTGGCCAGAAACAACGCAAGGAAGATGATCTAAATTCTCAGCTGCAAGGCTTCTTGCTGCGTATATAGCTGCAAACAATTCGCTCTTCTGCTCTGGAGTCATTTCATGAAAATGACTCACGATGAGTGCTAATTCTGCTGTATGATAGAGCTCATGATTATAAGACAAACCTCTGACTCCTTCGACTTTATCGCTTGAGCAACTGAATATTTCTTGATTAATGCCAAAATCATACGTTGCAACTCTTGATCCCTCCTTACCTTTTATCATTGTTCTATTACGTCCAAATCTGCTATCTTCTTTCCCTATTGCAACTTCGGTCACTATCGTACTAAAAAATCCCTTAGCAGATGAATATTGCTCCCAATATTTACCTGCTTCCATATTATCAAGTGGCTTAACATCCCCTTTTTTGTAATCAAGGTCACCTTCTGTTCGAACAGATTTTGATAGTAAAACACTTGCAACTTTATCTTCCTGGGGCTGGCTTTCTCCGTCTCCGTTTGCATTATTTTGGGGCTTGCCTTCTTCTAAAAGTCTTACTTTTGGAGCATAACCCATCATCTCGGCCATTTGCGAAGGCAGAAGTTCGACTAAGGGATCTTCTTCATATTCTCTAGACAATGCTTTCCTGAACCAAACATCATTATCACTTCTTGGCCCTGGCTTATTTTTTTGTGTAACTAAGGCCCTTGGTACTATTACTTCTTCACTTACATCCCGATCATTATTTGATTGACGAGCTTCCTTGACAGGCATATCAACCTCATTGGCTCTAATAAATTTAGCAATCTCTACAGGGTCTGTGAGTATATTAAAATTATCCATCTTTTTTTCTTGTTTAGCTTGCAGGGTTATTGAAATACTAGGCTTAATATTGGTCTCAAGATTTGCTTGATCTGGTTCGGCTTGATATTCTTTTTTGTTGTTTTCAATCATCTGGTTTTGCTGAATTTTTTCTCCAGAAGTTTCTTGATCAAGTTCAGCTTGATCTTCTTTTTTGTTGCTTTCAATCATCTGATTTTGCTGAGTTTCTTCTCCAGAATTACCCAATGAATCTATTTTTGTGAGCTGAGTTTCTGTTGTAGAATAATTCTCTGCGCTGGTTTGAAAAGGCTGACTTACACCAACTGAATGTTTTTCGCCATCCCTTTTTATGCGACACACAGGGAACATCGTTTCTGGTAAGCCCATAGGGAAATATTTCGGATTAATATTCAATTCCACCAGCTCTTCATCCGCACTGAATTTATACATCTTTGAGGTCGGCAATTGCCCGAGGAGCTTGTGATCAGGGTGATCTGCGAGTAATTGGAATTCAAAAAATAGCTCTCCTGTTTTGATAGATTGCCGAAAGATCACCTCCCGTTCTTTGCCATCTTTTTCTTGTAACATTTGTAATTGCTTTTGCAATGATCTAGCAAGATTCAGTGGCATCTCAACTATGTTACCAGATACTATTGTTGACTTAGAAACACTTTCATGAGAGGGGTTTTGAGCCAATATAGCAGCTAAATCACCTTCGCCTATCTTCGCTCGTTGCTGTTGAACTCCCATGATTAATCCTCATATGTTTCTGAAATTCTTTCTAACTGAATACAGATTTTCTGATCGTATATTCTTTGAATTTGTCCCTATTTTTTCCTAACTTAATACATATTCTCTGATCGTATGTTCTTTGAATTTGTCCCTATTTTTTCCTAACTTAATACAAATTTACTGATCGTATATTTCTTGAATCTGCCTTTATTAAGCATGAATCTTCCTGATATTAACGGATCAAGAAATCTGATATAAATCAGGCTTATCTAGGCAATAATTCTAGAATAAATTTGTTAATCTTTTGCTAAGTTATGCTTTTTTCTTTGAATATTTTTAGTCAAGAAAATGTAATAAAGATGCACAATAAATGCACAATAAATTATATTATTATGCTATAATTTGTAGCATGAAAAATCAAGTTTGAGTATAAAATTATGGATCAAATTCAATGGTCAGAATTGAAATCGTAGATTAGACAATGCTCTCCAGAAACGCAAGATTATTTATTAAGAGTTCTGACAGAAGACAGCACTGAGAAACAAGAAAACGAAACCCAAAAAAACGACAGAACTAAAGAAAATAAGTCTCAAAAAAGCGCTAGCAACAAAGAAAACGAAATCCAAAAAGGCAGTGAAACTAGGGAGGGCAGCACTAAAAAAAGCGCTAGCAACAAAGAAAACGAAATCCAAAAAGGCTCCAGCAACAAAGAAAACGAAATCCAAAAAGGCAGTGAAACTAGGGAGGGCAGCACTAAAAAAAGCGCTAGCAACAAAGAAAACGAAACCCAAAAAACGACAGAACTAAAGAAAACGAAACCCAGAAAGGCTCCAGCAACAAAGAAAACGAAACCCAGAAAAACGACAGAACTAAAGAAAACGAAACCCAAAAAAGCTCCAGCAACAAAGAAAACGAAACCCAGAAAGGCAGTGAAACTAGGGAGGACAGCACTAAAAAAAGCGCTAGTAACAAAAAAAATGGAATCCAGGAAGACATTAAAACCAAAGAGAATAAAGCCAAAGAAAGTACTAAAAATAAAGAAGATGGCACTCAGAAAAATAGTGAAACTAAAGATAATAAAACTGATGCGAGCCATGAGAGCAAAGCCAAAAATAGCGAAAAAGATGAGGCTAAAGAGAATAGTGATAGCGAGGAGGAATGTGAAAATGAAGCCATAGATCATATTGAAGAAATGCCACATACGGAATATATCAATAACTTTTTTGTGGAAGATCTGGCTTGTGAAAACCTCATGATGAAGCTCACAAAATCACTCAAAACTGATGAAGAAAAAACCATATTATTGCGTCTGCATCATGCAGCATCAGAGCTTGCTGGTGATAATATTATAGAATATACAACCCACATTATGGAGATGATTAGCTGTCTGAAAAAGGGTGCTAGCCTGTCGACCGTGCTGAATGTATTTAAGATTAGGAACCTTATGATGGGGGATTTAGATGAATTTATCGACCCCAGTGAATTGAAGCTGTACAGAATAGAATTGAAACAACTCAACACCGAAATCAGAGAGAAAATGCACGTGGATAATGATAGTTTCAGCAGGAAAATATGCCTAGCTAAGAAGCGTGATGGCAGTTTCTGCACCAGTTATTCGGTCAAAGGCAAGCCACGATGCCGCATGCACGGCTGCGGCTAGGGTTTTTCAGCGACCAATTTACTGAGTTCATTTTTAATACAAGGAACAGTTATTTCATGGTTGCGGGTAGGATTTTCATCATTCAGAAGAGGAAAATCCTGGGGCAATAAAATAGCTGCAAGAATAAAATTTACTCTCTCAGATTCTAATACATGGCTTAACTGAGGCCATGACTGTGCGTAAGATTTTACCCGGATGGGAAGGAAAATCCTGGGGCAATAAAATAGCTGCAAGAATAAAATTTACTCTCTCAGATTCTAATACATGGCTTAACTGAGGCCATGACTTTGAGCAAGATTTTACCCGGATGGGAAGGAAAATCCTGGGGCAATAAAATAGCTGCAAGAATAAAATTCTACTCTCTCAGATTCTAATACATGGCTTAACTGAGGCCATGACTGTGCGCAAGATTTTACCCGGATGGGAAGGAAAATCCTGGGGCAATAAAATAGCTACAAGCAAGAATAATGGCTTAATTGAGGCCATGACTCAAGATTTTCAGATATTAGATTCTAATACATGGGCTTAACACACTGAGGCCATGCCACTAACAACACTGTGTCTTCATTTTTTAGAAATGAGAAGTAATATGAGAGGATTATTTTATGGCTGTGAGTAAGATTAGATTTTACCAGATATTCATGCATTACTAATAAATGGCTTAGCTAAATTCACTTTTAACATATGAGGCCAAGATATGCCACTAACAACACATGGGTTTGCGCACTGCGCGGGGTCTTCATTTTTTAGAAATGAGAAGTAATATGAGAGGATGATTTTATGGCTGCGAGTAAGATTAGATCATCATTCTATGGCTGCGAGCAAGATTCTGCCAGACATTCATGCATTACTAATAAATGGCTCGTTGAATTCACTTTTAATACATGAGGTCAAGATATGCCACTAACAACACATGGGTTGCACACTGCATGGGGTCTTCATTTTTTGATTATTTTTATATTGAAAGAGCTGGATTACTGCAGTAATTATAAATAGATATTATAAGCACAAGAGCTAATTTTTCATGATGGATCACTGTTTATACAGAGTAATGCCCTACATTTGATATCTGTTTTAATGAATAAATACAGCTTATATTATAGGGAATATTATTCTGTATGACGTATCCACATTGATCACTAGATTTTTTTAAATAAAATATGTGTAATATTATTTATAAACTTATCCATTATTGGCGACGAGCAGCACATACATAAGATTTAGTCAAAATCATATTCACAGCTGATGGGGTGCAAAAGGGTTATAATTAATTCAAGCGGTGCTATAGAAATAGATATTCGAGATGTAAGACTTATTATTTTGGATCGATCTTAGATGCCAATGCCTTCAGCAAATTACTGAATAGATAATCTTTAATGAAATCAAAGAAAAATAGAACAACAACTACAAAGATGAAATAATCTGGGATGTCATGCAATGCTTTAAAAAAGGCATGCAATGCTTTAAGAAAGATGTTATTGATAGATACATCGCAATACATCGCTCCCCCCCAGTATTTGACCATGTATATAATAAATATATACCTAGATCGGAGTGCTACGTTATAATTTTTCTTTTTTATTTTTTTGTAATCATCTATGTACATATTGAGAATGTCTGTTTTTGCTCCCAGGTATTGAGACTTTAAATCTTCTAAATCTAGCTTGTGTATAGGACTTGAGCCAGTTCCCCCTTCCTCCGAAAAACGACCATTCAACTTATTATTAGCATCAGTCATAAATTATAACCTTGGATCATCAAGATGTTTTCTTTTGAAATCATACAATATCTTCATCCATGCGTTTGGAATTGTTTCTTCTCCTTCAGATGCCGCACATGACCAAGGTGTGCCTTGCTCATGAGTCAGCATAGACAGTTCTGTGCCAGCATGCCACTTATATTTCTGCCATATTTTATCATTTAGCCAATCATTATCTTCACCACTAATTTCTTCACTTCCTTCAATAACAATAGGATTATCAATCTCTTTATACGCATATTTCTTGATTTCATCATATATTTCTTTAATGACAGGACCGTAACGCCACGGCAGAACCTTTTCTTCAATTAGCGGTTTATTTTCCATCGCTAAGTAATAACCGTGTGCCACATAAACCAACTTTATCAACCTAAATTGATCGAGCGGAGGCAAATCATATTTACTGTCTTCTCCACCATCAGTCTTATGATTATTCTGTTTGTTAATAAACCAATTGGCTATTGTAACAGCTTTATATTTCCCAGACTCAGACATAATTCACCCCCATTTTATGTTGTTATATGATATGAATTTAACTGTCATTTGTAAATTCTTAATTACGATATAATGCGGATATTTACAACATAGGCCGACATCATCAATTACATTTCTTATCCGAGCCAACCAAAAAATTACTCCACCAGGTCCTCATTTTTTCCGTTCTGGCAAATACTTGATATGGTTATAACATGCACGGACATTATTTCTTTCACAATGAGCTAATTATCTTTCAATTACATCTGATTTGAAACCGTGCTCATTTAATATTGTGGATGCAGTGGCTCGAAATCGTGCATCGTCGCTCGTGAATGGTAGTCAAGTCGATATAATGCATATATCATCGTGTTTTCACTCATAAATTTCTGGCTACTATTAGTATGAGGAAATAGATATTTATTATTACCACTATAAGCTCGTAATTCATTCAATATTTCTAATACTTCATTAGAAAGTGGCACAATATGTTTAGTCGCCATCTTCATTCGCTCAGCTGGAATATGCCACTCATTTTTCTCAAAATTAAATTCATTCCACTCTGCTGCTCGGGTTTCTGTGGTTCGAACAAAGGTGTGCATCGTGAATTTCATGGCCAGCACAGTTATTATATGTCCGTCATATTTTTCTAATTTTTGTAATAATTCTGGTAACTAAGATTCTTTTAAGCAATTATATTTGCGTGGTTTATGTGATATAATAACACTTCTCAAGTTGCTAGTAATGTCATCTTCCAATCTTCCAATCTTCCAATCTTCCAATCTTCCAATCTTCCAATCTTCCAATCTTCCAATCTTCCAATCTTCCAATCTTCCAATCTTCCAATCTTCCAATCTTCCAATCTTCCAATCTTCCAATCTTCCAAGTGTGATGGCATATCTAGAAATTTGTCCACAGACTTGCAGAATTCTTGTAGCAAGATAAGCTGATCCTCTGTCTTCTATCTTCTTTAATACTGATAGTATCATTCGGGTTTTTATTTGATCTATTGGCAAATCACCAATTTCATTAAAAACATTTCTTTCTAAACGCAATAACATAGATTTGGCATATTTACTAGACCATAAAGATTGCTTTTTATTATGCCATTCAATGGCAATATCTTGAAAGGAGTTGCCTGTACTGAAGTTTTTAGCTAATTTTTCTTCTTTTTTGTGCTGTGAAGGATCAATGCGCTCAATAAGTAATTTCTTTGCTTCTTCTCGTTTTTCTCTGGCTTCTTTCAGCGAAATTGCTGGATAAACACCAATAGATAAAAGCTTTTCCTTGTTATTAAATCTGTATTTAAAACGCCAATATTTTCTACCACTGGCAGTTATTTGCAAATACAGCCCACCTGAATCAGAATATTTCTTTGTTTTTTCCAGCTGCTTTACATTTTTACAAAAATTATCTGTGAGTGGCATCTAGGGGTACTTTTTATTGATTATAAGATTTATACCCCCAAATATACCCCCAATTCTATTGGACTGCATAAGTATTCAATGGACGACATCAAACAATAAATAGATTAAAAACAGCCTATTTCAAGACTCTTCTGCCGCAAATGAACTGACTAACAATAACCTGTTTCAAGATTTTTAGGATTATATTCAATTGGATTGGATTTTAAAGTGGTGCCGTCACCGGGATTTGAACCCGGGACCTCTGCCTTACCAAGGAAGCACTCTACCCCTGAGCTATGACGGCAATAGAAATATACAAATAAGCAGGCAGTATACTAAGAATAACAACATCTTGCAATCATATAAATATTGCATATAATGCAACTAATAAAATAGTTTGAAGTGGTTCTTCATGTCAAATAAGGCACTAAGCAAGGAAGAACATAACAAGAACGTTGCCAGTACCATGCGAGGTAATTTATTGCGCAGAAAACAACGATTAAAAGAGTTAGGCGAGAATAACAAAAATAAAGAACATCATTCAGATGAAAAACAAATTCACGACACTCAACAGAAACAATAAAAACTAATTCCACGCCCTTGAACTCAGCTACTAACCTGCTTCACTCTAATACCTATGGTGCCATTTTCAGTAGTACATAGCTCACCTTTTGCGATAATCCTACCATTCACCGAAATATCAACTAGATCTTCTACTCTATTATCCAATTTTATCACTGCACCTGGACCAACTTTTCTTAATTTTCCAAGAGACATCATAGTACGCCCAAGAACCACGGAAATCTGTAAAGGAACATCACTAATTATACCAAATGATATTTTCTCAGCACCACTGGTGATAGGCTCTAGCTCCTTTTTTCCCTCATCACTAAGAGAGGTGTCATTGTTTGGAGCAGAGCCACCACTTTCTTCAGTCGCTTCATTCTCTTTCTTGTTTTTGTCATCTGATTTTTTACCAGAAGGAGACTTTTTATCACCACCATCATCAGAACCTTCTTCTTTGTCGGAGGATTCTTTTTCTTCTTGAGCAGGCTCCTTTTCCTCTTTAGCTTCCTCATTTTTTTCACTAAGCACCAAATGCCTCCTCTATTCAGTTCCTTATATAATCTTACCTTTTACTAGGTAATCGTATATTAGTTCCTCTATTTTATTAATTTTCTCTTTAGAGTCACTACGTATTAACCCATTTTCCCATTCAATCTTACAATCAGTCATGTCCATTTCATCATGAGCAATAATCTTTACATTTGCATTGTTAATAAAGTAACTATCAGCGTTCAGTATATCTACAACTTCCGTATGAACCAGAACTTTGATCGACGGCACTCCAATTAATATATTTAACTGTTGTTTTATAAATATACTAAGATTTTTGGCTGCAATTTTTGGCATATCAAACCCAGATAACTTCTTTGCAATTAATACTGCAGCTTGAAATATAATATCTGAATACTTAGAAAGGGATGCTGTGTATTCTTCTTGTATCTTTCTGATTCTAGCAGAAATATTTTGCAAAGATTCACTATTTATGCGTTGTATGGATTGCTGAAGCTCAGATAATTCGATATTGGCCTTCTCAACCTTATTTTTATATTCTCCCGTAATCTTATCTAATGCACCTTTATGATTTAGTTCAAGTTCTTGCTTCATAGCAGCAATTTCTTCATCTTTTTTTTGTAAGAATGACGCTTCTAATTCAACCTTAGCGGCTGCATATCCTTCCTTATATCCAATTTTTCTCGTACGCTCTAACCTAGCTCTAGAACTAGCGCTACTGATGCTAATATCCACCTCATTCCTGAGCATATCTTCACGAGCAGCCACATCTCTAACAATGGCATCAATTTTCTCTTTTATTATGCCATCATAACCTGCAACAAAGCCATTAGATCTTTTTTCTAATTCAGATGCGTTCATAAAAATACCAATAATAATATATTATATATTATATATGGCATGCAATGTTTTACAAGAACAATAACACTATTAATTGGTTGTATCATAAAATGATGTATATATTTTTATGATCTGTATTAATAGAATAATTATTATATTAATAGAATAAACCAATAGTTAATAAATCATACCTATAATTATTAAACAGTTAATTGATAGGACTTAGCGTGAATACACATTCTGAAAATCATGCAGAGGGTTCGAGCCCAGAACATTATAGCAGCATAGCTCCTATTGGTTCCTCGCTCCAAAAGAATACGAAAAAAGCTAATTCATACAATCCTCTAGATATAGCATACAATCCCTTTGATTCTGAAAACGAGGAAGATATTGAGTTGAATGTTATTCACGAGCGCAGTATAAAAAGTGATACAGAGCATCAAGACTATAATAATGACGCAGAACCCACAAATCATAATGAACCAGAAGCCGTAGAAGCATCTGCTTCTGACAACAATCTTCCACAGGAAGAAGAATTACCCGCATTACAGGCTGTGGATCATGTTGATGACTCAGAACCTACCAACCATAACAAACCAGAAGCCGTAGAAGCATCTGCTTCTGACAACGATCTTCCACAGGAAGAAGAATTACCCGCATTACAGGCTGTTGATCATGTTGATGACGCAGAACCTACAAACCATAATGAACCAGAAGCCGTAGAAGCATCTGCTTCTGACAACAATCTTCCACAGGAAGAAGAATTACCCGCATTACAGGCTGTTGATCATGTTGATGACGCAGAACCTACAAATCATAATGAACCAGAAACGGTAGAAGCATCTGCTTCTGACAACAATCTTCCACAGGAAGAAGAATTACCCGCATTACAGGCTGTTGATCATGTTGATGACGCAGAACCTACAAATCATAATGAACCAGAAGCCGTAGAAGCATCTGCTTTTGACAATGATCTTCCACAGGAAGAAGAATTACCCGCATTACAGGCTGTGGATCATGTTGATGACTCAGAACCTACTCCTGATATAGAAACTGAACAGGAATTAGCACTAGTTAATGATGAGGATAAAGAGAAATTATCTACTACAAAAACTGAGCAACACCAAGATCAACATGGAGAAAAACAGAATATAGAAGAAGAATTATTAAATAATAAGATTATTTCTAAAGATCAGTTAATGATTGCACAGAAAATACAAAGAGAAAAACACACTTCTAAAATGATTGGAACTATTCTTGTAGAGTTAGGATTCATAACAGACAAAACTCTACACAATGCTATCTCCAGTAGAAATAAAATTGATAATCTTAACCTCAAAAACACAGTACTTGATCTCAACTTAATTACTAAAATACCAAAAAATCTTGCAATCAGGAATAAAGTAATACCTATATCCCTCAAAGACAATTCTCTATACGTTGCTACTCCAGATATATATGACATACTTGTCTTAGATAAAATAAAAAAATATTTCCCACAAGAGTATAAAATACATCTAATATATGCGGCAGAATCAGATATCTCCGAGGCTCTCGACAAATATCATGGCTATGAGATGTCAATACATGGTATCTTAAAGGAAATAGAGGATGCGTCACAAAACAAGAAAAAAATAATAGATGGAACTGATACTTCATATACCAGTCCCACAGTTAGATTGGTTGATGCAATCTTGATAGATGCAGCTCGTAAAAGAGCATCTGACATACACCTTGAACCAGAGAAGGCATTCATTAGATTAAGATATAGAATAGACGGACAACTATTACAAATCTGTAGTTTTCATAAGAATTACTGGAGTGCAGTAGTTGTAAGAATAAAAATTATGTCTGGACTCAATATAGCAGAAACCAGGACACCACAAGATGGAAGCATAGGATATAATATATCAGGAAATGAAATTGATATTCGTGTAGCTAGTCACCCAACCATCTATGGGGAAAACGTAGTGCTGCGTATATTAGATAAAAAACAATCATTATTATCGATTGAGGAACTAGGATTCAGTGAGCGCAATCAAAAGCTTCTTAAAAAAATGCTTAAAAAACCTGAGGGAATTGTATTAGTGACTGGCCCCACCGGTAGCGGAAAAACAACCACACTTTATTCAGCCTTGAACTATATAAACTCAATGTCTATTAATATAATGACACTGGAAGACCCAGTTGAATATAGACTGCCAATAATCAGACAAACATCTGTTAAAGAAACAGCAGGAGTAGACTTCAGCCATGGAATAAGATCAATAATGAGACAAGATCCAGATGTAATATTCATTGGTGAAATACGTGATGAGAAAACCGCCAACTCTGCTGTCAGAGCTGCAATTACTGGGCACCAAGTATTTTCTACATTGCACACAAATGACGCAGCCAACAGTATCAATAGACTACTTGATATTGGCATAAAAAACCAGATGCTATCTGGCGCATTAATATGCATTGTTGCTCAAAGACTTGCGAGAAAATTGTGTGATCACTGTAAGGAAGAATACACCCCAACAGAGAGAGATCTACTAGTATTAGGAGATGACTCTATAAAGGACTTAAAACTATATAGGCATGTGGGCTGTGATGACTGCATGAACAGTGGATATAAAGGCAGGTTAGTAATATCAGAGGTACTTCCCATTACCAAGGCATTGGATGAAATTATTGCAACTAGCCCTCTAAGAAAAAAGATTCTGGATTGTGCCTTAAATGAAAATAGCGGATTTATTCCAATGATAGAGGATGCTGCTGAGAAAGTTATGCAGGGTATTACAGATGTTGATGAAATGATAAGAGTCGTGGACACTACAGAAAGACTTCCTGAGGAATAAAATAAATTGGCTTGCAATAATAAAATAATTTTTATTTATAAATGATTTTTTTTAACAAAGGACTACTTTCTAATGAACAATCTTAAATAAATACGGCTATGATTAATACTATGCTTAAAATTATACAGTATAATATAATAAATAAAATTACTTGATATGTGGAGAATATAATATGCCAGGAATAGTACAGGGCAAAAATGAAGTAGAAGATACTAAGCCTAAAGTAACTCATAAATCACAAGTAGATCAACCAACTACACACAGCCACGAAAGCACTGAAGCATTCGAACAATCTTATGATGATATTAAGTGTATGATATCTTATACAAAAAATCTCTCTGCCCTTAATAAGGGTGGTGATATAGAAATACACCCTATTACTAATGGCACGATGGATCAAAATTACAAAGTAACTTTATCTGAAGATATAGATATTAAGAACGAACCCAACCATAAAGCTTTTGCACGTGCTAATAAAAATATAACGATCGGTGACTTAGATAATCTATTTGATCCTCATATTGCTAAGGCAATTAAAAAAGCAATCACTAATGTCTACACCGATGCTCTCCTCCATGCAAGCACCAAGGAACACCAACCTGGTATAGAAAATTCGAAAATTGACACAAAACTTGAGCCCAAACAAAAATCAATAATTTTTATTCCTAATATGAGCTTGCTTGAAGCAAAAGCTGAAGACATTCCTGCTCTTGATGGTAATATGGCACCTGATCCAAGGGCAAAGATGTATGCTGATCCTGCTCTTGATGGTAATATGGCACCTGATCCAAGGGCAAAGATGTATGCTGATCAAACAAATCTTGCACCTGGTCTAAGATCACATACTCCTCTTGGTGGCAAATATTCTGAACTTCTTAAGGCAGAAACACATAGATCTCATAGCAAACATGAAAAACATAGCAAACATGAAAAACATAGCAAACATGGAAAACATGGCAAACACAGCAAACATAGATCAAATGACAGTATAGAGCTTAAACCAAAAGTCGAGGGCATTACTCCTTCTGGCACTAATATGACACCTGATTCAGAGGCACGCACAATTCAGGCTAACAAACATGTAGTCGAGGGCATTACTCCTTCTGGCACTGATGTGGCGCTTGATCCAAAGGCACCCACAATTCAGGCTAACAAACATGTAGTCGAGGGCATTACTCCTTCTGGCACTGATGTGGCGCTTGATCCAAAGGCACCCACAATTCAGGAGAGCGGAGGTACTGGAGCAGACCAAGAAGGAGCAAGTAGTTTATCTAATGGCAAGCAAACAATAGAATTTTCCAATGAAGTAGGACTTAATAATAAATCCCCTGGAGACACACCAGCAATCCAAAATCTACAAATAACAAATACAGCAATAGGTGGCTGATTTATATGTCATCTGTACAAAATTACAGTTAATAACTATGCTTATTATCCTTAATTATTAATAAGGATTTAATTGATTTTCTTTACAATTGCATAAACCTTATAGAAGAAATGCTATGGCAGACTCAGGAAAAATACCGAAGTTTTGGAGTGAAAGACAAAGAGTAGAAACACCAACTGAAGCAACCAACAGGATAGCACAAGAAAAATTATTTCTTGATCTATTTCTAGAACAAAATGGAGGCAACATTACATGTTGTTTCAAGAGCGATCGTAAAGCAACGCCCCAGACTTCAATAGATGCTAGCAATATAGGTACAATAACGGTATTCATTGCTAAAGAAGGTAAGGATATAGAGACGAATTTCGTTCTTAATAAAGATGAAGTTACTATTTCCAAAGATGGTAACTTTTGTGCTCTTGTGCAGAGTGAATGTTACATACCAATAACTGATATCCCTAAATACTTTGATAAAAAAAAGGATAATAAAACTGATGATCAGTCCATTGTATCAATTCAAAGTAGTATCCAGCATGCTTTAATCACCCACGGCGCTACAAAACTTGAGCAATCGTTCTCAAAATCAAAACTGCTAGTGAGTCGGGCTCATGTAGATAGTGATAAGTTAGATAGAGAAAAAAAGGAAAAGACTAGAAAAAGCGATTTGATCCATGGCACTACAACACAGGAAGGTCTTGACATAGCTTTTCATAGGGGTGGTAAACAACCATCAGCAACTGCGAGTACTGCTAGCCAACCCGAAATTGAACAATCAACAACTGCAGATACTCATGTCAAACCCACGCCTAAACATCATTCATCAACAACTGCAGATACTCATGTCAAACCCACGCCTAAACATCATTCATCAGCAACTGTAGATACTACTATTAAACCCGGAACTGAACAATCAACAACAGGCTCCCATGTAAACCCAGAGCCTGAACAATCAACAACTGCGAGTACTACTGTAAAACCCGGAACTGAATATTCATCAACAACTGCGAGTACTACTGTTAAACCCGGAACTGAATATTCATCAACAACTGCGAGTACTCTTGCAAGCACTACACCTTCTCTATCATTAAATCTTACAGATGCACCCCTCACAGATAAATTGACTCCTGAAAGTACACCAACAGGTCCAATAATCTTACAAGGGAAAGAAACATCTGTTTGATTGTGATATAGGCAACAACAATGCTAGGGTAGTTCTTTAATAACACCAGCAAAGATCACAAAAACTGGATTTATTACTCCGAACCTAAAAAACATTAATAAGCTGAACAATGCTAGGGTAGTTCTTTAATAACACCAGCAAAGATCACAAAAACTGGATTTATTACTCCGAACCTAAAAAACATTAATAAGCTGAACAATTAATTTATGAAAGAACACTAATCTTAGTCATTTGAATGATTATAGCCACCATATGGCTATATTGCCCGGATTTTAATCCACTAAATCTTGCAATACTTTAATTTAATAACTCATGCTTAGTTGGTTGATTTTTTTGTGAATTTTGTATATACGATAATTAAGCCCTAGACAAGATTTTGTGCTGGCACCCTGCTAAATAGACGATAAAAATTACTGGTGGTTCTATTCTCAATTTCATCAAAATCAACACCGAGCAGTTCAGCAAGCTTCTTTACTACATAAAATGTATATCCAGGTAAATTAGTTTGCTCATTCCTATGAGGGGCAGGAGATAAATAGGGCGCATCAGTTTCAACCAGCAATCTATCCAGCGGAATCAACCCAGATGAAACCATATCTTGTAGGTCTTTGGCACTATTAAATGTTAATATACCAGACATTGATATATAAAATCCTAGCTCAAGAGCAACCTCTGCAAGCTTTTTTGATGAAGAGAAACAATGAATTAAACCTCTGGCATTACTATAATTCGTATATTCAGATTTCAAAATATCTATCATATCTTCATCTGAAGCTCTATTATGAATAATAATAGGTGCATCAACTTCCTTAGAGGCTTCTATATGCAATAATAGTCTATCAATTTGCTTTGTCTTATCTGGATAACCATCTCTGTAATAATCTAACCCTGTCTCTCCGATGCCAATGACCTTATTATGATCAAACCATTTAGTAAGGTCTGCTTTTTCTATTGCAGGTTCAGAGTCCACACTAAGTGGATGTATTCCTATAGATGCATAAATATGATCATATTTATCAGCAAAAGGTAGTATACTGCTCTCAAACTGACTAACTTTAGTACAGATTGTTTGCAATATACCTACCTTATTTTGAGAAGCATGTTCCAATATATCTTCAATTAATACACCCTTGGCGGTAATCAAGTCCAAATGACAATGCGAATCAACTATCATAGGTTTACTTTACTCATCAATTCTTTAACGGAATTAACAGAGTGATCAAACATTTTTCTCTCACCTGAATCCATTTCCAATTCAATGATCTTCTCTACACCATTCTGCCCTATAACCACAGGCACACCAACATAAAGATCTTTCAATCCATATTCACCGTTCAAATATGCAGCGCAAGTTAAAATCATTCTCTTATCTTTTAAATAAGATTCAGCCATCTGTACAGCAGCAGAAGCAGGAGAATAGAAAGCCGAACCATTTTTTAGCAAAGCAACAATTTCAGCCCCACCATCTCTAGTTCTCTGCACAATTTCATCTACACGATCTTGCGTTATCATTCCCATTTTAATCAAGTCAGGTATTGCAACACCTGCGGCTGTTGTGTATCGAACCATTGGCACCATGGTATCACCATGACCACCAAGAACCGATGCGTTGATATTATTAACAGATATATTCAGTTCTTCTGAAAGGAAATAAGCAAATCTTGCAGAATCAAGAACACCAGCCATGCCCACTACTTTATTTGGATTTAATCCAGAGATCTTTTGTACCACTGCAACCATCACATCAAGAGGATTAGTAACCACAATCACAAATGCACTGGGAGCGTGTGCTTTAATTCCTTCTGCTACTTGCTTCATCACTCCAGTATTTACTTCGATTAAATCATCCCTGCTCATGCCTGGTTTCCTGGCAATCCCAGCGGTTATAATAACAACATCAGCTCCTTCAATGTCCTTATATTCACTGGTTCCTTTTAAGGCAATATCAAATCCTTCAATTGGGGCAGATTCACAAATGTCCAAAGATTTTCCTTGAGAAACTCCTTCTGCAATATCAAACAATACAACATCTCCTAGCTCTTTTAGTGCAATGAGGTGAGCTAATGTACCCCCAATATTCCCTGCACCAATCAGGGCAAATTTCTTTCTCATAAGTAAATCCAAAATTGATATAAATAAGTAAAACCGTATCATACCATTATAAGCATGACCATTACGCTAGGCACGTTACTACATATTTAGTATCATTGCAAGAATCAAGTATTGGAATCTGAATCAGCTTCTATAACAGTGCCAATGCCATTCTCATTACAAAATTCCATAATCAGAGCCTGTGGCACCTTGCCGCTGAAAATATGCACCTTCCCATCATAACAACCGTTCAGATAGCATATACTTGCATTAAGATCAAAAGCCATAAATTTATCAACAGAAACATTTTCTATGATATCTTCAACATCCTGCACAGAAGCAGACTTTATTATATTATTTTTTTGTATTAACCCAGGATTATCACCTATTAATATCAATCTACTAGCAGCAATTTCATCTGCAAGTTTACCAGCAAACATACTAGCATTAGAGTAATAAGTAAGATCATTATCACCGTAACATAGAGGTGAAATAATTGGCATAATCCTTGCCTCCATGAACGCAAAAAGAGTATCATGATTAATCTCTGTAGGGTTGCACACGAATCCTAGATCAACTATCTCCTGTAAATTTGAATCTACCTTGCTATTTACTGCTCGCATCTTCTTTCCTTTAACAAGATTGGCGTCTTTGCCAGTAATTCCTATAGCAGTATCTATGAATTCATTGCACATTTTAATAATTTTAGATCGAATCTTACAACAGAGAAACTCTTCCATCTTCTCTATACATTCTTGATCAAGAGATAGAACATCTCTATCAATATCAATATCTTTGTTCTTTGGCATAATATGCTGCATTGCAAGTTTTTCACCACCATGCACAATCACTATACCTATATTAAAATGATAAAGTAAGCTCACGTTATAAGCAAAATTACGCAGCAAATCATCATCAGACAGTATAAACCCATCAACCTTTATGACCCATGTTTCCCCTTCAAACTTGCGCAATTTCTTCAACACTTCATAAGATAAATTTACCTTATTCATCATCTCAGAGTTAGATTCCAGAAGATTATTAACCCCTGACCAAATTTCTGATTTCATAACGCAACACCTCCAATCCCTTGTCCTTTAAAGCACTAGTTTTCACAATTGTAGGATTCATGCTATATCCCATATCAATTAGAGAAGTAATACTATTCATACAAATGTTAAGTTCTTTCTCATTTACCTTATCAATCTTAGTTAGAACAAACTGATAATTTAAATCAAGCTTATCAAGCGATTCAATAACACGATGATCAATATCCATCAACCCTCTTCTTGCGTCTATCAAGAGAAACACCTTCATTAAATTCTCACGATTATTTAAATAATCCTCTATAAGTTTTCCCCATTTATTCACTGCATCTTTTGGAGCTTTTGCATAGCCATAACCAGGTAAATCAACCAATCTCATTGTATTGGCCAATAAGAAGAAATTTAACATTTGTGTCTTACCTGGAGTATTAGATGTATAAGCTAAATGTCTTTGATAAAATAGGGCATTGATTATACTGGATTTTCCCACGTTGGAACGCCCACAAAAAGCAATTTCTGGCATAAATATATCTGGCAGGCTTTTTTCATTAGCAACACTGGCAACAAACTTGCATTCCTTACGGAAAAATCTGTTTACCTCAACGTTATCTTTTTGTGAGACTTCATTGTCAATTTTTTTAAATAATTTTTTCACAGCACAAACGTCTTTTGCCCCATTGTAACTCAAATATATACTAAACTCAATAGCAATATAGCCTCTATTCACTATTGACTAAACATATGCCCACTGATAGCATAATGCGTATTTTTCAATTATGGTATAATAGTATGAGTGAATCAGCAAAATACAGCTTAGGTACGAGAATAATGCATTGGATCACGGGGATACCCCTGATAATGATGCTCATAGGTGGTTTCTATATGACTAGCCTTTCATCTTCTTCAGAGAAGTGGGAATACTATGGGATACATAAGGCAATAGGTGTAACACTATTAGTTATGGTAATTATAAGATTAGTCATAACAATTAGCTCTGCAGGTCCAGCTACTCCATCAGGGATGTCAGCTACTGAGATATTGTTGTCAAGATGGACTCACTTTCTTTTACGTATTACTATGTTATTAATGCCATTATCTGGATATCTTATGTCCTGCGCTGGTGGAAACAACGTAGTGTGGTTCTTTGATATACCAGTTTTTTCCTTAATATCAATAAATACGGGCCTGGCAAAGTGCTGTCATTACATTCACGTTAACTGTGCATATGCACTGTCGGCTTTAATAATAATACATGTGCTGGCTACAATTAAGCACATACTTTTTAATAAGTTTAATATTCTTCGTAGAATGGTATGAGTGTAGTATGTCAATGAATCAAACTAATAATAAACTTAATGCTCTTTGGAAACGTGGCACAGATTTTCTGGGAGTTGAACATGCTGTAATGGGTGGCGCAATGAGCTGGATTTCAGATAGCTCGTTTGTCGCTGCAGTTTCTGAGGCAGGAGGATTTGGAGTAATAGCCTCTGGAGCAATGCCAATAGAAATGATAGAAGAAGAGATAAAAAAAACACAGATACTGACGAAGAAACCATTTGGGCTGAATATCATTACTATGAGACCAGATATGAACGAAGTTATAGATATGGCTATTAAAAATTCTGTATCTCATGTTGTCTTAGCTGGAGGAATACCTAACACAGAAGCAATCTCTAAACTAAAGGACAATAAGATAAAATCAATAGCATTTGTACCTTCATTACCAGTCGCTAAAAGACTAATAGAAAGAGGAATAGATGCTCTTATAATAGAGGGAATGGAAGCTGGTGGCCACATAGGCCCTGTTTCTACAGGAATTCTTGCACAAGAAATTATTCCACACATAAAAGAAGTCCCAATATTTATTGCAGGAGGCATTGGCTGGGGTGGAATGGTTGCATCTTATTTGCAAATGGGTGCAAGTGGCTGTCAACTAGGCACTTTGCTTTCTTGTGCAACAGAATCGAGAGCACATCCTAACTTCAAAAAAAGAATGATAAAAGCACAATCAAGAGAAGCTGTGCAATCTGTACAACTCAGCAAAGATTTTCCTATAATTCCAGTTAGAGCGCTGAGGAATAAATCATCAAATGATTTTATGGAGTTCCAACAAGAAACTATTACTAAATTCAAAGCTGGCGAATTTAATAAGCAAGAAGCACAATTGTCTATAGAGCATTTTTGGGTAGGCTCTCTAAAACGAGCCGTAATAGATGGAGATGTAGACACTGGATCCATGATGGCAGGACAAATCGTAGGCATGGTAAAAGCTGAATTACCCATGAAGAAAATTATAGATACTTTAATAGATGAGGCCGTTGAATATCTAGAACAGTAATACGCTATCACCAAATAATGACCCAATAACTTGCATAAGTGTATTCGGATGAAGCAATAACCACAAAAGCATTTCGGTGAGTGCAAACATTATAAAAACAATGATGCGTATTGAAATATCTCAACACAGGTCATGACCAATATCATTCACCAAATAATGACCCAACAACTTGCATAAGTGTATTCGGATGAAGCAATAACCACAAAAGCATTTCGGTGAGTGCAAACATTATAAAAACAATGATGCGTATTGAAATATCTCAACACAGGTCATGAGCAATATCATTCATTGCATAAAAATAGAATCATTAATCAAAAAATTACGAACATAGCCTAACTAACTTAAATATACCTTGAAAGCATAATGAGTAACAAATATACTGCCATATCATATTCTCTACTGTATTGAAATGTTTTCAAAAAATAGCCTGATACCAACATTTGTGACAACCGCCATATATCTAGTCCTTGGACTATCAAGAGACATTTTATTGGCCATATTTATAGGAGCAGGATTTACTGCAGATGCCCTCATAGTCGCCATAAGATTACCACATATAATCCTAAATTCAATATTCACTGGACCATTCACGAAAGAAGAAATATTAAGGAAATACAAAGAGAAAATGACACTGGACAAAAAAAATGCTGCACCAGAATTTGCATATAATATATTTGCCACAACCCTTATCGTATCGCTAGCGTTATGCATGATAGCAGAGGCAGCAATGCCATTTTTACCAAACATAATTGCACCTGGATTTACAAACTACCCTTCCCAAGTTGAAGACTTCCTATTTTTATCTCGCACTATTTATCCTTATCTATCTTTTGCGTCAACAACCATGATACTGTGCTTCTTATTACGCAAATACGATAGATTTAATATTGAATCAATCGGCATGATCATATTGAATATATCTCTAATAACCTCTCTGACAATATTTAGCAGTGATAATCCTGCCGAAGCCCTATCTATAGGATTTCTTGTTGCAGGAATCCTCCAGCTTTCTTCTTTGATATACATAGCAAGGAAAGAAAATATCTCAATAGGTATAAATTTTGTAATAAACGAAGATATAAAATTACTATGTAAACGACTTGCACCTTCGGTAATAATTTATGGCACAATACAGATGGGAACATGGATAGATTTAGTTTTTGCAAGCTCATCTCCAAGTTCAATCTCCTATATCTATTATGCAGAAAGAATAGTAAATATTCCAATATTTATCCTATTTTCTATACTGAGCACCACTATATTTTCTGTTTTTTATGACAGGATCGTGAATAATGATTTAGAACAGGCTAATTACTTACAAAACAGAGCTTTCGAATTTATGTTTGTATCAATGATTCCAATCACAACACTATTGGTCTTGATTCCAGATTCCGTGATACATACTATATTAGCACATGGGGAAATAACCGTAGAAAACGCCAATAATATTGCAGATACCTGCTCCGCATTAGCATTAACAATACCAGCTTATATTATGAATATGATCTTATTACATAATTTGTCAGTCAGGGGCATTATAAGAGCACCCATAATAATTGCTATAATTTCACTGTCAGCAAAAATAATACTTAATACTGTACTATTTGCTAAATATCAGCATGTAGGGTTAGCATATGCTACCTCCACTGCTGCTTGGATCAGTACTGTATCAATGCTTATTTATACAAAAAAGGAGTTTTTTTTCAAAGTAGATAAACAGCTATCAGATAAAATTATTTATATAACGGTAGCGACCAGTGGCATGCTGTTAATTGTAACACCACTGGAAGGTGGCTTACATAATTATTTTATAGGAACTATACTACCCTTAAGAATAGCTGCCTTATCAACATTAATTGCCTTTTCTCTGGCAACATATATTGGATTACTTAGACTAATGAAGTCATATAAACAAGGAGAAGTGATGCAATTACTTTCAATTAGCAGCAGCTATAATCATAGCTCCTTGACAAGTCATGAACCAAAGAAATAGCCAACTATACAATATGTAAGTTACGGCCTGTTTTGCAAAAAATATAGAGACAAAGACATCTTCTCTGCGTCTGCAAAACCTTGACCTGGGAAATTGCCTTATAGCCACAATGAATAATATTTATGTAATTTAGAGCAACTTTTATATTAAAAATCTCTCTGCGTCTGCAAGACCTTGACCTGGGAAATTGCCTTATAGCCACAATGAATAATATTTATGTAATTTAGAGCAACTTTTATACTAAAAATCTCTCTGCGTCTGCAAAACCTTGACCTGGGGAATTGCCTTATAGCCATAATGAATAATATTTATGTAATTTAGCGCAACTTTTATATTACAAATCTCTCTGCGTCTGCAAAACCTTGACCTGGGAAATTGCCTTATAGCCACAATGAATAATAATATTAGATATTATTGATGATACATTATGGATAATTTGGATGGCCACACCCCCACTGTAAGCATGAACATGCAGAATATTTTCATTATTTTCATGTACAACCTTGCAAGGACGACTCATCTTACCAAGCTCTGATCCAACAATTATATCCCAATTCATAATTATAGAAGCCTCAGAGAATCCATATTTTCTCGAATGATTACCAACCACTCTTTTTATTAATGCACCAAGATTACTAATCTTGCCCTTACGATATAAAGCTTTATGACGATAGTCTTCATCATTTTTGTCAACAAACTTCCTATACATCATTTTTACACTCGGCGCGAATCAAGTCTCCAAAGCTATCAACAATTTCCCTATATATATCACGCTTAAAATATATAGAATGATCAACAATCTCATCAATCGGGCTCCAGCGCCATTCTTTAAACTCTGGGATATCTGTATTGATATTTATATCACTATCCACCCCATTAAACTTTAACAAAAACCATCGCTGTTTCTGACCTTTGAATTTACCATTCCAAAGCTTCCCAAGCAAATAGTAAGGAAGGTCATAAAATAACCATTTACCATGATCGGCTATTAATTCTGCCTTGTTCGTACCAATTTCTTCTTTCATCTCTCGAAATAAAGCCTCTTCAAGACTCTCTCCCTTATCAACCCCACCCTGGGGCATTTGCCATATATCTACTTTACTATCAATCCTGCTACCTACCAGAATATTGCCTGATGCATTAAAAAGAACAATACCAACGCAGGTTCTATATGGTAAATTGCTATATGACACAAGAAAACCAATATTAGGCATAACCTAGAAAGGTTATAATATTGCAAACAAATATACAACCAATTTTGTCTGAAAACTGAATAATAATACTATTTTTTAATACCTAAAATAGCAGCAAGACTACGACAAATTGCTATATGACACAAACACCCACCCTGAACAACCTGAACAACCTGAACACCCTGAACAACCCGGACAACCTGACAACCTGAACAACCTGAACAACCTGAATAACCTGGGTTGATTATAATATTGCAACCAATTTTGTCTGAAAACTGAATAATAATACTATTTATTAATACCTAAAATAGCAGCAAGACTACGATATCCATCATCTAAAGAAACTCGTTCTTTGATATTTTGTGAAAGAAATTTTTCAATCTGCGGATAATACTTAATGGATTCATCTACTTTTTTATCTGTGCCAGCTTTATATGCACCAAGCAACACCATATCTTCCATATCATTATATGTAGACACCATTTCTCGTGCCTTTTTGATTATATTAATCTCGTAATCACTATTACATCCTGGCATAGTCCTAGAAACACTTCTCAATATATCAACTGCCGGAAACCTTCCTCTTTCTGCAATTTTACGATCTAAAACGATGTGACCATCTAACATACCACGTACAGCATCGGCAATTGGTTCTTCCATATCACTCCCTTCTACCAGCACGGTAAATAGCCCGGTAATACTACCTTTGCCAATACTCGGCCCAGCTCGTTCTAAAACTTTAGGCAATTCAGAGAAAACAGACGGTGTATATCCTTTAGTTGTTGGTGGCTCATTAGCAGCCAACCCTATTTCTCTTTGCGCCATTGCTAATCTAGTTATACTATCCATCATACACAATACTTTGAGCCCTTGATCAGAAAAATATTCCGCAACGGTAATTGTCATATAGGCCGCATATTTGCGCATAAGAGCTGATTCATCACCAGTAGCAACGATTATCACAGCATTCTTTAAGCCTTCTTCACCAAGATAGTCCTGTATGAATTCTTGCACCTCACGACCACGCTCTCCTATTAGCCCGATAACCTTAACATCAGCAGTACAATACTTCGTCAACATTGACATAAGAACCGATTTACCTACACCAGAACCAGCAAATATGCCCATACGCTGACCTTCACAGCAGGTTAAAAACGTGTTAAGTGATTTGATGCCAAGATCAATCTTCTGTCCAACTCTTTTTCTGCTATGGGCAGGCGGCGCAGCAGCCTTAATCATATATTGTTTGGGTCCATATTTTAATGAACCCTTACCATCTATTGGCATTCCTAGTGAGTTAATTACTCGGCCACGCCACGAATTATCAGGGTTAATGAAATAACAGTCCTGCTTCATAGTTACCTTGCAACCAGCGCCAACACCATAAGTATCCTTAAATGGCATCAACAAGACATGTCGATCATCAACACTAATAACTTCAGAGAGTATGCTCTTACCATAGCGATTCTCTATCATGCACCTAGAACCAATACTAACGAAATTATTAATTCCAGAGCATTTTACTAACATATCTTGAACTGAGGACACACGTCCACATACTTGATAATCAGGAATTTCTTTTATTGCTTCAAACAAGGATTCGGAATTATCCATGAGCACCATACCACTCTACTGTTTACAAGAATATACCCCTACTCATATAAAGTGTCCAGCACAATTCCCTTCGAGTCTAAGAGAAATTAAGAAAAGAAACCAGACTGCAGAACATACAAACATCAGAATTCTGGGTCATCCTCATGAGCCAGGATTATCATAAGACACAGATCTTTGATGCTCAGCATGTTCTGGGTCATCCTCATGAGTCATGATTATCATAAGACATAGATCTTTGATGCTCAGCATGTTCTGGGGCGCCTTCAACAAGACCGGATATCCCTTCTGATGAAAAACTGGAGCTTATCTTAGACTGTGTTGACACAAAGTGGGAATCATGACCACCGAAATCAGACCTAGATCTTTTATGGTGACGAGCATATGTAGAGGGCTCTTTAACACGACTGGAGGGGGCTCCTCTTGATGACGATCCAAGATCTACCTTAGGCCCTATTTTTCTTTTACCTTTGCAAAGACGAGTATCCTCTTGCTCACTATCAGATGTCAGTGGCGAATGAATAACTGCAGCTACAGCATATTGCACTAAATCATCCAGTGTATTTTCCTTGGCACCTCTCTCATCACTACCATCTGAGATACAACTGCTGCGCCTATATTTAGCCCCAGGTCGACTATAATATCCTTGAGACCATGAATCAGAAGCATAATTCTGCATATTATCTGACGACAAGCTATGTTGCATACGCAATTCCTTCTGATCAACAGCACCTCCATATCCACGAACAGCCCTCCCTACTTCAAGATCAGAATAGTTCTGAATATTACCTGACGACAAGCTATGTGGCATACACAATTTCTTCTGATCAACAGCACCTCCATATCTACGAACATCATTGCCAGCCCTCCTTACTCCAAAATGAGAGAAATTTTCATGTTGAAACCCCCTAGGATCAGTTTCATTATTATAGGATCTTGACTCTGTTGAAGACCGCCTACTTAATTGACCCTGGGAAGAAGAAGAAGAATACCGGCGCCCAGGTAGTGGTGGTGGCGATTGTTTTCTAGAAAGAGAAGGCACGCGCGCAAGTTGTAATAGCAGAGAACTTTGCTCTGCATCTGCTTTCCATTCTTCCTGTGAAACCTGCTTATACATAGCTTCATTGTGGAGATATACATAATTAGTTAAAAATGATAATGTACCTATCTTATTTATACTGATTGTCAGATCTGTTGATGCAGGTATTGCAGACGCATCTTTGCTTTTTGTCAATGCAGAGTGACAAAAATTTGTTGAAGCCTGACGTCCACGACCTTGCGCTGGTGCACTAGCTGGACGATTTCTACGGCCTTTATTAGCCTGTTTTGGCTTTTTATTATTGTAACACTTCTCACGAATTTTCTCGCCAAACTCCTTTAAATTAGGATTACTATGTATCGTAAGAGATAGCGCAATATCACTAACTACACTCTCTATCACTAAGCCAGGATTCCTTGGATTTCTCAAATGCATCTTATTATTAATATCTACCAATAATAATATTAGCACGCCCTTTTCATGATTTAGGAATGCACCATTGCTCGTAGCTTGATCATTATGCTTATCATCATCATCTGACATTGTTAATACAATATCACTCAATGAATCAGGTTGATCTGAATTAAACACAGAATTTGGTTGCATAACTGTATCCTGAGAAATTTCACTGTCTTTATCCTTGATTATTAGCAAACAAAATCCTGCTCGACCGCCCTCTGGTTGACCTACAATCTCTATACCACTTAACGACTCATATGTATTACCCGCTTCATCAACAATATTGTCAGTATAACTAATGTCCTTATTATTAATCAAATCATTTTCAGGAATCTCTTTGAGATGAAGAATCTGTTCAAATTTATGAATGAATAAACCCACTACTCCATTAATAATGACTTTACATATTTCAAGTCTATAGACATTAATATTCTCATTAATTAGATCTGCCTGCTGCTTGTTGTGCAAGAATGCAATTTTAAATCGGTTGGTCTTTTTATTATGAAATATATAAGTTACAATATAACTGGGGTCTGCATAGGTATGAGTCTGTACATATGGAATACTGACATCTTCGCCGCATAATTTATAATCCTCACTATCTAAACTAATGCATGTAAAGTTAAAGGCATTAGTTTTAACAGCAAATGCCTCAATTATAATATTATATACTCTCTCGTCAGAATATTTTGGAATAGTTTCTGTGGAGCAATAAATCGCATAATTATCCTTTGAACTGCTCACTGATGACGTTGGCGTTATTGCATTCTCTTCTGGCACTACAGAAAGCATCGGTTCAATACCTACGATGCTGCTTGCCCCTCTACGTTGATGAAGATGCTTAGTGGTGGGCTCAGAGGGCTGTGTTGAGTTGTTCAACGACCAATCTAAAGACACATCCTTCAACTTAACATCGGATGATGCTGTAGATTGAGTCAATACATCATCTAACTCATTCTCCTTTAAGGCAGAAGGCACCAGTTCCTCTACTGCAGGTGGCTCTACTTCAGATTCAGGTGGATCTACTTCAGATGGATCTACTTCAGATCTACTTCAGGTGGATCTACTTCAGGTGGATCTACTTCAGGTGGCTCTACTTCAGGTGGATCTACTTCAGGTGGATCTACTTCAGGTGGATCTACTTCAAGTGATTCGTCCTTAGACAATATATTATCTTCACTATCCTCCTGATCTTCCTTAGCAGAATGTGTCTGGCTAATTCGACAAACGACGTATACCGCTACTATTATAGCTATTGCTATTATTAACACAGAGACAATATTAACAATCCCAGTCGCACTTTTGCCAAAAATGCCTTTGGACTGCAATTTCTGAATGTTGTCCATAGGAACACAACTAATAGTTACAAGAATAATAGTCAATATAAACTTGCAATGACCGAAAACGGAAGCTAAATTATACTAGTTTAATAAGAATTAAATTGCAAAGCACAATCTATGATATTACATTAAGTCAATATCGCTACATCAAATTAGACATATCAATAAAATAAAAAAGCACAATCTATGATATTACATTAAGTCAATATCGCTACATCAAATTAGAAATATCAATAAAATACAAAAGCACTAAGCTTCTTCATCCGCTACAGCTTCAACAGATCTAACCTCTGGTATGTAATAAGCCAACATGTGCTCTACGTTATCTTTCAAAGTGTGTGTAGCTGAAGGGCAGCCAGAACAAGCACCTTTTAGCTTCAGATGTACGACACCATCCTCTGAATTAAAACTACTGAATTCTATATCTCCGCCATCTTGGGCAACAGCCGGACGCACCATACTATCAATTACAGACTTAATATCCTCTATTACCTCACTGTCCTCTTCAGATGTCTCTGTAGAATTATCACTCTCACTTGACAAATCTTCATCTACAAGTTTACGCCCAGATATCAAAAAATCTGATATCTCCATTAATATCTGAGTCTTAATACTGTCCCATTCAATATCATCAGCCTTATTTACCGATAAAAAAGTATAATTAATATGCAGCCTCTTTACTCCCTCTATTTTAAACAAAGCCCTAGCTAGTGGAGATTTAACCTTTTCAGATCCCTGTACAAAATCTATAATAATTTCAGATATATTTTTGCTATCCTCCGGATAAACAGGTACAAATTTCAAGGTATTAGGATTTGGTGTGGTATTAGTCTCAATAAACATGACAAATTCGTATTGAAGAATCCAGAAATCATTGCTATGATACCATCATACGTTTATGTTTTCAACACTGTTAGCTATGTCCATACTATTGTATATATTACTATTTCTTTTGGGAGTATTTTTTGTGCTACCCGTGGTATTGATCATGCTATTGCTTACCACAAAATTCGGCAGACAAATTGGATTCAGAGGAATAATGAATATATTTAATAATAAATTCAAAGATTCTATGGATTATTATGGTCAAATGTTTGAGAGCAACCAGTTCAACTTTCTCAGAATTCACAAAGCAACAAAACTCTCAAAGCCAAAACAACTCTCGCAAGCCTGCTTCGAATAGAGGAACGATGTCTAGGTCAGAGTGTTTAGAAATTCTGGGATTGAATGAATCAGCAGGGAAAACTGAAATTATTAAAGCTCACAAAAAACTTATTCAACAGTGCCACCCTGATAAAGGAGGGTCTGAATACTTAGCACAAAAAATTAATCAAGCTCGAGATATACTAACGTAAGTAGCCTACTCATTCATCATTGCTACTCTAGCGAGTCAATTATCTTCATTTTATTATATATAACCATGAGTTTTACTAAATTAATCAAGCTCGAGATATACTAACGTAAGTAGCCTACTCATTCATCATTGCTACTTTAGCGAGTCAATTATCTTCATTTTATTATATATAACCATGAGTTTTACTAAATTAATCAAGCTCGAGATATACTAACGTAAGTAGCCTACTCATTCATCATTGCTACTCTAGCGAGTCAATTATCTTCATTTTATTATATATAACCATGAGTTTTACTAAATTAATCAAGCTCGAGATATACTAACGTAAGTAGCCTATTCATTCATCATTGCTACTCTAGCGAGTCAATTATCTTCATTTTATTATATATAACCATGAGTTTTACCATGCTCCGTCATTGATATTGTAATGATTCTATGAAAATCAGCTTTAACTAAAAGATGATGCAAGAAGGTCTTCTTTATAAGCACATACAACGTCTAAAAATGTAAACCTATCTCTTGTAGCACATGCAATCTTTACTACATCAAGATATCTGTCCTTCTTTATTCCCAAATCATCACACGACATAAATGTATCTATTGTAGATAAGTGCCTACACATATCATTATAGGATAGAAAATCTTTACTTATCTCAGATACAAGCTCAGACCATATTAACTCAATTCTTTGGTTCATTTCCTCAATATTATCTTTTGTAAGCATTTTCTTACTGAATATTTTTATAAATTCAGCTGAGTCATTACGATGAAACATTGATATAAGGCTATTATTAGACAATGTCGAACAAGAAAGAACTGGTGGATTTGACAAATTCAAAAAATATTCTTGTATTTTACACATAGTAAGGGATGTCACAGCTATAATTTCACCGTGAAGAAAATTGGAAGATATACTGCCTGACATGCTCAGAGCATGAGCTATGATGTGTTCTCCTTGACTAGCTGGATAACTTCCATCACACATAACCATGCCAATGCCAGATAACAATAAAACTTCCATCAACAACATTACAGCTTCCTTATCCCTAGACAGTACACTTTTAATATTATTTAATAATTTTACTTCTGTTTCTCTCAAAATCTCGAATGGTCGTTCAGAGTAGTTACTTTTTATCAAAAACTTAGAAAGAAGCCAATCTGCACGACTAGTTGTCCTACAGATTGAGTCTCCTAATCCAGCCTTAATCATGCGTATGGGAGCATTAGTCACGAAATCAACATCAACATAAACACAATCTGGGGTATGCGCTAAGATAGATTTTTTTAGATTATTTTCTATAATAGAAGCATTTTTTGATACATAACCATTCATAGAAGGGGCGGATGGAAATGTAACATATTTCTTATTTGCAAAATAACTAGCGCATTTACAGATATCATTGATTGTGCCAGAACCAATAGCAACAACCAGATCATAGTCTTTTATTTTATCTCTTAATGCATTAATAATTGTAATTGAAGGTAAACATCCCTTAGGAAGAATTATATATTTATCCAAATTTCTAATACACCGGGGTATAATATCATATATATTGCTATCGGTTACATATATTGGATTAGCAGCTTTTTCATGTATAACATCAAATATGTTATTGAGCATGCCTGCATCAATATATATTTCTATATTTGCAATATCTCTAAGAAGATTGTTAAGATCTTTCATACATAATAACTTCAGCAAGAATACAGTAATAAATCATGTTTATTATACATTATTAATGTATAATCTTCATAAGAAAAATTAAAGAATAATAATTATTATTGATTTTTACTAATTGTTGGTGTAAACATTGATAAGTGTTTGCTCAAGTGATGCATTTTGATTGCACCATTTGATAGTTTAATTTTTGAATTATAATAAGGGAATAGTTGGTAATATGAGTAATACTGAAGCATTAATACCTAGCGCAACTATACAGCAACTTATGGATGTTGGTGCGCATTATGGCCATAGAACATCTCGCTGGAATCCTGCGATGGAACCCTATATCTATGGAGTTGCAAAAACTTCTGGATCTTCTATGCACATAATAGACCTGAGAAAAACTATGGTATGTATAGATAAGGCACTTAAAGTGGTCTATGATACAATATTAAGAAAAGGGAAAATATTATTTGTTGGAACCAAGGCGCAGTCCAGACAGTCTGTGAAAGACGAAGCAACTAGATGTGGTCAGTTTTTTATAAATTATAGATGGTTGGGAGGAATGCTAACCAACTGGCGCACAGTATCGAAGTCAATCAAAGTACTTAAAAATTTTGATCGGATACTTGCTAAAGAGGATCACGGTTTGACTAAGAAGGAATTTTTAAAATTAGGCAAAAAGCGTGATAAATTACACTCTTTCCTTGGTGGAATAGAAGACATGAGAGGAGTTCCTGACTTACTTGTTGTTATGGATTCTTATAAAGACAGAATAGCGATTAGGGAAGCAAGGGTGCTTAGCATACCTGTTATATGTATTGTGGATACTAATTCCAACCCCAGAGGAATTGACCTGCCGATACCAGCTAACGATGATCTGACCAGAGGTATAAAATATTATACCAAATTGGTTGCAGATACAATTTTAGTAGCCCTAGAGCATCAAATGACCTCTGCTGGAATAAAATCTAATAAAGACACAGCTGGGGGGAAAACAAATGCATCAGCTAGAATTAAGCCTTCCACTAAAGAAAATGCATCATCTGCTGTAGCCTCAACTTCGAAAAATAATACCGAAGCACAGGTTATATCTAAATCTGAGCCTAAAAAATCGCAAGAGAATACAAAAAGCATCGAAAAAACAGAGGAAGTTTCAGATACAAAGAAAGCAACTGATGGCAATTCGACATCATAACATAAGATTTCTGAATAAAATGAGATCAAATTCACTGCAGCAGCCTGAACAAAATAAGGCTGCTCGTGTCTTTTTTTATGAAACACCAAGATTGTAACGCATATTCTTCCATCCTTGTTATAAGGCTGCTCGTGTTTTTTTATGAAACACCAAGATTGTAACGCATATTCTTCCATCCTTGTTATAAGGCTGCTCGTGTTTTTTTATGAAACACCAAGATTGTAACGCATACTCTTCCATCCTTGTTATAAGGCTGCTCGTGTTTTTTTATGAAACACCAAGATTGTAACGCATATTCTTCCATCCTTGTTATAAGGCTGCTCGTGTTTTTTTTTATGAAACACCAAGGTTGTAACGCATATTCTTCCATCCTTGTTATAGGTATTAGATATATAATCGTTTGCACACAATACATTGCTCGAATTTTTATTTCTCTAATTACCTTATGCTAACTATAATAGCCGCATATTACTCATCACTATAATAAATATGCCAATGAAATGAGGAAATATTTATTAATATAGATATACTCATACAAGTAATGAGCCACATAATAAACTAATAGCAAGAAACTCCCTTATTATAATTTATATAATTAAAAAAATAATCGCCATATCAATCTATATATTATATAATAGCGCTTGTGGTCATTTTTATATAAAGTTAAGAGGAGTCATTATGGTGGAACAAAATCCTATAGAATTGATAAAACAGTTACGAAGCATAACTGGCGCTAGCTTCTTGGAATGCAGAAAGGCCTTAGGTCAAAACGATTTAGATATAAAGAAATCTGTAGACTATCTTAGAAAAAGTGGCATTATCAAAGCTGAAAAGAAAAGCCAAAGAGAAACTAAAGAAGGAATAGTAGCAGTAATAAAGTCAACTGATAACAAAAAAGCTGTATTTATCAGATTGCTATCAGAAACTGATTTTGTAGCTCGAAATGCAGATTTTCATAAATTAGCACAAACTATATTAGAAATAGCATTAAAAAACTTTGATACAACGCTAGAAGAATTACTTAACTTAAAAATAGATTCAGGCGAGTCTGTAGATTATATGATTAAAACTGCTATTGCAGGACTAAGAGAAAACATCAAACTAGATGCAGTGCACTATCTATCTGTAGATAAAGGTACAATTGGGCATTATCTTCACGGCAGCTATGCTGGCAATCAAAACATAGGAACAATGGGCGCCCTTTCACTCATAAAACACGATGATGTTGTCCCTAATCAAGAGGAATTAATGAACTTTTCAAAAAAAGTTTGTATGCAAATAGTTGCACAACCTCCCCTGGCTATGAATGAAGAGACGATTCCTCCGCAAATAATGGAGAGAGAGCGTAGAGTACAAATAGAAACAGCAGAAAAATCTGGAAAACCAAAAGACATTGCAGAAAGAATATCTTCAGGTAGAATGAAGGCTTTCTTAGAAGAAAACACATTATTGAATTCTAAGTCTATGTTTGACCCTAAAATGACCTTTCTTGATTTCACTAATGAAGCAAAGAAAACAATAGGATGCGATGTAGAGGTCACAGGGTATATATTATTGACTCTGAGCCGCTGTACAAAATCTATAAAAGAATAAATGAGACGTATATATGGATAACAACAATAAAAAAAAGTACAAAAGAGTTCTATTGAAGCTTTCTGGCGAATCCCTGATGGGCGAGAAAGATTTTGGACACGACTATGATACTATTAATAAATTCTCTAATGATATAAAAGAAGTATTTGAAGAGGGCATTCAAATATGTATAGTAGTCGGCGGCGGTAATATATATCGTGGCATCTCAGGTGCAAATGGAATCGAAAGAGTGAGTAGTGACTATATTGGAATGTTATCCACAGTAATAAACGCTCTAACCCTACAGAACGCTCTGGATAAAATTGATGTACCTTCCCGAGTGCTATCGGCAGTACCTATGTCAACCATATGCGAACCATATGTCAGAAGACGAGCCGTACGACATCTGGAAAAACATCGAGTTGTCATTTTTGCTGCTGGAACAGGCAATCCTTTCTTTACCACAGACACCGCTGCTTCACTAAGAGCCATAGAAACTGGCTGTGATGTAATAATGAAAGGCACACAGGTGGATGCCGTATATTCTGATGACCCAAGAAAGAATAAGGACGCTACACCGTATGATAGGATAACTTACAACGATGTATTAAAGCAGGATTTAAAATTCATGGACATATCTGCTATTTCCTTAGCACAAGAAAGCAACATACCTATAATAGTATTCTCTATTCATAAAAAGGGTAATTTTCATAGAGTATTACACGGAATAGGAAAATATACTGTAATATCTAATTGATTAAAGGAGACAATTTATGTGGAATGATTTAGAAAAATCCCTCAGATCCAAAATGGATAAAACTATACAATCATGTGTAGAGGATATAGAGGGCATAAGAGCTGGAAAGGCGCACCCTAGTTTGGTACAACACATACTAGTGAACGTATATGGTTCAAATATGAAGGTATCTGACCTTGCAAATATAAGTACACCTTCATTAAGAGTACTTACAATCGAGCCATGGGATCATAGTAATATATCGGCCATTAATAAAGCCCTTCGAGAAGCAGAAAACCTCGGACTTGATCCAAGTGTGGATGGTCATAAAATCAGGATAACGGTGCCAGAATTAAGTGAAGAAAGAAGAAGTGAACTAGTGAAACTAGTATCTCAGAAATGTGAATTCTTTAAAGTTGCCATCAGGAATATTCGCAGAGGATATATAGATATTATTAAGTCCAAAGAAAAAGGAGATGAATGCTCAGAAGACGAATCGAAGAACTATCAAACCAAAGTACAAAAAGTAACTGATGAATTTATTGATAAAACTGAATCACTGCTCAAAAATAAGAAAAAAGATATAATGGGCACATAGCCTTCTGTCATGAACGAACTTGATCCAATACACATCGCTGTTATTATGGATGGTAATGGTAGGTGGTCTGCAAACAAAGGAATGTCTAGGTATCAAGGGCATAAAGAGGGAGCGTACCGAGCAAGGTGTATCATTGATTCCTGCTTAAAATTAGGCATTAAGTATCTAACACTGTATACATTTTCTACAGAAAACTGGAACAGAGAAAAAGATGAAATAGACTATATAATGCAACTTATAGATTCCTATCTAACCAAAGAAAGAATATTGGATCTATCTAGTAGGTCTATAAAAATAAATATTATCGGCAACACCAATAAGTGCTCCAAAGCAATACAAGAAAATATTGATAAATATGTATTAAATGAAAAATACAATAATCCCAATCATATCAAGCTCACTCTAAATGTAGCATTAAATTATGGATCAAAAGCAGAGATCGTAAATGCCATGCAAAAAATAAATGACATGAATATAACAAATACAGCAATAGATGCGGAACTCATAGAATCAAAACTATATACAAACGGCATGCCGCCGCCTGACCTATTAATTAGAACTGGTGGAGAAAAAAGATTAAGTAACTTTTTACTTTGGCAAATTGCATATACAGAACTATATTTCTCTGATATAATGTGGCCAGATTTCACGGAGGAACATTTATTAGAGGCGATAAATGAGTATAGGCGCAGAGAAAGGAGATATGGTAGAAGTAAAGCCCCCTTCGATGCTAAAAAATCTGAAAAGTAGAGCTATAACTGGAATTGCAATAGCCATATTAGTAATATTATCGCTATGCAACAGCTCAACAGCTTGTGTGCTTTTAGGGGTAATAATGATATTAGCCGCTTTTGAATGGCAAAATATAACAAAAAATAAGAGCGTGGTATGGACATTGTTTGGTGTAGTAATAATCTTACTACCATCTTTTTCGCTGTGCAAAATATATGCAAAAGAAGATGGGCTTGCTATCCTAATTTGGTTACTTGTCACTATATCTTCAATAGATACTTTTGCATATTTTGCTGGAAAAATGATCAAAGGACCAAAGTTAATTCCAATAATTAGCCCTGGAAAAACATGGGCTGGGCTTATAGCCGCTGCGTTAGTTTCCTCTGGTTGCGGCATCGCATTACCATTTATTTTCACTGCCATGCCAATAAGTGAATCACTGATCATAGGATTTTCATTTGCCTTAGTTGCACAATCTGGTGACTTATTGGAATCTTGGGTAAAACGCAAATTCGGAATCAAGGATAGTGGAAACATATTACCTGGGCACGGCGGCATCCTTGATAGAATAGACAGCTATATAACAGCCGCACCATATATGTTATTTATTACCACATTATATGCTACACAATGAAACACACAAATAATCTTATAAATTATCCACCAGATATGGTAAAGCAGTTCTGCAAAGGTGCATTGACTATGCTGACTATCACAAACTCCCTTAAGCATGTATTTAATGCCATTGAAAATTGTCAAGGACAGATACGATTGGTTGGAGGATGTGTTAGAGATATAGTAACTGAAGGTATACACCATAATTTCGATTTAAATAGCGCAGATTTTCTAAGTTCATCAGATATCACTAAATCTCAAAAATTATCACAAACAATAAAAGATAATAAAAAATCTATTATTAAAGACATAGATCTAGCCACTACGCTCAAGCCAGAGTCGGTAATGGCAGCATTAAAATTATATAAGATCAAGGCAATTCCGACTGGTCTTAAACATGGGACTATAACCGCCCTTCACAAAGATGGAGATATTATAAGATCCTTCGAAATCACTACATTAAGAAACGATTTATCTTGTGATGGCAGGCATGCACGTGTTGAATTCACTGATGTTTGGGAAGAAGATGCCGCACGGAGAGACTTCACATTCAATGCTTTATACATGGATATCGAGGGCAATATATATGATTATTTCAATGGAATACAGGATTTGAAAAATAAAAAACTGAGATTCATTGGAGACTCTGAACAGCGGATTCAGGAAGATTATTTACGTATCTTAAGAGCATTCAGATTCCACGCAACAGTATGCAATAAAATCACTCACAAAACAGAATCATTAGATTACAAGCCTATGTCTGAAGAAATTCTTCGGGTCTGCACTAAATACAGCAATAATATTGCAAACTTATCAGGAGAACGTATACACGCCGAAATGAGTAATATTATGATGAAAGACAATAATCTAAAACAGTCATTAATTTTTATGAACCAATGCAATATACTAAAACATATTGGCCTGGCAAAGATAAATCCAGCAACACTGCTCATGCCTCTTTATATTCCTGAAGAACATAAAAACTACATATTAATCTTTGCTATAATTATTAGAACAATCAACCACAGTGTTCAGGAAATACTATTGCAAATAAGGTCTCAATGGAAATTATCTAACAAACAATTTTCATTACTAAAAATACTAGTGCTATATAATGCTCAACCAACTCTACTAAAAAATGAGTGGGATATAGAAATATTACGACTATCCAAACAACATTCATTAACACTAAATAGCATGAAAAAAAACTGTAAAGATATGCCTACAGCAGAAGATGTTTATGCATATGTATTACTTATACATATAAATGAAAAAAGATTCACTGAGAATAATACAATAAATATTACTAATAAAGAGCGTGATATATATTCTGAATATGTAGCACATATTCAAACTGAACAATTAACCCATTTTCCAGTATCTGGAAAAGATATACTAGACATAGGTATGACTCCTGGAAAAGGCATAGGAAAAATATTAGACCAGATACACGAAGAATGGCTCAAGAGCTCAGGTAATATGTCAAAAAATGAATTAATGAAATTCTGCAAAGATAATTTACTATAATGGTTGAAAACTCAATCACATCAGGTTAAAATTTAACTGGATATTATACGATGAAAGTACAATGACAAAATCACCTACCGATATTGACAAAATACTCAGCTACTATGATGCTGAAAATCCTGGCACGAGAGCTAATATATTTCGTATCCTCAATCATGGAAAGTTAGCTGGCACAGGCAAAGTTCTGATATTGCCCGTTGATCAAGGATTTGAGCATGGACCAACCAAGAGCTTCTCACCTAATCCTGATGCATATAACCCGCACTACCACTATGAACTTGCTATAGAAGCGGGATTAAATGCGTATGCTGCGCCATTAGGCATGCTAGAGGCTGGAGCAAGTAAATTTGCTGGACAGATTCCAACGATATTAAAGATCAACAGTTCAAATTCTCTAATGCCTCCTGGGGAGGAGCCAGACCAGGCAATTACTGCCTCAGTGCAGGATGCACTAAGGTTAGGATGCTCAGCAGTGGGTCTTACTATTTATCCTGGATCAGGGAAGAGTTTCGACATGATCGAAGAAGCAAGAGACATTATCAGAGAAGCAAAGTCTTATGGGCTAGCCTCGGTGGTATGGTCATATCCACGTGGAAAAGGGGTAGCAAGAAAAGAAACATCAATACAGACAATCACCTATGCCGCTCACATGGCCGCCCTAATTGGCGCAAATATAATCAAGGTTAAGGTTCCTGGTTCCATTGCCAAGGGTGAAAACTATGATGAAACAGTACTACACATCGCATACGCATGTTGTAAAGCAGCGGGTGGATCCAATTTAGGCAACTTTGATCGTGAATCAATAAATAAAATAATTGCAGATTATATACGACGCTTACCACAAAGAATCGACCCTGCATCTAGAAGAAAAGGACTAGAGCAAGCTGGGTTACTCAGTGATATGCAGGCAGATGTTCTGATACAAGCTGAAAATCTTGCCACCTTAGACGACTATGAATTAAAGGAATTTATTAGGTTATGTAAAGCTCATGCTGAAGATGCTGTAATGTGGTTCAACTGTATATTGGATGATAATTTAGATCCTTATAATAAATATCAGGGCTACTCACTGTCTGAAGAAGAAAAGGAATCAGCAAGAAAGCAGCTTTATGAAAAATACGAAAAAGTTAGAGAAGACGCATTGGTGCCGATTAAAGAGGCATTCTTTGAATTTCCTTTCATGCGCAATGGAGTAAGAGCAGTAATGCAAGCATCCTTTGACGGGCAAAGACTTGTGGTGTTCTCCGGTGGTTCCAAGAAGGGGGATGACGTATTATATGAAGAAGCAAAGGCAGTAGCACAAGGCAGCGGCTCGGGATCTATTATTGGTAGAAACACTTTCCAAAGACCGAAAGCTGAAGCGCTAGAGATGCTGGACAAGGTAATTGACATAATTAAAAAATATAAATCAGAATATAATTCTGAAGTGAGTGTCAATACAACAAATAACACCTGAGGCACAAAACAATACAACAGATAATGCCTGAAATAGAGAACGATGCGGAGGGTAACGATAAAAAAAACTTACCGCATAGTTATTCTTTAAATTATCCAGATTATCTTATGAAAAAATGCTAATCTTAGCCATTTAACTGCCGCTCAGAGATCATTAATGAACTCTAAATCAACATACTCGATTGCCACTCAGCTATTGAGTACTCACATTTTCATCAGCGAATTTCACGCAACTATTTAACTGCCGCTCAGAGATCATCAATGAATGCTAAATCAACATACTCGATTGCCACTCAGCTATTGAGTATTTACATTTTCATCAGCGAATTTCACGCAACTATTTAACTGCCGCTCAGAGATCATCAATGAACTCTAAATCAACATACTCGATTGCCACTCAGCTATTGAGTATTTACATTTTCATCAGCGAATTTCACGCAACTATTTAACTGCCGCTCAGAGATCATCAATGAACTCTAAATCAACATACTCGATTGCCACTCAGCTGTTGAGTACTCACATTTTCATCAGCGAATTTCACGCAACGAGCAATAGACATTAACATTCATCAACGATTCTTATATTTTATTTGAATATGGTCTTATTTTTTGTAATGAACTTCTTCACGTCTATTGTTTTATCATTTTTTTTAATAGAAAAACACATATACCCTTTAACTTCGGGCTGTTCTTCAGTTGCTATTGCAGATTTTATAGTCCCAATGATATCTCCTTGAGAGACCAAATCTCCTGCACTTCGTGTGGTACTACCAGTGTATAAATATACAATTTTGATATCTTTAAAATCAGTCTTAATATAAGTCAAATCTCCATCACGATTCTCAACAGCGGCTATCTTGGAATCAGTCACTGCCTTAATTGACTCACCTTCTCTTGTATACATTAATATACCATCTGCACACTTACTATTGCCATTAATTAACCCCCTTATATCATAACGCTTCTCTTCCAAAACATTATCAACTGGCCAGATCATTAATGGAGTTTTTGTAAAGAATCCATCTAATACTTTGTGAGTTTTTGTAATATGATTTAATGCCTCAAGCTTCTCTTTGATTTTATTACGCTTATCTATTAAATATTTTAATGGTTCTTTCTTATCTTCTGGTTTCTGGTTACTATCTGATGCTACTTCTGCATCAATAGGCTTCATATCATTAATATCAATATTTTCTTTAGTAATAATAGGCTTATTACATCGCTTTTTTTCTAATTCTTCTACATCATCTACATATTCTTGAATATAAGACCTATCACCTCGCATCACTACCGTAGCTGGTACATTATTATGTTTTTCCGAGCATGATGATAGTACAAATAGTATTGAAACACAGAGAGTATAGACAAGCATATTATGCTCCCAATTTATTTCTCAATAACAGAACAAAATCTAATATTGGCAAGAAAAACATTATTATACTTGTTAATGCTGTCACTAATAATGGCACAACCATCATCATTCCTGCATCATTATACTTATAGCAGATTTCATTGCGTTTGAATATTTTAAATAACATAGGAACGAAGTACATAACATTCATTATTGTACTTGCGACAAGCACAGCAATCGGAAAATAATTATTCAGGGTAAAAGCTTCTTGTAAAATCATACATTTGCTCCAGAAAATCGCAGTTGGAGGCAAGCCAATCATTGCTATAACACCAATAAAAAGAGCAGATGAAGTATAGGGCATGCTATACGCCTCCCCTTCTAATTGGCTAATCTTCTGTTTACCTGTAGTAACGTATATCGAGCCCACCGCAAAGAACAAGGTAATCTTAGAAACACCATGAAATATCATATGCATAATAGCAGCCATGACTGCTTGATCAGTCCCCAACGACAAGGTCATAATCATATAAGAGAGCTGACTAATAGTGGAATAGGCAAGCACAGACTTTATACTGTCTTGATATATTGCAAAAAAGGAAGAGAGTATTATTGTTATACCAGACAAATACATGAGCCAATTGATGTTCATAATTGAGGCAAAATAATCTACCCCAAAAACATAAACTATAATCTTAGTCAACGTGAATATACCTGCTTTTACTACAGCCACAGCATGAAGCAGTGAACTCACAGGAACAGGAGCAACCATAGCTTTGGGCAACCATCTATGGATAGGCATAATCGCCGATTTAGCAATACCAAAAACAAATAATACTGGCAATAATAATTCTTCAAAACTAGTTAATTTACCCTGTAAGAAACCTCCGTTAACAAAAGAAAGATCTGACGACTTACTCAACACCCACACGACAAATGCAAAAAATAATGTCAACGATGTCCCCATCAATATTCTTATATAAGAACGTGCTGCGATAATTGATTCACTAGACCCTTCAAACACTACCAACGGGTACGTGGATAATGTCAACAATTCATAGAATATAAATAGCGTTAATAAATCACGAGAAACCGCAATCCCCATAACACAAGCTATAGATAATGATAAAGAAGCAAAAAAAACTGACAAATCACGTTTTGGGTAGTGCTTGCGCATGTACCCAACTGTATAAAAACTTGTAATAGCCCATAAGCCAGAAGATAACAGACAAAATATCATTCCTATATACTCTAATTTCAGCCCTAAACTCAAATTAATTTCACTTAACAATTGATACTGTATCGTTGATATATCAACGCAGTCACATAGTACAATCTGTAGCACAAGACAGAATAATGATATAGATGAGCCAATCAACACTACGCTCTGCAAAGATCTATACTTGCCAAGTAACAATGTACTGACTGCTCCCAAAAAAGGAATTGCTATAAGTAATAACAAGTAATTCATATCTCTTTACAAACTAATCCATAGCAGTGAAAGTAACAATAATACTGATAAAATTCAACAATGATTTTGACACTATACAAGAATATTAATTTATTATATAATGAACACTTAATATTATCTAAAGAAACATCATATATAGTTCGATGTGGTTTTTAATTTTGTGTTTTAGTAAGTCATGAAAAATGTATGCACCATAGCTGCTATAATCTTTTGCGCTATCATATCGAATATTAGCGTATATGCTTCCGATCCATTTCAAGGTCCAACAACAACTAATGACCATTACTATACCCAAGAGAACCAGCCTTACGCTCAACAGCCTTACGCTCAACAGCCTCCTCAACAGCCTTACGCTCAACAACCTCCTCAACAGCCTCCTCAACAGCCTTATGCCCAGCAACCTCCTCAACAGCCTTATGCCCAGCAACCTTCCTCAACAGCCTTATGCCCAGCAACCTTACGCTCAACAGCCTTATGCCCAGCAACCTCCTCAACAGCCTTATGCATATAATTCATACCCCTCTCCCTATGGCGGGTATTACGGATACGGCTATGGCGGAGGCATATATAATGATCCTATGTTATGGAATGACCCCTTGAGCATAGGCATCATACAAATGCTCACTACCAGTTGCAGGCTGCTCTCGGAGAGTCCGGATATAATAAACCAAACCAAAGAAAACATAAGGGCATATGTCAATATCGCAAGCGGCCTGTATAGTGGGCAGGTAATAGATACAAACCTCATAGAGAAAGTTGCTACTAAAACAATAAAAACATGCCAAAATAACCCTGATCTTCTTTACGGAAAAGCTCTTTATCTATCACTAACGTCATCTGGCGTCAGCATCAAATCACTGTTAAATTTGGATATATTTAGCAAAAATAATAGTAATAATAGTAATAATTCTATAAATTCTAATAAAACTTACAGTAGTAATCCAAATAGTACTCAAAAAAGTCAAGATAGCCATTCTACTACAGACACAGGAACTTATACATACCCTAACAGTACTGGTACTCCAAGCGACTATAGCCCAAACAATGGCGGCACTTATTATACCAACCCCAATAAAGGGAAATACTAAAACATTGCCTAGAAATACAAAGCAATAATAATTGAATATAGCTTATAAGCTTCATTTCGAATCAATACTCAACCATCCTATTTAGTGCTATAAAGCAGCGAAATATGACAATGGCACACGCATCAATAATAGACGGTATACATATACTGTCTATATATAAGAAATTTTATATATATCAAAATATATGAATTATAGTTAACTATGTATTGCTTCATCATCTGCATCAAGCACTGCCTCGTGCATCATTGCTATGAGTATAATTAACTATGTATTGCCTCATTATCTGCATCAAGCACTGCCTCATGCATCATTGCTATGAGTATAATTAACTATGTATTGCCTCATCATCTGCATCAAGCACTGCCTCATGCATCATTGCTATGAGTATAATTAACTATGTATTGCTTCATCATCTGCATCAAGCACTGCCTCGTGCATCATTGCTATGAGTATAATTAACTATGTATTGCTTCATCATCTGCATCAAGCACTGCCTCGTGCATCATTTCAGATAAAGTTGGGTGAGGAAATATAGTATGTTTGAAATCTATATCAGTTGCTTCTAAAACCTTCCCAATAACATACCCTTGAATCATTTCTGTAACTTCTGGACCAACCATGTGCGCTCCTAATAACTCACCAGTGTCTTTGCAGAAAATCACCTTTATTAGCCCATACGCATCTCCCAAAGCCACGGCCTTACCATTACCCGTCGCATTAAACCTACCAATTTTAATTTTCTTTCCTTGTTTCTTGGCAGCATCCTCAGTCAGACCAACGCTTGCGATTTGTGGATGACAATACGTACATCCAGGGATGTTTTCCTTGGAAATAGAATGTAACTCATGTTCAAATTTTTTCTTACCTGTATCTTGAGCTATCTTTTCTATACACAACACTCCTTCATGACTAGCCTTATGCGCCAGGCATGGCATAGAGGTAACATCACCAATTGCGTATATACCCTCTACATTAGTATGCAACCACTCATCCGTTAAAATTCTTCCTTTTTCTGTTTTTACTCCAACACCTTCTAAACCAATATTTTCTATATTCGCAATTATGCCAACCGCAGAGATTATCTTCTCTACTTCCACTGTCTTTAATACCTTGTTATTTTTTTGAAGCTCAACCTTTGTAGAATTATTTGCTGATTTCATAGATTTTATTGAAGTATTAGTGAGGATCTCAATACCTTGCTTTTCAAAAGAGGCTCTAGCCATTTTAGAAATCTCTTCATCTTCTGCAGGCAAAATTTTATCCATGATCTCAACAACAATTACCTTAACTCCAAGCGTATTATAGAAGCTGGCAAATTCAATACCTATAGCACCCGAACCAACAACTAATATAGATTTAGGAAGGGAGTTAGGAGTCATCGCATCTTTATAATCCCAAACAAATTTGTGATCTATTTTTAGATTAGGTAACTCTCTTGGTCTTGCGCCAGTAGCAATTACAATATGCTTTGATGCTAGCTTTTTCTTACCATCAACTTCAACTATGCCTTTTTTTACAATTTTACCCATCCCATAATGCACGTCAACGTTGTTCTTCTTCATCAAAAAATCGATACCACTGGATAGTTGTTTAGAAATTTTTCTTGATCTTGCAACAACTTTTTTAATATCGAACGAGGCCTTGGAGCATGATAAACCAAATTCCTCAGCGGTGTTAAGCAAATGATATACTTCCGAAGTTCTTAATAGCGCTTTAGTTGGAATACATCCCCAATTTAAGCAAACACCACCCATCTTTTCTTTTTCCACAACAGCAACCTTGAAACCGAGCTGCGCTGCTCTAATAGCTGCAACATAACCACCAGGGCCTCCACCAATAACTACAACATCATAATCCATACAAAACTCACTTAACAAGAACATCATTAGAATAAAGTAACAAAATAAAATCTTATGTCAATTTCTATCATCAACTCCAAGATCCAATTCCAACTATATAACATATAACTGATGTCACTTGTTGATTAATGAACCCCATATTCATGTCTCTAACAGTTATAGTCTGGCCAGCGGTGACCTGCTGATAAATGTTATTCTTAGGTCTATTTAAAGCCGTTGCACTTGCTCCGTAGCAGGTGCAATCTATAAAAATATCTTTGACATTGTACTTACTATTATTCGTAATGGTAAAATTTGTCATGAGAATACTGTTAAATCCATCTTTATACCAGGATGTTCTTAATGATAGACTATTTACAATGCCCTGCTTAAGCTGATTACTATTAACTGGTGCGCTTGTAGCAAAAGGCTCTTGATACTTAGAAGGAGGAGAGTAGTAAATCAAAATATACCAAAAATAATTACAACAGCACGAAATATACGAAACAAACTTGACAACTCCAAAGAATGACCACACTGCGGGCAAGTCTTTGCTTTCTTGCTTACTTCATTATTACACGCCTTACACTTCTTAAGAGCAGACATAAACAAATATCCCATTATTCCTGAGAAGCGTTTATAGCAAAAATAACTGAAGAATTTATGAAATATCTACTAATTATTAGACATATCCATTATTGTATCCCATTCATACTGAGTAACTGGCATAACAGACAAACGAGATTGTTTAACAAGCGCCATATTCTCTAAAGGTGCATGATTCTTAATCTCTTTTAAAGTGACGAATCGTTGCAAGTTTTCACGATATGCAACGTCTACCATAATAAATTTTTTGCTACTATCTGTATTATCAGGATAATATTCCTTCACAACCTCGACAATACCCACTATCTCTTTGCCTTTATTAGAATGATAGAAAAATGCCCGATCTCCAACTTTCATCTGTTTCATATTATTCTGTGCTTGATAATTACGCACACCATCCCAGTAGGTAGTAGCATCAAGTTTCATATCATCAAATGAGTACTTATCTGGTTCGGATTTTAATAACCAAAGCTTCATATAATTATATATTTATACATATATAACGATACTAACTACCATAGTAAACTAATGCAATAAATTATTACAAAAATACACTTTATCCAATAATTTAATGAACTTAGATATTCAAAACTTTTACCCCCATTATCAATACATACCTAGCAAATTTGAATATACTCTATCCAATAATGATTGCATCCGCTGTGATTAGACCATGATCATGGCATGATTGATCTTGGAACACACTATGACCCTTAATAAACAGAAAACCCACCTGCTGGTTGCACAGGACTCTGCAGAACAGTCACAAGAAGATCTGTTTCTTTCTTATAATCTAGATCACTAATAACCTGTCTTCAACAGAAAATTAATCTACTGTTTGCACAGATTTCTGCAGAACAGTCACAAGAAGATCTGTGTCCTTCTTATAATCTAGATCACTAATAACATGTCTTCAACAGAAAACTAATCTACTGGTTGCACAGATTTCTGCAGAACAGTCACAAGAAGATCTGTTTCTTTCTTATCATCTAGGTCACTAATAACATGTCTTTCAAATGAAGCTCTGGGTTTCTCCTTTGGTTGAGTATAACCACCTTCAACCACTAACGCAGAAGCTTTATCTCCAACCTCAGCGTTAGCACCTAAGAATCCATGTGAGCTTTGCTTATCCGACAATGGTTTGTCTAACTTTTTCTTATCCAAGGCCACTATTGCATCTAATTGCTTAGAATAACGCGATGGATCTCTTGGTCCTTTTACGCGCTGATCAAAGCTTCCAGCAGATAGTGCATCGTTATCAACGTCTGGTAATGCAGCTACTAGATAGGAGTTACAGCCAGGACGGGCGGTAATATGAAAGGCATAAGTGCCATCATTCCCTGACTCTGGCACTGCATAATACGGATATTCTACCTCTGCCATAGAATCATCTGTATTTGCAATATGCGTAGCAGGTGGCTCAGGTGGCTCAGGTGAAGGAGGTGAGGCAGAATTATTAGGACTAACTATAGAAGTAGCTATATACTCTGTACTTGGGTTTGGGCTTGGGCTTGATATCATAACCGGAGTAGCTATCGGGGTTACTGCATTCTGACTAATTGCTGCAGCTGATGAAGCTTTATTCACAGCACCGCTCTTAGGTGTTCGCGATAAGTTACCACCCATAATGCCTCACAATACAAATAATTATCCATTATACTTATACAGTAAAAAATGTTTTTTTTCAATAAAAGAGAGAAACAGCAAAATTAGACAACTATATACGCTATATAAAACTAATGCTTGGTCACGTTTTCAATAAAAGAAAGAAAACAGCAAAATTAGACAACTATATACGCTATATAAAACTAATGCTTGACCACGTTTTCAATAAAAGAGAGAAATAGCAAAATTAGACAACTATATACGCTATATAAAACTAATGCTTGACCACGTTTTCAATAAAAGAGAGAAACAGCAAAATTAGACAACTATATACGCTATATAATGCTAATGCTTGGTCACGTTTTCAATAAAAGAGAGAAACAACAAAAGCATACAACTATATACGCTATATAATGCTAATGCTTGGTCACGTTTTCAATAAAAGAGAGAAATAACAAAAGCATACAACTATATACGCTATATAATGCTAATGCTTTCTCCTTCTCAAAAAAGCAGGAATATCAATATCATTTTCAGGATTCTTTTCTAATACATCCACATCTGCGTCTCTACCACTTCTACTAAACCTAGAATTAGCTTCTCTTTTTGCAGTAGAGGCAACTCCACGATTACCTATAAAAACATCATCATTTTCTACAGAATATCCTACTTTAGCAGAGGCTATTTGATTGAACACTCCATCAGAAGACATACTGCTCTCTGATGGCGAAAATATCTCTCTATTCCTTAATACCTCTTCTTTACTGTTAAGAATCTCTTTCAGATTAACAGTACGGTCAGGAACATCTATTCCAGTTGCAACTACGGATACTCTTATTCTTCCATCAAGATCTTCAGAAAATGTAGAACCAAAAATTATATTGGCATCTACGTCTACTTCTGTTCGAATTCTATTGGCTACTGCATCAACTTCATACAGTTTCATATCCATGCCACCCATAATATTAATTAACATTCCCTTTGCTCCTTTCATTGAAATATTATCCAATAAAGGATTAGAAATGGCCGCTTCTGCAGCATCTATAGCGCGATTCTTGCCTTCAGATTCACCAGTTCCCATCATGGCCTTACCCATCTCACTCATTACAGAGCGAATGTCTGCAAAATCTAAATTAATCAGCCCTGGTTTTATAATTAAATCGGTGATACCTCTAACTCCAGAATATAAAACATCATCTGCCAGCTTGAAAGCTCCAGCAAATGTTGTTTCTTCATCAGAAACAAGAAACAAATTCTGATTAGGTATTACAATTAGTGTATCAACATATTTGTGCAACTCTTCAAGACCAAGTTCTGCAACTTTCATTCTATGGTCGCCCTCAAAATGAAATGGCTTCGTTACAACACCAACAGTCAATATATCCATCTCCTTAGCAATTGAAGCTATCACAGGACCTGCACCAGTTCCTGTGCCTCCACCCATGCCCGAAGTAATAAACACCATATCATGATTTTGTAAATACGCGATAATCTCTTCACGAGACTCCTCTGCCGCTTGCCTTCCCATTTCTGGAGAAGAGCCAGCTCCCAAACCACTCGTCACCTCTGGACCGAGCTGTAATTTGTACTTCGCAACCGATTCTTTCAAAGCCTGTGCGTCCGTATTGAAAGATGCTGTATCAACAGACATATTTAGTTGCACCATATTATTCACTGCATTACAGCCAGCGCCACCCACACCAATCACACTCAATCTGGGAGTTAAAATACAATTTTCATTCTTAGGTAATCCCAAATCAATAGCCATAACTAAATTATAATATACCTCATATAATATACTGTTGTATAATGCATTATTTGTATGAAATCAATGAATTTATTGCGCAATATAATATTAGATTAATCAGAAATACTCAAGATGAGTATCCTTATGAATGACAGTAACAACAGTACATACATCTCCATTATTTTTGAAACATGAATCAATATTATATATTATACGCACCGCCTGTTAAGGTTTTTTAAACATTTAGAAAAAACAAAGCCATAAATTCATATTGAGCAAAATGGTACATAGGTATATGATGCATGCAAATAGGATAATTTGTTATTGTTATGATTGATACTAGCGTGGATGAGGAGGAAGTACTAAAATTCTCTAAATTAGCTGATGAATGGTGGGATGAAAACGGTAAATTCAAGATATTACATACGATAAATCCCGTGCGAATGGAATATATAGTTAGTACAATTGAGAATTATTTTCATAAACCAGCAAGTGAGTGTAATATCATTGATGTAGGTTGTGGAGGCGGACTTATCTCAGAGTCATTGTGTAGAATAGGGTCCCAAGTAACCGCAATAGACGCTAGCTCAGAGAATATTGAAGTCGCAAAAATTCATGCACAACGGAAGAAATTAGATATAAAATACCTACACACTACTATAGAATCCTTAAGCACTGAATATAAAGACAATTTCGACATATTAGTTTGCATGGAAGTAATAGAACACGTACAGAACATAGCAGAATTCATACGCAACTGCTGTTCTGTAATAAAGCCTGGTGGATTATTTATCCTTTCAACACTGAATAGAAATGTCAAATCATTCCTTCTTTCTATAGTCATGGCAGAGTATATTTTGCAATGGGTTCCCAAAAAAACACATCAATATGAGAAATTCCTTAAACCAAGCGAGATTTCGAAGTTATTCAGGAACAATCAATTTTCACCTGTAGATATAAAGGGCATGGAATTCTCGCTGTTATCTAGAACATGGTCTATAAGCCATTCACCATCAGTAAATTACTTAATGGTTCATAAAAAAGAATATGCAATCAGATAAAAAATAAACCACCATCTGATAAATTATGGTTAAGACTGGTAGCGTATAATATTGACTAATTGAACCTTATATGCTACAATCCCACCCTACTTGATGCGGTTTTATATAATATTCAGAATGACTACATATTTATCAATAGTAATACCGAAAGCAGACTCTATTGTGATAGCACCTGTAGTATTAGATAAAGAATTACAATCAGAATTAAAAAAGCATGGGGTTAATCTGAGGCTATTGTTCAACAAGATCAAATTAACTGTGGACAATAACGATACCCGCCATCTAAAAAATATAGCTAAATCAAATCCAAAAACTATATCTGAACCTAAAATACAAACCGATGATGCAATTGCTGACTATAATACTGATCATTTTTTCAGAGGAAAAGGTGATGGTAAAGAATCTGTTGAATTACTATACATAAGCTCAGCTAATTCACGTTTTCTCTGCTACAAAATATTCAAAAAAGACGGGACAACAGATATTATGCCCCTGCCCAAAGAAGCAACAAAAGCAATCATGGAACATGCATTTAATACACAAGAATATGATGAAAATGCACCAACACCCAGAGAGATGGCTATCAAAAAAATACCTCAAACAGAAAAATATACAGCCTCTTTCTTACCAGATAAAATATCTGCACATACTCCAATAGAGGCATCAGAGTTAAATAAAGATTACTTTTCCTCACATGTGCAAGACTTAGCAAACATTAAGTCTAACCCAGAACAACTTAAGGAAATACTTGCTAACAACAGTCAATTAGGATTTTCTGGCGTAATTAATCCAGATAAGCCAAAAGACAAACAAAATCAAAAGAAAGATCATTTAAAGGGACGAAAGATCTCTCTCAAAGATTTTGGTAAGAATCTTAAACAATATACCCACTTACATGTTTCACTAATACCAGCGATTGCCGTTTCCACAATCGCTATGCTAGCGCTATTGCCCACTTTAGTATACCAAGTATCAACAATAATGAGGGAAGGAAATTTTTCAGCCAAAAATATAGCAAAAATTGCTCTTCTTGCACTGGTAACCGTCTTATCTTTTGCTTTAGGCTCCATATCAACAGTTACTTATGGAACAGCCCTTGCAAGAAACTACCTTAACTCAGAACGTAATCAGTCGAGCGAAGTAATATACAGTGAATTTGAGATTATAGATCCTGATCTAGAACCTTCAAAACCAGAACTAGCGTATACAGAGGAACGAGAGAAGTTTAATACGTTGCTAAAGAGCATAGGTAAGTATGTAAAGCTGCAGCAAAAAGAATCATTATCTCCAGAAGGTTTTGCTTTGTCAAGATCAGGGAATCAAAAGAGAGAAGTAAATATAGAAGAATTACCTCCATCTGTACAAAAATTTATCAACGGACTTCCAATACCCAGTGATAATATTCATGAAGTTATAAATTGCTTCATAGAGGACTCGTTGTTAAGCGCACAAGATAGATCTTTACCAAAAACCCGAAAGATACTCAGTAGCTTGAATATAACACTGATAGATGTAATAAAAACTATAAGAACAGTAGATATGCCGAAGCTAGTAGAAGATATGCAAACATTTATTCAAGAACATAAGGAAAAAGGAAACAAACCAAGCATTGATTCAGCCACCAATTTTAAAGCAATAGATCCAGATCAACATGAAGATAGCATTGCTCTACAATGAATGAAACTAATCCAGTCAATAAGATATATGCATATTATAATGACTGACCACCATGTATTAATAAGTGTGCATAAACTTTGCCGATCATAAAATAATCGAAATATCAATACTATCCATGCAACATCTAACGACATCAGATGCTATGATATTATATGGTTTCCTCATCATGTACAATTCATGTTGACCACTCAGTGAAGATAGTAATTGAATTATATTATGCCTCTAGAACACACACATACACATCACAAAAATAATAACAGCCTACTAATAAATACGCCAATCCATCACAATATCTGTATTTGTGCCTTTAATTATTATAATGCAAGTAATTTCTGTACACTCTTATCACTATTAATCTGTCCTTTATTTATATAGTCCTCATGATTATCTTCAATGTCAGACAAATCATAGTAATAATTCACCATCATACCAAATGACTGAGCAAAACCCTCTGGCGCAGAATTTGCCTTCCAATTCAACCTTTTAACTCTAGCCCCATTACTCAAATGGAAATTGGCAACGGAATCTAAAGCCATCTTGCCATTATGTCGTCTTACATTAATTAAGTAATGCGCGCATATCGTCATAAGCAATGGCCGTAGCAACTCCATTAATTCATTATCTCCATTATCAATAGATAATAATTTATTAAAAGCCTCTCTCACCTCATATTTACCCTGCAGTAATTTAATATTCTTCTTTGAAAAAATCTCAGCAAAATCTTCTTCTTGTATAAATCTACTTAGCCATTTTCTAAAACCAGGTATAGGAGATAAAGTAACAAAATGTTTTATACTCTTAAATTCAGCTGACAAAGAGTCAACTACTCGTTTAATTAAGAAATTTCCCATGCTTACACCACGCAAGCCTTTTTGCGTATTAGAAATGGAATAAAAAACAGCAACCTTAGCATCATTAACAGCAATAGATGGGGTTAACTCATTTAAAAGATGGTCTATATTATCAGATATTTCATCAACTAACGCCACTTCTACAAAGATTAACGGCTCACCCGGCATCTTATAATGAAAAAATGCGAAACACCTGCGATCAGAATCTAATCTATGACGCAAATCATCCCAGGATTTTATTTTATGCACAGCCTCATATTCAATCAATTTCTCAAGCAGAGATGCAGACTCATCCCAAGTTATTTGATGCATATCAAGAAACCCAACATCGAACCAAGAGGACAACACATTATAAAGATCAATTTCTAAGGGCTTCAAAGCTATGTTGTCTTTCAAAAACCGTATAACATCTTCACGCATTTTAACTAAAAAATTAATGCCGCTGTCCAATGAATTGAACTGTTTAAGGATCTGAACCCTACTGGGACTCAAAGCTGACATCAACTCTTGCTCTGCTTTATATTGATCGATATCACCTGCCTTATTATACGCTTCTATTCTTTTATTAATTAGCGCATTATCTGTACTGAATTTATTCATCAACATATCAAGAAATTTGAGCCTACCTTCATCTGATAGCTTCAGATACAACCTTCCCAAGTTTATAGTGTTAGCACGGGCGGTTACAGCCCCACCTTTTGGATTAAGGCTTTCTCGCATATTATGCTCTAATTTAACCAAATCTTGTTCTCTGGACAAATTAGAATTAAATTCCTCTTTGAACTTAGAAATACCAAGTATGCTACCCCAATTTCTAAGAATATTCATGGTTGGGCTACTGATCACACGATTTATATCATCAACATCAACCACTACCTTAGGAGATTCATAACCTCCACTTTCATCCATAAAATAAACTCTAAGCAGTAAAATTGAAGTATGGTATAATAAAATATCTATATTTTCAAATTAATTGTGACTGACCAATATACATTAGAAAATACAACTATCTAATTATAAGATAGTTGCCCAATCATTTTTCATTATTGCTAATTTAGAGATTGTAGTTATGACGGAAAAGCCTGTAGAAAAGCCACATTATTTGGGGCATCGCAAAAGATTAAGAGACAAACTCCTTGCAAAAGATACGGGCTCCATACCAGATTACGAGATATTAGAATTATTATTATTTTCATCCCAGCCTAGAAAAGATGTGAGACCACTTGCCAAACAACTTTTACAAAAATATAAGAATTTCGCTCAGCTAACAAGCGCTACACAAGACGATCTCTCCAATATCCCAGATATGACAGACTCCGCAATATCTATAATCAAAGCACTAAGAGAATCTACACTCAGAGTACTATTATCTGAAGCACAAGAACAACCAATACTGAATAATTGGAAAAAACTACTGGAATACATAAGATCCAATATTGGTTTCAAAGATGTGGAGAACTTATCAATTATATACTTGAATAAGAAGTTCAGAATTATCTTTGAAGATAATCACGAACACGGCACGATAGACCAGGTATCTATGTACCCGAGAGAAATAATAAAAAAAGCATTATCAGTAGGAGCAACTGCAGTCGTTTTATCACACAATCATCCCAGCGGAGATCCTCTTCCTTCAAGAGCCGATATATCCATAACCAAAGACTTAATAAAATCTTGTGCTGCCGTCGATATAGAAATAATTGACCATATAATTGTTTCCTATAATAAACATTATAGCTTTAAAGCTAATGGTTTATTGTAAACTAATTGGTATATTAATATTCAATCAATACAACCTATTGATTACTGGATCATTTTTCATCAGCTATTCCATAATAGCTGATCATAAGTCGATAAAACCCCCTGAAATCAGCATATTTATGCTAATAAATATTTTTATCACGCACAATTCCCTTTCAAAAAACACAAGCTAATGGTGAATACATCGTTAATAAAACAATTAAAGGTTGCTATATTACAAGATATGGTATATTCTCCCTGAGCATTTTGGATTGTAAGAAACGTGATATGTCTGATATGAAAACAAAAATATCGTTGATAAATAAATTTATAGGCGATAATCTGTATTCCATAAGAGTGAAGCAAGGAATTTCTAGAAAACAACTGGCTGAAAAGCTGAATATTTCGCAACAACAAATTGAGAAATATGAGAAAGGAAAGAATAGAATATCAATTGGTTTACTGATAGTAATATCGGAGGTGATGGACACATCGGTCAACAGATTTATACAAAATGGAAGCAATGACTATTTTTCAGGAACAGATTGTAAATCAGCGCGTACAAATTCCTCTATGAAGTTATTCAAGTATTATAATAATATAGAAAACATAGAGCTAAAAAGAGCTGTACTAAATATCACAAAAACCTTATCCAAAACACATCTCTCTTGACAGTTATACTTTTAATTAATAAGATAAACGTGTTTGGATCATAATTTGTCTGGATAGACTTAAGTGCATCTGCAAGATATCATATCCTCCCTCAGTTGCTTCTGGAAGGAAAATAAATGTTCCGTAATACAACCTCATTACTCTACTATCGGCGCAGCTACTTTACACCCGGCAACTCTGTTTGGAGCATTAAGCAAGGATATATACAACATAGCTCACGTACAACCTTGCGTACGGCCGAATGACTCCAGAGCGGGCAAAGATCCAAATAGATTATCTCACTATTTCCAATATCAGGTACTTCTAAACCCTGCACCAAGTAAAATGCAAGAATTATACCTCAAAAGTCTAGAGACTATAGGTGTAAAATGTGAAGAAAATGATATACGTTTCATCGAGGATGATTGGGAAAACCCTAGCGTAGGAGCATATGGAGTGGGATGGGAAGTATGGCTTAACGGCATTGAAATCTCGCAATTTACCTATATGCAGCAAGTTGGCGGCCTTCCCTGCAACACCAAAGTATGCGAAATAACCTATGGTTTAGAGAGAATCGCTGTGCATTTACAAAACAAAGAAAGCATTTTTGATCTGCACTGGAACGACAAAATGACTTATGAATACTTATTCAAGCATAATGAAGAAGACATGTTTCATCTGATTAACGATGGATACAGCATAGAAGATTTAATTGATGCATTTAATAAGAACGAAAAAATTGCTTATAGAATGATTGAAAAAGAAGCTCCGTTGGCAGCGTATCAGCTCTGTTTGAGCGCAATAGATAAGTTTAATATTCTAGATGCAAGAGGGGCCATTGGTAACTTAGAGAGAGCTAAATACATAATAAGAACCAGAAAGATAGCCAACGCCTGTTGCAAAGAATGGCTAAAGAAAAAAGGGAGCTAAGATGATGAACAATGTAACAGGTGATTTACTTTTAGAACTGCTATGCCAAGACATACCAGCCCTAATGCAAAAAAGAGCAATACAAGAAATTGAAGTATCTGTAATAAATGAATTGAAAAAGAATGAAATAGAATTTTCTAAAATAAGATCATATATCACTCACAGAAGGATTGTAATAATCATTGATGCAATTCCCCTAGTTATTAAAGGAAAACAAGAGGAAGTAAAAGGTCCAGGAACTAAGGCCCCAGAGAAAGCCATTCAAGCTTTTTTAAAAAAGCATAACTGCGCCCAGGAAGACTTAAAAATAAAGGATAATGGCAAGTATGAATTTTATTCCCTGTCTATAGAGTCAAAAGATACATGCACAAATGATATACTTATACAAATAATCACAGATTCTGTATTTACTTACGTATGGCCGAAATCTATGCTTCTTGAGGATCTAGGAATAAAATGGGTCAGACCTATAAATAATATAATGTGTATCTTTGCAAACAAGGTCTTAGCATTAAAAATTGGTACAATGAAAGCAAACAACAAATCCACTGGGCATAGATTTAAACATCACAGAAACTTCGCTGTGATTTCTGCAAATGATTATCTAGAAAAACTTTCATCAAGAGGAGTAATACTTGATCAGTCATTTAGAAAGGAAGCAATAGAAAGCTCAGTACAAGATATATTAACAGAAGAGAATCTTGAAATATATTCTCAGAATAAGCTATTTAATTATGAGCACCTTATACAGGAGATTAATGGCTCCTCTGAAAGCCCTAAACTGGTGCTATGCAAACTAGAAGAAGAGTTACCCCCTATTCCAACAGAAATATTGCTAACAATATTAGCAAAGAAGCAAAAATATATCCCTCTACAGACCAAAGATGGGAAGCTTTCAAACTTTTTTATTGTTCCCTTAGCCAATTACTCAGAGAGTAATTTAGATATTATTACCGCAAGCCATGAAAGAATTTTTAGAATACAGCTGAATGCTGCACTACATTTGTGTGAAGAAGATTTAAAAAAATCACTTGATCACTATCTAGAAAAATTGAAATACATTACATTTCATGATCGATTAGGTTCAATGCACCAAAAATCTACCCGGATAACGGCTTTATCTAAATATCTATCAATGTGGGTGAAGGATGCACATGTATTGGATGTAGAAAAAGCTGCAATGTTAACAAAAATAGGCTTAGCAACTTTTATGGGGCAGGAATATCCACATTCACAGGGCATCATTGCTGCTTACTACACCGAGAAAGAAGGTATGCACTCTCAAGAAGTTATAACAGCAATCGCACAACATCTAATGCCCATAGATGCCTATGACGCTACACCCGATAGCCCTGCAGCCATTGCCATATCTATAGCAGATAAGATGGACAATATTGTGGGCTTCTTTATATCAGGAAATCAGCCTTCAGGTTCCAAAGATCCATTTGGGTTAAGGCGTGCTGCATTAGGGATTATAAGAAATATAATTAATAATCAACTTTTTATGCCCATCAATGTTTTAATTACAAAATCAATGGCATTATATACCAATAGCCTGCATAAAAAAGAAAGTGTTATTAAAAAAATATTTCTTAGAAAGAAAGATAGCCATGAAGATTATCGTATTAAATCAGTTACGGAAGAAGTATTACTATTCATACAAGAGAGACTACGTGCGCTGCTTCTATCATACAATATCAGATATGATATTGTAAATTCATTGACAAAATTTACACACAAAAATCAGGATATATTAGTCATAACCAAAAAAGCGGCTGTAGTAAGCCATGTTCTAGAAAAGAATCATGATAATATAACAGCCCCTTATAAACGAGCCGCTAATATATTACAGAAATCAGATTTAGCTCCTTTGCAGAAAATCAGAATCAAGATAAATTATAAGCTCCTACAGGATAAACATGAACTTGATTTATACAATGAACTAACCACTAGAAAAGAAATAATTAAACAATATCTAAGAGACCTTGATTTCAAAAATGCAACGATATCTTTGATACCAATTGGCACCAAGATTAACTTATTTCTTGATAATGTGATGGTGAATTGTGATAATATGGAACTCAGAACAAACAGGATAAGGATCTTAGCTAAATGCTGCAACCTATTTAATAAGATATTGGATTTTAACGAAATAAAGGAATAAGCAAACATGGATATATATACCTTCAGCAAGCAACATACAGATGGCAATAAAGAGCTTAATCATTTACTTGGTGGCAAGGGGGCAAATTTAGCAGAAATGTGCAACATTGGCCTCAACATTCCTCCTGGATTCACAATATCAACTAATATTTGCAAAATATATAACAAACATGGCTCTATAACGAATGATATTATTGAAAACATAATTAATGCAGTCAAACACTTGGAAGAAATGATAGGCTCTAGTTTTGGCAAAGGAGATAACCCTCTTCTGCTATCAGTGCGCTCAGGATCTCCTATATCAATGCCTGGAATGTTAGACACCATACTAAATCTTGGTTTAAATGATCAAACTGTTATAAGCCTGGCTGAATACAACAAAGACGACAGATTTGCTCAAGATAGCTACAGAAGATTCATCCAAATGTATGGCAATGTAGTAATGGAAGTAGATCACTCCAAATTCTCCAATCTGCTTATGGATAAAAAACAAAAGTACAATATTACTGAAGATAGCAAGTTAGGAATAGGACATCTGAAAGAATTAGTTACCGAATTCAAGCTGCTAATACAACGAGAAACAAATCTTGAATTTCCACAAGATACTTTTGTGCAACTGAAGGAAGCAATATATGCAGTATTTAGATCATGGAATAATAACAGAGCAATAACCTATAGAAAGCTCAATCATATTCAAGATGACCTTGGAACCGCAGTTAATATACAAACTATGGTTTTCGGCAATAAAGGCGCAACCTCTTCTAGTGGCGTAGTATTTACTAGAAATCCTTCCACGGGGAAGAATGAAATATTTGGAGAATATTTACCAAATGCTCAAGGAGAGGATGTTGTGGATGGCTCTAGGACACCAAACCCCATATCGGAAGCAAATAAAGAAGCATCTGGCTCTGAAAAGATATCTTTGGAAGAAAGTTTTCCTAGTATATTTCAGGAATTATGTAGTATCTGCACTACATTAGAGCAACACTATAAAGATATGCAAGATATTGAATTTACTGTGCAGGAAGGCAAGCTATGGATACTACAGACTAGATTTGGCAAGAGGTCTCAACAAGCAGCATTAAGAATAGCTATAGATATGGTAGAAGAAGGTCTTTTAACGAAAGAAGAAGCAGTAAGAAACATCAACCCTGATGACATTTCACAAATTCTACATCCAACAATAGATGCCTCTGACACGAGAAAACCATTAACAAAAGGCTTACCTGCTTCACCAGGGGCTGCATGCGGCATGGTTGTATTTTCCTCCTCTGAGGCAAAAAAGATATCAGATCGTGGAATGGATGTGCTTCTTGTAAGAAATGAAACCACACCAGAAGATATAGAAGGCATGGCCTCTGCCACAGGTATATTAACAACACGAGGGGGAATGACCTCACATGCAGCGGTAATTGCACGTGGCATGGGCAAGCCTTGTGTATGTGGTGCGGGAGAAATTAATATAAATTATAAAGATAAATATTTCTTAATTGAGGATCTTAAGATAAAAGAAGGAGAAAAGATCACCATAAACGGCTCAACAGGGGAAATAATACCTGGAGAAACCAAAACCAGTATTGCCAGCACCTCTGAAGAGCTTAGCAAAATATTAGAATGGTCAGAACACATGGCTACAATGGTGGTAAGAGCCAATGCTGACAATAACCAAGATTCCAAAACCTCGTTGAAATTCAGAGCCAAAGGAATTGGCTTATGTAGAACAGAACATATGTTTTTTCAAAAGGATCGCATCCTTATAGTTAGAGAAATGATTATGGCCTCATCAGAAGAAGCAAGAAGAGCAGCCTTGCACAAAATATTAAAAATGCAAAAAGAGGATCTCATAGAAATATTCAAACTAATGCGCAACAAACCGACTAATGTGAGACTACTTGATCCGCCACTGCATGAATTTCTTCCTCTTGAAGAGGAATTAGTTGTAGAAATGGCAGCACATCTTAATATATCGCAAGATAGAGCACGAAATAGAATACAAAAATTACAAGAATCAAACCCAATGTTGGGACATCGTGGATGTAGACTAGCAATTACATACCCAGAAATATATGAAATGCAAGTGTCTGCTATAATGAGTGCAGCATCTGAGGTACAGCATAATCATGATATAGAGTTAGATATAGAAATAATGGTACCACTCGTCATGAATGCAATGGAATATAACAAAATAAGATCCATAATAGAAAGGGTAGCAACCGAAACTATGAATAATTACAAATCAAAGATCAAATTCTCTATCGGCGTCATGATTGAACTGCCTATCGCAGCAATTAATGCAGGGAGTATAGTAAAAAATGCTGATTTTATTTGTTTTGGCACCAATGATCTGACGCAAACAACTTTAGGTATATCTAGGGATGATGCTTCAAAATTTATACCAACATATGTTGAAAAAGGAATATTTGAGCATGATCCATTCACAACAATCTCTAACGATGTAATCAAGATTATGGAGTTGGCTATAAAAGAAGCACGAAGAGTGAAGCCCAATATTAAAATAGGAGTTTGTGGTGAGCACGGAGGAGACCCAATATCGATACATAGATTCGGTGCTATTGGTATAGATTATGTCTCTTGTTCACCGTATAGAATTCCTATAGCGAAAATTGCAGCTGCACAAGCAGTACAGATAAATGAGAAAGTTGCTCTCACAACATAATTACAAACATTCTGTGTTGCATAGCTGTGGCCTGATAGATGCAGACAATTACAGCGCCTAGGCATCATCTCTGATTAAGGACTGCATCATCCTGAGAATAAAATATGGTGTTGCATAGCTAGGCCTCATAGATGCAGATATTCATAAACATTCCGCGCTGCGTAATTATAGCGCATAGATATTCATAAACATTCCGCGCTGCGTAACTATAGCGCATAGATACAAACAATTACAGCGCCTAGGCATCATCTCTGATTAAGGACTGCATCATCCTGAGAATCAAATATGGTGTTGCATAGCTAGGCCTCATAGATGCAGATATTCATAAACATTCCTGAGCGCTGCATAGCTATAGCGCATAGATACAGACAATTGCAGCGCCTAGACATCATCTCTGATTAAGGACTGCATCATCCTGAGAATAAAAAAAATTTTAATAGCTAGGTAGTGGGTTCAGCCTTTACAAACTGTTGTTTCATGCCTGCCTGACTATTATCATTTTTTATGGCATCTTCGCTACTACGCAAACCACCAAATTTTTTAGCAACATGCTCTGGTTTAAAATCTATTGCCACTAAATAAATTTCTGACGAATTTTTACGACTTGATTTTGGCTTAAAATATTTAACAACATTAAAATATTTTTTTAGCATCTGCGACATATCTTGCTCAGTGCCACCCTGTAGTACCTTAGTAATTAAATAACCACCTCGTCTAAGGAATTTTAAAGAAAACCTGAAAGCTTCTTCACACAATGCCATAATTCTCAGATGATCTATACTCTTTTTTCCACAAGATTCTGCTGCCATATCAGATAATATTACATGAAATTTTTGCTCTCCATATTTCTCAACAAATTTGCTCTGCTCTTCAATGAAATCACATTGAATGAACTCACTTCCTTCAATACTCTGCATTGGCCTCATATCTAGCGAAATAACCTTACTTCTTTTATTAGATTCAGATTTAGTGCGTGCTACAGCAACTTGAGTCCATCCCCCAGGTTTTGCCCCCAGATCTAATACCGAGATACCAGGTGACAGAAATTTAAATTTATCATCAATCTCTATCAGCTTGTAAGCAGCCCGGGATTTATACCCTTCTTTCTTCGCTAAAGCTACATATGGATCATTAAGCTGACGCTGCAACCATATGGTTGAAGAGAGCTTACGACTCTTTGCAGTATGAACTCTTACAGCTAAACGGCCTCTGGTTATCTTTATCATGAATGTTTATAATTAAATAGTTATCTACTATAATACTAAAAATTATCAGAAATATCAAAATGTTTATTATTGACTGACTATGTAATAAACAGACAATAAACAAATTATAGCATGTTAAAAAACTTAATAGACTAAATATGCTGCAAGATATTATTAGAAAGCTCAACTCTGAATTATTATATCCAGTCATTGGACTGGAACTAGAATTTTATCTATTAGGCATTGAGACAGATATTATTAATGATAAATTCTCAAATCTACAACCTGAAGAGTCTGAGGATCAGTATGAATTCACTATAGATCATTCAGATAATATAGAGCAAATTATAATATCGCTTAACGAGAGAAAGGAACGAATAGCTAAACTTGCAAAAGAATGTGGTGGAGAAGCAATATTCTCGCCGAAACCATTCAAAAATAAAGCAGGGAATGGTTTGCATGTACATATAAGCCTATTACAAAAAGGCAAAAATCTATATAGCAAACCTCAAAAAGAAGAGAGTAAGCCCCTCTTACATTCAATTGGAGGGTTATGTTCCAATATGATTCAGGATTTAAAATGTTTTATGAAATCACCAGAAGATATGGACAGATTCAAATATTATGATATGAACACTCCCACATGTATTAGCTGGGGCAACAATAATAGAACTACAGCTATTAGAATAATTCCCAGTTCGAACAACCCAGATTCTAGGCGAATAGAATACAGAGTGCCAGGGGCTGGTTGCGATCCAGAACTAGTATTGGATAAAGTACTAAACTCTATATACAAAGGTATCACTGAACAAATCATGCCACCCGCGCCCGTCTATGGCATAGCCTATGATAGTCAATATGGATTAGACAAATTCTACGATATACTACAAGATGCGTCATAAATATGATGACATAACCAGTGAAAATAATTAATTATCTTTAAGTTCTATAACTAGTGAAAATTACAGTGAAAATAATTAATTATCTTTATAATACCTATAAGCCAGCGCTAAAGCATTTTAATATTTTGAAGTAGACCTGTGATGCCTGGTATGTGGCCTGGATTTATTTGGTCTACCACCATCTTTTTTTTCATTTGTAACGTATGGATTATAATTTTTCTTGGTCATCAGTCTGATTGGTATTCCACCAAGATCAAAGGTTTCACGAATACTATTAACCAGGTATCTTTTATAACTCTCCTCCATATCCTCCGGTATATTGACATGCGCTAAGAAGGTAGGAGGCCTTGTATTAATCTGCGTTATATACTTGATTTTAATACGACGTTTATTATGTGATAAGGCTGGAGGAAATTCTACTACAGCCTGATGCAGCCATTTATTAAGCCGTCCCGTGCTTATACGTACATTCCATTTATCATACATTTGAAAACATTTTTTAATCAAACTATCACAACCGTCTCCATTCAGTGCTGATATTTTCATAATATCTAATCCTGATACAGAGGTAAGTTTCTTCGCGAGATTATGGTCGATCCATTTTAAATATAGCTCTTTATTTCGTACCTTATCCCATTTATTAATCACTACAACAAGACATCTACCCTCCTCTATTATATATTTTGCAATAGCAAGGTCTTGCTGCTCGAATGCTGCCGTTGCATCAAATAACAATATAACAACGTGAGAAAACTTAATAGAATGCATTGCATTTACCACAGATAGACCCTCTATCTTCTCCCTACTAGTTTTTCGACGCCTAATACCTGCCGTATCCACCAATATTAGATTCTTATCCTTATAAGAAAAATTAACATATATTGAATCTCTGGTTAATCCTGGAGTTGCCCCGGTAATAACTCTATCCTCTTGTAGCAAATGATTTACCAACGTTGATTTTCCTGCATTAGGGCGTCCAACAACGGTAATCTGCATATCAGTACTACTTTTCAATTCCTCATATTCAGCAACGTACTGCAATGTTAAAGGCAAAAACACCTCATAAAGATCCTCCATTCCCATATTGTGTTCGGCAGATATATATATAGGTTCACCAAAGCCAAATTTGTATAACTCATCAATTCTATCTATAGATCCTTCGCATTTGTTTACCACCAGAACTACTTTTTTATCAGTTTCTCTGACAATTTTGGAAAAGCTATCATCCTCTGCCCTAATTCCCTCTCGCCCATCTATCATGAAGACAATAACGTCACTACTTTCCATAGCATAGTTAGTTTGCTTCATCATACTGAGTATAATACCGTCTTTTGTATTTATTTCTATTCCTGCAGTATCTACTATCATAAACTCTATATCAAATAGTGATGCAATACCTTCTCTTCGATCCCTAGTGACCCCTGGCATTTTATCAACTATGGCAACTCTTTTGCCAACTAATCTATTGAATAAAGTTGATTTACCAACATTTGGTCTACCAATAATTGCTATCTTTAGCATGAAATCTCCCTACGCTCATGTTATGAGTATATATCTAAATAATTAAACTTACAATCCAGTCTGTAAATTAAATAAGTATTGATATATTAATTTGATTGAATGATACTTAATAGTAATTAATTTAATAATATATTACAGGATTTATATGGAACAAGTTTCTCCTGATACACAAGATGTAGTACAAAAAAAAAGCTGATGAAACCAAAAAGAAGATTATAACACATAAAAAGTTGCCAATAATTCATCATAGGCTGCGTATAGAACAAGAAGAAATCGCTCCTGGTATGAAAAGCATGACACAAGAGGAAGTTGATGAAGTCAGTGAACGTATTATAACATATGTAACCTGGATGAGCTATATGACTCGTATATCTAAAGATAATCACCTAGATGATCATCAAATCATAAGTGGGCGCGTGGCTCATTTACTAAATATACTAGATCACTATGCTGATCATAACTCAAAAAAAATTGGCCGCTCAGAATGTATTGAAGAACATAAAAAGAAGCAGCAAGCAGATTGTAGAAGAATACTCTTTGCTCACATGAAACAAACCCCTGACTTTACTATGGAATTAATTAATGTCGAACGAATTGACCCACAACAAATATATAGTGAACTATATGAACAAGTTTATAGAGAAATTCAACGTTCATTAGATCCACTGAATCAATGGATAAAGAATCTCAAACAGCCCAGGTCAAAAGATAAAAAACCTTTTACTCAACATGAAATAGTTAAAATAGTGATGGCTTCAAAAGATCCTATCATAATACATGCACTAGGGATGCTTAGTTCAGAAATAATTACTGTCTTAAGGTCAATGAATATAAGGCTCCTCTTAAGATCAATGCTTCGCTTTACTGATATCCTCGTTGGAGACGTATATGAAAATGCAAAAGAAATACTAGACAGAGAAGCAGGAAATTTAAAATGTCTCATAATACAGAATGGGGATATTCTTCTTTATACAGAGGTAAATGAAGCATTAATGGATTCAAGAAAATCTGCAATAGTATATGCATTGAGGGTAATGAAAGTAACACCAGAGGCCTTGCAGGTACTTGCATTAGTACTAATTGAAGAAATAAAAATTATTCAAGAAAAAAGGTCTTTTGAAGAAGATTACAACTATACATGTTTATTGTTTATGTCTCCGATGTTGAGAGAACTTCAAAAGCGACACGATATCCCTAGAGTGGTAGATAATTATAACCTTGAACATGAATTTCGTGTAGGTAAGCTCACAGCAGGCACATGCAGGAACCGAGTCGCAATAGCTTCATCATATCTTAATGATTTGAAAAGATTAAAAAAAACTGGCTTATTAGAACAAGAGAGGTTCCTAAATATATCAACAAAATTAAAATTTCTTAAGAAATTACAAGGTATAAAATGTACTGCTTGTACAAATATCATCAATCTAACAGAAGAGACTGTATCATACTCAAAAGAAAACACGCAGAGAATGATTACAGAAAGACAAAAGAAAATCTCAGAGCTTAAAAGAGAACATACAGAGCTGGAAGCTAAATTGGAAACTATGAAAAAATCTGAGCCTACAGAGGAAGTAAAGCACAGAAATCATAATGAAATGGCATGCTTGAGCAGACTATCAGAAATTGCAGAGAATGACCATTCGCAACTTGCTATGCTCAAGACGTTCGAAACATCAATGATGGAAAATAAAGAATTAGCAACAATAGAACAAGAATATGAAAAGATAACAACACAGTTAAAAAGCGAACAAAGCATTCTAGAGCGCTTAATGCAAACAAAGAGTAGCCTCAAAAAACCCAAAGGAGATATGTTACTTGCGAAATATAGAGAATTAGTAATAATTTCTCTAGAAATAGATGAACTAGAAGCGCAAAACATAGATACCTATTGGAGCATGGTATAGCATATATAGACGTCTGAGCATCCATACATATATATGTCACATATGATATATATATCGTTGACATTATACTACATATAGAATATATATGAACAATCTTATATTTATTTGGATTGTTCTATGGTGATGGCACTGGATATATCTGCGACAGGTATGGTTGCTCAACAATATAACATGGATGTTATTGCAAATGACATTGCTAATGCTGGTACAACTGCCTATAAAAGACATAGAACCGAGTTCCAGGACCTGATATATATAGAAAAAAAACGAAGTGGCTCATTATCTTCAGAAACAGGCAGTGTACTTCCTGAAGGCATTAATATTGGCACCGGAGTGTCCCTATCTGCTGTTTATAGAATAAATGATCAAGGAACAATAGAGGAAACAGGCGGAGATCTAGATTTGGCAATCCAAGGACAAGGATTCTTCATGATAGAGATGCCAGATGGTACAGTTTCTTATACTCGAGATGGCTCATTTGCTCGTGGTCCTACTGGAGACGTTGTTACGCATGAAGGATATAAATTATTACCAGGATTCACTCTACCAGAAGGGACATCACAGGTAACTATAAATAATTATGGAGAAATTCTTGCAAGTATTGGCAACCAAGTTGACCCAGAGTCTCTAGGACAGATAGAATTAACAAGATTTGTAAATGAATCTGGACTAAGATCTATAGGGCAAAACCTGTATGCAGAAACTGCAGCATCTGGGCCGCCTGTCACAGACAAACCAGGAGCTGAAGGGTTCGGAACATTGCTACAACATAAATTAGAAAACTCAAATGTGAATATAGTTTCACTAATCGTGCAGCTAATAAAAGCGCAAAGAACCTATGAACACAATTCTAAAGTTATGCAAGCGGCTTCAGAGTACTTAAAGCAACTCAATAATCTACAGACTTAATAATTTCTGTCGGTTATAGATAAAATGGGCAATTTCCTTAAAATGTTGCTATTAAGATCTAGTAACGTATAATGAGTTGATTGATAGTATTAGATGAGCCATGGCATTTGTATTATACATATACATCTTCCTCATTGTTGCTATTTTAGCTGAAGGAGTTGCTCGTGCTGCAGACTGTGTTTGTAAATTAGAAGATATAGAGAATGCGCTGAATGAAATGGTGCACGATAGCAATCCAGAAGATGAGTTATTCAAGGTTCAGATACTCGCTCCTAAAGCGGATGTATACTATAGTTCGCAAATTTGTGAAGATTGTATATTAATGAATCAGAAAATCTCTCCTAATAGAATAGAAGCAACTTTAAGCATTAAGAGTATTAATTTAACACAAAAGATAATTGCTAAGTATGAATTCTTGACATATGTCCCTATGCTAAAAAAAGACATGCATAAGGGGCAAGTTATCAAGGAAGATGACATATTATATACACCACATCCAAAACAGAGAGTAGGCTCAAATATAATTACTTCTCAGGAAGAAATGGTGGGATTATCACCTAAATCAACACTCAGGGCTAACAAGCCTGTTATGAATCATGCCTTAGAGACTCCTATCCTTATCAAAAAAAACAGTGTTGTTGAAGTATCATTCATCAATAAGGGGATCACCCTTAAAACAAAGGCGATTGCTCTGGAGCCTGGTAGAATGGATCAGTTGATACGACTAAAAAATATAAACAGTAATAAGGAAATACAAGGAATTGTAAAAGGCCCTTATACTGTGCAATGCAATATTGCACAGTAAACTATATGTATGATCGCACTTACTATATATTACACATGATGACCATTTTAGATAAAAAAATCGCTACACATAAACAAGGTCTCAGCTACTTAATTAAGTCAAACTCTATTGATAGTACAGTCAGCTGCTTGATTACCTTTGGAGTGCTAAGGCCCTTATACTGTGCAATGCAATATTGCACAGTAAACTATATGTATGATCGCACTTACTATATATTACACATGATGACCATTTCAGATAAAAAAATCGCTACACATAAACAAGGTCTCAGCTACTTAATTAAGTCAAACTCTATTGATAGTACAGTCAGCTGCTTGATTACCTTTGGAGTTCTAAATATTACCTTATCCCCAACTTTCTTATTTATAATTGCATGCGCCATCGGTGCCCTAATTGATAGTAGCCCCTTACTAACATTCGCCTCGTGCCTACCGACCAATCTATAAAATACTTCCTCTTCATCATCATCGAAATCACTATCATTAAGCAACTCATCATCTTCTGGATTTTTATTGTCAGCAGTAATATTTTTATGCCTAACTAAACTCTTAACTAACGCACCAAACTTTACTGTATCTCCACCAGTCATATGCTCTACATCAATAATATCAGAGTGTGCTATAATATCATTAAGATCTTCTATGCGCCCCTCTATAAAGCTCTGCTTTTCTCTAGCTGAGTGATATTCATGATTCTCTTTCAAGTCTCCATGTGCCCTAGCCTCCGCTATAGCTTCAATTATAGCAGGCCTCTCTTGACTCTGAAGATGAACAAGCTCATCTTTAAGAATATCATAACCCTTTCTAGTGATAGGCTCTTTAATAACCATGGCGAACACTCCCTGAAAAAAATTCAATAACAAGTAAAAATAACATGGGGAACATCCTACATCATGATTATGTTAATGTCAACATAACACAGATGAATAAGTGCTAAAAATCATCATTTATTTTCATAACACGCATGAACAATATCCTGTTTGAATCCTTTTTATGTATATAAAATATACAATTAAACATCTTAAATTGTTCTCTTTCATTGGGAATACGTCTTATTGAATAAATCACTAAACCAGCAATAGTTGATGCCACATCATCTGGCAATCCTAAGTCTAATTCACGATTAATATCCCTGATAGTAATATCACCAGGCACTACATACGAACCATTACGCAAAGATATAATCCCTGAGTTAGCTTTATTATGCTCATCATGTATTTCCCCTACTATTTCCTCTAAAATATCTTCTAAAGTCACTAAACCCTGGAGTACACCATATTCATCAACGACTACAGCTATATAACGCTTATTCTCTCGGAAATTACTAACCTGCACCGCTAATGTTGTGGTATCAGGAACAAATAATGGTTCAGACAGCAAATCCTTTATATTAATGCTCTCATCGAGCACTCTATTTTTTGCAATTTCATTAAATAAATCCTTAACATGCAATATACCCACTATATTATCTTCATTATCAATCCAAAAAGGTATTCTACTATGGTTAGTTGATGCAACTAGCCTTAACACATCTTCTAAAGGAAGTCTTAAATCTATAGCAAAAATATTGTTTTTGTGTGTCATAACTTGCGAAATATCAAGCTCCTTCAGATCCAATATGTTATTCACCATATCAAGACTATTATCCTTCACAGTAGAGCCAACCCCACTTCCCTTATGCATGAATATTATATTTCTTAATGCATCTCGAGCAGAAAGGTCTATACGTCCCTTTTTCAATTTCAGAATATTTAAAATAAAATCTACAGAGACTTGAATAACCCTGGTAACTGGATTAAACACCCTCTCTAATAGTATTATATATGGCGCAGAAAATAGAGCAACGCTCTCTGGATGATTAATTGCATAAGTTTTAGGTAATACTTCTGCAAAAATAAGAATGATTATTGTCATTAGTACTGATGCCATAAATATACCACCATTACCAAATATTTGAACAAATAACCCGGCTGCTATTGAGGAAGAAAGTATATTTACTATAGTGTTTCCAAGCAATATAGTCCCAATCACTCTTTCTCGAGAATCATATAGCTCTATTACTTTATGTGCCTTTTTATTACCCTTAACTGATAAATCATGTAACTTGCTCACATTTAGTGAGGTCAGAGCGGTTTCCATTCCAGAGAAAAAATACGAAAGAATAATAAGTACAAATAAAGATAGTACATATAATAACACAATTACATCATGAGTCATCCATTAGGAAGCCAGTAATTAAACATCAATATGAACCCAATTCAAGCGTTATTTTTATCTTGTGATTGAGTATCTTAAAGAATCAGTAATATTTATACTAATAAAGTATATAACACAGTTGTAATTGACACATATATTACTCTATAATGGAGCTGATTTATTATATGTATAAAATTGGTGGGCCATGATAAATATATGCACAATTATTGCAATGGTTATTGGCCTTACCATTGGAGTAATCATTGCACGCCCTGATTGCTTGCGTAATGTACTTAATACCTCTTTCAGCAAAAAAATAATGAATAAAACAATAGTTGCTATTCTTGATTCTCAGAATATAAAAGAAAATATTGTTACTGATTATGCAATATCCTACGGATCCTCAGAAATTATATCAATTATTTCATCATTGGGTCTAGAGCCTGTAATTCTTAACTATAGAGATCTTATTGATGCAGATTTCATATTTAAAAAGAATAATTGTAATCCAGAACGAATTGAAGATGTGGTATTTAACATAGTAAGAAATTACTTAAAGGAACAAAACATAAAGAAAGTAATAATACCAGGAGATTATTATGAGTTACAGAGGGAGCCTCGCCATCCAACCCCTAATAGACAATTATGCGTACAAGCATTAGAGAAATTGGCTTCTATGGGAGAAATACATCTTATGGGAATTTGTGGTGGATTGCAGGGTATAGTGCATGCTAAAGGCATTGATCTAGTGAGAGTTAAAGATATTGCAGACAATGTTCAAGCAAAAAAACACGCAGCTCTTCTTCCTGATTTCAATGTAAATGCAGAGATGAACATTACACTCATAGACCCACAAAGCAGACTTGGTTCTATAGTAATGGAAGCAACGAACAAACAGCCTATTGAAGGATACCTTAATGTATTTATATTAGATGGCCATACAACAGCTATATCAAATGATCCGCTTAATTTACAAAAATTATCCGATGCTGGATACACTGCGGTATCAAAGTGCGATGATGGAATAATAGAGGCAATAGAAGACAAGCATGGTAACATACATTTCGAGCATCACCCAGAAGCATTCTTATTCAAACAACGCCAAAGAACTACAATGTGTGAAGAATACAACGACGGCAAAGATATCTCGCATGCAATATTTAAAGAATTTGCTCTGCGAAAGTTTCAAACCATCAATTAGTAAATACAAAAAATACAACGACGGCAAAGATATCTCGCATGCAATATTTAAAGAATTTGCTCTACGAAAATTTTAAACCATCAACAGTGCATGTGAAGAATACAACGACGGCAAAGATATCTCACCTGCAATATTTAAAGAATTTGCTCTACGAAAATTTTAAACCATCAATAATAAGGAAGAATAAATAAGAATTAGCTATAAATCGTTATCTAACTTACAAAATAACTACGCACATACTAATAATAACTGCTTTGATACTATCTAAAACACCGCTTAACACCTCATTACTAATATTCTGACTCTCTCTAACGCAATACATAGCAACTATATAATATTACATATAATTGCATGTAAAAACTATATATCTTCCTTCACGATAGATTTAGTGATTATATTATGCTAATATCTGCAAAAATTAACGATCACATATCATTATGACATTTGTAGAAGTAATACCTGCTACTACTTTCGCAGATCAAACATTCACTTATAAGACTAATAATATTGCAGTGACCCCTGGATCTATAGTTAAAATTGAATTAGGAAAAAAAAACACCCTTGGACTAGTTAAAAAGTGCCATGATAGCATGCCAGAGATCTTAGTAGGCATAGAAATTAAGCTTATAGATAAGGTCTTACCACTTCCACGAATTACGCCAGAAACCATCGATTTTATTGAATGGGTAGCTAAATACAATGTAACAACAGTAGGCGCGGTATTGAAAATGATGCTATGCATCAAACTTGATCACTATTTAAAAAATGATTATTCTCCATCATTGGAACAAGCTGAGCTAATAAACAATATAAAACTCTCGGATGAACAACTAACTTGTTGCAACGAGATGCCAGACCTTAATCGATTCTCTGTTACATTATTAGATGGAGTAACAGGCTCGGGTAAAACATCGGTATATCTAAATAAAACTGCTGAGGTTATTAAACAAAAGAAACAAGTCCTTATACTATTACCTGAAATTTTGCTAGCCTCACAACTAATCCAGGCAGTACATGCATCATTAAATATAAACGCAACAGAGTGGCATTCAGGAATCTCACCTAAACAAAAAAAAGAGAATTTTCATGCAATATGCACAGGAAAAACTAGCATAATAGTAGGTACAAGATCTGCCTTATTTCTGCCTTATTTACAACTAGGCATGATCATTGTAGACGAAGAACATGATAGCAGTTTCAAACAAGAAGAACAGGTAATATACAATGCCAGAGATATGTCTATAGCTAAAGGAAAATTCGAGAAACTACCTGTTATATTGTCATCAGCAACACCATCGTTGGAAACTATGCATAATGTGGCAATAAAAAAATTTAAACACATCAAAATTAGCAAAAGATATGGATCAGCAGAATTGCCTATAGTCAGTGTTATTGATATGCGACAAGACAAATCACGGAATGTTATTTCTAAAAAACTCTATGGAAAAATTAATGAAAAATTGAATAAAGGACAACAAGTAGCCCTCTTCTTAAATAGAAGAGGCTACGCCCCTGTTAGCCTTTGTTCATCATGTGGCGAGAAGATAAAATGCATCAATTGTTCAGTAAATCTAATAGAGCATAGGAAGGAGGATAATAAAACTTTATTATGCCACCATTGTGGCTATTCCAGGGAGATTCCAACCCGATGCATGAAGTGCGACGCTGAAGACAGCATAATACCCTATGGATTAGGAATACAGAAATTACAAGAAGAAATAGAAAGAGAAATAAAAGATATAAAAATAGCTGTAGTTAGTAGCGATACAAAAGAAGATATAAAGTCTACACGCAGTGTAATACAGGATATTATCGATAATAAATATAATATTATTATCGGCACTCAAATCATTGCCAAGGGACATAACTTTCCTAAATTAACCCTCGTTGGCATTATTGAAACAGATCTTTCTATATTAGGTGGAGACTTAAGAGCCACAGAAAAAACTTATCAATTACTATCTCAGATGTCTGGTAGACCAGGGCGTAGCATAGATAAGGGTGAAGTATCGTTACAGACCTATAACCCCATTTCACCTATAGTAACCTCCTTATTAAATTATCAACGAGACCTTTTCTATGAAAATGAATACAATGCCAGACGAGCTACAAACATGCCTCCTTTCAGCCGCTTAATTAGTATTATAGTAAGCAGCTCTAATAAAACAAGGGCACAAAATACTGCAGAGAGCATAGTAAAGTTATCCCCCACAGTAGATGATAACATCTCAATTATCGGCCCAGCACCTGCATCAATATATCTGCTACGAGGAAAATACAGATTCCGTATTCTAGTTAGATTAAACAAAGGATATAATTTTTATAAACTAATAAAACGGATGCTCTCTAAACCACACATCCCAAGCACTGTAAAAATTAAAGTGGACATAGATCCAATAAGCTTTATATAAGTAAAATTAATATATCAACGACATGTAAGACAGATTAAGTTGCCTTTAGATGAGTTTCTTGCATAAAATTAATATATCAACGACACGTAAGACAGATTAAGTTGCCTTTAGATGAGTTTCTTGCATAAAATTAATATATCAACGACATGTAAGACAGATTAAGTTGCCTTTAGATGAGTTTCTTGCATAAAATTAATATATCAACGACATGTAAGACAAATTAAGTTGCCTTTAGATGAGTTTCTTGCATAAAATTAATATATCAACGACATGTAAGACAGATTAAGTTGCCTTTAGATGAGTTTCTTAAATAAAATTAATATATCAACGACATGTAAGACAAATTAAGTTGCCTTTAGATGAGTTTCTTATATCTTCTATGGTAGTACATTGCCACATTTATTACACCTTAATCCATTAACTGGACTGACATTATTATCAACTGCCACCCTGTCATCAAAAACAAAACAACTACCTTCCCATCTTTTATTTTCATTTTTGGTAGTTTTCAAATATTCTAATATACCGCCTTTGAGGTGATATACATTATTTAATCCTAAATTTTTCATATATGCTGTAGATTTTTCACATCTCACTCCACCAGTACAATACATGAATACCTCAGGTTGGGAGTTAATATTTTCCTTTGACCATTTTTCTGCCCAATCAGGAAAGTTCCTAAAAAATTTAGTATTTGGATTCACAGCATCAACGAATTTGCCCATCTCTACTTCATAATCATTCCTAGTATCGATAATCACCGGATTCTTTGCTTGGGCAATCATATCATCCCAATTTTCTGGGTTTACATAGAGTCCTCTATTACTTATATTAACTTCATTATTTCTTATGGTCACAGATTCATGTCTAAGTTTGACTTTCATCTTCTGAAATGGAAGGAATGACACACGACTTTTACGTAATTCTATATCCATTAATCTATCGTCTTGATTCAAAAAAGATACAACCGCATCAATATCTTCTTCTGCCCCAGAGATAGTGGCATTTATACCCTCATCTGCTAATAAGATGGTACCCTTGATACAATGTTGATTACATACTTCAAGCAATGGATCCTTCATATCGTAGTAATTTTCTAATTCTACGAATTTATAAAAAGAAGCAACAGTTATAACATCATTGGACATGTTCATACATACACCTAGTCTATAAAACACGTGATCATTATATCAATAATAAATAATACTGTCACTAAATTTTACTTAACCCTAGGCAATTTATTGCCCAATATATTCAGAAATATGTACATAATATATAGATCAATTACTTATGCTTCATTGCAGCTTGTACAAATGACACAAATAATGGATGAGGCTTAAACGGTCTGGATTTGAGTTCTGGATGAAACTGCACACCAACAAACCAAGGATGGTCTTCTCTCTCAATCACTTCAGGCAACCCCTCATTAACTGAAATACCACTAAATATAACGCCAACACTCTCCAAGCGCTCTTTATAATTGGGATTGCATTCATAGCGATGCCTATGACGCTCTCTAATACATTCAGAATCACCATATATATTACGTACAAGGGAATCTTTCTTTAGCCTGCATTCATATGAACCAACTCTCATAGTTCCACCCATAGCAGATGAAACATTTCGTACCTCTTTTATATGCTTATCTTTCATCCACTCTGACATCAAATATACTATATGATGCTTAAAATTGTCTCCAAATTCCGAAGAGCCTGCTGAATCTCCAAGGTTTAATAGATTACGAGCGGCCTCTATAAGTGAAAGTTGCATACCAATACACAATCCGAAGAATGGAATTTTATTTTCACGAGCATACTTAATTGCTGCAATTTTTCCATCCATACCCTCAGTTCCAAAACCACCAGGAACCAATAATCCGCCGATGTCTTTGAAATAATCTGCAACATTATCATCAGATAGGTCACTAGCATCTATCCATTTTATATTTACTTTAACTCCATTATCACCACCAGCGTGATTAAGCGATTCTACAACCGACTTATAAGCGTCATACAGTTTGACATATTTGCCAACTAGTGCAATCTTAACCTCACTATTGCACTTATCTGCATCATCCACTATCTTGTGCCACTTAGTAAGATCTGGTTCTGGGGCATCAACACCAAAATATTTAAGTACTTGCTCATCTAATCCATGTTTATGATAGGCAATAGGTGCTTCATATATATCACGCACATCATTAGCTGCTATGACTCTTTGCTCTTGCACACTACACATGAGGGATATTTTTTTCCTATTATAGTCAGATATCTCACGCTCCGCTCTGCATAATAACAAATCTGGTTGAATACCAATAGATCTTAATTCTTTTACTGAGTGCTGTGTAGGTTTTGTCTTCATTTCTTGCACTGCACTTATATATGGCAAAAGCGTGACGTGTAAATATAATACATCCTTCAAATTCTCATGCCGGACTTGTCTTATTGCCTCTAGGAAAGGTTGGCCTTCTATATCTCCTACCGTGCCACCTATCTCACATAACAGAAAATCTACATCTGCAATGGAATTAAAGATAAATTCTTTAATTAGACCAGTAACGTGCGGTATAACTTGCACAGTACGACCTAGATAATCACCATTTCTCTCTTTAGCAATCAGTTTTGAGTATATCTGCCCAGCAGTTATATTATCTGATTTCATGGCATCAACATCAGTGAATCTTTCATAATGCCCTAAATCCAGATCAGTCTCAGCGCCATCTTCAGTAACAAAAACCTCACCGTGCTGGATGGGATTCATAGTACCTGGATCAACATTAAAATAAGGATCAAGCTTACGCAGTCTGACGTTAAAGCCTCGTGCCTGTAATAAAGCACCCAGTGATGCTGCGGCAATACCCTTGCCTAAGGAAGATACTACTCCACCAGTAATAAAAATAAACCTAGTCATTACACATCATAGGAAAGATCATTAATAATTCCCTAGGATTACAAAAATTCTTTATTCAGTCAATAAGTAAATAAATTATTTAACTAATAATATTAAATAATAAGAATAATCTACAAAATAACTGTATAAATTATACCAAGCAGTCACATAAAACGAAAAAAATTATAATAATTCCGTATATATTGATATTATAACAATCGGATAAAGATATTCGATAGGAAGTGATCTTGGAGAACAGACAAATATCTGGGATTTATTGAATTTATTACTCAGACATACAAAAAACTGAATATTGCCAATACACCTTTATCTATATAACATTCATTTTTCAACTAATCGGTTGGAATTTCAAGATCCGTAGCTACGCTATCGTTGTTGCTTTCTCTAGGAATTTCTACTTGTAAGTCATTGCCATCTCTAGGAATAGAGTATAACTAATCGGTTGGAATTTCAAGATCCGTAGCTACACTATCGTTGTTGCTTTCTCTAGGAATTTCTACTTGTAAGTCATTGCCATCCCTAGGAATAGAAGAGAATGTTTGATCACTTTGATCATCACTATAAAGCACAGACTCCTGTCGCACATCCTTCGTATATAAGCCCGACAAAAACAAGCTATTTAACATAAACAATGCAATAAGAACAAACATCACCTTCGATAAGGGATTTGTATTTTGCGAGCGTTTTGCAAACATAGCTTTCATGTTATTAAACTGACCCCCACCCAAACTTCCTATGCTATCACCCTCAGGAACATGTACTAAGAAGATTATTCCCAACATTATCACTATAATAATCTGTACAGTAGTAAGAACCGCCAAAATCACTGCAAATTCCAATAGATAAAATCACGATCAGAATACAATATAAAATCTACTTTTTCAAGAACATAAATCATTATAGAGCTTTTTATTGAATATTTTGTATATTCGAATATCATGCGGATATACAAATATAATGCGTACACCTGATGCAATTAAAGATTTATGATAGTATCAAAAAATGCAAAATAGATTTTATACCTATTAATTCACAATGTATTACAATGTATGTATGTGGACCAACAGTATATTCTACCCCACATATAGGCAACGCAAGATCTGCGGTTGTTTACGATGTTATATTCCGTGTGCTGCAATCCATTTTTCCCACGGTAAAATATGTCAGAAATATTACAGATGTGGATGATAAAATTATTGAAGCAGCAAAGAAAGAGCAAAAAAATATATCTGAGATTACACAAAAATATACCAAAATATTTCATGATAATATGGACTACATACATTGCTTGCCGCCAACCATAGAGCCAAAAGCCACCGAGCATATAGATAATATGATAGAGATAATCAAGATATTAATTAATAACAATAGCGCATATGAAGCTAATGGACATGTGTATTTCAATATTAAAAAATACAGTGAATACGGAAAATTATCTAAGAAAATTATTGATGACCTAGAGGATGGAGCACGCATAAATGTAGTAAAAGATAAACGTAATCCAGGAGATTTTGTATTATGGAAACCAAAAAATAAAGAAGACCCAGATTCTAGCACATGGCATAGCCCTTGGGGCATAGGTAGGCCGGGCTGGCATATAGAATGCTCTGCGATGATAAATAAACATTTAGGCAGAGATTTTGACATTCACGGTGGTGGAGCAGATTTAAAATTCCCACATCATGACAATGAAATTGCCCAGAGCTGTTGTGCTTTTGAAGAATCAGGATTCGCAAAATACTGGATACATAATGGCTTTGTTACAGTGGACGATGAAAAAATGAGTAAATCACTTAATAATATAGTGACCATACAGAATATGATTAAGCAAAATATCCAGGGAGAAGTAGCACGCTACGCCCTCATATCCACTCATTATCGCAAGCCACTGAATTGGTCAAATGATGTATTAACGAACGCAAAAAAATCATTGGACAAAATATACAACTGTCTAAAATTGAATGAATCAAATATTATACCAACAATCGAGCACACCTCTCCTTCATTACTTGATGACTTCAATACCCCATTGGCTCTAACAGAGATAAATCAATTGCTACAAGAAATAAAAACTGAATCAAACATTAAAAATAAAAATCGATTAATAGGAGAGATGGTTGCAACATGCAAGATATTAGGGTTATTGAATCATAGCCCAGCAAGCTGGTTAGACACACCAAATATTGACCAAGATATAATCTACTTAATTGAACAAAGATCAGAAGCAAAAAAGAACAAAGATTTTGAGAAAGCGGATGAAATTAGAATCACGCTATCTAAACGTGGAATAAAATTAAAAGACCTGCCAGATGGTAGTACCAAGGTACAAAGAAATTAAATATAGGCACGTAAGAAAAAAACATAGAAATGAGGCCAACCTCATCCTTGCATTCGTTTTGCATTATTCTTTATATCTAACAACAGCTTAAAAATATCTTCATAAATATTTATTTAGCGTAAATGATTTTACTATACCAATCTTTATATTGTTGGATAGCCTGCTGTATAGAAAAATGTAACTATAGGCTACAAGAATCATGTATAAGGAATTTTGAAAATAGTAAAGTAAGCACACTCACAGCAGCATATCTAGTTCGCAATAAAAACAAATTAATGCATAATCAAAGTCAACTATCAACTATCAACTATCAACTATCAACTATCAACTATCAACTATCAACTATCAACTATCAACTATCAACTATCAACTATCAACTATCAACTATCAACTATCAACTATCAACTATCAACTATCAACTATCAACTATCAACTATCAACTATCAACTATCAACTATCAACTATCAACTATCAACTATCAACTATCAACTATCAACTATCAACTATCAACTATCAACTATCAACTATCAACTATCAACTATCAACTATCAACTATCAACTATCAACTATCAACTATCAACTATCAACTATCAACTATCAACTATCAACTATCAACTATCAACTATCAACTATCAACTATCAACTATCAACTATCAACTATCAACTATCAACTATCAACTATCAACTATCAACTATCAACTATCAACTATCAACTATCAACTATCAACTATCAACTATCAACTATCAACTATCAACTATCAACTATCAACTATCAACTATCAACTATCAACTATCAACTATCAACTATCAACTATCAACTATCAACTATCAACTATCAACTATCAACTATCAACTATCAACTATCAACTATCAACTATCAACTATCAACTATCAACTATCAACTATCAACTATCAACTATCAACTATCAACTATCAACTATCAACTATCAACTATCAACTATCAACTATCAACTATCAACTATCAACTATCAACTATCAATTTTTGATCCTATAAACCAATAAAATAAAGCAAGAATAATAGTAAATATCAATAAAACTAATACATAATCATAGATGCATTAGTTTATTGAGTGCTCATAGAGATAGATAATATATACCTAAATGATTATGATATATCAGACCTATATGTCTCTTTCATAAACCAAATTGTTAACATAGTACATAAATTAGCAAACATTATGTAAAACGCAACAGAACCATTCAGACCAGTCCATTTTATTAAAGAAACGGCAAGGTATGGCAAAGAACCACCAAAGATAGTAATACTCATGTTATAAGAAAAAGATAACCCCGTGTAACGCACTTTTGTTGGAAACATCTCAACTAGAGCCGCAGGAACTGGTCCAAAGAATATACCAAGCAATGTTGCAAAAACAAACTGAGCAATAAGTTGTCCCCAGAAATAGTAATGTTCAAGCAAGTAAAAAGTAGGGTAGGCCCAGAGGAACAAACCAAAAGCACCCGCAAATAAAACGGGACGACGACCGATTTTATCAGATACATGAGCAGAGAGTACAGAAAAAATCGATAAAGATATCATGCTAATCATACTAATCAATAAAGCATTCTCTATACCGCCTCTACCTAAAATTGTTGTAGTAAAGGTATTCATATACACAACCAAGCTATGGAAAGGAACACAAACTGTCATACTCAACAAAATCCCTTGCATCATTAATGCTTTATAATCTTTGAACAGATCACGTAAAGGCATTTTAGATATAGCCCCTGCAGCCACACTTTCCTTGTACACAGTACTTTCAGTTGTATGAGATCGAATGTAAAAGCCAACTCCACCAAAAACTATACTAAAAAGAAATGGTATACGCCAACCCCATGACTCAAATTGATCTAGCGGTAGTATAAAACCAATAGCGGCACCAAAAGCGGCACCCAACATCACTCCAATACCAAGACTAGCTACAGATGCACTACCCATCAATCCACGCTTGTCACTAGGTGAATGCTCAACTAAAAACGCCATGGACCCGCCGAATTCGCCCCCCATAGACATGCCCTGCAATAATCTAATAATTGTTAATATAACCGGAGCCATTACCCCAATAACTTCATAAGTCGGCAAAATTCCTATACAAGAAGTGGGAATCGCCATCATAAGCACAGAAGCAGAGAGCGAAGCACGCCTTCCATATCTATCGCCTATATATCCAAAAAATACAGCGCCTACTGGCCTCATTACAAAACCAAGGAAGTAGATACCAAACACAGCAAGCAATGCAGCCGTTTCATCAACCTTGGGAAAAAATAACCTGCTAATAAGTGGGGCAAATTGACCATATATTGCATAATCAAACCACTCCATGCTATTACCAATCATTGAAGAAACTAGAACCTTCCTCATTATTCAACCCATCAATTAAAATTGTTAATAATATGATAATAGTATACTGAATACCCGTCAACACTTATTAAAATAATTATGCATATACATTAAAATAGTTGCCTTTTGTATTATTAATATATATAATTGATAATGGTTTTTGTAGTTGTAGTAATGAATACGAGTAAACTCGCAGTGGAAATTAATGAACAATTTGAAAAAGAGTGGGATGAAACAGTAAAACCAGCCCTAAAAAAAACCTTATTAAATATAGAAACCAACCCTAGGGCTAAAGATAAAAGCTATGTTTCGTATGGAGAATTTGTAGAAAATATATACTGCAACCCAACTCTCATTATAGCAAGCATAAATGATGGGGTCATCAAAAAATTACCCCACAGCGCTGATGAAAAAGAACAAAAAGAAAAATATAGAAGCACAGATGTAAAATTTATACACATTACCATGCAGAGTGTATTTATGCCTGCAATATTACTAGAGGATGAACTGCTAACTCCAATGCTGGACAAGCATGAAATAGAATATGAATTATTCGAAGATGGTTGCGATATACCGATATCGCAATGGAAAAAGCTAGGAAAAATACTGGAATGCAAAGATGATATGGAAACTATACTAATGGAAATATTGTATTTTTTGGAAAAAGGCGAACCAACGGATCTAGCGGCTTGAGTTACTCATAATAATTACCTTATTTAAATACACGCCAATCTTAATTTCTATTAGAATGCAGATATCAGCGTGTCTATTGATAAAGTAGATAACATTATTCTAAATGAAACAATTATATAGCTATACTTTATTCACTAAATATAACGTAATATTATTCACTCTATCTTGTCGCCAATCTGCAATATTACTCAGAGCAGAGAAATCTATATTTTTGTAAATATAGTTACTACAAATAATTATCTCATTCTTCTATAACATTATCCAGAGCAGAGAAATCTATATTTTTGTAAATATAGTTACTACAAATAATTATTTCATTCTTCTATAACATTATCCAGAGCAGAGAAATCTATATTTTTGTAAATATAGTTACTACAAACAATTATTTCATTCTTCTATAACATTATCCAGAGCAGAGAAATCTATATTTTTGTAAATATAGTTACTACAAATAATTATTTCATTCTTCTATAACATTATCCAGAGCAGAGAAATCTATATTTTTGTAAATATAGTTACTACAAACAATTATCTCATTCTTCTATAACATTATCCAGAGCAGAGAAATCTATATTTTTGTAAATATAGTTACTACAAATAATTATTTCATTCTTCTTATTTGCCTTGCTATAAGAGTATGTTTGACCACTGAAATTTACTACTTTACCCTTTGCTTCGTACGCAAGAAGCATTGGCCCCAACATAGACCTCATATCTAGGCCCTCACCACTATGAATGAACGCATCTATGCTGCCAGTAGCAAGACGAATAAAGTTAATCAACGTAGATAGCCCACTAATAACCCTAGCCCCCTTATTAACCAACTCATTAACTACTATTTGTTGCTTTTCTTGCATTACACCAGCAACTGTTCCTATCAAAGTTCTACGCATATCTGGCAGATTGCTGATTCTTAGATGTTTCGCAGCACCAACCAACTCTTTCGACCACGCCCCTCTACCCTTTTGAGCCCAAAAAGTTTCTTTATTGGCAGGCGTGTACATCATGACACTATCTATACTACCATTTATATCAAAATAAGTAATAGATATACAAAATTCACTAATCCCTCGCATGAAACTCTCGATTCCATCTAGCGAACTAATTACAAAATAATCCTTAGTATTATTTTCATGCTCATTCCACAACTTATTATCAATTATATATTTGGAATCTGGATAATAGTCCTTTAATGAAAAATATATAGACTTGGATATCTTTGTAGAAGTTCTACCTACAAAATCACTTACTATTTTATACCAAAGATCGGAATGCTGAAAATTGGAAACCTCAGAAAAGTCCCTCCCTACGTTATCAACAGACTTAAACACAGCATCACTCATGAGCTGAAACAAAGCAGAATTATCCATTATCTTACCCCTGCTTCACAAGCAACCAACCAAACACTAGGTAGAACACACAACTCTGACCTAAAAATTCTACATCTATTTTTTAGCACGTTCAACATACTCCCCTGTAACAGTATTAACTACAATTTTATCACCAACATTAATAAATGGCGGAACTCCGACATTAATGCCATTAGATAATTTTGCTGGCTTATAAGAAGAAGTTATTGTTTGACCCTTCATACTCACTTGCGTGTCTACTACTTCTAATATAACTTTTTCAGGAATTTCAGCCATAACTGGAATCTCATCATTATACTTTATAACGACATTACCGATGCCCTCAACTAGATAAACGTGCTTATCATCAAAAAGATCTAATGGCACCTCTACTGTTTCATAATCTTGATCCAGCAAAGTCACCACATCATCTGATTTATAAGAAAATTGACAAATAACTGAATCTAAAATTCCACGCTCAACATTATCTTTACTATTCATTCTATAAGAAAATTTATTGCCCTTTCCCAAGTCTTTCATGTCTCCAGATACATATGCACCACCCTTCCCTGTACGAACATGGTCTCTAGAAAGAACAATACACAACTTGCCATCATATTTAAGAACATTTCCAACTTTAATATCATTAGCACCAATAATAACGGACATACCTATCCTTACCCCAAATTATCTGTACACTCCTACCACAAAACAACGCCAATTGTCAAATACAATAAACTTATTCCAAAGAAATCAATTATGAATTAACCATTGATAGCACTTCTGCAATATTTTAAAACACATTGGCCACATACTTTAAATCAGACACACGCCTCATATCACAGCGAGGCTAAACTACCCACTAACTTACACACATACACGCATCACATTACGCAGCTGACATACTTTTCGAATCAGACCACACGCCTTACATCTATGCAGTTTCATACTATGAGTGACTACCACATCAGCCCGAAAAATTATTAGTTAACACATATTTATAGGGATTAAGCTAGCTGTTAAATTACTATGTTCAGGCCAGAGATTTATCCTGACCTGAATTAGTTACTGTAACACCTGAGTTAATCTAAGTTAATTCCTTACTAACAATTACTGCTTGCGCCAAATCCTTTCCTTATCCGTCGTAGGATTAATTGGCAATACCATTTGAGTTAGATAGTTGATCACTTAGCTTATTTTGGCATACCTGTATTAGCGGCTGTTCTTTGTCACCTGAAATAGATACTGTAACACTAGTACTTTGGCCGCCGTCTGAACCAATTCTGTGTTCTTCGTCACCTGAACAACCTCCGCCTCTAGTATATAAATTCTCTTCTAAGCCGCTACTGCTTAGAAGAGAATAATAATGAGGATGCTTATAAAAACAGCGAACTGCTACCCCTATTAGAACACTTACAGCAACTAGAACCGCAGCAAATATAGCCGCACCTTCGGCAATATAATTTTCTGACATCTCGGCCCCATCAATAACACCACTACCATCTGCCATAAATCCTCCTATTAAAGTTAATTCCAAGCTCATTGGACTCCAATTATAGATGATATTCCATAAGTTATAATAACATCGCAAAGAAATTGACCTGTGCAATTCAGGATTAGGCAAGTAACTTAACTATGAATGATATAGGTGTGGAATGTTCTTACATATTAATAGTTGCTTATAAATGCTAGCTGCTCTCTTTTTAATACTACTTGAATAGCCACAAATCTATCCAGTATTTATATTAGATACTAATATGATAGGCAATCAACTTATTGGATGAAGGCAAATCATAATTCAAGTTCATTATTAACCAGTTTAGAGGACAATGGCATGGCTGCGGACAACGTATTGGCATTCACCGCAAGAGCATCCTCAAACCAATCAGACACTTAAGGGGACAATGGCATGGCTGCGGACAACGTATTGGCATTCACCGCAAGAGCATCCTCAAACCAATCAGACACTTAAGGGGGACAATGGCATGGCTGCGGACAACGTATTGGTATTCACCGCAAGAGCATCCTCAAACCAATCAGACACTTAAGGGGGACAATGGCATGGCTGCGGACAACGTATTGGCATTCACCGCAAGAGCATCCTCAAACCAATCAGACACTTAAAAGGGGGACCGATGGCATGGCTGCGGACAACGTACTGGAATTCACCGCAAGAGCATCCTCAAACCAATCAGACACTTAAATAGGGCAATGGCATGGCTGCGGGCAACGTATTGGCATTCACCGCAAGAGCATCCTCAAACCAATCAGACACTTAAGGGGGACAATGGCATGGCTGCGGACAACGTATTGGCATTCATCGCAAGATCATTATCCAAGGGCTCTGAAGTAAGCAAAGACTCATCATCATCCACCTCAGGCTCACTTTTAGAGGTAGTAAGCCGCTTATTTACCGGTTCTGCAGAGCCCCCTTCAGTAGCAGTTAAGACTTTTTCTGCAACAACAACTTGACTAGATAACCGACAAAGATACTCAGCAAAAGCAACAAGACCCGGATGACGCTCCACAAAACTTTTATAGCGTTCCGAGTTAGTAATCCTATTTACCACATGTTTCATTTTGGATTTTAATTTAAAGTGCTCTATTGTAATCGCTATTAGAACCGCAGTTCCCATTACAGCTAGAATAACAGGTTCACTGTAGAGCATCATTGTAAGCACAGGATCATCTTTAGTCGCAATATTTGTCGGCACCTTAAACCTCCCTATAAAGACATTAAAGTAACACACTATAATTCATGTTATAACCACATAAACTTACTTTTATCACCTAAAACCATACATGAAAGATTCATTAGCAAGGCCCCAGATCCAGATACTCTTCGCAACTCTCTCCCAATATATCTTCTGTTTTGCCCTTATCTGCCTCCCTGGACAACTCTTGTTCTTCAATACTACGCACACCTGCATCTGATAATTGCTCTGAGGGATTCGTTTTATTATGACACACATAATTATAAATAAAATCCGCCGTTACCATAGCTGTCATCACAGCAGAAAGCATAAGTACAGCAGAATAATGACGAGATGTTGACAATTCACCGAGAGTTTCTCCCTCCCTAGGCCAAGTATTCATAAGCTCGGTAGAATTAAGAGAATCTCGATATGTATTTACTATCGCGATAAACACAGCTGAGCGCACTGAGTGCAATGCGTGCACTGCTGACATAGCAGTACCCCCTACAGCAATAACTAGGGCCGCTGTAAGTAGAAGGGCATAGTTCTTAGTTTTATGTCTTGCACTCGAGTTACCCTCAACAATTTGCCTTCTTCCTTGATCTCCATCCATAACTAAATCTCATAATAATTAATTATATTAATAATATTACAACATAGATTCAGTAGCAAGACATAAATTATAAAATAATTAATACTTAAGCTACAATCTTTCTGGCAATGAATGTATTGACTTCAATAGTAGCCACAGCGCAACCCTCACAAGAATGATGCTGCAAATATATCTCTCTAAGTTTTTCTGGAAATTCCTTCCCAAGGAATCCTTTATTAGATTCCATTAAAATATTAGTTTCACCCATATTACGTAGGTCATACAATAATCTTAAAGGATCTTGATAATTAATCGTAATATCATCAGTTTCTACTACCACGTTCTTAAATCTTGTTCTTTGCAATAATTTTCCTACATCTTTTATAGGAATAAATGGAGATACTCTGGGTGAAAAAGGCTTACCCTTACTAAATTCCGTTTCCACCAAAGCATGACGTAATTCCTCAAGAGTCTTGGGCCCAAAAACATTCCCAATAATTGTTCCATCATCTTTTAATATATCAAACATCTGCACAAAACATCCTGGCAAATCATTAATCCAATGCAAGCTACCAATTGCGATAATTACATCAAAAGAAGATTCGGCAAATGGCAATAATTCCTCATCAGCCACTACGTCACCTGCAGCCAATTTAATTAAAGCAAGTGATAAATCCATCTGAGTTAAAAGAAATTTTTCTCCATAATGTTCCTTTATATACTGAAGAACATATCCGCCCTGACAACCCACTATTAATATACTACTGCCTTCTTTAATTAATTCTAAATTGCTTCCCAAAACTCTTTCTATAATATCTGGCACTAGAAAATCAATTTTGTCTCCACAAAAATTCTTCACTGCCCTAGCCTTCTTAATGCGCAACAGCTCTCTATCAAATATAATTGGATGCATCACAGAATTACTAAATTAAGGTATATAAAAATGTTATAATCATAGATCTATGAGTTAGCAACTAATCATTGCAGATCAATTACAATAGGTTAATTATAAATTACCTATCTACTAACAAGTACTTAACGGTGACATATCCAGTGCAAGATTGTAAAGGTTATATAAATATATTATAGTTATAATGTAATAGTTGCCTATTGAATCCAAAGGCATCATTATTTACAAACAATGAGGTAATTAAGGTAATTTTAATATGAGCAATAAATTTAATTTTTTAAAAAGCCCCTATCTAATACTTGTAGTAGTACTTGCAGTTGTTGCCATATTTATTGCAATTATAGTGATATTAATACAACAATCTCATTCAAAAAGACGTGAATTGGAAAAGAAGATACATACACAGGAGCATACATTGGGTTCTGAGGCTTCCAAACATAGCACAAATGCGTCCCAGCTAACTTCCCTGAAAAAATCAATAGAAGATAATAATAATATAACGGCCAAACATAATACTGAAGTACGTGGTGCGATTACTGAGTGTATGAAATTATACGCAATTAATAAAGAATTTGTAAAAAAAATGCTTAAATTTATAGGAATAGAAGAAAACCTAGAGACCCCAGATGATATAAAGAGTGCTTTATGCAATTTTCTTAATGGAAGCAATAATAGTCATGATGCATATACTTTCTCGAATCTGTGCGCATTCCTGAATGACAGGATCGATACTATAGTTCAAGATACCAACATATCTCCTCTCGGAACTATGATGGGATTTTTTCTTAATAAGGAAGATAGCACAGATAAGACTCTGTATTTTAACCAAGACTACCTGAATCACGAGGAATTAATGTGCATTATACAGCCCTTATTGGAGCTCAAAAAAATGACATCTATGATGGGCAACATAGTACAGAGCAAATTACCCGATACAATATCACAGGCCGTACGTGCATTAGTAACGAAAGAAGGGACTGAAGATATAGATAAAAGTTTATATGAAAAGCATCATTCATCTGACGAGCAAAGGAAAAACATGACCAAAGAACAGCAGAAGCATTGCTACCTAGATGGATTAATTACTGTAATCCAAGCTCTGGAGATTGAGCATGAGCAGAATAAGGATAGAATGTTTGCTGTGCCAGAGAAGCCTAAAACAGGAACAGAACAAGAAAGAAGCTCTGAGTCAGAAAAACCTAAAACGAAGAAAGAAGGGACTAAGAAAACACCAGAAGACTCTCCTCCGCCTCCGCAGACTGACCATTCATCTAGCCCTGATAAGCCTGATTCCTTACCTAAAACTAAAAAAGAACCAGATCAAGATTCTCCCCCAACCGCACTTAAAAAAAGCGGCAAAGATGCATTAACAACAGACGTAGCTGAAGAACAAGCTACTACCAGCAAACTTCCCTAAAGGAAGCGACAAAGATGCATTAACAACAGACCTAAATGAAGAACAAGCCCCTTCTACCCTCAACCGCACTTAACCGAAAGCGACAAGATGCATTAACAACAGACGTAGCTGAAGAACAAGCTACTACCCTCAACCGCACTTAACCGAAAGCGACAAAGATGCATTAATACTGGATGCATTCCAAAAAAAAAGGCAAAACAACTCCCCATTCTTAAAAAAACAAGAAGAAGGACAAACCATCCTGATACTGCCCATATTTAATAAAAAACTAAATCAAATTTAATTATACAAATAGTTGTATTGTAAATATACACCAAAAGCAGTGAACATATTTAGGGCGACATAAGCCATACGACACCAAACAAAACTATCTTAGTTCTGATTTTTATTATTCACTACTAAGCTACCTGAAATGTCAGCTCATTTTTTTCTAATAATTAAACCACCAGATTAATAATCCTGTTAGGCACAAAAATTACCTTCCTAATTGACTTAATATCTGAAATGTCAGCTCATTTTTTCTAATAATTAAACCACCAGATTAATAATCCTGTTAGGCACAAAAATTACCTTCCTGATTGACTTAATATCTGAGATTTTATTGCCTAAATATTCAATGGCCATCTTCTCTGCTTCCTCTTTATTCATATCTTTACCAACATTAATTACATTTTTGGTCTTCCCATTTAATTGAATTGCTATATCAACCCTATCTTCAACCAATAAACTTTTATCTATAGTCGGCCAAGCCTCCTCAACTAGCAACCCAGATTTTTGCATCAATTCTTCCCATAATTCTTGAGCAAGATGAGGAACGAAAGGCTCCATTACTCTAATCAGAATAACCACGGCCTCTCTGAAGTCCATAGTGTTGAACATAATATGTGCCTCTATCATATCTTGATATAACCTACCATCAGCCTCAATATCTGTACTAACTCTGAATTTTGTAATTAAAGTAAACATCTCATATATATTGGCTATAGCCTTATTAAAGATATTCCTTTCCATATTATTTGTGAGTTCATGCAATTTCTTATGTATAGATTGCCTGAAGTTTATATAATGTTGCTTGATCAACGGATGGTCTTGACTGTTTTGGTTAGCATCATTACTATCTATCCTGTCCAATACATCCTGATACGTGACACCAGGAGTGTTTTGATAAGCAATTATTCCGTCTGGACCAAACATACCCTGGCCACCTTCTTCTTCTTTATCATCACTTTGGTTACCTTCTTCATCCCTATCATCAATTGCAGTAACCTCACCTACATCCGCAAATATATCTGAAGATATTTTACCTCTTCTTGCATAATCAATTGCAACTAGATACCTCTTACTTCTCTCTGTCTCTGCACCTGCCCATATCGACTCATTTCCGTCTTTATCGCAGTTATCGCCCCATCCATACGAAAGTGTGTGAATATCTTCACCCATATGCTTCATCTTATTACAGACAAGTTTATACACCTCATTATAACTACTATCCTTAGCAATCTTCTCATAAACATCTTCACCTACAGCTTTCCTACCTCTTTCACACTTCTCTTTATAACTATCTCTATAACCCTTGAGAGCAACAAAAACCTTACTTAGATATTTATATACTGACTGAATCCCAGTATCTGTCCATTCCATATCCCTATCTGGTGGAGTATCTGACATCATAAAAAATCTTGCTGTGTCCGCACCATAGCTATCTATTATATTTTTTGGATCAACAACGTTTTTCTTGGATTTACTCATTTTTTCCATTCTACCTTTTTCTACGTTCTGCCCCATTGCTCTCTGCTTATTTGCCTCTTCTGGAGTAATCCAATTCCCGGCATCATCCTTATAAGATTGATGACAAACCATGCCTTGCGTGAGCAAAGACGTAAATGGCTCCTTTATATCTAAGTACCCAATATCACTTAAAGCTCTAGTAAAAAAACGAGCATACAAAAGATGTAAAACTGCATGTTCTACGCCACCTATATATTGATCAACTGGTAGAAATTTCTTACAAGCATCCTTGTCAAGAGCGTAACCCTTACTACAAAACATTGCAAAATACCAAGAAGATTCAAAAAATGTATCAAATGTATCAGTTTCACGCACTGAATCTGCACCACATTTTGGACATTGAACATATTTCCATGTTGGATGTATATCAAGCTGATTACCTACAACACGCCACTCAACATCATCAGGCAGGACAACAGGCAGCTGATCCTCAGGAACTGGCACAGCTCCACATTTATTACAATAAATTATTGGAATAGGACAACCCCAGTAACGCTGCCTAGATACCCCCCAATCTCTAATTCTATAGTTTGTTTTCCTTTCTGCGACTCCTTTTTCTACTAATTTTTTTACTACCTCACTCCGCGCTTTCTTTACACTCATTCCATCCAGAAAATCAGAATTGTACATAACTCCCTCAGTGGATGTATACGCCTCTGAGGATATATCAACTTCCCCTGAATCAGATTTTATGACAGGAAGTATAGGTAAAGAGTACTGTTTGGCAAATTCGTAATCTCTTTGATCATGTGCAGGACACGAAAAAACAGCACCCGCACCATATTCCATTAAGACAAAGCTGGCGATGTAAACTTTAAGTTTTTTCTGATTAAGAGGATGAAAGACTACCAACCCTGTATCAATACCCTTTTTTGCATTAGTCAATTCGTCAGTCGATTCAGCATTGCATTGATCAATGAATTGCTGCACATCTTTATTATTCTGAGCAATATTTTTTGCTATATGATGGTTTGGCGATATAGCGCAATATCCAGCACCATATATAGTTTCTGGTCTGGTGGTAAATACATCAAGGACTCCGTCATAATTATCAAATTTAAATGAAATTTCTACCCCTTCTGACTTTCCTAGCCATTTCTCTTGCATTGATTTAACTCGTTCTGGCCAATGTTTTAAATTTTTTATGCTCTCCAAAAGATCTTCTGCAAAGTCTGTGATTCGTAAAAACCACTGTTTTAATTTTCTCCTCTCAACCAAAGCACCTGAACGCCAGCCTCTTCCTTCTATAACTTGTTCATTAGCCAGCACAGTATTGTCAACTGGATCCCAGTTAACATAAGACTCTTTCCTATAGGCTAGATTTTTTTCCAGGAATTTTATAAAGAATTGCTGTTCATATTTATAGTATCTTGGGTCACAGGTCATAATCTCTTTATCCCAATCATACGAAAGACCTACTCTCTTCAGCTGCTTCTTCATATTTGCAATATTACTTATAGTCCATTCAGCGGCATGCACTTTATTTTGCATTGCTGCGTTCTCAGCTGGCAATCCAAATGAATCCCATCCCATTGGGTGAAGCACATTAAATCCCTGCGCCCGTTTATACCTAGCAATAACGTCACCCATTGTATAGTTTCTTAAATGACCCATGTGAATATTGCCCGATGGATAAGGGAACATCTCTAGCATGTAATATTTGGGAAGATCTGTATCATCTTTAGTCTTAAATATTCCAGATGACTCCCAATTTTCTTGACATTTTGTTTCTATATTACTGAAATGATAACTCATAAAATATTCTCCATCCTTCGATAATAGCCAGCTAATTCTAAGCGCAATGCAGAAATTTTTCAATAGGAGGTTTTCCACAAAGGTTGTTTTGGGAGGAGCTTCTTAATTATTATTACAGCAGAAAATAAGATACCCCTCCATTTCTATAAGTACAAATGCCTATTCTGGTGTATTATATATTAAAACTTTAATATGTAATACCAAACATGCAACGTAACTGCTCTAAGCACAACAACGATTATGTCGACCACCTCTGTACTACTATATGTGGGGGAGGACCGTGGCTCTATTAAATAGCCTAAGTGAGCCCCTCTGTGGGTCCTGAAGTGATTTTATGAAATTAATTTCACCCCTACCCTTGAATCCTGACCTCGAGTAGATATATCTATAATGAAGAAAAATAGAAATACCAAAATATTGACAAACGTCTCAAAAGGGTCATGAGACGGTGATAATAATGCCCGGTAGGGTGTTTCGTCATAATTGTTTGTTAATGCTTTTGTTAATACCTCTGAGTTTTATAAAACCTAATGAAATTAATTTTATTTATTTCAATAAAATACCCCTTGACAATGCATTCTATTGAGAATATATTAAATTTAATATTAATAATATTATTATTAGGAATTTTTATGGAAATGCTTAAAACAATCTTCAAATCATTTGGTCGTAAATCAGACAATCAGGTATCTGAAGGAACAATCATCAATAACTATGGTGACAATACCACCAATAACCTTAGCGATACAAAAGAAGCAAACAACAACAAATCTGAAACTGAAAAGGAGAAAAAAGAAATAGAGAGTAAGGAAAAAGCTCCCGTGCTAGATAAAATAGAGCAGTAGGCACCAGATACTAAGACAAACTACCATGATAAAAGCCTTAAAAGATAATCACCCAACTCAATAAATGTCCAAAAAGAAGGGACATTTATACTAGATTGTCGAGGCAACATCATGGTTGCACCAGCAAAAGCTAAAACACCAACAATCCCACAGATACAAGTAAGGGAAAACATAAAAACACCAAAAAAGAGCATGTGCTTGAAAACATCAAACTAGGAAACTAGATTGTCGAGGCAACATCATGGTTGCACCAGAAAAAGCTAAAACACCAACAATCCCACAGATACAAGTAAGGGAAAACATAAAAACACCAAAAAAGAGTATGTGCTTGAAAACATCAAACTAGGAAACTAGATTGTCGAGGCAACATCATAGTTGCCACCAGCAAAAGCTAAAACACCAACAATCCCACAGATACAAGTAAGGGAAAACATAAAAACACCAAAAAAGAGTATGTGCTTGAAAACATCAAACTAGGAAACTAGATTGTCGAGGCAACATCATGGTTGCACCAGCAAAAGCTAAAACACCAACAATCCCACAGATACAAGTAAGGGAAAACATAAAAACACCAAAAAAGAGTATGTGCTTGAAAACATCAAACTAGGAAACTAGATTGTCGAGGTAATTTCATGGTAAAAATCTGGAGAAATAATCTTTGAATTAACACGGTGTCCCACGTCTCCATCTTTGACCACACCATCAAAAAGACTCCCGTCCGTGACTCCAGAAGCAATAAATACCGGATATGAACTAACCATATCATCAATGTTATAAATTTTCTTCACGTCGCTGATCCCCATTGCTGCACTACGTTTTATATCTGCATCATCCTTAAAAATAAGCTTACCATACATTTCTCCTCCCATGCATTTCAATATGGATGCAGCAATCACACCTTCTGGAGCACCACCAATACCTATATACATATCTGATAATCCTTCATGGAGCTCCATAATGGCACAGATATCACCATCATCAATAAATTTGATCTTCGCTCCAATATCTCTAATTTCTGCAATCAAATCCTTATGCCTTTCACGCCTTAATACAGTTACGGTTAAATCGGACACTTTGCATCCCCTTACTTCCGCTAAGTTATTAAGATTAATTGCAACGCTCTTATCTATATCAATAATATTAGTATCACTATGATCTGCTATAGCGATTTTCTTCATATATAGGTCTGGCGCATGCAATAATCCACCTTTATGCGTGATAGTGGCAACAGAAATAGCATTATATCCAAATTCGGCGCAGATGTTGGTTCCCTCTAAAGGGTCTACCGCAATATCAATTTCAGGTCCAATACTATTATTTAAACCAATCTTCTCTGCGATATAAAGCATGGGAGCTTTATCTCTCTCTCCTTCACCTATTACAATATTTCCTTGAAAATCTATCTGATTGAATGCTGATCTCATTGCATTCACTGCAGCTCTATCTGCGGACTCATTATTTCCTCTACCTATCCAATCAAAAGAAGCAATTGCAGCTCTCTGCGTTGCCTCTAATACAGAGAAAATAATATCATTATTAATAATCCTCGTCGTCAAAATAGCCAACCTCTAAGTCACCGAGATACTCGATGTTATCATCTTCTTCCATATTATCAACTATTTCTTCATCATCCATCATTTCTTCATCATTATCAACCATCACAAACATACGTTGTTTTTTCATAGGTTTTTTCTTTGGCATCTGCATAGCAACATCATACTCATCCATGCTTTCTTCATCATCCATCATCATTTCATTATGAACCATATTATGAGGCGTATGACGATTCAGCCTTCTCTTTGGTAAATTCTTAATTTCCATCATCCTTTCACTATTACTCATCGCCCTTTTTGGAATCATCTTATGATTCGCCATGCTATTTTTTTGATCATTCATTGAAAGCATTGTTCCCATATCATGAGCCACGTTATTCTGTTGCGCACCACGATTCATTCCATTCATAGGCATAGCATGTCCCATATTCCCTGCAGCTACCCCTGCACCATTCATTGCTCCATAATTCATTGGAGGCATAACCATATTGGGTGCTTGCATTCTTCCGTAATTAGACGTTAATTCATAACCCATGCTATTTGGCATACCTAGCATCAAAGGATTAGAATTTTCCATTTTCATTTTAGGCTTCTTTTTAGACGCCTTACTTGAGTTGGATGCCGTTACACCTGGAACACCAGCCATCATATGCATAGAGTACATTCCATTGGTATCTGGCATCATAATCACATTAGGTGAATAACTAGGGTCAATATAGGATGCACTCATAGAGAACATATCATCATCATCCGAAGATGCACCATTGCCTCCTTTGCTCTTATTCAAATACCTATCTCTCTCTTTCACTATCATACCATTCTCACTTGGCATAGAGAAATTACCTTTCAGCGCACCACTGACAGAAGAGCCAGGTGGGGCATGGTGCTTGTTGCATGAAGTAAGAACCATCAAAGATCCTAAAATAGCAACTAACATTCTTGCGTGCATAAACATCTATACTCTCCCAAACTCTCTTCGGCCTAAATAACAGGCAGAAGTGTATCTATATATAGTTAATTTTTACTTAAACTAACTACATGCATGCCTTGTATCTACTGTAAACAAAGAGAGACAAGGCACAAAACAGAAAAAAACGAACCTTATTACAAAAACCTTACGAAGAAACTAACCCCCTTTAGCATATAACCAAATATTAGGAAATTTATGACTTATATTTTCTATCAACAAGGAACGCCAGATCATAAAATAAAAGGTGATTAGCCTTGTTACACTAGCCTTACGAAGAAACTAACCCCCTTTAGCATATAACCAAATACTAGAAAATTTATGACTTATACTTTCTGTCAACAAAGAACGCTAGATCATAAAATAAAAGGTGATTAGCCTTGTTACACTAGCCTTACGAAGAAACTAACCCCCTTTAATATATAACCAAATATTAGAAAATATTGAAGAAAATACAATTTCTGCTTCCATCTGTACATTTATTAACCTATAATATTAACTTGTTAATCTAATTGTCATTACTGAAGAACACTCATATAGAACACTCATATAGGTTCCAAATGCCACAAGGTAATAAAAAGAGAAAAGTACGAAAGCTAAAAAATAACTCAAATATTGAGTTAGCAAATAATCTTAATCCAAACTTAAATCCTAACTCCAAACACAGAACATTACGCATAATATTAGCAGCAGGAGTAGTAATTACTGCTTTAGCTCAAGTATCTTTATTTGCTGCATATTCTGGAATAACACCAAATATTCCTCTATTGAGCTATACACTAACATTTGCTATCGAGACATTAGCCGCACTTTATCCATACCTGCCTGCCATACTATCGCATCCACATATAGCAAATTCTCTAAATATTTTATATTCCATTGGTACAACGTTACTCATTCCAGCAGGCACTACTTTATTAGCACCCAAACTAATGCGACCTATGAGTACAACTGCAAATACCATGATCGGCGCCACTGTATTACATGCTATGCAATCCAATTTATTGCATATTATGGCCACACCAACAACAACACCTTCCTCGCCAACAACCTCTTCTATACCAGGCACGCCCAATAGCTCGCCGACCGCACACATTTCCTTATTTGCAAACGGCATGGAAAATCCTGCATCTATTGAATACATAGTTGACAACAACGTACCATCTGAAACATTAACAGGGCTTGGTACAACAACAAGTCAGATATATACTGGCTCAGCACGAATCACAGTGAATGGACACACTATTGACATCCCTGATGTCCTATCAAAAGTAGAAATAGTAAATCCACCTTCTCCTACCAAGACTATAAACATACTGGGTGCAAACTCAATCCCAGTAGTAGCAAATATTGCTGTTGCGACTCCTGGCTCTATAGAACACATCACTGTTGTTGTGGTGCCAACAGTAGGCATCAGAGAGGGTTACAAAGTATCCACTGCAAAACTTGTAGTATTTAATATCGATGCCAGCGGAACGCCACAAATCATTGGAAGCTCAGAACTTGATCTTCATGATGATACAGAGCAAAGTACTTGCTTAGACCTCACTGCCTCGAATACTGACTGCATGATTGCTAACCCAGTTATGGTTTGATATAAGCAAATACAGAATTTCTTGATTTCACCTTCATCAATAACAATTGAAGATGCTAATGATCCAGATATTCCTTTGCAGGATAAAACAATAGATATTACTTTAGTGATGAATATATTAAAGGGATCTATTGTTCTGCCGACATCCTCCTTGCTTCGATCCAGCATGCTTCAGTATAATACTCAAAGTATACCAGGAACAAGCAACTCAATTTCAATAGAAAACTTCGGACTTCCTAATCTTTCAGTAGATAGTGCTGTCCCTGACTCTGGACATGCTATAAGCACTGGGGATCTCTATAGAATTACAGCCTTCTACAGCACAGATGATGGCTATATAGAGGTATGTTATCCTCCTGGATCATTCAATGGAGGCGATGATAATAGTATCAATACATGCTTTGGTAAGGAGGAGGACTCCTCCTATCTATGCTGAGTCGGATTTTACCCCTATGGAAATATCTTGGAGTGGCTTATTAACAGCCTATGATAGTGGAGATATAAGAAGAGTAACATTAGTACATGATGCGGCTAATCTCAACCCAACCCATCAAACAGCTGTATTCACTAAACATCAGAATTCAGAGCCATCATTGGTCGCAAAGATAGTTGGCATAGAAATGCACGATTCAATTACAGATATGATAAGAGTGGAACCAGAAGAAGATGATTGTGCGTTTAATCATGTATGCTCGTACTTATTCTATATAATTAATAATGGTGGCACATATAAATTATTTCATACTGAATACAGAGAACAGGATGGCCGCACTATATTAATCACACAGAACAGCTCTTTTGGCGATAGCATCACGGCAGATTATGTAGCCAGCACAGTATTTGAATCCTCATCTCCAATAACCAACTTACATGAATTAAGCGATCACAGTGTATCATTCCACAATGCGGGGCTCATATATACTGTATCAGCTAATGGAATAGTAGAAATAGTAGAAAATGATCCGCCACAAGCTCACAGTCCTAATGCAGAGTCAACCCCAACAACTGAAACTCCCAGCACTCCTGAACCAACAGACTCAGCAACAACTATCACTCCAGAACCAGAAACAACAACCGACATTCCCAGCACTCCTGAACCAACAGAACCAGAAACAACAACCGACATTCCAAGCACTCCTGAACCAACAGAAACAACAACCGACATTCCAAGCACACTGAACCAACAGAACCAGAAACAACAACCGACATTCCAAGCACTCCTGAACCAACAGACTCAGCAACAACTGACACTGCAGAACCAGAAGCAACAACTGACACTGCAGAACCAGAAACAACAACTGAAACTCCCAGCACTCCTGAACCAACAGGCCCAGCAACAACTATCACTGCAGAACCATCCCCAACCAATATAGGTAATGTTGGTTCTGGATTTATTGATCCCTTGGACACAGGAAATCATCAAGAAATTAATCCCAAAAGCGGCACGTTAACAAATGACGCAGTTACCGCAATCTCAGTTGCCGCCTTTATAAGTATCATCTGTTTTGGATTGGCTATAACGTGCGTGTTAGTTTATAAGTGCAGACACAGAAGTAGACTGAATTTAGATAACCCAGTAGAAGAACATAGACCTGCAGAAGCACCACTATCAATGCTTAGTTTAAGATCAGGATCATCTTCTGGTGCTCAGAGGAATTATGGTGGAACAAACGAGACAAGCATTAGATTCAGGAAGACAAGCAGCAGTGATTCAACAACATCAGCCAGCTCGCCTACAGAGAAAAACAATAATAACATGTTCTTAGGTACCTCAGATACTTCACATGGATTTACGTCTACAGCTATAGCTCCACACAAAAAAACACACAGCGATACTGGTTTAAAAAAGAATAAGAAGAAAAATCCTGAACACACATCTAAACGTAAGCATGCTACTGCGACACATGAGGCTCTTGATCTGGAGACAGATAATTCACATGAGGCTCCTAATTTTAAGGTAGATAGTGCACTGGGGACCCCTGATCATGATGCAGATAATTCACTGAGGACCCCTGGTCATTCTTGTCGCTCTACAGGGAATGCAAGTCTGCATTCTCCACTCTCTACTTTGACTGATAACGCATTCAAGGATCTCGCACACCAGGTAACGACTAAGCACTAAGCACATTTAATCGGTTTATTTTAATACAACCTATGATTGCTCGAATATTAGTCCTTATGAAATAATATATATTCCAATTGGTTAATATATATACCACAATATATAGTGTTAATATGAAAAATACACTTGATACCTTATATAGAATATAATATACTATTTTTGTAATAATATATTATGACAATAGAAGATGACATACACTTTCTCCGATGTTCTAGAAAGGTATATATCAAAATATTCACCCCCTATTCATAACTATTCATCATTAAATATTATTACAACAAATCTTATATTTATTACTATAATTGTATCACTATATACTGTATTACCCATATCAGAAAATATATGGACAATTTTGACATCTATAGTAAGTCTAATTGCCTCAACAGCTCTATTTATAGTTGCAAAAAATAAACAACTAAATAGCATCAATGCACTAAATAACGAAAACAAAATGCTGAAGCTTGCTATAAATAAGAGTGCCAAATTTTGTACAATTATTAACAATAAAGGTGATTTATTATATTCTGACAAGGAATTTAACGCATGTCTGAACCCAGATAATAAACATCAGAACATAGAAAACCTGATTGATGCCCATAAAACAAACGTAGACACACAAGTTTTTATTAAAAATATGACATCCTCAAACGAACATATTGAAACAGACAGCACATTCTATATTAACGAGCAACAGCTTGAGCTAACTTTAAAATCCACCGCTTTAACATTACTCAATACAGGAAAAAGCAACAAACAAGAATTGTTCTTGTTACAAGTCATACCTCAAAACAAAGATAAATTTTATAAAGAATTACTAGAAAAACATGATATATGCATGTTCACCGTCAATAAAGACGGTCAAACTGTTTATATAAATAATCCTTTATTAGACATAATAGAGACACAAGATAATAAAGTACAAATGATTAACATTACAGAAATTATACCTGGTTATAATAAGGAATGTAGTACGATATACACTAAGATACCCAAGCCAGGAAATATCTGTATAGATACCAAAATATCTAGCCATTATAATAACCAAGACAAACTATATTATAGCATAGTTAGTATAAACAATGAAAAATTACAGCATCAAGTTAAAAACTTTAAAGATACCTTAGAAGATAGTTTATGGAATAAAGTATTTGAAGAATCAGATATAGGTGCATTATTACTCGATAATGATCACAAGATTATAAAATGCAACAGGTCGTTCTCAGAATTATGTTCACCGACGATCAATAACACAATATTGGAAATAATAGAACAAGATAAAGAAGAGCAACTGTTATTGCATCTAAGCTCCAGAGAAACGTTTAATATAGAATTAAAACTAATGAATCATGAAAATGTAAAATTATATTTTACCCCAATAAATGATGATAATATCTCGTATATTGTATATACCACTAGTACAAATGACAAGAGGAGCTTGGAAGAACAATTCACTCAATCACAAAAAATGCAGGCAATTGGACAGTTGGCTGGTGGGATCGCACATGATTTCAATAATTTACTAACTGCTATCATAGGTTTCTGTGATCTATTATTGATGAGACACATTGTAGGAGACCCCTCATTCGCCGACATAGTGCAAATAAAACAAAACGCAAATCGTGCAGTTAACTTAGTCAGACAATTACTTGCTTTCTCTCGCAAACAAACTCTCCAACCAAAGATCATAGATCTAACTGATATAATTTCAGAACTGTCCTCTTTAGTTCGCAGATTAATTGGCGAGAGCATTAATTTAAATATAGAATATGCCCCAGATCTATGGAATATTAAGGTAGATAAAGGTCAATTAGAGCAAGTAATAATTAATATTATTGTCAACGCAAGAGATGCAATGGACAATTCTGGAGACCTTTCATTAAGCACTCAAAATATTTTAATAGATAAAGATGGCTTCATGCCTGATAGCCAGTTATCAACACCAGATACCTCAAAAATAATACCTGGAGAATATGTATTAATTAGTATTACTGATACTGGGTGTGGCATCAAACCACAACAAATGGATAAGATTTTTAATCCATTCTTTTCAACTAAGGAAACAGGAACAGGATTAGGATTATCAACAGTCTACGGCATTATTAAACAAAGCGGAGGAAGGATCTACATAAAAAGTAAAACAGAAGAAGGTACAACTTTCTATATTTTATTCTCCAGATCATTCAATAAAGCAGATTCTTTACAGGAAGAAGATGGCTCTCATTGTTCAGAACAAGATCTAACTGGAAATAATACAGTTTTACTCGTGGAAGATGAAACCGCAGTAAGGTTGTGTAGTACAAGCGCCCTAATAAACAAGGGGTATAGAGTTATAGCAACAGAATCCACTGAAGAAGCTTCAAAAATATTCAACAACCCTGATGAATATGGTAAGATTGATATATTAGTTGCTGATGTGGTGATGCCCAATAAGAGTGGAACTCAGATTGCCAAAGAATTTCTAATAAAAGACCCTAATTTAAAAGTAATTCTTACCTCCGGATACGGAGAAGAGATTTTTACTAGAGATTATGGAGATAAGAGAGATTTCGTTTTTCTCCCTAAACCATTTACACTTAATCAACTTGCAGAGAAAGTAAAGCATCAATCACAATGCCAAAGACAAGAACAAGAGCTTCTTAAATCAAGCTAGAAGCTTAGATACCCTGAATAAGTAAGATTATTTCTCCTATATTTACTCTCCAAATAAGAAACTTAATAACGTCAGAGTGATATGTACACAAGAATAAAAAACATAGAAACATAGGATATATTAGTTGCAAAAAATAATTGGGAATTAGAACCAAAACGCATAAGTTTTTTTTGCCTAGTATTAATAATTGAGTATTCAATGGAGAATTGAATATTTTTATGGGATCTATACTAAATATAGAGATCATAGAGATCATAGAGATCATAGAGATCATAGAGATCATAGAGATATAGAGATCATAGAGATCTATAGAGATCATAAATATTGCTCATAGAGATCATAGAGATCATAGAGATCATAGAGATCATAGAGATCATAGAGATCATAGAGATCATAGAGATCATAGAGATCATAGAGATCATAGAGATCATAGAGATCATAGAGATCATAGAGATCATAGAGATCATAGAGATCATAGAGATCATAGAGATCATAGAGATCATAGAGATCATAGAGATCATAGAGATCATAGAGATCATAGAGATCATAGAGATCATAGAGATCATAGAGATCATAGAGATCATAGAGATCATAGAGATCATAGAGATCATCAGATATGATGACCTAATTCAAAAAAATACAAAGCACTAAAATAGCAAAATAGCCCCCTATCTCTAGTTCAAAAAGAACCAGCAATAGGAAGCTATTTGTACAATTTATAGATGATAATTTTTAGTTATCCTTACCTTCTTTAACCTCTTCATACTCCGAATCAACAACCTCTTCACCATTGTCATTATTAGTAGCGTTCTCATTTGGCTGTTGTTCATCACCAGAGCTAGTGCCATCACCACCAGCTTGGCTATATACATCCGTAGCAACCTTACTAAGAACAGACTGTAAAGCTTCAACTTTTTCTTCAATCTGTGAAACAGTAGAATCTTCTTTATCCTTAATTTCTTCTAAATCCTTCTTAGATTTTTCAATCTCAGATTTCTGATCGTCACTAATTTTTTCAGCCAAATCTTTTAGGCTCTTATCTGCTGAATAACATGCACTATCAGCCTTATTTTTAGTTTCAACCATCTCTTTATTCTTTTTGTCTTCATCGGCATATTTTTCGGCTTCTTCAACCATTGCTTTAATTTCGCTTTCAGAAAGACCTCCGGATGATTGTATAGTAATCTTTTGCTCCTTACCTGTACCTTTATCTTTTGCAGAAACATTAACTATACCATTTGCATCAATATCAAATGTAACCTCAATCTGAGGAACACCACGAGGCGCATGAGGTATACCACTGAGCTCAAACTTACCAAGTAGCTTGTTATGTTTAGCCATTTCTCTTTCACCCTGGAACACCTGAATACTAACGGCGGTTTGTCCGTCTTCTGCTGTGGAGAAAGTTTGTGATTTTTTGGTAGGAATGGTAGTATTTCTTTCAATAAGCTTGGTCATTACTCCTCCCAAAGTCTCAATTCCCAATGAAAGAGAAATAACATCTAGCAATAAAACATCTTTAACATCGCCAGACATTATACCACCCTGAATAGCAGCTCCCATAGCCACAACTTCGTCAGGATTCACACTCTTACAAGGTACTTTTCCAAAGAATTTTTCAACTTCTTCTTGCACTTTAGGAGACCTAGTCATACCACCTACAAGTATAACTTCTTTAATCTCTTCCTTCTTAACACCTGCGTCATCCAGCACTTTCTGACAAGGAATCATAGTTCTCTTAATCAGGTCACCACACAGATCTTCTAATTTTGCTCTTGTTAACTTGATACTAAGATGTTTTGGACCAGAAGCAGGATCAGCGGTTATATAAGGCAAATTAATATCAGTTTGTTGAGCACTAGAGAGTTCAATTTTTGCCTTCTCAGCAGCCTCTCTTAGTCTTTGCAATGCTAAAACATCCTTCCTTAAATCAATTCTATGTTCAGTATAGAATGTATCAGACAGGTAATTAACAATTGTATTATCAAAATCTTCACCACCAAGGTGAGTATCACCATTGGTTGCCTTAACTTCGAATACACCATCACCTAATTCTAAGCATGTAACATCGAATGTTCCACCACCAAGGTCGAATACCAAGACAAAACCACTTTCAGCGTCTGTGTTCAAGCCATAAGCTAATGCAGCAGAAGTAGGCTCATTAATAATCCTCTTAACTTCCAATCCAGCTATTCTACCAGCATCTTTTGTTGCTTGACGTTGAGCATCATTGAAATAGGCAGGAACAGTAATAACTGCTTGTGTTACAGATTCACCCAAATAAGCTTCAGCATCAGCTTTCAATTTTTGTAAAATATATGAGCTAATCTCTGCTGGTGAAATTTTTCTTGAACCATCTCCAGATTGAACCCAAGCATCCCCATTATCTCCTCGTGCAATTTTATAAGCTATAGTTTTCTCTGTTTCTCGGATGATATCATCATTATATCTACGACCAATTAGTCTTTTAACAGCAAAAAAAGTATCTTTTGGATTGGTAACGGCCTGACGTTTTGCAGAGTCACCGCACAGCTTCTCATTATCTTTAGTAAATGCTACTATTGAAGGTGTAGTCCTTCTACCTTCAGCATTAGCTATTATGACAGCCTTATCATTCTCCATTACTGATACACAACAGTTTGTTGTTCCTAAATCAATGCCAATTATTCTGCCCATAATTAAAATCCCTAAGTTGTTACAATTAAATCTATACCTAATAGATATATATAAATTTCTTAAATACAAGTGTAATACAAAATTTATTTGTACCTCTAATTCAAAGACCTAAGATAACATTAAAGGTCTTTAATTGTTTATGCTGGTTTCAAAATAAATAAGATGACAGATTGATGCTCCACATCTAATACATAAGAGAAAGTTTGACATAATTATCTGCGGATACTCTTATATGTTCTATTTCCTTTTCTGTTAAATCACGTAAATATTTCGCAGGAGAGCCACCCCATAATTGCCCACTAGGAACCACCCTGCCTTCTAATAACAAAGCACCAGCGGCAAGCATAGAATGTGTCTCTACGACAGCGTTACTCATTACAGTAGCACTCATACCAACAAAACATTCATCTTGCAATTCACAAGCATGTATCATGCAATTATGACCTATTGTCACCCTATCTCCGATAGTAGTAGCGCCAACCATTGATTGTTCACCTTCTTTCTCTCGATCTACATGAACCACTGTTCCATCTTGTATATTGGTATCGCTACCAATAATAATCTTATTAACATCCCCTCTTATAACACATTGATACCACACATTAGAACGTTCACCGATCTCAACTCTGCCGATAATATCAGCGCTAGGAGCGATAAACGCAGTATCATGTATATGGGGAATCACATCACGGAACATATATTTATTAAACATATTGCGCACGTGCCTCTTCTATTAGCCTTTCTGCCTCTGCCGCATCACTCCAACCAAAAATTTTAACCCATTTTTCTGGTTCTAATTTTTTATAATACTCAAAGAAATGCTCTATTCTTTTGGCAATAATTTCTGGTAAATCATTATATGATTTTACATCCTTATAGAAAACACCAGCTTTGCCGGCTGGAACAGTTAGCACCTTATCATCTCTGCCACCTTCATCTTCCATACCTAGAACACCTATAGGACGGACAGTAATCAAGCTGCCAACGGATAAAGGCTCTTCTGTTAATATGAGTACATCCATTGGGTCTCCATCTCCACATTTAGTCTGTGGCACAAAACCGTAATTACAAGGATAATGCATAGCAACAGGTAGGAATCTGTCCACTCGCATCAAATTAGTTGATTCATCAAGCTCATACTTAACCCCAGATTTGGCCGAAATTTCCACTATAGCATTAACTTCCTTAGGAGCCTTGCTTCCAATAGGCACCTGATCATAATTCATAATAATACCTTAAAATTCAATAACTACGACAGTAGTATACACATAAGATGTTCATAGCAAACAATTATTTTCTTAACAATTATTTATAATATAATAGCAATTAATAATTATTTTATAATAACCAGCTACAATCCAGCACAGTTCATAATAGTAAGTATTATCAGTTATGTCAGGCACAGTAGATCCATCAGAATCACATCTAACATCACAACCCGTTGCAGGAACATATCAAAAAGGTTCTAATCAACATACTGCTGATACATTAAAATCAGCAATTAAAACTATACATATGCCAAGTTCCCCAACAAGTAGGAAAAGGAACACTGCAGACAAGCCTATTACAGTAGGATACGATGTATCTGTTAAAGGTCTACATGTACCAGTCGCAGTAACCTTTCCAGACAAGAAATCATTTGACTTTGTTGATAAGAGCAAAATACAACAAGAATTACAGTCTCAAATAAATGACGCTATAGGCGCTAACAATATCGTACCATTAGATCTAGTAAAAAAAATAGCGGATGGACAAGTTTTAACAATAGACTCAAGGAACAGCTTTGATATTAACACTCCCCAATATAAAAAATCTAAAAATATTAGCTTTAGCAAAGAGACAGACAGCCAACATGATAGTTTTGGATCTATTTGTGAAAATGCTCAACAAATAAGTAAATTTACTAAAGAACAGCAAAGAAGTGCTAATTCAGAGCTGAAAGAATTAGAAATAAAACGTGAGACACTTGGGTTCGAGGCTACAAAACTGATTAGTGTAGATAGTACTGCTTCAAAAAACATGGAAACCATCCAAAAGAGTATAGATACGAAACAACAAGAGATACTCGACAGTCAACAAGAGCTAACTGCTCTACAACGCTCCCCATTGACTAGAGAAGACAGCAAGAAAAGAAAGCAAGAAAACAAGTTGCAACAGAAAATCGACAAAGTATCCCAGAAAATCGACATGGAAAATAATGAATTACTTATTACAAGTCAAGCACTAAAAGAGACAACTAGCCTACTACAGGAAAAAATGAATCAGGTGCACGGGAGGTTCCAAGAGGTATTTACAGGAGGATTAAACGGATCATCAAGTAATGCAGAAGAAACATCTAGTAATGCAGAAAACATATCTGATAAAGAGATAAAGCAACTACAAAAAGCAACTGCCAAATTAACTATTAATGCATCTGAAGGCTCTACCCGACTTGCTTCTCAAGTACAAAGAAAAATTAGTCTCGAGAACCAACTTACAGCCTTACAGGCAAAGGACGCCTTGGGCCTTACGGGCAAGATAAGAGGTGTAAAGCATAAATTAGAAAGACTGAAAGAAAGTAAGGCAAAACTAAATGAGCAGATGAAGAAATTAGAAAGCACAAAAGATACTAGTCAAATGATTAATGAAAACATGGCAAACAAAACAGATGAGTTCACACAGGTAGACTCTCAAATCGTCCAGCAAACGGCAATAAAAGATGGTCTTGTGTTATTTAACACAGACAATAATATTATAGTAGATTATACACCAAATATTCCTAATGATTCGCCTCAGGTAGAGGTTCCACCTTTAGCCTCTCAAGAAGACATGTCCGGTAAAAATCAAGATATCTCCGAGCTCTCAGGGAGATCTATTGTATTTCCTCATCAACAAGATCAGCCAACACAATTATCCAGCGACATAGACACACTTGCTACAGCAGAAGCTACGATACCAGAAGATTTTACTACAGAAGAGCACGACTCTCTTCATTCTGCACAACATGACGCACCATTTGACGGCGATGCATCAACCTTGGTCGCTAATGAGACAAGTCAAGGCGAAGGCAATAGAGAGTCTCATGTTTCGCATGTAAACCTAGGAGACCATCACGCCTACACCAACGCTCCTATTGAAGCAAGCGGGGATTTTTGGTCAGAAACGCAGGATTCCGATCCACAATTGAGTAGTGCGGTTACTTTAGAAGAAGATCCTGGGTTACCAACACATAATGTTGATCAACACCCTGGCAGTGGTACTGGCAACACACCATTTTCATTCGCTGGAGAAGCAGGTCATAATCTAGACCGCACGTCAGAATATACCCCACCCTCAACAGTAGAATCAACGAGTAGAGGGACAGAAACATCAAGTGATTCTTTGGCATCAAAGGAATATACTAGCCCCGCTCCTGAGGTACACGAAAAGAACATAGCAGAAAAGTTCTCTGCAAAGTTACAAGAAAAAGCTAACAGCATCCATTACGCTCGAGAAGAAACAAGCGATATGGCATTTGATGCAGACTATGCATTACTCACTGGTGAACAAAAAAGTGAGCCTCTGTTACGCCGCGCCTCTGATCAGAGTGATCTTCAGAAAGGAGTGGGTCAAGTTTATGCTCTTATAGGAAGCTATAAAGATAACGGTAAAGATTCTGAAAATTTTAAGGATCAATTAGAAGAATTTATAAATCATACCATAAACACTGCTCCTAAGAGGGCTTCATTTAAGCCGAGCAACAAAGGTGTAACGCCAGAAATGCATGAAATTGTATCCAAGATTATCACTGAATCTCTTGACTCAGCAATACTCTCAATTGATGTATCAGTAACACAGCAAGAAGAACAAGGCATTGATGATTTAGACAATCCATTGCCAACTGACGTACCACCTGATGAACACCAACCATCTCAAAATCCACAATTAGAATACAGGAATCATGCCATGAAATTAGATACAAACAGTTTTACTACACACTCCAGTTTCTCTCAGCCATTGCCTAAATCTGGACCCAAACCCAGTCCATCGCAAATGAGCTCTACCACAATGATGGATGGAGTAGTTATAGATATGAGTGAACCTAGCACTCAATATCAGATAACAACCAAAAATGGCACAAGTATATTAACGGCAGAAGAATATTTGGATATAAAGGGCAAGGACTCTAATGCAGTAGATTCCGTACAGTCATTGGCTAATAATGGAATGCAATTGACAGCCACTACTACATCTATGTCAGACGGCTCTAGGTTAACAGCAAAGGTCGTTGATGAACAGGATCAGTCATTGTCGTTAGGAGGGGTTGCGCCAATGAAGTTTGGGGGGATGTCAATGCAGCCTGGGGGGATATCAATTGGGGGGGTGTCAATGCAGTCTGAGGGGATGTCAATGCAGCCTGGGGGGATGTCAATGCAGCCTGAGGGGATGTCAATTGGGGGGATGTCAATGCCGCCAATGCAGCCAATGCCGCCTGAGATGCCAATGCAGCCTTCATCTAAACCGAAGCAAGCGTTCTCTAGTTCTATAACAGTTGGCAATAATTCTTATACCCTTACAAACGGTATACCTACAACAGGGGCGAAAAGCGGAGATACCCTCGAGACCAAGTTCACTAGTAAGGACAGAAAGGGCAAAACTACTGTTCTGACCCAGCAACAATATAGCGATGCACTAAAAGATACAAAGGTTCAACATAGTTCTCATCACGACACTACTGATGAGGGTGTTACGGTTGCTCATAGTGCAATTGGCCGCACTCATCAATTCCAAGCGATTACTACGGTATCCAATAATATAGCCAAGGAACAAGATGAACAAGCCAACACCCTTGCACAAGGCGCAAAAGAAGCTCCAAAAGTAAAAGAAAGTGACAAAGAATCTTCAGAAAAATCTACGAATGTGTTCAAGAGAAAATCTGAACCTACACATAATTCCAATGACGCACATACCCTAGACATAAAATTACCGGATCATGATAGCACAGACAAGAAGGCTCTTCCTGAGAACATAAAAATGCAATTAGGCTCTAAACTGCTGAATCAGGCTGAACTTTCTGAGATACTTTCAACTGTTCCTGTTTATATTCCTAAGAATTCTGCAACACTTGAATTATTAAGAACATCGAGTGAGTCTCCTGCAAACCAACCACTAGACATGGAAGCAGGAGCTAAATTATATGCATCTACCGTGATGCAGAAATTTGTTTCTGCACAGATAAACAAGACTGCCGTCCCTAATGTAGCACGCTTGAATACAACGACACTGGCAGGCTTGAAGGAAAATCATCAATACCTTACTATTGATGAATCTACAGGTAACGTTATTATAAAAAATCGTTCAATAAAAGATGTCAAAGAAGGAAAAAGTGAAAGTTCTATGCTTTGCGTTAGCGGCACTCAAAGAGAGGCTGTATCAGTAGAACCGCAATCTATAGACACAGATTCTACCTCTCTGAACCCTTTACTTATGAACCCTGCAGTATGCACTGCTAAACCAAGTGCAGCAGTGACAGAAGTATTACAAGCCGCACATCCAGAATGGAAGCCTGAAATAGTAGATAACGCCGCAAGAAACCATCTAATAACTAAGGCCGTCGATGCGGGATACAATAGAGATGGACTAGAGATGCTTGAACGGACACACAAGGTTCTCGCGGAAGATAAAGATGGTAAAATAATAACAGTAGAAAACCCAGGTCCATCACAACTATCAAAAGAAGCTGTTAAAAATAATTATGATTTTGCAGCAATAGCATCTAGAAGCGGTCTTCAGAACAAGTTCCTTAGTAGGAGTGGTACGGCTGGAAAAAATGCAGAATCTTTACAGGATGCCCAAGAACATTTGCTGATGGCAGAGACATTGATGGATATAAAAAAATATAGTGGTAATCAATTAGGCACAGAACAAGTAAAAGAATTAAATACAGCGATAAGCGATAGTCTGGCTAAGGCAAAAGAAGATATAGATGGTGTTGCAGCAAATAATCCCTATATTACAAATGACACCTCGAATATTGGCCAATTATCACATGCATTCTCAACAAAGTTTCGTAGTTCTTCTGATAAAAGGTATAATGATACTATTCAAAGCAGACAAAAACTAATGTCAGAGCCATTGGCTCGTATGATCGACGCCCATACTACTAATACAGGTCTTCAAACTAACCTACGCGACTCAATGGGTATATCCGGCTTACATAAAAAAACATATCGTGAATTGAAAACTAAGAATGCTAAGTTCATTACTGATTACGAAAACACACTATACGATCAACACGTAGAAGGCAAAGAAGGCAGTAAAGGCTTATCTGGAGATGAGCAACCACAGACAGAAGAACGTGACCCAAGGCTAGGAGAACTAGCTACAGATGAACAATCTGCACCAGCGCCCGAGGAAACAGCACTAGATGGACAACTACATACAGAAGAAGTAGGTGACTTACCTCCTTTAGAAGGTTTTAATACTGGAGAAGGAACAGCACCAGTAACTCAAGGTCAACCAATTGCTGCACCTACAGCGGCAGAGTTACAGCAGCAACAACTACAAAACTTCAAAAAAGAATTAGCCCAAACAATGGATGAACTGGACAAGACAATTGTGGGTCTTAAAGCTACAGAAAATTATCAAGAAGATGCATTAGGTCTTGCTATGGCGCAAAAGGAATTAATGTCAAATGCGTTTCCTAGAGATCCTGAAAATAAATCGCAGGATATAGAGCTGACACTCTTAATGAAGTCCCGAGCAGGCATTGAAACCGATGATTTTGCAGACACTTTGAACTCATATATAACAGGAAAGAACCCAGATATTACCTCACAATTTAATGATGAAATCCTTGCAGAGGCTCAAGCAGCAGTAGTAAACAAAGTGGCTGAGTGCATGGATAATGCCGAAAAACAAACAGCTCAAAAAACTACACAAACAAAAGAGACAACAACAGAAGAAAAGGATACACCTCAAAATCAGCTTGTAGAAGCAATAATGACGAAAGCAAATGAACTAAATGAATCTGCTGATCAGGCAGAAACAAGGGCGCAGGATCCTCTAGCGCAAGCTATCTTTACGAGCATAACAGGAAAATCAGCTGAATTAAGTAAGTCTGGTTTGGTTAATATCACAAAAGCTGGCGCTGAAGATCGAATGGTCAGTAATATATTAAGTATTTTTGCAAGCAAGGAATCATCAGTAGGATTAAGCATCAATAGCCGCACATCAAATCCAGATTACGAATCTGTATTGATAGCAACTTTAACAACTACAAGTCAAGCAATGGCTAGCGATGAAGCGCCTGTCTCAGCTACCTGTATTAAAACAGCAGCTGCGCATATCGTCGAATGCATGGATAATATAGGCCTAGAAGTAGCACCTGTGTCTAAAGACATAGGTGCATCAGTTGAAGCTAAAAAAGACGAAGTACAATATGAAAATATCCGTGAAGCTGTTGAATCTGCTTTACCAGACTCTCTCTCTGCCGATGAAAAATTGGCTCTTTCTACAGAAATGACAAAAATCATAGAAGATAGTGTGCTAAAAGCTAGCTCTAATAAAAGTATGGACAGCTTAATATCAGGTGCATCAGTAAACGATGCCGGTAATAGTAAATTATCCGCAGCTGTACAAGGAGCAGTGATAGCAAACGCAGGTCAATTTGGAGACAAATTACTAACACAGTTAATGGATAACCCTACACTTCTTAAAGAGATCATTGATACAGCGGCAGAACCAATTAAACAGACTATCGTTGAACAAAACACTGCAAAAGCAACTACCGCTGAAGTAACTCCTTCAACAGTAGAAGAACCAAAAAAAGAAACAGCTGCCAAAACAACAGCTGCCAAAACAACAGCAGACACAGATATAGCAGCAGCAACAGTTAATCAAGTTAAGGCGTTAGAGACATTAGAGTCTAAATTAGTAAAAGACACAACACCAGGTACAGACGCTACAACACCAGGTGCAGAAGGTACAACAGCACCAGGTACAGAAGGTACAACACCAGGTACAGAAGGTACAACAGCACCAGGTACAGAAGGTACAACACCAGGTGCAGACGCTGCAACACCAGGTGCAGAAGGTACAACAACACCAGGAACAGAAGGTGCAACACCAGGTGCAGACGACACCAGGTGCAGAAGGTACAACAACACCAGGAACAGAAGGTGCAACACCAGGTGCAGCAGCTACAACACCTGGCGTAGAAGATCAAGAAAAGCAAGAAGGTGACAAAAAAAACAAAGGCTCAGGTGGCGGCAGTAAAGTAACCACAGAACCTGCTACCCCTTCAGCAATACCAACTCCACCTCCACTGCCGTCGCTAGTAGCAAAACCTAAGAAGGATAGTAATAAGCAAGCTACACCACATCAAGCTATTATGGAAGAATTGCTGACAGCCACCAAAAAGAGAGCAGAAGGAGTAAAAGATAAACCTGCTAAAGAAGGTGAACCAGCGGACGGTGCTGATAAAGATAAATCTACTAAAGAAGGTGAACCAGCGGACGGTGCTGATAAAGATAAATCTGCTAAAGAAGGTGAACCAGCGGACGGTGCTGATAAAGATAAATCTGCTAAAGAAGGTGAACCAGCGGACGGTGCTGATAAAGATAAATCTGCTAAAGAAGGTGAACCAGCGGACGGTGCTGATAAAGATAAATCTGCTAAGAAAGGGAGTGCAATGGACGGGATGTCCGCAGAAGATCTTCAAGAAGCACTAAAATCAGGAGGAACAATGAAGGAAGTAGGAAGTACTACGGCAACAGGCGTAGATGCAAGCAAAGGTGTAACCGCTGGAGCTGCAACCTCTCAAGGAGAAGCAAAAGAAGGAGAAATGAATGCCCCAGGAGTAGGAGGAAGCTAATTCTTATATCCTTGGATACCTTGCTGGCAGATGCATGAGCTTGCACCGAATCTGGCTGGCCCTTGAGAGCTTTAAGCTATTATAAAGCAGCTCATAATATCTTGCTGTACATACATAAATCTGAGCTGAATCTGGATTATAGTAACTTTAAGCTATTATAAAGCAGCTCATAATATCTTGCTGTACATACATAAAATTGGAATCAATAATTGACTAATCATACTAATGGATAGTAGGATCAATAATCTTGAATTTACCTTAGATATAATTATGAACAGCAGCCTGATGGAATTAATACAAAAACGCCACAGCGGCTATTCTTATAACCCAAATAAAAATGTTTCTGATGAACATATTCTTGCTCTACAAGAAGCAGCAAGATGGGCTCCTTCTTGCTTTGGTGAAGAGCCATGGAGATATATAATTTGCAGCAAAGATAAGCACGTATCTGGCTGGAACAATATATATAATTCATTGGTCGAAAAAAATCAAAAATGGGCTCAAAATGCCAATATACTGATTGCCACCATTTGTAAAAACAAATTCACTTACAATGACGCTGAAAACAAACATGCCGCACATGATTTAGGTGCAGCAAATATCTCCATGATGTTAATTGCAACAGAATTGGGTTTAATGGCGCATCAAATGGCAGGATTCAGCACTGATAAATTAAAAGAGTCCTTCAATATCTCAGATGAATATTCACCTATCTCAATAATGGCCATTGGGTACGAATTGGAACAAGAAGAATCACAAACTAAACCCAGAGTCAGAAAAGAAATGGACGATTTATTTCATTTAGGAACATGGATCTAATGCAATTAACCAGAATGCTAACTGTCACGATGTACTAATAAGTTGTGCAAACCCAAATTAAGTAGAATAATAAAATAGATTGTCATTACGCTATTGTTCCACATTGATGTCAAACAAGTTAGCTCTTTACGTATGTGGATCTAATTCAATTAACCAGAATGCTAACTGTCATGATGTACTAATAAGTTGTGCAAACCCAAATTAAGTAGAATAATAAAATAGATTCTCATTACGCTATTGTTCAACATTAATCTCAAACAAGTTAGCTCTTTACGTATGGGTATTTTCTGTAAAGAGAGACTTATAACTATAGATTATGAAATCATATATTTTATAGGGGCAAAACTTTTGCGATGATGTGCAGTTATTCCATTCTCCCTGATTGCTTTGATATGACCATCGGTGCCATATCCCATATTACGATCCCACAAATAATGAGGGAATTTCATACTTAAATTTGCCATAATATTATCACGTACAACCTTGGCAATAATAGATGCAGCTGCTATAGATATACTCAGCGTATCTCCTCGTATCACCGGCTCTGCTCTACATGGCACATCTGGCACATGATTGCCGTCCACCAATAAAACATCTGGTGCTACTGATAAATTAAAATAGGCTTTCCGCATTGCAATTTTTGTGGCATTTAATATATTCATATTATCTATATCATCAACAACCACAATACCAACTCCTATCTGAGCGTGTGCTACAATATCATCATACAGTTTTTTTCTTAACAACGGAGAAACCTTTTTTGAATCATCGATATCTTCTAAAAATTCTAAATCTTGATCATTTATAATAACTGCTGCGGCCACAACAGGTCCAGCAAGTGAGCCACGACCAGCCTCATCTAGACCTGCAACTATAAGGTTTTGATTTTTATATTCATCTTCAATTTCAAAATTAGGCATATAACGACTCATATTAATAATATTGACCATAAAATAATGGTCTATGATTATCAATAAGACCAAAAGGTAAAACCATTATTAACATATCAAACTATGTTATCGCAGACAATATATTACTACCACTAACACAGACCATCTATGCTGTGCATTGTAATATGCTATAAGAAGAAACAGTACATAAACCAAATATTTGATACAAATCATCTGGATGACTTACATAAATCTGCGAAAACTTGACTATTTAATAGGTTAAGATTATAATCTATGTTGTGCGTAGTTAATGTCAGTAGATCATAGATAACAATGGATCATAGCAAATTAATTCAAAATAATCCCATAGTAACCACAGCAGTGGTAATTTTTACCCTCATAATTGCCTTCATTTCAACGTTTTTCATAGTGTTGCTAGCAATTTCATTAAAGAATAAGAATATGAAGCATGAATTACCATTAACAACCACCTTAAATACGACAACAAGGCCTGGGATAGTAAAAATACAAGGGTTATATGATATGGAACTAATAGGGGTCAGGAATGCAAGTAAATATAGAGCAGACAAAGAAATAAAGAGGCAGGAAAAGCCGGGGCTAGAAAAAAAACTAGGAGAAATAAAGATACAGTTATTAGAAAAACAGAAAGAAGAACAAAATCTACCAGCAGATGACTCTCAGCAAACAGATATAAAAAGGAAGGTATTAGAGAAAGAAATAGAAGTCTTAAATACAAAAGAAGAAAGCTTAATCAAAAAGCTAGAAAATATAGAAATAATTATAAATAAAGAAGAAGAACCTCTTGAGCCACCACCATACACGACAAAGAAAGGGGATGTTATAACGACATCTGTTATAGCAACTTAATCAGAGTAGAATTTTGATCATAGAAAGATAATCGCAATTGCAATCATTATAAATAAAGAAGAAGAACCTCTTGAGCCACCACCATACACGACAAAGAGAGGGGATGTTATAACGACATCTGTTATAGCAACTTAATCAGAGTAGAATTTTGATCATCGAAAGATAAATCATTATAAATACATCTATCGTAGTAAAATTTGTAGATAGAATTAATTTATACTAAACTCACAAAATAAGATTTTTGTTTATATTCGTAGAACAAATCAAATAATATTTGTTCTTATCCCTATTTCTTCAAGAAATACTAATTTCAGTAAAAAAATTCTTCTATCGTGTCCAACAATGAAAATAGGATCTAATAATACTTACTTAACCCACAGATAAGATCTATCAAATAAATCTGCCCCTAATAAACGGAGTATTATATACATTGACAGTAGTGGGTGATAATTATATTGTAAAATGGGTATAGTGAGAAGAAAATATCAATGAGAAAGTTCGATATAACTACTATAATTGGCCTGTTATCTGCATTGCTATTAATCTATGCTGCCATATATATGGGTGGTAATGCTCTAGGATTTATAGATTTAAGATCTCTTTTTGTAGTATTATTAGGCACCATTGCCATTACCGCGGCATGCTTTACTTGGAATGATTTGAGGGTATTACCTAAAATAATAAAGCGCGCCCTAACTTATAAGTCAATGAATGTTAACGAGTTAGCCAGAGCGACACTAAAGATATCACAATTAGCCAGGAATGGTGGGTTTTTAGCGCTAGAGAACCATATACACACAATAATAAAGCATAGATTCTTCTGCAAAGGAATAAGTATGCTCATAGACAATTTATCCACAAAGGAAGTACAAGAGATAATATCTGCTGATATGAATTCTATGTCAGAAAGACATAATAAATCAGCAGAAATTATAAAAAAGGCAGGTGAAACTGCTCCATCAATGGGATTAATAGGAACGTTGATAGGGTTAGTACAGATGTTGGGGAATTTGGATGATCCATCCTCAATCGGCCCTTCCATGGCCGTTGCCTTACTCACAACCCTATACGGAGCCATTATTGCGTTCGTAATATGCAGCCCTATAATAACAAAACTAGAAAGCATAGCGAAAGAAGAAAGACTTGCGGCAGAAATATCTCTATATGCCCTAGTATCAATAGGAAAAGCAGAAAATCCCAGGCAACTTGAAATACTTCTCAACAGCATTTTACCACCCGATAATCAGGTGCGTTATTTTGATTAAAACAGTTTGATGGTACAAGAAAAGCAGAAAATCCCAGGCAATTTGAAATACTTCTCAACAGCATTTTACCACCCGATAATCAGGTGCGTTATTTTGATTGAAACAGTTTGATGGTACAAGAAAAGCAGAAAATCCCAGGCAACTTGAAATACTTCTCAACAGCATTTTACCACCCGATAATCAGGTGCGTTATTTTGATTGAAACAGTTTGATGGTACAGGAAAAGCAGAAAATCCCAGGCAACTTGAAATACTTCTCAACAGCATTTTACCACCCGATAATCAGGTGCGTTATTTTGATTGAAACAGTTTGATGGTACAGGAAAAGCAGAAAATCCCAGGCAATTTGAAATACTTCTCAACAGCATTTTACCACCCGATAATCAGGTGCGTTATTTTGATTGAAACAGTTTGATGGTACAGGAAAAGCAGAAAATCCCAGGCAATTTGAAATACTTCTCAACAGCATTTTACCACCCGATAATCAGGTGCGTTATTTTGATTGAAACAGTTTGATGGTACAGGAAAAGCAGAAAATCCCAGGCAATTTGAAATACTTCTCAACAGCATTTTACCACCCGATAATCAGGTGCGTTATTTTGATTGAAACAGTTTGATGGTACAGTTAATTGGGGAAGATATATATAAAATTGTAACTATTATGAGTCACGTAGAGAAAGTATTACGCTTCCATACCTATCGCTTCTTTATAAAGTGCTAGGATCTCTTCCTGCTCTCTTCTTTCATCATCCTCCAGTTTGCGTAACTTAATCAAAGATCTAAGTGCTTTTACGTCAATACCATTAGATTTGGCCTCAGCAAAAATTTGTTTTAGATCCTCAGACAAAAATAGCTTCTCTGCTTCCAGTCTTTCTACCCTTTCAACATACTGTTTAATAACGTTGGCTTCTATTTTTACACTCAAAGCTAATTCCTTAACTATTAACTATCACTGGTGAGTAGTTTAGTCGCGCTTATTACTGATGTCAATTGTTAATTGTTTAATGCTTCGTGAATCTGCTTTGTTAATTATGAACTTGATACCACTTGGATGCTCCACAACCTCACCCTCTTCAGGGATTCTATCAACCATGCTAAGAATAAAGCCACTAAGTGAATCATAATCATCTTCATCTTCATCTTCTTTTAATTTTACATCTAGTACTTCTTCAATTTCCTCAATATCAACATAGGCATACACCAGGTATTTTTGTTCTGAAATTTTAATGATCTTCGAATTCTCAACCACATCATGCTCATCTTCAATATCTCCAATGATCTTCTCAGTTAAGCATTTCAGACTCACTATTCCTTCCATACAACCATATTCATCAACAATTGCAGCTATATAAGTATGAGTGCTTTTCATATTAAAAAATAACTCTTTGGATCTCATCGATGGAGGCACAAACAATATTGTACGAAGAACCGATGTAACGTCCTTATCCGAACGAATATTGGCAAATATATCCTTTATATGTACAAAGCCAACTACATTATCAAGCTTGTCCTCATATACAGGAATCCTAGTATATTTGCACAAACCAGGGTCGCCAAGAAAACTATCTATTCGTACAGCCTTAGAAACAGAAAACACCTCTGAAAATGGAGTCATCACATCCTTGACTACTGAGCTATTAAAAGTCAAAACGTTGTTTAATATACTTCTATCATTATTATCAAATGATTGGCTATATGATGAATAATCATTTACAGCGTCAGTATTAGAAACATTGCTACAAATTAGATTATCTTGGCATTCAACCAAATACCCCTCTATCCACTTTAGGATGGATCTAATTTTTCTCAACACAAAGTTAATTACACGATCAAGCGTTCTACCCTTACTGAGCTCAGGTTCTTCCTCGCCACCAGCCTCTGTCATCCTTAAGCAACCCCAAAACATCAGAAATAACAATAGGAACCACAGCAGTGTTCCGCATCTCGATAATATGTGATATTATCCTATAGAGATTCTAACACAAAACAATAAAGCATGCAAATTAAATCTAAAAAACACTTTGGTCAACACTTCATCTTTGATGAACAAGTAAATCAAGCTATAGCTGCTAGTGCTGGCGACCTAAAAGACTATCATGTATTAGAAATAGGACCAGGACCAGGAGGCCTAACCAAAGCCATATTAAAAAATAATCCACATAAACTAACGTCTATTGAAATAGACACACAATTCGAGTTAATACATAGGCAAATTACCAAAGAACATAACGAAACTTATGAAATGCTTCTGCAGGATGCTCTGGTCTTTCAAGAAGAGCTGCTATCAGATAAAAAAATTAAAATAATTGCCAACCTACCCTACAACATAGCTACTTCATTAATTCTTAAATGGCTAGAAAAGCCACATCTATTTGAAACTATAATTATAACCATACAAAAAGAAGTAGCTGACAGGATCATCAGCCCCCCTTCCTGCAAGGACTATGGCAGGTTATCAATTTGTGCACAGTTAATTTGTGAAACACGTAAATTATTTGATTTATCGCCTGAGGTTTTCTCTCCCCCACCAAAAGTTACCTCATCTGTAATAGAGCTAAAACCTATCATGAACCCCAAATATAAAATTAATACCAAAAAAATTAAAGAAGTAACAAGAATCCTATTTTCAAAACGCAGAAAAACGATTAGAAAGATATTAAAAGATACAATAAAAGAATCGGAAGAAATGCTAAAAAAATTAAACATAGACAGTAATCTAAGACCAGAAAACCTAACAATTGAACAGGTTTATTATTTATCTGAAGAGATCTTTCCGGACAATGAAACTTCTCTTATAAATCCTGTAATTTGACATTTAACACAATAATAGCTAAAATAGTAATGATACTAGCATATGATGGCATTTTAGATTTATGAAATCAGGATCAATTACAAGCACCGCATCTTATACGATATTTGTTATTGGATTGGTTTTAGGCATAATATCAACAGCAGCTTATATTGCATATAAGGCAACCTTAATAAAGAATATATTACACAGAAAACTAGCCTATGCTGGAGCAGCCCTAGCCGTGGGAATCGCCGCAATAATTGGTATAGTTTTTTTTATATGGACATCGTTCATATATGCGTCTTATAAATCACTTCCTGCGAAAACATGTGATGAACTTATTACATATGTAAGCTCATTGAAGCTACCTGAACCTGCGCCTGAACAGCCTGATCCCGCCGGCACATCACCTGACCCTGCAACACCACCACCTGCTGAAGGCACATCACCTGATCCTGCAACACCACCTGCCACTGAAGGCACATCACCTGATTCTGCAACACCACCTGCCACTGAAGGTACATCACCTGATTCTGCAACACCACCTGCCACTGAAGGTACATCACCTGATTCTGCAACACCACCACCTGCTGAAGGCACATCACCTGATCCTGCAACAGAAGAAAGATTAAGTTCCGAATCAATAACAGAAATCCTTGCTGAAATTCAATCACTATTACAAGACCATGAAAGACACCTAAGAGAAAGATTTATAGAAATAGACAAAAAGAAGGTGAATAATATAAAAAAAGATAGTGAATGTGCCTTATATGCAAAGGCTATTGAAGACAAACAAAAAAATAGCGGTTCATTTTTCCAGATGATGCAAGATAACGTACCTTTCTATATAAGAAACGGACACTATATATTACTAATGGATAGCATGTTCAATGAACTACACTTCTTCATATACGCCATACACACTGTCATAAATATGCAAATAACTTGCTCCCATAACAAAGATACCTTACTAAATATCAAAAAAAATATTATAAAGATTATCTTAAACAGAGCAAAAGTAATTATAAATAACGAATTACTTACTATAGACATGAGCACAACTGACACTCCAGAACGTCTAAAACTTGAAGCAAGATTATTCCTAAAGAATGCATGCCACCTAATGGGACTAGATTTCTCTTCTGAGCAAGAAAAAGAAGAATTATATACCATGGTTATAGCAGAGTTATGTAAAATGTTTAAAGAGCCTTCCTCAAGTCGTGGAGAATTGTCAGAATTATTATTCAAGAAATCAAGAATTATTCCGATACCAGATTCTGAATCAACTGTGAAGGTTGCACATGAAGCCTTAGTTAGTACCTTTAAAAAGGATTTAGGTTTTCCACTAACAGATAAAACTGAACATGTATTACAAATTCCCAACGATGAAACAGAGTGGTTGGAAAGATTACATAAAACAAAGTTTATAAAATCTCTTAATAAAAAAGACAGAAAAAAACTTGCCCAATGCCTAACTTCAGCATCAAATTCACTACTAGTATCATTGAATGAACGAGCCCGTGCCAAATTGAATCATACTATACAGGTCGCTCATAAATGCAACATACACCCAACAGATCCAAATATAAAGAACTACATGCTGCAGGGGATAAAGAGCAATGAAACATATATACCATTTGCACTAGCAAAACGCAGTGCAGGTGCTACTACGCCTATACAAATAGCCCTAGAAACACAAGATTTTATTTCATTATTCCGTCTAGTGTTGACATTTTATGACTTACATATTCACATGACAACATATAAAGAAATATTTGTACGTAATTGGAACAAAAGAGCCGTATATACTACAGAAAGCAAACGTGCAGAATTGCACAAAATATTTGATGAAGTAGTCAAATCTATATTATTGGATATGTCAAAAACTGCATGTGCATCATTTCGAAATCTTGAAATAGCTAAATTGTTTGGCTTCAGCTCAGACACTGCACTAAAGCCCACTGAGCAGCAAGAAATCTCCTTAAAATTTCTTAATATGTCCGCCAAAAACATGAACTTCAACTCTCAACCAAAGCTTGTGGAGCTATCTAAAATTGAGACAGAGTTCTTACAGCAGTTTTATTGCTTGATGACAGGAGCAACAATGAAGCATGACGAAGCAAATTTAAATGCAAAAAATGACACTCCATACAGCTTAATAAAACTATATGAAGTACCTCCTCAAGATAAAGAAGTAGTAAGCGCACTATTTAATTACCAAGAAACACAACAAGAAATTACTCAACTTTAAATTTTAAAAACCACTTAATAAAACTATATGAAGTACCCTCTTCAAGATCAGAAAGAAAGTAGTAAGCGCACTATTTAATCTTCAAGATCAAGAGAAACAACAAGAAATTACTCAACTTTAAATTTTAAAAACCACTTAATAAAACTATATGAAGCACCCTCTTCAAGATCAGAAAGAAAGTAGTAAGCGCACTATTTAATCTTCAAGAGAAACAACAAAAAGTTACTCAGCTTTGAATTTTAAAAACCACTTAATAAAACTATATAAAGCACCCTCTTCAAGACCAGAAAGAAAGTAGTAAGAGCACTATTTAATCTTCAAGAGAAACAACAAAAAGTTACTCAGCTTTGAATTTTAAAGTTCAATTATTTACTGAACAAACCTGGCAAGGCTTTACTTTTGGCTCATTAAATTTTCTATAAAGAAAATTAAAATAACATCTCTATCCGCTGGGTGCATTTATTAATTGAAAATTCTTATTATCAGAAAGAATAGACCTTGATAATCTATACGCTCAGCTTAAGCAACCAATGCCTCTTTCTTGAATTGCACATCATTTTGCAATCCCAATTCAGAGATTGCGCTCACCAATGAATCAATAAAATATTCTATTACACCATCATTATTACTTGATGGCGTTGGAGTAATTCGCAACCTATCCATACCCATTGGTACAGTAGGATAATTTATATTTTGAACAAATATTTTATACTTATTCAGTAATAACTTAGAAATAGCTCGACACTTCTTGGAATCTCCAATAATGATAGGAATGATGTGCGCTCCACTATCCATAAATGATATACCTGCATCACGCAGGCGTTGTTTAACTTTATTTACCGCAATAAAAAGCCTTTCTCTTTCATAGGTAGATTCTTTCAAATAATCTACACTGCATCTGGCTGCTGCAGCATTAGAAGGAGTCATAGCGGTGGTAAAAATAAAACCAGACGCATAACTTCTGATTGCATCTGTAATAATCTTGGAAGACGCAATATATCCACCCATTACTCCATATGCCTTAGCAAGCGTGCCTTGAATTATTGTCAGTCTATCCGAAATACCTAACTTATCAGTTATACCCCCTCCTCTAGAACCATACATTCCAACAGCATGAACTTCGTCAACATATGTAATAGCATTATATTTATCTGCTAAATCACATATCTGCTCTATTGGAGCTACATCACCCGTCATAGAATAAAGAGATTCAAAAACTATAATCTTGGGACGATCAGCATCAATTTTTTGTAAATATCCTTCCAAAGAATTCAGATCATTATGATTAAAAATCATCTTTGTTGCTTTTGACGCACTGATTCCCTCAATGATGGAGGCGTGATTATCTTTATCAGATAAAACAACAGCATTAGGTAGCATAGTAAGTAAAGTTTTTAACGCGGTATAATTGGCTAAATATCCACATACAAAAGTAAGGGCCGCATCTTTATTATGCAAATCAGAAAGGGATGCCTCTAATTTCAATATCTCACTGTGAGTACCAGAAATATTGCGAGTTCCACCAGCTCCAACGCCCATCGACATCATCGCTCTACATGCTTCCTCTATAACTAATTTATTCTGCCCCATGTCCAGATAATCATTGCTACACCACAAGGTTATATCTTCCCCAGTATCATGCCTAATTGCATGAGGGTATTTACCAACAACTCTAGCAAGATTGACAAATTCTCTATATCTGTCTTCTTCTTTCACCTTGGCTATAGCTTTTTCAAATATATCATTATAATTTATCATTCTAAACAATCTTCCCAAGCAAATTATATGTTGCCTAGTTTTGACAGCATGTCAGATAGTAAATCATTGTTTCCGCCACCAGAACCTCCTGTCAAACCCTTCATTTGTTCACCTTGATTCTCTTGCATTTTATCAAGGGCTCTATTATAAGCGCACTTAACGAGATCTTCCAATATCTCTTTGGTAGAATTAACTTCGTCCTCTTCTTCAGAATCATCAAGTATATCTTTTAATTTTATATCAACGCTATTGATACGTCCCGTACCATTAATAAGCACTGTTACAGAGCCACTGCCTGCCACACCTTCGAAATTCATCTTTTCTTGATCAACGACAAGCTTGCTCATTTTATCCTGCATGCCCTTCATGCCTTGCATCATCATTTTACCGAAATTACCCTGATCCATAACACTAACCTCCATTATTATCAGAAAAATCTATTATTTTAGCACCCTCAAACTTCGCCAAGATCTTTGATATAACAAAATCCTTAGCAATAGTACGTTCATCCTCTTCTTTAAGATTAGCAATATTATTATTGCCGATCTTAATTTCAATTAACCATCGTCTACCCATCAACTCACCAAGTCGACTAACAATTTTAGAACAAAAATCTTTAGAAACAAAGCTTGACGCCGCTATAACTATAGTATTATTAATAATACCTGTCAACTTACAATACAGCCTCATATCGTGGCGCAATACCATCTCACCATTCTTCTTCAAAACCTCTAAGATCTTATCAAACATTTCTTTATTATTTTGACCTACATCTCCATCAAATCTACTGCTATTAGAGCTTTCAGCTAAATTTAGCTCTTTTTTTTTTGATCATCTTCAGAGATTTTCTTAACCAACCCAAATACAGCATTCAGAGTGGGAAGACTCGAAGCATGACAGAAGCGAATCAACACTACTTCGAAAGCAATATAAGCATCTGGAGAAGACTTTACCTCGTTTAATCCCTTTAATAAAACTTGCCATAATCTATTAAGAATTGGAACAGAAAGATCATAACCATGCTTTTCTACAAATAATCTTTCGCAATCCAATAATTCAAGAGATTCGAGTGATTTATTACTCGCAGTAAAGCATAATAATTGATGGATAAGTCTCATCATATATTCAAAAACTATGTAAAGATCATCCCCTTCATAGTATATTTTTCGTAATAACGCCAATGCCTCCTTAACCTCTCCCAATAACATTTTTTCTAACAAAATAAATATTTTGCTACGATCCATGATACCAAATATTCCTTCAATTTCTTGCAGAGTTGGTTTTTGACTAATAGAAGTTGCGTACGCAACTATGTAATCCATCATATATAGGGAATCTCTAACAGAGCCATTAGAATTCATAGCAACAAATCTTAAAACATCATTATCAATATCAATTCCTTCCATCTTCACTATATCTATAAGATGGTTTAATAACTCAGATACACTTAGTCTACGCAAACTCAATCTTTGACATCTTGAAACAACTGTCATTGGCAACTTACTAATTTCAGTAGTTGCGAATATGAATTTAACATGATCAGAGGGCTCTTCTAAAGTCTTTAGGACAGAGTTGAATGCGTTAATAGAAAGCATATGAATTTCATCAATAATATATACTTTATATTGTCCCCTTATTGGCAAATATCGAGAATTATCAATAATCCTTCTAATATCATCAACACCAGTATTACTTGCCGCATCAATCTCTATAATATCTGGATGAGCTCCATTAGAACAGAGTACACATTGCTCGCAGTGACCACAAGGCTCCATACTATCAGTAAAATTTGTACAATTTAAGGATTTTGCAATTAGTCTAGCTAAGGTAGTTTTTCCTACGCCATGTATGCCTGTCAGAAGAAAGGAATGACTAACTCTAGCAGCTTTAAAGGCACCAACAAGTATTTTGACTACAACGTCTTGCCCTACAACTTCAGAAAAATTCTTAGGTCTATATTTTCTTGCCAATACTAAATATGAAGACATAAAAAAATTTAGATTATGATGAGTGCAGAGCGACCCAGCAATAGCACCATTGGCTGCTCTATTCCTAGCCTGACCAGTTTGATGATCCCGCTGCCCACTCTACAATGCAGGAGTATAAAAGCAGAAGAAGATTAAAGCAATAACTAAATTAATTTATACATACAACTAATTAATTATAGTTGGGTACTATAAAATAGTATTAACGACTATTACTAACTATAAAGTACATTCATCTACTTATAAAGTAGATGAACTACTAAATTTATAACCCTCATTATTATGTCTAATTAATAAAAGCATATTAACAATAGAAAAACCTATTAAAACCATTGTATGCCCACTCCTATCGTATACAGCTATCATCAACATGACATTCATAAATTATATTTTTATTAATAAATAGACCCAAAAAATGTGACTTTTCAGCAACATTACCCTCTTAACAGCGTATCAAATTTGTTTATGTTATTGACAGTATTAGCCTACTGTCGTAATATTTGCTCGAAGGTTTCCCTTTGTGTCGTGAGTTGAGTGGGTGCATGTTTATTAAAGTTATTTTAGCTTTTTTATTGTCGTGCATTAGTTTAGTTAATTTGCATGCTAAGGTTGGGGATTTTTACGGTGGAGCTTCCATGTCGGCAGGCTTTCTTGGTGATGCAAACATCAAGATTGTTGATGACATAACTCTACAAGGCTCCGTAGTTGGGACTTATTTACTTAAGCATCACGACAATGGAGGCACGTATAAATACTCTTTCGGTCCTGGAGCAAGTTTGCTATTAGGATGCGCAGTTAATGACAGAGGGAGAATTGAGATTGAGGCATATGCTTCCAAGTTCTCGATGCTTGATCATGGATCTGAGATTTATGAGAGCGTCGTGTTGACTGAAGAAGCTGGGAATGGCCCAGATTTGAAGATTGTACACGATGGCGTGTTTCTATCTGCAGCTCTGGTTAATTTCTATTTTGATCTCGAATCTGACCTTGGTATAAATTCTTATTTTGGAGTGGGAGTAGGATCCGCAAGGACATCTTCTCTGGGTCAACCGATTAATTCTGTTGGCTATCAGTTCAAGGTAGGGGTAAGGCAAAACCCTCGAATTAAAGGGAAAAAAGACATAGATAGTATGTTCTTTTGTGGTTTCAAATATTTTGCAACCAGCAGAAGCGTCTATAGAGGCGTCGCTTTTGAACAGTCTGGAGTATCTAGAAATAGAGCGCTGGCCGATGTTTATCAGGGATATTCTTCTTATGGAATAGAAGCTGGAATCATGTTTGATCTATAAAAGTTTTTTGAATTGATCATATTATGGAGATAATCTTTATGAAAAAAACATTTTTATTAGCAGCTATAGCTGCTGTATCCGCTAGCAACGCTTATGCTGGTGACTTAATGATGCATGGCGACAATGATGACATGATGGGTGGCAACTACTTCAGTATTAAAGTAGGTGCAAACTTCGCTAGTGATTCAGAAGCAAAACTTTCTACTTCTGACGACGTGTTCGGAACTGGTACTTCTACTGTTACTGGTACTGGTAACACTACTGTAGTTACAACAGATGGTGCTTTAATGGCTAATGGCAACAATAGCAAATTTGTTTATAAAACAGGATTTGGTGGTGCAGTTGCAGCTGGAATGATGTTTGAAAACTTCAAAGCAGATGTTGAGTTATTATACTTATCTTCTCCTTCTTCAGACAATGAAAGTGGCAAAACTTACAAAACAGTTAAACTAACTGGAATTCAAGTAGGACCTACTGCAACTCTCCTGCTGCAACAATTTTCTCCTCAACCAGACATTGACAATGAAGATGGTTATACAAACTACTCAGTATTAGTTAATGGTTTAGCTAGTGTTGCTCTTGCAGAAGACTTTTCTTTGAGCGCTGGTGTTGGTATTGGCTTCGGAACTACAAAAGTTCTTGACGTTAAAACCAATGGTATCGTATGGCAGGCTAAAGCTGACTTAGAGTTCTCTATGTCTGATTCTATGTGTGCTACAATCGGTGTAAGACATTTACGTCCACTTGCTGACGAAGTTAAAGACGCTTCATTCACTGCTAAAGTGAACGTGTTACTGCTTCTACTCCTGGTACTACTGCTACTGGTAACGTAACTGTACCAACTACTCTTAAGCAGCAATACGCTACTACAGAGCTTAATGTTGGTCTGAAGTTCATGCTTTAAGCGGTAACGTTTAATTAAATAATGATGCCTTTCTTTCGCACAATTTCGCTTATGGAAGTATTGTTAAAATAGAAAGAAGATAGACGCTTGAAGCAATTCTTGCGCTGTCTTCTTTTTTTCGTCTAATATGTATTAACCGTGCCTGACCTATTTTTTACTTTTGCCAAACTGAGACTATGATTTGAAGCAATTCTTGCGCTGTCTTCTTTTTTTCGTCTAATATGTATTAACCGTGCCTGACCTATTTTTTACTTTTGCCAAACTGAGACTATGATGCTTGAAGCAATTCTTGCGCTGTCTTCTTTTTTTCGTCTAATATGTATTAACCGTGCCTGACCTATTTTTTACTTTTGCCAAACTGAGACTATATCAATATGACTGTTGCATGCAAAACATGATAGCTATAATCAAGAAATCACCTGCTATTTTATCTTTATTCTACTTGTTCAATTATTTTTGCGTATTCAATACTATTGCTCTTGCAGAAGAGACTCATGCGCCACACAAACAAACCCCTGAGGTTTATTTCGAGGTACAAAGCGGCACCACTATCACAGAAGATCAAACAATTTCATTAGCTGAGAGCGTTGAATTTGGTACAATAATGAAATCTGGTGGGATCAACGCAGTAAACACTTCAAACGCCCTACTCAAAAACAATGGCAATAACGACAATTATGTCTTCAGAAATGGCTTAATGTATTCCGTTAATTTTGGCCTTATGTTCAACAATTTTACAACAGGATTAGAATTTATTCACCTTTCATCTCCCGCAGAAGATGATAACGGAGGTAATGTATATCAAAATCTATACCTTGATGGTGTAATCGTAGACGGCAAAATTGATGCCAGCACACCTACGCCTAACAACCCAACTATAGTGGAAAATGAAGGCGTTTCCTTGAATTCACTTCCAACAATTGATACAATATTGACCACAACGCACCCTGATCATATCTCAGGTCTTGCCGTCGAAAAAGACGACATTAATAATCCTTCATCTTCCAACAAAAATGGAACATCAATTACAGCACTACTATATAATGGACAATTAAGCACGCACATATCAAATAATATATTATTCAATATTGGAGCTGGAGCTGGTTACGGAACCATTAATGCATTAAGCACCAAAGTAAATTCTTTTGTGTTTCAAGGAATCGCAAACATTAATGTGCAAGCATCGGATCATACTAACATAGTATTCTGTATTAGATATTTAGCACCGCTGAAATTTCAATTCGAAGATGTTAACTTTAAGTCCAAAATAAATGTTAGCTCTTATGACAACACAGCAGTACCCAGTGGGGCTATTCCTCCTCCAGCAGTAACATTCAGTAAATTTTCTGGGAACATATTAATACCAGCGACAGTTGTACAAAAATATTCTACTTTTGCAATTAGTGCTGGTCTAAGATTTATACTGTAATTGCAATATATTATACTTGACTTTTATCAAAAAATGTTTACAATCCACGAAAAGATGTCCTAAGTAGTATCTTGGGCGTTTTTTCTCTTTTAAGTCAGGTTCATCATGAAATGGTGGATTGACTGATTAATCGTGAATTCCAATTAAGGAGATTGATATGTTAAACAAACTATTGCTCGCTGGCCTTCTTTCAACAGCCGCGTTGCCTCTAACCCTATTTGCCGAACATAATTCAGATGATGAAGACATGCATGACAATATGTCTCATGATGATGCAGGTGACATAGCTGGTATGTCAAGTTCATACATTGCTATTCAAGGTGGCGTATCATTTGCAGAAGACTCTGCATTGAAGCTTGCTGACAGCACGCCATTCGGCACTATTACAAAAACTGGTTCTGTAGCTGATGTGGGTACTACTGCAGGTACATTGACATCAAACGGCAACAGCAACAAATATGCATTTACGAACGGTATTATCGGAAGTGTTGCATTTGGAATGATGTTTGACAATTTCAAAGCAGACATTGAGGGCTTGATCCTTACTGCACCTGCCGAAGACAACACAACTGGCAAGACTTTCAAAACTGTAACTCTTGACGGCATCACTGTTGATGGTGATGATTACTGTGCTTTTGATCCAACTGCTACTGTGAGCAACACAAGGTTCTCCAGCTCTTACAGTAACTGCAAATACAGGCGTTGCTTTAAATGGCACAACTACTCTTACAGTAACTACTGCTGGTACTGCTGTAACTGATCAATATGTACTTGGTGCAACTCCTGCGTAGTCGTAATCCTGGACAATCAGTAGCTGGCGATAAAGTTGCTAAACCTAAAATTGATAATGAAGATGGTACTTCTGTTTACGCTGTATTAGTAAACGGAAATTTCAATGTTGATCTAACTGATGATGTTTGTTTACAATTCGGTGTTGGTGTTGGTTATGCTTCACTAAAAACATTTGATATAAAAAACAACTCCATTGTTTATCAAGGTAAAGCTGAAATAGAATTCATGACTTCTGATAATATGGCAATTACTTTAGGAGCTAGATATCTTCGTGCTTTAAACGACAAGTATAAAGATGTTAACTTCTCTTCGAATGTAGATGTTAGTCAAATGCTCAACTACTGCTGCTGCTGCTGCAGCTTTTGTACTTCTGGTGCTGATGACCTTTACCAAGCCTTCAAAGGAAAAGCTGGAATTCCAACTGATCTGAAACAGCAATTCTCTTCGACTGCTGTGACTGCTGGTATAAAGTTCGTACTTTAACCTACTCGCCTTTCTTCTGCTTCATTTAGAGGCAGGGGCAAGACAAAATGGTGCGGCGCACGGAATTTTTCTATGCGCCTGCATTATTTAGAAACAGAGACAAGAAACAATGATGCAGCACACGGAATTTTCCTATGCACACACATTATTTAATAATTTTCATAAAATAATCCCACTTTCTGCGCCCCATAATCCATATACGTTCTATGCTGTAGCGCATCTTAACAATCAGCTCGATTGTTAAACCAAATGACAACAAATTAATACTACAAATCTTTTATAATATAGGCAAATTTCTGAATTGGCTGCCAAAAGGTTCTTTCTATGAAAAAAATGTTACTCTTATGCCTTCTTTTACTTCCCTGCGGAGCTTACTCTTCAGATAATGGAATTACATTATTCGCGGATGGCAATATAATTACAGGAAAATCACCTGAAGAATCAGAAAGATTCAAGAACATAGATGCATCACTAAACATGCAAGGTTCCTTTAAGATTTCTACAGATAAAAAAGCCTCTATTGGAACAGGAATAGGAATCAACATTTTAGATGAAGAAATAGACTTAAAATCCACCTACATGAAGCTATTTGGCAAGATTGATCTTGCTGCAACTCCCTTGAATAAAAGCATATTATCACTAGAACTCATATCTTCTGATGTACTAAACAAGCTCCCAAGAGAAAGTACTACTATAAAAATATTTTCAGCTTACAATAGCGTGATAAACATGGCCCCAAACATAAATATTTCTTATGGACTAGGGGTAGGTTTGTCAGCAGTTAAATATGATGACCACACTGAAACTGAAGCCTATTACTGGAAGTTGCTTGCTGGATTATCTAGCAATTTAACAGCAACTTTACAGGTATACACACAAGCCAGCTACAGCAAGCCATTTGACACCAACTCAATATCAGAAATATATAGTCGTAATCTTTCTGAGATATTAATGAAAGCGGTACAATTGCTGAAATTTGGATTGTAATTATCTAGCAATTTAACAGCAACTTTACAGGTATACACACAAGCCAGCTACAGCAAGCCATTTGACACCAACTCAATATCAGAAATATATAGTCGTAATCTTTCTGAGATATTATCTGATGAAAGCGGTACAATTGCATTGAAATTTGGCATACAATATTTGTTGTAATTCTTTATGCTAGCAATTTAACAGCAACTTTACAGGTATACACACAAGCCAGCTACAGCAAGCCATTTGACACCAACTCAATATCAGAAATATATAGTCGCAATCTTTCTGAGATATTATCTGATGAAAGCGGTACAATTGCATTGAAATTTGGCATACAATATTTGTTGTAATTTTTCATGGAAGGTTATAAAAACAGATGATATATGAATGAAGATTTTTTTAGTTGTAAAAATGGCATCTTTAGTATATTGTTAACTGATACTTATTTTTCCTGTTAATTTTTTATAGTGTAAGATATGAGATTATTTACGTGCCTTTGCTTATCTTTTCTTTTAACAGCAGGTTCCATGAATACGGCCAGCTGTGATGATACAACTGACCTTGACTTCTATGGGTTTGTTGGTATCGGATTGAGTAGCTTGATATCTCCCTCAATAAAATTGAATACAGATGCGTCAAGTGTTTTTGGAGATGCAACACACTCTTTAGTTGATGCAGTTAGCTTGCAAATCACTAATATCAATGGTGACAATCCCATAGATACCAATATAGCAAGTCTTATGTCAAACGGGAATTCTGACAAATATAGATATAAATATGGATTTTCTGGCTCTGCTGGTATAGGAGTATCAATAGAAAATTTTAGAGTTGAATTAGAAGGATTGTATCTGATAAATGAACCAGAAAAAGATGAAAATGGAAAAATTTATAATAAAATACATCTGAAAGGCGTGGCTATAAATTCATCAAACTATTCTTATAAACTTTATTCAACCGAAAGTAATTCTGGTGAAGCGGTTCCTTCAGCAGAGAACGAAGGGTTCAATATGAAATCAGTAATGGGTAATTTACAAGTTGGTGTGCCATTATCTAGCTACTTATCGCTATACTCTGGTGTAGGAATTGGTCTGAGCAAGATAGAATTTCTGGAAACTGAGCTAGTAACGTGGTCGGCACAAGCTAAAGTAAGCCTTGAAATGGATTTAGGAGATGATGTGTCCCTAGATGTAACTGCGAGATATTTACGAGCATTATCAGATGAGTTTGATGATGCATCATTTGCAACCGATATAGATGATCTTGATATAGCATCACAGTCTGGAGGGGGGTCGTCGCAATTTATATCTGGAAAAATTTCCGTGCCAACAAATATCCGACACCAATATTCTACCCTATCGGCTGAAGCTGGCATTAAGTTTGTGTTTTAGGGGTTAAGATGAGAAGAGTAACTATAACCATTCTTCTATTATTTAACTTATTCAATTTTGCCGTGATTGATGAAGCAAGATCGGATGATCAGTGTTATATAGACAACAAAGAGATTAGGAGCAAACATCCTGCTAAGCAACATGGTAATGCTTATATTAATTTTATTAGTGGCTTTTCTTTTTTAGACTCAGTAAAGATGAATATAGACAATGAAAACACCCCTACTTTGACAGCATCTTTAAGCAACCCTTCAACTATAGGGCTTACTTCACCAGTTTCCATGTCAGGACAACAGCCAGTATTATCGCAGATCTCCAACAACAACAGCAATACATACGATTACGAAACAGGATATATCTTCGGCGTGGGTATTGGATATAAAATTGCACAAAATCCTGTGTTTTTTGAGCTAGAAGCAATAGCTATTAATGCAGATGCAGCACAGAACAAAGATAATAAAATATTCTCGGATATTACATTACAATCTACAAATTTCAACTTCTCAGACAGCTCCCCTCCCTCCCCTACTCCGCCAGCAGCACCTTTGCCTGGTGCGGTATATGGACCATTAACTGGCTTCAGAAAATCTGATAATTACAAAGTTGACAATTCTTCAGGGTTAGAATCCAAAAACATACTATTTAATATATTATACGATAAAAAATTAGTAGAGCAGAATAAAATAGTACAATATAGCGCCTATCTTGGCGCAGGAATTGGATATGCCTATAACACATCGCTGAACAGTAAAGTATCAAGCTTTGCTACCCAAATAAGAGTGGGGTTAAGAATTAGCCCAAATGAGGATCTATCTTTTTTAATGGGGTACAGAGGTATAAAACATTTCAACTATAATTTCAAAGATATAGAATTCAAGATAAACGGAGCTGCTAAAACGAGAGAAGATGTTGGGACATTTGGCGGTGAAATAGATGTAACTTATCCGGATGTTTTGATAGTAGAACAAATAAAACACTCTCATAATATACACATCATGGAAGCATCGCTATCATATAATCTCTAGCATGCTAGATCATGTCATTGATTCAAAAGAAGCGATTAGCACATAATTAGCAACCGTAAAATAATACACCTATATTTATGGTTTTTAGATAAGAATAATTTGTAATAAATACGTTATTATAAATTACTAATTATCCTAAATAATTCATAATGAACAACATAAATGTACAGGGAATTGCTGCTTATTAATTTCATAAATATACATATGTGTGAGTCCTCTTTTATTCTAAATAAATAACTAATTTGATAAAAATCAAAACAAAGAAAAATCAATGCAATTAAGAAAACAAGCAATACATAATGCCAGGTTTCTTCCTGAATCAGGAAAGATGCATATAACAGATACAATACACAACTACAAAATAAAAATTCTGAAACGTTTTCATAATTCCTTTTATAATAACCACACAAAGCAAATATTATCCCAAAAGAGCCATACTGAAATATTGGCTGCAAGATTGGCATGGAAATTATTAACAGAGCAAAAACAATCCAACTCGGAGCCGCAATTACCTTATCATAAAAAAGAATTGCCAGCCTTGCTAAAATCAATGCTGGGATTATAGTATCTTTCAAAACATGGTCTATTGATGCATAGTTAAGAATACAACATACAAACAATTTATGTATAACAAGCACAGTTATTAGATCTGTGAATCTATTATATTTTCCTGAATAACCAATTAAGAAAGCAAATATTGGAAATGATATACGCCCCATAATGCGCCATAATTCTCCATAGTCAGACAAAAACAATCCATAATGATCCATTATCATAGATACAATAGCAACAATCTTCATGATATCATGAGAGGTAATATACTTTCTATAATCAAGCATTGGTTTGAACTAATATAGATACAATAGCAACAATCTTCATGATACCATGAGAGGTAATATATTTTCTATACTCAAGCATTGGTTTGAACTAATATAGATACAATAGCAACAATCTTCATGATACCATGAGAGGTAATATATTTTCTATAATCAAGCATTAATTTTGACCTAATATAGATACAATAGCAACAATCTTCATGATATCATGAGAGGTAATATACTTTCTATAATCAAGCATTGGTTTGAACTAATATAGCTAATTACTAATTAACTCTTAATAAAACACTTACATCTCCTTGATGCAAGCGCACTCAACTGCTATAATATACTAAATAGTAATTATCAGTAGGTGTTGATTTGCAAAGTATAAAAATTGGAAATTTTACAGTAGATACCCCTGTGTTACTTGCTCCGCTTTCTGGGGTAACTGATATGCCATTCCGAAAATTAGTAAAATCATTCGGTGCTGGCTTAGTATTTTCAGAAATGATAGCAAGTCATTCCATAATATTGCAAAAAAAAGAAAGTTTTAAAAAAGCACAAGTGTCTGAACTAGAAGATTTAACCGCTATTCAGTTAGCAGGGTGTGACCCACATATAATGGCTGAAGCTGCACGCTTGAATGAGGATATGGGGGCAAAGATAATAGATATAAATTTTGGCTGTCCTGTAAAAAAAGTGGTCAACGGACATGCTGGATCTGCATTAATGAAAGATGAAAAAAAAGCTGAAATGATATTAAAGGCAACTGTTGATGCAGTGGATGTGCCAGTTACATTAAAAATGAGATTAGGTTGGGATTATAACAGTCTGAATGCTGTAAATATAGCAAGGATAGCAGAAGATGTAGGTATAAAGATGATCACAGTTCACGGAAGAACCCGTTGCCAGATGTTCAAAGGAACGGCAAATTGGCACTTAGTTAAAGATGTAAAAAATGAAGTAAATATACCCGTAATAGTAAACGGGGACATTAATAATTTTGAAGACATAAACAATTCATTAAAAGAATCTGGGGCAGATGGAGTGATGATTGGTCGAGGTGTATACGGCAAACCATGGTTTATACAACAAGCCATAGACTTTATTAGAAATAAAGATATTACACCAGAACCCTCTATGCAGCAAAGAAGTGAGGTAATTATTAGGCATTACCATGAAATAATTGAACATTACGGAGAAAAAACTGGTGTATGTTTCTCTAGAAAGCATTTAAGTTGGTACAGCGTTGGTCTTCCTGGATCTTCAGAGTTTAGAAACAGGGTAAATAGAGAACTTAATCCTAATATTGCGTTGAATATTATCAAAGAATATTTCTTGGAATTGGCAGAAATTAAACTTGGATAAATCCGAAACAAGAATATATATCGTATATTTACATTATTCTACACATGTAGTAGGATGTTGTCGAAAGCATGTTATGTATACCAGGATGGGCAAAAATATTAATCAAACATAAATATGTTTGGTATATGGTATGCTCTAATGTAATAAACACCCCCTCCCATAGGAGAATGAATATGTTGTTTCTATCTTTATATAGATTAATTGATAATTCGATTACAAAATCACCGAATACTCCTCCTTTACCACTAAGGAACATTGACCCAACCAGCACTGAAAATAAATTACTTTTTGATATGATTCAAAAAAAATTATCTGCAAATAAAAGCGAAGCCACTAGCGATAATTCCACTCCAGAAGGCAATAAAGATACTAACACAAAGGAATTAAGCGCTGAGCAGAAAGGAGGTATACGAACATTAACTGATGATCTATCCACCTTCATAAAAGAAGTGGCGAAATTAACAGATATTAAACAAGAACTTTACGAAGAAAAGGAAGGAAAATATAACTCAAGGACAACACTACAATTACATGAATTAGCTCAGAACCAAGATGAAATAGAGAAATTACTGCAGAACGCTCTGAGCAAGAATCAATTAATAATAAGTAAAATAAAAGAATTTTATACAGTTGTTTTTAACAACGAGCACATTTCACGAGAACTCAAAGACGCATTATTACCAACCATTAGTAAATCTGAAAAACATCTTCAAATGAGTTCGACACTTATAACAAGCGAAATAGAATATGTTAATCAATTTACCAAACACGATACTACTAACTTAGCTTCTCAGCCCGATACCGGATTAAGTTCTGCCACATCCAACTCCGCTACTCAAGCAGACCCGATATTTCATTCCAGAAATACTGAGTTTAATATTTGTCGCACACTCCAAGAGTTCATACATCATATGGCACAGGCAGAATCCTTTATACACACACACGCTTATGGTTTGACAATAGGCTTGCGAGCTACAGGAAAGAATATATTAAAAAATATCAATCTAGATCTAATCAAACTAGACACACAAATAAAGGAACTGACAACACAACAGGGAGATCTACTAAAGCAAGCTTTTAGTACCAAGGACAGCAAAAAAATTGAACGAGCATTGGAAGATTTCAAATGCATTGATGATATGCTAACGGCAACTACAGATATAATTACCGGCTGGTACAATACGATGATGAAGCTATCCGATTCTTTATCAATAACCAACCCTGAGGAGCGTAATAAACATTTAGTAGAAGGTTCGCACTACTATTATTATTCTGTCAAAACTAATACAATTGCAACAAGCTTATTGGAATGTTGCCAGAACATGGGCGAAGTGGCTCAGTTAATAGAATTAGGGAAAGAACATTATAAGCAAGCATTAGAATTACAGATGAAATTCGCTCATTTAAATAAAGAGGTAGCAAAAGAGCGAGAAAGTTCGGAGACGCCGCCAGGTAAGTTACCTAATGCACTAAAGTTCATTCCGTACTTGCAATTAAGAAATAATATTACTAAGAAAGATATTCAAGATAATCGCAAAAAACTCCATGTTCTTGAAACATTCAAACAACACGTTAGTATACTCGGCAAATTATTGCAATCTGGAACTGAGAGCCAATTATTACCCCCTATTACCTATAATATAGAAGCAAACTCTCCTGATGAATGGCAAGATCATAAAACAGAACAAGCTGTCGAAGTATACAAAAAATTAATAATCGATATATTAGGTATAGCAAAAGATCTTAACGTTTTACCTAATAATCACAAAGAGTATAGAGAATTTTGTTTAAATAAAAAGCATCAATTAGAAGTCATTCTGAGGTCTCTGAAAGGTATTAAACCTATATTCTTGAACAATAGTATTATGGAGACACAACCTCAAAACATTAAGGTGCTAGAAAAAGATATTCAATCTCTATTGGATTCTCTAGATAATATTATCGATCTCTATAAACCCAAAAAATTTATTATTAATACAGCTGATGAACAAACATTAACTGAAGCTCTAGAGATGAGTCCTGAAGAGGAACCTGAAGAAGAACCTGACAAAGCACAAAAGCTCTTTACTGAAAATAGCAAATTGTTAGCTGCTTTAGATAGAAAAATTAAAACTACAAAAAGCGAATCAACGAAGCAAACATTTGCGTTGCACCTTACACAGGAGGCTCTGCGTAAGGAACTGGAAAAAGATGCAAAGGCTGAGCAATTATTAAATTTAGAGAAGCAAAAATTAAACCTTTTGTTGCGGACAGCAGAACAAATTGAAGGCAAAAAATTCCTATTTACATCAACTATAGACATAGAAGATTCTTATGAATGGCAGAACGAATTGGTGTTAAAAACAAGGAAAAACAATGCTCTTCTCCGGACTAGCGACGCACTAGATTTAGAAAACAGAGATTCTGCAGCGCGAGCAAAATACTTGAAAGATCAAGAAGAAATCCTAGCTCCATTATCGATAGCTCGTGATAAATTAGCCTCTATCGATGCACATATAGCAAAAATCGAGAGAGATGAGAGCATACAAAAGTTTCAAAATAATCATCTATCAGAGGAAATCAGGAATGTAATAAAATATACGGCGCATGGACTTCAAAAAATGTTCTTAGAAATCATAATAGAACTAGAAGCCAAAAAGATTGTACAAAAATCTGCTACTAAAGATGTTACAGCTCAGCCAGAAGAAGTAGATCAGGGACCTTCAATAACTGAAAAGTATATACAAACAATTAAAGCTCTTTCTAAGATAATAAATGATATAGACGTAATGAAGATTGATGATTCTTCAGTTTTTGGTGGTGCGCTACTCGCCGCACAAAGCACAATAGCGGCAGAAAACCCCGCATACGGCAGTGATTCTCCTGAGTATCTTCGCTCTGTATTAGCCGAGGCTCTTCTCCGTATACTCAGGGAGAATACCTCTGGCATTAACATGTCCTCTCAAGAGAGAGAAGTTTTGTTAGACAAATCATCCCTCATTAACAGACAAGCTTTAGAAGATTATTTGTCTAAATTATTATCGGGTAAAGAAATAGTTAATTTCTTCTGTCCTTCTGCAATGCATAACCTACTCGAGCATACTGAGGAAGTAAAAAAGATCTTTACAAAAAAGCAAATAGAATCATTCCTCTCTACCCATGGAAGAGATGATAATGAAGTACAGCTGATACTTGACTCTAAACCTGTAGCCGTGAAAGCTATAAATGATTTTGCACTACTTATAGTTAAAGAATCTACACCTGCTATACTGCAAGTCCTGAAACATGAATCGCATACTAACACATTAGAAGGACTGCAACAGGAATTGGAGTCTAAAGTAAATCAAGCCCTACAAACGTATGTGAATTTACCAAGAGGCGAAGATACTGGCGTTGCTGCTGCCCAAGAAGAAGGTACTACTAGTGTTAACAAAGTATCTGCGAACAATGAAACATTGCGTCAATTTCTGCTAGATCCACGAAATGATTTGTCAAGCAAGATAAATAGTGCAGCAGAGGATCTGAAAGACGTACTTAGTAGAATCGTTACATTAAAAACTCAAATTGTTAAGTTGCAAGAATCTCAAATACTTGACAAAAAAACTGTTGAGGCCATGGAATATCTGAACGAGAACTTAGATGAATTATCCACAAATTCTACTATCACTGGTTTTAAGATAAAGAAACAACTATTGAAACGTGCTGTTGGAGATAGCCCTGAGTCAGGAGAGACTCCAATCAATGATATTGATCTAGTAGCGCCATTGCTGGAGCAAGCATATAGCTTTCTAACAAAGCATGAAGAATCTCTCAAAAAATCACCAAAGATAACAACCAAGCTCCATAGCGCACAAATTAGCGCTCCATTCTTAAAAAATACTGCATTTCTCTTATCAACTTCAACACCTGATAATCTAAAGACCGCAGTATCAAAATCACAAAAGAGTATTGCATCTTCATCATCAGAATTCAAAGCGGCTGTTGAGAGATCCATTCAAGCCTCAAAAGCTAACTTAGAGAACGCTCATGTGACTTCTGCGATGCTTAAGCACTTCGTGCCTGATAGCGAAGAATTAGCTGTTAATTCACCTACGCACACTAATGATTCAATAGATTTAGAGGCTCGTTATAACGCCCTTGAACAAGGACTACACCCAGATGATATGCCTGAAAATATATTAACAACAAATGACCCAGAGGCTATCTGGTCATTACATGCACTCAAAGAATCTCATAAATATCTTTGCAATCTACTCATAGAAGCAAAGGATTCATTATTAAAGGATAAAAACGCAACTATTGAAATGTACCAAGAGTTACAAATATTCTCATCCTATGTTGATACTTATGGAAAATATACCAAAGTAATACAAAATGGTAATGCTCCAAATATACTACACCTACATAGAATAACAGGTAATTCAACAGTTTGTCTGGCAGGAGTACTATTACACCCTATATCAATACTCTTCATCCCTGCAACTATAAAAAATGCAATCAACTCCTCAGGTACTAATGACTTGCAACCAAGCGATAATGAGGGAAAAGATGCCTTATATTCTTCTATATCGGCATTATTAGAGAAACATATAAGTCAAGATGTACTTCTTAAAATAAGAAATAATACGGATAGAGCATATCTTCGAAGTATTAGAAATCGGGCTAAGTCTGAAGCCGCTGATTTGGTCTGCGATGCCCTTAACATTGCCGCACATAGGGGAGAAGGTGAAAAAAAAGATTTTGAAACACATCTTAAATATTCCATTATTACCTTCGAAGAGAGTAGGTCTATAAATTATAATATCGCAAAAAAACGCGAATCCCTAGATTCGCAGGCAGACGATACACCTATTATCACAAGCAATAAATGGCTTCATATACCTGGATTCAAAATAAGTAGATTCCCTAATAGTACGTCATTAAAGACTATAGAAGGTGCGATACGTTCTGCATTAGATGCTATCCAAATTGAAGGATTACAGTTTTCAATAACAGATGTAATTTCAGGATCAGGCTCTGCCGGATGTTGGCAAGAGGAAGATCATACGTTATTCGTAGAACTGAGCATCACTGATCCACGCACAGGAGCCCGCTCTCCAATTACAACACAAGACCTCAAATATATATCATTATGTACTAGGCTCATAGTTGTTCTCGCAGACTTTATTCCTCAAGAGTCAGCGCTACTTAGTCGTATCGCTGATATTAAATCTGACCTTGAATATGCTAAAGCTACACAAAAAAAAGTGCAGAATATGCTACGTATTTTACAAGATTCCTCTGTAAAAGGACGTATTCCAGCAGTTTTGGAATCTACTATAAGCAAGGCTTTAATAGCTACAGCAGAAATATTGAAAGCTGAATATAAAGATATTCGAGAAAAAATAACGTCAAAAAAACCTACAAAAGAAGATGGAGCAGGCACTCCAAATGGGAGCGAAGATAATATAAGCCTTGCATCTTTCTTAGAAGAAATAATCATAAATGATACTGATAGTTTGACAGAAATTCTAAATAAAGTGTGCAGCCTATGTGACAATATAGCCAATGCCCATAGCACTTTACCAGCAGAGCCTTCATCTGACGTTGTTGACACTTCTACCTCACCTACAGACCCCACACCAGATCCCACACCAGATCCCACACCAAGCGACATTGAGGATAAGAAGATACAAGAGCTTAAATTAATTTTTGATAACAAGGTATTGAAAATTATTAATGTGCCAAATGAAAAATTTTTAGCAAAGAGAAAGGCATTGAAAGCCCTGAAAAATAGTACTTTGGCGGAATTAGATATCTATAAAGCTAGTGAACTTAAGCCTGATGAGCCTGATGAGCCTGATGAGCCTGATGAGCCTGATGAGCCTGATGATGGTTCGGAAGTTACTCAAAAATTACCAAAAGAACAGTCTCATAGTAAATATGTCCTGGCTTCTGCTCGCATTAGAATTCATTTTGTTCTAAGGTTAATTCAGTTAGTCTTTACCAGTGCATTCAATTTCCTCTTCAGAGAGAAAAGTAAAGCAGAAGATAGAGAAGCGGAACCGTCATTTTCTACTGAACAATTGGAAAAAATAGCAATAATAACACAGACTAATTTAACGATAGCTGAATTAGATCCAAAATCTGGAATAGAGTTTATACCTGATTTCACTACGCCGGACCCTGATCCAGCAAAACAGAAAAACAACAATACACTCAACGCTGTAATCAAGAAATTATTTGGTAACATAGCACACTTGTTAGAAACTGCGCCTTTTGATAAATATTATAAAATACAGGCATTACTTCGTAAAGGTATAGAGGAAATACACAAGCAAGCAAGTATGCTAGTATTTATCTACTCAAAAAATGACACTAATGATAGCAATAGTGCGGTGCAAGAGCAATGCAAGCGAGCTGAATTCTTATTATTCAAATTAGAAGTGTTGAAAAATACCCTAGGGAACAATACTTACGTTGGTAACATGTTTGATAACCAATCTGTTTTTGAAAATACCGTAGCAGTCGCGACAATGAGAGCAATAAAGGAAGTATCAGAAGATATTATCAGATGTTTTGTTGACTCTAATGTAGAAGAATCTGTCGACTCTTTAAAAATGACCACTAAAGCAGAATCTCTATATGCATTGAGAATGCTTGGTGATGTAGCTGATAAAATAACCGCAACTATTGCTATAGAAGAAAAAGCTAATGAAATTACGGATATGCCTGAGGATGTTACTAAGGAAAATAATGATTTTAATGCAAGTGAACAATATCTCTTATCAGAACTAAAGAATGTGTGTTCAAAAATACACAATGATGGATGTGAAGTTCTATATCAAACTATAGGTCTTGCTGGAGAAGGTGCAGGAGAGCAAGGAGAAGCAGGAAGGAGAAGGTGCAGGATCTGAAAAGGGTAGAGAAATACCTAGTTTCATAGAGGTAAAGAGATGCCTAGAAATGACATACAAAGCATGTGATTCGTTTTATGAGTATTTAAGTGAAACTAACGAACACGAACAAATAACAGAAAAGGATGAGCCCTTAAGACAATTGATGATCATGAATTCCTGTATAATATTGTTGCACAAAATTAATACTACACAAGATTCAATTAATAATCTGGTCAAACATGTTCTGAGTGATCCAGATATAAAAAATAAAGAACAAATCCTAAAGTCCATAAGCAGTAAGGTAGAGAACCTTAACCACATTCGTTATCTTGCAGAGGCTTTTGTGATTTCATGCACATGTCGTAATGCTACTAGTATAGCGCTTAATGACATAGATAGCACATTACCAACTATCTATCTACCTGCCGCACAAAATCCAAATCATTCTAAATCCTTGTCCTTGTCTTTGCAATTGCCAGCAGCGCTAACCGGAATAACAGGATACAGTCATTGCACTAGAACTAACAAAGATGGATTCGTAGAAGATAGTGATTTAAGCAAATTAATAAGAGCTAAATTCAATAAATTCAAGGCAGAATGTCAAGCGCTTAACATGCACATTAATGGATTATTGGATAACACATCAACTACCGAGAATCCTATGGATCATTTGAAACCGTTATTCGACTGCAGAAACAAACTTATTGAAAAACAGGCATTGCTCAACAGAATTTATATAGACCTTTCTAGGTCAATGGATGAAACATGTATAGAAATTAGAGAAGATCTTAGTAAGCTACAGATAAAACTCGATACCCACATTGATGAGGCAGTACACCAAGTAGTAGCTAGGTACAGACCCAAATTAGCAAAAATAGATTCATATATTAAGACTTCATCGCTTCTTAATGGTAACTCAGAGAAGAAGGAGAAAAAGAAGAAGGAGCAGCAGAAGAAGAAAGATCTAGAGTTACTAACGAAATACAAAGATGAGTTAATACACATGAAGAGTGATTTAAGTGATTCATCTATGCTAGTAACATTAGATAAAGTTGATGAGCTAACAACAGAGATTAATACTCTTTTACTAAAGATAGAAAAAGCGGTTTCTAATGGGACACCTACTCAAGACAGTCTACAACAGGCAGAACAGGCAGAAGAGGCAGAACAGGTAGAAGAGGCAGAAGAGCCTAATACGAAGGACGACCTAAGTACAACATATGAATCAGAAACTAGTCAAGAGTGTATGGCAAGGTTTATTACATTGAGTCAAGAGGTAAGTGCTCTCTATAATAATTGTGAAAAAGCCTTTGTTCAATACAAGCAAGGATCGATGTTGGGACGCATCACAAATAGTTCCCCCAACAGTTCCTTATTACAAGTAATAGCATCATTACATCAACCATGGAGTGCACTCCGCACACTCTATAATAAATTACAAGCAACTAATGATACAGAAACAGATACAGGAATTGATACTACGGCTCAAAAAAGTCAAATAGAGAGTCACTTGGAATTATTACCTATTTCATTACAAGAGTTTCTTAGAAATCCAGAGTCATCACACTATGAATCATTACTTAATGAGTATGGAGATATAATCTCAGATAGGCATCATAATAAAGATAAGAATTCTTATAAAATAAAAAAAGCAAAGCTTATGGCTCAGTATGTATGCATGAGGTTGACTGAAAAAAATGATTCATATACTACTACTATGATACAAAATCTTATAGCTAAGACTAAGCAAGAATTTAAGGAGGAGAAGAAGGAAGAAGAAGGAGAAGGAGAAGAAGAAGAAGGAGGAGGAGAAGAAGGAGAAGGAGGAGAAGGAGAAGGAGAAGAAGAAGAAGGAGGAGAAGAAGAAGGAGGAGAAGAAGAAGGAGGAGAAGAAGAAGGAGGAGAAGAAGAAGAAGGAGGAGGAGAAGAAGAAGGAGGAGAAGAAGAAGAAGGAGGAGGAGAAGAAGAAGGAGGGGAGCAAAATGCTTGTTGCTAAGCGGACTATATCAGCATCATCAGCATCATCAGCAGCAGCAGCAGCAGCAGCAAGTGATGCTACCTTAGTAAGAAAGCGAGAGGAAGGTGGTAGTCGGAACGTATCAGGAGAGATGCCTCCTTCTGATGATGAGTCTAGTGCCGCAGAAGGAGAGACACCTCCTCCTTCTGATGATGAGTCTAGTGCCGCAGAAGAAGAGATAGAGATAGAGATAGAGATAGAGATGCCTCCTTCTGATGATGAGCCTAGTGCCGACGAAGAAGAAGAAGAAGAAGAGATAGAGACACCTACTTCTGATGAGCCTAGTGCCGAAGAAGAAGAAGAAGAAGAAAAAGAAGAGATAGAGACACCTCCTCCTGCTGTTCCTGATGATAAGTCTAGTGCCGCAGAAAAAGGGACAGAGATGCCTCCTCCTTCTCCTTCTGATGATGAGCCTAGTGCCGCAGAAAAAGGGATAGAGATACCTCCTCCTACTGCTGGCAGTAAGACAGGCACAGTCCCATCATATCAATTGCCTCCCTCTCTTACAAGCACTCCAAGTTCATTGCCGGCTGTAATCGGTAATAATCTTAAATTGTTTCGCAATATATTAAATATCCTAGGAGAATATGCATTGCTAAACTCTGAGTATGACAATATGGGTCAAAATATTGATTATACAGAATTAGACGCACTCCCTACAGAAGAGAATAGCACGCTCCCCACAAGGCGATATCTTACTCGTTGTACAACCTGGTTTGACTTGTATAAATATTTATTTGAACTAAAGTATTCCTCCTCAACCTCTACAAAAGAAATGGTTCGTATTAATCCATTACATCATTCCTTCTGCAAACTATACCCTGCTATTAGCAGCTTTGTTACTCAATGTACTAAAAAGAACTGGGGTGGTGAGCAAGAATTATATGGCGAAGCTATAATACGCATCAAAAAGATACAAATCAGTTCTTTATCAAACAATGAAGAGATGATAAAAATTGTAGAAGGTGTGAACCAAATCACAAATATTGTAGAGACTATGAATGAAGCTTTGCTGGATCTTTACAGGAGGAAGCTTTACAGGAGCAATCTTTACAGGAGGAAGCTTTACAAGCTTTACAGGAGGAAGCTTTACAGGAGGAAGCTTTACAGGAGGAAGCTTTACAGGAGGAAGTTAGATTAATAATTTTACGATTGTCCGCTGATCTAGTGAGTAATAATATAGATATAACGTACAAAGGTTTGATATTGGATAAAAAACATAGGAAGTGGCAACAGAATGATACCAAAGCACTAAGTTCGTACAAATCTAATCCTGCATCATTATTAAAGATAGCATTTAAATGCTTCTTTATTGGGAAATCAGATGATGAAGGTATGTATAAAAAAATACACACCTATTTACCAGCACTGTATAGTACATATAATTACTTCATAAGTAATTATGGGTTTCGCACAGCTAGATCTCCCATAAAAGATATGGATTTTGGTCAGTTTAATTCTTCAATATTACAAACTATGATCAATATCTCCTCGCTTCTTATAGATGAATCTTTGAGTATAGAAAGTCGTAACAGTCTTTATGCTTCAGCGTGCAAGGTATTTGCTAGCTATAAGAAAAAGGACAGAGATTCTGCAATACAAGATATAATTATTTTGCTTAATGGTCTAACTAGCAAGAAAGAAGAAGAAGTAACAGCGGAAGCTAACAGCGCGCCAGCGCCAGCCCCTGATAATTCAGACCATAAAGATTCGAACACTATCATACAAAACGTGATTTCGTCACTGAATGAGCTTAAAGAGGAAGAGTTAAATAAGTATGAGTTACAAACTTATAAGCAACTTAAGTCTACTTATTCTCGTCGAGTTCGGAGATCAGGAAGTAGTACTTCTCTATCAAGCATACTGTCGAGATCGAAAGCTTATTCAGTAGCAACACCGGATGAGACTGTTCAGAAAGAAGAAGAAGAAGAAGAAGAAGTGGATAAGCCTGATTCTGAGATAAGATCCGAAGACGGTTCATCTACAGCACTGGACCCAGAAAAACCAGAACCAGAACCAGAACCAGAATATCCTACACCTTTGCTGGAAAAGAAATAATAGCCACAAACATCCGTGCAGGCTAACTGGCTATAGAATAATGCTAAGATTAAGCCCAGAAGGTCGCCAGCCTCAAACCGAGGATGGTCTGCACCTTTGTTGCTAAAAAAATAATAGCCACAAACATCCGTGCGGGCTAACTGGCTATAGAATAATGCTAAGATTAAGCCCAGAATCGCCAGCCTCAAACCGAGGATGGTCTGCACCTTTGTTGCTAAAAAAATAATAGCCACAAACATCCGTGCAGGCTAACTGGCTATAGAATAATGCTAAGATTAAGCCCAGAGATCGCCAGCCTCAAACCGAGGATGGTCTGCACCTTTGTTGCTAAAAAAATAATAGCCACAAACATCCGTGCAAAGCCAGTGATTTACCAACACTATCCTTAGAAATTACTTGATGAAGGAACAGGAAAAAAGGGGAATGGCAGCATAGTAACCCTTTTCCCCTTTCCTCTATTATTACAATCCCTAATCAAGGGCTATATGAAGTTAATAATAAGATATTATAATTTGTATGATTCAGACCATAAATATCGCTCTATTCACATAGAAATATAAAAAGAGACATAAGTTATTACTAGTAAAATTAATTTATTCAATCTTATACAAATAGTGTATATGTAATAATAGGTCTTTTCCCTATTTATCTCAGTAAAAAGAATATAAGGAAATTTGTATTTTACTTTCAGCAATAACGATAGCATTCATGCTGTCTATAAGCGTATAATGTATCTAAATATTAGACGTTAAATGCCTACATATCAGTGTATTAATGCCTGGCGTTAATCAATTGGAAACCATTTACAAGTAAAACCCTATTTGCCCTCCGAAAGCGGCATTCATTAATTTGGATGTCGCTTCATTTTTCTCAAATGAGATTCATTAATATAACATTGATTGCATAATCTGTATCATTGCAAGTTTGTTCCCTTTTTCAAAAATGAATTCTGTTTTCCTAGTGTTACTATTCTCAACATTATTCAAAATGTACTATCTTGCATATGTGGCAATAAGTCATTACCGGCGCTCTCACCTAATTCCACTGCTTGATTCACCAAGCCACTATGGCTAGTATAGAATAATTCGTTATTCTTTGCATACATACACCTTAGATGTATTTCATATTCAGATGTATATTGACACAATGCGGCCAACGGCGTGGTACAACTGCCGTTCATTGTTTTAACAAAGGCTCTTTCGGCATTATTACAAATATAAGTTTTTTGATGATTCAGGGCAGACAGTCTCTCTATCATAGTCTGATTATCCTTAAGACACTGCACACCTATAATGGCCTGTGTAGCAGCTGGCAACATCACAGAGGTATCGATATATCCACTAATCTTATCTGTTAGGTTTAATCTTTCTATGCCAGCAGCAGCTAAGATAATTAGATCATATTCGCCATTTTCTATCTTATTTATACGGCTTGTAACATTGCCTCTACATGGAAAGATATTGATCTTGCTATTAATACTATATAACTGATTCATTCGTCGAGGAGAGGACGTACCTACTCGAAATCCATCGGGGATATCCTGAATACTCGATAATGCATGCTTACTAATAAACACATCTCTGCAATCCCCTCTTTCTAAAACACAAGGAATAACAAATTGGTCTTCATTCATATCTCCTGGAACATCTTTCATAGAGTGAACGGCAATATCTATAACACCATTTTCTAAAGCTCTCTCAAGTTTATTTACAAACAGCCCCTTGCCACCAATCTCTGATAAACTAACATCAGTTCTAATATCTCCCTCTGTTTTAATTATCATTATCTCAGTAACAATGTCATTATAGGCAGTAGATAACATGCCAGAAACTCGATTTGCCTGATACAAGGCAAGTTTGCTACCTCTAGTGCCAATAATAACTTTTACTACCATATGCAGCCCTTCTAATTCAGAATATGAATAACAACTTTTACTACCATATGCGACCCTTCTAATTCAGAATATGAATAACAACTTTTACTACCATATGCAGCCCTTCTAATTCAGAATATGAATAACAACTTTTACTACCATATGCGACCCTTCTAATTCAGAATATGAATAACAACTTTTACTACCATATGCGACCCTTCTAATTCAGAATATGAATAACAACTTTTACTACCATATGCGACCCTTCTAATTCAGAATATGAATAACACAACAAAGATCAATAAGGGAAATTATTTCAGTACAAAATCATCATATTCAATAAGTTTCAATCAATGAATGCACTTCAGCAAGGTTGATTTATTAACTTTTAACCGCAATTCTTGTCACCAAAAAAGGCTCTTCCTGTAAACAACAAGAATTAATCAGACAAGTTATATAAAAAAAACCAGCCTACCCAATAAATCTTTAAAATGCATCTATATCAATAAATTAGACCCCTTAGCTAATCTATAAATTCAATCCCCAATGAGGCTCTCTAGCGCACCTTACACGATAAAACTTTCTTATTTATAGAGGCTTCAGCATACAAAGGTAGAACATTGTTAATAATTCCATGGCCCACGGAATGAGTATAGAAAACAGGCACGGATATGCCTAATCCCTCAACGAATCTCTCATATAATACCTTGGCAATGTATGATGCGTAACCCACTCTTTGATTATCATAAGAGATTTGCACACCCTCAGGCTTAGGGACTGGGAACGCACCAAATATAATTCCCTTCACACCATTGAACAAACCAGCTTGTGAAAGATGTGTTAGCATGTATTCAACTTTAATTGGTGTTTCATCAAATCCCTCCAAGAATAATATTTTCCCTTTAGTATTGATTTTGTATGGAGTACCAAGAGACCTAACAACAGAATTAATATTGCCACCAACTATTTCTGTATTCGATATTTTAATACCATCATATTTACGATTATAAGAGTGTAATATATGATGTGTTGTATCCGCGTTGCCACGTAGAATCTCCATAAGTCTATATTCAGATTCAGCATTAGTATAACCATTAACCAGCTGTATAAGCAAAGGAGAGTGTAGACAAGTAACATTATTATATTTAGATTTCAAATAATTTTGTAAGATTGACGTATCACCACAACCAAGCACAACTTTATTTGGAATAGTTGCAGGAAGCATCTTGTCTAAAAAGGGCAATATTCTAAAAGTACCATACCCTCCTCTAACAGGCCACACTACTTTACTATCCTTAGCTGTCAGAGCGTCAACTAGCATTCGCGCTCTCTCTTCATCAGTATTAGCATAAAATTCATCATTATTACTAAATATACCATCACCAAATCTAATCATATAACCGTATGAAACAGCGTATTTTCTTATCGAATTTATTACATTTATACAGTCAGGATCACTCTGGTCAGAATCTGGATGACCGCCTGTTGCCACAACCTCTATAATCGATTTATCACTCAAGAAAGGCTCTTTCTTTTTAGGAACATTGCGAACAACAATTTTTTTAGTATTAGATTTCTTCTTTGCAGTGGCTTTCTTTGGCGCAACAACAGGCTTAGAAGCACTAACCTTAGGCGTCGCTGCAGAAGTGTTTACTTTCGATATAATCGAGTTTTTACGGACTGCAGAATCAGACTTTTCATTCTTTACCACTACCTGCTCTTTCTTACCTTGTTCTTTTTTATCTTTTGTTGAATCTAACTTATTTACAACCATATAAATTCTCCCTCTAAATATATAGATCATCTGATATATATATCAGATACTAATTTCAGTACACCAGACCATAATTCCAGATCAGGAATAATTAGCGCCATTATAATGTAGTAAAACTACATCCGCAAGACAAACTATAAAAAATTATATATAAATTATAGGTAATAGGCAGGCGTTTACTTTATTTTATCAATATAACGCAATTATTCATGTATAAAAGGATTATACATACTCTGAAATAATAACGGATAAAACAAATGAAAATTTTAGTTTTAGGGCACGGATACTCTACAAAATTCATTGCAAATGAACTACAAGAACATCAATTAATATTTACATCCCGCAACCCTGAGATAAGCGACGCACACACCCATTTATTCTCCATTAATAGCAACTTATCTACAATAATAAAAGAATTAGAAGATACATCACATGTGATAATATCTATTCCGCCGTCAGGACTTAGTAATCGCATTCATCAAGAATTACTTCCTTATATGAATAATATAAGATGGCTTGGTTATTTATCATCAACAGGTGTGTATGGTGATCATAAAGGAGCCTGGGTGAATGAACAAAGTAAGTTGCTATGCACAGAGCAATACAATATTGAACGCATAAAAACAGAAAACGCATGGATGAACTCTGCATTACCTGTGCATATTTTCCGCTTAGCTGGTATTTATGGACCTGAAAGAAATATCTTGAATCATATCTCATCTGGAAAAGCAAAATATATATATAAGGAAGGACACTATTTTTCTCGTATACACGTAGAAGATCTTGCAGAAGTTGTAATTAAATCAATGCATAAGCCTAATTCACATTCAATATATAACGTTGCAGATACACTACCCACAGAATATCACAAGATTATTGAATATGCATATAAACTATTATCGATTACCCCACCTAATCCACTTAAACCTGATGACAGCAGTATATCCCCTATGATGAAAAACTTTCTCAGTAATAATAAACGGATCTCAACAGAGAAAATTTTTAAAGAGTTTCATGATCTCACACTAAAGTATCCTACCTATAAAGAAGGACTACTTAGTATCAAACACTCTGCTTTTTAAATAAGACTGAAATATGAAACAGGATAACTAGAAACCAAGTAAAACATTAGTTCTAATTACAAAATTAGTATGCTAATGAATTAAAATCAGCCAATGAAGAGAAGCACAAAAAACTATTGATCAAGTGATTAAGTAGCATTAATTCTAATTACAAAATGAGTAACATTAATTCTAATCACAAAATTAGTATGCTAATGAATTAAAATCAGCCAATGATGACAAAAATTATTAAGTAATATTAGTTCTAGTTACAAAATGAGTAACATTAGTTCTAATTACAAAATTAGTATGCTAATGAATTAAAATCAGCCAATGAAGAGAAGCACAAAAAACTATTGATCAAGTGATTAAGTAGCATTAATTCTAATTACAAAATGAATATGCTAATTCTAATCACAAAATTAGTATGCTAATGAATTAAAATCAGCCAATAATGATAAAAATCATTAAGTAATTATTTAGCTAACAGCAGCCATAAAAAAGCATTTTATATTAGATTTTATACATATTGTTTTACTTCATAAACCATCCGCGCAATACCTCTATCTATGTCAGCCAATGGAGCATCACTTATCATATAAGCAGGTGTAGTAAAGACCTTATTTGTCCAATCGCATCCAACCTCACTAGCACCACGCACAAGATATTTACATCCAAACTGCTCAGCGATATGCGAGCTACTTTTGTCCCCCAATGTGATAGACAAATCATCCACATCCTTGCCTAAAGAAGCACCTATAACTGCCGCAGCAAAACATATACCGCCTATTGGTTTACCGGCACCATTGAACGCATGAAGGATTTGATCTAAATCATTATTAACAATATTGCCCCCGCTTGATAGATTAGACAAGTTTTTAGCTACACCAAATCCACCAGAGAGAAAAAGAGAATCATAATCGTGATAAGATAGTTTAGCTAAGGATTGAATTTTACCTCGAGCAATCCTTGCAGCTTCCGTTAAAGCATTACGTTTTTCTTGTGTTTCAATCTCTGTCAAATGATCAACAACATTAAATTCAACATCAGGTGCAAATATCTGAACATTGCACCCTATTCTACTCAATTGTAATAGAAGCAAAACTGATTCACTAATTTCAGCACCATCATTAAACCCACAACCTGACAAAACAACCGCAACTTTCATAATATACTTCCTTAAAAATATTAAACCTAATTTACAAAAACGACCTTACTCCACCATTCTGGATATTTTTCTTTTATATTATTTTGTGCTAGCTCTACTTCCTCCATGGAAGAGAAGAAGGAGAAACATGTTGAGCCACTTCCAGTCATACGTGAGATCATGCATCCTTCCTGAGCTAACATCTCATCACACACCAGCTTAACTGAAGGCACAATCATCTCTGAGATAGGCTGCAAATCATTTTTATACTCATGTATAATCTTATCCATAGATATATCATTCACCGAATTGTTGAATTCTACTTCTTGATCCCTAAAACCTTTATAGACCTCTGGTGCAGATAAAGGAATCCTCGGATTTACCAGCAAGATAGGTATCTTTTTCAGAGATGGTACTTCAGCTAAGGAAACTCGATCTCCTATTCCTTCTACCAAACAAGTTTTGCTGTCTAAACAAGCCACAACATCTGTACCAACCTCCAGGGCAATTTCCTTCATCGTGTCTTCTGATAAATGAATATTATAAAACACAGATAACATTTTTAATACCGCTGCAGCATCAGCAGAGCCACCACCAGTACCCGAACAGGATGGTATATTTTTCTTCACTATCAAGCTGACCTTAGGCATAATACCAGTAAATCGTTCGAATATCTGAATAACAGATAAGACAGTATTATGACCAGAGTCTATACCAATATTGTGCTCTCCTACAAATTCAATACTAAGTTTGTCAGCGGGAGACATTATCACCTCATCTCTCAAACTCAAAAATACCATTAAGCTTTCCAATATGTGGTAACCGTTATCTTGTCTGCCAATTATATGAAGAAACAAATTAATCTTAGCCGGAGCCCTAGCGATTAACATCTCATCAACGTATCTGAAATCTTCTATTTTTATGAAACGATTCTTAGAAATTACCTTGCTTTCAATAGTCATCATATTCTCCCTATACCTTCTTAAAATACAATTCTGGTCAAAGCTGATGCAAGTATTACACCAGAGAATACTTTTGTACACAAAAAATTCCTTGCGTATACGGCGTATATTAATATACTTTATTGAGTTTGCAAGAATTTTTGTATAATCAATGACTAATAAGGAGATAATAAGACTACTTTACAACGAAAATCCTTATGGATGTAGCCCAATGGTCAAGGAATTCATTAGGACTATTGATAGTTCCATGATTGCAAATTATCCTGACACAAACTTGGATCTCATAGCAGCAATAAGTAAGAATTACGGCATACAGCAAGATATGGTGTTACTTGAGAATGGTGTACACGCACTTATAAACAATACTATGCGTGCTTTTTTAGAACCAGGATACCATGTATTATCACATGAGCATGCCTATATAAAATTCAAATCCTCTGTAGAGAAAATGTCTTACGGAGAGTATAGATCAGCTGAAGAGAATCATTTCATGGTTGATGTAGACAAAATGATTGAAGCAATAAATGAAAAAACAAAAATTATTGTATTAGTTAACCCATGTAATCCTACTGGTACTTTTATTCCGAAATCTCAAGTGAAGCGTTTGCAAGATAATGTACCTGACGGGGCTATATTTATAGTAGATGAAGTATACACACATTTTGCCGAACATGACGCAACAGACCAGGGATACGAAAATAGTTTAAGCCTATTGAAAAAGAATACAATAATATTTCGTACCTTCTCTAAAGTTTATGGATTAGCTGGTCTGCGTCTTGGTTATGCCTTATGCGGCAGTGCAGAGTTAAAGAATAAAATAGAAGATCAGAAGGTAGATTTCGAGGTCAATGCGCTAGCTCAAGCTACTGCCCTAATAGCTTTACAAGACAAAGAACATGTAAATAAAACCCTAGAACTTAACAAAATAGCTAAGGATTATTTTATCAAGGAACTAAGATTATTGGATATAGAATTAGATATCATTCCTAGTGCAACAAATTTTGTATTAATAGGATTCCCTGATCATAATACCGCTGTAAAATATGTAAATTTTCTGAAAGACAACGGATTCTTAATCAGAAGGTTCAACATACCAAAATATGTAAGAATAAGTATTGGGACAAAAAAGCAGATGGAAAAGTTAATTTTGATAACCAAAGAATTTATTCTGAAATAAAAAAGTTATTGATTTAGCTTTTTATTGATATTAAACTTCATCCTTCATCAACGGTTTACTGCAGATTAGTTATGTCTTCAAAATCCACAGAAAACAAAGTCCTTAATGATTATTTGGAAGAAACTCTAGAGAAAATGTATTCGACTGAAAAGCCTGGAGAGGGAATGCTTCCATGCAACATACATAACTATGGGCATGATGTCGTGCATAAGCCATTTGGATATATTAATGATGTGTATCAAGAAGATAGTAGAATATTTAAATTACCCCAAATTAAGAAACACAAAACCTATGAAGTTAAAGTTGGTAATAAGAAAATTGGTGGCAATAATCCAGTATTAATACAATCAATGGCATTAAATATTGCGTGTGATGTAAAAGAAGCAACAGAGGAAGCAATAAAGCTGATTGAAGCAGGATCAGAACTAGTTAGGTTTGCAATTAACAGTTATGAAGCAATAAAAGGTATTCCACAAATTAGAGAAAACATCTTTAAAGCTGGCTATGATGGCGATGTTTTGGTTGGCTGCGGACAATTCGAGGTAGCCAGGATCATCAAAAACTACCCAAAAGAAGTAGATGCACTGGTTAAATTAAGGATTAATCCAGGCACTGTAGGTACCAGAGATACAAAAGATGAAAATTTTGATACTGCAATTGAGTATGCAATCAAGAGTAATAAACCAGTAAGAATTGGCGTGAATTGGGGGAGTGTTGATAAACATTTAAAAGATAAGTTAATGGAAATGAATGGTAAAATGGAAAACCCTAGATCTTCATCGGAAGTAGAAAATCAGGCGCTGATCCTATCAGTGTTGCTAAGCGCCAAACGTGCCGAAATGCTTGGCATGAGACCTGATCAAATTGTTGTTTCTTGCAAAGTAAGTAGGGTGCAAGATCTAATATCAGTACACAGAGCGCTAGCTAAGATTTCAAAATACGCAATACACTTAGGCCTAACAGAGGCTGGCATGGGGCAATTAGCAATAGTTTCAACAACTGCGGCTTTATCTATTTTGTTACAAGAAGGAATTGGAGACACAATAAGAGCTTCATTAACAACTCGTATGGAAGAATGCAGAACAGGAGAAGTGCATTTATGCAACGCCATCGTGCAGGCCCTGGGGCTAAAAAGTTTTACACCTAGAGTTAACAGCTGCCCTGGTTGCGGCAGAGCATATCCAACTCCTTTTAGAACATTAGCTGGAAGAGTGAGCGATTATATCTCAGCAAGAACACCAGAATGGAAACAAAACCACGAAGGTGTTGAATCCATGAATGTTGCAGTGATGGGATGCACGGTTAATGGCCCTGGCGAAAGCAAACACGCAGATATTGGCATTAGCCTCCCTGGCGTAGGAGAAACTGGAAGCGGTAAAAAACCAATTGCAGCCGTATTTGCTAATGGAAAGATATTCAAAACAATCAAAGGGGATGATGTTAGTGAAATTGGTGATGTATTCGAGCAGATGCTAGAAGATTATGTGAAAGAACATTATAAGAAAAAAACTGCTTTTGTAAGGAAAGAAGAGCCTGTAGCAGCCTGAAATGTCTTGTGTGATATGGTATAAGAAATGCTAATATATGCTAATATATCCTTTTGAAGAGAGATTTCTTATGCTAATATATCCCTTAATGAGAGATTTCTTATGCTAATATATCCCTTAATGAAAAGAGATTTCTTATGCTAATACATCCCTTAATGAAGAGAGATTTCTTATGCTAATATATCCCTTAATGAAGAGAGATTTCTTATGCTAATACATCCCTTAATGAAAAGAGATTTCTTATGCTAATATATCCCTTAATGAAGAGAGATTTCTTATGCTAATACATCCCTTAATGAAGAGAGATTTCTTATGCTAATATATCCCTTAATGAAGAGAGATTTTCTGATATCTCTACGTAGCGGTGGAGGCTTTATTTCTGGGATAGTCTTCTTTATTATCTTAAACTCCATATCCCTATTGTGTATAAACAATGTACACACAATGGACGCAATGTCGGCCATAATCTGGCTGTGTGTAGTGTTCAGCCTTCAATCCTCTATGCCGAACTTACTTGATATAGACTACAGAGATGGAATGTTAGAACAGTTGATGATCCAAGGATACAAGCCATATACAATTATATTAACAAAAATATTTACACATTGGACTATATATGGAGGCCTAATTTCAATAACAATGCCCCTAATATTAGTAATGGCAGGCTTTGATCTTGAGAAAATTAATTTAATACACATCACTACTATTACTGCATTATGTACTTTGAATATAGTATCAATCAACTCTATAGCTAGCTCAATTTCTCTGGGAGACACTCACTATACAACAATAGCCACAATCTTAATATTACCATTTCTTATCCCAATATTAATCACGGCAATTACTGGATTTCAGACAATTGTTTCTGGTGCAATTCCAAACAAGATCTTTGAGTTATACGCGGTGCTTATCTTAACTATCCCAGTTAATATATATGCCACAACTTTTATAACAAAGTACATCATTACACAATAATCAATGACAACATCTAAATTATAAATAACGATACTAACTCAATGAAGCACCCACAATAGTAATTGCTAGAATTATATGCCTAGACACTACTTTCTTAAGTTTACAGAAAATACTATTGCCGACCGTACAATTTAGCGCATATTTTGTCTCCCCTAAAGCAATGCACGACCTTCATGCATTAAGAATAAACTTCTGAGAAGGCCAATCACCCTCAACACCCACAACAATAGCAATCATGCAAAATAACCCTACTAAAGATAGGTCAGAACACCCTCCTTTTCTAAATTTATAATTCTTGTGGCAAAATGTTCCACAGGAGCGCATCAAAATAATATAGACAGCTATGTAAACTTGCTATACCAATATAGCATACTGATCAAGGTCATCACTAAGAATGTATAGGATATGACACCTACGCAATGGACATTGTGAATAATGCCAGGATGCATATTTATTCACAATCCCCAGATGTTGTAGACAATGATGATTATGAAGAAACTGAAAATCGCATAAAAATCAAACATATGCTATTACATATATACCCACATCAAATTCCAAAATACAAAAGAATCTGTGCAATAAGTACATACACTGCATAAAATGCTAAAAATTACCTATTCCCATTCAGTAACAGAGAAATCTAGCAAGCACAGCGCACAAAAGCTAAAAATTACCTATTCCCATTCAGTAACAGAAGAATCTATGTAGTAATACAAAGATTTAAGTCCACTGCATAAAGAACTAAAAATTACTTATTCCCACTCCAATAACAGAGAAACCTGCGCAGTAACAAAGATTTAAGTCTACTGCATAAAGAACTAAAAATTACTTATTCCCATTCAACAACAGAAAAGTCTGTGTAGTAATACAAATGTAAGTCCACTGCATAAAGTACTAAAAATTACCTATTCCCATTCAGTAACAGAAGAATCTATGTAGTAATACAAAGATTTAAGTCCACTGCACAAAATGCTAAAAATTACCTATTCCTACTCAACAACAGAAAAATCTGTGTAGTAATACAAAGATTTAAGTCCACTGCATAAAGAACTAAAAATTACTTATTCCCATTCAACAGTTGCAGGCGGTTTAGTTGTGATATCATATAACACACGACAAACTCCCTCAACTGAGTTAGTAATTCTACTTGAAATACGCTCTAGAAAACTGAATTGAAAATGATAACATTCCGCAGTCATTACATCTATAGATGTAATAGCCCTCAGAACACAAGAATACTCATAGACCCTGGCATCACCTTTCACACCTACAGTCTTTACGGGCAACAATACTACGAATGCCTGCCATATATCATAATATAAATCAGATTCTTTAAGAGAGGTAATGAATATATCATCAATCTGTTGCAATATTTTAACCTTCTCTCTGGTAACTTCCCCAGGAATCCTCACTCCAAGACCAGGCCCAGGAAACGGATGCCTATATACAATTTCCCGAGACAAACCTAACAATAATCCCAACTCACGCACCTCATCTTTAAACAAGTACTTCATAGGCTCAATAAGTTCTAATTTCATTTTACTAGGTAAACCACCGACGTTGTGATGAGACTTAATAACACTACTTTTATCACTATGGACACTGGTTGACTCTATTACATCGGGATATAGGGTTCCTTGCGCTAGGAACCTTGCATCGCTCTGTCCCTCTGCGAATTCTTCAAATATTTCAATAAAGATCTTCCCTATTATTTTTCTTTTCTCCTCTGGGTCAGAAATACCAACTAACGCATCAAGGAATCTATCCTGCGCATTAATACAAGTAACATTAACCCCGAGTTCATGCAAAGTATCCAGCACTGTATTTGCTTCATTCTTTCTTAGTAATCCATTGTCCACGAAAACACATAACACCTGCTCTGGTTTCAAAGAAGCACTTAGCAAGGTTGCGGTTACACACGAATCCACTCCTCCACTAATAGCACATATAACTTTGTTATTACCAATACTATCAATAATGGCTTTGCGCTTCTCAAGAAGGAAATGATCCATGTCCCAATCTTTCTCACAACCACAGATATTAAAAACAAAATTATCAAATATTCTATCTCCCTCCAAGGTATGAGTAACCTCTGGATGGAATTGTAACGCAACTATATTCCTTTCATCATGAGATATAGCCGCAATAACACCTGAATTGGTTTTTAATGTAGTATGGAAGCCGTCTGGTATCTCGATAATAGTATCACCATGATTCATCCAAACCTGATATTGGCTATTATCAACCTTATATATACCATCAAATAAAGGTGAGTTTTCTATGCACTCTACAAACGTTTTCCCGTATTCTCCATCCATTCCTTCAACTTTGCCGCCGAATTCTTTCACAATTAATTGCATACCAAAGCATATGCCCATTATTGGAATATCAAGAGAAAAGATCTGCATCAACTCTTTAAAACAGGTCTGATCATTGACAGAATTTGGTCCACCAGACAAAACTATAGCACGTGGATTTTCTTGCTTTATCTTATCGAACCCTATGTTATAAGGCCTTATCACTGAATAGACCCCAAGTCTACGAATTCGCTTGGCAATCAATTGTGTTAATTGGGAACCAAAGTCTAGTATCAAAATTATATTATTAGTCATTATAAAGCCTCATCATTAATCATTTGGTGCATCAGCAAGGAAAATAACATCATGGACTCTACTTTCTCTAAGACCAGATGCTGTCATTCGTACAAAAGAGCAATTTCTTCTCATATTATCTATATTTTTATTTCCTGTATATCCCATTGAAGCCCTTAGACCTCCCATCAACTGAAATAAAACATCGTTTACTGCACCTTTATAAGGAACAGCACCCTCCACTCCTTCAGCAACCAATTTTGCATCTTGTTTTTGAAAATAACGATCAGACGACCCACTTTTCATTGCAGCAATTGATCCCATGCCACGATATTTTTTATAAAACTTACCATCTTTTTCAAATTTTTCTCCTGGAGCCTCGTCTGTACCAGCAAATAAAGATCCTATCATTACACTATCTGCACCAGCAGCAATTGCTTTAGCAATATCACCAGAATTCTTAATACCACCATCTGCAATTACTGGAATCTTCTTGGCAGAAGAGCTAGACAGAGCGTCGACAACCTCAGCAATAGCGGTGAATTGCGGCACACCAACCCCAGACATTACTCTAGTAGTACATATGGAACCAGGGCCTATACCAACTTTCACTGCATCCACACCAATTTCAGCAAGGCTTCTGGCTGCATCAGCAGTTGCTATATTACCTACAATGATCAGTTGCGTTGGAAATCTCTCTTTTATTTTTTTAAATACTTCAATAACTCTCGAGGAATGACCATGAGCGGTATCAAGCACTAATACATCAACTCCAGAAGTAATCAGGCTCTCCGCATGATTTAAAAAATCATCTGATGTACCAATAGCTGCACCAGCTCTTAAAAAGCCACGGCTATCCACACAGGCTACATCGCTATTACCCTTAACAGATTTTACTAACCGCACTTCATTTAGCTGAGCATCTTTTGAAAAATTCCTATGAATCACTCCCAAGCCACCAGCTTGAGCCATTGCTATTGCCATCACATGATCAGTAACCTTATCCATTGCAGCAGATAAAACAGGAACATTTAAGTTTATATCCCCAACTAATACTGTGCTTAAATTGACCCCAGTCGGCAAAACATCAGAAAATCCAGGGGCAATCAACACATCATCAAAAGATAAACCCTCGTTAATTTTGATCATTATAAAGTATCCCATGACAGACTATTGCTATATGATCAATATCACTATAATTAATATTAATCCAGTAATATTTGACAGCAGCGATGCATATATCCCTATCTATAACTATTATTCTATTATAAAAATATTATACGTCACACATAGCACAAGAGCCTACTTCATTACCTTCGCTCATAGGTGTCAGCAAGTCACAATCCGCACATGCAAATACATAACAAGGTATACGCTTATCATTGTTTGCTGCAAAAACAAATGATGATTGAGTAGCTTTAGGCTTAGTAACACATGGGGGATTGGCATCGTTCCGCTGCCTACACTTCTCACGCGCAATATAATTATTCTCTCGTCTATCACAAGCAACAGTATTGTGTTCAGGTTGATGCATCTCTTTAACGTGAGCTTGATAAGCACAAGGATTAAGATATCCATGTTCATCGAGTACAGACAACTGGAATTGAGTAGAAAGACTCCTATTACGGTGATACGTACTATCTAAACACTCAATATAATAAGTATTATTAGCACTTTGCCCGCTGTTTTGCCCGCTGTGATTATGAGACGACATCTCTCCAAATTTTATTCCACATTTAGTACCGCGAGGAGTTTCACGAAACGGCTTCTTCTCTTCCGAGTTAGAATCAACGCTTGATGCGCGAGCATCCGCAAGAGTAGCTCTTGTTTGAGCAACCTCGGTATGAAGTAATGCAAAAAGACAGAAAAATTGCGTTTGTGCTTCAGTCACTTTTGCGTTAGTTGATTTAGAAGAACAAGCTATATATACACCTATAGCTATAATAATGATCAATAATAAGCAACATATAGCTGCCAATGCAATAGGAATCACAAACGAAATAAGCTTAGTCTTAGAAAGAGCTCTCATTAATATTACCGTTGCAAGATGGTATGACAGTAATATTATAACAACATCTTACTTAAAGAACAAAGGAGAATTCATAGTATCGTTGCTTTTATGCTATCGTCCTTATCTCTGTAATATCAGTTTATTTTCTACAGTAATATAGACTTCCTGTTTTTGAACAAAAAACAATGAATTAATACTCAATTGAATAGATATTTCTGCCTTGAAGTCTACTGATCACTGCAATCTCTTTTGCAAGAAGGATTTAAACCTCGTGCTACTGCATCGTCTGCAGGACTTAGATAATTGCATTTAGAACAAATGAATACAGTCTTCGGAAGACAAGTACAAGCATTATGCAATGCTGCTTTATTAGTTTTGGCAGCGGATTCACCTAGCTGATTAGTGGCAGTATTATCTGCAGGTATCTCATCACTCTTTGTTCCGAAAACATCTCCACTATTAGCCAGATTTTTACCGTCTCCAGGAGAAACTACATCTAGACCTATATCAGTAGAATTTGTGCCTGACTTTTGCCCATTAACAGTAACACCTTCCTTACCTGACTCTTTACAGTAATCATTGCTTCCTTCTTTCTGCGTATGGCAAGTCTCAAAATCAGTAGAACGTCTATCACCTGATAAAGATTCCATTCGCACGTGTTCATTATAAGCCCAGGGATCAAAGTTTCCAGATTGATCCAACACATTAATATCATCGTTAAAGCGATGTTTATGATCTTCTTTGTTAAAGCATGTAATATAAAAAAAATTAGCCTCTTGTTTTAGAGTCCCATCATATCGTTTTGCCATTCTTATCTTTTGCATCCTATTCCCGATGGGAGGATCTCCGGATTCGTGTGCAGCAGATGCTACCACCACTTGCCCTGGTGCATTGCTAACCTTCTTAAGCGCTAACAGAGATTCTTTCAAATAGTAGGTATGCATTACTTGGACTTTTTCAAGTCTTTCTTGAATCGCTCCCAGTGCATCAGTTTGACTTGTGTTTCTGGCCTTTACAGCACGAATTAAATAAGTACCCGCAACAATCAGAATAACAAGTACAGCAAGAGCAAGCGATAGAAGTAACAGAGCAGAAGTGATAATTGCGGCAATCTTACCTTTCTGTATATTCATCAACTAATCAACCTCATTAAATTGTATTGCAATTGTAACATATTATTGCTTGAAAGTCAAAAACAGGAAAGAGTATAAAGAGGTATTTCTTCTCTCGACTATGCTATGTTTCGCAAGAATTATTCACTCCCCTTAGTGAAAAAGAAAGGGTGCAAAAAGGTAGTTTTTCTCTAGATTAATTAAACCCAACAAAAACCGCTCATTCTCCAAAAAAGAAAAGAATGCCCAGTTATAGTTTTTCTCTAGATTAATTAAACCCAACAAAAACCGCTCATTCTCCGAAAAAAGAAAAGAGTGCAAAGTTATTTTTTCTCTCGACTATGCTAAACTGTGCTCCTTATTCTCCACAGTGAAATCTACATCTAATGCGATGACAGAACTCACTATCAGCGGGTGTTTACTCGTATCACCATTACATGCCAGTGCTAAATGGGGCTTTGAGTTATCAATAACATATGTACTCACACCATCAATTTCATCCCCATTATGTAGGTAATATTCTTTACCGGATGAATAATGTTCGCCGCCCATAAGAGCATCGCTTATAAATAGCAATGACTTATCAAGCTCTTCTTGCTCACATCTTAATTTCCATACTTTGCTATCGTGCTTATTGTAGAATATCTCACAATTAGAAAGAGGCAGAGGTTTGCTTTGATCGCCTTCCGTAGTAGTCATAAGCTTCCCCTTCTGTTGAGCCAAAGATTCAACAGGAGGAGGAGGAGGTGTAAACCCCTCTTTTTTTTGATTTTTCAGTAACAATTCATGCGCTTCCTTGCTCTTATCTCTCCGCTTATTCCAACCCTGCCATATCTTTCTTTGTTTTACAGTTTCATCGTCTGTACCTGTAAACTCCCCTAAATCAACCTTAGAGAAGGCGTACTCGTCTGCAGGAGGGTTAGGTGATTCAGAGACGACATCCTTAGTTTGCTGATTACCACTTACCTTACTTTCTAGCTCTTTAATCTGCGTCAGAACATCATCTAGAGCCCTGGTGGTGGCGCCGTTGACCCGATGATTCCTCGTAGAACTCAGGATAGGATCCTTGTTGCGGTGATTGACAAAAAAAATACTCAAAATCACCGCCATCACAATCAATGCAATTATAATACTTGAACAAAATACAGAAGTTCCAATAGCAATTTTTATATTACGTGTTAGGATCATTGTAATGTCTCTTGCATTTTATAACTTGAATGCATTATTATATATTAACCCCCCTATTATGTCAAACAGAGAACCACTTAACCGCCAGCCTTAGCCACCAACATATCATAAAAAATGTATGGAATAACAGGAGTAATTGAACCAGAAATTAGGCTCCGAAAAAACATCAATTCAAGAGAAGATATTAGTCTACCTCATGCGATTTAGAATATGAACCTTTTGGAAATTGAGCCATAAGATCTGCTGCTTCTGGACAATCTGAGAGGTCTATTCTTCCAGAAGATAATAAATATTTTATATCCTTGGCATCAAACCTCTCGGCCTCATTACAATCTTTTTGGAGAGCCGTCTTAGGAATTGGCTTATATGTTCCCAATCCATCTGAGTCTTTCAATGATTTGAACAAATAAACAGACTCAAATCTGAATATAGAAGCAGATATATCATCCGTAGTATTGAACTCACTATCAAATACTACATCTCTGTATACAGCATTCTCGTATTTCGCATACTTACTAATTGATTCACAAGCATCGTTAATTTGAGAAGGATAACTTAGTGGCCTAGTGTGCTTACTCCCAGACAATAATGTAGACCTACCCTTTGTTTTTTCAGCTGGAACCTTGTCTGATTTAGATTTAGATTTAGATTTAGATTCGTCTGATTTAGATTTCTTTACTTCCTCATCAGGCTTGGCTCTACCTCTAACACTATTCTTCTCTTTGATTGAATTTTTGCCTGACGCCTCAGATCTAGTCTGTTTCACTCCCTCATCAGGCTTGGCAGCGCTTTTATTAGCTGGAACCTCGTCTGATTCAGATTTCTTTACTTCCTTACCAGGCTCAGTGCTACTGGTAGATTCAGTAGAGTTTTTATATTCAGGTATTACCGCTTTATTCTCTCTTTTGAATCCTAACTTCTCCATGGCTTCATCATGGAGATTCATTCTGCCTTCACGAATCAATGCCAAAATTTGTGCTTCACTAAAGCATATAATGGCATTGGAAGACCTTTCCTCGCTAGTGAGTTTCTTATACTCTTCAGCTTCTTCTTTATCTTCAGCAATATCATTAAAAAGAAGCTCATATTGATAATACTTAGCTCTGGAACAGTCGTCTAATATTGCAATATTATTTGTCACATAGAAAAGATATTTACTCTCTGTAGTTTGTGAAGATGTCTCGTTATTGACACTAATACCCTTCTCCTTCATTGCTTTTACTATATTATCGATATCAATGCCAAATTCCTGAGCAACTGTCTCACCCAAGACCTTATCATCAAGATGATATCTGCCTGGACAGTACTCTTCTACCTTACATCCATCTATGTCACCAAGATAGATTCTATTCTGGCGCATACAATTTAAGATATTTTCTTCAGAAATAGGTAAGTACGTCTCGTTGTTTATTTTATCTAACATACATTGATCTACTACCTTCTTTTCATATTCATTTAAACGTTCATCGATATCTTTATAATCAGAACGTGGATGTTTTACTATTAGCTTTTTTCCTTGTTTTCTAACTTCTTTCGCTACATATTCATCATCTATTTCTTTATTCTTTTTTAATACTGGAATTAAGAGCGCAGGTTTTCCATTATCCGCAAGTCTCATTCTTGCAAAAACAAAATATTTACCTGAAACTTCAGGATTTATGCGCATTTTAAGAGTCAAACGCTTACCATCTCTTTCTTCTCTGTGAAGCTTAAAAGTATCCTTAGGCACCTTTTTAATTGCCCTCTTAAGTTTTGTTAAGTTGGCGAGATGCTCCTCCTCCGTAAGAAGCTTAGGATTATCAGAAACCACCGCAGGAGAAGAAATACCTTCCTCCATAATCTCCTGATCTCTTTCTTTGCGTCTTTTAATCTCTGCCATCCTATTTTCGTGTCTCTCATCAAGCTTCTTTTTTATTTCTTCCTCTTTTTCTTTATCTTCCTTTTTTTCTCTTGCCTCGTCTTCCTTCACCTGTTTTGCAAAAGCAAGCTTTTGCCCAAGGAGCTTTTGCTTAGTATTTATGCCAATCTGAGTCATTGCTTGTAGACACTCTTGATGCTCCCTCTCCCCCTTTCGCTTTATTTCAGCTATCTGTGTTTCATTCTCCTTAAGCGTGTCAGCATAATTTTCTTCAATTATACGTTTTCTTTCAGCTATCTCTTCTGCATGTTTCTGCCCATCACTAATGCTAGTAGCAATCTTCCGCCGATTCTCATCTAGACTCTCATCTTGTTGACGCAATAGCTCAGCATGCCTTGCTTCAGATGCCTTCTTCAATTCACTCAATCTCCGCTGATTCTCCTCTCGACTCTCATATTGTTGACGCAATAGCTCAGCTATCTCTGCTTCAGATGCCTTCTTCAATTCATTCAATCCCCGCCGATTCTCATCTAGACTCTCATCTCGTTGACGCGATGGCTCAGCTATCTCTGCTTCAGCTTTCTCAAGTATGGCAGCATAATTTTCTTCAGCTATAAGTGCTTTTTTAGCTGCCTCTTCTGCATGTTTACGCTGATCTTTAATGTTAGTATCAATCCTCCGCTGATTCTCATCTCGACTCTCATCTCGTTGACGCAATAGCTCAGCTATCTCTGGGTCAACCTCTTTCCTTGCAGCAGGTTCGGGTTGCCTCTCTACGCTCCCAGGTTTCTTAGTAACCATGCTTATATTAATACTAATACCCTTACATTTCTTCCGGGTGCGTCTCGAGCGATCTAATGAACTACGATCAGAACCGTGCTTGCCTACCTTATGCTTCTTCTTAACTACGCCAACAACAGTACCAACAATCGCAGCTAGCAAAATTGCAAGCAAAACAGATCCAAGCACTACTCCTAATACGATGCGTCCCTTATTACTAATACCAGCTGTCATAACAAAAAATAAAATAATCTAGAAATTAATTATACCTCGAGGAAGAATTAGCTCTCGATTCGAAGAGTCCTTTCTTGCTACTGCGAGGTAACTCATTGTACCACATTACCGTAATTTTGTCAAACTATGCCAGCTGTACAACCCCCTTAAGGGCATAGTATATTTTAATAAATCTAAACTATTTCTTTTCTCAATAATTATAAATATATGAAGATCATTAGCTGCGCTATGCACTTGCATTCTCCATCTATTGTCGGACTCTTGCTCTGAACATTCGTTGCACTTCCCTTATTAATCCACTTACTCGAATGGTTCTAAATGTATGGCGGTAAATGACTGCACCACTTACGATGAGCATGGGTTACTTAACCCCATCAAATCATGGCGATTCATTGAACGGTTGCTATAGTCAGCCTCCTATCCCTATTGATCTGATGAATATTAACTAAACCCAATTGTCCTCATAGAGATGATAGGCACGAACATTCGTTGATCGTTAATTGACTTTTTTTATGAATTTAATGATTTTAATACAAGAAAGTCTAAACACCTAAAGCATTATTCTCTGCAGCCTTAGCTTCCATTGCAGCCTTAGCTTCCATATTCTCCTTCTTAACACCTGAGACACACAGACCACATACGCTGGGGCTTGTATCAGTTAAAGTTGAATCTGGATTTAATGCCAATTCCTTAGGTACCAATATTAATGGAGCATTAGATATCTTTCTACAACGCGGACAAACTATGTTCTCTCCTGTCGCTTTATTGTAAGCACATACAATTAAAGCAGTCAAAACCGCCAACAGTATCAACCCAGACACCAAACCTACGGAAACAATCCCCGCTTTATTAATACTCATAATCATAACCAATCTGGGGGAAACACGAATATACATTGTAGTACATTATGGTAATTTTGTCAATTTTACTACTCTAAGCTGTTGCTAGAAAGCATTGGAGATTAATTACTAAAAATTCTGATGTAATAGAATCATGATTCATCGAAATATGAGCATAACAAACCGGCGCTTTACAAATTGATGGACAAGTAGTACAATTGGAAAATTTAATTTTTGAACAATGAGAGACTAAAATATGAACGATATTCCCTTAACGAAGGAGATGTTACAAGATCTACCAATTATTGATATACATATACACCTACCTGGCACGATATCACCGCTCACAGCTTGGGAGCTTGGTATACGAAATAAACTTATTACTATATTCAATAATAAGGATGGCACAAAAGAATGGAAAGATGGACCAGTATCTTTATCCACAGAGGACTCCTATGATAATTATTCAGATATATTCATAAAAAAACTTGGTGGAGTTATAGAACTAGACAAATATGGCACCCCAATCGACCTTAGGTATAATATCAACGAACATGACTTTAAAAGCTTTGACAGAGTAATGGCTACTGTACAAGGACACAGACACCCACCTGGGGGCATACAAACAGATGAAGATCTTGAATTTATCTTGGAAAAATACCTAGAAGAATGCCTAAAACATAACATATTCTATACAGAAATATTACAAAATATAAGAATTTCTTACCAAGTATATCCACACCTACCAGATGAGGAAGCACGGGAAAATCTTTATCGCCTATTTGCTAAAATGAGCAAAGTATTCGAGGAAAAAGGTGTTCATGTCAGATTCTTGCAATGTTTTAATAAGACAAAAGCTGCAAGTCTGAATGGCAACGCACAAGAACGTGCAATGGAATCTGCTTTATGGCTAAAAGAAGCAGAAAGAGTCACACCTGGAGTATTTGTAGGCATTGAGTCTGCAGGACATGAAAAGGATAGAACTGGCTGGCCAATGTATTTAAAAAATGGCTATGATCAAGTTAAAGAGATGGGTCTTGGATGCGAAGCACATGCTGGCGAGGGTATCGGCGTAGAGCATATGATGGATGCAATTAGAACCTTACCAATCACTAGATTAGCTCATGGATTTCAAGTAATAGAGGACACAGCCTGTATTAAAGAAGTGCGAGAACGAGAAGTAGTGTTAGTTATGGCTCCCCTAGTGAACTTAAAGCTTGGAGCATGTATACACGCTACTAAAGATAATAATAATCAAATTACACCATTATGTAAATCTAAGGGAGGAGAAAAAACATACATAACGGATTTATACAAACACCCATTTTTCTCCTTACTTCGAGATCACAAATTAAAGATAAATCTATGCTCTGACAATCCATACATGATTAATACTCATTTAAAGGAAATGATTGCTGCCCTGGCTGGATTACATAATGCCGACAACAGAGAATTCGACAAAGATTTCCAGCCTCTATTAGCAAATGAGCTTCTTGAATGTTGTATTGTTGGGATAAATGCCTCGTTCTGTGAGGATAGTATAAAGCAAAAATATAAAGATCTTTGCAAGGAATGGGCAATGAAGTATAATATTGCCACTAAAAACATATAAAGCATAATGATGCTGTTTAACTGCAATAGCTCATATAAATAAATATACTATTCAAAGGTAAAACTAGATTGTTAATACGAACAAAATAATTGAGCTGCGACTATAAGGTAACAATTGGTCATTTTTCAAATTACGTTAATTTTCCAACAAAAATATAAGTTGTAAGCCCACTGAAGCCCTAATCCTTTTTTCTACCTCTGCCTTGCCAAGCGCCTCCATTACGACCAAGAACTGAAAAATATAAACTACATACCCACTGAAGCCCTAATCCTTTTTTCTACCTCTGCCTTGCCAAGTGCTTCCATTACGACCAAGATACTAGGAGAAGCCATAGTGCCTGTTAATATGGCACGCAACGGTTTATAAATCTGTGGCAACTTTATTGGGTTCGCATTGATTCGCTGAGCCACAAAGCTCTTTGTGAGACTCTTTAATGCACTCTCAGACCATTCGTCACTATACTCACGCAACAGCTCCAGAAAATCTATCATAACTTCTTTACCAGAATTCAGAATTTCCTTTGCTTCTGAATCTAAGGCCGGTTGCCTGAAACAAAGCTCAAGACCTGTCACCACATCATGCAAAGTACGTGAATTAGACAATACAATCGACACAAGTCGCTGCATACCTTTCATCGCTATCGGCACTACCTCAGTTACACCGCCTTTACTTATAATATGACCAACTTTATCCTGCGCCTCTCCTGCTAATAATGAACCATCCTTTATAAGTATATCCTTATATTCCTCGCCATACTCAGCTCTCATTAGGTCATCTATCAACGGTAAAAGCCTGTCAATAAAATAGCAAATCTTCGTTGTGTCTTTTTCAACAATACGCATACCAACTATATCTCTATGAACCGGAAAAGCAGTTCTATAAATGTAATGAGAGTTTATATAATTTAATTTATCAATACTAAAACAAGCTGGCGAACGTCGTATTCCCTCTAGAGAAAAAAGATTCAATGCTTCAGCCTCATAAATTATATCAGGCTTATGTTTATCTATAACTTCGTTATCATTGCAGGACCATCCCAGCAATAATAAATAATTCTTCATTGCTAAAGAAAGATATCCCATGTTCTTATATTCGCTAACACATAAGGCGCCATGACGCTTAGAAAGCTTACTGCCATCTTCACCATGAATTAATGGCACATGAACAAACTCAGGTACATCCCAACCAGCTGCTTCATAAATTAATTTCTGTATTGGAGTATTCGACAAATGATCTGCGCCTCTGATCACATGTGTAATAGCCATATCATGATCATCCACAACCACTGCAAGCATATAAGTCGGCGTTCCATCTGATCTCAATAATATTACATCCTCAATCTCTGAGTGATCTACAGAGATTTCACCAAAAACATTATCAACAAATGTTACACTACCTTGTAGTGCTACTTTTAATCTTAATACGGGAGCAGGAAGACTCTTAAGCGCAACCCCATCTGCACCCTTATCTCTCCAAGAACTTCTTACCTTCGGCGCACCATCTTTATATGAAACATTCTTCTCTTTAGCCTCTTGTTCATAACAATAATATGCCTTGCCTTGATCAACCAGGAGTTTTGCGATCTCTTTATGCCTCTTAATATTATCTGATTGATACACTATCGACTCATCATGACCCAAGCCCATCCATTGCAAACCACTAATAATTGCCTCTTTTGCTTCATTAGTTGATCTTTTTGTATCTGTGTCCTCGATTCTTAATAGAAAATCACCTCCATGTTTTTTTGCATATAAATAATTGAATAGGGCGGTTCGCACCCCTCCTATATGCAAGAAACCTGTGGGCGAAGGTGCAAATCTTGTTCTAACTTTATTCATTATAATTCTCAGATTCAGGTCGCAATCGTCACAATGTATGACAATCTAGTAATTTGTCAATACAGAACTACGCACTAATTAAATTACTTACTAAAATTGCCAAACCACAGACTAAATCACCACACAATCATGTAGAGATCTGAAAGGTGGCCAACAATTCTATACCATAAAGTATGCTCGAGAATATGAGCGACTTAACTGCATGAGAGGCAACTTCCTTCACCATACCTTTCGCTGATTTTCCAAGCCTCTTGCACTCCTCTTCGCATGCAGACACCACTACACTGCCAATATCATCCTCTCCTTCCATTTCCTCATCCCGTTCAAAATCCCGTTCAATGTATTCTTGCAATGATTCATTCACCAGGCTACTAGGATCCATACTTTCTATTTCATCATCTTGGCTCATTTCCTCTTCTGCTTCTACTTCTGCTTCTTCTTCTACTTCTTCTTCTTCTTCTTCTTCTTCTTCTGCTTCTTTTAAACCCTCTGCTTCTGCTTCTGCTTCTTTTTCTAGATTACCTTCCTCTTCTTCTAATCTTTTTACCTCTTCTGCCAGTTTTTTTGCCTCTCTTTCTAGTTCTTTTACCTCTATCGACCCCTCTGATCCTTCTCTATCTTTCATCAAAGATATCAAGCCACCCTTAGACCTATCCCTTATCCTGCTCACAATATTAAAATTATAAATTATAATTGCCATTATTATGCCAATAATACCAATAATTACAGCCGCTACCATGAACCGCATTTGATACTTATCATATTGTTTAATCAATAATGGAATTTTATAAACCAATATACCAAAAGATATGAAAGATGCCGCTACTATGGCAGATACTACCTGATCATATTTATCTTTCACAAACCATCCAGCAATTGTTTTGTAATACTTAACCTCTAATATTACCAATATAACTCCAGTGATTAATACAGCGACTGCTATGATCACATTTGATATACTACTTTTAATCCACATGCAGCCAATCAAGGCTGCCGCTATAACAATAGTAGCTACAATTGTTATTATGATGATGATGATAGGGTATATCTTACCCTTTTTAATTACTTGCAACGAAACTGCATCTCTAGCCCTCTTAGCTGCATCTCTAGCCCTCTTAGCTACCTCTTTACTCTTTTGTTTCGATACCCTGAGTGCTAGCTTGATGTTACCTAGTTTGTTATGAATTTTTTTCCCTGTCTTGCCATGTTTAAACTTAGTCACTCTATGATTCTTAGATAGCTTCTTTATCTTGTCAGCACCCACTTTCTTTAAACACAGCTCATTCCTCTCTTGAATATCCTGCATGTCCTGTTTTAGACCCTCCATGGCCTCACTACATACCTTCCCCGCTGCCAATAACGATTTTACCGTATTTGCGCTGGGAATTATGCCTTCCGTTTGAATTAAATTGACCGTGCTGATCTGACCCATAAGAGCAATTTTTATATGGTAGGCCTCAAGAGAGATTATATTGTCTCTAAATTTTTTAGAATGCATATTAAAAGCAGATTCAATTTTTTCTTCAACCCCTGAAACAAATATCGCCATCTGAATTAAGTCCTGTCTCATTATATTTTTATGAGCAGCAGCCTTCTTAAATTTATCAATTAATTCGGTTACATGTTGTATCTTTGTTATAGCGCTGTCTTTCTGCGCCGAGGCATTTTCCTTTGTTTTAGAAAACAACATCTCAGATAAGCCATTGCATTTATCTAACAATTCTTCGACTGATAGCTTATCTAGCTTTGCGCTATTCCATAATATTTTATTGTATAATCGATGATCCTTAGCACCATCTTCCAGACAAAATCTCTTCTTAAGTTTATCGAGAAGTTTTTTCTTTACAGAAGCAAGTTGATCTCTTGCCTCTACATATTTGTTACGCTGAGAAAGAAATCCAAGTACTTGGATAATAAATTCTTTTACACGCCCTGTCATATCTGGAATAACTTCATCGTAATGTATTTTAACCAAACATCTGACAATCTGCCTCTGTAATAAATAAGATTCTGCACAATGTAATGCAGCTGCCTGATCGGAATTTGATGTACTACCACAATCTACATTATCCAATATTATCTTTAAACGCTCCTGAGCCTTCATAAGCAACTCATTAGTCTTACTCTTATTTCTTCTATGATCAGAAGCATCACTACAAATTCGCTCAAGCTTATCCTCAAGTTCCGCAAAGCTTTGCTCGCCTACGGTATCATTAGTCAAATCTAATGCACTTTGGGAGGCTCTAGGTGATACAGGATATATAGGTCGCGTAGACAGTGATCTCTTATAATTGGCTTGTTCTGTTTTATATGCATTCTTTAGTGTTTTTACATCTTTAGCTAAAGACTTCTTAATGTTATATACATCTTTTTTCCAGGCCTTCATTTGACTTTTGCACTGACTATAATACTTTATGGCTTCCCCATCATCAATCCTAAATATTGCACTGTATACTTCTTCCTCTTCTTTTATACCTTGTGGTATGAACTCTCCTTCCGACGCAAGAGGATCATCTACTATTGCTTTGGTTGCCTTTGTTATGGAAATTGGCAGGGTGTTCTCACTAGATTCGCCATGGCGATTAAATAGTGCAGCTACTGAGGCTCGTGACCTCCAGCGGGAGCTAGGTGGTGGCATATTCTCACAATCAACTCCTGATTGTGTATTCGTAAGTATCACAGATGCACTAGCTCGTCTAGTAATGGGTTTTCTTGGAGGAAATTCGTGCTTTTGTTGTAAACCAGACACACTAAATCGTCTGTTTCTTCTCGGAATACTTCCGTGTACTTGTCGTGAAACGGGAGGGCTCGTAGCCCCTCCTAATTGTCCCTTCCCAAGACCAGATGTACTATATCGTCTAGTAAGGGGTCTGTTCGGAGGACCTGCTTGTTCTTCGTATGCTCTAGAAATATCAAATTGATTTTGATAAATAGGAGAAGCAACAGGAGTTCTATCTGCAGTAGAATTTCCCATCGGCGAAAGGGGTGGTGACCCTACCCCTTCATCCTCAGATAGAACAGACAAAGGCGGGGCGAATTCATCATGAGGAGAGGTAGGAGAAGCAACAGGAGTTCCATATGCAGCAGAATTTCCCATCGGCAAGATTATCGGATTCTTTCTCGCTCTTTTCACCTCTGCCTCATCTGATGTACTATCTTTGTCAATCAGTATATTCCTGTTATTATTTCCTCTACCTGGTTCATCCATCCTTCACTCCTTCATGGATCATCTATAGTGACAAAATATCAATATATTACCTGTTTAACAATAACTAGCTACTCCATATCACTCTTAATAAAAAGATACTCTGAACTAAAGAACAGGTATCTTACAGTATAAATTCATTAGCTCCGTAGCTGCCGCAACGGTGATATATGCTTATATCAATATATTAATATTAGATTAATATTTGCCTAATATAATCTAATCACATCCCTTATAGCACGGATACTAATACACTGGCATGAGCATTGAGTTACTCTCTATATCGTATACATTTCTATTTATAGCTTTGGCAGCAAAACATTTCTTAACCATGAGAATGGTTAAAAATAAATTGAATAACTCAATAGATAAATACTTATTAAAACATAATGCATACAGTTTTTTGCTATGGCGCAAGAAAGATAATCAAATAATTTTTAATAAGGGATTAGGACACAAGATAGGCATACAGGATCACATATCCTCATTTAGCTATTTTGCTAATCACTTTAAGCAATCCACAGAACTGGATAAATTATTTACAAACTCACAATCAGATTGCAACAGCTTTTCTCTTGAATTAGAATCTATTAATACCTTGGATTGCTTTATTTGCAACGGTGAAACAATTCATGATGAATCAGGTATTGTTGGGGTGATTATATGCCTTGCCGATATAAGTAAATATATCACAGAAATTAAGTTGCTAAAATTTCGCCAGCAGCAGCTGCATAATCAATATTATAAAATAGAAGATACATTAAATAATATACAAACTCCTATCTGGAGAAGAGATAGCAATGGTAATATTGAGCATGGCAACGATTTTTATTACCAAAATATCACTGAAGAATTAATGAAAAGAATTCAAAATGAAAACAAGGATCTCTCACATAAAAAGGATTATAGCTCTAAGCACAATGTAATTATAAATAAAGAAAGAAAAGTGTACCAAATCAAAGAAACAAGCGCTGATCACGGAGATATAGTTGGCATAGGGCATGATATCACAAACCTGTCAAAAACAGAAGATAGGCTAAATAAATATAAAGAATCACAACATAATATAATTACGAACATATCAATTGCCACTGCCCTGTACGACAAAAATGCAAGAATAAAAACGTACAATAATAGTTTTCTTAAAATATTTAACCTAGACCCGAAATGGCTTACTCAAAGCCCCAAATATACAGAAATACTAGATAAATTAAGAGAGAAACAGACGATACCAGAGCAGATAGATTTTGTAGAATTCAAACGCACACAAATGAATCTATTTTCTCTAATAGATGAATCACATAGTGAGTTTTTATTCATGCCAAACGGTAAAACTCTCAGATTTTGTGCCATGCCATGCCTAGATGGCATGTTATTCACATACGAAGATATCAGTGACAGATTGTCTATTGAAAGAGATTACAATAAGTTAATTTTGGTACAAAAAAGAATTCTTAATAATCTGCATGAAGCAATATCTATATATGGACAAGATGGTAGGTTAAAATCGTATAACCAAAAATATGTAGATATAACTAGATTGAATACATCTTTCTTAGATGGATATCCGCACATTAGTGATGTTATGGATATGGTAAGTGCAAAAAACACTAAGGCACTATACAAAAAAACACAATTAGTAAATCAAATTGTGAATAGAATGCGCACTACTAACGTTATATCATTAGAAGACCATGAAATACTGATTTCATCCACACCTCTTCCTGACGGCACAACAATGCTAATTTGCAATAAAAGTCATACTAATGACGCACACCTACATTAAAAAATACAAGAAAATCTTCTACCTAAAGCTGAATAATTTCAAAAAGAACTGGATTTTTTATGCAATAACCTTACAATCTCCTAGATATTTAATGTACAAATGAGAAAGTAGATGAAAAAAGAGTATAATGTAACTAATATAAAGAATATGAGGATTCTTGCCGAAGAGCTTGCTGCAAAAAGCATAAAAGGTGATACGTACGCTTTGAATGGCCCTTTAGGAGCAGGAAAAACAACATTTTCACAGTTCTTTATCAATTATTTCTTCGAAACAAAACAAATAATAACAAGTCCAACTTTCTCATTAGTCCAACAATACGATGCAAAACAAGCTCCTATTTGGCATTTCGATTTATACAGAATAAAATCAGAACAAGAATTATATGAAATTGGAATAGAAGACGCCCTAAATAATGGAATATCTCTAATTGAGTGGGCTAAAAAAGCTGAAAACATTATACCTAAATTTAAGTATGTATTGGACTTTGAATATGATGAAAAGAAGAGAATAATCACATTAGAAGAGAATAATAATTAACAGCACTAATTGTTTATTATGAAAGTATGATTCACATAGAATATGCATGACTCATTTGACTATCCTCAGAAATTAATGTATAATATTATACATATTTATTGATAGGAAAATAATTATGTCTAACAAAAAAATAAGTGACTCGGATTCTTCTGACAACATGTTTGAAGGCTTGGAAAAGATGATTAAAAATTCTGGAATTGATATACCTCAAACACCAGAAGCAATAGAAAAATATATGGGCATGCTGAATGACCCAGAACAAGGAGATACCATACAAAAAATAATGAATGGCATGTTTGGTGGCAATTCATCATCCTCATCATCCTCTGATACAAAAACATCAGATGATTTTAAAAAATCATTGTCTGGAGTAAAAAAACGACTTTCTCGTATAGAAGATACACTAAGCAATTTAGATGATGCGGTATCTAGAGTATTAGAAATTCTAGAAGACGAAGATGAAGACGATGATGAATACGATGAAGATATCACACAAACAGAAAGTCGTAAAACTATTGATGCATAATTAGACTCACTGACAACCTACATAATATTTTTGAATCATCGTAAATATGTGGGTTTCGTTGCGTTTAATAAATTAAGAGAGGTTTGTATTGATATCACCAACCTCTTCTTGCAGTTTCATATTCTGCTAATTCACAAACGAAAAACAACTCTATAAATTAATCAACGCCATCTTTGATTCATCTGGAATTACTGTATTTCTATATCATTATCTTAAACAATAAGATTCATCTGGAATTAAGAAATGCTTTGTATTGATATCACCAACCTCTTCTTGCAGTTTCATATTCTGCTAATTCACAAACGAAAAACAACTCTATAAATTAATCAACGCCATCTTTGATTCATCTGGGATTACTGTATTTCTATATCATTATCTTAAACAATAAGATTCATCTGGGATTAAGAAATGCTTTGTATTGATATCACCAACCTCTTCTTGCAGTTTCATATTCTGCTAATTCACAAACGAAAAACAACTCTATAAATTAATCAACGCCATCTTTGATTCATCTGGGATTACTGTATTTCTATATCATTATCTTAAACAATAAGATTCTATTGCAACGCTTAGCCAGAGCTTGTCACTTCGTAAAAAATATATTGATTTAACAATTCACAAACTGTAGTATAGCCTGGCTTTTGTTTGTTTTGTTGACTACTGTGTGTGGAGTAATTTAATTGAAATAGGACTAATTATCTTAATGATGTTAGTGGTTATAAAGTTCCTATTGGAACGCAATATATTTGATCGAATTATATTGAGCGGGCTGTTTTGTACACTCTCTATACTGTTTATTATCTGCATATCAGTTTTTGAAAACAAGCTGGAGTTTGTGGATGTATGTTTTGTGTACACATGTATCGGATTCTCATCGTTCTTAGGACTATTGAAGCTGGTTAAACATAATGACTTTAGCACTTAAAAACAGTTGAGGTACGCCATGATATCAGAGATAATTACATGCATAGGTTTATTCTTTGTATTTACGGGAATTGTAGGTATCTTTCGATTTCATGATTTCGATACTAGGCTACACGCATTCGGAGTTATAGATAGTCTTGGTGTTCCTATAACCTTATTAGGGCTATTAACATTCATACCTTTATCACTGAATTCTATAAAAATTATTATTCTTATTCTCTTGTTCATGATTATGAGCGCAACATCAACGCATATAATATCCCATGCCAGAAGAACCTGCTCTACGGAGTACAATGATGATAATTAACTCCATTAATCTTATTATGCTCTTACTAGTATTATTTCCAGTAATTATCTTAATTACTGATTGTTTACTCTCAATTACAATTTTAATGTCTATGTTTAGCCTAACAATCTCATTATTTTATCTAAAGATGAATGCTCCAGACGTAGCAATAACAGAAGCAGCAGTAGGGGCAGGAGTGAGTACTTTATTCATCTTTGCAGCATTGGCATTACTCAAAACCAGAAAGTCTAAATACAACTCCAAAAGCATAATCTTATTCTTGGGAATAATTTCATCCACAATAGCAATAGTATATGCGCTAATGAACGAATTTTTGCCTCTGGGCAATCCATTGAACCCTATACATCAACCTGTATCTCAATTTTATATTACAAAAACAGATGAGCTAACTGGAATACCCAACATAGTAACAGCGATACTTGCCAGTTTTAGGGGTTATGATACGTTAATAGAAACCAGCGTTGTATTTGCAGCTGGTATAGCCATATACTCCCTGTTAATGGAGGGCAAAAATGAATAATAAAGTAATCATATTTATGACCTTGTTCATGCTGCCAATAATGTCAACCCTGGCCGTGTATGTACAAATTCATGGAGATTATACTCCAGGAGGTGGATTCCAGGCTGGAGTCATAATGGCCACCGCATTTATAACATATGCCATCATCAAAAATCCACAAAAGGTTATGGATATATTTTCAATCAATTCATTGGTAAAAATGTCATCATTTGGAGTATTAATTTATGCCAGCACAGGAGTTATATCCATTATAAAAAATAAAGAATTCTTGAATTATTCAGTGCTGAGCTCAAAGCCAGTAAGTGGACAACATATAGGAATATTAGCTGTTGAGGCAGGAGTAGGCATAACCGTATTTTCAACCATATTATTAATATTCATACTAATAGCTAATAGGAATAACAAATGTTAGAGATACATTATTTAACATCCATTGCGATTATGATGTTAGGCATGGCCATAATTATTTCAAGCGAAAACTTACTTAAAAAACTCATGGGACTAGCGATATTTCAAAATTCAGCACTAGTATTTTATATATCCACAGGCTACGTAAGCGACTCCTCGATACCAATATTGAAAGAAGGCATTCAGTTATTCACCAACCCACTCCCACATGTTCTAATGTTAACCGCTATTGTTGTCGGCGTGGCCACATTTGCTCTAGGCCTAGCACTAATAATCAGAATAAAAGAAGAAACCAATACTATTGAAGAAAGAGAGATATTAGACAAATCATAAATTAACATACAACAAAAATTTATCTTATTAGGTCTTTCAATTTAATAAAAATAGGCCTGATTATTAACATGGCACACCAGCTGGATACTATATTTACCACAACAATGAATGACCTCCATTAGCATGATGTAGGCAAATAATTTTTGGGGAAGTAGAAAATCTTTACAGATTCTGACGTAATACAATCTAAAAAATACTAATAATTACAGTAAATATAATGCAGTTATTATAAATAAATGATCTAAATTAATTAAATCTACACAAAACTTTATTGACAACAGAGTGTATTAAATATAACATCCCAGCTGTTAACTTCTGGTTATCGTTTTCTGGAGGGGGTGTAGCTCAGTTGGCTAGAGCATCTGCTTTGCAAGCAGAGGGTCGTCGGTTCGATTCCGACCACTTCCACCACATTCAAAGCCTTATCATGGCTGGGCTTTTGTTAATATTCTTTTGTGAAAAATTTATTCACAATCATTTCAGCGCTACATTCAAACAGGATCTGATACTTACAAAGCTCTTCATGAGTAGTAATAGATGATATTAAATCACTTGTAGATAGTAAAATTCACTGATCATAGGCATTAATATCTCTGCAAAAAATCAAGTTATGGCAATATTAAATCACTTGTAGATAGTAAAATTCACGGATCATAGACATTAATATCTCTGCAGAAATCAAGTTATGGCAATATTAAATCACTTGTAGATAGTAAAATTCACGGATCATAGTTATGCATTAATATCTCTGCAAACAATCAAGTTATGGCAATATTAAATCACTTGTAGATAGTAAAATTCACGGATCATAGACATTAATATCTCTGCAAAAAATCAAGTTATGGCAATATTAAATCACTTGTAGATAGTAAAATTCACGGATCATAGGCATTAATATCTCTGCAAACAATCAAGTTATGGCAATTCATCACCATAAGTATTGCACCTCATACCCACTATTGCTTCTAAATTAAAGAATAATGAACCCTACTGTATAAAAAAATTGCGGCACTATAGTTGTACTAAAGATAAGGTTCACTAATACACATAGGAAAATCCTAAACTTGAATGAAATTGTAATGCCACCAATAAAAAAGATGTTAATTCACTTTAAGGCTATAGAATTACATGATTTATCAATCCGGACATTCTTACTAACAAATAGTACGGAAAATCAATGGGCGATTCCTATATGGCGCATCTGTAGGAATACGGAAAATCAATGGGCGATTCCTATATAGCGCATCTGTAGGAATACGGAAAATCAATGGGCGATTCCTATATGGCGCATCTGTAGGAATAATTATTACCAAAATTTGAAATTAAAGATGAATATGCAGTAATATTATAAGGTAAACTTGTGATTCATCGATCAATGGAAGCCCTTAAATTTTATTACACACATCAGTTCGCCTAGTTAGTCATTTTCACAGACCACAGACCACAGACCACAGATATAGTAGTAATCATTAAGTCTTCCAGCGCAAATATTCACCCTGATTCACAAATCAATATTTGTTCTTATTTCAACATAATAATATAAAATTATCTCACTATACTATTCCTCAATCAACTAAGAATACAACGTAATTACAAGAGCAAATGTAATAATATTCTCGGTATGAACAGCTCCTAGCCCCTGTTATGACCAATATCTCTTATTGAACATTAGCACATACCTTGAGTTTTAATTGCAGCTGTAATATCAGCTTGAATTTTAGCTTCATCTTGTCTCACTACTGCCTGCGAACCACCAAGAAGAGAGGGCGGTGCGGTATCAGTCAATCTTTCCCTTTTATCCATACCAAGAATAGAGGGGGGCTCTGTGGTATGCAATTTTTTACTTGTATCCGTCGTAATTTTTGCGTCATCTTGTTCATTAAAAGAGGCTCCAGCGACTGCAGCACTGACCCCTGGCACTGTAAAGCCATTCTCCATTAATTTTTGATCAGAGGCAAGTGTAAACGCATTATACTCTGCGGCAAAGTCTGAAACTACAAGAAGAAAATTATCCTTTACCCATACATATATCTCATTACTGATTTTTACTAAGTCTTTTAAGAAGAACTCTAAGAAGTTCGTTACCATCTTTTCTTGCTCTTCAGTACCATTAGAACTCATTACACCCGTCAATTGATAGAAAACACCAGTATATATCGTATATAAACCTGTATTACACTGTAATTTATATATGGACGCCATTTTACCTGAATCTTGATCACTCTTTGAATGACGTGATTGCAAATTCTTATACTGCATTACATGAGTAAGGAATCTTCTAAAGAAACTTCTTTCGTTATGCTTTAGTATTGCATTTCGAAAGAAATCACAAGCACTATGAATCTTCTTGGGATTTACTTCTTTTAACTCAGTTCTACAGAATTTTTCAAAATCAGATTTGATTTCACTAGGCGCAGTTCCCTCCTTCTCCTCTTCATTTATAGAGGTAATATCTTCAATTATCTTATTACAAGCCTTTAGAAAGTTATCACGATTACATACCATAGACTCATTATCATTAAATACTTTATAGTATATTGCATTACATAATAATCCTAAATCTACTGGAAAATCTCCCCCCTTCTTAAGCCAAGAGAGAGAAGCATCCCTGCTTCTACGAAAACGATCTTTATACGTATTTACTAACTCCGCAAAATAACCAAACATCCCATAAACACTATGCATACAAGGTAGATAGTCAATCATATCCGGAGAAACTCTGCGTATTGAATACATTACGTTAAGGATCTCTTCTTTTCTATCAGGTGACAGACGTGGAAAATGCCATAATACTAGTATAAACTCTAGCAGCAATATATTCCTAGCATAATCAGTAGTCCCTGCGAATGCCTTTGCATCCTTCAACCATAACTCCATTGTACCAAAATCATAATCAACATATCGCGTCTTTCCATCACCTGTTTCTACAAATGCCATATTTAGTGATGAATATGAATCGTACTTATAGAGAAGAATATCTCTAACTACAGATGCAGCATAGCCTTTAAATTCTAGTTTGCTCACAAGGGTTGGTAAGTTATTGCTAACGGGTACAACACGATTATTTTTACTCATTGCTGATTTTGACATTAGAAACCCATTAACATTGACTACTTCTAATTTTGGTACATATCCACCAAGCCTCCTAACTAACTGCGTCGTCATAACCTCTTGAATCAGAGATTTTTTTGCCTGGTCCAACTGTCCTGTCTTTTGAATTGATAGATAATTCTTATGCTGTTTATAAAACCAGACCTCATATTCATTTCTATAATGATTAACCTTACTTAATATCCCAACTGAAGAACAAGTATGATTCTTGACGCTGTATAAAATACTATCTACACCATTATGTTCATTGTTTAGTATGGTTCTCTTATGATTTTCAAGAAAAGTATTATCATCTAGAGCATTAAGAGCAACACTAGCCTCAGCCTCTTCTCCAGTTTTGAAATTACACCGTGCCTGAAAATCAATCTCCTTACTATGCTGCAATTTAAAAATTAAACCATCTTCTGGGTTCGAAAGAAATGTATCCTGATCTCTAGAACACAATAATCTAGCAAGAGTGTGTTCTAGAGGTTTTAACTTATATACTATTGGAGGGCCCTCTGCATTAGGGAAAGAAATCTTAAACTCATTAGGAACAAAAACCAATACCTCCTTCTCCCATCTATAAAAATCAGATTTCGACTCCGTACCATATAACACATGATCCTCAATCTCTCTCGTAGGATGAAATTCAAAATGAGGATTACCAGTGCTTACTTCTACAACAAGTAAAATTTCCCTTTCATCGCCTGGTTTAAATGATTTCAATTTCTCTAACAACGCCCTTGCCACTGCCTCAGAAAGCGTTATAAGCGTAGGATAATTCATAATGTCTGATCCTTCAGCTTCTGAAGTTTCTGTAGCTACACTTTGCTTCTTCATCTCTATCCAGGCTATATATTGGCGCAAATCACCTGCTGATAGCTTAATTCTACGTGCATGACCAGTCATAATTATATCCTCACAGCTTAGTTATTAATCTTAATTTCATTATATAAAAGGTATTAATCTTAACTAATTTTAAACGTTAATCAATTAAATCGCAATATTAATAATAATTATTACTCGTACATCACAACTCTAATGATCGACTTACTGAGCTAATATCCATGTAATCTGAGTAGAAATTTTATAAAAATAGAGGAGCCTGCCACTCTAATCATTAAGAGTATGCTCTGCACAAGCCTATAATAATTATACACTCAATAGATTAAGCCATATGTAGGATACGAGTGATGCATTTAGTAGATTAAGCCATATATAAGGTGCGAGTTATGCATTTAGTAGATTAAGCCATATATAAGGTGCGAGTGATGCATTTAGTAGATTAAGCCATATATAAGGTGCGAGTTATGCATTTAATAGATTAAGCCATATATAAGGTGCGAGTTATGCATTTAGTAGATTAAGCCATATATAAGGTGCGAGTTATGCATGTAGTAGATTAAGCCATATGTAGGATACGAGTTATGCATTTAATAGATTGCATTATATATAAGAATCGCCTCATATCACCTCATTTTTAAATAAGACAATACTCTCGTTGTATCAATTATTAAGGTCATAGCCGCATACATTAAAGTAAACTATTAACACATTATCATGATATTCTATGCGTTATACAATAAAGAACCGTGATAAATTACAGTGCTTCGTAAGTAATGAATCATACAAAAGATATCTATCAAGCAACAGTTTATTTATCGTAGCGTACTATTACACTGACTGCATCAATATGCTTACCTTCTCCAGGCCTAAGAATTGTAAGATCCCTAGTAGAACCAGATCGTGCAGACATAATTTTATACATATTGCTTTTACGTAATACCTTGCCATTAACTTGATCTATTATATCATTAACCTTAATGCCACTACTCATAGCAACTCCGTCTTCTTTAATATCAACCACAACGTACTTACCTTTAAGATGCTTATCTATGCCTCGTTTGGTTATATCTATTTCACGTAGCACCTTCAATTCCGCACCAAAACTCAAATAATTGTAGAAATAGTCCATATATCCCCTGACATAATGATCAGGAAAATATAGGATGGAAGAATTATAATTATTATATACAACTCTAGCCTCATAACCTCGTCCAACTCCCAAGGATTTTTCCAGTCTATTTCTATCTAGATCTGCATAAGTTCCTTCTCTACAATACGCAAGAGATTTATGTTCAATATTAGATCTAACATCAACTTTAGTGCCGTCAACATCTATCAAATTTCTAGTATCAGGACATTTCGGATAATAACGAGCTGACTTACTCATTTTGAGAAAAATATTATTACTTGTAATACTCGTGTAAGGCTTGGAGTTAGGATATGTAGTGTTTACCAAATACACACCATGCTTATATACAGGGTCTTCACCATTGCCAATTGCGGAATCATCCCTTGATGCAACAAGCTGATAAGAGACTTTCACCCCCCAAGGCATAGACTTTGAAAGAATAGGCGCAGTATATGTATCTTCTGACTCTAATGCATCAGCTGATCTATGTTTTATCTCATAAAAAGTTCTATCAGTAAGGTCTAATCCCTCATGTTTACCATTACACGCTGAAACTCCCAGCAACATCAGAAAAACAACGAAATACCTATTAAGCATACTCAAAACCAACAATGTAATATATCAAGCCGGCCACATGATAAAGCATAACAAATATGAAGTCAAAGATTAAATATATTATATATTATATATAAATATTTAATGACTACTACATGTGTGATCTACAAATAAATATAATGCCTAATAGTGCTCATCTGGCTCTTCTTCTTGTTCCAAGCGTTTTTGAATAGTATCACTATGATGCATATTAGAGAAAGTATACAAGAACTCATCACTAGGATGGTCATCAGAACCCTCAACAACTAATCTCGTGCTATAACTGAATATTTCTCCCTTAGGACCATGCAAGCACTCGGCCTCAGATTTGATCTTATTGCCCTTCATTCCAAGCGCAGTAAAACTAAAAGAACTTATAGATCTATGCTGACTCGGCAAAAACATGGTAGGTTGGCGGTCAATGACCTTAAATGTTTCCTGTCTGAATACTGTTTTCTTTACCTTCGCAATGCATTTGTTAAGGTTGCTCTTAGCAGTCACAAAGGCACCTGAGCGATCCGGAACCATCAACAACATCACAGCAACAACAAAAAATGCTAAAAATCTAAAACACAATCTCATGCCAAATTCCAATTCGATTAACATGCCCTTATTAGAATAAAAGAAGAGCAATATGTCAATAATAATATAACAAATTTAATTCTAAAAACAGCATTAAACTAAACATGTGTTGCATATAAGCAATTAGCTTAACAAATTCAGATTGCAAAATGCATATAATTATTGCACAATATAATAAGCATACAATCTAATTTAAGAGGGCATAATATGGATCAATTTTTAAACAACCCAGCGTTTACTGCAGCATACAGTACAATGTGTCCTGGAAAAAAAGAAATCCTAGAATTAAAGCTTCTATATGCTAAAATAGTAGAATTGCTAATGTTAATCGAAGCAGATGACCCTCACAAGGATGTAAATAAGGCAGCATTGGAAAAGCTTTATGATGAACGTTACAAAGGAATCGAAGATATAGCAGATCTGCTATCAGCACAAAATCTAAATAAAAATAAGGATTTTTATTTATTCAGGAATTTTGAATATACTGAGATAGTCGACTATATACTATCTGAAGCATACAATACTGAAGCATACAATACTTATAAGATGATCATTGATCCCCTTACTGAAAGAAGGAAGACTCGTGATCAAGAACTAAGCCTTAAGAGGAAATCAATTAATGATACAAGGCGAGCTAATTTCAAGAAAAGGTTATCCATTGCTAAAAAAGAGTTGAACGAGCCATGTAACCCAATGTGGGATAGGGTCATCACTAGGATTTTTGATCAAGAGAATGCAGATCTTTATAAAACACAGTCAGTTTATAGTACAAGATTAATGAATATGACAAGAGTGTCCCAGATTCTTGAAGAAGAAGAGACAGAAGTAAAAACAGAGACAGAGGCAGAAAAGTTGGCAAAGTCGCTAAAGTTAGTGGACATAACATGGCGTAAAATTACCGATGAAATCGATACTGAAGAGAGTGCTTATAAATCAAGCACAGAATTTCAAGAAATGGAATTTTTAATTGATAAGGAAGGGTATTCAATAGGTTGTGATGAAATAAGGGCCTCTCTTGCGACAAAATCATATTTTATCACTACTCATCAAATAAGAAGTATTACTACAATAATACAAAAAAAGTTACATCAATCAATAGAGAATATAATAGGCACAGTGGAACCAGAGAAGCAGTCTGCTGCTGTTAGCACCTCACTGACGGGAGTGAATGATGGTGATACCATCGGTAAAGATGGCGCTGAAGAACTAGTCAGAGCTGAAGACGGAACAACAGAGATAACCCCCACTCCTACGCAATAAACCGCAACAACTCCACACATAAGCTTGCAACAACTAATGATGGCCTTGCGGATTATTTGATAGAAAATCATATAACGAGAGTTAATTTTCAAACTTGAATCATGAGCGGATTTTTGTTCTCCAAGATTAACTCTAGCTCTTTCTCCACACATAAGCTTGCAACAACTAATGATGGCCTTGCGGATTATTTGATAGAAAATCATATAACGAAAGTTAATTTTCAAACTTGAATCATGAGCGGATTTTTGTTCTCCAAGATTAACTCTAGCTCTTGCGTTAATTTGAATTTTATATCCTAATCATCTATTTCTGTACCACCTTCATCACCGCCTTATTTGTAAAATGCTCGAAATCATGCTATACTTCTTAAATAGATATTGCCTTATTCATACACTAGTAAAAGGAATATAATATGGATCATATTTTCAACAATAACCAAGCATTACTAGCATTGCCCGAAGACATACAAGAACAACTAGCATCTATCTTTAAACAAGCGAAGATTATGTCTTTTATTAGGACAAACATTGAAATCAGCATTCTCTTAAACGAGCTCAATAAATTGACGCTAAAATTGCAATTAGACGAACAACATGCTCAAGCAAGAGCATTAACAGACTTAATGCTTCAAAGAACTGATTTTGATAAAAGCGTAGAAAATTCAAATATACTAATAACAGAAGCAGACGAGAAAAATATATCCAAGATATTAGAAAGCATGAAATCCCTCGAACAAGAAAGATCATTTAATACTGAATACCAGGAATTATCTGCATCCGAATCTCAAGCCAGAGAGATCGAAAGAGAGCAAAGAATCACTACCCTAACAAAAAAATTAAGACCCATTTATCTAAAAGTAACAATAATACAATACATGAGTAAGACCAAGCATATTAAATTGACAGAAGATGTCATAGAATCAATCATGAATAAATTATTTACAGAAGCCGAAATAGCGACTCATCATACCCCAGGAAAACTTAACCTGTATTTTTCAGAAAAGATGCTCGATTATGCTTCAAAGATCTTATACATAGTGCCTAATGATATCGAAACTATGATGGAGATGGCAAGAGATATGCTAACAGATGAGCAAGAACGTGATCCTACGGCGTTTAAATATCTAGTAGAAGAAATGTACGAACAAATAGCGAAACAATCCTTAAAAGGAGCAGCTCGATTCCCGGATGAAGGTTATGGATCACTAGCTGAACCTGATACTGATTTTCCAAGTGATTCTGAAGCTGAGGCGCTGTCAAAATTACAAGTGGGAGATCACACACAATCCTCCAACGAAAAGTAGATTCCTAGACACATTGCAAAGATCTCTATTGTATAAGAATACATCTGTTGTGATCTTACCTATCTACTAGGCAATCATCTCTAACTCTTTTGCTAACCTGGATGTGACACCTTCACCTTCTACTGCCATTTGAATTACTTGTGATTGCCATAACATGGTTATTCTATAAATTAATTAATCTTTGTGGATTGTTCAGAATTATATTATACTGATAAGAATAATCAGCACACATTACGGAAGCGTGATTATGCATAGAATATCTAAATATTTCTCAAGCCATAAAAAAGAAATACAAAAAGAGATGAAAGAACTCCACGGCCAAGAAGAGACAGTAAAACCTCCGAGCCAAAAAGAGACAGCAAAACCTCCGAGCCAAAAAGAGACAGTAAAACCTCCGAGCCAAGAAGAGACAGCAAAACCTCCGAGCCCAAAAAGAGGGCAAAGAACTCAAGAGGCGCAAGAGAAACAAACAAGAGGCGCAAGAGAAACAAGAGGCGCAAGAGAAACAAGAGGCGCAAGAGAAACAAGAGGCGCAATCTCATAAAGAAGATTTACTAAATAATGCACTTGCAAAAATCAAAATAATATATTATGCAAAAGAAGTTTTCAGCAAACACCTCGATACATCGGTAGTAGAGGAACAATTAGAAATATATGTGAATAACGCTCACGAAATCCTAGGTATTATAAGCAGCACGCTAGATAAAAAAACTTTAGCAGATAATGTGAACACATTAGCGCTAGAAATACACACACCAACGATTCCGATTGAGACTGTGAAGGATATCATGGAATTGATTCAATCAGCAAAATTTAAGCAGGATGCCCCCTATCAAGAAAGAGCAAACATCATGGCACATGCTATACATCGCGCGACAATTCATGAAAACTTTCAACTGCAAGACGCACTATCACCAGAAGAGCTGTGTTATGCTGTCAAAGAGGTTTTGCCATTGACGAAACTAAGTCGTGCTGTCCAAACCAAACTCTTGAAGAAGCATCTGAGTCATAATGATTGTCAGGTCTTAGGCAAATACATAGACAATTTAAACAAAGCAGCTTGTGCTACAGAAAAAACAACAGAAAAACTTGATGCCCCTGCCTCTCTTGTCCCTCTTGTCCCTCTTACTCCTGACCCTACCCTTCCTGAATCTGCTGCCCTATAAATCAATTAGGACAATGAGGCGGAGGCTGCTGCACCCAGGACTTAACTATATATCTGTTGGCATCCTATCTATTGTTGTGGCATCTTATCTCTACTAGGCAACAGTAATGACTTGCTTCTCTCTACTACATCCCGCCACTGAAGATAATGCAACACACCACAAGCTGAAAAATATCTGCTGCAAAATCTTATCTATCTACTAGGCGACCATCTCTAACTCTTTTGGCAATTTGAATTTGATACCTTCATCTTCTGCCTTCCTTTGAATTACTTGTGATTGCGATGAAATTCTTTATTGAGTAAATAAGTTCACTTTTGTAATATGCATAAAAATGCATATTACTCGTAGTTACATTGTAATAATTAAGAGTATATTAGATGGAGCACATTAATAACGATAAAGAGTTAAACAAGTTGCCCTTAGAGAAGAAAGAAGCACTAAGACATATCTTTTTTCAGATCAGACTGATATCATTTGTAGATCTAAGAGACCCTGAACTATTCGATGAAGATACTACAGATAAGTTCTATGCCGCACCCAAAACAGTAGTAGAATGGATTCAAAAGATCCCTGGAATCACTACAGTGTTATTACAATCAACCATAAATAGACTCTATACAGAAGCAAATGAAATAATAGGTAAGAATGATGATATGCTGCGTCTAGCTCTTAAAACAATAATACAGAAGTCAATCATAAGGCAGTGTGATTATACTACTTCACTAGAATATCTAGACAAACAAAATAACGTGAAGCGGGATGCAGGAAAAGAGTTACTGTTAGGAATGGAAGAGAAGGAGACATTAGTAATGTCAATGCTAGGCAAAGTAGAAATAGCGATGACTGTATTTATTAACTCATTATCATTGGACGATTCTACAATTACTAAGAGTCTGGCGAGTAATTCTGCAGTTGAACTTGGGGAGAGAGACCTCACAAGCACGGCCTCACCCGACTCTCTGCACGAAGATGCGGATGTAGCTGTAACACCAAAAGCATTATAGTTATATACAAGAATGCGCCTGTTACGACCCTTGCCTATCTACTAGGCAACCATCTCTAATTCTTTTGGCAATCTGAATTTGACACCCTCATCTTCCGCTTCCATTTGAGTTACTTTGATTGCCATAACTTCTTTTAATGCATTAATCACATTCTGCACTAAATAATCTGGCACTGATGCACCAGCGGTTATACCTACTCTACTAACGCCATCAAACCATCCTAAGTCAATATCCTCAAATCCATCCACTAAAAATGATTTCACGCCAGACTTAATACCAACTTCGACCAATCTATTCGAATTAGAGCTATTCTTAGAACCAATAACTAAAAGAAGATCAATCTTATCAGCCGCTAATTTCACTGCATTCTGTCTATTTTGTGTTGCATAACAAATATCATCTTTTTTAGGCCCAGTTATATTAGGGAATCTATTACGCAATGCAGTGATTATATCCTTCGTATCATCAACACTCAGGGTGGTTTGCGTTACATACGAAATATTCGTGTTATCTGCCAGATCTAAGCTGTGAACATCAGCTACATTTTGAATCAAATAAACCTTAGATTTAACTCTACCGCTTGTACCTTTTACTTCTGCATGACCCGCATGTCCTATAAGCAATATAACCTTTCCTTCTTTTTCATTTCGTTGTGCTTCAGAATGCACTTTCTTTACTAATGGGCAGCATGCATCTATTACTATTAAATTCTTCTGTTTTGCTCCAGATTCAACAGCTATAGATACGCCATGCGCACTCAAAATAAGAACAGAGCAATCAATATCTTTGGCAGGAATCTCTTCAACATCCTCGACAAAAACAACTCCTTTATCTTCAAAATATGCAACTACATGCTTGTTATGTACAATTTGATGAAAAACATATATTTTCCTGTTGGGGAACTTTAAAATAGCCTTCTCTACAATATCAATAGCCCTATCAACACCTGCACAACATCCCCTAGGACTTATAAGTAACAACTCTCTCAGCTCACTATTCATTGCTATATCCTGTTAAACAAAAACTTTAGCGAACACACTAACAAGTTAATATCAATAAAGCAATAATTGTATATGACTATTAATCAACTTGAATTAATAATAAAATATACTAAATAAGAGAAATTAGGAATTTATGATTATTCTTCTCTTTGTTTAAAATAATAAATCATCTATAATGCTCGACTTGTGGCCATGAATTACGACATCAATAGTGAAAAAATTGTTTAGAATATTCTTTAAAACGTGGGATCAAAAACTCATAAAATCACTCCAGAAAACAGTGAAACAAATCAATGATTTTGAGCCAACCATTACAGCATTGTCCGATGATGAATTGATAGGAAAAACCAACTATTTTAAAGAAATATTGAAAAAAAATAAGGATCTAGAGGCAATATTACCAGAGGCCTTTGCTGTGGTTAGAGAGGCCTCCAAAAGAGTTCTATCCATGAGGCATTTTGATATGCAGCTTCTTGGTGGCATAATATTACATAGGGGCATGATTGCTGAAATGAAAACTGGAGAAGGAAAAACTCTAGTAGCAACACTTCCTGCTTATCTGAACGCATTAATTGGCGAAAGTGTGCATATAATCACTGTAAATGAATACCTTGCCGCTCGAGATGCTGAGTGGATGGGTAGCATCTTCAGATATCTTGGCCTTAAAGTAAGTCATATAGCAAATTCTATGAATGAGCACCAAAAGAAACTCTCCTATGCATCAGATATAGTCTATGGCACCAATAATGAATTTGGATTCGATTATCTCAAAGACAACATGAGAATCCATGCTGCAGATATGGTTCAGGGGGGGTTAAATTTTGCCATAGTAGACGAAGTTGATTCAATATTAGTCGACGAAGCAAGAACTCCGCTAGTAATATCAGGAAATATTGAAGGCAAAGCAACTATGTATATCATGATAAATGATATGATGTCTGATTTGCAACCTGAATATTATGAAATGGATGAGAAACAAAAGAGCATAGGCTTAACAGAAAATGGGTTTGATTTTGTAGAAAGAATGTTGATAGACAAGAAGCATATAGAAAAAGATAGCTCATTGTACGACATAGATAATATGGAGTTACTTAATTACATCAACTTAGCACTGAAGGCACAGAAATTATTTACTAGAGACGCCGATTATATCATCAAAGATAGAAAAATAGTGATCATAGATGAATTCACCGGCCGAATGATGGAAGGACGCAGATATTCGGACGGACTACACCAAGCAATAGAAGCAAAAGAAGGAGTAGAAATTCAAAGCGAAAATCAAACCCTTGCTTCTATAACATTCCAAAACTACTTCAGGATGTATAATAAGCTTTCTGGTATGACTGGAACAGCGAAAACGGAAGAAAAGGAGTTTATAAATATTTATGGATTGAAAGTTGTTCCAATCCCTACAAATGTGAATGTCAATAGAATTGATGAAGAAGATGAAGTGTACGGCAGCAAGGAAGAAAAATATAATTCCCTACTGGAAATAATAGAAGAGGCACATAAAAAACAACAGCCAATATTGGTCGGAACAACCAGCATTGAAAAGTCAGAAGAATTATCAAGATTATTCAAAAGTAAAAACTTACCTCATAAGGTATTAAATGCCAGATATCATAAAGAAGAGGCGTTCATTATAGCACAAGCAGGTCAACCCGGCTCTATTACGATAGCAACAAACATGGCCGGCAGAGGCACAGATATAAAACTAGGCGGCAACGCAGAGATGTTAATAAAAAATAAAATTACTGAGTCCACCCCTGAATCAAAAATAAAACAGGAAGAACAAAAGATTATTGCACAAGTAGCAGAAGATAAAAACATTGCACTGGAAGCTGGTGGATTATATGTAATAGGCACGGAAAGACATGAGAGCAGGAGAATAGATAACCAGCTCCGTGGGCGCTCTGGCAGACAAGGAGACCCTGGTAAATCCAAATTTCTTCTTTCTTTGGATGATGATCTATTACGTATATTCGGCTCTGATAAAGTGAAAGGTCTACTAACAAAATTCGGCCTGGAAAAAGGAGAATCTATAACACATCCCTGGATAACCAATGCCTTAGAAAAAGCCCAGGTCAAAATTGAATCAAGAAACTTTGACATCAGAAAATCACTATTGAAATTCGATGACATAATCAATGAACAACGTAGTGTCATATATTCCCAACGAAGCAGCATGGTAAATAGAAGTGAGTTCAATGAAAACTACATACTAATGATTGAAAATATGAACAGAAAAATAATCGAGCATGCTACATCAGCAAACCAACCAACTGGAGAAATAGATATAGATCATATTAAGACTGAGATGCTGCGAATATATAAAATAGAACCAGATATCTCCTCTATAATTGAAGATGAAAACTTCACTGAAGAGAGTTTACTAGAATATATGAATGCAGAAGGAAATAAGGTAATAGCTGAGAAGGAATCCTTATATGGCAAAGATATTACTAGTCAGATGCAGAAGAACATCCTACTGTCAATACTGGATTTACTCTGGAGAGAGCACCTAAAACAACTGGATTACCTCAGACAAAGCATTAGCTTTAGAGCAATGGCACAAAAAAATCCAATCAATGAATTCAAGAAAGAAGCCTTCGCCATGTTCGAGCAGATACCAAATGAATTCACAGAAAAAGTCTTGATCTACTTCTCTCATGCCAGAATACACTCCGTTGACAACAAGCAAAGTAATAATGCAGATAGAAAAAACACAAAAGAATTTGTAGATGATAAAAGTATGCCAAGAAACGCACCATGTCATTGCGGCTCTGGAAAAAGATATAAAAACTGTCATGGAAAAATTAACGGTTAAATTGAACCAAGCCAAGTATATTTATGTTACTCAAGGTTGAAAAACTTAGGACAAAATGCAAATATTAATCATGATTAAAGAATGAATTACTGCAATATAGATATGAAAATTATGATGGAAAAAGGTATAAAAACTATCATGGCAGAATTGACGGTTAAATTGAACCAAGCCAAGCATATTTATGTTACTCAAGGTTGAAAACCTTAGGCAAATCCAAGTATTAACCATGATTAAAGAATGAATTACTGCAATATAGATGTAAAAGTTATGATGGAAAAAGGTATAAAAACTATCATGGCAGAATTGACGGTTAAATTGAACCAAGCCAAGCATATTTATGTTACTCAAGGTTGAAAAACTTAAGGCAATCCAAGCATTAACCATGATTAAAGAATGAGTGCTTGCAATATTGTTATTATATATTTAGAATGACCGCTAATTACCTGATTTGTGATACCTTCATGGCGGGCATAATAGTCCCATATACGATGCTGATGTTTGATAGCTTCTTGTTTTCACTAGTTGTACCCCCAACATCGGACACTGGCGCTTTCTCTGTAATGATAAATTTCCCCCAATATAATTTGTTCACTATTGTATTCTTTGCCACTATTGGCTCACTTTGTGGAAGCATAGTCAATTACTACTTAGGCACTATATTGCGTTCAGTACCAATAAGTAAAAAATTTGAACAGAGCGACACAAAAGAAGAGGCAGGAAATAATAATATAGATCCGACTGCCATTCTCCATGGATTAGATAATTTACATAAAAAAGATAAGAACAATAGAACGATATCAGAAAGAATTAGGGAACTCCTCAAGGGAGAATGGGGTGACACCATAATATTATCCACAGTTACTACTCCTGTGCTGGGAACTGTCTTATCCTTGTTGTTAGGGCTATACGGAATAAAACTGACAAAAAGTCTACTATCTATGTTATTCATAGCACATTTCTTGTTCTATATTATATCGCTAGGCTACCATGTATGGCACTGAGTAAATAACTCACTTAATTTAGTAAATAGATTTTGATATTGCATATTTACTATAGAGCGGCCTTAAAATAGCAAAAGATCTTAATATGCACTTGTTATTTTCATACAATATAAATATTGTCATGTGTAGCTAATGATATTAACCTCACTCTTTTTATAAAATGCATACACTCTTATTAAATGATAGCACGACAGGATCGCAGGAATACATCACTGATTACCAAGAGAAAGGTAGCAATGATAGTGCAGAGCAACAAGCTCTCATGAAAGAACAGCAGAAAGCTCTCATGAAAAAATATCACAGAGATGCTTCATATCTCACATTATATCTCATATTGATGTTAGACAGTATGAACCCTAGACTTGAATCTGTTATTCATGCTCAGTGCAATACAGGAAAGCACCTATTGGACAATCTATTACATCTATCAATGCAGTATAAGAAAGCTGTATCAGACTACGAGTCTGATAAACTTATAAAAAGAGAATTTAAAAAAGTACTTACTTCATTCTTCTCTGGAATATCTATAATCCACATGACCAATTCTTTGCTCGATGCCAATAGCAAGACACGTAAACAAATACGCAGATTAAAATCTGATAATGCAAGCATAACAATAAATGAGCATATATCTTTTATGATACAAAAAATTTTAGGACAGGCAAAAGTTAGAATACATACATTCACAAAAGTCGTGCATGCCACATATGCATTAGCAATACTATTTATAGAAGTAGAAAAAGAGCCAACAGATTTAGCTGAAATCATTGTAGAGAACATCAAGGATATAATAGAGCTAGCAAAATCAGCTATAAACAATGAAACCTCAACCATGGAAGTACTTACAAAAAAGGCACGAGATGATGAGGGCTTAACCATGGAGAAACTCACAGAAGAGGTACAAGATATTGTAAAGCAATACCCTTATACAAGCGAGCGTTGGTCCTTATGTTTTGGCTCCCACTTTTTAACAGAGGGCAGTATTTATTTTGATTTATCTAATATTAAAACGTTACTAATGGATGTAATAGCAGGAATGGCATCAAATGATGCACCTACACTACACCTTAAACAAAAAGGAGCAGTAGCTGAGCTAAGCATATTCACACCCCGCCAATCCGCAGATGCAATAACAGCAACAACACCAAATGGAACGCCTAAAATAACACTAAGTGAAAGACCTAAAGCAAATCTCAAACCAAAAAAACTACCAACTAAAATGCATATATCAACAGCACTTCAGTGCGTAGAAGGCTATCTAATGACGGCCAAATATCCAGGTGAAATTAGATATCTACCTAGCTCGCTAATGAAACAGGCAGAGGCTACAGGAGGCTGTTTCATAACAGCTAGTCCAGGTGAAACTAGATATCTCCCTAGCTTGCTAATGAGACAGGCAGAGATTACAGAAGGCTATTTAATAACAGCTAACCCAGATGAGATTAGAAGCTTCCTTAGCAGCAAGATACAACAGAGAGAGGATGCAGATACAGAAGCACAGGAACCAGAAAATGCAGCACATACAGATCATAATCTATCTCATGAAGAATTTTCATTATGCTAAATGCCGATGCATGAACTAAGTTCCAAAATAAAAATTAATATAGTACTACGTGAGCTTTAAACCAGTTATCTGAACCCTTAGACCTCTAAGGCAGGAACCAGAAAATGCAGCACATACAGATCATAATCTATCTCATGAAGAATTTTCATTATGCTAAATGCCGATGCATGAACTAAGTTCCAAAATAAAAATTAATATAGTACTACGTGAGCTTTAAACCAGTTATCTGAACCCTTAGACCTCTAAGAAATGATTCAATGTCTATAGGTTTTTTACCAGGCCTTTGTAATAGCAGGGGTTTTATTATACCCCCTGCACAAGATACATGAAATTCATTATTAATTACCTCTCCCATCTCATACTCATGCATACACTCAACATAATTCGCACGGTAAATACGTATACGCTCTCCATTAAGATAGAAAAATATACCTGGTTGTGCAGATAAAGCCCTTATCTTACGCTCTATAGTAACAACATCATCACTCCAATCAATTACTTGTTTATCTAGCTTACTAGCATATGTAAGCCCATCAATAGACTGGGGAGTGGCAATATCTATGCCTTTTTCCAAATCATCTATCACCTGAATCAGAGATTCAGAACCTAATTCGAATAATTTATGCGTAAGAGATTCTGTTTCTTCATCTTCAATATCAATCTCAACACACTTATATACGTCACCAGCATCAAGTGCTTGCACAAGCTTCATAATGCACACACCCGCTTTCTTATCTCCTGCTAATATAGTCCAATGAATTGGGGCAGCACCACGCCAACGTGGCAATATCGAAGGATGGATATTAATGCAGCCCAGTCTTGGAATATCCAAAACCTCTTGTGGTATTATTACCCCATAGGCAGCAACGATCAGAAGGTCAAGATTAAGGTCTCTAAGATATTTTTGTTCAGCTTCATCACGTAGTGTTTTAACCGCCCTAACTTCAATTTCTTTGCTTTCTGCAAACTCATGAACAGCAGTTTTCATTAAATGCTTCCCTCGACCAGATGGCTTAGGTGGTTTCGTATATACACAAACAACGTCATGACTGGAATTAAGCAGTATTTTAAATGTATCAAGAACAAAATCTGGTGATCCCATGAAACCAAGGCGCATACTAATACTCAATAAAATTCATGTAAATGCTAACACATTATTATTATGCGGTAAAGAAATCATGAACATTAAAGTATTGATAGTTCATGCCATGATCTTTGAAGACCCTATCATCAGTATGAGAAAACCATGCATGACAACCAGTGTCATTAATATTATTAAGCAATGCCTGGCAATAGTTATTATCAAGATGGGAAATAATGTCATCCAAGAGCAATATAGGTCGTATATTGTTTTTCTCTATCATTGCCCATACCGCAGACAAAATAATAGAAATTAATAATAATTTTTGTTCACCAGTTGAACAAGATTTCGCATGCACATCACCATCAGCCTTCTTTACTCTAAATTCACTGGTATGTATTCCAATATTTGTCTTTGAAGTAAGTGTATCTTTATATCGAGATGCACAGAGCATATCCCTATATACAGAAACATGATCAACATCACCCTCTTGAACAAGGCGCTCAATAGCACCTTCTATTGATAATTTTACCTCAGGAAATCCAGTGTGCTTACAATTAATAAATGACTCTAGCATTTTAATGGTCTCGACTCTGGCCTTAGCTATTGCGACACCATAGTCAGCAATGCATTTTTCAATACTAGACAACCATTTACTATCTTGCATTGATTCTCTTAATAACTTACTACGCTGATACTTATAATGCTCATAATTCACAATATTTACAGCGTGCTCTTCAGAGAATAAATATACTATACGATCAAAGAACTTCCTCCTATGCGCCGCTCCATGCAAAAAGATACTATCCATCTGAGGGGTAAGCCAAAGCATCTTCAGTGCATCAGACAAATAACATCGACTACTCTGAAGCTTGCCATCTATCTTCGTTATATTTTTTCCATCTAGTTTACCAATGCCTATAGAACTATCAGATACACCGTTATTGATGACACTATAAATAGACCAGTCTTTACTTCCACAACAACCGAATTCTTTACTAGGCACAGCTCTGAGTCCTCTGCCTGGGAACAACAAGGACAACGACTCTAAGAGATTAGTTTTTCCCACTCCATTGCACCCATGAAGAACAACTGGGGCATCCTCTATTGATATCTCTAGATTATTATAATTCCTGAATTTATTCAAAAGCAAGGAACGTATGGAATATTTACGCATCTGATAAAACTAATACACGACTACGTTAATATACCATAATTACGTATGACAAACCATACACCAACTCAATAAAATCAACAGAAGCATTCAATTAAATTAGACTAGCTGGCGCCAATCATAAAATTAAATAAAACCACCCGCACCCAGAAACTTCCATACATAAATACAATATGGGGAATATTCTGAGGCTTATTATACTGACTCAATTATCTTATTGATTAGAGAGGGCTACCAACCTCAGTTTCTGTAGAATTATTATTACTTAAAGCATTAGAAACCTTAGATCCATGGTTAGCAGATGAAATAGGTCCTAGTGAACTAATATTGCCAACCCCCTTTTCAATATTTTGAAGACTTTCAGCAGCAGCAGCGAGCGCAGTTTTATTAATATTGAGATCATCTGCAGTAGGCTGAAGATCATCATTGCTGACCATATCTTTATTAGTATTGGCAACATCATGTCCTTGGTTATGTCCTTGGTTATGTCCTTGGTTATGTCCTTGGTTATGTCCTTGGTTTTGCAACTGAGATGAGTCTTGGCTTAACTTAGCCCATTCTGGCATTGACGTCATACCTATACCAAGAGCATAGCCAGTTGCAGTTACAGATCTATAACTGAGTTTACCAGGATTATTAACGTCCTTATCACTAATGCACTGCACATCATTACCATGAGTCAACCCAAGATGTTTGTATTTCGCTGAAAACGCCTGTCCCCCACTTGTAATGTCACTCAATTTTTTGATAGGTTCATTAGAACTATTACGTGGGCTATCATGAGCGGGTGTCACTTTCATATCTTTATATTTGTCTTGATTCATTCTTTCAGCAGCAACATGTATTTTAATACAACCAGTGAGGAGATCTGCTCTGACACCTTGATTAGCCTTTGCTTTATCAGCTGGACTTGCTTCATTTTGCTTAACTAAGTCGACATAAAACAGAGGTTGTATCGCATCCAAATCATGCTGGCCCTTAGTAAGACCATAAGTAAATTCTTGACCATTTGGGTCTTTTATTGTATGGACCTTCTGCGTATAAAGCACGAATTTACCTGGTTGTTTATCTGGTTGTTTACCTGGTTGTTTATAGGTACACAATGATATATTCCTATCTTGTTCAGGTCTTTTTGCTGTATTAGGTTCAGAAGGAGCCGCAACAGGAGCTTTGCTTGCAGGAGTTGTGTGAGCCTGTTGGTCTGTTGTCTCTGCTACTTCTTTCGCAGGAAGAGCAGTAGCCTGTTTTCTAGGAGCCGCAACAGGATCTTTGCTTACAGGAACTGTTTGAGCCTGTTGGTCTACTGTCTCTGCTACTTCTTTCGCAGGAGCAGCAGTAGCCTGTTTTCTAGGAGCCGCAACAGGATCTTTGCTTACAGGAACTGTTTGAGCCTGTTGTTCTGTTGTCTCTGCTACTTCTTTCGCAGGAAGAGCAGTAGCCTGTTTTCTAGGAGCAACAGTAGGAGGATCAGGAGCTTTTCTTTTAGGAGTAAGAACTCTTTTGCTATGAACAGCATCAGGTGTAGTTGTTTGAGCCTGTTGTTCTGCTGTCTCTGCTACTGCTTTCGCAGGAGGATCAGGAGCTTTTCTTTTAGGAGTAAGAACTCTTTTGCTATGAACAGCATCAGGTGTAGTTGTTTGAGCCTGTTGTTCTGCTGTCTCTGCTACTGCTTTCGCAGGAGGATCAGGAGCTTTTCTTTTAGGAGTAAGAACTCTTTTGCTATGAACAGCATCAGGTGTAGTTGTTTGAGCCTGTTGGTCTACTGTCTCTGCTACTTTTTTCGGAGGAGGAGGAGGAGCGGGTCTCCTACCTGATACTTGTACGGTTTGTGTTGCATTAGGTTCCACGCTACTTTGAGAAGTTTGATGAGCATCAGCATTAGGTGTTTCTGCAGAAGCACCTGTAGACTTATCATTGCCTGCTGCTCTAACTTGTTCATTACCCTGTGCTTGAGAAGATGTTCCCGTCGCAACTGTCGTAGCGTCAGAAGCTTGGACAGGTAGCGATGAAGGAGATTTAGAATCAGCTAGCCCATGCTTAACTGTGAGTTTGTCTTTTGGATTATTCCTTTCTGAAGCCTTGGGAGGAGGAGGAGCGGGTCTCACAGGATTTGGATAATATGGTTCCAAGACTGCTGCTCTTTTATTATTCCGTGGCAAAGTTGCCGAATTCGTAGATTTGTCACTCTCATTACCTTCCGCAGATTTATCAGTAGTTTGCGTAAGATCTGGTGCAGATTCCGTTCTATGCAGCGCAGGTGTTTCCTTGGGGCTAACTATGCCATCGACCGCCCCAGATTTTTCAGTAGATTCTGTAACACCTGAAACAGCTTTTGCTTTAGCCCCTTGCTGATTTTTCTTTACTGTTCCTGGGATGCTTTGAAACACCTTAGTAGCCTGTAACTCTGCAGCTGTAATCGCATCTGCCCCTGTGCCTCCAGCAGCAACTCTCCTTATACTATCCTTTTCCGACTTCATTGTTTCTGTTTCGTTTGTAGGGGTATCAGGGCTTATTTCTGTTTCGTTCGTAGGGGTCACAGGGCTTGTTTCTGTACTTGTTGCTTCTTCGTTAAGGCCAGTAGAGCCTGCTTCATCCCTTCCTGAGGCATTTGTCTCGCTTTTTTCTCCTTTAAACTTCTTAGCCAGCCACCGAACATTCTTGCCAGCATTCTTATAACCTGATTCTATAAAATTCATTCCAAACCTAATAGCGTCATTGAGTGATTGCATAATATATCTCCTTAATTAATGTTCTACATTAGTGATCATAATGATCAGATGCTGCGCTATTCATAATATCAATAATCCCAACAGGCAATTTTATATTATCATCATGCACATCATCTTCTACAAGTGCGAATGCCGCCGCCACAAATCCTTCGCTCGGCTCACCTACTATTTTAATTACATCTTGGTTATCAAGTACAAATTCCATTGAATCGTCATCAATACGCAACGAGAGGCTGCGATCATCAACACCCCCATTCTCAAAAACACCATCCTGATCGTTGGATATACTATCGTTAGTACTCATGACCAATGCCCTCCAGCCATAAATTAATATAACCCAATGTTATCATTGATTAATTAATGAATTATTAAATGATTTTTTAATAGAGGTAGATAAATATATTAATATACATGCTGATAATATAGCGCTGTAGGCTATATTTACTGATCATATTGCTCTTTGAGATTCTCGAGAAATGATTTTTTAAATGGATAAAATGTGTATGAAAGAGTCATGGTATCAACATCTTTCATTGCTGGATCATTCTCAATTTCTGGATCTACAAAAAACATAACGGGCATACTAACCCTCTGCCCTGCCTGCAACAGTTGCTCTCTAAAGCAAAAACATTCAACCTTAAAGAAGTATTTTCCAGCCTTCACTGGAGTTACATTATATACAGCCATGCCCCTAAGAGGCTCGTCACTAGTATTCTCAGCAGAATACAAGGCATATGCACATTGACCAGGTTTCACTATCATGCTTTTTTGTGCAGCCTTAAAGTTCCACTGAAGTTGCTGTCGTACATCAGAATTGAATCTGATCAACACATCACGGCTTCCAACAGCAGCGGGGCACTCTATTGCCTCCTGTGTTGTGCCACCAAAACCAGTAACCTTACAAAATATGTTGTAAATCGGAACTGAGATATAAGCCATAGCAAACATTACAACAGCCACAGCAGCTGGACGCTTCCAATTAAGTCTAGAGTTAATATTTTTACTCATGATAGGTATTAATGCTTGAGCTTAGTCTCTTTAAAAAGAACATGCTTGCGAACTACTTTATCGTACTTCCTTAATAAAAATTTTGCCTTCTGGTTCTTGGGGTTCTTTCTAAGAACATAAAAGCAACCAGTTCCAGCTGTACTCTCTATCTTAACTAAAATAGTATTCTTTCTTGCCATAAACTACAACCTCAACAGCACTATTCAAATCTTTTAAAATCAACACTGATTATATGCAACAATAGGTACATGTCAAGGATAATCTATTACATTACAATGCAACTGTTACAGCATTAATATTAAAGTGATGTGATAATTTTATATCACCCCAGCAATAGAAACCCAGTATACTGGGTCTGATAGCAAGAAAATTAATGCAATCATAATTACACTATACATCGTATATAAAAAAATTCATATGGATTAGAATATCTTTATATCCATATAAATACATCAGAATATTAGAATATAAACTTCTATTAATAAGGATTAATTTATGACTATTCATAGATAATGCTAAAACAACGACATAGTTATCATTTTATAAACAAAGTGGTTGTATAACACAACCTACTCATGTCTAATATAAGTGAAATATAAATTATGAGCGCAAACACAAAGTGGAAAAAATTCCTTGTAATGAAGGATTCAATGCTGATTCAAAAAGAGATAGACGTAGATCTCTTTGCAATGAGTCGCAATTCTGAATTGACAAATGGCTATCATCTGCAAAACAAAGATTTGTTTATTAGTGAAATGCATCAATATTGTCATATAGACAAACAACTGGCTGAAGATATATTTGACCCCCTCAGGAAGGTTATTGAGGAAGATCATACTTCTTTCAACGGAATATCACTCAAAGAATTAGTTGACGATCACGACGAATTAATTGATATCAAATCTGTAAGTTGCCCCAAGAATTGCAATAGATATCTTATAACCTACGAAGATCATATTATTGGTATATTGCGATTTGATCGCTCCATAACCGCTGGAGAAGATGATTTTCATCTTTATTTATATGACCTAGAATTATATTACACCCACAGTGGTAATAAGTTCGTGGATATCACTTATGATGATTTTGTGATGGCAGAAAAAGAGGATATGTTTTATATTCCTGCAGATAGTTTCTATATATAAATTATAAGAACAAGATTTACAGACATAACGAACTGCCAACACATTGATATGGCAATAAATCATTTGCCAAAAATAATGCTATACGTTATAATTGTTTACGGAATAAATCTAGTGTTGGGGTAAATAATAATGGATAAACATTTATTAACAGAGCTAGAGGTTAAAAAAGATATAGGCCTAATAGACGGTAATGCATCTGGAAATAGACTTCAAGCAAAGCTTGAGGCTGGAAAAGATATAGGCCTAATACATCAAAAAATGTTGATCCATGAAATGCATCAAGACAAACCAAAAGCAGATCTTGAAGCATCTATAAATAAGATATTCAGTCGAACTAATGACCTGCATAGAGAGCACCATGATTTAGATAGTTCACATGTAATAGAAGAGAATGTGTATCACATCAACACTAAGATACCAAATTTAAATATAACACACACATATCTATCTATAGATCCTTCGCATGAATCTGAAACAGATAAACCAAATTTTGTTCGTGATATGTTGTATGAGCATGGATTATCTACAGAAATATCTACAAATTTATTTAAGTATCTGGATTATTTAATAAACCAGAACGAAACTAATAATGTAACTGTAAAATATATAGCTCCAGATAAAGCAGCAGAGGAAGCTCGCCTTACAGCGCTGGTCAACTCAGGTGCTTGCGGCTTCGGAACCAACAAAGATCAAGGAGCCTTCATCATTGAGTTAGGTGCTGGTGAAGTTAAAGCTATATTAGGCTTTAACCACCCATTCTATTTTCACGGCGGAACCCCTCCTAATATAATGTTTCCAGATGAAATACCCTACCATAATGTGAAATCAAGCCTGGTCTTATATGATTCGGGTGAATATGAGAGTTTTTCTAGTGCAGAGTTAATATAAGGAAATAAATTTTATTTTATTGTAGTGTTATTCAATTCTTGTTAGTTGGCAAAGTTCATGTTTGCAATGTAAAATAAATATGCTATTATATACATAATTTTACCCTTGGATTACTGCATGCATGAATTAAACTATCTAAAAGATGTAATAATATTACTGTCTGCCTCTGTATTTATAGTCGCTATATTTAAAAGAATAGGACTAAGTCCAGTGCTTGGATATCTAGTAGCAGGTACTTTGATCGGTAGCCACGGTCTGGATGTAGTTTCACCAGACGGAAGCAATGACACCATTGCAGAATTTGGCATAGTGTTCTTACTTTTTGTAATTGGATTAGAATTAACCTTTGATCGACTGATGTCAATGCGACTACATGTGTTTGGATTTGGGTCAATACAAACGATCTTCACGGCTGTAGTAATATGTTTTTTCTGCTACAAAATAGGCATAGATATAGAAAGCAGTGTGATAATTGGTGGTGGATTAGCGTTATCGTCAACTGCCATTGTGCTACAAGTACTGCAGGAAACTGGCCAGCAATCCAATCAAGTAGGGCGACTATCTTTAGCTGTATTATTAATGCAAGATTTCATTGTAGTACCTTTATTGGTACTGGTTCCCCTTCTTGCAGCTAATGACTCCTCTAATTTATTTCCACAATTGTTGCACGCTTTGGTTAAAGCAACTATAGCGTTGGTATTGATATTTATCTCTGGGCGTCTGCTTCTAAGACCTGTGCTATCTACCATAGCCTCATTTAAGAGCAACGAATTATTTGTTGCCACAACCTTATTACTCGTACTTGGAATATCATATTTAACAGATAAATTAGAATTATCAAAAGCGCTAGGTGCTTTTGTCGCTGGACTAATGGTAGCTGAAACTGATTATCGACATGAAGTAGAAAGAGTTATTATTCCATTCAAGGGTTTGTTACTGGGTCTATTTTTTATGACTGTCGGTATGAATATTAATATAGAACTCCTTGTCCAGAAAATACATTTAATAACCAGCATAGTAATAGCCCTGGTATCATTCAAAAGCCTTACTATATTTGGACTCTGTAGACTCTTTAAGTTTAATAATGGCCCATCATTACATGCAGGATTATTATTATCACAGGGAAGTGAATTTGCTTTCATACTTTTTGCAATTGCCAGTACACAAGGAATAATTACTGAACAATTAGCTCAGATATTAATGGTATCTGTAACAATTACTATGGCAATCACACCACTATTATCAGCCATTGGTCAATTTGTCGCTAAAAAAATTGATAATCCAAGCCAAAATCTTGATCATAGTTTTACAGAAAATAATAATAAAGATCTAGATAAACATGTTATCATCGCAGGATTCAAAAGAGTTGGACGCGTTGTTTCAAGCATGCTGAGTGCAGAACAAGTAAATTACGTAATCGTTGATGCAAGTAAAACTATTGTTGATCAAGCAAGCGAGGAAGGCTTTCCAATATATTGCGGTGATATAACAAAATTAGAAATGTTACAAAGTCTGAATATAAAAAGAGCCAGCATGTTGATTATATCAATAAACAACATGGTAACCATACAAAAGACAATTAAAGCAGTGAAAAATAATTTCCCCAGTGTAGATATAATAATTAGAACACAAGATCTGGCCGATGATTCGAAATTAAGACATTTAGGCGCCACAGCTGTGATCCCAGCAACATACGAAACAGGTCTACAGTTAGGATCCGTAGTATTGGCCGCCAAAGGCATAGCCCTCGAAGAAATAGCCATATTAAAAGAACGTTTAAGGGCAAATTCATATTATTTACCCCGTAGTGATGTAGAAGCAAAGCAAGCGAAAGAGAAAAAAGCTGATTCAGCTTAGTCTATAATATGGAGAAGATTAATTGTAAAATGTTGTATAATAAAGACACAATTTTTGCATTATCAACTGTTGTTGGAAAATCTGGTATTGCTGTATTTCGTATATCTGGTGAAGATGCTTTTCATACAATAGAACACCTAAAAATAAGCACCCCCATGAGAGATAGAGTGGCGCATCTATCTGCAATATATGACACTAATAACAATAAAATAGACCAAGCGCTAATTATTAAATTCACTGCACCGCATAGTTTCACAGGTGAAGATACAGTAGAAATACATACACACGGAAGTATTGCAGTCATTAACAATGTAGTAGAAACATTAAACAAGATATTCAGAATTGCTGACCCAGGAGAGTTTTCACGACGTGCATTTTATAATAAAAAGATGGACCTAACTCAAGCGGAAGGACTCGCAGATCTTATAGATGCAGAAACTAAACAACAAGCCAAACAGGCACTTAAACAAATGTCAGGAGAGACCAAAAATCTCTATAATAATTGGCGTCATATAATCATCCAAATAATGTCTAAAATAGAGGCCTATATAGATTTCTCCAATGAGGATAGTATAACTGACACTATAATATCACGCATACAATACGATGTTGATTCATTAACCTCCTTAATAAATGAACACATCAATGATAAAAGAGGCAAGAGGATTAGGGAAGGTTTCAAGATAGCAATAATTGGGGCACCGAATACTGGCAAATCAACATTAATTAACTACCTGTCTCAAAAAAATGTAGCTATCACATCAAATATTGCAGGAACTACTAGAGATATAATAGAAACCCACCTTGATATGGACGGATATCAAGTTACTCTTCTTGATACAGCGGGCATAAGGAAATCAAACAATATTGATGAAATTGAACAAGAAGGCATTAAGAGATCCATTCAAAATAGCAAAGAAGCTGATCTAAAATTGGCTCTATTCGACATATGGTCACTGCCAAAACTCAACGAAGAAATTATTGACCTCATAGACGAAGATACAATATGCATTGCCAGTAAAGCAGATTATATCGCAGAGAAACATGCTCAACTTTTTGTGAAGGATCTTATCTTGCAGCCTATATCAACACATAGGAACTATGGATTAGAGAACTTAATAGAATCAATAAAGAAGAAAATTGTTGCGACACAATCTACATCTGATAACTTACCCCTCGTGACACGTGAAAGACATAGAAGGTTACTATCAGAAGCATTGAACCATCTAAGAAAATTTGATCTGTTAAAACCAATTGAACTCGCAGCAGAGGACTTACGCAATGCTGCAAATAATATTGGCAAAATAACCGGGTCAATTAAAACAGATGAGATTCTTAGTGAGATATTTATGAATTTTTGTGTAGGAAAATGACAGATAACATAGTTAACCACCTCAAGTCCGGAAAGATAGTATGCTTCCCAACAGAAACCGTCTATGCACTGGCAGCAAATGCTCTAAATGCAGAATCAGTATGCAATATCTATAAAATGAAGAACAGGGACACTACTAAAAGACTATCTATTTTCCTTAGCGATATAAACCAGATTAATGATTATGCAATCACTAATGAATTATCAGAGATCATAATTAATCAGCTCATGCCAGGCCCCATAACTATCATTTTACCTCTGAAACAAGACATCTTCCCAATTAAATATTTTAAAGATACAATAGCAATACGCATCCCAAATCACCCCATTGCTCTGGAAATATTAGCTAAAATAGATTTCCCTATTGTAGCTACCAGCACAAACCTCTCAGGACAACCAAGCATCACAAAGTTTGTTAATATACCAAAAATAATCAGAGAAAATATATCATCTCACATTCATAATGATGATTTAGTTCAAGGAATAGAATCAACAATAGTTGATCTAACAAAAAACAATATTCATGTGATAAGAGAAGGGTCAATACCAGCAAATAGGATCACCGACCTGTATAATTCAGATGAAGTCCAAAAAATAAGGAAGGTGCCTAAAATAAGAAATACTACAACATAAAAAAATATCTATTGATTAGCGCTTTTCCAATCATCCATAAAAGCCTTTAAGCCAATATCGGTTAATTAACGAAATATCTATTGATTAGCGATATCTCCAATCATCCATAAAAGCCTTAAGCCAATATCAGTTAATTAAAGAAATATCTATTGATTAGCGCTTTTCCAATCATCCATGAAAGCCTTTAAGCCAATATCAGTTAATTAAAGAACTATCTATTGATTAGCGCTTTTCCAATCATCCATGAAAGCCTTTAAGCCAATATCAGTTAATTGATGCTTGTACAACATCTTAAATATCTTGGGAGGAAGAGTAACAACATGAGCTCCTATTCTAGCGGACTCAGTAACATGCACTGGATGTCTAATTGATGCCACAAGAATCTCTGTTTTGAAATCATAATTTTTGTATATCTTAGTAATATCTGCAATTAAATTCAAACCATCCATACTAATATCATCTAATCTACCAACGAACGGTGATATAAAGCTCGCTCCCGCCTTCGCTGCCAATAATGCCTGTGCAGCAGAAAAACATAGAGTTACATTCACCTTAATATCCTTACTGCGAAGCGCAATACACGCCCTCAAACCAGAAACCGTTAGTGGCACTTTCACCACAACATTAGGTGCGATGGAACTCAATGCTATACCCTGAGTTATCATAGCTTCAGTATCATTTTCAGTAACTTCTGCACTGACTGGTCCATCTATAATTTTGCACATATCTGCAATTACATCTTCATGCTTTCTTCCAGATTTAACAATCAAAGAAGGATTGGTCGTTACCCCATCCACAAGACCAGTCTGGGCAAGGTCAGCAACCTCATTTACATGAGCACTATCTAAGAAAATTTTCATAAAATATCCTATAAAATTTTATCTAATATACAAATATAATAACGGACTATAGGCAATCAAAATTCTCAGAAAAAACCTCAACAACATTACTACCCACTCTAGCAACTCCTCCTTTCACTAAGAACTTTTTTTCTTGCTCTAGGTCAGTGTCAAGGATAATTTCACCTTCACGCATTGTTGATATAAAGTCCTCATGATTAGGCAACACTCCAAAGTCACCTTCAACACCGGGGACCGCAATAAAGGCACAATCACCCTCAAAAAAAATACGATCACAAGTAAATAGTTTTACTATCATAGTTCTATTCTTCTGATTGTATTTGCAAATCTTTGAAAATAACTTGCTTCTGAGCTATCCCAAATGAAACAGCCGCTGACTTTGCTGAAGAACCACTGAACGGTGGGAATTTTGTGTCTAACCGTACTGTATGCATAGCAGCGAACTCTCCTCTAATACCAATAGTATTCATAAAGGAAAGAGTAACCAGCACAGTAAGTTTACTATTGAAAAATTTATCCGCTTGACTACTTGGGAAAGGATCACCCAACTTAAAATTAAAGATCTCTCTATTATTATCATTAACATCAAGAATACGAACCTGAGCAACATTAACTAAGCTATAAACTAAATCACCCGTTTGTTCATTTGTATCTGCAATCACATATTGAAAGGTTAAACCAGTACTCGGACCAGCAGAATATGTAGTAAACTGAGATCTCTCTGGAAACCTATCGCCCGTATCTACTGCAACAGTCGTATCGTCTTGAGAATCAGGAACATTCTTATCACTACTTCCACACCCAAATAATTTTGCAAACAAAGATCTAAAAAAACCCATAATGAATGTAAACCTGAAAAATGATACAGTAATAGTCATTATATAAATCACAAATATATGGTTGTCAACATATTATGATCACACCACACAAAAGACTACGCATAATCCCAGTACATTAGAGTATATATATGAAAGCCATACTAATACCCCCCATAAGGAAATTTAAACTAAACACCCAAAATCAAAATATAAAGGAACAAAAAAACTACTTTTTATTCTTAGCATCTTTTGCTAATACCTCTTCTATATTACCGACCATATAAAAAGATGTTTCAGATATATGATCATACTCACCAGAGAGGATACCCTTGAATCCTTTAATTGTATCTTCCAAGCTTACCAATTTTCCTGGAGAACCAGTAAACACCTCAGCAACGTGGAATGGCTGAGATAGGAAATTTCGTATCTTACGAGCACGTGCAACCAAAATTTTATCTTCCTCAGATAGCTCATCCATACCCAATATTGCTATAATATCCTGTAATTCTTTATAACGTTGTAGAATTTTTTGAACCTCACCAGCTATGTTATAATGCTCCTCTCCCACAACACTAGGCTCAAGCATGGTAGACGTAGAGTCAAGTGGATCAACAGCTGGATAGATACCAAGTTCTGCAATTTGCCTTGACAATACAGTAGTTGCATCTAAATGTGCAAAAGAATTAGCAGGCGCTGGATCAGTTAAATCATCTGCTGGCACATATATAGCCTGAACAGATGTAATCGAACCAGTTTTAGTAGAGGTAATCCTTTCTTGCATCATTCCCATATCTGTAGCTAATGTAGGTTGATAACCAACTGCAGATGGCATTCTCCCTAATAAGGCTGACATCTCTGAACCAGCCTGAGTAAAACGGAATACATTATCTACAAAAAATAATACATCCTGATTCTCTTTATCCCTAAAATGTTCGGCCATAGTCAAAGCTGTTAATGCAACTCTAGCCCTAGCTCCTGGAGGTTCATTCATCTGTCCATACACAAGAACTGCTTTAGAATCTTCTGGCTTTTCTGCATTAATAACTCCTGAGTCCTTCATCTCATGATAAAGATCATTACCCTCTCTTGTCCGCTCTCCAACACCAGCAAAAACTGACATACCACCATGCGATTTCGCTATATTATTAATCAACTCCATAATAAGCACTGTTTTACCAACACCCGCACCACCAAACAAACCAATTTTTCCTCCTTTTGCATAAGGGGCAAGCAGGTCTATTACTTTAATACCTGTAACAAGAATTTCAGACTCTGTGGATTGATCAACAAATGCTGGCGCTTCATTATGTATGCTCGCATAGTTCTCTGTATCAATATTCAGATCCCCTTTCCCATCTATAGGCTCACCAATAACATTCAAAATCCTGCCAAGCACACCTTTTCCGACTGGTACCATAATAGGCTGACCTGAATTAACCACATCAACTCCACGCGCTAATCCATCAGTGCTATCCATCGCTATACAACGCACTGTATTATTACCTATATGTTGCGCCACTTCTAATACCAACTTATGATCATCATTCTGACAATTCAGTGCATTCAGGATATTTGGTACTTCACCGCCTGGAAATTGTACATCAACAACCGCAGACTTAACACTCACAATATTACCCACTGCTAACTTTATAGCCATCAAAATCCTCTAATCTTATACAATAAATTTCACTATATCTAACACAGAAATCATTGCTGATCAAGGTGTGTTTATGAACTAAGTTGTAACAATAAATTAAAACAAATACAATTACTAGATTATATGCATATCTGCTTACCAGCCTAAAGTATCAAGACTTTTTTAAAACAAAGACTCTAATTATCAATCTTTATGATTCCCATTATATGCATTATTGCTGTTGCACTCATCTATCAACTACTTATTAATACTATCTGCAAGATTCTCAGCAAATCTCTTAAAACTATCACCAATATTTAATACTGCATTTTTAAAGGAAAAACTATCATCAGTATCATCCTCAGTGATGTTTGTGCTATTATTTATGGCATTATTGAAACTACCACTTCCTGAATATGAATTCCATTGCTCGCAATAAATACGAACTCCTCCATTGGCACCTTCCTGTATTACATTATATTCACGATTCACACAGCCGCCAGCACCATAGCTATTATTAAGGTTCGGTATATTTCTAACAACATTCCCAGATGAGCTACCTAGCTCTCTTATGGCACTTTCATTATTACATATATGATCTTCATTGAGATAGCCATTAGAGCCATACATACCCGAATAAGTCATAGCCACACGAGGAACCCTACGATCCTCAGATTCAGGCTCTCCCTCTATACCGAATCTAATATCTCTGAATAATATGTTAGTTGTATATCGGGGAAACAATGAATTGGCCAGGTACTGTGCTACATTTTTATACGAAACCTCAGTACTAAATAATTCAGAATCCTCACCTTCATAGTCATATTCAATTTTACGACATGTAGCATGATTATTATTCCTAAAATCACAAGCAAGCTCTTTCCAGCGTGAAAAATTTATTGCAGAAGGACTTGCCGCATCTGCTGAGGTAGAAGCAACAACCCCTAACCCAGATACCCTATTATTAAGCCCAGCCATTGCAATCATCAATTTATTACATCCTGTGCCGTCTGATTTGCATAACTCAATAATTGTATTTTTCCCTGCAAGGCTTGATTCTACACTTCCACCACTACCAATTCTTAAAGATAATAACGGTGTATCCTCTAGTAAAGCATTATCTACCTTAATAGTTCCACGAGCATATCCACCAGATGCACCTGAAAATGAGAGACTATTACGTGTAATTAATTCTGCATCAGTATCAGACTCTGGATATATATATCCTGATGCACCCCCACCCCATGCCTCTATTGTTAAAAAATCACACTTCCTAGTACTATTCAAAACACTTAGGTTAATTTGATGTTTTTTATTTGCTCTATATTGATAATCATAACTATCAAATTTTAACCCTCGATTTGCTGGATTTTGCCCATATATTATACATAATCCGCCTTTATATGGATCTAAAGCTCTTAATTCCTCATGTCTCCCAGCCTTCACAAATGGTCTACCATACTCATCTTTGAAAGGGGTATAAACAATATATGATTTTTCACCACCTGCTAAATCCACTTCTGTATACTTTACGCCATCCTCTGGCTCTTCACCATATGGCACATAACTAGCACTATTAGCCTTGTATTTCAAATATCTACCATCTCGATAAAAGCTAAGCTCATCGACAGAGCCATTGGGAAAGACCATAGTATCCAATTCACTTTGCTTTAAATCTTCGACATCCACAGTGAGATCTATATCTGGCAATATCCCTTTCTTAAGTTCTTCTATATCAAAGAATTCATCACGCAAATAATATACGTCATGTCCTAACGTAACCCTCCTAACATCTCCTCTATCTTTAGTATAATATTCTCCACCGTGATAACCTTCTAAACATAAAACATTTCCAGATGATGTATCTTTATAACTCACCTCACTTGGTGGCTCATTACCCTCACATGTGCCGTCGTCATTCTTATCTCCCGAGCATTCTATATTACTTGAAAAATCCCTTGTATCATTTATAGATGGATAAAAAGCATTTAAATCTACGCTATCGTGGAACAATGTTTGAGGATTACCTCTGGAGATATTATATACCCTATCATCACCTAAGCCTTCAAAGCGGACATCAATTGAAGGGTTGCTAATACTTGCCCCTGATGGCATCGAAACAATAGGTCTCGGGACAGTAGGTGCAGGTATGCAACGTACATATTCATCGAATTCATCAGTGCCACCTGTCAATCTATATTTGACACATATCTGACCCACTGGAATATCATATTTTATTTTCAAATTATAAGTATATCCTTCATTAGAGATCGTCTCTTCCATTTCTTCATCATGATCTACATCAAAGACCCTAACAGTATCTACGACACTTCCCACGCTTCCATCTTCACAAGGCACATATGATCTTACCTTACTACCATCAGCGCATGTTTTAATACCATATCCAAGCGCAATTTTTACTTTAGGGGCAGATAAAGTAGAGATCACTGTGCCTGGAGGATCATCATTAAATAACTTATACTGAACAGGCATGACTCTAATAGAGGGGAAGCGCTGGAAAGTATCACAAAAAGGAGGGGGACCTGGTGCCAATGGCATTGGGAAACAATCTATCTTAGCCATTCTGTTAGGATGCTCTCCACTAAATCCTGCTCCGATACCACTACCTACTTCAACACCAGCATGCACACCAGCAACTACTGCTGCACCAGACCCAGCGACAGCCACGGAAACAATAATACCAACCTGAAATCCTGCACCAAAACTAAACACACTAATAGCAACAACAATAATTGCCGCAATAATACCTACAATTGCTGCAACTAAATCTTTAAATACATTAGGGTCACAAGCAACTACAGTAAATGCACAAACCTGCAACTCACCTGTATCATATTCTATACCATCCGCATCTGTAGTTTTTACTGCATCTAGATACAGTTTTGCAATTGTTGGAAAGACATACTTACATCTTTCGCCATACAAGGAAAGATTTCTACATTCTTTGGGGAACTGTTTATTACAAACTCTAACTATAGGATTGAAATAAGCATCGGGGGTGTTCCAATTAATACCTTTAACTGCAGTATGACAACAAGTACTATCAAACCATGCTCTAGCATCTTCAGACAAAGCATGCACAAATAGCACAAGTAAACTTACTAGAACAACCATGCTTTTCACATTACGGAGCGAGCTCATTTCTTACCTCATCCTAATGCACTAAAAAACGCAGGACTCCACTGTGCATAACCTTCCCCACTATCTTTAATAGATTTTTTCATCAAACCCACAGTCTCTGGAGTAGAATATAACGCACCATATTCCTTAATATCAGATAACTTCATCTTTATAACCAAAGATTCCTTGCCGTGCTTCATGAAAAAGTTATTATTATGCTTTACCATAGACATTACAGTGTCCAGATCTTCTTTTGGAAGGTCTAATGATGATTTTTGTCCTTTTAGAGCCCTACTAAATGGAAAAAATATATTAGTAGCTGAATTCTCTAGCATACAATTAAAAAATTTCTTTGCTGATTGCAAAGTTTCACTTAATTCTACTGTCATTATAACGACAACATTCATTTTACTCATCCTCTCTAGCCAATCTTTAAACTTTTCTTCGTTCATGAATGCTGACACCATCTTCCAAGCAAAATTCAATACTATAATTGTTGGCTTTCCATCTAAGCTTTTTTCTAATCTATTTATAAGATAATGAAGAGTAGCAGTTACTGCAATTGAATCATCATAAATGTCTGTCAGGTCTACTCCCGCTATCTCAGAGTCCCAATCCACACCTTTTGCATTATCAAATATTGCTGATAACCGACCTTCATCTCCATACCATTCGCTAATATCGCCCTCGAGTAATTCTAAGAATTTACCTACTTCTCTAAAAGAGGTAATCTTATTCTCACGAATATAAGCTACCACTTTATCCACTGTACTATCTAATTTTTGCATATACGCTTTATCTTCTGACGGACCACGCATTCTTATAATAGTTTCCTTAAGTAGCTTATTATTATCTGCCGTATCCTCCATAAGCAAAGGATTAAATACACTCAGAACACTAGAATATTTCTTACCGATGGCATTTAAAAAGACCTCTGACGAAAGATTTGCATCAAAATAAAATGTCCTAATATCAAATTTAGTAGCATTAGAAACTAAGAAATTTGTTAATGAAATACATTCCTGCATTGAGTCACTGGCAATACAAACATGCCCATTATCACCCTGTCTTGAATGAAAATTGAAAAAATAATAATTATCTTGTGCAGATCTGAACATAGCCACAGCATGTCCCCATCTACCACCATACATAATGCCTGCTGGAAAACTATGCAATGATGCTAATCCTGCTAATTGCTCAGTTAAAATTGGATATTTTTTTGCAATAAATTGAAAGTTAGCTGGAAATCTAGACCAAAACAGTTGTTCCAATCGAATATCAGCTCTGTAAGCCACAAACCCTATAGCGTAAAGAGCAAGCACAACCTCAGACACGGCATTTTCTAATTCATCTTTACTATCCTCAGATATACTAATTGTAATCAGATGCTCTGACAACAATGTATCCTTATCACTAGATTTCATCGCCTTCCTAATGAGTTCCAAAGTAATATCTTTTGCCAAAACATCAGATTTACTAATATCAAGAGTATTACTATACTCCTTAAAATGATTTAATACTGAATCATCATTCACGAAACTACAGGATTGTGTTATGGTGATACGCCTTTTAACGTGTAGCAGCATATCAAGCTTCTCAACAGATATCTCTGAATAATCTTTAAGTATAAGCATCGCCTCGAATAAATGCTTATCTTCTTTTGTCTTTTTGCCAGCATCTAGAACACCTCTTTCTTTAAATTCAAGGGTATTAAATCCACATGCAACAGCTTCCCTATTCGCTAAAACAGAAGAAATATTGTCTTCTGAGACATAAAATTCTCGATCTCTGAAATTTAATAAATAATAGAAAAATCCTATATGCTCTGCGATTATGCCTTTATCTGATTTTTTCAATGACAATTTTTCTGCCCCAAACAAAGACAAATCCTGTAGGATGCCATCTGTTACTTGTTGTAATCTAGAATGCATAGAAACAAGATATTTCTCAGTAGCTCGTCTCACATAAGAAAAATAAAGAGACCGAACAATGGAAAACATACTCAACCAGCCGCCCATACCAGCAACAACCACAGTTAAATAAATTTCATTGAAATAATCTTCCTTAGTACCATATATCTCTGAATAAGATTCATCAAGGTCCTTAACAAAACCCTCAAAACCACTGTCATTAAGCTCAATCGCCTTCTTATCTCTGATAGTATGCACCCAAACAGAAAAATCGTTACTATCTACATTTTGTATTATAGATTTTCTAATTTGCTCTCTCAGAGTAAGTGAAGCATCATGCTCTGTATCTTGAGTGCCGTTGTAAAAATCTGATAATTTCAGCGTTTGAAGCAACTCCCCATTTTTAGTAAGCACAGTATCTTTATTATAGTAACAAGAGTAAGGCAACAAATCACACCTTAAGGCACTGAAGAAGACTTTATCATCCCCACTAGCTATATTCTTCCCTCTTTTTCTAACAAAATCGAGGGCTTTCGTAGCATAACGCTGGACATCTTCAAGCAACCCTTCCTTAGCCATCACACCCTCATAATACAAACATACGCAGGATTAACTATCAAACCTACATACCAATTCATTGCAAATCCTGGCAATGCAGGCGCTCAGCACGCCACCCCCAAATCAAGAAAGAAAGAGGTGTGCCTACCCGCTTTTGCCGCTGTTCTAATCCTAGTTCTTGTATTCAGTACAAACAGATAACGAGCTATCAGTTAACAGCTGAACTATTTGTGGAGCACTGAATAATGCACCCATTCCAACAGCAGTAATAACAGCAAGACCCCAAGAAACCTTACCAAAAAACAACATCACACCAAGAGATGCAATAATAAGCGTCGCAATACCTTGCCCTAATCTACCAGTCAACAAATTAACAGCCCTACAAAGCGCGGCTTCTACTGGTGGCCCTTCACTAGCAAAGCTAATATCAGGTAGCAACAATGCAACAAAAAACATAAAAAAACCAAAACACACCCATTTGCTGTCTAGATATCCTATATCAGAATTCATGACTTTACCTCTACAAAATGTCTACAAAGAAAGAATACAGCGGAATATATATAATATGTGTAAACAAAAGGTAAACGAATGCGACTCTTATTAGAAAAAATTTGACTATCTAATAATTAGGTGTATATCCATAACTATATAGACTTATTGTCATGACCTGTGTCTACTAATATAAAGCACTCTATAGCGACTATAAACGATAAAATAAGATCGCTAGAATCAAGACCAGGCGTCTATCAATTCTGGAAAAAGGAAAAATGTATATACATAGGGAAAGCAAAATCTATACCTAAGAGGCTATTGTCTTACACACAAATCAATAAATTGCCGAATAGACTGAAAGTCATGGTATCACAGATAGAGCATATTAAAACAATCTTTACCTCAACTGAAGTCGAAGCACTATTATTAGAAGCTCAATTAATCAGAGAACTTAAGCCTAGATTTAATATTATGCTTACAGATGATAAGACATATCCATATATAAAAATCACAATGAGCCATGATTATCCAAGAATCATGAAATATAGAACCAAAAACAAGCCTGACAAAGATTGCTATGGCCCATTCCCTTCGGTAAGTAATGTAGAGGAATCAATAAAGGCTATACAACACACATTCTTATTAAGATCCTGCAGTGATAATATGTTTGCACACAGGACAAGACCTTGCATTCAACACCAAATCAAAAGATGCTCCGCGCCATGTGTTAAGAAAATATCTCTGGAAGATTATAAGAAAGATGTATCAATGGCAGTTAAGGTAATCAAAGGAAATAGCCATACTATAAAAGAACAAATAAAAGAAGAAATGGAGAAGGCTAGCGATGAAATGAACTACGAAAGAGCTATAATTCTTAGAAACAGAATAAGTGCTATACAGAAAATACAAACTGGTTATTACAGCACACAAAATACATCAAACAATATAGATGCAATAGGTATTTATAAGAGTGGCACTGAGTGCTGCATATCTATATTATTCGTTAGAGATAACATTAACATAGGGCATGAAGATCATATAATTAATAACATAGACCCAGAAGATCCAGAAACACAAATCTTACGCTTATTCATCATGCAATTTTATCAAACAAGAGTACCTCCCGAGCATCTAATCCTCAACCATTATCCAGAAGAACTAAATCTATTACAAATAGCACTGAACAAATTGTCTGGAACGGAAGTTGAAATTGCTGTGTGCAAGGAAAATAAATTTACTGTTTTAGCCTGCGACAGCGCAAAGTCATCTCTCAAACAGAAAATAAATCTGAGAAATACCAACTTAGATAATATGGAGAATCTTAGAAAAATCTTTAAACTAAGCACCATTCCCCAAAGAATAGAAGTGTATGACAATAGCCATATAATGGGCACTGACCCCATTGGTGCAATGATTGTGGCAGGAGAAAAAGGGTTCATGAAAAATGAGTATCGTAGATTCAACATACAATCCGATACCAAGGGAGATGATTATCAAATGCTACATGAGGTTTTAATAAGGCGCTTAACCAGAATGAAAGAGAAATCTGCAGAATTTAAGTCAATGATATGGCCTGATTTCATGATAATTGATGGAGGAATTGGGCATATGTCAGTAGTACTAAAAGTATTCAAGATACTTGATCTAGATATTCCATTTACATGTATCTCAAAGGGCCCCAACAGGAATAGTGGAGACGAAACATTTCACCTTCCGGGACATGCTCCTATGAAATTTGCTCACAATCATCCATTATTATATTATTTGCAACGCTTAAGAGATGAGGCACACAGATTTGCAATAGGGTCTCATCGGATCAAAAGAAAAAAAAGATTCCTAAGCTCTCCATTAGATGCAGTGAAAGGCATAGGGGTACATAAAAAAAAGATGCTATTAGCTAGTTTTAACAATGATATAAATGCCATTAAAAGCGCCACAACAAGAGAACTATTGAACATACCAGGCATCAGCACAAAGATCGCACATGATATACTGCATGTACTCAACAACAAGGCTAAATTTGGGCAACATAACAATATATTAGAATAATGAGACACATTAAAATATTGCTCATATCAGCCACATCAATGCTATTCGCTAACAAAGATCTATTTACATAGATTTCTCGGCCTTAATATTAAGCATAGCTTGAACCAATAAGCCAACAGACATCCTATCACAAAGATCTATTTACATAGATTTCTCGGCCTTAATATTAAGCATATCCAATATACATCCAAAAATCTATTTACATAGATTTCTCGGCCTTAATATTAATAATTGAGAAAACCTCATCAAAAACATTAATCATAGCCTTAACCAAAGTTACTCTTGCCTTAGTTAACACCTTGTCATCTGTTGTAATCCTCATTTCCGCATTATGCACACCAGCGGCCCATAAATTATGGAAACAAGAGGAGACATTATACAAATAAGTAGCGATCAAGTGAGGCTCAAGGTATCTAGCAACCTTCGCTAAAACATCTGGCCATAAAGATAGTTGCTTAATTAAGGACAGCTCCTGATCACTGCTTAGTAAGCCTAACTGACTAGTCTCAGGAAGAATACTCTCTCCCCCCTGCTGATCCAATGAACGCAAAATAGAATGCGCCCTTGCATAGGCATATTTAACATAGAATACAGGATTATTATTTGACATATCCTTCACTACTTCAAAATCAAAATCCAATACAGTATCATTCTTCTTTGATAACATCATATATCTAAAAGAATCTACACCAACTTCATCAACAACATCTTTAACAGACAATATGTTCCCTGCCCTCTTAGACATCTTAACAGATTCACCATCTCTATATAGATTTACAATATTTTGCAATCTAACTTTTAATATAACTTCACAGCCGCCGATAGCCTTTGTCGCCGCTTCCAAACGCTTAACATATCCACCGTGATCGCAACCAAGCACCATTATTAATTTCTTAAAACCTCTATCTATTTTATGCTTGCAATAAGCAACATCAGATGCAAAGTAAACGGGAGTTTTATCATCTCTTAATAATACACGATCACTATCATCCCCAAATTTCTTTGTGCGGAATATAAGTTGTTTTTTGCTTTTCCAATTTTTACTTAATTTCCCCTTGGGAGGAGGCAGAACTCCCATCTCAACCAATCCCTTGTCTCGTAAATATTGAATGGTCATGTCTATCAAATTAGAGTTTGCCATTATTTGATTATTAACAGGTGCTGCTGGATGCTTTGCAGATTTCTTATGCACTGAAATATCATTATCATTAGATTTTAATACAGTATGGCCTGCATCGCCATCCGATTCAGCATCATGTGTTAAATTATCACTCTGCTTTGCCGCGTCCAATTTAGCATTAGCAATTACATTTCTATATCCTTCAAGAAACTTCTTGCCATCATCTCCGCATGTTTCACGAAATTGATCAACCACTGCCCTAGCTTTTTTAGAAAGTATATCGAGATGGAGGTCTCTTTCTTCAGAGGTAAAAACATCAAACTTAACCCTAATGATCTCTAAATCTCTTCTAATGAGATTCATAATATAGTCAACTACTTCATCTTTGATAATATTCGCTCTGTCAGCAGCATTAGCATCATGCTCTGAACTCACTGGCAGAAGATTAATACCTTTATACAATTCTCCTGTATATTTTTGTTCCAAATAATCAGCAATGTCCTTAATATACTCACCTGGATACAATCCAGATGTATCGCCTTCATAAACACCCCAGATATGTAAAATTGAATTTAGTACATTGTTCATCTGACGCCCAGCATCATTTATATAGTATTCTTTGACCACATCAAAACCAACCCTATCCATCACGTTTCCTATGACATCACCAATGACGGCATTTCTAGCATGACCTATGTGCATTGGTCCCGTAGGATTTGCTGATACGAATTCTACATTAATTTTTTCTTTCTTCCCTATATCTGGACAGAAAAATCGTGAATCTTTTGCTAACATCATCTGGATTGGATCATGCCAAAAACTTTGCTCCAGAGAAATATTCACAAAACCAGGTCCTGCAATATATACCTCAGATACAAAATCCAGTTTCAATAAGCCATCTCTCAAGGGAATTGCTATCTCATCTGACCTTTGCTCCCCCTTTTTACATAAAACCATTGCAGCATTGGTAAATACGTCACCTTGCTTGTCATTAGGGGTAAGTTCCACAGCAATACGGCGACTCTCAACCTTAGATCTGATTACACCATCTTCTAGATTCAACAATATCTGAATAATATGCTCTCTGATTTCTTCTAAAAAACTCATTAACTTAACCCACACTCCCTAAACACAAGGCACATAGTAAAGGATAGGGCCTAACTTCACAACATAAATTACGTGATTCAGAATAACTTTGACTAAACAAGGTTCTTTATATAGAATCTCGGATATTCGTTTGTTTTAAGTGTAAATCTAAATGTCAAGAATGCCAGAAATGCCAGCAGTTAATTATGATTCTCAGTCTATCAAGGTTCTAAAAGGACTTGAAGCTGTTAAGAAAAGACCTGGAATGTATATAGGAGATACCAGCGATGGCAGCGGATTACACCATATGGTATATGAAGTAGTAGATAATTCAATCGATGAGGCAATGGCAGGATATTGTAATGAGATAACGATCGCCATCAATGAAGATAACTCTATAACTGTAATAGATAATGGAAGAGGAATACCAACTGACATACACGAAGAAGAGGGAATGTCTGCTGCAGAACTAATTATGACGAAACTACATGCTGGTGGTAAATTTGATCAGAATACTTATAAAGTATCTGGAGGACTTCATGGTGTTGGAGTATCAGTTGTAAATGCCCTGTCCAGTGAATTAGAGCTAACTATATGGCGCAACAAGAAAGAACATTACATGAAATTTGCAGATGGCAATGTCGTAGAGCCTATTACTGTGGTAAAAGAAAATGTTAACAAACGTGGAACAATGGTTAGATTTTTACCCTCAAAAGAAACTTTTACTATAACTGAGTTCAATTTCTCAACCCTTGAAGCAAGGATAAGAGAATTATCCTTCTTAAATAAAGGCATAACAATAAAATTGAGAGACAAAAGAGTAGACCCCATGATTAAAGTGGATTTCATAGATACCAAAGATGAGAATAGCGGTACATCTGGATTTGTGAAATACTTAGACAGAACAAAGAATGCCCTACACCCTGTTATTCAGCTCACTGGCGCAGATAAAAGTAACGATGGTACATCTTTAGATATATCCATGCAGTGGAATGATTCCTATGCAGAGAACATAATGTGCTTCACAAATAATATTAAGCAAAGAGATGGCGGAACTCACCTCGCAGGATTCAAATCTTCTCTTACTAGGTGCATGAACACCTACATGTCAGTTGAAGGGAATGTAAAGAAACATAAATTAACCATAACTGGAGATGATACGCGCGAAGGATTAACTTGTGTTATTTCATTAAAACTCCCTGATCCCAAGTTTGCTTCTCAAACTAAAGATAAACTGGTAAGCAGCGAAGCTAGACCAGTTATTGAAAGCTTAGTTAGCAATAGCTTTGCTATCTGGCTCGATGAAAACCCTAAACAAGTCAAACATGTAATAAACAAGATAATTGAAGCTGCTTCAGCTAGAGAGGCCGCTAAAAAAGCACGTGAGTTGACAAGAAGAAAATCGGCTCTGGAGATATCCTCATTACCTGGCAAACTTGCAGATTGCCAAGAGAAATCACCAGAAAAATCAGAAATATTTATTGTAGAGGGAGATTCGGCAGGAGGTTCAACGAAACAAGGTCGAAGTAGGAAGAATCAAGCAGTGCTTCCCTTGCGTGGTAAAATACTAAATGTAGAGCGGGCAGGCTTTGATAAGGTAATATCGTCCACTGAGATTGGTACATTAATAACAGCGCTGGGCACAGGAATAGGAAAAGATGACTTTAATATAGACAAACTCAGATATCATAAAATCATTATAATGACTGACGCCGATGTAGACGGATCACACATCAGAACTCTTTTATTAACGTTCTTCTTTCGACACATGTTGCCAGTTATTGAAAAAGGCTATTTATACATAGCGCAGCCTCCTCTATACAAAATCAAAAGAGGCAAAACTGAAAAGTATATTAAAAATGATGAAGAATTCCAAGAATATATACTGAAAAGTTCTCTTGAAGATCTACAAATTAAAAACAGTGCTGGTGATTCACAAACTAGTGATGAGATATTAGATTTAATAAAAATATGTCAAAGAATATCCATTATATCTTCTTATTTTCGGAACTTATTGCCTTATAAAGTTCTAGAATCGATGGCGATAAAACATTATTTAACCACTAGCGCCAATATTGATGTAAGTGATATAGAGGATGAGATCAATCGAATATATAATAGTGCGGATAAGGATAGCAAATGGTCTGTAACTAGAACAGAATTACCACAAGTAGCCGCCGTAATTGCGACGAATAATACCGACAATAGCGCTGAAAATATCTCAGCCGATGATGATGTCAGCAGTGCCGATAATGTTTCAACTGATAATGACATCAACAATACCGACAATAACGCTGAAAATACCTCAGCCGATGATGATGTCAGCAGTGCCGATAATGTTTCAACTGATAATGACATCAACAATATCGACAATAACGCTGAAAATACCTCAACAGAAGAGCCTACGGACAATCAGCAATCCGATGAGGATGATAGCAGTGGTGATAATATCATCGAAGATAATTCAATGGAGGAGATTGAATATAAACTGACTATCACAAGAGAGTATCAAGGCATATCAGAAAAGTATGAACTAACGAAGAGCTGGCTAACTAAACCAAAAATTTATGACTTAAAGCAACATCTGACAAAGGTAGATGGACTCCTACCTTGCGTATTACATTACAAAGGCAATACACACACGGTAGAAACTGCAACAGACCTGGTTAACACTGTAATGGACTATGCAAAGAAAGGTTTAAACTTACAACGATTCAAGGGTCTAGGGGAAATGAATGCAGAGCAGCTATGGGATACAACGCTTAATCCAGAGACTAGAACTCTAGTACAAATAAAGATCCAAAATATGGAAGATGCAGAAAATATGTTTTCCACTTTAATGGGAAGCTTAGTTGAGCCACGAAGAAAATTCATCCAAGATAATGCATTGATGGTAACAGAAATTGATACGTAATATATATATATACTTATTAATACTAATATTAACTAGTGGCAATGCATACGCCTCTGATTCATGCAATGATGACCATATCAGCAAAATTGAAGCCTACATTAATAATATAAACACATTAAGTGCTAAGTTTTATAGGAAGGACAATGAACGCATTCTTGCACAGGGCAATCTTTTTATTAACCGCTCATTCACGCCAAAGAAGAAAGTAAAAATTAAATGGCACTACACGCATCCATATAATGCAGAAATATTAATCAGGAATAATCATATTGCATTCTACGATAGAGACCTGGGATCTTATGATAAAATATTACACAGTACTCTCATCTATGAAGTTTTAGGTAAACAGACTTTGAATCTGCACAAGCATTTCAACGTAACTAATATAACCAGCGACAACAATAATACTGTGATCAGTATAAGTAGGAAAAAACTAGATAAAGAAGCCATTTCTTTAATATTTGATAAAGAGATCAAAACAATATTAGGAATTTCAGTAAAAATTACGGATCATGAAAATGCTACAACTGTCTCCTTGACTGACACACAGATTAACCAAGATATAGAGCCATCTGTATTTACTATAATTAGATAGTCAAACAAGTTGATTACAGCATTATAGACATGGTCAATTTTATAAAAATTAGCATAAATCTATTCTGCCTCTTATCAATATATTGATAATTTATCCTAGACAATAACTGCTCATGAAAGCGACAGCCATAACTTATTTTGATTGATCCTAGACAATAACTGCTCATGAAAGCGACAGCCATAACTTATTTTGCTGGAATCTTTTTTATAGATAACAAGCTCTCACAATTGTCTGCTCTTTAGCTCCCCTGCTAGAGCCTCTTCCACAGACAGCAATACTGCCTCGCTCAGGCTATTAATACGTTCATAGGGTCCCTCTTCCTGCACAACATGTTCAATAATTCCAGTAATACTATCCTCTATTTCATCAAGATTCATAGCACCCGCATTAGGATCTCCCTTTTTACTATCATTCATGAATCTTTTTAATACAGAACAAAGAGCCTCAACTACACTGGCATTTGATTTAACTACAATCGATTCAACTACACTGGTATCTGATTTATCTGCAATCGATTCAATATACTCATTCCACAGTAAATCTATAACAAGATTCATCACGCTATTGCTATCAACATTAATATTGTGAGAAGTATCAACGCATATACCGCTTGATACAGCATGACCATCAACTAATGATTGAGCAGCCAGAAATCCTTCATCACTATACCCTATATCAAATATCGAAAAAGGGATCATATTTAATAATTGATCTGCCTCAGCACCAGGTGAATATGACTCTTCACTGACTTTACATCCTCCTGACTTTTTCCTCACTAGCTTTACTTTAATTGGTTTCTGAGTGCTTACAGCGCCCTTGACAGGAGTTTTCGAACCCAATAATAACTCAAAATCCATCTTATTCAAACTGCTATCATTTTTGTTCCGTACTAATGACCTAATAATTGATAATGAAGCGTCAGGTTCTTTGTTATTGCTGCCATCAACATGAGGACATTTTTCTTTTATACGCTTCAAGTAGCATGCACGAGCCTCTAGTATGAAGGTATACGCATTATTTTCATTTATACAATCCAATAGTAATTCTCGTGCACCAAGCAAATCCTGCTTTACATTTGACTTAACAGAAAACTGTTTTAAGGCTTTGCTAACGTTCTCTATTGTGGATATTATATGTGCACAGCAATGATTTACATCACCAACACAACTAGAGCAAATCATAGCATGGCGCATGATATAATATATATTATATTCAATGAAATATTGTGAAAGTAATAACATTATATAGCTTCTTGTTTTAGCCCGCACATCTTGAGCGGCTCCAACCGCATAAAATTGCTTCATTCTTTCCAGAAATGAAAGAAGTAAAACAAAATATGGCAATAATACTGATTTTATATCCACAGCACCAGGTTTATTGACAACAGCAAGTTCATTAAAAATAATCAGACGCTGATATTGTTTTACAGTATCTACATTAATCTCTGCAATAAAATTAACACAGGACTGAATCTTGTTCTGGATACACGCATCAATAGCTTTAGAACGAGCTGATAGAGATTCTATATAAGCAGTTCGATTACTTAATGCAGGCTTATTATCTTTAATGGCAGATAATATAGTACAATTACCCAGAGATGTAGCACTGGCAGCGAGAAGAGAAACATCTGGGCAAGAGGTACTACAGGCAAAGGGTAATCCGTTTTGTACAATTGCTCTACGCCCTATCAATCCTTCATCATCGCCTTCCTCCTCAAGGATTAATATAGAAGCTGCAGAATTCCCTTTTGAACCCATAACAGTACTTTCTGAAAGCACACCAGGAGGCATAACCTGTGAATCTCTTTTAGAATAATGAACAACAGGAGCTCCAGAGCTCCTTCTGGAGCTATAGGGGCTTATGGCTGAAAATATCGGATCCTCAAGAACCGAATTCCTGCGTGAAGCACTCGAACCACAAGAAACAGCAGAACCCCTCCTCTCGTACAACTTGTTCAACTGACCTATCTCAACTATTGATCTACTCTCCCGACGCCTCAATGCAGCTAGCTCTTCATTTCTGATATTCAATAAATTTTGATCAACTGCTCTTCGTTGATCATACTCATTTCTTAATATTAAAAGATTTGCCTTGGTACACTCATGTACACTTTTCTCCTCATCCCAAGAAGCTTTTTCTTTCCTATATACAAATTCTAATCTTATAAGCTCGTCTTTTGTACGCTCATGTACACTTTTCTCCTCATCCCAAGAAGCTTTTTCTTTCCTATATACACAAATTTCGGCATCAACAGCAGATCTTTTCTGTATAATCTTCTGATAATCTTTTTGACATTGCTCTTCATGCAGTCCATTGCGACGCCTAAATTCTACTATAATCAATACAACTATTAATATAGAAACAATCACAATAATTGCTGCCGCAATGCTTATTGCATTGCGAATCCCGTTAGATAAAGAGGCAGAAGCATGAACTTCCATAACCTTGGTGCGTGGAACAATAGTAGAAATATCCATAATATAGTGAAATATCTTAAGAGTATTGGGATAAAACCTAACAACAAATTATTAAACTTATACTACTCTTTGCGATGTATAATTCAGCAAGAGAGCAAATAATGAAGTGGCAATGTAATTTACAGGCGCATTAACACAGAAATATCTGGAGTTTTATTGCATTAAACAGAAAGACAAATAATGAAGTGGCAATGTAAATTACAGGCGCATTAACACAGAAATATCTGGAGTTTTATTGCATTAATTATCAAGAATATTACATTATCACCCGAGTGCCTTCACTCTTTCGCATATCAGCATTATCCTGCTCAATATTACATGCCTTTAATTCTTATTAAGATTGGTTCAATATAATTGAACGGCAATTTATCTATAGACCCCTGAGAAAGTGCAGCAGATCCAACTTTGTTTTTCTGATCATAAGGAGGGTTGCTTTTTAATACAGATTATTACTTATATTATAAGTGGAGATATTAACTATATAATCAAAAAAATATGCTACCCCCTTATATTTGCAGAACTCCTTGAAAATATGCAAGTTAACCAGATGACTTCCAACTCCTGGCAGCATAAAAGGGTTGCTGTATAAAATTGATGTATAAAGAGTTGATAATTTTTATTGAATACACTCAGTCAATCAATTGCAATATATAGAGCAAAATAATTATCAATGTACCAAATTTTTTATTTCAACAACTGATGCATAGTATCGGATTACGCTAAATGTAGAACAGTAATGTACCAAATTTTTTATTTCAACAACTGATGCATAGTATCGGATTACGCTAAATGTAGAACAGCAGTGCCTATAAAAATACTTACGTATCAATGATTGATGACTAATATTGAATTTCAAGATGGCGGAAGAGGGGGGATTCGAACCCCCGACACGATAACGTGAACACGCTTTCCAGGCGCGCGCCTTAAACCACTCGGCCACCCTTCCTATTTATCTTGTATTAATAAATTGACAATTATTAATGACATGTATATTATTATAATATCATTTTATTTCCTAGTAATAAACTACGAAGTTTCTTCTGACAGAGGTTGTTAACAATGTTGTTACATAATGAAGGGTTAATGTTTATAATTCCTTCCTGGATAGTTGTATTATTAATTGCTGTTTCAAGCGCCTATTCTGGCGATAATGCTATAATAAAATTTATTGGTAATTCCCATATTTTTAGCATATCTGCAATTCTCATAGCACTATTCATTACTGCTTTTTTTCGTTCTCCTGATACAACCATAAAAGATGACTCATATACTGTATATAGTCCTGCATATGGTAAAATTGATTACATAGACGAGAACAGGGAGATACCAGAATGCCTTAAAGATCACTTAAATTCGTCTGAAAATCGTACTATGATCTCGGTATTCTTGAATATCTTTGATGTGCATATAACATATAGCCCAATAAAAGGCACACTTGTAACGAACCACTACTCTCCTGGGAAATTCATTGATGCACGATCATCTTCGGCTAGCGAACCCAACGAAAGCAACTATATTCTTATTAGAACAGAGCAAGGCAAAGATTTAATTGTAAGACAGAGAGCTGGGTTGATTGCAAGACGTATAGTGCAAACCGCCGATGTTAACCAAGATATGTTAGGTGGGGAAGAATTAGGGATCATCAGATTTGGTAGCAGAGTTGACCTTTACTTACCACCAGGAACTAAAGCATCTGCTGATATCTTAGGCAAGAAAGTTAAAGGTGGCATGACAGAGCTTGCAACAATTAATTAAAGATACGGAGGCACATATACAAAATGCAAGAGGATAGTAAGGATAAAGAACAAAAATTTCTACCTATAAGCAGGTTGATACCGAATGCTGTTACATTACTTGGATTATGCGCCGGACTTAGCTCAATAAAATACACTCTGCTGGGCAATTGGGAAATATCAGTATTCTGCATATATGTAGCCTGCCTTATGGATTCAATAGATGGACGATTAGCAAGAATGTTAGGTGCTAGTTCTGAATTTGGCGCAGAATTAGATTCATTGGTTGATTTTTTAAGCTTCGGAGTTGCACCTGGGCTATTGTGTTATTTCTGGTCTCTAAAGGAAGTCAAAGTATGGGGATGGGCTATAGTAATGCTATATGTAATTTGTATGGCAATAAGGTTAGCAAGATTTAACGTTCGAACAGATCACTCTGCAAAAGAAGAAGAAAAAAAATCACGACACATGCTAAATGGACTAGATTTATTCTTCAGTGGCATACCTGCACCAGCTGCTGCGCTCATGATATCAGCAACAATATCTGCAACTTTTGAAGATTTGAGCGATATTTTCTGGCCAATACATTTTATCACAGAAACACACTATGGCTTCATGGCATATATTGCAATTGTAGCGCTAATGGCCTCAAGCAGGATACCGACCATATCCTTAAAAGGCTTAAGGATCAATAAATCATATGCCTCACCATTTACAGTGATGGTTGCAATATACCTTATATTTCTTGTTACAAAACCACTATTCACAGTATTAGCAACATCTTTGGTCTATATAACTATTATCTTGCCAGCTGGAATATTGATTTGGGGATATTTAGAAAACAAGGCCAGAAAAAATAAGAGCTGAGATTCTACAAAAACCTATAAAGAGAATAATACTTACTTATCATTTATGAAACTTAACTGTAAATACATTGCTCAGCAACCACTATTTTTAGCCTCATATCATGCAGCAGCACTGGTACTTACTTAGCCTCATATCATGCAGCAGCGCTATACTTATCATTTATGACTGTAAACACATTGCTCAGTAACCACTATTTTTAGCCTCATATCATGCAGCAGCGCTGGTAATTTATCATTTATGACATTTAACTGTAAATACATTGCTCAGTAACCACTATTTTTAGCCTCATATCATGCAGCAGCACTCATATCATTTATGACATTTAACTGTAAACACATTGCTCAGTAACCACTGTTTTAGCCTCATATCATAATTTATCATTTATGACATTTAACTGTAAATACATTGCTCAGTAACCACTGTTTTTAGCCTCATATCATGCAGCAGCACTGGTATTGCAGGACAAAGTTGGCAGTCAAAGGCCGCACCTATAGTAGGGATATGCTTATATTTACGCAAGTATTTATCATAAAATCCACCACCAAATCCCAGCCTATTTAGCTCACAATCGAATGATACCAAAGGCACAACAATGATATCAGGAAGACTGATATTACCATATATATCACAAAAAGTCATATTAGCGCCCTCTGTCACAGGCAGCAGGACTCGAGATCTCAATTTTCTTATAAGCAAGGATAGATCAACTTCCCCATCGATTGCTTTATATAGCGCAATCTTACCAAAAGAACAAATGCGCATACATATACGATTGCATATCATAGTAGAAAGATCTTCTTTATGTTGACTAGCAATCTCTTTCCTTTTTCTCCTATATCTCGAACGTAATTTATCTTTAAGAAGATACACCATAGAAAAACCCTATCTTGTTAATCAATATAATATATACAAAGATAGTAAAAATGCCACACTACATGATACAAACGAACCTGTTATACATATGTGCAATACAAAGATAGTGAAAATTACCACACTACATGATACAAACGAACCTGTTATACATATGTGCAATACAAAGATAGTAAAAATGCCACACTACATGATACAAACGAACCTGTTATACATATGTGCAATACAAAGATAGTGAAAATTACCACACTACATGATATACACGAACCTGTTATCTATAATATAAAATTTATACACTAGTTAACGCGTACTTTACCCACAAATTTACAAGCTTCTCTTGGATGTTGTTCATACTCAACCTATCATGCAAACAAAGGAAATCTACATACTTAACATCCTGATCTTGATTACAACAGCTATATACATAACTTTCTCTTCCTGTTTCCAGACAAACATGACGTTGCAAACACTGCCCACATACCTCCTTCATCATACATTGCATTGGCGAATTAATCGAGGCAATCACTTCACATTGCTTCGATAGACCTAATTCTCTGGATGCCTGTGCTACAGCATGCATCATCTTATCTGAGCCAATCATTATAATGCGATCAAGGCTAGATAGGCTCGCAATAGATTTATGATAGTATCTGATTGCTTCTACTATGTTGCCCTGAAAGCTAATGTCCTCATCCCTGGTGACTGGAATATCTCCCATATCACAAGCCCAAATAGTTCTATCAGAGGCATCAGCTATAGCCTCTCTTTTATAAACTCCATCAAGATTTCTATAGCCTGCAAAGTATGTAACATCACACCCTTTATCTCTCATGGCCTTACCAATAGAAAATAACACTGCGTTTCCTAAGCCACCACCAACCAGCATAACTTTTTGATTATGTGGAATAAATGTGGGTGAACCGGTTGGCCCCATTAATACTACTTTCTCTCCTCTCTGTAAGAACCTACATAAACTAGAAGAAGCACCTACTTCCAAAATAATAAGTGAAATAGTCCCTACACTTTTATCAACGACAGAACCTGTAAGCGCCAACCCTTCAATACATAGCTTAGTTCTTAACTCTGGAACTTGGATAGCATTAGATTCATAATTCTGCAAACGATAGAACTGACCTGGTTGAAAATTTTCTGCAGCAAGCTTAGATTTTACCACTATCTCAACAATATTTTGAGCAATAACTTCTACCTTTTCAACTGTAGCAGTAAGCGTATCTCTTAAATGACTGAAAAATGATGCATCATAATCATTACTTGGTAAGTATTGCATCTCATTCATTATAATGGGTGCAGCTCTTTTTGCACTTGCCATGGCCTTTACTACATTACCTTCGAATACAGGATGCAAATCACCTATAACACTAATCGATCTACCATCTTTCTCACGCACAGAAATTACATTAACCTCCTTAGCTTTGGTAGAGTATTCATGTTCTATTTCATTGCCTTTCTCATCAATGAAAGTAAGATACTTACCCGATTCTTTAAACTTCCTTGGATATTCTTTGGCAAACATATTATTAGGATTGGTACCTATGGCAATCATGGCAGACCTTGCTGCTATAGACTCTTCCTTATTACACACTATATCTAACATCTTAATCTTGGACAATTTCCCAGATTCATCGGCAATAAATTCCAGAGGTTTCATATTTTCAATAAACCCTATTCCTTCTTCCATTGCCTTCTGTAATTCTTCATGATTCATTCTATAGCTAGGTGATTCTTGTATAGTTTTCCGATAAACTATATTCACACCCCCTATATCTTTAATTATTCTAATAAAGTTAGGGTCTCTACCCTCTTTCTTAGCTTGCATACGCTCATCTTCAAACAAGCTTGCATGCTCTAAATATTCCTTAACAATTAAGATTTCGTCCATACTCCACAAGTCATTAACGTAATCACTACCAAAAGCATTAGTCAATTTCTCTGAGTAATATTTAAATTTCTCAACCTGCAATATATAATAAGACAATGCCTCTGTTGCCGTATCCACCGCTGTCAAACCGCCACCAATTACCACAATTGGCATCCGAATTTGTAGATTAGCAATGTATTCCTGCTTAAATGCCCCAGTTAGCTGCAAAGCCATCAAAAAATCAGAAGATGTCCTAACACCAGGGGTTAAGCTGCCCTTAATTGTAAGCATATTAGGTCGTCCGGCACCAACTGCCAGCGATATATGGTCAAATCCAAGATCCATAGCATTATTATATGAAATATTACTGCCAAATCTCACCCCCCCGAACAATCGAAAATTACTATTCCTTTCAAGAATCAGGCGAATGATTTTCAGATAATTTTTATTCCACCTGATAGTAATACCATATTCAGATACACCTCCAAAACCCTGGATAGAGCGCTCACTTAATAACTCATGCAGTTCATCTTCAACATGTTTAATTGGCACAAAATTATTAATCACAAGGTCTTCTGATAATGGCTCAATTTTCAATGCATCTATACCTACCACCGCACAACCTGCACGTAGAAGATAATGGGATAATGTATATCCTGCTGGTCCCATACCTACCACAAGAACTTTACGATTATTACGATCTTTAGGCAATGGCTGTAGAAAGTTCATAGGATTCCATTTAGTTAATAGACTATATATCTCAAATCCATATGGCAGGACAAGAACATCATCTAGTATATTAGTTTCAATCAACGGCACATTAACAGGTTCCTGAACCTGATATATACAGGAGCGCATACAGTCATTACAAATTCTGTGCCCAGTACCTGCACACATTGGATTATCGATACAAATAACTGCCAAAGCTGCAATATTGCAGCCAAACCCCTTAATCATATTCATCTCAGAGATTTTTTCTTCTAAAGGACACCCTTCTAACTTCACTTTGCCATGTGAAACTTTATATCCTCCATCTTTATCTTTTAACCCTTTAGAGCAGCTATCTTTATCACGCTTATGACAATATATGCAATATTTTACCTGATCTAAAGAAAGAGCATCATTAGAAGCATCATTGTCTGTGAGATCAAATCCATCTCGGTGTATCAGGTTTTTGGACTGCAATACAAGCCCTCCATTACTATTTACCTGCACAAGATCTAATAAAGATTCAAAATCTAATTTCTCAGGAAATTTATACAATATTCCTCTATATTCAGAATCTAATTTTTTGACCTTAAAAGAGGCGTATTGTGCCGCCAAATCCAGCTCTGACTTATATTTTTCCTCGTCATATAACCATTCAATAACTTTTTTCGAGAAAAGTATTTCATCCTTAGGGTCACCGCACATCAATTCTGCGAGTGTTCCTTCATGTTTATCAATATTAATATTGGGGCAGTCTTTATATTTAGATAAAGCGTATCTTCGTACAAATTCTTTTTTACACTTACAGACAGTTAACAACTCTTGATGCTTTGCCGCTGCCTTGTTAACCTCACCTTCTATATCAAATAACTTTGCAATGAATTCTTCTAATATCTGCGCTAGATCAATCATCAAATCAGTATCATTGACTTGATCTGCACGGCACTTGATGATCCTATCATAAAGTAATTCATCCCTAACTAATAAATATTTCAAGAATGCATTATCTATCTTCTTTAATCCACTAAGTTCATACAAATCATTAAAACTAATGCCCATGCGTGGATTCATCGTAATCTTTATATTAAAATAATAACCATTGAATAGTAATTGGTTGACCCAATAAAGTAAATAAATTATAATCACCAAGATTATGAATGTTTTCATAAAATATGTTAATTAATTTATGAGGTACTTACAATGGATTATTCTTCAAGTGGTTGGCGTCAAAGTGTAACACAGGTTAGAAAATATGTGTCTCAGTCCGTTGCTAACTTGGCAGCTAACTTGGCAGATGCATCAGTTGGTACATCTCTGGGCATGAACCAAGATCAAACACCACACATAGCCTCTAATACTGCAATAAATAATCCTGTGTCTAGCCCCTCTAGTACGAGCGTTCCTACTAAAAAGATTTCCGCTATACAATTTTTTCAAGAACTTGCTGCTTACATGGCACATGCATCAGTTGGTACATCTCTAGGCATGAACAAAGATCTAGCACCACACGTAGCCTCTAATACTGCAATAAATAATCCTGCGTCTAGCCCCCCTCTGAAGAGCGTTCCTACTAAACAGATTTCCGCTATACAATTTTTTCAAGAACTTGCTGCTTACATGGCACATGCATCAGTTGGTACATCTCTGGGTGGTACATCTGCAGGCATGAACAAAGATCTAGCACCACACGTAGCCTCTAATACTGCAATAAATGATCCTGCGTCTCGCCCCCCTATGAAGAACTTGTCTGTTCAAAAGACTGTAACTGTACAATCTTCTAGAGAATTTACTGTTAACTTGGCAGGTACATCTGTAGGCATGAGCAAAGATCAAGCATCACAAGTCGTCCCTGATAGTGGAATAAATAATCCTGCGTCTGGCCCCCCTCTGAAGAGCATTTCTATTCACAAGACTGTAACTGTAGAATTGATTAAAGAATTTGCTGGTGACATGGCATATGCATCAGTTGATACATCTCCAGGTGGTACATCTGTAGGCATGAACAAATATGAAGGAAATTGGGTTTCTCCAACTTTAGAATTAAAAGCGGCAAACCCCAGTTCCTCCAGTCGTTATGCAGAACTTAGAGATAGATTTACACCCTTCATCAGACCTGAAGGTGCTAACAATTTCTGTCTAAAATTATTAATAAGTCACGCCTATCATTCTGGTGCCCCTTGCTATTCAGCAGGCGCAATGCGCGATCCGAATAAACATATGTTTAAAGATAATCCATTTAATCAATTTAATGAACATAGTAACCTAGGAGACATGAGGCTATCTTTAGTTTTCCAATCTAGTATGCAGCATAGAATGTATTCTGATCAGATACCAAAGGGAACGCAGCTTGATAAGTCGACTGTAAGTGCGGTTCATGCGACTGAACCTAAACAATCACCAAAGGAAACAGAGGTGGGTATTGAATTTGATTTTTCTCAGGAAGATAAAGACACACCACCATGTACTTGTTTATGTTCAAAATATCAGCAATCAGCAGATCCCTTAGACACTGCTCATAAAGAACAAGAACGGACCATGTTTATGGCAAACTCTGATGTGTAATTGATCACGCCATACTAATGCGAAAATAGTATCTACCCATTAAATAAAACTAAAAGCAGTGGTGGCGATAGTTTGATTTTATAGTTTGCGCTATAAGGTCTACAGGTCGCCGCTGTTCTTAGCTTCTAATCCACTCACTAATATCAAGCAACTGGTCATACCGTAGATCATTGTGATGCTAATTTCCGCATACCGTTAGATCATTGTGATGCTAATTTGATTTTATAGTTTGCGCTATAAGGTCTACAGGCCACCGCTGTTTTTAGCTTCTAATCCACCGCCTGTTACATTAGATTATTTCACTGTTATTAATGCATACAATAGTTATTGCTTAAGTAATATTCTAAATAATTTAATAACTCTAGTTGATTCCTTATGATAAATAAGTTAAAATTTCTACAAATGCACTTACTTTAGGCTTTGAAACTGAGTCTTAAGTGCTAGATAACAGAATTTGATATTATGGAGATAAATTATGTTTATGACTCGTGTTGCAAGATTTAGCAAATTCAGAAATATCCTTACGTCCTTCATTCAAAGAACACTCACAACAGAAATAAACCCACTAAGCCATGGGCAACATCGCTCTTCAGAGGCTGAATCTAGTAACTCAACAAGTGATGCACAACCTCTTGTTACTGCAGAGAAATTAAAGCTCAATTCTACATCAACCTTAAAACATACGCCATTATCTGCCAAACTCCCCCCCCTTCGCAATCAGCAATCAGAGTCCCAACATGTTACCACTCCAAATAATGAATATAACAATCTAGTTGCAATCCACAATTCTAGAACAGATATTGAAGCAAGAAATGAGTTCAGACGATTATTTTCTACAAAAAATAAGCGCACACAAAAAGAAATAAGTACTCTTACTTCACTTAGAAAAGCTACATACGTTGCTACGATTAGAGAGTTTATTGCCCATCCAGATAATGGACTAGCTAAACAATCCTTACAAGAATTCAGAGATATAACAAGATTCCAGCTAAATCTACTGGAATTCAAGGGTAAAGATAAAGAATACCTTGCTGGAGCAGAAGATTCTACTTATACATACATCTATGATTCCTTGAATAATAAAGGGAAACAATTGCTTGAATTGCCTGGCAGAAGAGAAGATTTCATATTGGCAATTGCTCAATTAATGAGAATGGATAAGGCGTGGGGATTAGTATCATATATAGGTAAAGTTGTAGAAACTATGGCTGATATAGGACTACAAGATAATTTCCTTAATCCTGCATCCAAAGCCCATGGTTCTACTTTTTCTGAGACTAATCCTGCTTTAGAAAAAACAGAACAACAGATATTGCTTGTGAATGCTAATACAAAAGAAGTAGAGGAACTACAGATAAATGACTCACCTTTAACTTTAAGCACTGTTTTAACGAAGAGTTGTATAAATGGATTATCATTAACTACATTAGTTCGTAGAATGGCTTTCAAAGATGAAATAAACTCTGAATCTCAAGAATCTGATATTGACGAAAGCACTGATGAAGGCTTGCAGCAAGAAATGAGGCAGGTGGCAGCACTGAGCTATTAATGATCCTTATTAAGGAAGCGCCATTTTCATGACAACGAAGGTCTGACTTTAGATAACATACTTAATCTTGTGGAAGACACTTTTTCCTGATAAAGAAGTGGTTCTGACCTGGAATCACAGGCCTATCCTGGAATTTATATCTATATTTTCATGACAACGAAGACCTGACTTTAGATAACACATTTACTCTCGTAGAAGGAACTTTTTCTGATAAAGAAGGGGTTCTGGCCTGGAATCACAGGCCTATCCTGGAATTTATATCTATATTATTTAAGCAGAAAAATATCCGTTGCTGCTTTTGCTACCAATTCTTTTATTATATTCCTTCTCTGTCACTGGCATAGTAGTCATTATTCAATATTGAATTCAAGGACAGTTGTACTTTGCTCTGTCTCTAACAGTAGCACAATTCCCGAAGTCAGACTTGCTAATAATCAAAAAAGGTACATAATTGAACAATTATTAGTGATAAATGATCTGAAAGAGGAAATCCTAAAAGCTCTAGAAAATTCTATATCTATTGCTGCTAAAATATCACAGAGCGAGACATCGTTATGCAATACCAGAATTAATATTTCAAAAAACTATCCTCTTAGAGAAGATATTGACACCCAACAACATGATTCATAGAAAAGATACAATCCATTCCGACTATTATTAACAACAAATATATTAGAATACCCGCTTATAGAGGCCTATGCGGGCGGAATAACTTCTGTGCATTCATATTCGTAAAATTGATATATCATAGTTCATGAATATAGGAATTCTAATTTCATGCTAAAACAGAAGCCAGAAACAGAGCCGTATTGCCTTTCCAGTCTCTCTTAAAATTATTCATTTTTCAGAAAATCACCAATAGAACGCAGGTACAATTGCCTTGTACTCTTTATATATACTATAGTTCATTTCTTCCATCAAGAGGCTAAGGTTCTATGATAATTATCAGATCCATCTGATAACTCGATGAATTATTTGAATTCAAGTATAATTAATGATTGTCAACACAGTAACAAACTAATACAATGGCTTTCTTAGATTACCTTGTAGTATATTTATGGGAAATATTGTTGTTTTCGGAGGAGCTGGTTTTGTAGGAAGCCACATTGTTAAGCAGCTTGTTAACAAAGGTCATAATATTAAAATAATTACATTAGATCCCGAGAGCGCAAATCATTTGAAAGTATGTGGAAAACTAGGTCAGATAACAATAGTAGAAGGTGATATCACGATAAAAGATCAGCTAGGACGTTACATAGAAAATTGTGATACTATTATTAATGCTATTGGTATATTGCATGAAAAATCACAGAACTTCCATGTGATTCATACCAAAGCTGTTGAAAATCTTGCAGAGATAGCAAAAAAGAAAAATATAACCCAACTTATTCATATCTCATCCTTGGGGATAGATAAAGCAAAACACTCTCGATACGCACGCAGCAAGCTTAATGGAGAAAAATCATTAAAGCACGCCTTTCCTAATGCAATCATACTACAGCCATCAGTAATTTTTGGTAAAGAAGATAGGTTTTTTAACCTATTTGCAAAATTGGTGTCTATGTCTATGTTCATACCACTATTAAATAAGGGCACCACTAAACTCCAGCCAGTTTATGTGGCAGATATAGCAAAACTTGTGTGTAAATTAGTAGGCTCAGCTGAATATAATGGCAAGACATATGAAGTAGCTGGTTCAAAAGTCTATACTCTACGTGAGATATTGAATTTTATAATGCAACACACTGGTTATAAAAGGCGATTAGTTCCTCTTTCTTACCGCCTTTCACTATTTTTATCTGCTATATTGGAACTAACACCTGTTGTTATGATCCTTAAACTATTTGTGGGTGATTTTATACCAATTACAACGAGAGACAGTGTAAAGATGCTGCTAGTAGACAACATTAGTGAATCTGACACCCTAAATGAATTTGGAATAACTCCTAGTACTATAGAAGACATAGTACCGCAATATATCTCCATATATAATAAACTGGATCAATAAAGCACAAAATACGACCCCAGTATTAATTTTATCCTAGTGAGATGCGTGATCGTACAATAGATCAGTATTAATTTTATATGAATTGATTCGTTCATCGAATTAGTAAACTGTATTTCAGCCATTTATCAAACCCAGCATCTCCGATGCTAATATCAATTAATCGACCTAAATTAGTAATATAATGCAATTTATACTATTAAATTCGCCATTCTTTTTCACGAATAAGATCTGTATAGTCAGCAGACTTACTAGGTTTTTTGATACAAGGAATAGCAACACACTTTGCCTCCCCAAAATGAAAATCATAAATCAAAGAAGCAAGTCCTGCTTCTGCTTCCGACAATATTTTCTCTAAATCATACTTGGACTCTTTGTCTCTGATAAATTTCATTTCCTTAAATTCGATACATTTTTTCTTGTATACGTAGTCTACAGTCACGCCATCCTTGCCAGTATCTTCATCAGTTGATGACATGGCAGCATCTTTAAATTGCCAATATATAATCTCTGATACTTTTAAACCTGTTGCTTCTTCAACAGCAAGGGCCTGTATTATCAACTGCGGAGATATGCCAAGTAATATATCTGACTTTGGTGGAAGTGATCCAGTTTTATAATCAATAATAGCAATTGTATTGTCTTTCTTAGTTTCTACACGATCACATTTAGCACTGATCTTGATGCCATGCACCGTATAAGAATATTCCTGTTCGACTTTTATAGAGGTCGTGTCTTTACGCCTTTCATCATCTACATCAATAAATACTTCAGCTATCGCATGAAATCTATCCTCCCAGAATGTCCTAACATTCTTATAAGTGGGATACTTTCTTATTTCTTCTTTTCCAATGATCATGAGTTCTTCTAAACCATGTGCGCCACCCTTAATATATGATTCTAGAACCTTATGAAGGAAAATTCCGAATTCCATTGGTCCTGGTGTTGGCGATATCTCTTTCTCTGACCTTAGCTTTAATATATATTTCAGGTAAAATATATATGGATCTCTAATTAATTCTTCAACCATTGTAGCGCTATATTTATCAGGCATCATACTAGATTCCAACGTAATGCTAGGACGAGGCATTGGTGCATTAAAGCCAGGAAGACCAACCTTCAATTCAGCGCTATTAATTTCATTAATTTTATTAAGTATGGCACGTAAATACAGCAACCACCTGGATTGCATAGTTTCATCAGTGAGTACACCCTGTTCTGAACGCATCAAATATACTCGATCCTTGCATAATATACATCCTAGGCGCAGAGCATCTGCACCAATGGAGGCATGGTAACTTTTCAATCCAAGTCGTTCACGCATTTGTGCATCACAGACATATGTGCTAGATTCTGCTTTAGGCCATTCTCCTTCATTAAAATTAGTAACAATTACTGTATTACTGCATAAAAATGGCACATGTGCTTTACTAATTATTCTGACTCTTGTATCGCAGGAAACATCTATATCGAGCTTTATAGCCTTCATAATACTACGTATGAACCCATCATACTGCTCCTTGTTGACAGATATATTATTTATCTTTTTTATTTTATCTAACTCTTCTTTATAGGGTTCCATAGGATACATAATACTATGTAGAAACTCATAGCACTGCTCCTTATTAACAGATGCATCACTTACCTTTTTTATTTTATCTAACACTTCATCATTGGAACAATCGTCCAGTGCATTCATCTTGACAAGGGCAATTAACACAGACATATGAACTTTGAATATCTTATGGAAATCCTCTTGTTCATTAATAAAGGCACCTCTTTCATTAATGGGATCTTCTCTCGTATTAATAGAAGCCTTTTTGTTATTAATGAAAGCCTCATTAATTTTATCAATTAATGAACTAATATGTTTAGTGAATTTCTCTAATTTATACTTAACATCTATATTCTGTTTAATACCTCTTACTATCTTGCCTTCAAACTCTCCTATCAATACTTGATATTCATCTGCAGTATACTCTTCTACTTTATTAAACATCTTCATGAGTGATAGAAGTTCCAAATCTGATTCGGGAGATAAAGCAACTTGCATGATCTGCAATAATATAACTACTGTCTTATTCCTAATAATTGAATGATTGATATAATTGTTATATTGAATATTATTAAGCTCTAACTCGGTTATTATAGCCTCTCTGATAGGTTCATCATCCGCAATAATTGTTACCTCACCGTCACAATTCTTCAATATATTCAAAATCATACTGGCTTCGTTAAAGATACTATTGCCTTCAAATATGGTTATATTATCCGCATCTTCCAGACACTCTAGTCCCTTGGACATTGCCTCTTCTGTACAAAATAATAGATCCACTAGTTTATTTCTATAATCCGAATATATACCTAAGCTAGATACCTCGCTACTATCCACAGATAGCAGGCCTAGAAGATTTTTATATGCGAACTGTGGATGATATTCTTCTATTGGTTCATGACACTCATTTCCACAGCTGCTAATAATGATATTAGACTGTTTTAATTTCATCAGCTCCATAATATGGTAATTATTAGACATATCTGGACTATATATAAACAATAATGATTTGCTGTCTTTATACTTATTGAACAAGTTCTTATACCTGTGTGTTTGACTATTAGACAGGTAGCTTTTGTATAATTTTGCCAGCACGTCATTAGAGCATATACAGGCTCTTATCCTATTATTTAAATCTAGACCTTTTAATTTTTCAGCTGTAATATTATTGTATGCCAATTCTGAGAATAACAGGTATAAACCTTGTATAAGTTCTATATCGTTAATACTAGCAATGTCTGCCATTTCTGATGAGTATTGTAATAGTAATTCTCTTACAGTTATTAAACCTGTAACTTCATTATTCCCAGTAAGAATGATAATATCAACTTTGCGTTCTATAGAATCTCTGAGATGCCTCTGCATGGCCTTATTATGCACAAATATAACTTCTGCTTTTGCAACAAAATCCTGCGCAAGTAGCGTTTCAATGAATGGCAAACTTGCATGGATAGAATATATATTCGGCATATTATTCAGTGGTATTAACCTCATACAATTCAATTGTACAATAATGCACGCTACATATCTATATATTCCCTAAAATTAAGAATAAATTCACCTAATTATAATAAAGATACCCAGGATGGCATAGGCAAGCACAAAGAATATGGACTTCCTGGTAAATTTCGTAGATAAATTTAGACATATTATCAATAAGCGTCACTTCTTTATAGTGATTAGGGATGAATATACCTCTATAGTACATATGAACCGTTCTACATTTTATCAGAGATCGTTTGATAATTCAGAGAAGGACTTGTCTGAAGCGGCAGCATTGCTAAACAAAAATAAAAATTCCCCTGTACACATAGTACTTGACCATACAGATACATCATTATCTCTACACCCTATTCCACAATTAGGTATTAGTGGTACAAGAGAGCTGGCCGCTCGTACACTAAAGAAGAAATATGGCGATTATGAACTAAAGAACTATATGTTACTAGGTAAGTCAACAGAGAAAACCAGGCACTTGGATTGCTGCTTTGCAGCTGCAAAATCTAATAACAACATAGATCTTTGGATTAATATGATTGTCGCTACCCCAAATAATATTGCTGGGTTCTTATTAGCACCTTTGGAACTAAGAAATCTATATAGATACGTGCATAAAAACACCAAAACGGAAAATAAAAAAACCCTAACACAATGGTCTATCATTGTGATGAGTACACGACTAGGAGGAATGAGACAACTAGTACTAAAAGAAGGGAACACTGTATTTACCAGGCTAATAGCCGCTACTGATGGACTACAGCCAGAAGAACTAGCGGATAGTTTATACAACGATGTACAGAGTACAATACAGTATATAAGTAGATTCGGATATACTAAGAATACCTGTGAAATCAAGATCCATACAGTGGCAGAGGCAGAGCTAAACAAGATTTTACAAGCTAAATATGGCAATAAAATACATTGTATGACCACTGATGAAGTAATTGGCCTAATAAACCCAAAACATAAAGAGAGCAGCTTGGTATCAGCTGATGCCATATTATGTAATATACTTTATAAGCACGGTGCATCACTGTCTTTACGCTATATAAAAATTATGCACCTGATCAATCTATATACAACAAAAACTGTTATTACCCTCTTATCTCGTACCTTGGCCGGAATAGGGGCAGTTTTAATAATTCAGTGCCTGATATATATACATTTTCTTAAAGAAGAGAGCTTATCCCTAGAAATGGAACTAGTAGAATATAAGCAGATCAAAAAAACGGCAGAAGATACTAATGGATATACTCTAAGTTCCATAAATGCAATGAAGATCATGGTTAATGAGCACAACTACTTAATTCACAAATCATTACGACTCACAGATTATCTGAATAAATTAAGAGAGCTCCGATCAGATAATGTTATCATCAAATCAATATCAATAGACCAGATCGACCCTAGCTCAATTGAAGGAGGAAGATCTATACGAGCCACTCTAAGAAACGCAGGAGCCAGTACAAATTCAACAGGCACGGGAATACAGGAAATAATAAAGATGAACGCCACCTTATCAAGTGAGCGGAATGATGACATTAATATATTCACCAAACATACAATGTTAGCAGAGCAGTTGCAAGAACTGTTCCCAAGCGCAATAATCAAAGTTTCAGATATATCCGGATCAATAGATTTAGAGTCTTCACAATCCATAGAAAGTCTTGAAATTACTATTATTAATAACAAACCAGTAGGTCAATAATGAAAGTTATAAATGTAAAAAAGAGCGTTATTAAAAGAGTATTAGCATTATTCATAGTAACATCTATTACATATTATACGCTATACATAACACATGGTAAGCATTCTGAACATAAGATCAATAATATATTGGTTCAGCAAGCAATTGAAAGTACGGTAAAAGATTCTTTAAACATGAACAGAAATAAAAGTGTATACGATTCCATATACATAACGTGGAAAGATGTATTAAAATCACAAGTACATGAAGATGGCGTACAATCACTAAAACTAAATGATCTTAACAATATTGTAAATAACCTTAAGCAAAAATATGCTATCAGCAATATTAGCACTACAGTATCTAGGCCATACATAAGTAAAACTACGAACACTTATACAGTGCAAACTGTGGACATCAAATTATCTTTCTCCAGCATAAGCGATCAATATGCTGTCAATTTTATTAATAGTCTTGTACAAGAAATAACGGAATATGTGCATATTATTTCATTTTCTTTACAAAAAAAGGATGAAATCTCAAAACAAGATATATTAGATGCAAGGAAAGGTTTATTCCATCCAAATATTGATGCAACAGCCACCCTGCAGTGGAATAAACTTGCACTCATTCAAGATCCTAATTATTAAAATCATATGATGCAACAGCCACCCTGCAGTGGAATGAACTTGCACTCATTAAGAATCCTAATTATTAAAATCACACATACTATAAAATAGTGTATATGGATTGTAGTGTAATGGTAATGAGCCTAGGATGGATGTCCATTGTATGACAATTATAATTTCATAATTAAATCTTCATGAGCCTCTAATGGATAAATGTAGTTGATGCAACAGCCACCCTGCAGCGGAATAAACTTGCACTCATTAAGAATCCTAATTATTAAAATCACACATACTATAAAATAGTGTATATGGATTGTAGTGTAATGGTAATGAGCCTAGGATGGATGTCCATCCTATACATGATATCCTGATAAATAAAGCCTCATAAGCCTCTGATGGATAATGATCCATCACTAACTATTAGTATGAATCATAATCATAGTCATAATCGTAGTCATAGTCATAGTCATAGTCATAGTCATCATCGTAATCATAACTAGCATCATCTTCATAATCATAATCATCATCGTAATCATAATCATCTTCGTAATCATAATCATCTTCATAATCATAATCATCCTCGTAATCATAATCATCTTCATAATCATAATCATCTTCGTAATCATAATCATCTTCGTAATCATAGCTAGCATCATCTTCGTATTCATCATACTGATCATCAGTTGATACAGAGTCTAACTTATTTAATAATCTACGCACAGGGAATAGCTCCTCTAACTCGGCGTCACTAAGATTAGACACATCATGTAAAGGAACTTTCCCATTCTTTAAATTATCTCGTATATCACTAGTATCTGTATTGACAGCATCATCATCTTGTGGTGCTTTCTTATCATGCACTTCAACTTGTGAACCATTAAGGCTCTGATTGATGTACATACTAACTTCTAATTGCTTTAGCTTGAGGTCAATTTTGATATTGCCATCAGATGATTCATAATTACCATTATCTTTCTTATTAAATTTACCATCAAGTTTGTAAATAACACTCTTTATATTAGAAATACTGAATAATAAAGTCACTTTATTATACTCTACATGAGTGATACTAAAGTCTTTATTACTATCTTCATGGTTGTATTTTTTACCATTAAACCAGACACTCCACTTATCTTTGTCTATAAATATAATAGTATCAACTGATACATTAGGTATTCCATTAACGTTATCTATCATGCTTTGATTGCCAGGTGAAGCAACACTCACTGGCTTTTCTACATCAATTTCAACCCCCGTTCTAAAGTATACCACTGCCTTATCTAGAGAGTTTGTATAATAATCAGAAAAGAGTACGCTTTGGTTCCATTTACTTCCATTCATAGTCTCTGATTGTAGCCTGTTATGTACTGTTTGGGATATACCTGGCCTGTCTTCTTCTTCCTCTATTTCCCAATTATCATCTTCAGCAATAGTACCACCACCACCGAATGATGACGATGAATTTTCTTCCCAATTATCCGATACATATTCCCCATTAGTGACACCTTGGCTATTTCCAGAGCCAGAATTATTATCAATATTGGAGTTCAACTGTTCAGGTTCTGGCGAGTAATCATAGTCATAATTATAATTAGCAGTATCACCATCCTCATTTTCAAAGTTTTCAGATGACGCTGAATTTTCTTTCCAATTATCCGATGCATATTCCCCATTAGTGACACCTTGGCTATTTCCAGAGCCAGAATTATTATCAATATTGGAGTTCAACTGTTCAGGTTCTGGCGAGTAATCATAGTCATAATCATAATTAGCAGTATCACCATCCTCATTTTCAAAGTTTTCAGATGACGCTGAATTTTCTTTCCAATTATCCGATACATATTCCCCATTAGTGACACCTTGACTATTTCCAGAGCCAGAATTATTATCAATATTGGAGTTCAACTGTTCAGGTTCTGGCGAGTAATCATAGTCATAATCATAATTAGCAGTATCACCATCCTCATTTTCAAAGTTTTCAGATGACGATGAATTTTCTTCCCAATTATCTGATACATATTCCCCAGATGAGGCGTCTGAATCAGGCAATTGAACATCATAGTTATAATCATTATTTTGAGAATCTGTATTATCTACATCTGAATATTCTTTAGAATTTATATTATCCTCATACCCATTATCTAGATCCTTATCTCCGTTATTATTGGAGGTATTGGAAGAGTCTTCTGCATAATAATTATCATGTTGCGCATCTACGCTATGATTGCTCTCACCACTTGATTCTAAGGGGTATTGTTCAAACCCATTATTATTAGTCGCAGATCTAGGGAATGTATCTGTAGTCAGATTTGATGTCCCGAGACCGCCTATGATATCATCATCAAACTTACAACTATCTACCTTAATACGCGTGATTGCAGATTCAAATTCGAGAGTTTCTTCCTTATTCTTAATTTTATTAAGATAAGCAGCAATTACAGGCAGATCTGTGTAATTATATTCACATACCAACGATAAATTAGCAGATCGCTTAACATACTTACATCTTGTTTCATCAATCGGATCGATACTATGCACAATACCAGAGTCATTATCTGAGCATGTATATGCGAAACATCCTTCTAACTTAGCTGGCAGTTCATCACATGCGCAGCTAGCCAATACAGGATAAGCAAATAGTATACTGAATATGAACAGCCTACAAAACATAAAACGATTTAAACCAGTAAAACAACGGATAACACTAGCATATAATATATAAATTATTATTAACCACAGTTGTTATGCAAATACTCATCTGTGCTTTTTGTTAGTGCTCCCGTCAATATAGGATTATTAACCACAGTTGTTATGGCAAGTAGTTGCTCTGTGAATCTGTGCTTTTTGTTAGCTCCTTGCTCCCGTCAATATAGGATTATTAACCACAGTTGTTATGGCAAGTAGTTGCTCTGTGAATCTGTGCTTTTTGTTAGCTCCTCTGCTCTATCAATAAAGATTCTTGATAGATGCTTCAGCACCTTATTTTTTGCAAAACTGGCTGATAAATTCAACATTGCAGAATCAAAATCGAAATCGATATTAATATAAAACTCTGCTTTATAATCATTCACTGGGTTGATTTTAAATATCCCGTGTAGATTTTTAAATACATTACCATCAATAGATCTAAATTCAATTGAACCATTCTCTTTGGAGAATTCAACTCTGGATCTATAGAACTTATTAAATTTATAAAGACTAAGATTCATATCAACAATCATCACCTGATCTGTATTAGATATCACTCTAACATCTCTGCAAGAACTCAAGAATGTGGGATAGTTCATAACATCGAGCATAATATCAAAAACTAGATCTGCTGGATAATCAACAACTAATAGATCTCTTACATTTACCATGACTATAGACTGGCGGACTCCAGCTCCCTTTTTCTAGCCTCACGCAATTTCACAAAATCATCACCTGCATGATAAGAAGAACGAGTAAGAGGACTAGCAGCAACCATTAAAAACCCTTTAGAGCGAGCAATAGATGCATATTCATTAAATTCTTCAGGGGTAACATATTGCTTCACCTCTGCATGTTTTTTAGTGGGTTGTAAATATTGCCCTATAGTTATAAAATCTACATCCGCAGAACGTAAATCATCCATAACCTGAATTACTTCTTCTCTTCCTTCTCCAAGTCCAACCATGAGACCAGACTTAGTGAACATAGTGGGGTGGCTGCGCTTTACATCATGCAGCAACGATAGAGAGCCAAAATATCTAGCACCCGGTCTTATCGACTTATAAAGTCTTGGTACTGTTTCTATATTATGATTGTACACATCTGGACCAGCTGCAGCGACTAATAACGCACTGCCACTCTTACGTCGAAAATCTGGTGTCAATAACTCTATAGTTGTTCCTGGGCAAACATGTCGAATCTTCTCTATGCAATCAACAAAATGTGCAGCACCGCCGTCATCCAGATCATCTCTATCAACTGATGTAATCACAACATGTTTCAGTCCCATTTTCTTGATAGCTGTAGCCAGGTTATATGGCTCATAAGGATCAACTTTATCTGGCATTCCAGTTTTTATATTACAAAAAGCACATGCACGAGTACAAATAGAGCCTAAAATCATAAATGTTGCATGCTGTTTATTCCAACACTCTCCTATGTTCGGACACGCTGCTTCCTCACATACGGTTCTTAGTCCGTGCTTCTTTACTATATCAACAGTATCACCATACACAGCACCCTGTGGCGCCTTAACCCGCAGCCAGCTTGGGTGTTTCCTTTTCACTTCGCTTTTAACAATTTCTTCTACTGCTATCATATAAAAGAAATACAAATTAACGACTGATGCATTGTATACATTATTTTCCTAGAGTTCAACACAATAACAAATATCAAATGATGTGTACTTATATATCCCATACTGAATCATGTTGCACATCATATTCTGTATATTCTGTACCCAAAAAATCTCTTTCAGCGTGTGTATGTGCGCTATCTATCATTTCTACTTCCCTGAAATCACTTAATATAGCGATCTTCTCTGCAGCGCCTTCGACTATCTTATTAATAAATCTATTCACTATTGGCTTGGCGATGGCGTTGGTTATACCTTTTGCAAGATCAATGTGTAGTGATATATTCGCATTAGTGCCGCCATCTTCCGTATCATGTAACTTTATTTTGCATAGCAAGTTCTTAACAGGCCCAGCCTTAATAACATGTAGGTATACCACATCATATTCCTCAAGCCCACGACACCTAGTAATCGCATCCTTACCAAGAATCTTACAGGTAACACCTGACAAACCGTCCTCATAAAAGATACTATCCGACTTAAATCCAGGCAATATAGTATCATAATTAATGATATCACTAAATATTTCATATACTATTTCTTTTGGAAAGTCGAAAGAACACTTCTTATCCATCTTTAACATAAAAGTAACCTGAGATCAGTAAGCAACTAGATCATGCATCTTACATCACGCCACAACAATTCTCAATAAATTCCTAAGTAAGAAATATGCCGCTTATATTTTACAATATTCTTCATTACTATCGTTCATGAGCCTGTCCTAATCCATATGCCTGATCGGCAAGGGCGACCGAAGATTGAACTACATGACCACTTCTATCTTTATATAACCAACCATGCTGATCTGCAAACACACGACCTCCTTCTAGAGAAGTATATATGAGGCCTAAATCATCATCAGATCTTTCGTCTACCTGCTCAGGACATGCATCATATTTGTCAACCCAATCTCTATAACTAATCAAATGCCCTGGATCAGGACATTTGATTGCATCCATGTATATATTATCCTTAATAGAACCACGCACATAAAATTCTTCGCATGATACTGTGCTCTGATCCTCATCATTACCATAGTCGACAGTAAAAAACTGCTGCGGAACCCTTGTATCCTCATTGGCATTAGGAGTATCAGTTATTCTTAACATGAATCTCCTTGCATTCTTCGAAAGAAATAAATGACCTTCGTTGTAATAATCTACCAAGCATTTTTTAACAACTCCATTTGCTACCTTGCTCAAATCATCGTAATAATCCAACAGGCATTCTGTAACAACTCCATCTGCTATCTTGCTCAAATCAGAATCTTTCTTTATTTTATAAATAGGTACGGGTCTTGCATACTTACAAAGATGAAGCTTATTAAAGCTAATTCTTTTTTCTTTCTCTAGAGCCTTATTCTCTTTCTCAAGATCTTCCCTCATTTGATTGAGAATCTTTGCCATTTCCATGTCATATTGTGTTCCGCCATCTGGTTCTGGATTGGGACGATTTTTCTCAAGTTCAGATTTTTTCATGAGCAGGAGTTTGTTTATATATTGCGAATTACGTAAATGTGTATAATATTCTATAAAACCTAGGGGGTTATGATTAACATATGTTAATGGTTTGAAAGCAAATATATAATCCCCAGATTTATATAGTAAATTGCAGTTATTATATGCCTTGCATACCTTTTTATAGTGATCTGTGGCACTAATCCCACCATTCGCAAGTACTATGGCTAGAGAGAATGGATCATATGCCTCACAACGCTCTGCATCTTTAGTCTTAATATGCTGATAAGAATAACAAGCAAATTGTATGCTTGGCACACCAACTAGATGGTCTACACCATCTGATATCTTAAATATTGGCTGTAGAGAAAGTGTGAGTTCACCCTGTAGACCTTTATCAAACATCTTGAAAACTGCACGATCCGATTGTATACCATTAAAGTCTATAATAGTAGGATCACGCATTGCATTAAGAAGAGCAAGATGAATCTCATATGAATTGAATCTATCATTAATCATTCTGCCCTGATCATAAGAAGCTCCACTGACATCTCTCTTGCCAGTTCTGGCGCCATCAACGCTACCATCTAAGGCTTGAGCTAATTTATGACTGACAAAATGTATGTTCTGATTAATTCTTATATAATGTCCGCCTCCTCTATTCTCTGCGGAAACTAAAGCACCATTCGCACACTGAACTCTTGCCTCTGAAGCAAGACCAACACAAGCATGATCCATATCCATATTATATTTTACAATATCCCATGTATTATTTCGACCTTTATAATAAGCTTGCAATAGATTATCACTTTCCTCCCTACAAGCTTCATCAACATTTCTAACAGAAGGAGCAGGGAACTTCAGCTTCAGGAACTTCAGGAACTTCAGGAGTTTCAGGAGTTTCAGGAACTTTACCAACCTCAAGAACTTCAGGAGTTTCAGCAAGCACATTATTGCCGATATAGTGCACCGCCACGTACAATAACAATAGCGCCAACAACAACGCTACAATAACCGATATAACAATTACTGCGACATTAATACCAGACTTTATTGCACGCACAATTGATCTCCCTCTATCATCTGATTATTACTCTTCACTTATATATAGGTCACTCTATAATTGTATAACAGAACACAAAAAAAAGCAAATAATGCTCTTATGAAAGATACAAGTCATCTCTAGAGCGATAGGGAAATGAACAAACTTTATTATTTCTTATATAAGATAAAACAAGCGCCGTAATGTAGTATTACCGGCACCCAAGAGTAGTTACATACGTATATTGATTATAACAACATGAAAAATAACAAGCGGACAGAATCTAAACTAATTTATTGCAAACCCAGGCCGTGTTTAGATCCGCCCCCCACAGGTGTAATTAATATTCATTATGCGCAATAATAGATATATATGTACAGAATATCTAAATAATTACTTGTTCTGATTTTTTTGTGTATGAACCACCTAATGCGAGCGCTTTATAAGATCGTCGCATCAAAAATAAGATTCGCCCCCATAGGGGTAGTGCAAGATTCATCATGCGCAATAATAAATGTGCAACACCACACAACTGTTATACTACTTCCACACCTTCTACCAATGAACCACCTAATGCGAGCGCTTTATAGATCGTCGCATCAAAAATAAGATTCGCCCCCATAGGGGTAGTGCAAGATTCATCATGCGCAATAATAAATGTGCAACACCACACAACTGTTATACTACTTCCACATCTTCTACCAATGAACCACCTAATGTGAGCGCTTTATAGATCGTCGCATCATAAACGGTGGAACTAATTTGGCCATGGGTCGGTATGTTCTTATCACGATTGTCAGAGCATGACATGATATATCCTAAATCTTTCAAAGAAAATAAGTTGGCCACGCAACATTGAGCCATCACTTTAGTGAATAAATCAACCTTATCACAACTTGATTCATTGTCATACATTTGCTGAGCACAAGACTTCAGACACAAACGTAAATCTCGAGCCGTTTGCGCTCCTAAGACGAATGGAACACCAAGATTACCGACACAGAGACTTCTTCGTAGATGATTAAAACTAGCAACACTCAAGGTTGAATCTGTACTTAATGCATCATGAACTATATCTCTCACAGGCTGATTATCGAAAAAGCTACCAATATAATCACCTGAATTATATTTCTTTATATCTGTAGTACCTTTTTTAGGATCATATCTATACACATGCCTATTCTCAAACACAACAAATTCTTTGTTTTCTGATACATTTTGGCTGATTGATTGTATAACAGGGGATAATAGGCCTAACAATACTAAGTTCTCTATTACACCTCCATAAACAAGGGTATCACCATGGGAAGACGGATAGGCAACAATCTTTCCACGACCACACTCGTTATACAAAATAATGTTCATCAATCTCTTCTCTGTTTTTCCTTGTACAGCAACATAAGCAGTGTTAACATTACCAGCTTTTTGCAAGACTGATCTAGTATCTTTGTTCTCTTGCGTATTTTGCGTATTTTTTGTCTTTTCATAATCATATAACGTGTACGAACCCTTGCCAGACTCACCTTCAAGCTGAGCTTTCAAAGCAAAATGGTCAGATAAATGACACCTAAGGCAAATAAGAGCCATAACATATGCTAAACAGATAAGGGCCAACAAAATAATACTTAATACTACTGCACGCCTTTGTATTGGAGACAGAGAATGAAAGATATCACTAATTTTTTTGAATGCACGACTATTCACTATATCACGTCTTATACTAAATATCATAAAATACCCCCTATGGTTAGAGCTTAAAAGTAGTCTAAGTGTAACATAAGGTTAAACAAGATTCAATTGCGAAATATATAATAATTAATATTATATAAATCTAAATTTATCCTTAATTAATACGCACCTTATCAATCTTAGATTATTGAAAGGATTACGCACAAACTACAATTAAATTAATATTACCTGGGACCCCCTATTAAAAACAACTTAATCAGCGCTATTCTGCAATCTATTCTATGATATCAACGCCATTACTAATCAAATATTTGTGGATATCAAGGGGTCTGGGAGGTAGCGGAGAGTGAGGATAGGATAATGCAGTGGACACCATCTGGTTGTGAATTCCTGCGGCTGCGGTCATCTATACTCTGATTGGGACAAATGCAAATACTCTCTTCCAACTTGCTGTGAATTCGGTGGATCATGAGATTGAAATCTCTGTCTGATTAAGGCAATTGTCCTTGCCCACCTTGCTGGTGACCTGATGGGTTTTGAGTATGCAATCCATCGGGATGTGCGGATGATTGAAACTGTTGTCTTGGCCCACCCACCTGAGAGGAGCGCGGTTTACAAGGAGATTCCAAATTCATGCCATACGCCTGATTCATTCGATTAATCATGCATGGCGTTGAACAATCCTCGCTTAATGTCTTCTGTTTAATAAGATCAATAATTATTGGCAAAGCACCTATATTCAAAAATATCCGGGAATTTGGATAATCGCTTTTATCTATATCACCTTGTGTTACATACGCCTTAAATGATTGATTCAATAATTCTTTAGGAGTTACAGTCAGTTTAAGAATATTATTCATATGTGGCTGATATACAGGCTTAGCAAGAACAGTCATAGGAATATTAGCTATGGGAAGTGATGATACAGTGGAAGGATTCTGAGGGTACACAAGAGAGAATTGGTGTTTCGTCAATACAATATATGGCAAAGATTCAGCTTGATTATAATCCATATCACAGAGATTAGGTGTCGTACTCGAACCATGAGCTAATGCAGGACAATCTTTTGTTACATCAAAGACACCAGCGTATATTAATAATACCAGACCTAAAGAGTTTATTTTTATTTCACCAGATCCTGTAGCTAGCAAGCCTTTGTTTTCATAATGCTTGCTTATAAGAGAACGAAATATAACTCTCTTCGCCTTAGGTTCAAGTGACTTTCTTTCACATGTCAGAAATTTTCTACGACCTTCCATCTTTACGTCTGGATTGTCCTCCGTAGATAAGCTCAAAGTCCAGGTACTATGCGGATCTACACACATTAGCCAGTCAGCCATAGAACCATACTGCATAGGCACCGCCACATCAGCAGTATTAGACTGTAATTGAGCAGACGAAGTCGAATGTTGGCTTCCTGCAGAATGTTGACCTCCTGTATGACCTCTTTTATGCTTAGCTACTGCACTCTGAGATGCAGAATGTTGGATTCCTGTATGACCTCTTTTATGCTTAGCTACTGCACTCTGAGATTTAGAGTGGCCATATTCAATGTACATAAGTATGCACCCTATAACAATTATCGCAAGAAGAACAAGAGAACCAATGATAGTTCCAACAATAATGGCCGTACGTCGTTTCGGTTTAATGCTTGCTAAGGTATCTATCAGATACATAGTTTCAAAGTAACCCATAAATATAATCACCCAATATATACATTATTAGAATAATAATGTATATAAATTAATAAATTACTACTATATCTTTATCACCCTTACTAAAGATGATGAATCTAATATTGAATAAAGAAGGTATGTAATAAATACAAGATAAAGAAATTGAAGCTGGAATACTAATATCACCGCATCAGATCATATTTAATCATAATTAATTTATTACCAATCATTGCGGAACTCTAATATAGTTCACCCAATTCTTTCACAACAATTAATTATTAATAGCCTTTGCTGAACACTCAAAACAACCTGATTAGTTATCTCATATTATTCACAAATCACTGGGAGGAAAACTCGTACCTGGCTCATGACCATCTGTGGAAGGACTCAAAGGATCTGGAGTATGGCCACTATCGAACCCAGAACTAGGTTGTGGAGGCACGTCTCTTGGGGGCTTCGATACAGCATTGTGATACGCTGTTTCAGGTTTATTTTGATGTAATTGATTATAACTCGTCCTAAAAAAACCTTTCTTAGAAAGGGGCTTAGGTAGTCACCTCATATTATTCACAAATCACTGGGAGGAAGACTCGTACCTGGCTCATGATTACTTGTGCTAGAACTCAAAGGATCTGGTACATTGCCGCCAGTACAGAGCCCAGAAAGAGGGTGTAGAGGCAGGCCTTCTGGGGGCTTCGATGCCTTGTGATCTGACTTAAAAACATTACACTTAGAAAGAAGTGCAGGAATACCATGATTTACAATATCGTCAGTACGATCACAAATGATCCCGCCCAGAGGCGTATACACACATACAGCCACACATGCAACGACCACACATGCTAATAAAAAAATAACCATAAGCGCAATCCGGAACTTACCCATAGGAGTTGCAGGATTAATACCGCCAATCATAATTACAACCCAAAATAGATATACAATTCTTGTAACTGTAACACTAATTAATTAATATATTATATATAATTAAAAAGAATTAGCATTGTAATGATATATTATTGAAATATATCACTAAAAACTGAACTATCATTATCTGATATTCAACACAAGTATGAGGATCTTAAATAACTCTACTGGTTAATCTTCCCGAAAAAAGACCATGCTCTATTAAGAAATCATCCATACATCGGAGATTAAACATAACTCAGAAAAATACTCCGACACAGAAGAAACTGTTGAACTATCAGAAGATAAAATCATATTACATTTTATCAGAAGATAAAATCATATAAAATCATATTACATTTTATCAACAAGATAGATTACACAGAAGAAACTGTTGAACTATCTATCAGAAGATACTGTTGAACTTGTATCAGAAGATAAAATCATATTACATTTTATCAACAAGATAGATTACACAGAAGAAACTGTTGAACTTGTATCAGAAGCTGTCCTCTTGAAAGCCAATCTACGAAGTTTCTGACCAAAGTCAGTTAGCCTTTTAGCTTTAATCTTAAGAAGGAAACTATCTATTCCACCGTATTTATCAATGGTACGCATTGCCGTTCTACACAATTTCAAGCTAAACTTCTTTCCAAGAAGTTCACTACACAAAGAATAATTATGCAAATTAGGAAGGAACTTTCTTCTAGTTCTTCTATTAGAATGTGATACATTATTCCCGCTCATCACACCCTTATTCAACCATATATCACATCTTCGGCTCATACTGCCTCTACAAATATCTCTATAAATCATGTACAGTCTATAAAGAAAATTACACAGTGTCAATAAAATTTTATTGCTACCAGCTTGCATCACTTATTGCATAATCTATGCGCTTTATTATCAACAATTTTTATTGCCGATTACAATATTATGTATTTACCGACTTACCACCACCCTGCTGTTGCGGTGATGGACTGGGATCAAGTTCTTGTCCAACCGAGTCTTTCATTTGGGGAGAGGGGAGACTAGTTTCTTCCTCTTCTGCAGATGGTAGAGGACTAGTACCCTTATTGGTTTCAGAAACAGGTGGAACTTTCGTTGTTGGCGCAACTGCTTCAGCTCCTTTTATTGCAAGAGGCACACAAGGACTAGTACCCTTATTGGCTTCAGGAACAGGTGGAGCTTTCTTTGCTGATGTAGCGAGATCTTGCTCTTGGGTCACTTCTAAGAACTTCTCTTTTGTTATACCTAATGCCTTAGAAAGGAGAGAAGTGAAGCTCTGAAATAACTTTGCACGTTCGCTGTCAGATAGCTCATCAGAAGCAAATTCAAAATTAGAACAAGCATTATCCATAATACTTCCCATCCGTTCACCTTTATTCGTAGACATACCAACAGTCTGTGGCTCGCTCTGATTGTATACATCTACGATTGCAAAGCTACCGTCTTTCAAATTACCACAGCATCTTACCTCTCTAAGTGAGTCTCTGAACTGCTTTAAGCTCATATTATCATTCATAATATCACGCACATAATAAGAAACTATACCCATTATACCCATTAAATCAGCAACATCCTTATCACTATTTGCTTCTTCCCCTACGTTCTTGCATCTTTTCCTTACTTTATTGTGCAGGCTACTAATTGTAGATACTACAAGGGCTAGCACACGATCTACAGGAATAGCATCTTCGTCCTCTTCTATAGCCTTTAGCATACGATCCTTCATGGAACAACATTCCTTCCCAAACGCCCACTTCTTATCATAAGTTAATTGCCCTAATATTACAAAATGATCAGCCAATATATCACATAGACTCTCTAGCTTTAAACTACAAATACTTATGTACTGTGCAAACTTTTTCCTATTGTCTTTGACTTCTCTTAGATCGTGACCCTTGATGTAGTCATATCTTAATTCATCCTGAGGCATATCAGAAGAAGACAGAGCCGTATCTTGCTTAACTTTTTCGGCGCGAGACCTTTCTATAAAAGCCCCTATCTCAGGGAGGACAGAGTGCAACTCTGCTAATAAATCTTCACGGCTCATGCTTGCTTCAGTACCATGTTTGGCAAGATAGCCATCACAGATAGCAGCGAGAATAACCTCTGTCTGACTACCCTGATTCGTAGATATATCAGCAATAAGCTCAGAAAAATTTAATGTTGTACTTTTACTACCGACCATAAAATTCTTGCTTATCAAATGAGTATAAAACTCTACTTCAGCCAATGTTTGCTCGAACTCATCTACGCTAACATCACTATTCATGATGTCCTTCATATAATAAGAGATTACACCCATTAATCCTGTGGAGGTCTCAACACCCTTACCTTCTTCTGCTTCTATTGTCTCTGACTCTGTATTCATTGCAGAGCTTATTTCGTGCTCAATGGTCAATATAGCACCTGCAAGCCTTGATAAACAAGCACAGTAGTCACCATCATCTAAAAAATCCTTAAACGCCAAAAATGCGCTTGTCAAGCGCCTATTAAAAGATCTGTAATCATTAGTGCGCAGATCCCCTAAAGTCACAGCGTGCTCGATAAGGAATTTTTGTAAAATTTTTACCTTCTTAGCGCAGGCGGATACATAAGCCAACTCACTATCATCGTCTTTCACTTCCGCTGAAGGCTTACTATCGACGCCACTCTCCTGTTTTGCCTTAACAGGAGCAACAGGTGATGGTGGTGGTAATGGTGGTGATGGTGGTGATGGTGGGCTAGTACCCTTACTGGCTTTCTTCATATTAGATAGGCATTGCGCTGTTAGACCCTCTAATTTCTCTGTTAGATCCCCTACTGTAATTTTCTTTTCTTCAACCTTCGTTACACCCTGTTTCTTCGAAGAAGATAATTTAGAAGTATCAGGAGCAACAGGTGGTGGTGGTGGTGATGGTGGTGGGCTAGTACCCTTACTGACTTCAATAGTAGGTGGGACTTCCACTATTGACAAGGCTGTCTTAGCTCCTGCTCCAACTCCTTCTACTGCAAGTGTATCACAAGACAAAACCTCACTTGCCATTTGATTTATTTTTTCTGTTCCTTCGTTAGTTGCGCTGCCAAGAACAAAAAGATTATCCATATTTTTATCCAGATAATTAACAATGCTCGGGATTATAGCATCATCTATCTTCACGCCCATCCTTGTAGCCATTTGACTAATACTAGCAATTTCTTCCTTGAGCTTTGTTGCACATGCCCTATATTGACCTAATTGTATATGCTCTTTAACTTCAGCAAGCATCTTAGCAATCTTCGATTCCACTATAGGCATAATAAGATTATGCAACGAATCTGGAGCAACATTACTTATCAAATTATTCAAAAAGATACCGAGAGTCTTAATACAATGGTCTAACTTCGCTTCTTTAGGAAATTTTGTATGCACCCTTTCCATGACGCTCGCCAATGAGTCTGTAAAATCATCCGCCTCTGGTTCTTCTGCTTTTACTTTCCTAACAACCGCAGGCTCTGGCTTTCCTGGTTTTCGAGCTTCGGCCATTCCTAGAAAATGACTTGAAGCCTCTTCTGCCATTTCCTGGATTTGCTCCCTTGAATCTTCTACACCCTCAAGCCCAAGAAAATCATCTCTATGATCACTTATATAACCAGCAATATCATTCACCATGTCCTGATCTACATCAATATGAATCAAACCATCCGGAGCTGACAAATCTTGCATAGCATCAACCAGCCCAACAATATGCTGCACATATCCGTCAATATTCGCTGATGAATCTAATTGAAGCGCTCTTTTAAAAATTAATTCCATATTTCTCTTTTTATCTTCATCAACACCTCCCGCTATTTCACCATCTATCTTAATGAAATTGTCTACAAGATCCATGAAGAACCAGACCACAGTAGCAGGGTACACATCTTCTCTGCCCTGGGCAGTAAGTTTGTTATGCATATACGTCATAGATTCTGTGATTGATTTTGTAGAAACATCTCTCGTCTTTAATTTCTCTGTCTCAACAACCGCAGGCTCTGGCTTTCCTGGTTTTCGAGCTTTGGCCATTTCTAGAAAATGACTTGAAGCCTCTTTTGCCATTTCCTGGATTTGCTCCTTTGAATCTTCTACACCCTCAAGATCACGGAATCTTTCTTTATTCTTATTTAGATAACCCACAATATCCTTAATCATGGCAGTATCCACCTTAACCTCGGCAAGATAACTCTTATCAGAAAGTCCTTTTATAAAATACATCACATCAAAGGTACACTGCACATATTCGTCAACATTTGTGAGTTTTTTAACGTCCTGATGCAAACTCCCAATCAAGCCCATTATTTTCAATCCGAGCTGTTGCCTACCCGAATCAGTATTTTTTGTAGAAAATTCGAATACAACATTATTTATAAAATCCATTACAGTAGCAGGATACTTCGCTGGTGAACCTTGATCAGCAGATGAATCACTTATATACATAATAAATGACCTGATTGATTCTTTTATACCCTCTTCCAGCTCTTCCTGGGTTTCTTCCTCTCCCTCTCTTTCTTTGTCCTCTTCCTCTTCCTTAGTAACTGAAGACTCTAGTTTATTTTCTGACTCCTTTGTTGAATCATTAGCTCCTTTCTTGAAACGATCTAAAGCATCCTTTGCCATTTGTTTTATTGAACTACCATCAGCCTTAAAAAAACTCTCTTTATTATCAAACATATAGGCAGCAATACTCGAAATCAGAGCATCATTTACCCTAAGATCCAGCTTGCCCTGGGATTTTGCATCTATTTCTCTCATTGCAATATAAATTCCTTCTGCACATTTCATATACTGAGATGCTCTCATCTGGAGCTTAGCTTCCGCAATCATATTCTGAATCGCATCCTCTGCTATCCCCATGACCTTTGCCTTACTCAAATGGACGTTGATGAAAACCTCTACGCTGATACCTCCTGATGGAATAATATTCGATATAAGTTCAATTAAGAATCGCGACACATTATCAAGACGAGCATCTAATGCTTGATTATCAAAAGATTCTATATGCATATTCCGTATAAATTTTTTCAATAATGCTACAGAATGATTGCCAGGAAGGCCTTCTTCATTTTCTAAAACACTTGCACTAGTTAATTTTGATCTATCTTTCTCGGATGCCTTCCTCCGACTCCTGCTTAATAATTTACTTTTGATGAGACCGCCTATGTGCCCCTCTCCATTACCAGGCATAGGTATCATAGGAGATATGATAAGATCGCGCGTCTTCACCAAACATACAATCTCCGCCCCAAAGAAAATTAAAAAAATTAGAGCACCGAGCAGCATAGCTACACTTTTGCCAATCAAAGCCTTACTAATCGTTGTAGCCTTAGTAATCTGATCTACTGCCTTAACAAGCAATGTTATTGTATACATAACAAGACTAAGAGCTAGGACAAATTCTATTATTCTGAGTGCAATCGACATGCGATCAAAGAATTTTCCTCTAGCAGCATATCTCCTCAGCGCACCTTTCATCGTTATTGCACGATCTCTTAGATTATACGCTATAGGCAATTTATATTCGTTAGCAAAATCCAAAGCAGAATCAACAATTTTGCCGGATCTCAGCGATTTACCTATTACAGAATTAGCTACGGCTACATGCTTGCTGAATTCCGCATGATTCAACCCCTCTACGCTACCAAATTCTACTCTATTGTTATATAAGTATAGATTTCTCATCCTTTCAGAATTTACTTCTCCCGTGATCTCACTTGAGTCAAATGCATATTTCGCACTACCAGTTTCCTCTCTATTTCTCTGAACTGCTATATCTTTCGGCTGCAAAGAAGCAAGATTTTTAGTTACATTATATGGAATCTTAATAAAGTTTTTAGGCACACTATCAGGAGGTAGTTTAATGTCCGTAACCTTAAGGTGATCATCCTCTGTTTCCTCCTTCCCAAAAAATACCTCCCGAGATGGCGGAATAAGATAATATTTTATATAACGTGCAACACAGGACTGATATTGATCCTCTTTCCACTCTTCTTCCGAATAATAAGGCATTCCTAAATCACCATGGCCACGATAGAAAGTTGGCTCAAAGATATTATCTCTTCTCTCTTGTGTAGTGTTACAACCTACCGCCGAGAAATTAGTAAATAGCACTGTATCTTCAGAGCAAGATACACGCGACTTGGCTTTCTTTATCGTTTTTAGACGATCCCCTACAAAGCACGTCCCCTCCATTCTGTTTTTGAAAGAATGCACTAGCGAATGCAATTGTATATTATCATCACCTGGACTTGCACCTAACTTCATGTTTAGGCAGAAACCACAGAGCAAAGAACGCAAGCTCTTATTGTCACTACAAAGTGACATTACGCTCTTAAACGCCTTCGCTTTATCGGAATCAAGCTGATGGCTGTTGCATAGCAGAACATTCATCAACAACAAGCCTTGCTCAGAGCAACGCTTTTGCGATCTTGCGACCTCTCCCATATTAACCCTAGTTAAACGCCCGTCAACAACAAGCATATTACTTAAATCCGATTCATTGTCTGGCGCAAATAAGCCATTAAATAGTGCATTCTCTACAAAACCATCCATATTAACTAGCTTGCCAAGCACAGCGGGAGACATCATGGCAATCATATTATCTAAGGCATATACCCGCCTACTCCTAGCGTCTATTGCATCTTTATGATCTTGCAAATCCTTTATAGAATCATATCTGCCAGTGAACTCGCAAGGGTTTTCCCGATCGTGCTTCACAATCGATTGACGAAGGTCTGTAAAATACTTCAAAGTCTTAAATTGCTTGACATATCCAGGGTCTTTAGCACCAAAAGTACTTTGCACATACTCTTCCAAAGTCTGAACCTTTTTCTTGTTGAGCGCATCGCTATCAACATAAACAACAGATGGATCAACATCACTCTTTACCATTGCTGCAGTCGTATAAATAGATGTCGGCAATGGTAAGGGCAAGATTATATTCCAGGAATCTGCAAATGATAACTTAAGTATATTGCGTGCAATTATATCACCCCCACCATGGTTCGGGTCTGATACCTTGAAATCAGGCGCATAATTATGCATATAACGATCTATTTCTTTTTTCAAAAGAGCTAAATGTCTCTCTTTGCTCTTTATCACATTCTTTTTATGAGATAGAGCGTCATGATTCTTAAGGGCAGTTGCGTGATCTTTATAATCCGCAATTATACATCCTTCATGATACTCTTGTACAGCATCAATAACGCTTTCCATATTATGTATCTCAAATTTAGGGAGGCCATTATTTTTGTACCCTAATTCAGTATTTAATGCAGCAACAGCCTCCTTCTGAGTGGATTCGAAACGCGCCCCTCTATCAACACCAGCACTGCCCAAGTCACCGTCCAGTTTTCTAGAAAAATTCTTATACCTTGAGTTATTTGCGCATTCATCACTACTCTTATAATCATCCTTAATTTCTTTTCTTATTTGCCGCTCAGCATTTGACAACTCATTCCTTAACCTATCATCAGGACATAACATCAGCAAAGATGTCGACCTACGAACATACTCACTAATAATTTTTGTAAATTGCATGTTTTGTTCTGATTCAGCACCATCCCAAGAACCAGCGTTTCCATTTCTATGCCGAATCTCTTGAGCTACTGAGATAGCTATCTGATTCATCATCTTTTTCTCTTCTATGTCTATGTCTATGCGCTCACCTTTTCTATCTTCCTCTATCTGCCTAGTAAACAACTCTAAATATCCTGAGACTCTATTATTATGCTCTGCAGTGCATGATAATGGCTGACCGTTTTGTGCCTTTACTACGTCCTGATCGACCTCGTTCATAAATTGTGCAGAACACTCTTTTACACCATTGAAGAGGCAGAGCGCAATATTATCCATTACTTTTCCAGCAATGTAAGCACGAAGCCCATCACCTTCATTATCTAATAGGCTAGAGATCTCAGCGCTCTTGACACTAGTATCATTTTGCATAGCTTTGGCAACATTATCAATAAATTCTTTTTCTCTTAATAATACAAAAAGATCGTTCGTTATGATATCTGACAATTTACTATCTACCTTAGTCTTGACTAACGCACGAGCATGCTCATCATCATTCATTTTTTGAGACACGCCTTCATCAACTGATTTTACTAATCCCTCTTTAGCTTGGGCATATACTTCGCAATAAGAATCATGAAAATCAAATATAGATTCAACACTTATCTCAGCTTCCTTAGTAGGATTATCGCTAATCATTATCCCCCTGGTTAACGCCCCTGTTCTCTCTGCTGCAAATGAGATGTAAGCATTCACAAAAGAAATACAGTAGTGCATACTAGGATTTTGGTGACTTGGATCAAAACAAGAATCATGTAAATTGTCATTATTTTCTGACAAATATTGATATATAATTGCAGTCAAACAAGCTGGCTTTAAGGGAATGATATGCTCACTATAGCCAAGATTTCTATAACCATCCTTATTTGCAAATTCAACGTATTCAGCAATACAAAGAGCTGTTCCATCTTTAATACTATCTATGAATTTCTGCCTTTTATGAAGGAAAGACCCCCCCTTCTTGGTATCATTTACATCCACAAGTTCGTTAAATGATTTTAAAGCTTGTAACTCACGAAGATGTCCAATGCTACGTGTAATAGACTCAGATCGTTGAGATTTACTTGCATTGGTATTAAAAGAACACATTTCTCTTGCATATCTCGAGAAAGGAATCTTCTCTTGCATGGAATATATTGGCAAATCACCTTCTTTATCGTGATCTTCTGCCTCAGAACCGCTGACATCCACTATATAATCATCGACCGACAGCTTGTTATCTTCCGACATCATATGCCTCGTTGCAGACAATATATTCTTCCTGGCAGATACAGCCTTCTCCTTCTCCTCTTCCGTCCCGGGTTGCTCTCTTAACGATGAATCAGCTAATACCAATCTAGCCTGCACCTCATGAGATATAACACGTACACACGAAATTAAAGTCTCATTGAATTTTATCCGCCCCCTGTCATCACATATCTTATTTCTCAATTCTAAGTCTACAAAGGCTTTGTGGAATAATTCCCCTATAACCTCTGTAAGAAAGATAACATCGTCTTCTGTTCTAAACGCTTGAAAGGCAGCATTATTAGGAGTTTTTGCATTAGCAAAAATAAAAGCAGCAGCAATACGAGATACAGATTCCTGAAATAATTTTTTGCCTTCATCTGAAATATCAACCGGTTTTATCGCAAGTAATTCATAAAAATTAGAAATTATGGAATCCCAATGCCCATTCAGTGCCTGAAATTTCTTATCCCTTGCCGGTACATCATCAGTCTTTGGTAAAGTTTTTTTCTTTACAGCATGATCGCTATGCATGACCTTACCATTGCCATCAATAAAAGATACATCTCGATGACCATGAAACATTGCATGTAAGCGACCTATATTGCTATCTTTATCACCTTGAGGGTGAGTGACATGGGCATCCTCTCCTGATGAGACCCGAGATTCAGGAGGAACCTCAGGTGCCTGCGAATCTGGATCAACCTTAGTTGGTGCAGGCTCAGGAGAAGTGTTAGGCTCTTTTGGATCTGTATCAGCCTTAGTTGGCGCAGGCTCAGAAGAGGTGTTAGACGCTTTTGGATCTGGATCAACCTTAGTTGGCGCAGGCTCAGAAGAGGTGTTAGACGCTTTTGGGCCTGGATCAGCTTTAGCTATTGCGACTGAAGAATAGCCCAAGGAACCAATTTTAACTAATTTCTCATCTTCACCATCCGATTCATAAAATGATAATCTAGACTGAATTTCTTGCACAGTATTATTGCCATATTTTGCATCGTCAACTTTTGTATCGTCAACTTCTGCATCGGCAACTTCTGCATCGTCAACTTCTGCATCGTCAAATTCTGCATCGTCAACTTCTGCATCGTCAGTTAGACCTGCCACTTCATTGACAAAATTTTCCACTTCACTCACAAATGGATAGAAATTAATTGGCAGCTGATTTCTAGAATAGGAGCTATACTCGATTTTTACCGCAATAACTTCTGTATTATCATTTTTCTCATTATCATTTGCCTTTTTACGATATAATCGATATATATTGCCATCTATTTCTAGCAAATATCGTTTATTAAACAAGTCATACCTAATTTTATACTTGTTAAGATGCTCGTTAAAAGTAATTGTTGTAAACATCTAATTTTCCTGCAGATTATTAATTCTAGTAAGATTGCATAACGATACTAATTGTAGTAAACTGATAATTAGAGAACTACAGCCACAGACGCATCATGATCCAATAAAACTCAATAAAGGAACAAATTTCCAATTACAAAGAACTCTACACAAAGCATTCATATTTATTGAATAATAAATAATACACAGCCCGCTACAAAGTCACTTCAGTAACTAGATTTTTGAATTATAGCATATATTTATTAAGAATTTCCAAAATAATCTTTACTATAGTATTTATGTAATTTCATATCTATGCAACCTATGCACCAACAGACAATATAAAAATAATTCAAATACTAGGAGGATTGTATTAATAAATGGCTTTATTTTTTATTAATCTAATCATATAATGAAGCATCAGCAATAATTTCAATCTTAATGATATAATAAATTATGATAGTTAAGCCCTTGATTATATCTGGAAAAGAAGTATTACCCATAGTAGAGGGTGGAAAAGGAGTCAGAGCTTCAGACTATCAATCTTCCAGCGCCATGGCTAACGCTGGGGCAGTAGGCACATTTTCTGGGGCCCTGTCCTGTACTGTCAATGAACATGGAGAAAACGTATCATACATCTATAATGCAACAACTCGTCGTGGCCGACACGAAGAAATGATCATCAACAGTATTAATGGCATCAAAAGTCAAATTAGAGCTGCTCGAGAGATCTCGAAAGATGGAATAATACACATGAATATACTATGGGAAATGGGTTCAACTCAGGCAATATTAGCAGCTGCATTGGATCAACTCAAAGGTGAAAAATCAATAGATGGCATTACTGCAGGCGCTGGTCTACCCTATCGCTTAGCAGATATGGCCTCAGCGCATAAAATCTATTATTATCCTATCGTTTCCTCAATGCGTGCCTTTAAGATATTATGGAAACGTAATTACCATAAAAACAAAGAGTATCTTGGCGGAGTTGTATATGAGGACCCTTGGTTAGCTGGCGGACATAACGGCATCTCCAACAAAGAAGATCCTGAGAAACCTGAAAACCCTGAGCAAAGAGTAAAGGAGCTTAGGAAATTCATGAACGAAGTATCATTAAATCATGTGCCTATCGTAATGGCCGGAGGGGTTTGGTATTTAAGGGATTGGAGTGAGTGGATAGACAATCCTGAAATTGCCCCCATAGCATTCCAACTCGGCACAAGGCCATTATTGACCAAGGAAAGCCCTATACCAATAGAATGGAAAAAAAGAATAACTACTCTAAAAGAGGGCGATGTATCACTAAATAAGTTCAGTCCAACTGGTTTCTATTCTTCAGCTTTACGTAATAGTTTTATCAAAAATCTAGAAGGCCGGTCCAAGAGGCAAATAGAATTTGCTAGAAAACCAGATGAAATGCATGCTGAATACCTAGAGTTTGGTCCAAGGAAAAGAAAGATTTACGTCAGCCCTAATGACAGGACATCCGCACAACAATGGATACAACAAGGGTTCAATGAAATGATGATTACCCCAGATTCAACGATTGTCTTTGAGAACAAACAAGCGGCCGATAAAATCATATCTGATCAAATAAATTGTGTTGGGTGCCTAAGTCATTGCCGATTCAGCAACTGGAAAGATCATGATGATCACACAACAGGCAAGAAGCCAGATCCTCGTAGTTATTGCATACAAAAAACTTTAATAACATCGGTAGAGTCAAACGATGCACAAACTACTGAAAACGAACTAATCTTTTCTGGCCATAATGCTTTTAAGTTCCGTGACGATCCTTTGTTGCAAAAATTTAGACACTCTTTGCAAGAAGAAGATCTCCCTACTATGCAACAGCTTGTTGACTGCATGGTTATGGGCAATTAACAACACAACCAACACTCATGCCTAGCACAATACATATTAATATTATTAGATGTGTATATAATCAGACCACAAGCACCAACCCCTTGCTATAACGCTGATTACTGCACTCTAACTACGGCATGACATAATATAAGATCACAAGCACCAACCTCTTGCTATAACGTTGATTACTGCACTCTAACTACGGCATGACATAATATAAGATCACAAGCACCAGCCTCCTTGCTATGAAGTTGATTACTGCACTCTAACTACGGCACAATATAATATAAGACCACAAGCACCAACCTCTTGCTATAACACTGATTACTGCACCTAACTACAGCACAACATAATATAAGACCACAAGCACAAGCCTCTTGCTATAACGCTGATTACTGCACTCTAACTACGGCACAATATAATATAAGACCACAAGCACCAACTTCTTGCTATAACGCTGATTACTGCGCAATCAATTCTATAGATCTACACTCCCCCCCTTAATCCACATCACGGAAGAAATATATAAATCATTAACAACAAACATGCACCACAAAATACCTCTGTAACTTTATTTCATTATTTTTTAAAAAATGAAGGTGAAACGCAAAATTATAGTCATGATATATATCCAACAACACAGTCAAGCGTAATACAAATAATGCAACCGCATCATAGAGTATCTTAACTTAGGACTTGCTTTCAACGCCACCATGAGAATTAGTCTTCAGATAATCTACTGCCTTGTTTGTAAGCACCCTACCTCTTGGGGTTCGCATAATAAAACCAATTTGCATTAAATAAGGTTCGATAGTTTCTTCAATATTATCAGATTTGTCTGATAAGGAAGCAGCAATAGCCTCTATCCCCACAGGCATATTTCTGTTATTCAACAAAATTTCTAGGTAAGCACGATCAGATTCATCTAAGCCATAGCCATCAACGCCAAGTTTTTTTAGAGAAGATTGCACCAAGTTTTTATCCATTGCCTTATTGTATACAATTGCAAAATCATGTATACGCCTAAACAATCTCAAAGCTATACGAGGAGTCCCCCTTGATCTTTTTGATATCTCTTGTACCGCTTCTTGACTGATTTTTATACTTAATTTTGTAGCCAGTCGGAATATTATATGTGACAGCTCTTCATAATTATAGAAAGAAAATTTCAACGGTATACCAAATCTATCAAGCAATGGTTTGGCTAATAATCCAATTCTAGTAGTAGCTCCCACCAAAGTAAATTTAGATAGATCAACTTTTATACTCCTAGCCGCCGGACCATCACCTATTATGATATCAACATGAAAATCCTCCATAGCAGAATATAAAACTTCCTCTACACTAGAAGGCATCCTATGAATCTCATCAATGAACAAAACATCATGTTTTTCCAAATTAGTTAGTATAGCAATTAAGTCTCCTATTTTAGAAATTAGTGGACCAGTTGTTGATTTAAAGCCCACGCCCATTTCACATGAGATTATATTAGCCAGTGTAGTTTTTCCTAAACCAGGAGGCCCATGAAATAAAACATGATCCAAAGCATCTTGCCTGCGCACAGCGGATTGTATAAAGACATTAAGATTGTCCGTTATCTTATGTTGACCATGGAAATCCGCAAGCCTCTCTGGCCTATTTGATCCATATACAGAATCAACATCCAATTTATCATTTGATAATACACCCTCTTTAGACACAGCAACTCAATAGGACATTATTGCAAAATACTACTATGCAGCAGTATCTGCTTTAATACAATAATTACAATCATGTCTCAATTAGAATAAATTGCTAACCTACTCCACTGACACCTACACACACATCATTATGACAAACTAATCAAGGATCGATCTATGCTAAAACTATGAGAGAAGGAGTCAGTAATCCAGGAGTCGTATCCATATCTTCTTGTTGCATACTACTATCACCACCCAATTGTTCACACTTAAATTCCACACCTCCTGCGGCAGCCTCTGCTTTAGGAAAAATTTGGGTTTGAGTAGATGGATTCGATTTCTGTGTTGCGGTATCTTCTTCAGTAGCAGAAAAAACTTGAGAAGGCTTATCCAATTCCTGTGTATATGTTTGCAACGCCTCATGTATTTCAGGATATTTATCCTTCATAATCCCTAGCATATTTTGTGCAGATGCAGCTAGAAACTCGCTGCCTTCATTTACTGCCCAATCTTCAATAGCACTCTTGAAAGTGCCAGGCAGTGCTCTAATGGGCAAAGATTCTATCAGTACCTTAAAGTCTATATTATTAATCACATATAAGAAACGTAGTATTTCATCTTGCCTTCCCTGCGATAAATCAGGGAAGCAATTTAGTACTTGTGCAAACAAATGACAAGACAATTCTTTATACTTCACATTACAATATCCGCAGTCAAAACTAACCAAACGATATTTCTCCGTTTTCTTGTTACATATGAAGCTCGTATTCTGCAGGGAGTCTTGCTTACTAAGCAGATCGCACCATATTATAATTTGACTAGAATTATCTACATTTTCTAAAAAAATAGAAACTTGACTGTCATAGGACCAACACCAATACCTATCATAAAGACTACGGTTGGATAACCTAACATCCTCAGTATCAAACATATATTTCTCGTTTTCATCCAAACTATCCTTAGACAATAGCCATAACTTTTCTTTATTAGTAATATTACATGTAATTTTCTGAGTGTGAGTCTTAGTACCGCAGTCCAGTGCATAGGTAAACTGAGACAAAACAATCTCCCAATAGACTTCTAAAGGTGTTTGATCACCAGCTCTAATATTGCAGTCTGGCACTTGAAGATGTTTTGTATGATACACACTTGCGCCAACTGTTCTTCTCTTATGCATTACACACTTCCCAGGAATGCCATTTTCTCCACAAGAGTACGATCCCGTAGTCATCAAAACCATTTCTTGAGATTCATTTAGCGCAATCTCTCCGCTCTCTTGCAACGGAATTATCTTTGTGTATTCATCGCCTGGCCTCGGCTTTGATTGGTCAAGAGCAACAGAAATTTTCTCTCCCACACTGTTTATGCTTTCAAGCTCGTGCATTGCCCCATCTCGCGCAACATGAACTGGTACCAAGTAGTGCTTGCATATACTAGCTTTATCATGAAACAAACCAACATTTTCAGTGGGATTTATGTCAATTTCCCTGCCTCCCAAGCATCTATAAAATTTCTTATCCTCTCCTTTAAAAAACAGCACTCCATTATGCTTACCCTTCATCACACATCTGTAGACTTTATTTGTATCTAACCTTGCGCTTTGTGTATCTTTTGCCATGCCCTTTCTTATTAAGAAGTTAATTAATCAATAAATTAATATTAACATATTTCTACTTATTAAGCAATTATTGTTCAATTAGTCCCAAGGAAATTGATGTTCATTATTAATGGTTTATATATAGCGTGGTACGCTAATGTTGCAATTTAGGACAGATAATGCTATGCTGATCTCGATCTTGATATGTTCCAATTTTATGGCAATACACTATATTATCACCATTAATATTGAACACATCATGTCTTACAAGCAAAGAAAATAATAGAGCGGAACATTATGACCATGAAACCATTGAGCAAGAATCAAATAATCGGAATAGCCTCTGGCATAGCGGTGATTGCAATACTAATTGTATTAACGGCGATCATCATTGCTATTATAGCATGCCGCCCCTACCTAAACAGGAAAGGGTCTTTAAAGAATGTATTTAGGGATGCTAGTACTGAATTTCCTAGAATAGTTATGCAAGGTGCTAGTGCCCCTGACCTTACACCTGAAAAAGCCAAGGCAATTGTTTCCAAAAAATTTGTTAAAGAATTCACCGATACCTTTGTGAATGGACAACCAGCTCTGGTCGCACAAGCCAACGCGAGGGTCTTAATATCGTATCTACAATCTACTGTAAATTTATCAACTATTGATAAAAATAATGCTCTTTGTATAACTGCTGTTGATGCACATGGAGAAAGAATAACTATCAAAGCTAGCAAGAAACTTACTGATTTTTGTATAGAGTATGCGTCAGACAAAACTAGCAAGCCTACAATTGACAGCGTATCCTATGCTGGGATTCTAGGAGATGAATTTACAAAAAAAATACGGGCTCACGCTGCGCATCACCCCTCAACTGCCAATCAGGGTACCAATTCCAATAGGTATTTTGCAAGAAAAGAAGGAATTATTGAAACAATAATAGCTATATCTATGAGCTACGCAGCAAACTCTAACAAATCCTCATCAAAAGAGCGAAATAGAGCTGCTTTAAAGCCATTAATGACTGCAATACAAGCAACAGACATATCATTCTCTGATGCATTATTCATTATGGAATCAGCAGCGCACATTCTTGATATACCAGACCTCTCGAATCCTAAAACTATTCTAGGATTAGTACAAGATATGTTGCCTGCTATTCCAGATGGAATGAACGTAAGTCCTTCTGGTCAATTGCTTGGTCATATACCATCATTTGCTGGATCTATAGAAACGTACAACAACGAACCCAACCCAGATGAAAAATGGAATGGAAGAATCATAAGGTTTGTAGCACTAGCATACAGTAACTATAAGTTACATAATTCAAATGATCCCTCTGAGACATCAAAGGATGATGCTTCCGTATATTTAATTGATTATTTGGAACACCTTGTCAAGCATGGGATAAATTCATCTACAGACCTCACAGATCAAGACAAAAACAATAATACCACTTACTTCATACGAGCACTCTCTGCAATGACAGAATCATTTCATGGTTCATCGTTGAGGCAAGCATATGAATTGCGCCGGGCTACGATGGAACCAGCCAAACTGAGCCAGCCAATATATGTAATGTCTCCAGCAGAGAAGCAGGCTCACGCTTATCTTGATTGTGAGGAGAATCCTTGCAGCACTACTTACAGTACGATTACAATGATAAGGAATAATAGCACTGACAAACCTGCAGGACCTCCTTATGTGGTATTTAACCTACTGAGCCAAATTTTTGCTCCATTGTTTATTCCATCCATTATAAGTAAGATAAAGCCTACCAATCCTACCACAATAGAAGGATTGTGTAAATTTCCTGGCGCCAAAGCTATGAAGGGATTGCTCACATGGATTTTTGAGAACACGACCTGCGCCACAACCAAAGTAGGACATAACACCCCCTATACAAAGGTTGTAGGAGGTGCATTGGCTTTCATAGACACTGAAGTTATTTTAACAATAGGACAAAAAATTGATGAATCAGGACAAGCAACTGCAGAGTTGCTTGATCTATGGCTCCGGAATGTGATAACAGGAGCGTTGAATTACCCAAATAATAATGAATATGCTGTTCAAGATGGCTATGACATTAGATTTGTATCAGCCGCTCTAGAGGGCTTAAAGGCTCATAACATACTAGGCAATGATGCAATAAAAGATAAACCTATATTTGGCAAAGAAATATATGCAGCATTAAGTGGTCTTCTTGAGAAAAATGCATCAGATCTATTTACTGCAGATAATGTAGATACACTAATATCAATACTGAGGATGGCTAATAAAGAAGCGGTTCAGTCAGATGAATATAGCAAGATATATAAATTCATATTACAAAAATGCATTGATGAATCCAAGGATAGCTCAGGACATTCCACTCAATCAACTGAAGCCTCACCCTATGCTAAGATATTATCTGGATTGATAATAGTACCTACATTGCAAGGTTTTGACCAGACTCAATCTGATAGCAATTTAGAGAAAGATCTATATCCATATCAGCACATAAAATTCCTGCGCGATTCTATGAGTCCCCCTCCCGAATCTAGCCCTGAATCAGCAGAGCCATCATCCGAGACTGAGAATCAGGAGTCAGCAGCAGAGGTCGAGAATAAGAAAGAGTATTATAGAGGCGCCGATTTATATCAATCTTTCCTAAAAATTGCCCTAAGTAGTAATACTCCTACCATATCTCAAGAGCCCCCAGAAAGCCACTCATCCTCTGAAGCAAGTGCGCCTGAGGATGAATCTGAAGCAAGTGCGCCTGAGGATGAATCTGAAGAATTAAAAATGATGCACTCGTTATTTGAAAACTCATTACAGAGAATAATTGCATTGCATCAAGATCAACATGCGCTCTCAAAAACAACAACGTCCGATACAAAAAGTAACTCCACGCCAGGTAGAGATGTTGATGCAAAGAGAAATGAACCAGACAATATAAGTGCATCAGCGACAATCGGAAGATTGTGCAATGTTCCGGATCAGCCAACAACTGGAAAAGAAGGTCAATTTACAGATATTCAGACAATGTTCGAGTCTATTTTCTGCAATATAAAAGATGAAAATAGGTTAACATGTCTTCTTAAGTTCATGACATTTGCCGCCAATAATAACACACAAGTGCCAGATGACGCAGAGCGTTCCTTGGTTGTAAGTCAAATATTCAGTGCGTATCTCAGCGTGAGCAAAAAATCTGAAACTAAGCCTGAGACACGTGAGGAATTAAATAAACAAGTTACACAACAAGCAATAGAATATACCGTGCTCTTCCGTGTCCTAGTTGAGAATGACCTACCTTATTATTGTTACAATGAATTACATCCAGCAATTGCCCGATTAAGAGATGATCCAAGCACAGCAAATGTTGTAGATGACTTATTCTTTGCTGTTCCTGAAGGAGCAGAGAGCGAGCATTCATTGGTCGCGACTTTGACTAGAGCATGGTACATGCATAAGGCAAAAGTAACAGATGATGGCTCTAACAAACATATTGATGATGCTCATTATACTAAGATTCAATATTGCTTAATAGATATATTAGAGAATGCGGCACACAATGCTACGATACCTATGAAAACCATAGACCCAAACTCTCTTTCTTCACGTATAGAAACTAATCGAGCAAATCCTAATTCGTTCATAAGACAACTGAAGAATGGCGCTCTTTATGGGGCTGACGTATCAATATCAGGTATTATGTTCAATCCAGATCCGGATGTTCCACATAATGAAGCATATATTCTAGAAGTAATAAAGTTGTTTGCCTCGCATAAAGACAATCCTACGGGAAAAGAGCCAATTCCAATACTAAATCTCAGTATAAATGACGTTATACGTTGTATTTCTCAAATGCCAGAAAGAATATCACTATTCAAGGAAGTCTTAAAAAGAATAGTGCGCGTCGACGAAATCACCGAGAATCGTACAAAATATTTATTTAATATCCTTAAGTGTGCTAAGGATGGCAAAGAAAGAATAAAGACAAAACAATTACATGCAATATGGTTAATATTAATAACAGAGTTAGAATTCATTCCTGCTAACAGTATCACTAAATACATCACACGTATATCTGCAAATTCTAAGATATGTGTAGAATATTGCATGGACGTATTAGCCGGGAATGATGCAGGCTATACTGAAGTAGACAAAGCATCAATAGCACAACTATTAAACGATGCGTGCAAATCATTAGATCAAATGATTCAGCAAATGACCCAGCAAATGAGTGAAAGTCTTTCTAGCGACGAATCTGATGTAGATAAAGATAATACTGAAATAGAAAGTAATATTGAAAAATTAAAGATCCTGAAACTCAATATAATCAAAGGATTATTGACGTACGAGAGCCAGAGATCCAAAGAATACTTACTATTATCACATACTAATTCCATGAATTATAGTATCGACCCAGCCATTTGCGAAATGGTGAGCCAAAATATGGAATTAATATTTACTGCGATGAGCCATGAGGAAAGAAAACAATGCTTTATCTCCGTAACTAGGGCTATGTTATGCAGCTCTACAAGAATGAGTTCAAAAGCCGCTATAATGCTCGCAACATTTTTTGAAGTTGATGCAAAAAATGCTAACGAAAGAATAAGTATTGATAAAGAAGTATTAAACAATTTATCTAACCCACCTAATATATCTGACACGATAAAATCACAACATCAGTCAAATATTGTGGATAATATTACTGTCTTAATGGATGTCATGATTAAAAAAGTTAAAGGGAGCAGAGATGCCCACAATCACCTTTCACAAGAGACTTCATTTCATCCATTTATTACTCCACAGTATTGCATCCAACAAATTAGCAGTTTACTTCGTTATGCAGCAGGGAAGGAAGAATTGGTAGACAAGGCAGTTGCACTATATAGCAAAATGGAGTTGTACATATTTCATAGCAGAAAAGGTGATGAGGAATATATCACCGAATCAAAGAAGATTAAATCTTCTTTATTAGTAACTATAGATAATCTGCATAATGAATATGGTACAGGATGTTATCTTGAATTCTTGAGTAAACTGTGCAGACAAATGGAAGAAAATAAAGAAGAAGAAAATGCAAAGGGGGTTGAAAGAGGGGCTGCAGAAACCAAGGAAGAAGAAAGTGAATCTAGAACATTATTTACTATGTATGATCATTTAGCCGAAGTAATAATAGATCCCACGCAAGAGAAAGACTATACTACGTCACACGACTATCCTGTTGTTTGCAGACTATTCACTAGACAAGGAACGAATCTAGGCGCCGCACAAATAAAGCTCAACAATGAATTGGATAAACTTAAGGGAACAGGCGTGCAGTCTACGCCCAAAACAGCAGACCATAATAATGCAACTAATCAGGATTCGCCCTCCGCAACAGTATCACACGAAGAACAACCTGAATCTGAAGGGTTAGTTGACACAAAACAAGAGCAGATTGTTGCAAAAAATAAGTCTGATTTAATGAGAGAACAAAACACCCTAAGACAAGAACGGCTTGCAACGCAAGAATCGCTTCATGAAATCCTGAATGGAACAATGGAACACATACCAGGTGAATCTGTTACAGCTGCTAATAGAGTTGCTTATTTGGCACTTAATTTTGAAAATGATGCTTTCAATCTTAAGGATGAATTTCAGAGAAGAGAGAAATCTGTTGATGAAAAGAACGGTTCAACTACTGATTCATTATCATATAGTATTCATACTTGTTTAGTAGGATTATTTAAATTACTACGCGATAAACATCACTGGGATATATCGCAATTTCAAACCGAGGAATTAGGGGGATTAAGAGACGGCAATAATTTATACGAATCCGTGTTTAACATGATGCAAATATCTTCCATTTCCTCGAACAAGACAGCTCAAATACATTTATATAGGCTTCTTTCTAAGATTATACCTCAGGGAAATATTACGTATACATTTTGGATAAAAGTGCTGAATAATGGGCAAGAAGTGGGGAAGGAGTGCAACATGCATTCCTTATCGTCTAAAACAATTGCTTTAAGACATGCCCTGAAACAGATGGCTGCATATATTGATATCATGCTACTTATAGGCAATAGCATTCAAGAAGAAATAAAAGAGTTGAGAAGAGCTAATGTTCCTAATGCTGAAGATAAAATAAGTACTGCTGTAACTGCATATGGCGATGATGTGATTGAAGGAGTAGCTGCATTAATCAAAAGTGTACCTAAGCCTCGCTCAGCAGATAATCACACTGAAACTAAGAAGAAGTTTGAACGTGCTACAGCTTTATTAATATTGGTCAGAGAATTACAACAGAGTGATACAAATCTCCCACATAATAAGACCATAACTGAGATGTTAATAGATGAATTAACTTCAAACAACATCTCTTTATCAGAGCAAGATTCAATCATTTACTTTAACTTAGTATGCATGCTGCAAGAAATTGCAACGAAGCACATAAAATTGTCTAATAAACCATCCACGATGAGTATTGTAGGGTGGCCCAGCAAAGACATTTTGGAGCAATTATCCTTAGAACGAAATACCGAACTTGGTTTCATAACTCATTCCATAAAACTATTAGATACTTATTGTAAAATAATTGCAGATAACTCTACACCTGCAGAGGGAGAAACATCAAAACCTCCTTATTTGATAGCGGATCTACATAAAATTAAACTTCAATTGTTGCACAATGCGATAAAATTTATACAAAATTCAGCAAAGCCTAACATTCATGAGCGTGTTATACTCTATGTAATAAAGAATATACAAAAATGTCCCGAATTATGTAAAATAGATGGTTTCTGGGACTTACTAAATGATGTGCAGAAATGTACTAAGGATACAGACTCCTTGCAGATCATGATGGATCTTTGGAGTCCATATATGAAGGCTCCAGTGGCTCCAGCAGTTGAATCAGGGCAGTCGGCAAATATTCCCGAAGAGTCCAAATACGTAACTGCTCCGCCCGAGGAAATAAAAAAAGCATTGGCGTTAATGGTAGAAAATCTACATTTAAAATGCAACATATCAAGTAACGCTCTATATACTAAATTTGTTCCTCTATTAAAAGTCAGTCAAGATTCCATATCTATATTTGAACAAAAATTCTCTGGATGTGTTACATCCTCAAAACAAGAGGGAGATGAGCACCTAGATAAATCACTGTTAAAATATCTAATGCTTCATAAAAATTACGAGAGTTTATTACAGGAATTAGCAACTAAAGAAAATGACAAGAGGAGAAGAAAGAACGAAGAAGAAAGAACGAAGAATCAAGAAGAATTTCAGGCTAAAAAGATCGAAAGAAAAAGAAAAATTGAAGAGGAGGCAAGGGACGATGATACTACTGCTACTGCAGCAGTAGAGGACGCAATTGATGTTCATACTCCCACCCCAGCAACCAATACAGAGGCAGCAGAGAACGATGATGTTACTGCTACTGCAGAAGAGGACGCTGAGATTGAAGAAACAGAGAGAAATTACGAGGATAATCCAGCGATCAATGACCTTCCAGCACCACAATTACATTGGTCTGTGGACAAACATCTTAATAATCAGAGAGGCACGCAATATCTTAGTCCACTGGTAGCGTCCATCAAGGTATACGAAAGAATGATTAATGATCCAGGTGCATCTGCAAATCATCAGCAGAGCTGCAAAGATTGTATAATAGACTTGTGCCAAAATACTCTGTCTGCAGTGAGGGATAAGGAGTCGGATGCCCTTGCACTAGAGATAAACCAGGATAAAGCATTATTAGTACTACTAGAATTCATATTACCAGGTTATATGGCGACAACCTCCCTGGCAGAAAACGCAGCAGTGATTCATAGTGATTACTTGAAACTTATCGATAATATAATAAAGAATTATTTTGTTCATATGTATAAAATCAACGATGGCTGTACAGATCAGTTCGAAAAAGCGTATTGCTCTCATATAGGCATTAAACATGAAAACGGTAGTAAAGATGAAGCTATATTCAGAATGATGTTTGATAGCAAAGTTACTCTTAAGCCCTTATACCCATTGCAAACGCCGTTTGGCGCTGGTGATGGCATAAAGACGCCCCTACAACTCCTAATTCGCCAATATACTAATGGCAAAGCAATATTCAGAATGAAAGATAGTGACTGGGGCAATCAATATGTTCGGAATAAAAAAACAGGTAAGATGAAAGATCTTATATGGGGCATTGCGGAACAATCAATTAGAGAACATGGACTATTACTACACAGTCCAGATGCTGGGCAATTTCTTAGCATAGCTATGGAACGTCGGGCTGATATTTCTGGTTATATTAAAAAATGGATAGATGAGAAACATCTTTTACAGCAAACAATCCCTGGAATGATAACAGACCACATTGCACAAGTTAAGGAAGCTAACAACCATATCGATAGCCCTCAATTAATTGAAAACACTAGTACATCTACACACGAAGATTACTCATCAGCTCCCATAAATATAGAACATAGCAGGGGAAGTTTTGATATTCTGGCATTACTGGTATCCAATCTTACTCAAGAATTAGATAAAGTTGGCAAACTTGAAGAAGGTACTGCAGACAGCAAAAAAAGTGCACTTGATAATATATGTAATTATTACATGCCTGCAATCTTAAAAGTAATGGAAGATGTAGGACCTGAGGGACGAGAGAAATATGAAAATATGGACAAGATATTGGCAATACTGATCTCATGTAATAGGAACTACCCTCACCTCATAGATAAGGTTAATGCCAAGAATATAACGTCTAGGGCACAGTCAGAAGGGTTCAATATATTCAAGCAATACGAAATAACAGTTCGTTCTAATGATGACAAAGATACTACATCTACCATTAGAAAACGATCTTTATTTGATTTTGAGATAGTGCGTAAATTAGTTGTAGGAAATCAGGGAATCATTCCTAGTCATGCAGATGGTGAAACTGAATCCAAATTATCTCCGCTTGAGACACAACAACTTGTCTTCGCCAACTCTGAAAAATGCACCACAAGTGTAATACATAGCTGGGTAACGAACAACAACAATGCAGAATTACTACTCATGTTAGATAGTATCACGAAAGAAGAAAGTGCTGAACTGAAGCCATGCTTGGAGCGTGAGGTATTACCACATTTACTTGGATGCTACATGAACGCTCTTACTCTTAATACTGATGCGGGTAGAAGTATGGCTCTATCGTCCAGAGGTAGGATTCATAAGCTCTGTCAGAGAAATGAAATCCACAACATTTCAATGACTGTAGAGCAATTACAGAAAATCTTTCATGGCACATCTATTACTTATGTCGCCCCTAATGACAAGCAAACTTTAACATGCAGTTTCACTGAATTTATGTGTAACCTGGCTCTAGCAATGAATATAAGCATGGGTAACAATAACGGCGAACCACATGACATTGGGGTTGGCACTATACAATACAACGAGAATAAAGAAATAGGGAGAAAGAACCTTAACTCTTTATTACCCACTATCGGAAGTGATATATCATTAGGCAATGTGTCTGCCAGGATTTACGCCAAAACAATGCATATTATTGCAAAGAGAAAGATACAAGAACATGAAGCAAAATACAATAAGAACCCAGCTCCCAAGGAAACACGTAAAGAAATAATAATTATTAATCCTACTATTCGGGATCTCGCTAAGAAAGCTGACCAGTTATCGCAGAACTCTCTTGCACAAAAACGCGCACCAGTAGAAAAACCACGTAAAGAACGCCCTAAATTAACCTCAGAGGAGTATATAACGGAATATGTTAGAAAATTATGTGAACTAATTGAAAAGACTATTCCAGAAGGCGAAAATATTAATGCATCGATAAGAACTGCTTTTGCAGAAACAAAAGTCACAACCAGCACTGCTGGTAACGATGTGAACCTGCTAGGGTTCTTACTCCGTAGCACTATCATGGAAATGCAAGAGCAGTATTCTGGGCTGTTTTACGAAGATATGCTCTGCTTATTCGCTGAATTTAACAAATATAAATTCTTTCTTGATTCAATGCCAGCAGCCATGAAAACTGATGTCTCTTTCTCTGTCTTTATACGCAGATCTCTAATGTCATCGAAAGTTAGTGATCTATTGAGTACGATCTCATCGATAATTGAAGTACTGAAATTAGAAGGCAATATTAATGCGCCCATTCTACTTCCTGAGATACCGGATGGTGCACCTAAAGAAACTAATATTGCAGCATTATTTTTCGTAGCTGTCTTGCGCTCAGAGAAATCTGCGGTGGAGAAAAATGAGTTGCTGTTTGGATTTTTAAAAAAGTTCGCCTCTATAGAGATAGGAGAAGAAGACGAATATAAAATTCTACATATTTTTACTAAACATTATAATATTGCTGAAACCGATATTGGTTCGGAAGGCAACGAGCCCAAGGGGATTCTTAAGGCGCATCAGAAATCAAGCCAAAATAGTGAAGGAATGCAAGCTGTAGACCTGGCAAATACTACAACAGAAGAGAGCGCCATGGAGGTGCAAAATGACACTAATGTTAATATTGAATTAGATACCTCTACAGTTCTAACAACAAAAGATCAGATAGAACACGCAATTAACAGAGCGTTCAATGGAACAGGTAGCGCTCAAGCAGAATCTGCTCGATCATTAATCGCAAATGATAGAAACACATCTCTATCAAGTAGCGTACAAAAGATGATGGATAAAATGCTTAATACTAGGGATGGCAGAATCTCGCTTTCTGAAGATGCGCTGACTCATATAATTAGAAATTATGCTTCCGCTGATGTTCCACCATTAGCAGACGTAAAACAGCTACTTAGTAATTTTCCTGATTTATCTTTTGATAATAAAAGCGGAGATAATACAAATATGCTTATTAGGATGAAGGGGGAGAAAGAAACATTGGGTTGTTCCAGCCAAGTTAAACATGCTCCTCCTAAGCTAATTAATGATGGTACGTTCTCTTTTATTAAGAGTAATAAAGAAAATATATTATCTATGATCAAGGTCATCTGGCCAACAGATAGTGATGTATTTTGTGAAGCAATCGTGCCATTACTAAGCCATAAATCTCCATCATATATAGGCAGTGATATTAGTTATTCACTACTTCAGTCATTGCTCAGTATATATACCCAAAGTCAATCTTATATTCGCAGAACAAAAGATGAACCAACACACAGGCAACTGGCTAATAAGGAAAATCATGAAGAATATCTAAAGACAGAATTCTCTAGATTTAGGCAGGTGTGTCAAAATTTGGATACTAGTATCAACGCTAAAAATGGCAAATTAGATGGCTCAATTAAGAAGAAAAATAGTGCTCTTCTTCATTCACGTGTGTTTGCGGCAAGAGCAGAAGTAGACAAATGTGAAAAAAGTGCAAAAGAAATAACAACAACTCAAGAATTAATGACCTTGCTAGATGAATTCTCCCAAAACACTGCATGCATGAAATACGTTCTCACTATGATGAATACTCGTAGTATACTATATGTATCTCAACCCGCACTACATTCTTACTCTAGATTAACTATCAACAGTATGAATCAAAGAGCAGGCAGACACTCAGATGAAAATAAAAAATATCACAATATAGTGCATTATATGCTTACAGCAGAGCATCCTTATGCTCTTAGCTTGATTGCTACAGCACATACAAAAAACGTATCTAAATCGGATGCTGTCAGCACACCGTTTTCATTTGTATCTTTTCTGAACTTTCTATATACGCGTAATGACCCTGCTCAACGTGGACGTAAGGAAAGGGCTCTCACAATGGAAGATATATTTAAGTGGTTAGATGTAAAGGAGCGCAATGGTCTTCTAACTGATAAATCAAGGGGAATAATCAAAGAATTCTTCCAACATATTCGTTCATTCTTAGATAAGATGGAAGAAACACATGGGCAGACTAAGAAGACCACTAATACAGAGGCCAATTCATCGCCTTCCTTACTCTTTTTCGAACATTCATGCACCTCTGCTCACCATACCTGGGAAGGAGTACGAAAAGTTACAACTGATCTGAGCAACCCAGACGAAATAAAAGTAGTAGGAAATACTGAATTAGATATTAGCGGCAATGTACCTAAAGAGGGGTATAATGGACATACTGTAGTATCATTTAATGATACTACTAATAAGACATTTTTGGCGATTAATTTTGATAATGCTCTTGCACAAGAACCAGCAAAGAAAGTGGATTTCAGGATCAGCAAATTGACCGTTCGAGACGTATTGGCATTACTGCACGTGAAAAATGAATCATGGTCCTATGATGCTCCATATGCGGAAAGTATTTTCCCTGCAAAAGTCCTGGATATGCCTGCCTCATTTTGTTTTAGTATGCTTCAACAGGATTACAATCCAGGCAGTCTAGTATTAAACCCTGTGAAAAGTAAAGATAGAGCAAATCTTGCGCGTGCCCTAGAGTGTTGGTTCCATGGCTCATATTTTCATATGAGAATGGTATCAGAATTGATTAATATGTATGTCGTCAAAACATTGCAGGATGAGTTCGGTACTAACGCAGATGATGTCAATAGTAGCGCCGCTGCTGGACTAAGCGGGATGATCAAAAAACATCTATGCATAGAAATAGATGCACCTTTAACAGTAGTGATAAATAAAGATGAAAGCGCGCAGGTATGTCAGAGATTAAAAGAAATACAAACTGAATTAAGTAATGAGCAAAGCAGAGAATTATTAATTAGAGAATTAATGGTAGCCCAAATTATTAATATGCTTAACAAGTCATTCTCATCTACTGCTGAGTCATTCTCATCCACTGCTGAGTCATTCTCATCCACTGCTAAGTCCTGTAACACATTTGAGACAAAATATGGTAATGTCGGGACTGAAGCTTTAATGAAAATGGATAATAATAAATTATTACATATCTTTGGCTTTATTCGCGAAGCTATTAAAGAACACCAAGAGCTATCTAGAGAAATGACTACGACTGATCAGGCAACTAAGTCAGCATCTTTAAGTAGATTGTCGTTCCCTCATTCTCAAAGTGGACATATCGGATCTCCCTACTGGGATAGGCATGTAGAAAATTGTCGTTTGAAAACGCACACTTCTATCTTTGGAGTAGACCATCCCCCCCTTACCAAGGGTCATTCATTGTTTGACGTAATTCAAGGTGTACATGCATATATTGCAAATATTGTAGATGCACATAAAAAAGAACAAGAACAACACAAGAAGATATTAACGAAATATACCACGCCTAGTACGACTACTGTAGAGGGCCCGTTAAAAGAAGAGGAACACACTAAAGCTAAAACTACAGATATTGCCACAACAGTAAGCGTGCAACCGCTATCAATCGCAGAAACAAACGATCTATATAAGGAACTCATAGACGGCGAACTTAAATCTTTCAAGGGTGCTTTAATTCAAGCAGTGAAGCAATTTCCTGAAGAAAAAAGAAATCATAATACTACTATTGATAATGATGAAGTGCTACAAGCTGTAGAAACGTTATACCAAACACTACATGTCATGTATACGGAACAGGAAGAATGCCATCGTATCTTTGAAAATACGCAGAAGATTATCGCATTCTTGGTCAAATCTATCCCTCAGATGAAAGCTAAGAGCGATGTGATAAATTTCACCAGATTGATTCAGAATTTATCTAAACATCGTGGGTTATTATTCAATACATTAATGAATATGTATCAAAGCGCTTCACCCCGTGACGTATCTATCAATTATCAGTATCTTAAAGACGATAATTTCAGTATTATGTTTACCAACAAAATGCTACATCTTAACTTAGACTTTATGGCATCAGAAAGAACTCTCGATATTTATCGAGAGGTGTGGCAATCTATCTTCGGGCACTTATATGGCAAACATGGCCATGTTGATATATCTAAGGCATTGAATTCTTTTTGTAATTTCTGCGCATCTTTGAATGATGGAGGTTTCACGGAAAAAGATTTTGAATCACTACACAAGCTAAAAGAATTAATAATGAACAATGACATATCAATTCTTGATAGCTTACTTAATGTATTAAAAGTAAATGTATCAGTAGTAAATCAATTAATAATTGTTAATGAAATGCCCATTGAAAACCGCAGCCTGTCCACAGGAAGTATACATGCGGTTAATGAAGGAATACTGTCAGTACATAAACGAATGGCGTTGCTGGATGCAGATCTTAAGGTTGATATCATGGCCAGTTATGCAGATAAAAGTGTAAATGCTATATTAGGGCTTGATCATAATGACACTATGATAAATTCATCATTATTATTGAATTTTGAATTTGATGACCTAGATAACTCGATATGTAAAAATTATACTCGGGCATTAGTTGCCTTATTAAGCAGATCAATAGGATATAAGATCCCCATACACAAATGTCTTAGTGTATTTGATTATCTGTACCCATCTGGATCTGGATCTACAACAGGAAATCAAGTACAACGCTTACAGCAAAGTAAATTGAATAATTTTGTTTTATTCACACCAAAACACAGATTTGAAATCCTAAAACTAATTACTTTATCTATTGTAAATAAGCACGCACAGGTGGAGGAATATAACTCATCTGCGCTAGAACAATCTAATCCTGACCTTAAGATTGAACCGTTTGATCAATTATGCACAATGCTGGCCATGAATTTCGCTAAACTTGATAACCGCATGAAAGATCAGTTCATAAACAATATGTTAAAGAAATTCAATGATACTTCTATTGCAGAAATGCCATCTGTATCTGATTTACTTATTCAGGTAAATTATCTTATTGCACACAACGCAGTTTTAGTGTCTCCACAAAATTCTCTACATACACTTGCACATGAGCCAGGATACGCAGGAATTATTCGGACATATAAGGATTCTAAGCAAAAGAATCGTGAACCGCATGTTATGACAGATAGCGAAATCGAGTCACAATGTGAGACCGAAGCAAAGAAAAACCCATCTGCTCCTGGACACCCTTCTCCTACCCCGATTACAGAGCATATTCAGGAATATACAGACGAATTAATTGAGGCAAAGAAAAAAAGTAGGAATAGTACCCTGGTGCATAATGTTGCCAAAGCTCAAACTACACTAGGAAAGTTTGGGATTAATGATTTAACTCCAGAACGCAGAAATACATTACTAAAAAATATTGATACATTACTTTTGCACTCAAATGACGCTACATCAGAAAGAGTTGTGCCTCTTGGATCATGTGTTGCATATAAGTTAATGCATCATGATACAGACAGAGCCCTCACGATGATCAAAGGTGATTTCACAGGATATAAAGATCCTGAGTATAAAGCAAAGCGTCTGACAGAAGTAACAAGATCAATAACAGAGCGTATTAAAAAAATAAAGAAAGCACGCACAGCGTGTGATGATGCACTCAATGAATTGAAGAAAGACTTTTTTACCAATCTTATTGACAAGATAGAAGGTACAATTAAAGATGGCAGTATTAGGCTAACGAATGAATCAAAGAAGAGCGCTCTAGCTGCACTTAGGAAAGATAAGGGCATCATAGTAGATTTATTATGTACTTACGATATATCTTACTATTTTGACCCAATAGATCTTCTTACCAATATTAGTAATTTGGGTCATATAGAAGAAGCTAAAGATAAGATGATAAACCACATATCAATTTATGCTAAGGATCAGGGGACTAAGAATAAGCACGAAGCAGCAGCAAAATTACTATTCGATATTATAAAAATATTACATAGTGACGCACAGAAAGGGGAAGGTATATCTTATAAGAAGTTTTATTTAGCTAATTACGGGGATTCGGCACATCAATTTTTTCGTGGTTCGGATGCACAGAGCTCTAGCATAGTTATGCAAAATAGAGAATATCGAAAGCAAATTAACAAACAGTATATGTTAGGTGGGAAAGCATTGCCAATGTCAAAGAATCAAGAAGCTCTATTGGAACATATGGAGAAATGGTATGTTAAGTCTCTTGAGATGAGAGTTAACTATGAAACTGCAATAGAAAAATACTACAAAAGCTTATACGTTGATAATCTCTCATCAGGCAAGTCCAGGTTACAACACACAGAATTGGTATATCTAAGACTAACGAAGGAAGAATCTATTCCATGGGGTGGCAATGGATATTCTCACAGCCCTACAGGAGTGTTACATTCCTCTTGTGATAGGGATTGGAATGTAGCTCTACGTAGAGATAAATCAACAGAGCTTGACTATGAATATTGTATAGCAGCTCATTTTGCCCATACCTCTCCTTTAGGCAACGCAACAGTAATGAGTGGATTATTCGGTGCAGAAGAATTAAAACTACTGGAAGCAGAATTAAAACTACTGAAAAATATTGAATATAATCAGGATTTGCATAAGCTCCTTTGTGAAGTGACTGTTAGACCTGTATATGGAATGATAGCGAAGTTAGAAACACTCTCTAGTCAGCTTACTGAACAATTCTATAATACTCTGAGTAATAACGATCCCAGAATGCAGAATAATGATTCTCCGTTAACAATACTCAATATTGAAGAAGAGTCATTGACTCTTGGCATTATGGACAATGATATGAAAATAACACATCAATTTGTCTTACGTGCGCCCTTCAATGACCCACTACCCAAGCAAGAATCCGACCTATACCTAGTCAGGACAAATAATCCCCTCGCTAAACATAAAGATCAGAAACTTGCAATGCAATTCATAGTGATGGAATTCTCTTTATTAATTAACCTTTTATTAGAAAATGCATCTCCATCTACAGCATCTGCAACTAAACGAATCTGGCAACAGGGTGATGCATCACAGTACCAGCTGCCTTGTGATGTCGTAATAGGTATGATGAATACTTTTACTAACAAGGTGAATAGCTTCATTAAAACATTACAAGAGTTCTGTGAAGAAAATAAAGACTCTAACGATATAGCTATCGCACAATTGCGAGCAATCATACTAGATTGTCAGAATTGTATCTATCTAAAGTTAGCAGGCGAGATCATGGCAGTCACTAATGACTGTATAAAGGAAAAGATTAATTTAACAGAAATAGCCTTGATATTACAAAAAAGAGAGCTTAATCTTAATACCTTATTACAGTCAATGAATGATTTCTTTGTTAATAATATACAAAAAGTTAAAGATCTTAGCGAGGATATAAATCCAGCATGTGATGCAACTTATTGTTCTAGAAAACTCCTAGAGGTTAGGGATCTATTGGCATCATGCGCGCAGGCAACAACTGAGCATCAGGAACAAGTAAGTGCGGAAACAGAAGAAGATTCTTTAGAACAAGAGTTAAAAGCAGCAGCAAACGTATTGAAAAAAGACACTGCTGCTACAGAAGTTTCTGCACGGAAACGTTTTATACTTAGTGATATTGAGGCATTCGCAAGTAAAACTGATCAATTAAAGATAGAATCTGCAGGAGTTAATCTAGAAGAACAGCATCAAAAACTGAAAAATGATGCAAATGAATTGAAAAAATACACTAAAGATAATGATTTGACGGATCTAGGGATAGTCCATCTTACAGGAAAAATAAAGTCTTTATCAATGAAAATACGTGCATTGCAACGTGATCCAACCGACCAAAATAAAGATCAAATGATAAAAGAAAAAATAAATCTACTGGCCTGTCTTGCCGAGCTGCATTATAAGCACACATCTAAAGATGGGCAAGAAGGTGAAATGTTATATGAGGCACAAATATTAGAACTCTTGCATGTAATACGTCATGGTAATTTGAATCATGGCACTATATCACAAGTAAGCACTGGTGAAGGAAAGTCACTAATAATTGCCATGCTTGCGGCCATAAATGCTCTGTCAGGAGAGAAGGTAATGTGTTTGACGCACAGTAAGGCATTAGCTAAAGAGGCCATAGATCACTACAAGCCATTATTTCAAGACTGTGATCTTCAATACGGATCAGTCGATGATGATACAGCAAGAAACTCAGCAGATTATGACAAAGACATACTGTATGTGGAAATTAATAAATTCATTGCCGAAGTGGCAAGGGATGCAGAAACAGAACCAAATCCTGAAGCACAAGTACTTAAAAAACATCTATCTGATAATGAAGGAAAACCCCCTGTAACTATAATAATGGATGAATTTGATCATTTAGTAAATAAAGATGCAAATACGGTACACAGATTAGCCTCGTCTTCTGCAGAGGAATTAAATAATGTAGATAAGGCAATATATAGATCTATATTAACATTTGTCACAAATGACTCTTATAATAAATTGATTGAAAAATTACAAAATGAAGATGAAAATTCTAAGAGCGAAGAACTTTGTAAGGCTGCATACATATGGATTCGATCCTCTGTTGGCTCTGACCCTGAGGCACAGAGTAGAGTAGAAGCCATGCACTCTAGTGAGATACTGGAACTTATTAAACATGCGTTACTAGCCTATGCACTAAAAGAGAACAAACATTATAGATTGGCAAAGGTAGGTATACGCTCAGACGAAAATGGCCGAACAACAACAGTCCAAAAGATTGTACCAATGGATCTAGGAAATGGTAGATCAGAGATGTATTCTACCTTTGACTCCCACACTCATCCTATGCTTAGTTTAATAGTAGATGCAAGGCTGAGAGCGCAGAACAAAGACCAGGAAGTCTTGGTTCACGCAAGAAGCACATTGTATAACATAACCAATGTTATAACAACTTTTGAGGAAATTGTAAGTGCAATGCCTAAAAAAGTAAGATTCCACATGTATAGCGGAACTGCTGGTAGACTAGAAGATAAAAAGCCACTGATGGATGGGTTGAATATCACAGATTTCCATATCACACCAACACAAGAAAAACCCTCTTTAGAACTAGACCACAATACGTATGGTGATACTCTGGAATTAGATAATAAGGATAGATATGCTGCCGTAACAAGCTCGATTCGTAGTAAAGGAAGCAGAAATTGCCTCATTATAGTTGAATCAATCAAAGAGGCAATGGCATTAAAAGAGGTGTTACGCTTGGAATTTCCTCAGATGGGACATCAAAGAGAATTAGTAACTATAACTGATGTCGAAAATGAAGCGAATAGCTCGAGATCGGCAACAGAGATAAGAAACATAAAATTAGCAGGAGAATCTGGTACTATATGCATAGCAACAAATGCAGGTGGACGAGGAACAGACATAAAACCGTCAAAAAAGTCCTTAGATAATGGTGGCACACATGTAATTATGCTGCTTTCTCCAAATACAAGTGAAGATGCTATGAAACAAGGTATAGGACGAGGAGCCCGAAATGGGAATAAAGGAAGTGCACTTGTTTTAGTGCCGTGTAGCATAGTAGGATCTGCTCAGCAGGACATAACACAGATAATGCAAGATAATTTTCGAGCGCTCGAATCAAAAAAAGCAGCGAACATCCATAGATCCACTGTATCTTGCAGAGCATCTACAATACTTGCTGAGGCCTTCAAGAGAGAAATATATGAAATGAGTGAAGAAGAACCTAAGATAGTTACTAATTTTCTTAATATGAAGCATGAATCTAAGGGAGCTATTATTGATTCATCTAGCGATCAAACTACAGCGTTTGCATTGAAAAATATTTTTGCCAATATATTAAGTTTATCTCTTGCAGCACGTGAAGAGGAAGAAGATGCAAATCTTAATATAGCAGAAAATGCAGAAAAGGTGGCTGCTTGTATTATGAATGAAACTGCCTACAAAGATTATCTTGCAGAAGGCAAAAAATTATTCCAACAGTGGAGGTCACAAGACACAGAATATGAACACAAAACAGAAGAAGAATACTATAATGCAGAGAGCGATCTAGAAGCAGCTACAGCAGGCCAAGAGCCAGCAGCAGTGGCAGTCCTAGGTACAACAGAAACAGATCAAGAGCCAGCAGCAGAAACAGGCCACTCAGCAGAAGATGTAGTAGTAGACCCAGCAACAGCAGCAACCCCAAGAATAACGCTCGAACCAACACAACAATTAGCAACAATCGTAGAAGAAGAAGAAAAAGAAGAAAAAGATCTCATGAAAGCGCCAAAAACAAGCCCAGAAGAAGAAAAAGAAGAAAAAGACACGGAAGAAGAACAAGGAGAAACAAGAGCATTAGTTCCAGACGCAGGAACAACAAGCGAATCAGTAAATACAGTCCTAAACGCAGTAGCACAATCTCTAATTATATTACTACAAACACAAGAAGCAGAGCAAGAAAAAGGAGCAGAAGAGCAAGACACGGAAGAAGAAGGAGAAGAAGAAGATCTCATAAAAGTGCTAAGCACAAGCCCAGAAAAAGAAGCAGAAGAAAAAGACACGGAAAGAGAAAAAGAAGCACAAATGAAACAGATGGCACAAGAATTAACGAGAGAAGTCCTACAGAAAGCAGGGTCGAAATTAGTAGAAACACAACACGAAACAGATCCAAAAAAGACAGAAGCACCCAGCACTCCTACGATATTATCCTCTTCATCTACAGATACTTCTCTGACTGCACAAGCACCACAAGTACCAGGAGAATCGCCGGGCAAGGACAGTTTCTCTTAATGTAGATGGTCTATAGAATTGGGCAATCATATTTGAGTTCACAAGTACCAGGAGAATCGCCGGGCAAGGACAGTTTCTCTTAATGTAGATGGTCTATAGAATTGGGCAATCATATTTGAGTTCACAAGTACCACAAGTACCAGGAGAATCGCCGGGCAAGGACAGTTTCTCTTAATGTAGATGGTCTATAGAATTGGGCAATCATATTTGAGTTCACAAGTACCACAAGTACCAGGAGAATCGCCGGGCAAGGACAGTTTCTCTTAATGTAGATGGTCTATAGAATTGGGCAATCATATTTGAGTTCACAAGTACCATAAGTACCAGGAGAATCGCCGGGCAAGGACAGTTTCTCTTAATGTAGATGGTGTATAGAATTGGGCAATCATATTTGAGTTCACAAGTACCAGGAGAATCGCCGGGCAAGGACAGTCTCTCTTAATGTAGATGGTCTATAGAATTGGGCAATCATATTGAATATACATCGTTGCATTCGGCAATGATGTATCTAGGACAACAACTGTGGTGCGTTCTTATTGTAAAATATAAAAAATATCACATATTTATGTACATTAACGATATCTCAGCTCTAAAAAGGCTGCACTATTCATACATATAATATATTATGTACATTATTATGCTATCTGCATTCACGGATTTATAGAAATCCCCTTCTTATATGTGCATTATTATGCTATCTGCATGCACGGATCTATAGAAATTTCTTCTTATATGTGCATTATTATGATCTTCACTAAGTTACCCCTTGATCATTTTCCTTTTGCGCATCTGGATCTATAGGATCTACAGTCATAGTATCACCATCAGCACTCACAATGGTGCTGACTTTGCCTGCTTTTCCTTGACCTTCTATACCATGTTCAGTTTCTTTATCCGCATGTTCCTTTTCTTCGTCTGATTGAAGCTCAGTTTCAGGATCAGACAGCTCCTTCGGTACAGGTAGTACCATCTCTGGCTCACCATCAATTTCATCAGAATCATCTATCTCGGCAACATGGCTATTGCCGATAGCCGCCCTCTTATTAAATGAGCGTACCTTCAAACCTTCATTTAGTAATGCTATAGATAAAATTAATATGGTACACACAAGCAGCAGCATTATTAATATATCAAATGAAAGTTCTGCACCAAGTTTTGCTGAAGAACCTTTGGGAATCAATTTACCTATAGTAAGAGAACTAACTCTCACTATACGCTCAACAAAAAATGAAGAAATAAAGATGGATGCATAAGCTAGGAACAGACCCATCAGCAGTGAGATCACTATAGGAATTACTACTGAATACCATCTATTGATTCTCCTAGACCTGTCAACGGCAGCACCAAAAGATATTTTATTATTATGGGCGTATTTCTTCTGACATCGCTTCCAAACCTTAGTAAACTTAACGAATTCTGTCTGAATACTTTCTTTTGTATTGCTAGCAATCTTTGCTATATATTCCTTATTTTCATTAAGATCGCCTTTAAATAGATCTGATCCAGGAATGCATTTACTTAGCATCATGTCTTTCCACGCATCAATCATGCTATCAGCAACCTTCCCTACATCACGATCCAGCTCTATCATCTGATCATCCCACATCAGGTCGAAGCTATTAAAATACTTAATCCACTCACTACCAAACAATTCCTTATTATCAACTCTAGCGTTCAGTGCATTCTTAAACATGGTTTGTACTTTATACTTAACCACCTGCTTATAATAACGAGAAGCCCAACTAGCAATACGTTTATATGTATTGCTCTTATCCAGCCATTTATAATACAGTGTAGGATCGGTAACGTGTATACCCTTTGCCTTCTGTTCTTTACAGAATTTATGAAATCCAGGGTCACAAATAATTGTACTACTCATTCCAAATCTACCATTACGTGCAGTACGACCCTGTATCTGACGACGAACCCTCTCGGATACATCCAATGATGTTATAACGACTTCTTGTAATCCTTTGATATCAGTACCTCGGCCACAAGCAGCAGTGGCAATTATAACTGCTGGACCAGCTCCAGCAGCATATTGATTAATAATCTCTTCTTCTGACATCCTTGGTGTCTTATTACGCTCCGCCATTTTATTATAGTCATCAAGTATAGCTACTTGCCAACCATCCGGAGCCCCTCCCACATTTGCTAATTTTCTGGATTGGAAATAATCAGATAGGTCTTTAATTTCCTGCAAAGTATTACAGTAGAACATTATAGGTCTCTTATTTCGTACTGCCTCTTCTGCCTTAGCAAAAAGAGCGCTCTTATAGGATTCTTTATCAGATAGAACCAGCATATTGCTTCGATACAATTCATCTGCTCGTGACATTGGAATACCTTCAATGTCATCCACGTCAATTACATATTTATGTATTACAGCTTCTATGCCTTCGCCTGGAGTACCAGTTGAACCACTCTTATGACGATATTCTCCGAGCACACTAGCCATATCACAAGAAGAAGTATTAATCTTTAAAGGAGTTATTTCAACAGATTTGGTATTATCACGACCTGATTGATTATTACCCTTCTCTCTGATTGAAACAAACATATGAACACCATTGGACCATACAGATGAATCATTAATACGTCCTGTAGTAGAACGCTCATATATCTTGACTTCATAATCACCATGATGATTAACAATAACTTCATAATCTTTACCAGGCTCTTTGCTCTTTGCGGCCATAACAGAGCGTAAATATTGCCTTAACTCTGCATCAGTGAATGCTTCTAATTTCTGAGCCATCTCAGCCGCAATTTCATCACCTTGCGTACTCCATGTCTTTTGTAAAAATTCTTTAATACATGAAACTACAGCCAATTCTAACTTTCTCTGATAATCTTTCCCAAGTATGGATACAATCAATTCTGTATCTGCTTTTTGCCAACTATCACGATTATGTAATAATGCATGAAGAGCTTGACGATTTTCTTCTGAAATATTAGTTAAGTCCATGTACGACATTATACTATCTGGATCGTCTGACACCTGATTAACGGCTTCATAAAAATCAATAAATAAAGATTGAGAGAAGCGTGGATCTGAGCTACCAACATTTATTGTGGTAGACATACCAAAATCCATTATTGCATAGTCTATTTCATCGATATTAACCACTTCTGTTGCAATCTTTTCTCCTTCTGCTTCGGCCTCCATCTTTGCAGTACACCAAGTGGGTGGATCTGTATATAGTATACAATTTTTCCTATTTAAAAGATCTTTAACAGTCTTGTGTCCTCTACGCCATACATCATAACATTCAATGTCTAATAACTTGGCAATCGCATTACATTTATCTCTGCCTTCTTTAACCAACTGTTTCTCATGACATACAGACAGCACTGGGGCTCCATGATGTATAGATTTGGCAATGTTTTGTAACAAAGTAATTAGCGTTTTACCTCCACCCGTGCTGACTTCTTGGGTAGCATTTTCATCAAAGTCCATCACTGCCATCATCTGTTCTTGATAAGGAAAAATCCCCTTATTAACATGTTCATACAGTTTACGAACTACTGCAAAGAACTGAATGAAAGTGGGGGCATATTCTGGATCATTCATATCCATAACCATTTTATGGCAGACACCTTCCTTGCCACATTCAGCTTCACGCATCTTTATCAACTTCTCTTTCAGCGTAACCGCAATGTCTTTTAATCCGTCCTGAGAAAGATTCTCAATAACTTGTCCATATTGATTAAGTAGATTCATCCGTGTATATCTGAATCCTAGCTTGGCCGTAGAGATTTCATGGATAGCAGCGTCGTCTTTATCCTTGATGTCACGCATACTCTTAATTGCTGAAACAAAACCTCCGACATCTATGCTCCCAAACCTATCTTTGCAAAAATCTTCCGGAACAACAGGAGTCTGCTCGTTCTGTTTTGTAGCGCCATCTTTATTGACCTCAGGATTATATCGTAATTTCTCTGGAATTACTCTATCATGTACAAAATCTATCATCCCAGCTATTAATAAGATACGCAGCTCATTGTCTTTGTCAGCATCAATAGTAAGCCGCCCCATCTCTGGATGTTCCCCCTCAAGAGAGTACATACTGTCCATTATTATAGCAACGTTATTCACTATATTATTTTGATATCCGCTATTTGGAGCATCATATGTCTTCGCAGCTGCTTGAATTGCATAGAATTTATTAAACCATAATTGACAATTTTTGCTATGCCTAGTAGGGTCTGGTGTCTCAGCATTGCGCAACAGACCTAGTATATCCAACATATCCTGCGTAAACGCATCTTTATCATAAGGTAATACATCTTTATCATCAGGTGATTTCTTATCTTTTGTACCGTAATACTTATATTTATTTAAAATAGCGCATAGCATACTCCAGCTATAATTATTCTTTATAAGATAATCCATATGATTCAATGTCTTACCATTGACATCTGGCCCAAGACCAACAGAATGATTAGCTTCTGCTAGCAAGCGAGAGTAAATTAAATCGCCAATGCTATTCATTAATTCATCGTTGCCAATTTCAATTATTCCCTTTTCAAGCATCGATTTCTCAATGAAAACGTCTCCATCTTCATTCAATGTTACTTCAGAATTTCTGGTAGACTGAAGAGTGCCATGGAAAGCATGGAGCTCATCATATTTAACTGATAACTCGTACTGCATGCGTTTTACTTCAGATAAAGTATGCCCTTTGCTCTGCAAAGAATCATTGATCTCAAGATGTTCAGCAATCTGCTTTTCTATATCAATAACTCGAGCCAAGCTGTGACTTACTTTAGCCTGTTTGGTACGCAATAAATTCTTAACACTACTTAGTCTATTACCATATATCCTGCCTGTAGTTTCCTGCATCTCATTTACAGCATCTCTACATTTTTTATATTCTTTCAATCTTTCCTTAGCATCCTGACACAGCCAATACAGACGTCTATGCTCATAAGCCATCGTCTTAATTCTGTCTACGAGCTCACTTTCTGAATCTGTTTTAGAAGCATCAAAAACATGATCACCAGGCTTAATATCTTGTATATGTGCTTTACGGAAACTTTGCACAGACGCAAGCTTACTTTTCTCCTTCCTAAGCTCTCTAGCAGCACCATTAGTGGATTCCAACTCTGTCTCAATAACTTGGTATCTTGCAGACTGTGCAGCAAATTTCTCAATATAATAAGACAGTTCTTTGCCATCAGTGTAAGTAACTTCTACCACATCGCCACGTACTACTTCCTTAGTGAATTTACCAGCCGCTCCAGCCTGAAATAATGCTGCCTTAAACTTATTAAGTTCAAATTTCCCAGAATATTTGAAAGTTACACTCTCACAAGTTAATTTTGCTAACTCAATTCTTCGTCCAATATTGGGCACAAATTCTTCTGGGATACCAAAGCTATCAATAGCCCTGCCTTCGTTATCAACTCCACGGATCTCGAGCAGCATTGACATCATGCCTTGCTGTTTCATACTATGTGAATCTTTACTCATAGATTGAGTATCAAGATCATTAGTTGAGTGTTCTACATAAGTTAATTCCTCATTTAGAGCTTTAGATACGCTATCCTTTAATCCATCAACAAGACCCAAAGGGCCTTCTGCGAATATAGGCTCCAAGAGCTTTTTATAGGCCTCCATAGAAAAATAAACAGGCATATCCAGGTTAAGAATAGACACTTCCTGAATTAGTGTATTCGTTGCACTAGATCCATACCTTGCTTGATATTCCTGGAACAATGGTACGGAAGTTATACACGAATCATAAGAATCTTCAAATAATCTACTACAGTCTTCTTCATGTGTATTTGCAAAATAATTCTTCCAATATTTAAGAGAGTGATGTCCATTATCTGCCATTTGTCTGTTGATTTCATTCGAAAATGCGTCAACCTTCTCCTTAATCGGACCACTAATTAAGCCTGAGCCGCACGGATCCTTCCTGTGTCGCCGACATATGCCCACTACATCCACAAGGAATTCATATACTGATTTACTATTATTAGCATCAATTATATCATGACTTGCATGCATTGATTTAGTAAGCGATTTTTGTTTAGCATAAGCGGTAGCAAAAGCTAGATTTGACTTATCTATGACATTACGCCTGAATCTATTAATATAACCAGATATTGGTATTTCCCTATTGTGCTGACTAGCTATGAACCTTGTATATGAATTTATATACGCAGATTCTTGTAAATATTCTACATTACATTTGAAGCCATATTTGCCATATATACGAGCTGCAATCTTCTTTATCGGTGTAGGGATCTTGTTGCTAATTAATATGTTACGCATGATAAGGCCGCCAACACCATGCCCAGAACCAGAATATATACCTCTTAAAAATTCATATCCGTTGTTCTCTAGGCCAAAATACTCATGACATTGTATAACATCCCTATGTATACCCATACGGTCACCCTTTAAGGATAACTTTTTACTATTATGTAAAGATGCAACTTCATAATTATTGACCTTACGATTCTCTGGTTTGCCCGTGTGATCTTTCTCAACATTAGAAAATGTATCATGTTTACGTATACAAGCATGATAAGCAGAGCCAAGATCTTCACTAGTAGATGAATCTGTATAAGGCTCATCATTATTCGATAATCCACCAATACATCTATGAACAGATGTGAATTCTTCATCAATGGCACGAAGTACATTGTATTTTATACCTGAAAGATTATTAGACGCATTAGGTCTTAGCATGCTAAGTTCTTGTGCAAATTCTAGAACATCATTGCCATTAAGCTTTTCAAGATAACGCAATATCTTATCAACATAAGAAAAATCACCAACAGCAACGGCATCACAGAGCAGGTAATTATTAGTTAGCAAGGATACACTCAAATTTAGGTCTTTCCACCTTTCTAGTATTTTGAACAATACTTTGCCGTATTGCCCAAAACTAAGCATTGTTTTACCGGGTACTTTGTAGACAACACATTTACCGTCGACATTTTTGACAGGATTATAGTTACTAATGGCGTTAATAATGAATTGCATATCACAACCCTCTGGCTCAAGAGAGCACATAGTAGCTATGAATTGCAGACTATCCTTAGACATAAATTCACTTGCATTAGGTGAATCACGCAAGAATCTGTTAAAAAAGAAAGACATCAAAGATATATGCACATCATCATCATCGCTTAATATCTTAGCATCTCTACAGAACGAACCATCATTCACCTGAATTCCAAAGGCGGTTTTAACAGGAATAGAAATTAGGGACATTTTTTGTAACATTGAAACAAATGACTCAACGTTATATTTAGCATCCGCACTATTCCCAGAAGAGTATATCATCTGCCTGATTGGTGTGAATATAAAAGATGCAACCTTAACCTTAGCTATCTCAATACAATCTTCACTCATCGATAGCATATCAAGAAATGATTTAGTGTTCTCATTAAGCTCTAGGCAATCAAGGAGAGGACTTAAATTGTTCCATTGATTAGGAAATACATTACCGTGAGCGTCATTCACATCCTGTTCAGATGGCATGTCATGATTCACCATCGTAGCTGAATATCCATTCGCTGGCATGTCTATTTCTTCTTTTAAAACATCCAATCCAAGATCCGTTATCCACTGAGGAACTGGGTCTACTACGGGTTCATCTCTTGCCTGTCCTTTATAGATATTATGATACTGCTCATTCGTATGCTGTGCACTTTGTAAATCAAGTGAATATCGAAGTACGGCGCTATATGGATCCAAATTCTCTATATAAAAACCTTCAGGCAAACAGTCTAGTATTGGTATATGACCATTAACTGTGTTTAATACAATGGTTGGATTTTGTATAAGATAATCAATTACATCCGTAGACACATAAATTTGCCTGCGACTACTTTGCCATCTCTTGGTTAATGCAGAATCATTATCCACCTCACAGCCTATATCTCCATTATAGGCATGCCCTCCAACGAAACTACCGAGTATATTTCCAAGCCAAGCATTAATAAAATAGATACATGCATTTTTGTCATTTAAGCCCTGAGCCGAGAATTTCGGGAAATGACATAATGAAGCGAATACATCCAGTGAAATTTTAAACTTCTTAACAACATGCTTCACATAAAGACTATACGACATAATGACTTTACTTTTATCGGTACACATCTTCGCCATAAATTCACGATCAGAAGAAGCATTACTTGAGGATTCTTGTTCTTGCTCCTGTTGCTGCTCCTCCTCCTGCTCCTCACTTTCTTCCTCTTCCTCTTCCTCTTCCTGTGAAACCTCTGCAGATGTCTCTTTGGTTGCAAACGCTCTCATGAAAGCAGGGCAATTATTCACAGCAACAGAACTTTGTTCAGTAGCGATATTAGTCCTGATATTCGCAGATGATTGTCCCGTTGTTGAAGCGTGGTTAGGCGAAATAATTCTAGAAACATTTACAAAATATAAAGCTATAAAAAAGAATCCCGTTCCCATAAGCGCAGCTATAATAGGGAATAATATCTTATATAAATTGGTATCAACTTTTACCTTCTTCCCAATTAAGGTCGCCAGAGCAACTAGTGCAAGAACAGAAGTTGTTAATAATAAACCACCCATGCACAACGCAACCAAATGAAAGCGGTTCACTCTCTTATGCCTGTCATTGCTACTAGCGTAAATTTGTATGGGGGTATTATTGTCACGCAATATATTCAGCCTATTAATCCACCTAGAGGCATACTCTCTTGTTCTTGGTGATGTATCAGCCGCTCTCGCCATCTCAACGCCATGAACCATGCGTACACCAGAAACATCAAGATCTGGGATGGCACTCAAAAGCATCCCAGTAGCCGTCCTGCCTTCATATTTAGAATCTACATCTGTATCTTTTATGGTATATATATGAGCAAATGAATGTAGCAAATTTTTCTGTAAACGACGTTTGATATGTAGCTCTTTATCCAATACATCATCTTCTATAGCAGAAGGCCCTAATACATTGCCTACAGCTTGTAGAGGAGCGAGTTTAAACAAATTGAAGAATACTTGCTTCTCATGCTCATATCCTGAAACCATAGCATCATGTTCATCTGACATCTGACTATAAAGCTCAGGAATAATATGCAGCAATGTTCTGCCATCAGCAAATTTATAAGACAGTCCTGTAGAATTATCTTTACCCCTAACCCCTTTAAACATAGCTTTAAGGCGCGGCATATCGAAATGTAAAAGACAATCCTTAATCTCGTCTAGACTGATTGAGCTGCCTTTGTTTTTATCATGATGCTTACTAGAATTACCTGTGTTGCCACTAGCTAATTCATCATTGGAGTCATCATTTTTTTTATCACTATTATCCATAATTTTTGATCTAAAAGATACGTTCTAAATACTACTAAGGCCGCCCTCTCACCATCCTTCCATAATAACATACAATATACTAATAAAAAACTAATTATTAAAATACATAACACATTACTAATTATTAAATTCTTTTGACTTAACCATAAATTGTAGCTATAATTTATTACTATTATGCTAAGAATCACAAGGTTATTTCATGAAAATTGTATCTTCCAAAATTTTGATTATAGGCACAGGACCAGTTGGTTTATTTACTGTATTCCAAGCTGGAATGCTCGGCCTAGATTGTAGTTTAGTAGATTCATTAGAAAATATAGGGGGGCAATGCATATACTTATACCCAGATAAACCTATATACGATATACCTGCTTATCCAGAAATTAAAGCAGCAGAACTCATCAGAAAACTGGAAGAGCAAATAATGCCATTCAAACCAGGATATCACATGAATCAACAAGTAACCTCAGTACAAAAAGATATGACAAATAATAAATGGATTACTAAAACATCCGCTGGAACAACATTCCACACCGACGCAATAGTCATTGCCGCAGGATGTGGATCTTTTTCTCCTAGAAGACCAGAGATAGATAATGTAGAAGAATTTGAAGCTGGAGGCACTGTTCATTATATGGTGCATGACAAACATAAATTCTCTGGAAAAAAAATAATCATTGCCGGCGGAGGAGACTCAGCCGCTGATTGGGCCATAGAACTATCTAGTATAGCAAAAGAAGTTTGGATGGTTCATAGAAGAAAGAGTTTTAGATGCTCTCCAGAAAGTAGCAGAAAAATCATGGAGCTTGCTGACAATGGAAAAATAAAATTAATGATTCCATATAAAGTTAATCATATAGATGGCCATGATGGCAAAATCAACAAAATATTACTAGAAAACCTCACAGACCAATCAGTTACGCCTGTAGAAGCAGATCATTTATTGTATTTCTTTGGACTATCTAATGAACTGGGCCCCATTGAAACCTGGGGATTACAAATGAACAAAAAACACATAGAAGTAGACCAGAGCAACTGCAAAACAAATACAGAAGGAATTTATGCCATTGGTGATGTAGCAACCTATTCTGGTAAAGTAAAACTTATAGCAGCTGGTTTTTCAGAAGCCTTATCTGCATGTCACGACATACACAAGTACATATATCCTGATAAAAAAATACGCACAGAATATTCAACTAACACTGGTGTTCCAACAATAGAAACTGTTAAAGAAGATATTATGGCATAATGCACTTTAATGCTTCCTTAAATGAATATTTAAATGGACTGCAATTAATTGCATCTTGAGTCAATACGATGAACAGTCCCTACTACATAACACTGCAATGAATCTTATCCCAAGCCCATGAGATGGAAAGTCCCTACTACATAACGCTGCAATTAATCTTATCCCAAGCCCATGAGATGGAAAGTCCCTACTACATAACACTGCAATTAATCTTATCCCAAGCCCATGAGATGAACAGTCCCTACTACATAATAAACCTTATAACCATTACTTACCTGGCACTATATTAATAGATATTGCAGCATCCACTGTAATTATGATAATGAGACCACATTCATACTAAATATGAATTTCGAAAACCTAATCTGCCTATTATTAATTACCTGATATGAGTAGTGAATTTTTAAGCTAATGAATGATAAGCCTGCTTTGATATTTCTTGCTTAGATTTTCTGATCCTAGAATTCGGAATATTCATAGATTCTCTATATTTTACAACAGTTCTTCTAGCAATCTTGATATTCTTACTTTGCAACAGCAGAACTATATCATTATCTGATAAAGAGTTTTGTTCATTATCAATAATATCCTTCATAATATTTTTAATTTTCTTCTCCGAAATGGCATGAATATTGCCAACAGAACCAGAGAAGAAAAATTTCATTGGAAAAACGCCATAGGAAGTGGAGATATATTTAGAATTTACTACTCTGCTCACAGTACTTTCATGCATGCCTATTTTCTCTGAGATATCCTTAAGTTTCAATGGCTTTATATCAATTTCTGAACCACTTAATAGAAAATCATTTTGATATTCCACAATTAATTTTGCAATTTTCTGAATGGTAGAAGCCCTTCTCATTATCTGATACAATAAGTTCTTCCCATCTTTGATCTTATCTCTCACAAATTTCATATCTGCGCTAGAAACAACTTGATTCTTTATGGAATAATCAATAGATATTTTTGGCATCACATGTGGTGAAAGCTCAGTTACGAGCCCTGTGTCTGATTGATTTACAATGACATCAGGAATAATAGGACAGATATTTTCATCAGAAAAATTAATCAAAGGATTGACATTAAGAGACTTGAATATAGCAATCATCCCTAATAACTCTTCTTCTTTAATAATATTGCAAACCTTCTGCAATTCTTTCAATTTATATTGAGATAATAATTCGATATTGGCAACTAACTTTATCATATTATCCGTAAGCATATCCTGTCTATCTAATTGCAATGTTAATGATTCTTGTACTGAACGAGCAAAGACCCCCACTGGATCACAGAAATTCTGCAACTTATGTAAAACCATCTCTACATCTCGCATATCATGCTCAGAGGACATCACCCCTATATCTTGCTCTATAATACCATGATCATTCAGAAGCGCTATAAGATCTTGCGCTATCAGATATTCTGCATCATTATTTGTGCATATATGAACTTGTTTTGTTAAATATTCAGTGATGGTTTCACGAGAAGCAATATTATCTATATATTCAGATCCACAGGAACTAATAATACGATTAAACCCATGGTCATCATCTCCCTCCATGGACAAAATAGGATTCACCAATAGCTCAGCATCTACAAAACTACACAATTCTATGGATGACATTTGCAGTATATCAACAGACCTTCTCAAATCAGGCATGAACTTGATAGAGGTGGATACAGACAAACTAGAGTGCATATTTTTATAATATGAATTTATTGTAAAAATAGTATATTACTAGGCGTGATATAAAACAAGATCTATCTGCATTAAGTACAGATAGATGCTACATATAGTATGATCTATGATAAATCAAGGACATCATTCATACTATATATTCCAGATTTATAGCCACTCTTAATTATCCATGCTGCAGCACGAACAGCACCAACACCAAAAGCATCCCTTGAGATGGCCGTATGCTTAATCTCAATTGTTTCAAACTGGCCAGAAAATCTTATAATATGCTCACCAGGAGAACCACCAGCCCTAATACTAGATATTTCATTATAAGGAATCTTAAGAATATCGGCAATTTGTTTGGCAGTACCAGAGGGCTTATCTTTTTTTGCACTATGGTGTATATCTATTATGTCTGCATCAAACTGATCTACACCTAACTGCTTATGCATATCACCTAAATAACTTCCAATAACATTCACCCCAATGCCTGAATTAGCTGCTACAACTATAGCTGCGTGATGATGTGCGCCTGACTTCTCTACCATATTTTTATTAATACCAGAACCAGATGTTCCAAGAACCAGAGGAGTTCCCGTATCTTTCACAATATCCAAAATAACTTTGGTCTCAGTTGCAGAAGAAAAGTCAATTATAACATCCGAAATTTCAAAAGCACGACGCATATTATGCATAATTTTTATACCCATAGGCGCGCCGCCTGTCATATTCCCAGCATCAATATCTATGTATGGAGAACCATCTCTGACACAAGCTGCGACTAGCTCATAATCGCCCCCAACCATGTCACCAATAGCCCTAATAACTGCTTTGCCCATTCTGCCTGCAGCCCCAATCACACCAATTTTTATAGACATATCTTCTGTTCAATAAGGATTAATTTAATATATAAGATACCAGAAATACCAATAGATCAATACAATATTATTACAATCACCTTCCCCCCAATTGAGGGTCATCCGCCCCCACACAGCAAGATAACGTAATTAATATATACTGCCCAATATATATGAGATTAGCACAAATAAACCAACCACTACATTCGACTTAAAGGCGGACATACATTGCTCAGGATCATTGAAATTAGTATATTTGATCTGTCTATATAGAAAATACGCAGCGCCAGGTATAACCATATAAAACAATACTCCCAATCCCTCAAGCGCACCTGCAATAACCCACAAGAAAAAAGCTATTTTATAGAATAAAAGCAACCACTTATCTAAAGAATGGAACAGTATAATAGCAGAAGAATTCAATCCCAAAGCCAAATCATATTTCCTGTCCTGACAGGCATATATTGTATCATAACCAATAATCCAAAATACACAGCCAAGATAAAATATTATACTAGAGGCACTAACCTGCTCAGTAACAAGCGCAGAACCAAATATTGCACCTGAACCAAAAACAAAGCCCAGGAATATCTGAGGCATAAAAAATAAACGCTTACATAAAGGATATATTGCAATAGGAAGCGCGAAGATAAGAGCCAACGCAAAAACCAAACCATTCATAAATAATAATAGAAATCCTGCAATAGAACACAGTATGAATAAACATATTAATGCCTCTTTGACAGAAATCTTACCAGATGCTATGGGTCGACCCTTCGTTCGCTCAACCTGCGAATCAATGTCCTTGTCAATCAAGTCATTAACTATGCAGCCAGCAGAACGCATAACAAATGCACCCACAAATAACAATAACATATGCCAAATATCAGGAGAACCTGTACTAACAAGAGCCGCCCCGCTGAGGCAAGGCAACATCAATAACCAAGTGCCTGTTAAACTATGCAATCTTAATAAATGCCTATATTTATCATAGCAATTCCACATAATCTATGACCCTCTAATCTGCTCCAAATCACCAGCAACAAATATTCTTAAATTATCCCAAGCAATAAATCTATTCGCAAGTTCTTTAATATTACAAACTTTAACCGCCGAAATCTTCGCTGGGAATGATAACACATCAGCTTGAGAGATATTGTAAAGCTGCATTTTTGCTAATATGCTCAACATGGTTTGACTATTGGTAAGTGAAAAAATATAAGAGCTCACGATCTTTTTCTTGGCAATATCAAGCAAACTCTTATTAATAAACCCACCCTGCTGTAATGATCTATATATATTCTCCATCTCAGATAATACACCATTAACATTGGTATTATCAGTGTAAGTAGAACCCTTAGCAAGGCTGATCAGTTCACTATCTATATCTTGTATACCCACACCATACACATACCCCTTTTTTTCTCTAAGTTCTTCCATTAGAGCACCACCGCTAAGACCTGTGCCAACCAATAAGGCCTTCAACATCACATATGTGTGATAATCATCATGTTTATAGGGAACCCCCTCCTGTACAAAAATAATACTGCTCTGCGGCACCTTGACATCAGAATAACTAACCTGATCCAAAGATTGCACTGCATCTTTAAAATTAAAATTCGGTATAGCCACAGCAGGTTTTACCAGGGAAAGCCTGGAGAATTCTGCAGATCTAGCATCTAGTAACTTAACAAGGTTTACTGGATCAATATCTCCAACAACACTAATGATAATTCCAAAACGATTAAACACCCTTTTAATGTAACTTACAATATCTTCTGATTTAATATTTTCTATACTCTCTTTAGTTCCATAAGGAGTATTCTCATACGACATGCCCGCAAAAATCTTTCTATACATGTTGTCGCTAGCAATAGCACCTGGGTTATTGTTAGCTCCTTTTATTAGGAATAATTGCTCTTCTTTCATTCTACTGAAACCCTGAACATCAACCCTTGGATCCGCCAGCATAGTAAAGACTTCAGCCAAAGCTAAATCTACATGCTGAGATAATGCCTTAATATTAATGCTTAAATTATCTATTCCTACGCCCGCACCAACTATTATACCCTTTCTATCAAGTTTATCTAAGAATAACTCTCTATTGCGGCTTAAATAACCTTCCTCAATATGCTTGGCCGCTAAAAGGGCTAGGCCGCTCTTTCCATCTGGATCACTAGCATACCCTGCGTTCTTGAAAGTAATATTAATATTAACCACAGGAACTTGCTGTCGTTCAATTAAAAGAGCCTTAATGCCACCATCGCTCTCCACAGAAACTATATCATCTAGGGCTCCCGCTTGCAATTCCCCAGACAACAAGAGAATATAGAATAATAGAACAAAACAGAATTTTTTATTTAACATGCTCCCTCCTTCTTGCAATCTCCTGGTTTAACCAAGTGACCCTTAACAAAGTTCTGATTAAATAGCTCTTGCATCACGGAAGTCAAATCATCATGCTCCAACTTACTGACATATTCAGAAAACTCCTTTATGGACATTACAGGTCTATTCAATGTTAGCATAGACCCTGCATAAAATATAAAATCATCTTCCATATCATATATGTGCTCGGCAATATGATCTTCTCTATAACGATCAACATCATCACTGCTCAGACCAGATTTTAACAGACCTGCTATAAATTCATCCAACGCTTCCTCTATAACACTAATCTCAACGCCTTCCTTAGGAGATATTATAATTACAAATTGATCATCATGATAGCTAATATCAGGTCGCATAAATACGCTAGCAGCAAGAGCCAATTTTTTATCATCAACGAAATATTTATGCAATTTCCCTGTTTTATCCTTGCCTAGTATTCTAGAAATAAACTCAACTTCAAGACTATTCGTGGTTTTTGATCTATAAGAACGCACGACCATATTATCAGACACATTAGGTAAGCTAAGCTTGACTGTAAGCATTGCGCTATTTAATGGGCAAGCGGCTCTATGTGTAATATCACCAATATTACACATAGGTATATTGCCATAATTCTTCTTAGCTAATTTATAAACTTCATCAATATTAGTATCTCCAGTTACTATCACAGTAGCATTGTTAGGACAGTAATATTTTTTATAAAATTTTGCCAAACTACTGTTGCGTATTGCCTTTATTTCATCCATCCAACCTAAAACTGGAATACCTCCATTAGTACAATTATTGTACATAGCAGACAACAATTCCTCTTCTCCTTTGCCAAAAATAGAACTCTCTACTCTCATTTTTCTTTCTTCAATAACTATCTTACGCTCTATCTCAATAAGATCTTCATCACCATCTATAGGAGAATCAAACCTGACCCCCTTCATACGCTTTGCTTCGAAATCCATAATAGTAGAGAGCTGCTCTTTTAAAGCCCGCATATAGTAGGCAGTAAATGTTAGTGAGGTCATGGCATTATCATATATACCCATATCATAAACTTTCTTAGAAAATTTACCTGGTATACCATCAACATTAAGGAAAGACACATGCTCAAGGAAATGTGCTATACCAGATTCACGAACGAAATCATCTGCCGCACCAGCTTTATACCATATATCATGCCTAACAACAGGTGCTGAGTGATCCTCTATAACACAAACCTTAAGTTTATTACTTTCCAAAATTCTGCATTTGATATCGTACGCAAGGGTTATTTCAGAAAAACCAAAAAGAAAGAAAAAGAATAAAAACAGTCTAGAGATCATGATTACAAATATAACAACAGTTTACTATTTCAGTCTATCGATGCTGTGTTATATTTGTCAACTAAAAATCTTATTATCATTACAAATCATTTATATTGCTAGGAATGGTAATTGGTTTAAGTATGATTATTTTACTTTCGTCATTAGTGCTTGGTGGAATACTATATTCCCCCTCCAAACCATCAGGAATAATTAAAGGACGGGTCTTCTTATCCATTGGAATATCGCTCTTTCCATCATTGCCCATTGCAACCACAGCAATCATAAACAACAAGCTCAATAAGCTATTTCTGACTCTTTTGTCTGTAATCCACATATACAAAACCTATTACTCCCAAACATACAAATGAATCTGCAATATTAAACGCTGGCCAATGAACTCCATGCCCATGTACATCTATAAAATCATACACAGCACCATACATTATGCGATCAATCATATTGCCCACTGCCCCTCCAATTATCATTGCAATCGGCACACTAATATACCAGTGCTTCATATCTTTACGCAATAAAAAAAGCAGAATCATTATTATGGTTGCAGACAAAGAAAGGAATATGTAGTTAGCATATTCAAAATCACGGAACAAACCAAAACTTATACCTTTGTTCCAAACAGACACTATATTGAGATGATTGTTAATTTCATAATTATATCCATCCAACATCTCAAGCAATATATACTTACTGCCCTGATCTAAGACAATCACCAATATCAGCATTAAAATGAATATCAACATAAATTACAACCTAATCAGAATACATAACAATGTATAATGTCTTATTATTAATAATTCTACTATTATTCAGATAATATATTGATTATTTTGATCATGTCCATTATAAGTTGAGTTATTGCAGACTACTTCGGGTGATTATTAATATGTTAGATAGCGTTCTTAATATAGGACAATATGCATTATCATTTATATTCGTGATAACAATAATCGTGTTCATACACGAATACGGACATTATTTCTTTGCCAAATTGTTTGGAGTGCATGTAGAAAAATTCTCGATTGGCTTTGGACCAGAGATATGCGGAAAGAATGACAAAAGTGGCACGAGATGGAGTATTGCCGCTATACCAATGGGTGGATATGTTAAAATGTTTGGCGATGGCGACCCAGCAAGCACGCCAGATCAGAAAAAAATTGAGTCAATGTCTGATAGCGACAAGAAACGAGCTTTTGAATACAAAAATCTGAAGCAGAAATCTCTCATAGTAGCAGGTGGGCCGATAGCAAATTTTCTTCTATCAATCATTCTTATTGCTGGATTATTTGTCTTCTATGGACATTCTTATACATTACCAATAATAACTGCGGTACAAGATGGTAGTCCTGCACAGCATGCCGGCTTACAGGCAGGTGATAAAATACTTAAAATGGATAATCATGCAGTCGAGTCATTTGAGGATGTTGGAAGACGTGTGGTCATCAGCTCTGATCCAGAAATAGAGATGGAAATTAACAGGGAAAATAATATAATGCTTATTATGATAAAACCTGAAATAGCAGAAATGACGGACTCCATGGGAAATAAATCAGATATGCCCAGGCTTGGCATATCATCGGATTTAATGACACATAAGACATTCGGTCCAATAGAAGCCTTGCATCGTGCCACAATCAAAACTTATGGCATAACGCTTGATATATTGGATGTTATGGGACAGATTATTCAAGGGAAAAGAGGAACAGATGATCTTGGTGGACCAATAAGGATTGCAAAATACTCTGGTCAATCTGCACAAAATGGACTTAAATCCTTAATATGGTTCATGGCGCTATTATCTATAAATTTAGGACTTATTAATTTATTTCCTATTCCGGCGTTAGATGGCGGACATTTAATGTTTTATGTAATAGAGGCTCTTACCAGCAGAGAAATATCCATGAAATTCCAGAATTACGGCACGAAAATAGGAATAGGAATATTGCTCCTGATCTTTGCCCTGTCTACATTCAACGATGTAAGATATCTACTGAAATAGGGAGGATTAAATGAGGAATGATAGAGCGACGTTCCTATCTATAGCAATACTGATATTCATATTATTAGCAGGTCTCTGCGAGGCTTCAATAATAGAAACGAGCCTGGCACAAGAACCAGATAATGATATTGCGATATCCGATACTGAAGTGTCTAGCAGTACATGCCCAACATCCACCAAAGATCACTCCGAACTTGCAGATAGCGATGAGCATATCCAAGCAGCAGAACAAGGCGTGGATAAACAAGTAGAGGACAAGCCTACGATCAGCGCACCAACTTCCAAAATTACAAAAAACTCGTGCATTAAAGGCATAATATTCATTGGAAACAAAAGAACCAACAACAAGACCATCAGTTCCTATATTGATATAGATCAAAACAAATGCCTTAATAATGTAGATATTAATCAGGTGATAAAAAAATTATATTCCACGGGCTTCTTCTCCGATGTCAGATCTAGTGTCAATGATAATGATCAATTGATTATCACAGTAAAAGAGAACCCAATAGTCAATAGTATTATAATAAGAGGGGCAAATAAAATAAAAGCCAAAAGTATATATGAAATTCTACCTTTAGAAAAACGCTCAATATTTACAAAAACAAAACTACGCAAAGCCACCAACAAAATTAAAGACCTTTATAAGAAACATAATTATTTATTCACCAATGTGAAATTCGACCTGAGAAAATATGGTGATATGATTGATATAATCTTCACCATACAAGAAAACCATAAAATAAAAGTAGCAGATATAAGATTCACTGGAAATCAAAGCTTTGTAGATCAAGATTTAAGAGAAATAATTTATACTAAAACATATAGAATAATAAACATATTTAGCAAGCGACATATATTTGATAGTGATAAATTATTATTAGATCGTGAAATATTGAGACAATTTTACTTATCCAATGGCTTTGCAGATTTCAATGTTTCATCAACTATAGTGGAGATATCCAACAATCATTGTATTATTAACTTCACCTTGAATGAAGGCCGAGTCTTTTATATAAACAAGGTTTCTATAGAAAGTAAAATACAGGGCCTAGACATTCAAGAATTAAAAGAATTAATTAATGTAAAAGAATCCAAGAAATTTGATGCATCAAAGATCAATGAATCAATATCAATAATAAACAATCACCTGAGAAGAAATTACAATTCTATTGAAGTGAATACTGATTACAAACAGCATGACAATAAAATTGATATAATATTTTCAATAAAAGAGAACAAAGATATATATATAGATAAAGTGAATATATCTGGAAACAATAGAACTAGAGATGAGGTTATTAGAAGAGAGCTAAGACTAGCGGATGGTGACCTTTATAATGAAGGAAAAGTAATAAGGTCAGAGCAACGACTTAGAGCTTTAAATTTCTTTGAATCTATTAATATAAATAAGGGCATAAGTATCACCGGAGATGATAAAATTGACCTAGATGTCGAAGTAAAAGATAAGCCGACTGGTGACATCAAATTGTCTGCGGGATACTCCTCTAACTCAGGATTCACCACTAGCATTGCTCTAAACGAAAGAAATCTTTTTGGCACAGGGCGCACAGTCTCAATGGCCTTACAGAAAACAAAAAGGAGTCTAGAACTAGATATGAAAGCAGCAGATAGGTATTTCCTGGACAAGGACTTAACTGCAAGTGCAGGAGTATATTACAGAACTTTATCTAACCAAGATTTATCATCATATAGCTCAGCTTCCACAGGATTCTCTGTGCAAGCCTCTGATGATTTGACAGAATATATCAATTATTCTTTACGATATGTTCATGATAACACACAAATCAAAGATGTACCGATGAACGCTTCGACGCTAATTAAAGAGCAGGAAGGCGTGAATATAACCTCATTGATAGGATATTCCATGGGGTTTAATAGTATAAACAGCAGCCTAAATCCATCAAGTGGCCACTCTATTTCATTATCACAAAATATAGCTGGTATTGGTGGTAACGCAAAATATATAAAATCAGAAATATCTGGCGTATATTTCAATGATAAATTATTTGGCAAAGAAGAAGATGCAATATTGAGAATAAATTCTGGCATAGGATATATCTGGAATTACAATACACGCTCACTGAGAGTTAATGAACGATTTTCATTAGATAGCAACAGCTTACGAGGGTTTGATGATGGTGGAATCGGACCAAGAGATCTAGACACTGATGATACTTTAGGTGGGAATTTCTACTATACTGGCTCTGCTCAAATTAATTTTCCAATTGATATAATCAAAAAATTGAACGTAAGAGGGTCTTTCTTTGTAGATACAGGAACATTATTTGGTCTAGACAAAGATCTACAGCGTGATAATATAACCAATGATAAAAACTTAAGAATGGCGGTAGGAACCGGCCTGGTGTGGCTATCACCAGTTGGACCCATACGTATTAATCTTGCCATTCCATTGTTAATGTCTGAAGGAGACAAAGAGAAGCTAATTAGTTTTAATTTTGGAACAGTATTTTAGGATGATATTCAAATGATTAAAAAAATTTCTATATTAATATTAACCATATTAATCCTCACTAACCCTATCAATTCCTTTGCCAGAGAAGGACATAGAATAGGTATTTTCGACATGGGAATGGTGTTTTCTTCTCAGCAAATAGCAGAAATTGTCAAAAACACACAAGAGTATGCCAAGGAAAAGGAAGAACACATAGTAGCCAGGGCAAATAAGGAAGTGGAAGCAAAAAAGAAAGAGATAGAAAAGCAAAGCGAACTTCTTTCTGAAAGTGCAAAAAAAGAGAAAGAAAAAGAATTAGAGACTGCAGTAGCAGAGTTACAGCAAAAATATCAGAATGAATTCCTTATACTGAAAAATAAACTAAATAAAGTTACCGAAGGTATTTTAACGCACATTACTAAATCTCTCGAGGAAGTAGCAAGCGAGGTGGATCTTGATATCGTCATACCCAAGCCAATCGCCACCCAACAACAACCGTTTTTTGCCAAAGCAGAATTGGATGTTACAGCAAGAGTCAAAGAGAAGCTGGAGCTGAAATTAGAGAATTTTGATATTAAAGAGCAAATTAAAAGAACAAATTAATAACACAGGAGAGCGCAAAGTGATTACAGATACTAACTTGGATATAAACAAGATATTAGAGATGATACCACATAGGCACCCCTTTGTATTAGTAGATCGCATCCTAGAGTACAACACGGAAGACATGTCGATCGTTGGATTGAAGAACGTTACATATAATGAGGGATTCTTTGCTGGGCACTTTCCTGGTATGCCAATCATGCCAGGTGTATTGATCATAGAAGCATTGGCGCAAACTGCTGTAGTGCTCGCAAACTTAATATCCAACAAAGAAGATACTAATGAACAGTACAAATTTGTCTTAACAGGAGTAAATAAGGCAAAATTTCGTAAACCTATTACCCCTGGTGATTCAGTACATCTACATGTAAAAATGATCAAATCTAGATTAAATAAATTCTTTGTTACAGAATGTATAGCAAAAGTTAAAGAAGAAACGCATGTTGAAGCTATTATTAATGCTGCAAAATATGATCCTACTAACAAAGACTGAGTGTTTGCATTAGTGTCTGCACACAAGATAGTTTAATTCTTTGACAAAACACACCCCTGGCAATGAGAAACACAAGATATAGTTTAATTCTTTGACAGAACACGTCTCTGGCAATGAGAAACACAAGATATGGTTTAACTTTTTGACAGAACACGCCCCTGACAATGAGAAACACAAGATATAGTTTAATTCTTTGACAGAACACACCCCTGGCAATGAGAAACACAAGATATAGTTTAATTTTTTGACAGAACACACCCCTGGCAATGAGAAACACAAGATATGGTTTAACTTTTTGACAGAACACGCCCCTGGCAATGAGAAACACAAGATATAGTTTAATTTTTTGACAAAACACGCCCCTGGCAATGAGAAACACAAGATATAGTTTAATTTTTTGACAGAACACGCCCCTGGCAATGCTAACTGTGTACATAACATTTTTATCTTTTGTATCACTAATTACTAAACTGTGATATGAGGCTATCTTCCCTAATTATTTATGCAATGCATAATTTTAGCACTCTCAATAACAATACTACATACAGAAGATCGGATCTCAAACAAATTAACTTGATGTTCCACGAAATAAATAATTATACATACGATTTCTTAGATTGAATTTCATCTTTGGATATAAACTAACAGAAGCTTCTGTGATGCAATGAGCAATAGCATATTCACAGCCATATTTCTCAGCTAATTTTATCCTTTCAAAAATAAGCTGTTGCCCATATCCATTACCTCTGTGTTCAGGCAAGATTGCATCACTATAAAAACCAGCTACATTATTATCATCCATGTGCATACCACATGAACCAACCTGCTTGCCATTAACTTTAGCAACAAAGAATTGGGTCCTGGTTGATTTATTGTATTCTTTGCCAATTAAACATTTTAACAAACCAATTATTGCACGATTATTCTTATGCCCAAAAACACGACCTGCAGATTTACTATAGTCATCTAGATTTTGATCTGTATTAGCTGGCACTAACTCAAATCCCTCTATCGGTTCAAATCCATAAATAATAGGATTGATATGTTTCTTCCTAATCTTCATAACTGCCTTGAAAGGATCACTAACTTGCTCAACACCCATTTTAGCCAACCAATCTCTTGTTTTCTTCATATGCGCATCTACAGGAAAAGCCAAATCCAGTTTATGATCAATGGAGTATTGATATAATTTCAATAATGCTTCCTCATCAGGTTCTTCAAGCCCACTACTACGATTAAAACAGGAATAATTAAATGTCTGCTCTTCCGTAGCAGGCATATATGCAACATCAAAACAACCTAATTTCTTATGATTCCACCCAGAATCACACATACAGCTAGTAATATAGCTAAGAACGTTATCTGTTACATAATTGGATTCTTTGTTTAGCATATTATACACCCAATATATAAGAGCTCAGTATATCTCAATATACTCTTAAATCCATAGATTAATTATATATTAATTCATGAAGCCAAAATCTACGAACAATTGACATTTGTTTTATAACTGATAGGCTGTGTTTTTATCTATTTGAGTAATATGCTATGAGCTTTGAACATACATTATCAATATTGAAACCACACGTAATAAGAAATAGTATAATAGGGAAAGTTAACTCATATATAGAAAAAGTGGGTCTAAAAATTGTTGCCACTCGTATGACCAATTTAACCAGAGATGAAGCAGAGCATTTTTACGCCGAACATAAGGAGCGTCCTTTTTTCAGTAAATTAATCGACACTGTAACATCTGGTCCTGTAATTTTACAAGTACTGAAAGGAATTAATGCCATAAAAAAATATAGAGATATAATGGGCGACACAAATCCGGAAAATGCATCAACAGGAACAATTCGAGGCGATCTAGCTGAAAGTATAGATGAAAACTGTGTTCATGGCTCCGATAGCGCGGCCAGTGCTGAAAAAGAGATAAATTTCTTTTTTAAGAAAGAAGATATACATAGTTAAGTGGTATTATATATATAATTCCGAAAGACATGTTGTAGTAAAAAAAGAGGCTAGCAGAAGTGGTATTGTATACTAGTTTCTGCTGGCGACTTAGCTAACTTATGTTTGAGTAAGTCTATATATTGGTTCTTTAGTAAGATTTTAATAAGCTTAAATTTTACGATCTACTATTCCTTAACGAATATTGCTGTCTACACTCTAGACTAAGTAACACGCTTCATCAGCACTTCTGCCTTTTCTCTAAATGAAGTAAAGTAACTAAATTAAGTAACACGCTTCATCAGCACTTCTGCCTTTTTTCTAAATTAAGTAACACGCTTCATCAGCACTTCTGCCTTTTCTCTAGACTAAGTAACACGCTTCATCAGCACTTCTGCCTTTTTCTAAATGAAGTCTTCATCAGCACTTCTGCCTTTTCTCTAGACTAAGTAACACGCTTCATCAGCACTTCTGCCTTTTTTCTAAATTAAGTAACACGCTTCATCAGCAAATCTAGACTAAGTAACACGCTTCATCAGCACTTCTGCCTTTTTTCTAACACGCTTTATCAAAGCATTGAAGCGATGCAATTGTTATGAACCCTAATTCATTTACATATGAATCATAAGTCATAGTCTTTCAAACATTTTGTGTATCTCATTGCGAGAGATTTTTATGTAGGTTGACCTACCATGATTACACTGCCCAGCATTGGGTATTGTTTCTACTTTACGTAATAAATAATTCATCTCCTCCATATTCATATTACGCCCTGCCCTGATAGAATTATAACAGGCTTGATTACCATAATGTTCATGCAATCTATACATAAGAGAGCTGGCAACACCGGTATCTAATAGATCATTCACAAGCTCTTGCATTATACCCTTTGATTCTGAAGAATTCAAAAATGCCGGAATCCCTTGCACAAGCACCGCACTATCACCAACAACATCAAACATTACACCAAGTTCTAATATTAATTGTTTATTCTCTTGCAAGACCTCGATGCTTTCTTGATCAAATTCTACAAATTCTGCAGATAAAGAAGCTTGAATCTTAATTCCGTCTTTATTCAAATGCACCTTAATTTCTTCATATACAATTCTCTCATGCGCTGCATGTTGATCAACAATTACAATTCCGTCGCTATTTTCAGCTATGATATACATACTCCCTATCTGGCATTTAGCATTGCCTAAGGGATATTCTTTATCAACATCAGAGAGCTCTTCTTGCTTGATAATCTTCGGGCTAGAGTCATTAGAAGATTGCGTATTATGAGCAATAATAGATTTATTGCTCACAGATGTATGTATGTAGCACCAGCGTTTGAAATACTCCCTGAACTAGACGATGTATTTATGCTAGCATCAGCGTTTGAAATACTCCCTGAACTAGACGATGTATTTATGCTAGCATCAGCGTTTGAAATACTCCCTGAACTAGGCGATGTATTATTTGTGGAATTTACTGAGCCCAAGGAAAAAAAATTTGCTTTTTTCTGATCATTAAGCTGCGGTAGATCTTTCGGGGAGTTATAGCTAAATAATTGTTCATTAGCGCGTTTATTTATATCATCGATGGCTAATAATTCATTATTGATCTTCGCTTCACCTTTATTATGTGTACTCTCGAAAGGGTTGGGCAGCTTATCTTGCTTCTTCGCCATCATATTAATAAAATTCTTGTTATTATGCACTTTTCCAGCAGATTCACTAATCGACTCTTTAATCAATTTCACTACAAGATTAAAAATTGCCCTCTCATTCAAAAATCTTACCTCTGCCTTCGTTGGATGTACATTAACATCCACGGATTCATTGGGAATATCAAGACGCAACACCACATACGGACATCTGCCCCTAGGTATTAAATCTTGATAAGCGAATCTTATTGCCTTAATTAACACCTGATCATGCACAGGTCTATTATTAACAAACATATAAATATATTTCATGCCACAGGTATTATAAGTAGGCATTCCCACATATCCATCTATCTTATTCACCCCATCTGATACCGAACCATATTTACAATTCTGCATGAAGCTCTTACCTAATCCACGTATACTCTGAATTCTTGCCTCACATCGATCAAGTATATCCAACGAATTCAACGTTTCATAATACAAAACCTTCTTATCGTCTATAAAAACTGTAAAGGAAACATCGGGATAGCATATGGCCATCCGATTAACGAGAGATAATACTGCTGCATTCTCACTTTTTTCACTCTTCAAAAATTTTATTCTATTCGGTGTGGAATAGAATAAGTTACTTACTTCTATGGATGTACCAATGCTTATATTCGATGGCTTACTATTCTTTATTACCCCACCCTCGGTTTCAATTCTCCATGGCTCTCCCGCTGTGTTATATGAATCTATAACAAGCTTACTAATTGCCGCTATAGAAGGCAATGCCTCACCTCTAAATCCAAGATACTGAATATCATCTATATTATTCTGTATCTTTGAAGTTGCATGTTTTTGCAAGGCAAGAGACAATTGCTCCTTAGTCATACCACAGCCATCATCCTGCACAGCTATAAGATTGCGACCGCCTTTCCTGAGCTTTAAAACAAGAGATTTCGCCTCAGAATCTATAGAATTCTCTAACAACTCTTTAACCACGCTAGCAGGTCTCTCAATCACTTCCCCTGCAGCAATTTTATTAATAAGATGTGTAGGTAATAGCCTAATTTCTGGCATATATTAAGATCCTATCTTCGATTAGAATATACTGTATATACGGAACCAATAAAGATCAATGTAACTCCAATGATTGTAGTATCCTTGATCAATTCTCCAAAGAATATATAAGCAAGAATGCTAGAATATATTATTCCTGTGAAGAAGAAAGGCGTCAATGTATTGAGCGATGTTCTTCTGAATGCTAATATACATCCCGCAATGCCTATTAATCCAGCTAATGAAGCAAGAAAGCCATATTTGATGGTATGGGGCATCATTATATTTGCAATAATTTCTCCTTCATAATTAAAATACAGAATAAAGGGTGTAATCATTAATACACGAAATAATGATAAATAAAATATCTGACTACCAACCTTTTCTTGGCTTGCACCAACTTTCATTGCGATATCTTCTAAACCCCAACAAATCACAGCTAATAATACAATAAGAGAGGCATAAGAAAATTCATAAGCATTCCACGGCTCAACGATGATGGCAGCACCTGCAAGACCAAATAACAAAGCAATAAAAATGTGTACATTCATCTTATCTTTAAGAAATAAAGATGAAAATATCGTGGTAATAATGGGCGAAGTAAGAGTAAGTGATGATACCTTAGGCAGATCTAAATGATTTATTCCATACACCAGCATAAATGTTGCTGCAACCGAGAGTGCAGCTCGTACAAAAACCCACTTATGCACTGACCATCTGAATTTATATCTAGAAATAATAGCTGGTGGGATCATTATTAAGAATTGGCCTGCCAATATAACAAAGGTCACACAAAGCACAGTAAGATTCTCTGATAAATAGCGCGCCATTGCATTGTGCAATGCAAAAGAGGATGCAGCAACATTCATCCAAAGAATGCCTTTCATTTTATTATTGCATGTCATACACACACACTCCAATGAATATCATTTTTTATGATACTAATAGTAGTTCTTTTGGAATAAAAGTCAACGAATCATCTACGCTCATTCCACACCAAAAACACTGTACCAGAAAGAATTAAAGCAATACCTGCAATAGTATTTTGAGTAATAATTTCACCAAAGAATATATAGGCCCATAAACTAGAGTAAATGAGTATACTAAAGAAAAATGGTGCCAATACAGTCAAATCCGCATACCTAAAAGATATAGTACAAGTTACCACTGAAGCAGCAGCGGCAATACCAGAGATTAACGAGAACAATATTATCATATTCATGTCCTGCCAAATAACATCCACCCATAAAACATACACTATGGGCATTATAAAGATTAATCGGAATAGGAAGAAGTAGAACGTATGTTCATATGGCGTGGCTCTATGAGCAACACTTTTCAATATTACGTCTTCTATACCCCAGAGAGAAATTGATAATACTACTAACCATAATATGGATGTAAATTCACATTCATTCCATGGCTCGATTACACACAACATGCCTATAAAACCTAACATCAAGGCAACAATAATCCGAGTTGTTACTTTCTCCTTAAGAAACAATACTGCAAGTATAGTAGCGGTTATTGGCACACTTAGTACTATAGCAGAAACCTGAAGAGTTGGAGCGCGAACAAAGGCATAATAGAATATAGGATATGCAATCACATCAAGTGCAGATCTAGTTATTGTGTGCCTATGTAAATCCCAATTAAATTCATATCTCTTAATCATTGCTATAGGAAATATGCATAGAAATGAAACAAGAAACACGGCAAATACTACTTGAATATCGCTGATATATTCTGAAAGAAACCTAGATGAAAAATTCAGTATTGAAATAAGAAATGAAGTAATGTTGATCCAAAAAATACCGATTAACGTATTGTTAATCATAATAAAATCCAGTATGTTAAATTTAAAATATAAGTATAATTGAAATGAGAGAACTATCAATCGCTATATTGATTACATTCTCTTTAATCTTTGCTTTTTCGGAATATATAGCTCATCGAGCTTTCAAATCATCCAACACAACCTTGGCCATAATTTGCTTATAGAAATCCTAATCAGCTCTGATTTTTTGAGATTTCATTCGTAAAATCATATTCACAATTATTATACAAATAGATGAAGCAAGAAAAACGAAAAAATGTTACTTAAATATCATTTGCGTATTCTAAAACAATCCAGACGATACATTTGATATTGATATAAAAAACGCAATCGCCATAATTCAAAAAATAACGATTAATGTATTGTTAATCACAATGAAATCCAATATATTGCACTTAAAATATCAGTATGTTTAAAATGAAAAGACTATCAGTCGCTATATTGATCATGTTCCCTCTACTTTTTGCCTTACTAGGAACATGGCAAATCGGTCGTTATTATGAAAAGAAGAATATAGAATCCAAACAACATCAAGTGAAGATAATATTAAAAGAAATCAACCCAGAGCAACTAAACATAAAAGATCTGAGTTATGCAGAAGCAATAATACCTGGGATATTCATGCATAGAAAAGAATTACATTTCCTACGATACATGGGAAGACAAAAAGGTTATTTTGTTTATACCGCTTTCACGACCACAGAAGGGAAAAATATACTTGTGAATATGGGATGGATCAGCGCTGAAAATAAACTCAAAGATAGAGATAAATATTACTCCATCACAGAAATAAATGGAATAATACAGAATTCGTTCAAAGATTCTTGGCAATTTATTGATAATGATACAAAGAGCAATGAGTGGTTTTATCTCAAAAAGGCAGAAATAGAGAACTACTTAGATCTTAAATTAGAGGATTACACCGTAGTTAGGGACAAAGAAGATAGTACCTTCTCCAGCGGCATACACTCCATCCATTATGTATCACAGGTGGATCTATCAAGACATATTGAATATGCAATCACCTGGTTCTCTTTGATGCTAATATCATCTGTAATATTATGGATGCGCTCAAGATAGCTAAATATAATATAGATTCTAAATGCATTATATTTATTATAGCTGCCATTGTAAGCCTAACTTATGAATATTGACACACACAATATTATTTAATATAATTAATATGTTAAGATTTAGGATTAATCATATGTTTAGAACTATTTTACCAAATAAATATTCTACGTTACTTCGCCTATTGAGTAGACATGCACCTTCCAATACTCAACTCCCAATCAGGATGTTCTCTCCAAGTGCATTGAATCATCAAGTAGCAGAAAAAATACCATCTGCAGATTCATCGAGCCATAAGGCAGAAGAACAAAATTCTATGCAAACAGAGCAATATGAAGAGAACCATCATACTAAGGGCGCCCTGTCGGTTAAATTATATTTAGTGAATCTCTTTGCAATAGTAGCAATCTTGATCACTGGAAGCAAAACCTTTAAAGAAGTCGACAAAGAAAAAAGGCTCACAGAGCACCACAAGGAGTTGGAAAGACAGGCAAAGAACTATCCTGTAACATCAGCATGCATGGATACGATAACAAGCACAAGAGAAGGGATTTCTCTTGTAGCAAGCAAACTAAGAACTTTGTGTGAATTAAGTAAATCGGCTCATTGTAATGAAAATAGTCTCTCAAAGAAGGATCTTGGCAGACTTAGTAGGATGGTTTCATCTATATTTACAAAAAACGATGAAGATATATCAAAAGGAAAAATCAAAAGACAATTATCATATTTGTCCTTACGGTTCGAGTACCTCAGCCCAGAGGGTCAAACCATTCTAAAAGCAACCATTAGCAATGTATTACAAGAACTAGAGGTTAAATTCTCTGACAAGCAAGATGAAGAAGTATTAAATGATATAGACCCTAGAATTAACTCTATATTGGATAGCTTGGGTCAACAGATACCTCTAGATGGTAATAATGACCATCCTTATCCTTCGTCGTTAAAAGATAACTATGGCAGTGCAAGCGCAGACGTAGCCTGTATGCATATATAATATGAACACACACATAGTGAGGAATATTCGGAGAATATCATAGTTTGAATATTAACTATTAGTTAAAGGAGCAATCGCAAGAGGCAGATTGCTCTTTATTAAATAACACCAAAAGACAGGCAGCAAAATATAATATACCAGGTGTATCAAGTAAGTATAACTCAATATAAGATCGATAATTGAACTGTGATCCAACACCAAATAAGTAAGTAATTTTACCAGCGCAGAACTTTCAATTGATTTGACAATCGAACTTAGTGTATATTGACCATATAATAAATAATGCACAATGTAATAATGACAATACTTAAGCTAAAAACCTTACTAATATTTCTACTGTGTTTATTATCAGGATATACTATTGCTCCTAATTTTATAGACCATGATCTTCTGCCTAATAGAACAATAAACCTTGGTCTAGACCTAAGAGGAGGAGTTTCTCTTTTGCTGCAGGTTGATTTCAATGAATACATTAAGGATAGTGTGGAGCATTTTGCAGATGATGTAAGTCGAATACTAAGAGACGAGAAAATTGCATATAAGAAAATGAATGTATCTCCTTATGAAAAGAAAGTAACAGTTAATCTCGCAGAAGATACTGCAGTAGAAAATATTGAATACCTAAAGAAACTTGGGAATAATTATGCAGTAGACGTAGAATCAAATGATATCGTTATTGCATACAAAGAGTCTTACATTAAAGAACTGAAAAGCAAAGTTATCAATGAATCAATAAGCAACATAAGATCAAGAATAGATCAACTTGGAACCAGAGAGATTACGATCCAGGAACAAGGAGACAGTAGGATACTATTGCAAGTACCTGGTGCTGATAACCCCAGCGAGATCAAATCCATATTAGGTAGAACTGCTAAGCTAGCATTCCATCTTGTAGACTACACAGTAGAAGATTTAAGTGAAATTAATAGGCTAACCACCAAGGTATATAAGGATAGTAATGGTACTGCGTATCCAATACTAAGGAAAATAATAATAGGCGGAGAATCATTAAGCGATGCCAGCGCTGGCTTCAATAGCAGCGGAATTCCTGCGGTATTCTTTAAATTTAATACATTTGGAACCAAAAAATTTGCCCAAGTAACTAAAGAAAACATCAACAAGATGTTTGCTGTAGTATTGGACGACATGGTGCTCACTGCACCAGTTATAAGAGAGCCAATCTTAGGAGGACAAGGAGAGATAACTGGCGATTTCACTATTGAGTCTGCTAATGAATTATCTGTTTTACTTCGAGCTGGTGCTCTGCCAGCACCAATAAAGGTTATAGAGGAACGCACAGTCGGTCCAACACTTGGTCAGGACGCCATAAACTCTGGTAGCTATGCATCCATGATATCGCTACTACTTGTGATAGTTTTCATGTTCATTTCATATTATTTATTCGGCATCTTTGCTTCTGTTGCACTACTACTCAATATGGTCTTCATATTTGCTCTTATGTCAATAATGGAAATCACCCTAACCTTACCAGGAATAGCTGGTCTAATTCTAACCATAGGAATGGCGGTGGATGCAAATGTATTAATATTCGAGAGAATAAGGGAAGAGCAAAAACGTTCTAAACTGATATTCAAGGCAATTGAATCAGGATTTAGCCAAGCAATGTCAACCATATTAGACTCAAATATAACCACTCTAATTGGCTCTGTAATATTATTCATAATTGGCTCAGGGCCAATTAAGGGATTCGCTGTTACACTATCTATGGGAATAATATGCTCAATGTTCTCAGCAATTGTAATAACAAAATTATTAATTACATATTGGGCCATCATATCAAAAGCAAAAAAGCTACAGATATAGTAAAGGATTTATAACAGTACAAATGACAAATTCGTAGAAAACTCACTACGTCATAAGGCAAATAAATAGCGCCTCAAAAGATAAAGCAATAAATGATCTCTCTTAGCCAGAAAATATAAGAACTAATATATTTTAAACGCCAATAATATTCATACATGAACCAATAATAATGATTAAGAATGTATTACCATGTATATCCGCACTACTTGACAGAATGCTATATTAGTATACTATCCTGCTAGTTCTATTTATTGGTTGATAGCAATGACAGAAGACAGTAGTTCTAATAAAAAAATCATTGAGTGGTTAAATATTGTATTGGGCAGAGAATTAACTGCAATTAATCAGTATTTTTTGCAATATAGATTATTAGAACATCTAGGCCTAGAAAAAATGGCACAAAAATTCAGAGCAGAATCAATAGAAGAAATGGAGCATGCTGATGTAATAATGAAGAGGATCATAGTACTTGACGAACTGCCAAAAATCTCTGGATCAAATCCTATAAAAGTCAATAAAGACCTCCACAAGCTGTTAGAGCAAAACCTAGAAATGGAAAAAGAAACGGTTGTAACATATAGACAGGCAATAAAAGCAATAGACAAAGAGGGTGACATAGTAACAGTTGATATACTAACAGATATCTTAAAATCAGAAGAAGAACATGTCGAGTGGGTTAAACAACAACTTAATCTGATCAAAACTATAGGGATCCAGAACTATGCTCAATCCAATGCACTGGCAAATTAAAATTACATGAAACGAATTTGTACAAGAAATAGTGAGGTATTAAATGAATATGAGGGGACTCTTCCAGAGTAATGTCTTCATCGGAATAATGTTGATGCTTCTTCATTGTTTCGCTTTGTCTGTATTAAATTCTATGTCTAAAATGGCATCTCCAGAAGTAAGCCCTATACAATACAGTTTCTTTGTCTCTTTATCTGGTTTCTTGATCATGATACCATTTATTATAAAGAGAAAATATAAGTTCTTTGATAAATCACAGAAGATTAATATATTAAGATCAGGAATTTGTACATTCGATCAGATAATCTTATACTATACTTTAACGCAGCTAGAATTAGTACATGTAACAGCAGTCACCCTTTCTTACCCTATTATTGCAACCGTAATGGCTGTATTAGTCCTCAAAGAAGAGATTAGGATAAGACGAATCATCAGTATTATTATTGGAATTATAGGGTCAATAATAATCATAGATCCCACAGGAACCTCCTTCTCACCAATAACATTACTAGTGGTTGTGGTGGTTATGTGTTGGGGGCTATTGGATGTGATTACCAAAATTTCAATCAAAAGTAATCCTGACATTATTCAACAAGTTACCTTTATTATGTTATTCACTAGTCTTTTTGCATTACCATTTGTAATTATATTTTGGAATAATTTTGATTTCTGGCAATATGTACCCTACCTTGTTGGAGGAGGTCTGAGTTTCATATGTTGCATGTGGTCTTTATATGCCGCTTTCAAAAGAACAGAAATATGTATACTGGTTCCCCTATATTTCTCCACCTTAGTCTTCTCATCGGTATTGGGCTATTACCTATTTGGTGAAACTATATCTACGCAAACCATCATAGGTTCTTTAATAGTGACTGTAAGCTCTATTTATATAGCATATCGTGAATATGTAATAAATAAATATGGGAGATAGACAAAAGGAAAGTGCTGATACTTCTATTGCGCCATACCTATATGTCACAACAATATATTAGTAATTCATTACGCTCTCTCTTTAGATCGCTTTTTGCGCCTATTTACTGTTAGATTGATGCAATTCAGAAGAGATTCTTATAATATAATGCAAATTATGAGACATAGGATTATAGGGCTGCAATTAGAATTTATAGGCGTACTAACCTACGAACAAAAACTATAGCCATAATACGATATAAGCCAATACGAGATCTTGAAATTGATATATATATGGAGCCCTAAAACCTTACTTAGCTTATGGCTTAGACTCCAGAGACCAAGATTTCATGCACACTAATTACCCTGCTATAACATAATATCCACCAAGGAATGAGTGATAGTAATCATAAGTCACAACTGATAGTTCATTATAAAGACAGATAGAATATCAAAAGAAGTACAGGCTAATTTCTTTGTTTTCCTATCGGCTAATCTTAAAATATTCCAAAGCCAACTTTCTCTCTGAGTTCAAAAATGACCTAATGATCTTGAAGAAGCAAGGTCTATAAATATCAAAATACCAGGCCTGAACTATTCATTATAAACCTCGGAATCTCTACCTAAGAGCTAAACACATATAAAAATGCAAAGAGGAACAGCCAAACTACATCAACAAAGTGCCAGTATAACCAATCTCAGAATATCCGCCTAAGAGCTAAACACATATAAAAATGCAAAGAGGAACAGCCAAACCACATCAACAAAGTGCCAGTATAACCAATCTCAGAATATCCGCCTAAGAGCTAAGCACATATAAAAATGCAAAGAGGAATAGCCAAACCACATCAACAAAGTGCCAGTATAACCAATCTCAGAATATCTACTAAGAGCTGAACACATATAAAAATGCAAAGAGGAATAGCCAAACCACATCAACAAAGTGCCAGTACCAGGCTGCAAATTCGAACCCTAGGTGGGAGGATTTGCCTTTAAAATGCCCTTTTTTGGCTCTAAGAGCACAAACCCACAAAAATATAGTACCGATAATAACATGGACACCATGAAACCCAGTTGCCATATAAAAATTTGATGAATATATCGAAGCAAACCCCTCTTCGTTGAATGCAAATGCTGCGTGAGAATACTCGAACGCCTGAAGTAAGGTGAATATCACTCCAAGTATAACAGTGATCACCAGCGCTTTATATGTATCTTTACCATGCTCATTAATCAAAGAATAATGCGCCCAAGTAACTGTAGTACCAGATAAGAGCAAAATCAAAGTATTAATATAAGGCAATCCCCATGGATTGAATGTTTCTATATCTTCTGGAGGCCAGGAACCTTCTTCAACTGGCCAAAAATTATCTAATATAAAGGATGGATCCAGCCAAGCACGAAACAAAGACCAAAAGAAAACCACAAAGAACATGACCTCAGAGAAGATGAACAATGCCATACCAATCCTAAGCCCATTTTGAACAATGGCAGTATGAGCCTTATCAGAGATAGCCTCTTTAATTACATCTTTCCACCATACATACATGCACAATAGCAAAAGAGATAAGCTAACAAGCATATGTGTCATGCCATATCCCCAATCCTGCATATAATTAATACCACCAAGCGCCAACATGAATAGCACAAAGGCTATTGCAAGGGGCCACGGACTTGGGTTGACCAAATGAAAATCATGTTTTATCTTTTCATCATGCATAACACAACACCTCTACAAATTCTGCACCACATACAATACTGGAAATTATATCAAAAGAAAATAAATTTTTGATAAAGAAGTTACGCCTAATAAGAAATAACCTAATATTCCTGAACTAGAATAGTCGTAGCATAGATATATCCTACATAGCAACAAGATCTTGCGATTTAAGTAAGACTTATTGTTATTTATGCAAATGATTCTTATTCAACAAGCAATATATTACAGCCATACGTATAAATACACCAATCTTGGCCTGATAATTAATGATGCTATGCTTCAGATTGTCAACAATATCGCTAGAAATTTCAACATCACGATTAAACGGCCCAGGGTGCATAATTAATACATTATCCTTACATAAGCTTAGATGCATCGAACCAAACATGTATAATTTACTATATTCAGATAATAGAGACTGACACTCACCAGACATTCTTTCTTTCTGTACACGCAATAACATTACTATATCCACATCATGTAATCCTTCTTCTAGAGAATAATATACTTTATGACGAGATATATTATTTGGCGCCAACTGAGGAGGAGTGATAATCCTAATATCTTTGATCCCAAGTTTCTCCAGCAGTATTAAATCAGAACGAGCTACCCTACTATGCATGATATCGCCCACGATTGCTATTTTCAAACTACCAACGTCATCTTTTACAATCTTACTAAAATATTCACGAAACTTTTTAATATAATCTCTATACGAATGAACATCCCTGCATAGCTCATGAATAACATCCAAGGAAATGAATTTTTTCCTAATGATTGAATAAATATCAATTAGCGCCTGTGTTGGATGCTCTCGCATACCATCTCCCGCATTCACAACAGGACAATCAACCTCACTGGATAACATCTTTATAGAGCAGCTTTTATTGTGCCTAACCACTAGTATATCTGGCATGTAGCCATTAAGCACACTAGCTGTATCGGACATTGTTTCACCTTTTTGCATAGACGAAGATGCAATATTCATAGATAATACGTGCAACCCAAGATTTTTAGCTGCTATATCGAAAGACATGAGAGTACGTGTAGAATTTTCAAAGAATAAGCTAAGCAATTTTTTCGAGGCCAAGTATTCATTCGCATCTTGTAGAAATTCTGAATAAAATTTATCAAATCGTATATCCACCATTTCCATCTTAGGATCAAATACTTGTTCAAAGAACATAGTATAAGAAAACAAAGTCACTAGATCATCAACTGACAGATCATTAGTATCAATAACGTCTTGCTTCATACTATCTTTAAACAACATACCAATTTTATTATAATAACCAGAACAGTCAGACTATAAGATAAGATTTAATTTAGTACAATGTAATAATAATTGCCTTAAGATCAAGCATATCTTGCATTAATTTAAGGTTTAATAAAAAGAAAGTACAAAACAACACCAAAATTTAATAAAAACACTGAACCACTTAATCTAAAGCAAAGAGCCTCTCACACTATAGTTAGTTATAGCAGACGACATGCATAACCATACGGCTAAGCAACTTTATGTTTATCAATTAATAAAAACACTGAACCACTTAATCTAAAGCAAAGAGCTTCTCACACTATAGTTAGTTATAGCAGACGACATGCATAACCATACGGCTAAGCAACTTTATGTTTATCAATTAATAAAAACACTGGATCACTCGACCTGAAGCAAAGAGCCTCTCACACTATAGTTAGTTATAGCAGACGACATGCATAACCATACGGCTAAGCAACTTTATGTTTATCAATTAATAAAAACACTGAACCACTTAATCTAAAGCAAAGAGCTTCTCACACTATAGTTAGTTATAGCAGACGACATGCATAACCATACGGCTAAGCAACTTTATGTTTATCGTGGCATTTATTCTCACATTCGTCCTTACAATCATCTACATAGGTCTTGATTCTTTGCATCGCCTGTTGCTCTAACTGCCTGATTCTTTCCAGAGATACTTTATATTTTGAAGCTAGCGCACTAAGACCTACAGCTGGAGAACTTAGCTTTCTACTTATAAGTATATCTTGTTCTCTGTCATTGAGTTTTTTAAGCCCCTTGTACAATAATTTTCTTCTATAATCTAAGTGTTCACGCTCTTCATATTCCTGTTCTTCGTGGTTTTCATTAGCAATGAAATCTTGTAGCTCACCTTTGGTATTAGCATCTCCACCACTAACATGATCATTCAGCGACACCGACTTGGTAACAGACGAAAAATAATTATCCATATCGATTACCTGTTCTTTTGTTACAGATAACTCTTTAGATATAGCTTCTACATCTTCATTAGTTAAATTAGAACCGCATCGACCTTCATTATTACGAAACAGCTTTTCCTTCATCTTTCGTAAGCTAAAAAACAATTTTTTCTTAGCAGCACCCGCTCCTATTTTCAGAGAAGATAAAGAATCATAGATATAGTCATGTATTTTGGCCTTTATCCAGCACATAGCGTAAGTAGACAACCTGAAGCCCTTAGTAGGATCGAATCTCTTCACTGCTTGCATCAAACCTATATTACCTTCTGAGATCAGATCCATTATAGGCAACCCATATCCCTTGAAGCCAAAAGCAATTTTTACAACTAACCTAAGATGACTCGTAACAAGCTGATGTGCAGCCTTAACATCTCCAAGAGCAACCCATTTGTTGGCAAGCTCTATTTCTGTTTCTGAAGACAAAATTGGAAATACCTTGATCTTTTTTATATAATCAAGCACTCCATCTTCTGTGGAAAAACTGGGTAATGAAGACATATTCATAGCAACCATACACAAAACTCCCTATTGCATAAGTAATAAAATTATCAATACCGCTAATAGCAGTATTTATTTTGCTAACCTTTGTATTAACTGCATTCAGAGATTATATAGTTCCGAAATCTCCAAATGCAGTTAATACAAAGGTTCTATTAAAATATAGTGTGTAGAATTACTATAATGTGTAAAATACTAAATTTCAAGTCTACAAACTTAAATATAAAATAATAAAATTATTAATATTACTAATAATGATACACTAATTATATTAAACTATAAACCATTTAATGATTAAACTCTTGCAATACAATAAATTATATATGATAATATCTGCGGTTTATAAAATATTGCACTTAACACATGATACTCAAAAGACTTGCAGAGGAAGAGGATTTATCCATTAAGACGTTTTTGCCTGCTCCCTTCACGAGTGAATCCACATCTGAAATTATAGATTCGGAAAACAATGTAGTGGATTATTACAGCCATGGTAGCCTGAGTAACCTGTTTGCTAATTTTGTACAATTAGACTGCGATATGACAATAGCAGTGGGCATAGGTGGATGCGTTGCTGCAAATTTAATAGCAAAAGGACTCCTTAATACTAAGATGCTGGTAATAATAAGTGGAGTTTTTCAGTTGGTAAAGGATAAGCGATTGGATATTGGTTATGATTTATCAGAATATTGTCCCACAGAAGATGCTCTCAAAGGCAATATATCACTCAACAACCATTACACTAAACTTGCTTCCAAAATTGCAAATAAAGAGGATGAAGAAACAAGTGGGTCACACAACACCAACAATAATACAGAAAGACTCTTTTATGCAGAGCATGTGAAGAATAAATTGGATGATTTGTTTCATGACTATACAGATATCAGTTGTGCTGATATAGATTTCTCTAATTTCCCAAGCACATTAATAATCCATGGTGATGAAGGAGGGGTAATAAATACAAAGCACGCAAAGAAGTTTCATGAAAAAATCAAAGGCAGTAAATTGGTTATTATGGAAGGCTGCGGTCATATGCCTCATATACATCACCCTACAAAAGTCGCAGAATTGATATATGATGAATTTATTGGACTAAAAGAAAATAATAGCTAATTACATGAATATCTGCTATCCTCCAGTGGCACTTTGTGGACACATAGAAATAAGCATTCGTATGTGTATTTTTTTGGTGCTAACTAAATTAATATAAATAATAAAATGGAGAATTACACCATGAGATTTAGATCAGATTGTTCCGTACACATAAGTGAATCTGGTGCATATCCCGGCAGACATTTACATAGTAGCACTAGAGAAAGAATTGAGGGTATGGTAATAGAAATTCTTGAACCTTTAGGCTCAACTGCATCAGTCCAAGCCTATGTTGATATCTCCAGACATATGTCTCCTCATGCCTGTTTCGATGTATCTGTAGGAATTGACGCTGGAAAACACGTAGCACCATATATAAAGTCAAGCGGAAGAACAAAAAATACATCTTCTTTGATGCACATGATTGAATCACTCACAAGAGGTGGACTGAAAAAAGTAATGAGGGATAAGAAACATCACTCTGCTATACGACACAAAAGAGTAAGAAAATCATATGATACTGTTCATGACATGACAATTGATCCTAGAATGGCACCAAGCTTCCTTAATGAAGAAATGTCGCACAATCATCAAACATCAATCCACTCTGCTCCTCTTGGTAATAAAGCACTAATGCACGGAAGTGATCATTATAATCACTCTTATGTTAATAATGCTGCCGATGCATCTTCAATATCACAGAACGGATCTAAAGAGGAAGCATTTAAACCACGTAACATAATTTCTCCTAAGAATAAGGCAGCAGGCACTAAGGGACCTCAGGGTTCAACGCAAGGTGTTAATATGCCTTACATGGAAGGAGATTATGGAATAAATCATCATAGAATTACCACACTCCCAACTCTTCATCTTGATGGCATGAATACTATGTCACTTAACGATGCTCGAGATTTGATTCAACAAACACACAATACATTATTGTTTTTTAATGTTGATTCAAGAAGGCCTGGAGTGCTTTATTATGAACACAAGATGCCTGAAGGAACATATCTCAAATACAGAGAATTTAATTTAATTTTTTAAGGAGAATTATTATGGGTGGTAGTAAGAAACAATCAAAGAATAAATCTAGGAGCAGAACGCAAGACGGTTCACCGTGGGTGATGGCTGTAGCTATACCTTGCATCTTTCCGCCTACTGCTATGATTGTGATACCTTTTTTTGCTGCCTATGTTATAACAGCGAGCATTGATTATGCAGCTGCAAAAAAGTTGGCTGCAGAGGGCTGGACAATACAGGACGGACTGTTGATACAATTATCAGAAGATGAACTAAAAGAAAGTCAACACAGTTCAAAAGAAGCTACGAAAGAAAGACGAGCGAATCTAGCAGAGCATTTCACGCGTGAACGATGGAGCCCCATTACCTCTCCCCTAACATATCTTAAAGGTGTTCACCAAAGGAGACATGCACAGCAAGAGAACGAACAGCAATCAACAATAGCACAAGTTGTCTCGCCGCTGCCCTCTGAATTGACGCCTCTTGTTGAGAGTGACCAACTCCAAGTGAGTTACGCCAGTGTTCCTTTGTCTGCTTAATTTGCAGAACAAACAACGCAGTACTCCAGTGTTTTTTCGCTTGCTGGACTTAAAGCACAAGTGCAGTACTGCATCTGAGGCTAGTGTTGATGAACAATTGTGGAGTAACAATTCCAATTTTGGGCATGAGACTGAATGAGAAACAGGCATAGTTTCGTTATTATCCTAATCATCTTAGTAATTGACCTTCCACGTTCATTGAATCATAATGATGTGTGGGTGTTCAGTGCAATCGGAGACTGTACATCTCAAATACAGAAAATTTAATTTGGTTTTCTAAGGAGAAATATTATGAGTACAAAAGATAACCCGGTACCAAGTAAACTTGGTAAGAAGATATTAGCAATCTTACCATGGATCGCTGTGGCCACTGCTTCTCCGGTTCTTTTTCTTACTCCTGCAGTAATTATTCTTGATATCTATGTTATAAAAGCGGCCATTGATTATAAAATTACTGCAAAAAAGTTGGCTGCAGAGGGCTGGACAATACAGGACGGAGAACTAATTGAAATGTCAGAAGAAGAGCAACAAATGTTGAAAAAAGGTTCGAACGAAGTTATTAGGGCAGATCAAAAAACAAGACAAACGCGTATAGCAGAGTATTTAACGTATGAACGATGGAAATTCATTCATACTCCCAGAGAATGTCTTATAGCTGCTTGCAAGAAGCATTCCTTATTCCACCACAAGAACAAACCTGAATCAACAATAATACAAGCTGAAGATTGCAGCACTCTTGCGCCTGCTGAATTTGAAGCACAAACTCAGCACTCCAGTACTTCCTCTGAAGCTAATGCTGGTGAACAATTGCGGAGTAACAACTCCAATTTTGGGCCTGTGATTGAATGAAAAACAGGCACAACCCTGTTATACCTTAATCATTCTAGTAATATTGCCCTCCTACGCTCATTGAATCGTCATGATGTGTGGATTCACAGCGCAGCCGGAAGATACACACCTCCAATACAGAGAGATTAATCTCCTGAGAGAGAATAATCCTGGAATTAAATTATGAGGCTGGCTAAATAAAAAGACCTTGCTAAAATTAAGAATAGTGTCATTAACCAAAGCTATAATTTGCACAATCCTTGATGACAGAAATCACAGACCCATGTATGTCATTAACCAAAGCTATAACTTGCACAATCCTTGATGACAGAAATCACAGACCCATGTATGTCATGAACCAAAGCTATAATTTGCACAATCCTTGATGACATCACAGACCCATGTATGTCATTAACCAAAGCTATAACTTGCACAATCCTTGATGCACTCACAGATCCATGTATGTCATTAACCAAAGCTATAACTTGCACAGCCTTGATGACAGAAATCACAGACCCATATAATTATATTTATTCCATACTTCACAATAATGCCTGCCTGCTAGGAGCAAATGATCACAGATCTGATATATATTTTGCCTTCTTGAAGTATGATGGATATAATTTTCATTTGTTTCACATTATTAAATACAGTACAATTTCATTGTACAAATAATTTAATCTTTAGAACAAATATTTAAGGAGAAAAATAATAACTCAATCTAAGAAAACATTAAGAGAATTACGAATAGAAGGGGCAGCCGAGGTTATACAAAAATCTGCATTAATAATCTCTGGAGCTTTTGCTTGTGGATTTCTTGGCATGGTAATAACACCATATGCTATTACAGCTTTTTTTGTATATACAGCGATCACGCAGACAATGGACATGTCTAAAGCAAAAAAATTAGCTGAACAGGGCTATGAAATACGAAACGGAGAATTACAGGAGAGAAAAGCAAGTCGTCCTAGCAAAGAATTAGAAGATAATGATACTAAGACAGTAATTCCTTTTGATGAGCTGTCAGAAAAATATAAACAAGCACTGGAAAAATCGATACTGCGTTACCTAACAAGGGAAAGAGATAAGAAACATACAAAGGCAATGCATTATCCTATAGATTGTGTGCGTAAAAAACTATCATCCTGGAGTTCTCTCCGCTTTAAGGGGAAAAGCAAGAAAGCACAAAAACTAGAACCTGCAACTACACAACAATCTAGCATAGAAGAGGACATCCCTAACGGAAGAACAGCACAAGAACGAGAACCTGCAACTACACAACAATCTAGCATAGAAGAGGACATCCTCTAGCGGAAGAACAGCACAAAAACTAGAACCTGCAACTATACAACAATCTAGCATAGAAGAGGACATCCCTAGCGGAAGAACAGCACAAGAACTAGAAGCAACTATACTACAATCTAGCCATCCCCAGCGGAGGAACTACAAAAACTAGAAACAACTATACAACTAGCATAGAAGAGGACATCTCTAGCGGAAGAACAGCACAAGAACGAGAACCTGCAACTATACTACAATATAGCAGAAAAGAAGATACCCAGAGCTCATTTATGAAGGACCAGCGAGAAGATCGTATGTTCTTACCCCAGAGAGTGTGCGGCAGAAGTATAGATGAATAATCAATGATGACTGAATGGAGGCGAATTCTCTCTCTAGATTATTAGCCTCTACTGATTCAACTATTCAGGAGAGGTCATCACTCGAAGAAATTGTACAAGAAACAGAAAGCATAATAAGCCTGCGCGCTGAAGGAAGGAATGACAGATGATTATGTGTTTTGTTCTTGAGTAATATCATTAGAATTAATGATATATAAATCATTAATAATTTAACTTAATTTTTTAAAGGGGGAAGATAATGGATAAAATTCAGCGTGCACACAGACAAAAAAAGCAAGAGTATGGAATTTCAAGTAAACCTAGTGAAAATAATAGCATTATCTTCTGTTGTTACATTAGCCATTATGCCTGTTGTTGGTATGCCATTAGCATTTATTGGTTGCTCTATTCTACTGAAAAAACTACGCGATATTACTGCTAAAGCAAAAAACTGGCTAAAGATGACTGGGCAGTAAAGGGAGGAAGATTACAACAAAGAGGATGTATTCCCTTTGCTCACCTGTAAGTAGAAGATCAAGCAATACGGATAGATGATATAGGGTATTGTCTTAAAATAGACCTAATGAATGGAATGCGCGATGGTATAAATCGTCCTACAACTTATATGTTTGAAAAATTATTTCGCATGGAGAGGGGTAATTTACCACCAGAATTTCAACTTTTACCTACTCAGCCACATGAACCAGAAGATGAATTATTGAGAACTACTATTCCGATGCGCCTAAAAAGAAGTAAGCGTGAGATGATGGATAGCACTCCTTTACTTCCACGATCCGACCCCGCTGAGTCGCGTGAGCAAGAATCGTTGTTTCCAGGATCCGGCTCCACTGAGTCGCGTGAGCAAAAATCGTTGTTTCCAGGATCCGGCTCCGCTGAGTCGCGTGAGCAAGAATCGTCTTCTGCATCCCGTAATAAAAATCAATCTACTGATCGTAGTAATCTGCCAATGACTATTATATATCAGCCATGCGCAGACAGCAAAAAAGAAGGTACTGTCGTCATTGGTGAGAAGAGACCATCTCAAGAAGACACCGCCCTGCTGTTTGGCTCTAATTTTCATGTGATGAATTAACAGAAAATACCCTCACGCTGCACGGCAATGCAGCGTGTCTGCCTCGTTAAGGAATAAAATAGCATATGAAATTAAGACAGCGCTATCCATATACATTCGTTGAGTGGAACATAGTATTTTGATGAATCATATACATGATATTTCATGAAATGAGTTATCTATAATTATCAACAGGATCTAGTAACGTTATATTCTATTCGTCGTCGTAGACAAAACACACTGGTTCCAGGGAGTATTCGTTAAGATGAAGTTATGCATAGTCAACACACGCACACAAATAAATATCTTGCAAAACATTGTATGTGTGAGTACCATCCTGAAGTGTTTTCAAATTTATGTGATACCTCCAAAATGTCTGATCTTAAAAATCTATCGATCACTCAGATGCACGATGGACTGTCTAACAGAGAATTCAGTGCTGTAGAGCTAGCCAAGATACACCTGGATGCCATAGACAATGACACACTCAATGCTGTTGTAACAAAAACTAGAGAATATTCTCTGAATAAAGCTGCATTAGCAGATAAAATGATAGCAAATGGTGAGGGAAGTATCCTTACAGGTATTCCTATAGGGATTAAAGATAATTTCTGCACCAAAGGAATCAGAACAACCGCTTGTTCTAGGATCTTAAAGGATTTCGTACCAACATATGAATCAACAATCACGCAGAACCTGCTTGACCAGGGTGTAGTACCTGTGGGCAAATTGAACATGGATGAATTTGCTATGGGTTCGGGCAACCTGTCAAGCTATTTTGGCCCTGCAAAAAATCCATTCAAGAGATTGTCAGACGGAAAGGAAGTGGTGCCCGGAGGATCATCTGGCGGGTCTGCTGCTGCTGTTGCAGCAAATCTTTGCGCTGCGGCACTTGGAACCGATACTGGTGGATCAGTACGCCAACCTGCAGCACTATGTGGCTTGGTAGGCATAAAACCTACATATGGCTTATGTTCCAGATGGGGAATGATTGCATTTGCCAGCTCCCTTGATCAAGCTGGCGTACTAGCACGTAATGTAGAAGATTGTGCAATCATGCTTGAAGCAATGTCTGGCTATGACCCAAAAGATTCTACCTCATACAGCTGCAAGAATGGCAATAATTACAGAAAAAACATAGACAGCAATATCAAGGGGAAAACCATTGGTATACCAAAAGAATTGCTTGAGTACGAGATGCCACAAGATATTAGGAGTAAGTGGGAACTTGCAATATCTAGATTAGAAAAAGAAGGAGCAAACGTTGTAGAAGTAAGCTTACCAGACATGAAATACGGCCTACCTGTATATTACATTGTTGCATCAGCAGAGGCGTCTTCTAATCTGTCTCGATTTGATGGTGTGCGATACGGGACAAGAGAAGAAGGAAAAACCATAGATGAACTGTATGAAAATACTAGGTCCAAAGGATTCGGCAACGAGGTAAAAAAACGTATATTAATTGGGACATATGTGTTATCGGCAGGTCATTTTGATGCTTATTATACAAAAGCACAGTCGGTACGAAGAATTATAACAGATGAGTTTAAAAAAGTTATGCAGAATGTTGATGCCATCTTATCTCCGACCACCCCCTCTGAAGCTTTTGCTGCAGGAGAAAAGATGAGTGCTGTGCAAATGTACCTGAACGATTTTATAACTGTAAATGCTAATTTAACTGGCATGCCAGCAATATCTATACCGGCTGGCCTATCGGATAACGGCCTCCCTGTTGGCTTGCAAATGACCTCCAGTCATTACGAAGAAAAGAAATTATTCGGATTAGCGAGCGCTTTAGAGAGATTAATGAAATAGAGTCTAGTTTGAATAAAATTCAACTATATTTAACTTTGCCTTATGTGAGCCATTATGAATTTGCATTAATTAACCATAGATCGCACACACATTATAGCTCCATAGCCCCAACATAAAGCATTATGAATTTGCATTAATTAACCATAGATCACGCACACATTATAGCTCCATAGCCCCAACATAAAGCATTATGAATTTGCATTAATTAACCATAGATCACGCACACATTATAGCTCCATAGCTCCAACATAAAGCATTATGGATTTGCCGTTAATTAACCATAGATCACGCACACATTATAGCTCCATAGCTCCAACATAAAGCATTATGGATTTGCATTAATTAACCATAGATCACGCACACATTATAGCCCCCATAAATCAAAGTGTGACAACTAAATCCAAACCTCAGAAAAACCCATGAATGGCTGAGCTAACACTTAAGTTAGATTAATAAATGAAAGATGTAGCCACTTAAACACTTGGTTAATTCTATATATATCCTGAAATTAGGCTATAAAACCCTATTAATCGAGAATAATAATATAACTCAGCAACTCAGCAACTCAGCAACTCAGCAACTCAGCAACTCAGCAACTCAGCAACTCAGCAACTCAGCAACTCAGCAACTCAGTTGCATATGTATTTTATTGATCAGATCAATTAATTTTAATAAGTAATAAACAAGATCATTGTACGACACACACACTATTAACCGCATAAAATACTAGGAAGGCTTAATATAATATTAAAGATTATAATATATGCTGATGAATAGTTAATCATATTCATGTAAGCCACAATGGACGCAAATAGCGGTAATATTACTGATAACATAATGCCAGCAGATAACGCAATGAGCCAATCACAACTACATCTATCACATGGTAATGGGGAACCAAAGCAGAAATCTAATCAACAGATCGTTGAAGAAGGTGTCAACAATCAGCTAGTCATGTGGGAACTGAAAAAAGGAAACATTGACGGTGTATCTCAGCCAGAATCCACTCTTATAGATAGACTAGAGGATAAGGCACTAATGGATAAATCGTATAATGACCTATGCGCGAAATCTTCCCAAACTAAGATAGAATCTAACTTTTATCTAGAGCAGAGTAATAAACTTTTATCTACCACACTTAATGAAATAGGTCAGCAAGAATTCTCTGACCTACTTGATAACATAAGAGTAGCAAAACAGAACCTGGAACAATTATCACCAAAAATAGATCTAATAAAAGAATTCAATGATAAGGCAATGGGATGTTATTCTGAGATGCATAAAACACTCAAAATCATAGAAGGACAAGCCAAGAATGTTCTTGATAAGCAAGGCATTTTTGCTACGCAACATCATAAAAATATTTTACAAAGCACTTGTATGTACATAGCAGAAACATGTGTGAAATTCGGACAAGAAGTAGCTATAGACAATAATGGAATAACATCATTTGATCAATCCACACCATCACAAATAATATCTAAAATAGAACAGGGATTAAAATACATATTGGAAACTAGATTGACCGTCGAGCTTAGTATACGTTTAATGGCTGATTACAACTCCACCATGCAAGAAACCTATTCATATTCTATAGCTAGCCTACAAGGCATGGAATCTAATATACAAAATTTAAATGATATAATGAGAGGAAACACTAGTGAAGAGCAACATGCGTTATCTAGCGAAGAATTGCAGAAGAACTTACATAACAGCAGCTCTATACTTTCCGAGGAAATTAAGGATACTATAACTGACCTATATGCAAAAATAGATGTATTAAATAGTGATGTCCGAAAAATAAAGGAATTAACAAAAGAGACTGTACCTGACATTCGCAGACTAAATAATGAGTTACAAGATTTGCAAGTAAATTATGAGGCCACGAAGCAAGAAGTAACAGAGTTCATTTTAGACTTAGAAGAAAAAATGAAAACTCATATTGGTAGCATAGGGCAAATAGAAATAGCACTAGAAGAATTAAAAGATGCCGTCAAAACCAACATGATCAGCACAGAGGAAATAGATTTCAATCAATTTTCTAGCACGAATAGCCATGAAAATAAAAATATAAATAAAGAGGATCTAGAAAAACAATTACTGGAACAATCTAGCGATTTAGAGCAATATCTACAAAGTGATAATATGAAGACTGAATCAGAGCACAATGTTGAAGAACACACAGATACCAGTGAATTATCTACAAATGAAGGAGTAATTGAACAACATTCTAATGACCTAAATAATGAAGAAGACCAGACTCATGACCTAAATAATGAAGAAGACCAGACTCATGACTTAGAAATACAGACTGACTCCGATGAGGATGCAGAAGATATTAGTACAGGTGAATCACAAGATAGTGAATTCTCTGAGACAATGGCAACATTAGAAGAAATAGGTGCAGACAATGATGCTGTTGACATGGAAGGTAGCTTGGAGTCAGTAGAGGGAGATGCATCTTTGGAGGAACAAGATATACAAAATAAATCTTTAAACACAGAGGAAGAGAATGCAATGGAAGAAGATCAAATAGAAGATGAAGCACAAGAAGAAGAAATAGCAGAAGAAATAGAAGATGAAGCACAGGAAGAAGAAATAGCAGAAGAAATAGAAGATGAAGCACAGGAAGAAGAAATAGAAGATGAAATAGAGGATGAAGCACAGGAAGAAGAAATAGAAGATGAAGTTCAGAAGGAGGCAAGAGAGGAACTAGAAGAATTAGAAGAGATGGAAAAAACAGGATCTCATTTACTAGGCGAACCTATGAAGGGCGAAGAAGTATATGATGATAATAACGAAGAAGAAGACAAGGAAATCGATGAAGAAGAAGAACAACACGGCAGCATAGAAAAAGAAACCAAGAGCATGATCGATAAAGGATTTAGACAAGCTTATAGAATGAAAGATGGCGGGAGTATCCTGACAGACACTGAGAAGCAAATGAAAATTCTTGCTGCAGTTGAGGTAGCCCTAAAATCAGTAATTGGTATGTACACTATGGAAAGTATGGGGAACCTGAACTATACAAAGAATCTAGTAATTAAATTAACAAGCAAGGTTATTACCTCCAAGAGAAAGAAATTTTCCCTAACTAAAAAGAAAGTAACAGAATTTATGCAGATTGTTGAAGGATTCATAGCTATGTTATTAAAAGATGCAGTTGTAGAAGATGAACAAGTGAAAAATATGAAAACACTGGATGATATTTTAGGGGAAGACGATGAGAAAGCTGATTCTGAACAGACTTCCGCTGATGCGGACGATTCATCAGCAGCTAAAGCAGCTGATGATCTATCCCAAAAAATAAAAGATGCCCTTAAATAGGATTCAAAGAGATTTCTAAGAAACATAAGATAGCTATTAACCTGATTGCTACAAAATACATTTGAAAATATATATTGTGTATAGTATATTGCGACCATATGATATGGGTCGATGGTGTATATGAAGCTAATTAAGGGCAATACTGGGATATGGGAGATTGTGATCGGTCTAGAAGTCCATGCACAAGTAAGATCAAAATCTAAGTTGTTTTCTTCTGAATCAACAGAATACGGGAAAGAACCAAACCACAATGTTTCATTGTTTGATGCCGCCATGCCTGGCATGCTGCCTGTTCTTAATCAATATTGCGTCGAACAAGCAATTCGCTCTGGCCTAGCCATTGGAGCTGAAATACAATTAGTCTCTATATTTGATAGAAAAAACTATTTTTATCCAGATTTACCTTCAGGATATCAGATATCACAATTTACTGATCCAATAGTTATAGGAGGAACGGTAGATATAGAAGATGAAGAGGCGGTACATAAGACAATAAGAGTACATCATATACACTTAGAGCAAGATGCAGGAAAAAGTATGCATGAAAAATCTGCACAATATTCATATATAGATCTTAACAGAGCTGGAATTGCCTTAATGGAGGTGGTTTCTGAGCCTGATATGCGATCAGCTGTCGAAGCGGCAAATTACGTCAAAAAAATCAAATCAATATTACAATACGCTGGAACCTGTGACGGAAATATGGAAAAAGGCGAGTTACGCTGTGATGCCAATATATCTGTAAGAAGGCAAGGAGAGTCCAAGTTAGGAACTAGATGTGAAATTAAAAATCTTAATTCTGTAAGAAATATTATGGCAGCAATAAATTATGAGGCATACAGACAAGTCGAATTATTGGAGAATGATCAGAAAGTAGAACAACAAACAAGATTGTTTAATCCAGACACAGGAGAAACAGCAACTTTAAGAAGTAAGGAAGATGCGAATGATTACAGATATTTTCCAGATCCCGACCTTTTACCTTTAAAAATAGAGCAAAGCTTAGTAGATGAACTACAATCCACGTTACCAGAGCTTCCTGATAAAAAATTCGACCGTTATGTTAATGAATGGAAGATACCAAAAGATGTTGCAGGGGTACTAATATCAGAAAGAACAGCCACTAACTTCTTTGAAGATGTTGTAGTGAAATCTAACCAGGAACCTGTATTTATAGCAAACTGGGTTACAGTCGAATTATTCGGTAGATTAAATAAAGCAGGGATAACTATAGATAAATGTCCAATATCAATAGAAAATATGATCAATCTATTTGACTTAATAAGTGATGGCACTATATCTAGAAAGATAGCAAAGGAAGTATTCAGTGATATGTTTGACACTGGAAAAGATGCTGTAGCAATCGTAAAAGAAAAAGGGCTAACACAAATCACTGACGAGAACGATATACGAGATATAGTGGTGAAAATCATCACTAATAATAAAAATGAAGTAGAATTATACAAAGCTGGTAAAGAGAAATTATTCGGTTTCTTTATTGGGCAAATAATGAAAGAATCTGATGGAAAGGCAAATCCAGCTGCGGTCAACAAGATATTAAGAGAAGAACTTGCCAAGTAAGAGTAATGCAATAAATAGTAGGGCTAATCTTGGCACATGTGGCAACCAAATATAAACTACCACATTGACAAGGCAACAAATCAACATAGGGTATTAACAAAAAATAATATTAATAGACAATGCTACCGCTCAGCAACTACGCCACAATCTCATCGCATCTAGATCTTGTCCTGGTTGACATTCATAATATCTACTGAGGAGAGCGGCTGTCAGTTTCATTTATGGGTACCCCAGGCACTCCTTCATGCTCATTCTAGTTTGTATTGATAGTTTCATTTGTGGGTACCCCAGGCACTTCTTCATGCTCATTCTAGTTTGTATTGGTAGTTTCATTTGTGGGTACCCCAGGCACTTCTTCATGCTCATCCTGATTTAATGGCGCACTAGCTACTCCATCTGAATTGTTATTTGCTATCTACACACTTAATATGAATGATAAGGATGCTCACCAGATTTACCCATCATTTGTGATCTTTTTTACGATTGCTCTATAATTCTCCCCTAATATCTACTGAGGAGACCGGCTGTCAGTTTCATTTATGGGTACACCAGGCACTTCTTCATGCTCATCCTGATTTAATGATGCATAGCCCCCGAATCCATATGAGTTTAATTTTGGTGAGGGATCCTCCTCCTCCCACTCCTCTTCACTAATAGGATCTTCCAAGTATTGAAGTAATGCAAGATTTTGTTCTAGTTTCCATTCCATCTCCATTTTTGAAGATCTTAACTTTTCCAACTTCTCTGTTAGCTCTTTACTTTCTTCTCCTAGATCTTGTTTGATATTCTGTGAAATATGATATTTCTGCACATCCTGCGAATGGTATTCCATAGGATTCTTTGATGTAGGCGGAGCAAGCAGGTATTCACAAAAAAGTCTTGATGCCTCCACTTCCCTCTCTCCTACTAGCTCTTTCCTTTCCTGGGTGATTCTTGTTATTTCCAGGGCATTAGTACTTAGCAATTTCCGAAGTCTATCTATGGTGCGTTGGATATGCTGAATTTTTTTTGTGTCCTGCATTTTTATCTCCCACATTAAATCTCATTGCTCTTTAGTTATACAAAGGGGTTTCTCTCTAGTTCACTTACTATAACTTACTTCTTTCCTCATAAACTCATAAACTCTTTCCGCGCTTCTTCATTCAAGTTATTTGCCCCACAATTTTCCCCTCCTGTATTCATCTCTAATATCCTTTGTTCTATTATGCATGCATTACGCTCCCGCTGGGCAAACACATTCTTTATTTCTGGGCTTAGCTCTAACAGAGAGCAATCCCCAGCATAAGCTGGTTCTTGCAATTTTTCAAGTTCCGAAAGATATTCCCTGAGAGAGGATCGTGCTTTGGCTAGTGCCAGTAATATAGGGTGTTCTGCTGCGTGTAGTTCTGTCAACCTTGTTGATAGCTTCTCCTCCTGCTGTTGTATCTCTTTTAGCTCCATTGCTGGAACACAAGATCGATACAGCCCCTGTACTACGCAGGCATTATCGCTCCAACACAGATCCTCCCGGCTTGTACATACACGGAGACGTTCCGTCGCTGTGATCCCTCTCTTTTCTAAAACACTCCTCTCTTGGCAGATTGCCATTTTTTCTTTGACAAAAATATCTTGAGGTTTCTCCATTTCATCTATGTCGTACTTAATTATTCCTATTACTTCCCGCATTAAAGCTCTTTGTTTGCAATTTGCTGAATAACCTACCATCCGAAGTTTAAGGTAAGCATAAAGCTGAGAACCAAGCATATGGGCCTGCTTAGCAGTAGATATTGTTGTACTACAAGTATCGTGAAATGCTTGAGACATGCTTGTCCATCTCTCCAGAATCAACTCCCTATATCCAGGTTCTGGCTCATCGTCTAAATGACAATCATGAGGACTGTAGAAATATGTAAACATATGAATATTACCCGAAATGATATAGAAAATATTAGCTTTTTTCTACCTACGATTATAGTAAATCACAAAGGTTAATACAATAACCATTTTAATAAAGAGACAATGCTAGACTACGCAAATAACAGTACTTATTAGCTATCAATTATATATTGTACGAATTTAAACCTTGTATCATAAGGAAATATTATATAACTTATCCAGGTTGATAATTAAGTGATTGGATCATGCCATGCCTCAAGATTTGTCTATGCCTGCCTTATCACCCACAATGACTAAGGGCAAGTTAGTAAAGTGGCACAAGAAAGAAGGGGATCTAGTAGAGCCTGGTGACTTAATTGCAGAAATTGAAACAGATAAAGCCACTATGGAGCTTGAGTCTATAGATGATGGAACAATAGGAAAGATCTTAGTTGCGGAAGGAACATCCGATGTCGCAGTTGGCACTGTTATAGCAGTGATTTTGTTGGATGGAGAATCTAAAGATGACCTTATTAATCACGCTGTCGACGCAACATCAGAATCTACACCCTCAGTAGCATCAGCAACGGTGAGTGATAAGCCTAAGCAAGATAGTGATACGAAAGTAGCGCCACAGCCTGCAAAACAAAAAACAAACAGAACAAAACACCAAACTAAAAGCCAGCCCACTGGCTAAGAAAATTGCCTCAGATCAAGGAATAGATCTCACTAAGGTTAAAGGATCTGGCCCATATGGTAGAGTAATAAAGCGTGATATTGCAAACATGAAACAAAACAATGCATCTGATTCACACACGCAAGATATCAACTACAATACCACTGGAGAAGATACTTACACAGAAATATCTACTATGCGCAGAGTTATAGCAGACAGATTAGTTGAATCGAAGCAGAACGCCCCACATTTCTATTTATCTTTGGATTGCGAGCTTGATAACCTACTAAAAGCCAGGAAAGATATAAATTCCCTGAAATGCGTAGATTCTGATGAAAAACAGTATAACATCACCGTGAATGATTTGATTATCAAAGCTGTTTCTCTTGGAATGCGTGATATTCCGGAGATTAATGCAGCTTGGTTAGGCGATAAGATAGTAAATTATCACAGTGTAGATGTATCTGTTGCCGTCTCTATTGACGGCGGGCTAATAACTCCAATTGTAAGAAATGCTGATAAAAAACCAATTGCAACAATCTCATCTGAAATGAAACAATTGATCAAAAGAGCCAAAACAGGATCTTTGAAACCAGAAGAATTCCAAGGTGGAGGCTTCACGATATCCAATATGGGAATGTTTGGTATTAAAAGCTTTAGTGCAATTCTTAACCCACCTCAATCTTGTATATTAGCAGTTGGTGCTGGCATTAAAAAACCAGTAGTACGAGATAATGATATTATAGAAACAGCAACTGTGATGTCAGTTACTTTATCTGTTGATCACAGAGTGGTTGATGGAGTTGCAGGCGCAAGATTTCTATCTAGGTTAAGAAGCTACATAGAAAACCCCTTGTCACTTCTTGCCTCTTAGTTTCGTATATTTTAAAGGAATCAGCCCAGGCTCCCGACAACGTTAATATTCTTATCTGAATATACAATATATGACTCATTACATATATTATTAACATAATATACACCTCCCTAGAACTAAGAATCCAAAAAATTACTAACTAATAAGATATTGTGCGTCGACTTACCAATAAATTAACTTGAGCATGAGATTAACAAACACCTCCGGGGATGAAATATTCATTATATCAGGCGGCGAGCTATACCATTAAATATAGAGCTTATATTAAAATACAATACGGAAAAATATAGATGTAGTTAATTGTTTTTATAAAGTAACTGCTTATAACACTGGCATAACAATACAATATCACTTATTCAACAGTAGGGGCTATTTCCAAGATGGGTGCAATCCTTAGGATCACCTCTTTTGCTATCATTCCTGCGATAGTACTACTTATTTTTCCTCCTGATTTTGGTGCATCCAGCATAATGAATATTGCATACTGGGGATCATTAATAGGGAAAGCACCAATGAAACTAGACATATTAATACCATGTTTCACAACGTCCTCAGAGAACCCTACTCTACCTCCAACCATATAGCCATTCACATATGAACGACGTGCATTTCCGAGCTCAACGCTTAACTCTAGAAGATGACGCACACTTTTCGAGGCAAATTCATCAATAACATGCTTGCCTTTGACATTTTTATTCTTATCACAAATAAGAGTAGCAGGATACAAATACCCACCATTGACAATCGAAGAGAACGCCTGCATCAGATGAGCAGTAGTCATTGTTATGCCATAGCCATAAGAGGCTGTGAGAGTAACATTATCGTTCCATTTATATGGAATGATCGGCGTCGCCTTATCCTCCAGCTCTAAAGTCAGCGGATTAAAAATACTCATTCTATCTAAATAATCTTTAAATAATACACTACCCATATTCAGTGCAATCTGCGCTGTACCAATACTAGATGAACGCCAAAATATCTCTGTAAATGTCATACCTTGGCTATATTTACGTTGGTAGTCTCTGATAGACGTTGAAGAACCAATCTTTAATTCTGCTGGCAAATTATAAGCACTGTCCAAAGATGCGCTATTGGAATCAAGAGCAGCAGCCATGGTCATAACCCCAACAACCGAACCAAACTCGTATAATACAGAAGCTATCTTATTAGATGGCTTGCTCGCCAATACCATATCATGATCATTTGAGTCAAAATCCGGTAAACTCACCGCAGCCAATATCTCGCCATTATTGACGTCCATAATGATAGCTGCAGCATCCAACACATTATAACGGCTGGTATATTTATTCATTTCACCAGACACTACACCTTGCACTCTTGTATCAATAGATAGCTTAAGATCAGTATTGGGATCACCAGATAATTGATCATCATAATATGACTCAATACCAGTTAAGCCTTTACCATCTGAATTTACATAACCAATAATGTGAGACATAGCACTACCTTGAGTATATACCCGCCCCTCTTCATCAACCAGATCGATACCAGTAAGGCCATCAGACATTATTGTTAGCACTTTAGATTTTTCTTCCCTGGTAAGGTCGTGTTGGATTATTACAGAAGATACATCCTTACGCTTGGTAAGTACTCTATACACGTACTTATTATCCAATCCTAGAGCAGAGCCAAGTTTATCGGCCGCCTCAGTAAAATTACTAATATCTTGTGGATTAGCGCGCAAAGCAACACTTCTGGCATTAGAGGCCAATACAACACCATTTCTATCTAAAATAGCGGCCCTACTATAAACCAACGGCACTTCCCCTATAGCACTATGAGCGCATCGATTATAAAAATTCGGAGAAATAAGTCTTACATCAAAAACATAAAAACACAATACACCAGAGAAAATTGCAAATAAGGCAAGAACAACGCAAAAACGCTCAATCTCAAATCTGAGCTCAGGCAGATCCAATTTCAGCATATTCCATCACCTCTCCGACTTATTGCAATAGAAGAACTAGTCTTCCATTCTTTTTCTTTTAGCCACTTTATGACATCGCTTAATAGAGGCTTCTTTATCTCTTTTGCGTTGCTCTGTAGGTTTTACGTAATAACGCTTCATTTTCAATATTCTAATAGTCTTACAATTTTGCATCTTCTTTCTAAGGCAACGCATGCAGACTTCAAATGCCTCAATAGATTCATCATGAACAGTCAATATTAACAATGTAGATACCTCCTATATATCATCAATTCAAGTATATAATCTGAAAAGTAGAAAGCCATACTAACATAATATAGTTAATAGTCAATCAAAAAGGTGCTATCCAAAATAGTCTACATTACAACTATCAATCTGATCAATAAAAATAATAATCAGATCTTTATGCATTGATCTACGGCGTTACAGAGACAGACTAATTAACTTGCAATAGCTACTTTAAACACATAATGCATATTTATTAAGCATGACAATGACAACTTCATATAACTACTAATACTTGCTTATAATAAGTTAATATGTTAATATATTTGTAGTTATGGGTTACGAATACAAACTCAGTCATAAGTGTGAATTGGTATTGGAGGATTAATTATTATGGATATAACAATTATAGACGGCAGCACAGAAAGCCAACAACTCTTCCCAAATGTGCGTACTTGGGAGGAAGGAGTTAAGAAAGCATTTGATACGTCTCTGGCAGAAATCAGAATGATACACGAAATTAAAACTCATAATCGTATCACAGAAGCTTATAAAGACGACCTAACAAAGCAGAGGAAGCAAGTAAGAGAGCTGAAGGATGAAATAGAATCTAGAAAGAAAAAAGTTCTTGAATCTGATGAAAACAAATCTTACTTAAAAGACGCAGAACCTGCTTTATCCAGTTCTCGTAGACTAGTTCATTGTAAGAGTATAAATATACACAGAATCGTCAAAGAACATGAAGAGAGATTGCAATCCTTCTATAAAAAAGATGACACAACTCAAGAAAGAATGCTAGCAGGAAATCAAGATAAATTGTGTAGGACGCTGCTTCTTGTACCAGCAGATCAAGAAGCTGTAATCAAAGATTTCCTGATTGCTGAATATCAGGAGCTTGGACAAAATTTAATACAAGCAAATGAAGAAGCAATGAAGATCAAGGAATTAACATCATCACAGGATAAAGGATTAAGCATATTAGAAGAATTAAAAAATGAGAGAGATTACTCTAAACTGAGGGAATACATAGTATCAAATAATAAAGAGGGAGGTGTACTATTTAGTCATCAAAAGGAGTGGCAGAAAATTGTAGAATTTCTTGATAACGACCCACAGGGAACAGCAACAAAAAAAGATAAAGAGAAGGTCTTTTACGAAATAGAGGAAGCCATGAATCGTAGCACAAATAATAGCATAATTACATATGAACTGGCTCTTTACAACACTACAATCATAAATAATGATTTATTGCTCATTCGAAATGCATTGAATACGTGTACAAAATCATTCGTCCCTGTAGATCATGAAAAAATTGCAACACTTGCAGCATCTATACCTAAACTACATATGCTACCCCTCAGCGAAGAAAGGGATAAAGAAGAAGAGAGGGATAAAGAAACTGAACAATCAACTGTAACACAACCTAGAAAACCCGAAGCCACACATCAGAGACACCATGAGCAATTGGGAGCATTGCATGCCACTCAGGTCTTTGAAAAAGCAGACAAGAAATGGTGCCGCTTCCCTTACGCTGGTCCAAAGACTAATTTTTCAGGCGCAAGATACATAGAAAGTTTTGGGGATAGAATGGCATATAATTATACTGTTGGTCAAGCTGGTATTACCAGCTTTATATCCAAACATAAGCACACAGAGAAACCTAGTAAGGCTCAACAAATGCAATTTTCTGCGGATCCAGAAGGAGAAATAAAATACAACCCCTTATTCAAATTGGACGTTGATCCCAATGACCTACTAAATGGCGCCACGGCCGTAGATTCTAGTCTTACTTCTCAACCTGAAGATCCTCAGTTTATACAAAAATTATTAGCTGACGGTCAGAAATATCTAGACCAGTTATCACCTACAGAAGCTCCAAAACATCCACCACAAGGATCATGCTCATATTATGGTCTGAGTACGGAATATGAGAAGAATGCAGGCAGCACAAAGGGTGCCAGCCAGGATACGCTTCTTTATTAGAATGGTAATCAGTAACGAGTAAGTAAGATACTGGAACAACAATAAATCCAGAAGAATTCTATTGATGCTTGCGCTATAGTATCCTAGCTGTTGCAACGCAGCTAGGGTACATGTAGCACGAACACTACCGATAGACAACCACCTGCCCATGGAAGAGAAGTGTGTCATATCTACACAACTATAATGATTGCTTTAACCATATGGCCGTAATATAATAAGAATGTTAATTAATTAACTGTGTATTTATGAGCATAGATTTTTTTAAAGTAGATATATGCCTGAATTCATCATAACGTTAGATTTGGAGATTTAAATATGGATACCAACACGATACGTAGATCATTTCTTGATGTTTTACAAGATGCTCTTGCGGCCAATAAATCGTTACAATTGTTATGTTTGCGACATCCTGATATTGCAACAAGTTGCTCGGGAGCAGAAATCAAAGCAAAGATGGATGCAAGATATCTTGAAAGTAATCAAGCCCTTGACAGAGATAGAATTAGTCTTCTGGAAGAAAGGGAGTCTTCGTTATCAAAGCGTCAGAAGGCAGTAAAAAAGTATCATCAAAGCAAGTTGGAGCTCACAGAGTATGAAACAAAATTCACAAATAATCCCTCAAAGCTCAATAAACAGGAAGCTCTAAGGCTTCAAAAGGTGTATCATGATTCTTATTATTCCTTGTGCCAAGCAAGAAAAGATAACATGGCAAAGAGCGCAAGTTTTGACCAACACTTACTCGCTATAGATGAAATTATACATACTCAGACAATAACTGTTGCCAATGAACTAGGTTATGGCGTGGGTAGCGCACGACAGGAATGTAGCAGAACTCAGGAGGTCTTTTTCTCTAAACTAGTAGAATTAATCAAGACACATACACAGAAAGATATCTCTAATGCTCTGATTGCTGAGTACAAGGAGGTTAAACAGCAAGAATTGGCGCAAGAATTAGTAATAGAACAAGCAATATCCGAACTCCCCGTAAATACAGATTCAGTTTGCTTACGTGATTTAATTACTGATTGCGCAGACAGAGATCTTGATCCAACAGTACAAAAAAGGATTCAAACTGAAATAACAAAGATTGATCAGGGTCATCACAAGATTCTACGCAAACAACCTGCAAGCAGCCTAGCTACGATAACTGATGCTGCAACTCCAGGGGCTGCATGTACTGAAATAAAAAAGACTAATCAGGGTCATCACAAGATTCCACGCAAACAACAACCTGCAAGCAACCTAGCTATGGACACTGATACTACACCTCTATGGGATAGCGGGATTGAATTACGGAGTATGCACGAAGGACATTACACAAACAACACTGTATAGATATTGTAGAGGTAACAGCCTATAGCCTAACTCTGACCAATCAGAAGAAGTTCTGATTACCACCACCCGCTCTTTAGCAGACAGGCACACAGGCAGAAGTGTCCCCCCTCCGCCCGTACCAATGGATCTATTCTATTGAGTGCTTCTCTGCATGCCTTTGTTCCTTAGTTGTTGTAATTCAGTTGGTGCTGGTATATAGAAAAGATTCAATAGATATTATACGTATTAAAATATGACAATATGTCAAAATCTATATAAAGCTTTGCACAGATTTGCAATTCATAACATTCCACCAGAAGAGCTGGGCAATATCGGACGAAAAATTATAAAATATCTACCCCGAAATGTCGTCACACCTGACCCTATATTATCTCAAGAAATACTAGGCATGCAATTCTCTAGTCCAATTGGTTTGGCTGCGGGATTTGATAAAGATGCAGAATGCGTAGGCGCATTATCCAAATTGAATTTTGGTTTCATTGAGCTGGGAAGCGTGCTGATCAGGGAACATGATGGCAATCCTATGCCACGAATATTCAGATTACATGAAGATAAAGCTGTAATAAATAAACTTGGACTACCCAGTGCAGGTGTTGATGTATTCCAAAATAATATAGACTCACAGAATATAAATCCAAACTGTAGAATTGGCATTAATATAACGCAACATCCAAATTCTGAGAACCCATTACCAGAATATGCAAGTCTGTTTGAAAAATTACACGAGCATGCTGACTACATCACAATAAATTCTTCCTGCCCTAACACCAAATCAGGAATAATCAAAGATACTGAATACTTAAACCAAATATTACAAATCGTCGATACAAAAAGGAAAGATCTTAAACCTGGGTTACCCGTAATTTTAAAGATATCGCCCGATATAGCAAGCGACGAAGAGAAGAGTGATTTAGTAAATTTAGCATTAAAGAATAATATAGACGGAATGATAATAGGTAATACCACAAAGAGTCGCAATGGCGTTGTAAGCCATAAAAAAGATAGAGAAGGAGGATTAAGTGGTAAACCACTCATGGCAGCATCCACACTATTATTAAAGGAAATCAAGAAATTGGCAGGAGATAAGCTCATTCTTATCGGTACAGGAGGCGTATTCAGCGCCCAAGATTTACTTGATAAGATAACTCACGGCGCATCGCTAGTGCAGATATATACAGGCTTCATTTATAATGGATTCAACCTTATTGACGACATACATAGAGAACTTCCCGTGTTACTGAAGAATAATGGCTATCAAAACATTAAAGAAGCAGTTGGAATGAAAGCGTAACACTTGACATCAATTAATAAAGTAATTAACTTGATTTTAAGTTATACTGGTGGATACATAGCCATTGTCTAGAAACAAGCAAAACAGAACTACCTCTTCCACAAGGACGCATAAACCTAGAAAGAACTTGATCTCAGAGCAACGCCACACACCCGTATCCGCAAGCACATCAGAATCAGAATCAGAAAGTGCATCTGCATCAGAATCAGAGAGTACACCCGCACCGGACACGCTCATATTAGAATCATCAATAAGCACACTCAATCAAACTGAATACATAACACTAAGATCGCCAACTTCCATAGTAACAGTGCAAGCACGATGGGATGGACACATGATAGTATCCTCTGATTGCCAGGGAGAATTTGTAATAGACAAAGACAGTCAGATGAAACTTATGGCAATGAGTAAAAATAATGAGGAAATTGAAATATGTTCTAGAGAACAATTGAGAGAACTTATGAAAGAAGAATTGATCTATGCTTCCATTGAGAAACGTGAAGCCAAGAGCGATGATAATAAGATTCATACTCCTCATGATCCATGCACCAGTTCTATCCTACCGCCCTCTAAAGCAGAAAAAATCTCTGGATATTTAATGAAAATATCTAGTGATGTCCAACATCAAGGTTGGAATGAATTCCAGTACCCTATCTGTGAAGCATTAGTGCAACCACTATACCACAACAATGAAGTAATGATATTCGGGGGTCAGACGGATCTTGCTGATGCTGAAATACATGAACAATGGACAGAAAAGCTTACTCATAACATGGACGTAACTATCATACCACCACAGCAACAGAAGTAATCTAATATTTTATTAAGCTGATTAAGTATGATAAGTATCACTCTCTAATACCAAGAGCATAATACTTATTGATTATAATGGTTAATTTATATTGATAATAATGGTTTTATATATAATTGAATTACGTAAATATATTATATGGATAGACAATGGCAGATAATAAGACTCTTACGCCACAACACATTCTAAAGTACGAAGAATATCAAAAAAAACAAGAGGAATACAGCATACAGCTCCAAACACTCCAAGCAGCACACGAAAAATACAACGCACAGCTCATAGAATTAGTAGCAGCAATGGGGGAAGACAACATCAAGCTCCAAACACTCGCAAGAAAACGTGAAACATGCAGCGCAGAGCTCAAAGAACTTAAACAACGCAGCGAAAGCATAAATCCAATATCACACTTCTACAGTGTATGCATGTCGGAAATAGCATGCCACAACAAAATAATAGCCCAAACAGACGCAGAGATAGTAAGCATAACAAGAGACAGAAAGGTCAAAGACAACAAAGAAAATGTCCTAACAGAATGCATAAATAGCGTGCGCAAAAACATGGATTACACAGCGCAATGCATAGATGGAACAACAGAAAAAAGAATGCATAGAGCAGCAGAAACGGATGTAGGAACATCAGACGCACTTGCAGAACAATATGGCACTAAACCACTAGCAGATCGCGACAGAGGAACTATGTCAGGTCTGTTTTACCATCCGAGTAAGCACAAACTGATACATCAATATCAAGAGGAAGGAGTAGCATCTACCAGTTTGCATGCTACAGCTACCTTCGAACTGGCAAAATCTGGTGGAACCTATGCGATGGGGATAAGTACGAATAATGTTCAAGTACTTGAGAGGCATAGTAGTGATGGCATAGTAGGCCTTGGTTCTGCACAAAATTATTCTTCTCAATTATCAGGCTCTACTCACTCAGAACAAGAAGACCAAGACCAAGAACAACTGGGTGGTCTCACAATGACTGTGGGTGCGGGTGCGGGCACTCATTCTTTGCAGTAGACCTCATAAAGAAAAATGATTAGATTAATGATGCTGTAGTTTTAATACAATAATTGCCTTGCGATATGTGCATATCCCACTATATCGCAAAGCAAAATATTTCAATTGAAATAATGAATCCATCTTATAACATATTGATCGAAATGATTGTCTATGCTTTAATTACCAGATATGGTTGACTCATGATTATGAATGCAAAAGAATTATTAACAGTTGTCCATTTTTTGAAACAAAACGGCCTTGATGAATATATTTTATCTGATGAACCACAAAATAGATTGCAGGATAGTATAAAAGTAGTGGAAAAAAATGACCAAAATAGAGATAAAACACATAATGAATGGTTACTACACGCCCAAGAAAGTGCAAGTAGATCTAAAGACCTAGAAGAACTTAAAACAGCAGTGGAAAATTTCTCCGGCTGTAATATTAAAGAACTTGCCATTAATACAGTATTCTCTGATGGAAATCCAGAATCAGACCTTTTAATCATAGGTGAAGCCCCCGGCGCAGAAGAGGATAAACAAGGCATTCCTTTTTGTGGACGAAGTGGCAATTTGCTCAATAAAATGTTAGAAAGCATAGGACTCAGTAGAAGCAACGCATATATTACCAACACTGTCTTTTGGCGTCCACCAGGAAATAGGAAACCTACCACAGAAGAAACCGATATGTGCAAACCATTTTTAGAAAAGCATATCGCCCTGGTAAATCCCAAGGTAATATTTCTGCTAGGCGCAACAGCGACTTCATCAATACTTAACACTGATCTTAGTATTTCAAAACTTAGAGGTAATATTTGCGAATATAGTAATCAATACCTATCTAAACCAATACCCGCAATCCCTAGTTTTCATCCAGCATATCTATTAAGACAACAATCTCAAAAGAAATATGCTTGGGAGGATCTCAAAACCGTCAAAGCCATTATTAATAATACATATTCTAAGTAAATGTGAAGAATTTCCATCACTTATATTAAAACTTAATTATTCACGCTCACGCTCTATGGCTCACTGCCTACACATCATGTAAGTTATGTGAAGAATTTTCCATCACTTATTATTAAAACTTAATTATTCACTCTCACGCTCTATGGCTCACTGCCTACACATCATGTAAGTTATGTGAAGAATTTTCCATCACTTATTATGAAAACTTAATTATTCACTCTCACGCTCTATGGCTCAGCCTAGAATATTCTTGCATACGCTTGATTTCTATTTCTTATAAATAAATTGCTTATTACAATAATCACAAGATGCCTTACCCTCTAAACCAAGGTTTATATAAACCCTGGGGTGACCTAATTTTCCACCATCACAGTGAACCTGGCGTGTCATCACATGCTCAGTTTCAGGCTCATTACCATCATTACTTTGGCTATTCTTATTTTTCTTACTTTCCACCATATATAAGACCACGGCAACTACAATAAGGGTATGAATAACTTAAAAAACTCAATATTGCAAGATATTATCTCCACACATGCCCCTATGAAAGAAAATGAGTCTTGATTATCTCAGATAAACGATCAACATCTTCTACTTTATGCATAGAAGAAAATACTACTCTTAACATAGGCTTAATCACTGTTGGAGGCCTCATAGGAGTAATAATAAATCCTTTCTCTCGAAGTAAATTAGATGCATATATAACATTATCGACATTATCGAAAGATATAGGAACTATGTGAGTCTCTGGCTCTTCCATACCAATATTACGACAAAATCTTTTAGCCAAATCGGTTGGTCTTGGGGATATCTTATCTATAAGATCAATAGATTTTATAGCGGCAGCCAGAATACATGGAGGCAATGCCGTAGAATAAACCATGCTACGCGCATAATTAAATAAGTATTTCACTACTGTACTAGATGCACAAACATAACCACCTAGGCCACCGCATGCCTTTGATAGAGTTCCCATATCAATATCTGGCTTAATTCCCATATCTCTAATGCCTAAGCCATGCGCATCATCAACCATTAGCCAGCTTTCATACTTCACAGAAAGCATCTTTAAATCAGCTAAGGGGGCTACATCACCGCTCATGCTGAATACATGGTTCGTTAGAATTAAACAATTAGCATATTCTTTTCTGTGTTTCTTTAATATCTCTTCACAAGAAGTTGCTTTATTATGCTCGAACCTCAAAAGCCTTGCTCCAGACAAATGCGCTGCATCAATAAAACATGCATGCACATCTCTATCAGCAACAATAAGATCTCCCTTCCCTATCAAAGCAGAGATAGCGCCAATACTCGCGCTGTAACCACTACTAAAGATCAAAGCAGAATCTCGCTTCTTATATTTTGATAATTTATCCTCTAATTCTTGATAAAGAACATTGTTACCAGTCACTAACCTGGAACCACCAGCCCCAAAACTATATTTATGGATTGCGTCAATTGCAGCTCTCTTTATCTCATCATTATGAGACAGGCCAAAGTAATCATTGCAGCAGAAGGATACATATTTCTTGCCATCATTAACTATATAACCTGCATTTTCTCTATCCATTGAGTGCAGTACACGCAACAATCCTTTATCTTCTCGTAACTGCAATTTCCCCTGACAGAATGCGTCTATACCCATTATTACACAGGCTTCACAACGGCCATGATAACTATTATAGCTATCAACACTGCTGGTATCTCATTGAATATACGATAGAATTTAGCTGATCTCTTATTAATACCTTTTTCAAAATCCTTTCTATATTTTGCCATCATGCCATGACAAGCAAACAACAACACGACCATAGATAGTTTAATATGGATCCACATCATTCCAGATGATAAAGCTTCAGTTTCTAACAATAATAATAACCCTAGAAAAAGCACAATAATCATCGCAGGATTCATAATAAATCTGAGCAACTTGCGTTCCATATTACGAAAGATTAAGTCACTCTCAGAACCAACACTTACATCAGCGTGGTACACAAAAAGACGAGGAAGATATAGCAAACCAGCACACCAAGCAATAACTGCTATTATATGCAAAGCTTCTAACCAGCGATAATCAAGCTCCATAGATCATACAATTAAAATATAATAGCTTTATTGTATTAGGGCAATTCGAAGAAATCAATACAATAATTATATGAAAGTTGGCAATGATTGAATAAAAAACTAATTATTCACGAGATGAATTTGTCAAAAAGTGTACTAATACAATCATTACTTAGACTAGTACCTATCTTTTCCAACACAGAACGATGATAATCAATGAGCCAAGACCTCTCCTCTGATGAAAGTAAATCAAAAATGATCATGTTATAATCAATTGGCGCACAAGTTAAAGTTTCAAAACACAAATAGCCCTTATGTATTCCGTGCTCCTTAACATACATAAGATTCTCTATACGAATCCCATATTCCCCATCTTTGTAATATCCTGGTTCATTGGAAAGAACCATACCCTGCTTTAGAGATACTTGAAAATTACATCTAGTACTAATAGATTGTGGCCCTTCATGCACACCAAGAAAACTACCAACACCGTGGCCAGTTCCATGCTTGTAATCCAATCCTGCCTCCCACAGATATTGCCGTGCCAGCACATCAAGCTGCACCCCCGTGGTGCCCATAGGAAAGACAGCCCTAGATAATGCAATCATCCCCTTAAGCACTAAGGTAAAATTTATTTTCTGCTCCTTGGTGGCCGAACCTATCATTACCGTCCTAGTAATATCTGTAGTCCCGAAATTATATTGCCCTCCAGAGTCACATAAATATATACCGTTTCCGGTGATCTCTAAATCCGTCTCCGAAGTTGGAGAGTAATGTATAATTGCCCCATTGGCATTAAAAGAAGAGATCGTATCAAAACTAGGCTCAACGAATTCTTTGCTCTCTTTTCTGAATTCTAACAGACGTTCACGAGCAGAAATTTCACTAATACTAGTATCATTATTAGAAAGCCAGAATAAAAACTGAGTTACCGCTATGCCATCTAGTATGTGAGACTTCTTCATCCCATGAATTTCTTCACGATTCTTACAGGCTCGCAACAATGGTAACTTTGACTTACAATCAATCATTTTCTCACTACCTATTAAAATAGCAAGTGCTACAGAAATGGCCGTACGATCCACTATAATTGTGGAAACTGCATCTAGAAATTCCCTAAATTCATTAATATTATATAACTCTATATTAGGTTCCAGTGCATCAGCAGAATTCAACTCAAAATCATGTAAGAATGCCTTGATTTGTCCATCATTAGAAACTAAGGCGTAACCTAAAACCAAGGGATTATTCCTCACTACACCCACTGCCCTAATGTTTAACAGCCAACATATATCCTCTGGTGATGTTAATAATAGATATGCTGCATTATCATCATCTAAAAATAACTTCTTACACTTACTAACACTGCTTTCTCCAGCATATTTGTAAGTAAATACTTTCTGCATTGATATTGTAGGTCGCTTTACACCCCACAATTCATCTACAGGATTAACATCTAACACCACAAGATCATATTTTGCATATAATTTCATATTACTTTCTAAGTGCACATTAGGGTCATAGCCAATACGACATTGAGTGAAATTTTCCTCTATCCATTGATGAGGCCGCTTATCTGCAATATTACAAACATGATAACTGTCCGATAATTGTTGTTTTGCCTGCAGAATATATCGAGAATCAGTAAAGAAAATCAGCCTATCTTGGCAAACTATCAAAAAGGCATATGAGCCACTAAATCCACTAATGAACTCAATTCTTTTGGCATGCTCGCCAATATACTCACAGAAATATTCATCATTATTCGGAATCAACAAAACATCTAGGCCAAGCTCTTTGACCTTCTGTTGCAATTTTTCTATTTTTTTCATCAGATACCTTATTCCATAGGCATAAAACCTAGCACAAAGATAAAGGTAATTCTATATCTAGATATAGTAGATTCATAAATATAAATTGATAATCAATTTGATCAATATAATGTATGTTATACAAGCATAATATTGGCGATAATCACTCATTAATATCACGATTGCTCTGACTAATTATCTAAAATATTCACAACGCGTAATATAAAACTGACGTTGCGACTTTCATCACACATATAAAAATCTGGACAATTATATACTTACTATTTTACCACAACAGAATAGAGGAACAATTATATTACATATTATTATTGCTAGAACAATGCATTGCACTACAATCCCTGAATCAGCATCACCCTACATAACTCGCCCTATTATATTCCTTGAGATGATTCATATGATCAATCCAGTGAAATCAAAGAGAAGATGCATCTTGATAATTTCAGTAGGAGAAATCTCCTTGCCAAGAAGAGAGAAGACAGTTCCTGTGTAGCCTATGCAGTCAAGGATAAACCGCCATGGTGCAAAACGCATGACTGCAGATTAGCAATAAAATAAATAGCTCTCTCAGCAATTACTATCTTCTACCAACAGATGGATAACAATGAAATAATACATAAATATTATCATTATCATACCAGTAAGAAATCTCATAACTATAACCATCTTCCTGCACAATACCCTGTACCGCAGCATCAACACGCACTTCAGGTGTAAATACACTGACTCCAGGATTATTTCTTGCACTTCCCCAACGTCTAAGCATATTGCCTAATGAAACATTAGCAGCAATATGAGCTTTTTGAGGATAAAAGTAGGAGAACGCATCATTAGGGCCATAATTATGGCCAACTTGAGTCCCTGCATTATTTCTTGGTTGTATACCTATTGATCTACAGTAGGCATACATAGCCCTATCATGCTTAGCTTGGAATACAACCTCCAGGTAAACATAAAAATTCTTAGTAAGGCGAGCACGTCCACCATACCTTTGATGGGGATTATTGAAGGTTAAAGGAAAATTTCCCATATAATAGGTAGCATTACCCAAATTTTGCAGATCTCTTGGTACAGGCATAATGAAAATTCCAAAATAACAATCACACAATTAACATATGCCATAGAACAATCGATAAAACAAGATAATAATTTTTGCTTAATCCTTCATATCTCTTGTTCTATAAGCCTCGCCCAAATTTATAGGGTTTTTTGATAATCTTTGACTTGATATAGGCATACTTATTACTAATTTTATGTAATTTCAGTAGAAATATCTTGCCACTTTCTGTACGCATTCCCATTATGACATCAGCCAACTCAGCCAACTCAGCCAACTCAGCCAACTCAGCCAACTCAGCCAACTCAGCCAACTCAGCCAACTCAGCCAACTCAGCCAACTCAGCCAACTTTATAGCATTTAATTGCTGTAAATGTTACAGTTTTTTATTGCCATGAAATTACAAACATCATTTCTAGTTTTTGCATTGAGGATAATTATATACCTGAAATCATTATTAGCTGATTTTTTTTGAGAGCCAGCTGTAACCCAAAATAGAACATCAAATGGACCAACAAAAGTTGAAATAGACGATATATTTCCTGAATTCAATAACCCTGGATCAATAGATCTCTCCTTTCGAACCAGAAAAAAGGTCTCGAGCAATTTTCTCAATCTGATTCTGATATAACATCATACAACAACACTCAATTAGTTCAAAGTAATTACACGACACCTATACAGGAACATCCCGAACAATCAGCACCATCGTTGCGTTGCAAATAAAATCATTATCGGAATGGCCACAACCCCTCATCAACTCCAAGCGCTCACTCCAAGATAAAGATGATTGAGCAATCAACAAGGCTGATTTGCGTAATAAATTTATGCTCATCAGGCCATTAACAATGTCATATTTAGCGTTTACAGCAGTCGTATATCAAAATATCTATCTACAAATTTATTGTCCTCGTATATCAAAATATTTATCTACAGATTTATTGTCCTCTTCTATTAAAACCCATTGTTTCTTTGTTCTCTATTACCCTCAATACCACTAATAATATAGCTATTACTATCTCATTTACAAGCAAATGAGCGACTTCATTGAATATATCTTACTATAGACGTTTCAGTATGCTTTTTAAATATCTTCAACTGAAGATGATTGCTATTTATCATAGCAATCCGCAGCAATTATCCTATAAAATTACCTATCTTTAATTTCCTAGAAAAGTCTTCTTATTCTTCTATTACAAAAATATATCTCTAATAAAAATAATATTCTCACTGCTCTTTTTCCTTTGATTCCTTTAAGATATTTTTTAGATAAATCATAGATATTCAGAAGTGCTTTTTGCCACTACATCTATATTTTAGATGTAGGTATTTCTTTATCCTTGATGTTACTTAAAAGTACAACTTTCCTGAGTCAGCATATTTTTTGTTTTTTATCGTCTTTATACTCCTATAGAAATCATCTGTTAGAAGTATCTTTATACTTAAAATAATAAATCTCTCTTTCTGCCGGAATCCACAACCTTAGCACTATAGTACTCATATTTTTCTGGAAGATTTATTCTTTGATATAGGGTATTAATTATATTAATCATAAAGATATTTCTTATATAGCGAGAAAACATACCTCCCCTATTTATCTTAAAAAACCTCTTAAATTATATGGAAATTTACTAGACAAAATTCAACTTGTTACAGCGTAAAAAGACTTATATATAAAGGACTGGTAAATCCTACTGAGTGCATCAATTATCAATTATAATTTTCAACGTACGAAGCTTCTTCATTAATAATTCACTTATGTATTATAGTGGATTAGTTAAAGTCTGAAATGGTAGCGGGAAAGGGACTCGAACCCCTGACATGCAGATTATGATCCTGCCGCTCTAACCACCTGAGCTACCCCGCCTCCTAAAACAAACCAAGCATTGATTGCAGCCAATACATAATTCAACCAACAACAAAACCGAAGATCAAGAAAATTTAGCCAAACAAAATAATTTCTTACTCCCCATTCTCTGCTTCAGCTATTTCTATCGCTGTCGCTTCTTCTCTTTCTTGTGCCTTACTCTTTCTTTTCTCTGGTTTTTCAGGAACTTCTATAGATGCTGGTTCAACTATCTCATTAACATTAACAATAGAACATTTAATAGTAACAGAGGTATCCGCATGCGGAGATATAGTTAACTCATAATCACCTGCAAATTTTATCGGTTCTTGCAAGACTATATCAGTATATTTTATATTATACCCTCTATCTCCAAGCTCCTTGGCCAAACGTCTTTTAGTGATGGAACCAAATAATTTACCATCATCAGCAACATTTTCTTTAAGTATCAGAATCACACCTTCTAACCTTGCGATAGATTCTTTAGCTTCATTAATCCGAAGTTTTTCTTTAGTTAACAATTCATCTCTATATAACTCAACTTTCTTTCTATTTTCTGCAGTAGCATATACAGCTATCTTCTTACGAACTAGAAGATTTCTAGCATAACCACGATTAACTTCAACTTCATCACAAACTTTACCAAGCTTAGCAAAGTTCTCTTGTAATATTACGCGCACCATATCTCAGCTCCAATTCAAAACTTTTTAACATAATACATAAGACCAAGGGTACGAGCCTGCCTTATACTTTTCTTAATTAAACGTTGCTTTTTCATACTAGTACCTGTGATACGAGCTGGCGTCATCTTACCTTCATCAGAGCAAAAATGCTTCAACAATCCAATGTTCTTATAGGTTATTTCCTTCGCATCACATAAATCAGCCGGAGACTCTCTTCTTCTAGAGTACGATGGCTTATAACTAGCTCTAGCAGTATTAACTGATCTACCGCTATCATTACTACTATTATTCATATCTACCCTCATTTTTTGCTTTTTGTATTTGATAATCTTTCAGCAAATGACTATCACCTTCAGGAACATCTTTAACTGAAATTATTCTATAACATATAACATGTTCACTTAAATTCAAATATCTATCTAACATCTTCATAGGTCCACTTTGAGATTTTATATAAAACACAATATAGTGGCATTTTTTTCTCTGATCTCTACTACACTTATAAGTTCGGGGCCCACAATTTTCTACTTTAACTAGCTCATATGTCCCGCCGCTCTCATCTTTCTTTAGAGCAGAATCTACCATCGACACATATCCTGCAACCATCTCTTCATCAAGTGTATTCTTTATTACAACACAGGATTCATAATAATGAGAATCTTCAGGGTCACGCTTAAAACGCATAAATTGTACCACAGAAATTTAAACTTGTTTCAATATATAGCAGTAAACGCTATAAATCAAGTATTTTTTATTATAAAAACTATGACAATTATCACGCTATCATTTTTACATCTTAAGTCACAACAATATTAGAAACTCCATCTAAGCATCTAATTCCTTGTAAACACCTATTGCCTAATGAATATAACCCAGGTAATTCTATAGTAATTACTTTACTTTCGTCTGAGGTTAGCGCTTTAAGCATAACTTTATTAGAACCAGAAAGATCATTGCGAATCAGCAAGCTATGCAACTTATCCAACTCAACAATATTGGAAAGTTCAATGCATAAAGTATAATTAGCTGCGGTCACATGTTTGAGATCTGAAATTCCTTTACCGAATAGTCTGAGTCCACTTTCATCCTTTTTGATTGATACATCAAACAACAACAGTGCTCCTTCTACTAACTCATCTTTATGTTCATCAATGAGGCCTTGATCATATATTGTTATATCCACTAGATTTGAAGTATCAGATATTGATATAACCGCAAATATACCTCTTGGGGTAGAGCTAATACGAATCTTCACCACAGCACCGGCAATTTTTGCATGCTTATGATCAGAATTAGATACATCCTTAATACTTGAAACACCCATAGCAGGCAATAGTATGGAATATTCATCCAGTGGATGTCCTGTTAAATAGAAACCAATAGCACTATATTCATTGGCTAGAATCTCTTTTGATGACCAAGCATTGGCATCTTCTAGTTTTGGAAGAAATTTTTCTCCACTATATCCACAAGAAAAAATATCAAGTTGATTGCTAATTTTCTCGCTATGCAATACGGCATTGAACTTTGCTAACTCCTCAACGTTTTTATATAACTGCTTAGAATTTGGATATATTGAATTAAAAGCCCCTGATAAAGCAAGGCATTCTAAAGATTTTTTATTAATTACAGATGGATCCATTCGCTCTAAAAAACTCCAAATATCCTTAAATGCACCATTTTCTCGACGCTCTTTAACAATTCTTTCAGCAACATTCATGCCGATATTCTTCAACGCCATTAATGAGTATCTAATTGATTCACTCTCTATCTTAAACAATACATCTGATTCATTAATATCAGGAGAAAGAATGGTAATCTTAGCCGCCTTTATCTCGTGACAGAACATATACAACTTATCTGTATTATTAATATCCATATTTAAGGATACAATGAAGAATTCTATAAGATAATTAGCTTTTAAATACGCTGTCTGATAGGAGATGATTGCATAGGCAGTTGCATGAGATTTATTAAATCCATATCCAGCAAATTTGGCCACAAGATCAAATATATATACAGCCTGTTCTTTTGAAACATTGTTCTTTAATGCTCCTGTGACAAATCTATCTCGTTGCTTATCCATCTCTTCCTTAATCTTTTTACCCATAGCACGACGCAGCAGATCTGCTTCTCCAAGACTATATCCAGACATAGTTCTGGCAATCTGCATAACTTGTTCTTGATAGATTATTACTCCAAAGGTTTCTTTTAATATTTCCTCAAGCATTGGGTGTAAATAATCTGGACTCTCCTTACCATGTTTACAAGCAACATATTTAGGGATATTTTCCATTGGCCCTGGACGATATAATGATATAAGCGCAATTATCTCTTCTATGTTGTCTGGTTTTAATTTACATAAAGCATCTTGCATCCCAGCACTCTCTAACTGGAACACTCCAAAAGAATCACCTTTGGATAACATCTGATATGTAACACTATCATTGAAAAGTGTATTGCTAATTTCAAAATCTGCAACTCTCTTTCTAATTAATTTACATATTTGATCAATCAAAGTTAAAGTCTTTAAACCTAAAAAATCAAACTTAACTAACCCTGACATCTCAACATATTTCATAGTATATTGGGTTATAGGAATATTTGATTTTATATCATAGCAGATCGGTATAAGTTTCTTGATTGGCTCATGACTGATTACTATACCAGCCGCATGCACAGACGCATGTCGATATAATCCCTCTAATTTTAAACCAACATCAAGCAAAACCTGCATCTCTCCGTTTTCCCTTCTCTCTCTTTGCAGGGCATCATTAAGCTTGATTGCCTCGGTTAAAGTAACTGGCTTTGCAGGGTTGTTAGGAATCATTTTGCATATTTTATCCACAACAGGGTACGGCATCTGCAGAACTCTACCAACATCTCTAATTACTGCCCTGGGCTGCAATTTTCCAAAAGTAATAATTTGTGCCACATAATTACTGCCATATTTATCAACTACATATTGTATAACTCTATCCCTATTTTCCTGGCAAAAATCTATATCAAAATCTGGCATTGAAACTCGCTCTGGATTCAAAAATCTTTCAAAGATTAAACCAAACCTAATTGGATCAACATCCGTAATATATAATACCCATGCAACCAGCGACCCTGCCCCAGAACCACGCCCTGGCCCAACTGCCACTTCGTTATTTTTGCTCCACTTAATGAAGTCAGATACAATAAGAAAATATCCTGCATATTGCATGCTCAATATTACATCTATTTCATATTCAAGTCTTTTTACATACTTCTCCCTTATTTGCTTCTTCTCATCTGCGCCCATATCGTTGCTGTAAACACTATTTGCCAATTTTTCTGCCAGCCCAGAAAAGGCATCTTCACGCAATTTATCTTCTTCCAAAATATCGCCATCCCCAAACTTCGGCAACACTGGATCACGCTTAGGAACCTCTACATTACACCTTATGGCTATATTCACAGTATTTTCAATAGCCTCTGGCAGATCAGAAAACAACTCCCTCATCTCATATTTACTTTTTAAGTAATGCTCTTCTGTAACTTTTTTTCTATTTTCTTCTGATAAATATCGCCCCTCTGACACACACAACAACGCATCATGTGCTAAATGCATATCTCGAGTTAAGAAATAAACATCATTAGTGGCAACTATGGGGATATTTTTCATATAAGCGATATCTATCATTTTTTTTTCAAGCTCACTGTCGTAATCTTGTGAGCATCTTTGTAATTCTATATAAAGTGATTCAGGGAAAATTCTGTGAAGCATTGATATAGCATCAACCTTCTCCCTCATAGATTGAGCCAGTATACCATTGACCGAACCGCCTGTTAATACTATTAAACCTGCGCTACATTCTGTAAGATCTGCAATTGTAATATATTTAGATTCATGTTGAATATTATTGATAAACGATCTATTGGTTAAATCAAGTAGATTACTATATCCTCCCTGATCCTTGGCCAAGATCAAAATTTCGGCAGGAGGGCATTTATCACTATATTTAATTATTATGGAAATCCCGATTATAGGCTTGATTCCCTTATTTATAGCTGTTTGAGAAAACTCCAAAGAACCATATAAATTACTACTATCAGTTAGCGCCACTGCTACTGCAGAAGTCTGAACACACTTATCAATTAGCTTATGTATTTTTATCGCACCTTCCAGCAATGAATAGTCACTACGAACTCTTAAATGCACAAACATTGCTATGTATCCAATTTTAATAGAGAGCTTTTGAAAATATAAGATGATAGCGCCTCTTCTTGATTTAGAGAATCGCCACTGAGGATTTTTTCATGCTCTTCATCTGTAAGCACAATATAATTTCCAGTATCACATGATATAATTGTATGATCTTCAGGTAAAATATATAGAGAGAAAAATGCAATCATTGCTAGAATCAATGAGGTCATACAGATGATCAGCGGCACAGACGTAACGCCATCAAAAACAAACCCCATAACTATCTCCGCTTACTTAATAAGTCCTCTAAATTATAATGTTTCCTGGTTTCTTCATCAAAAATATGCAGGATCACATCCATAGTTTCTAATATAAACCACTTACTGCCTGTAACGCCGTCAATCCTAGAGACACAGCCATATTTCTTAAGATGAGATGAAAGCTTTTTAACCACAGCTCTACTATGAACCTCACCATGCGATGTACCAACAATTACAAATGCAGCAAAATAATCTTTTTTCTCAAAATCATATATTATTGTATCCTCAACTTTATTTAACTCAAGGAATTCTTTAATAATATCAACTAATTCTTTACTGCCATCAATCATTTTATCTTATAATTTTGTAATTCTTATCTTATATACATTATATGTAAGTACCTCTCAGGTCAAGCAAACACAACACACTGATAATGTATATGTAGAAATTTTATTATATAAACCTTTAAAATCAATTCGTGTCGTACTATATATCTTGTATAGTCATGAAAATATGGTAATGCCGTGAACGAAAAGACAAACAAAGCAGAAGAGAAACCTTCTCAACCTCCCAAAAAAGAAACCTCAAAGAAAAAGGCCGAACAAAATACAGCTTCCGTTAAAGCGGAGATAAAGCAAAAGCCTAAAGGCACAACAAAGCCAGAAAAATCTGCAGAGGAAAAACAAAAAGTATTTGATAGGGTGCTAAACGACATAAAAAAGGGCACAGCCAATACAGCAAATAAGGATAAGGCAGAGCCTGAGAAAAGCGCAGGTGAAGAAGAAGACGCAAAGATGATAGAATTACAAGATAAATGCAAATCTTTAGAACAAGAGAAAGATAAATTAGTTCGATATGCGGCAGAATTAGATAATGTAGCACGTCGCGCAAAAAAAGAAGTTGAAGATACAAGAAAATTCGGAATTAGTAGCTTTGCCAAAGATACAATAGATGTTGTAGATAATTTATATCGTGCATTAGAGTCTGTTAAAGAGGATGAAATTGAAAAAGGATCAATGCTAGATAATATCTACATTGGTGTAAAAATGACTCTAGACTCTATGATTAATGTTATGGAAAAACATGGCATGGAAAGAGTTGATCCAATAAATCAAGAAATATTTGATCACAATGAACATCAAGCAATGTCACAAATGATCAACGATGAAGTTCCAGAAAATACTATATTAAACGTAATGCAAGCTGGATATAAATTGAATGGAAGATTGCTTAAGCCTGCCAGCGTAATAATATCCAAGAAGAATGATACAGGAGCATGATATGGAAAATGATCTTGTTTTTTCTGGAATTCAACCAACTGGCAACTTACATCTAGGCAATTATTTAGGTGCGATAAAGCCTTGGATTAAACTACAAAACCAATTCCCGTGTTTGTTTTGTATTGTTGATTCACATGCTATAACCACAAGCTATAGCCCCGATAGACTTAGAGAAAATGTTAGATTAACTTTAGCTACATATCTAGCTTGTGGAATTGATCCAGAAAAAAGTATAATTTTTATACAATCTTCTGTACCAGAGCACGCAGAATTATGCTGGGCTTTAAGCTGTATTACCCCAATTGGTCATATAAATAGAATGACACAATTTAAGGATAAAGCTGGGAAAAATAAAGAAAAAGCATCATTGGGATTGTATAGCTATCCGGTTTTGATGGCCGCTGACATCTTAATATACAAAGCAACCAAGGTACCTGTTGGAGAAGATCAAAAACAGCATCTTGAGCTAACCAGGGATATAGCACAAAGATTTAATGAGAGAGTGGGATGTGAATATTTCACTCTACCTGACCCACTAATCAACGAAGATACAGGAAGAATAATGAGCTTAAGGGATGAAAAAGCTAAGATGAGCAAATCTGATCCAAGTGAATTAAGCAGAATAAATTTAACTGACTCAGCTAATGACATACGTAACAAAATCAGAAAAGCAGTCACGGACTCCCTACCCCATTTAGAATATGAAAGCCTCGAAGGTCGCCCAGGGGTAAAGAATTTGGTCAATATATACACTCATATAACCGATTTAAATATTGAATCTGTTTGTAAAAAATTCAACGGGCGAAATTTTGCAGAATTTAAAAATGATTTGGCAGATCTATTAGTAGAAGAATTAACACCAATCTCAAAAAAGATAGATGATATTCTTAGTAGAGAAGATTATTTAGATAACCTTATTAAGGACGGAGCAAAAAGAGCCCGCATGATTGCAAAAGCAAATAAGCAAGAAATATATAAGCTGATGGGCTTATTATAAGGTAGAGAAGGTCAATAAATTTTATAACTTGCAAGAAAGCTTGTTTCATTATAGAATGCCTCGATTCAACGATTTTATTGATAATTTAATATGGTTGACAAAAATAATCCATGGGGCAACGATAGCGACAACAATCGTGGTTTTAGTGGGGATTCATTCAAGAATTTTGGTGATATTTTTAAAAAACAATCTAAATTTAGTAATGACAACATGCCTGGGCAGATGCCTAGCAAGAAGTTAATTGTCTTTCTAATATTAATCGCAGCTGGAATATGGTTATTTTCTGGGTTTTATGTTGTTAATCCAGAAGAACAAGGAATAGAGTTATTATTCGGAAAATATACCACAGAAACTGGCCCAGGATTAAATTACAACCTACCCTCACCTATAGGAAGGTCAATCAAGCTAAAAACTGCTACAGTAAACAAAGAACTAATTGGCTATAATCCTGCAAATGATGGCTATAATCGTAGCAGCAAGCCTGAATTTTTAATGTTAACTGGTGATGAAAATATAGTAGATACCAATTTTGAAGTGCAATGGCGAATCAAAAATCCTAAGGATTATTTATTTAATGTGCATGAAAGATTTCAAGGATCGACTGTAAAAGATGCCGCTGAAAGCGCCATGCGTGAGATCATAGGAAAGAACAGTATCAATTATGCCATGAAAGGTGAAGGAAGAACTCAGATTGCTTTAGAAACAACTAAATTGATACAAGAAATATTGAATAGCTACAACATGGGTGTTGAGATTCTTTCTATACAAATGAAAAATCTTGATCCGCCACTGAAGGTAATAAACTCCTTTAGAGATGTGCAAAGTGCCAGAGCCGACAAAGAGAGAGAGATAAACCAAGCCCAAGCATATAACAATGACGTTATACCTAAGGCACGTGGTAAAGCGGTAAACATCATACAAGAAGCAGAGGCATATAAACAAGAAGTTATAAATAACTCTAAGGGTAAAGCTGATAGGTTTTCATCAATTTTGGGTGAATATAAAAAGAATAAAGAGATTACCAGAAGTAGAATGTATTTAGAAACTATGGAACATATATTTTCTAGTGTTGATAAGGTAATATTGGATAAAGATATAGCAAAAGGGGCAATACCATATCTCCCTCTAACAAAAGATTTACATCATGGAGGTAAGAAGTGAAATTGATAGGCGTACTATTTGGTGTCATTGTAATAGTTGCATTGAATTCTCTTTTTATCGTTGACGAAACTAAACAGGCCTTTCTGGTTCAGTTTGGTAAGGTTGTAAGCGATAAACCCGCTGAACCTGGTATACATACCAAAATTCCATTTGTACAAAATGTCATTTATTTAGATAAAAGAATATTAAATATTAGTTCAGATTCCAAAGAAATAATTGCCGGTGATCAGAAGAGATTGATCGTGGATTCTTATACTAAATATAGAATTGTTGATCCATTCAAGTTTTATCAAAGCGTTAGAGATGAAGCCAATTTTGATAACAAAATAAAACCAATCATAGAGGCCAGTTTGCGTCAGAACATAGGATACGTGAACTTGAATAGCCTATTAAATGAGAAAAGAAGTGAGATAATGGACGCCATTCAAACCTCCGCCTCGAGACAATCACAAGAATTTGGTATAGAAATTATTGATGTAAGGATTAAAAAAACAGACTTGCCAGAAGAAAATAGTGCTGCAATATTCTTAAGAATGCAAACGGATAGGGAAAAAGAGGCAAGAGAAATAAGAGCAGAAGGCTTAGAAGAGGCAAAGAAAATCAAATCAGTTGCAGATAAAGAAAGCAGAGTTTTGCTCTCAGAAGCAAAGGAAAGATCACAAATTTTACAAGGTCAAGGTGACGCAGGGGCCATTCAAATATTCAATGAATCTATCGCTCAAGATAAAGATTTTTATGAATTTTATAAATCAATGGATGCCTACAAGAGTGCTATCAAAGGAGATAATACGAAATTATTTATATCCCATGATAATGATTTCTTAAAATACTTGCATAAGAAGAGATCGGCAGATTATGAAAAATAAGCGCTACATATTATATTACATAATTCCAATTCTTTTTGTATGTGGTATTTATCTTGTTAGTCCTAATTGCACTACAATTAAAGAGCTGTTCAGTGTAAACAAGAGCACTTCATCAGAATATGATAGCACGATACAACATTATGATGATTCTTATTCTCATGAAGAGTTTAATATAGCAAATTCAGATAATAGATATGATAAAGTAGCTACCTCTGAAAGGAGGGCTAATACCTCCACTGATAACCATAATAAAGATATTGTTGCTAGAAAAAAATACAATCTCCGTAAGGCTGTACAAAATAACAAGCATCTTAAAAACAAGAATTTTGGGCGTGTGTCTTTGCAATCTTTAAAAAACAAGCTGCGTTCTCATATTTTATCTAGTAGTAGTGAGAGTAAAAAAACAAGAAATACAATTATGTAATCAAGAAGATTAAAATTAGGAGAATTAGCTATGTACAAAAAGTTTTTTAATTTATTTTATGTGATAGCCATAGTTCTGGCATTGGGAATAGATGCTCACCTTTCTTACAGTGCGGCAGCAGAACCAATGTGTTCTTGCGAAGGGTCATTCAGTAATTTAGTGGAAAGAGTGAAACCTGCCACTGTATCAATAAAAGCAACACTAAATTCAAAAAAAGATACTGCACGTCCTTCTATATTTGATGACTTTCCTGAGGAATTTCGTAGGTTTCTTCCGGAAACAAGGCCTCCTTTGCTTTCTGGATCAGGATGCATAGTAGATAAAAAAGGAATTATTATTACCAATAGTCATGTGATTGAGAAAGCTGAAGATATTATGGTAAAGCTTGATGATGGCAGTGAATATGTAGCAAAAGTTCTGGGGAGTGATCAAAAAACAGATCTAGCTGTACTTAAAATAGATGCAGAAGATCGAGAATTTCCCTATGCAGAATTAGGTGATTCTGATGCAGTTAAAGTTGGAGATAGAGTGATAGCAATAGGAAATGCATTTGATTTTGTGAATTCTGTAACAAGCGGCATAATATCAGCAAAATCCAGAAGCCTACAGCTCAATAGATTGCCCGATTTCATTCAAACAGACGCCCCAATAAACAAGGGGAATTCTGGCGGACCGTTATTCAATATGAGTGGAGAAATCATTGGAATAAACACCTCAATATGCTCACCTTCAGGAGGTAGTGTTGGTATAGGATTTGCGATACCTTCCAATTTAGTGTTATCTATCTTTGATCAACTTAAAGATGGCAAAGAAATTAAACGAGGTTGGTTGGGAGTAATTATACAACCAGTAACCAATGATATTGCCGAGTCGCTCGGTCTCAGTAAAGCCTCAGGTGCGCTGGTAACGAATATTTCTGATAACAGCCCTGCAAAAAAAGCTAATATACAAGTTGGAGATATTATCACTCATTTTAATGATAAAGAGATTTCTGATATAAATATGTTATCTAGATCAGTTGCAAATGCCTCTATAGGTACGAATTCTTCTGTGATGATTTTCAGGAATGGTCAAGAAAAAAGAATAAATGTTATTGTAGAAGAAGTTGATGAAGATAGCTTCAAAGTTGAGGCTATTGCAGATAATAGTTTTAGATTCTCAGGAATGGTGGTTTCAGAACATCCAGTTAATAAAAATATAGTAATAAAAAGCGTGCCCAAAGCATGGCAAAATAGGCAGCAATACCCTAAAGTTGGTGATTCTATAATGGAGATCAAATTTATTGGGGTAACTTACAAAGTTGATTCAATAAAGAGCTTAAAGAATGCAATTGATAAACTTAAAGCATCAATTAAAGGCACCAAACCTATTACTATAACACTTGGAACAATGACTCCTGCTATGCAGAACATAATGCAGTATGTGACAGTAAGGTTGCATGCTGGCAAGGAATAGTTAAGTAGGGTTTATTATTTGTTTACAAAGAATCTTATTAGTATTATAATGAGCCAGATTTGGTTCATTATAAATATAATCTCTTTATGACAAAGATAGATGTAAAAAATTCTCTAGTGGAGTTGGATGGCGATGAAATGACTCGAGTGATTTGGAAACAAATCAAAGATGAACTCATCCTACCTTATCTAAATGTTAACCTGAAATACTTTGATTTAGGCTTGGAAAATCGTGATAAGACTGATGACGCAGTAACGATTGAAGCAGCAAATGCGATTAAAACACATGGAGTTGGGGTAAAATGCGCCACGATAACTCCAGATGAAGGAAGAATGGATGAATTTAAACTCAAGAGGAAATATAAATCACCAAATGGGACTATTCGTAATATATTAAATGGCACAATATTCCGTAAGCCAATAATTTGTGAAAATATACCTTGCTATGTACGCACCTGGAAAAAGCCTATAATAGTAGGAAGGCACTCCTTTGGAGATCAATACAAGGCAACAGACATTAGAACTAAGGGTCCAGGGACTCTAAAACTAATATATGAACCAAAAAATGGCAAAGCAGAAGAATATGCAGTCTATGATTTCAAAGGAGATGGAATCGCCATGGGCATGTATAATACCGATGAATCGATCACAGGATTTGCCCATGCTTGCTTCAAACAGGGGTTATCTAATCAATACCCTGTTTACTTGTCCACTAAAGATACCATAATGCAGGTATATGATGGAAGATTCAGAGATATATTCCAGGAAATTTATAACTCATCATATAAAGATCTTTTTGAAAAAGAAGGGATATTCTTCGAACATAGACTGATCGATGATATGGTAGCCTATACTATAAAATCTGAAGGTGGATTTGTATGGGCTTGTAAAAATTATGATGGGGATGTACAATCTGATATCATAGCACAGGGATTCGGATCGCTAGGATTAATGACCTCAGTTCTACTTACTCCTGGGGGCGATGTAGTGGAAACTGAAGCAGCTCATGGCACTGTTACCCGTCATTACAGACAATATCAGAAAGGTGAATCAACATCTACTAATCCAACAGCATCGATATTTGCCTGGACACAGGGCTTGAAATACAGAGGAAAATTTGATAAAACTCCTGATGTTGTACGATTTGCAGAATCATTGGAAAGTGCTTGTCAAAAAACTATTGAGGAAGGATTAATGACCAAGGATTTAGCTATTTTAGTTAACCCCAACACGAATTCTTGGTTAATGACTGGTGAATTTATAGCAGCGATTAAGAAAAAATTAGAATCGCTACTGTAATTTTTACTATTTTTAGGAGAGGTGGCCGAGTGGCTGAAGGCGGCAGCCTGCTAAGCTGTTATACTTTTGAATGAGTATCGGGGGTTCGAATCCCCCTCTCTCCGCCACTTTAAGATCCAATCTAACCCAAGATTCATTCAAAAAGCCTGAGATACTAGCTATTGTTAGTTTATTTGCAGAAGAAAAGCATTAAAATAGGCTGTTTGTGGTTTATTTGCAGAAGAAAAACATTAAAATAGGCTGTTTGTGGTTTATTGTTTATTGTTTGATGTTGTCCATTAAATACCTATGTAATCCAACAAAATAGGAGGTATTTTTGGGGATATTAATCTTATAGTACCCCAAAATGCCTCTCACAGATAATTTTTGTAAAAATGCAGTGGCTGGGAAAAACAAAAAACATTCTGATTCAGGAGGATTGTATTTACAAATTACAATCAATGGTTGAAAATGTAGATTTAATAACAAAGAGATCTTTTATTTACTGAAGCTCTAAACACAGAGCCTGAAACATTCGGACAGATAATTTTTGTAAAAATGCAGAGCAGCTGAAAAAAGTAAAAAAATTACTTTTAACAGCATAAAGAAGAAGGAGAATTAGCTAAAAATTTCAATATAGGCAACTTATTCTCAAAAAATTTCTATTGAATGGCGTAATAAAAAGCAATCAGTATGGTTTAATAAGTATGACAAATCTATGTTGTTGTGTTTAGAGAGAAATCTTTTTGACTTATAGGTAATTTATCGATAAATAAAATCAAGATCATGATGCTACTATTGTTATTAAAAAAGACAACCACTCCATTTTGCAACAATAATTTTACAAGTCTGTGGGCAAATTTTTAGATATGCCATAACATTAAAAAAATTGAAAATACGATATCATGATCAATTTGAAATACATACTAATCTCATATAAACCATGAAACTATAACTACTTAAAGGAATATTAGTTGCCGAAGCTCTTCAATGAATTAACTAAATATGACGATCATATTATAACTGTGCCGGCCATAAAACTCACGATAAACAGCTCATTCGTAACACATAAAATCGCGCAGTAGAATGGAATAAATTTAATTTTGAGAGAAATTAGTGACATATTTTAGCTAAGCTAATGAAGGTGTTTCAGAAGTATGTTCTACTACTTTTTGGTGAAATTTTAGAAATTCTAGCAGAGATAAAAACTTACAGTGATAATAATAAATATCTATCCTTCATGCTAGTAATAATAATGAATTTATGAATGAAAATACGATGTTATATGCATTATATTGACCTACTATGCACGGATTTCGAGCCACTGCATCAACGCTATTAAATGAACAAGATTTCAAGGCAGATGTCATTGAAAATGTAAGAAAATAACATCCATTCATGCCAGAAACATGCTAAATACTTGCCAAAACAAGACAAAATTAACTCCTGGTGGAGCCAGTTTTTACGTGGATTTAACAAAAAATATGATGGATGGTAGTGCGCTATGTTGTAGCTTTATGAGGGTCAATATTCTAATTGATTTCTTACAAATGACAGTTAGATTATACCATAATCAGTATATAAAATGATGATTAATTATGTATAAATTAGGAAAATATAAGGCTATCACAGTTCATGCAAAGTCAAAACACACATATAAATAGCTCTGGAAAGATAAGCTGGGTAAACTACCTTATTTTAACTTTTATTCCATGATTAATTGCCAAACAGATCATTTCAACGATCCACGGCTGTAGTTTTTAACTGCTAAAACGGCTGTAGTGTTTAACTGCTAAACCTCCGATTCAAGACGCGCCTTTGTCGGCTCAATCTCAGCACTAATAAAACAAATCAACCACGTGAGATAAACATGAAATAAACCTCCGATTCAAGACGCGCCTTTGTCGGCTCAATCTCAGCACTAATAAAACAAATCAACCACGTGAGATAAACATGAAATAAACCTCCGATTCAAGACGCGCCTTTGTCGGCTCAATCTCAGCACTAATAAAACAAATCAACCACGTGAGATAAACATGATTTTATTTAACTCAGAGAATATTCATTGTAGAAATATTTCTACTTCCGGTTTGCATTGATCCATAAAATTATCTAACATAAGTTAGATTAGATCTTTTTTTGTCTATTGCATGTATTCCAATTAAAATATTAAAGATTTTTTAATTTCCTAGAATAAACTCATATATTGAGTTTTAATCTCATTTAATTTTTTTTCTTTTTAAGCAGTAATTTATGCTTCATATTTCAAGCAATTGTTTTAAATATTTAAGATCATTTTTCTTAGAAATAGACTGTATTCCTTCTTCATTTTTGATTTATTTGTATTATCTTTCATGAGTGTTGATATTATTGTTATCTCATACACTGTACGGTGCAGGAGTATTATACATAACTAATTATTATGATTTTCAGGATATTAATCATCATTATTTAATCAATAATTGAAGTATTTCAACGATATTACTAATAATAATATAATGTATAAAGCTTCACAAATTTTTATATCTGATGTTTTAAAAGTATGTAATAACATGAGTGTTATAAGAGGTTTCAGTATTATAAGTAACTGTAAACTGAAATAGATCAGTATTAAATACGATCTATTATACTAGATTTAAAATGTAGCGAATAACTACATAATTTGATGAAATCAATAAATAAATATTATTGGCTGATCATATTGTATATGAATATTAAATTGTTTTTTTATTAGACAGAAGATAGTTGGTAGAGAGTCTTTTTCAGAAATTATAAAATGATTAATATTTGTGAGGATTCGGTAAAATCATCTTTTCATACATTATAATTGATATAATTAATGCACCTAGTCTGGTTTATCAACCTTGTATACGTCAATCTTTTTATACTGTAATAAGTTTCATGATATCTAGTAAATCTCTATATAATCCAAGAAACTTTTGAATATAAATCGGCTCATGTTTTCGAGCTATAGAAGAAATATTTACACGATGAATATAATTCAACGATCTGTATCAAAAGATATATCTCCCAGAAGAAACATAAATTTCAAAGTATTAATATTGTAAATTCTATAGAAAAGAAAGATTTCAGTTTAGCCGTGTCTTTGAAGAAGGTCTCAGGCTGAGAAAAGGACTAATCACAGTTAAAATCTAGGAGAATTATAGTTAAAATCTAGGAGAATTATAGTTAAGATCTAGGGGAATACAGTTAAAATCTAGGAGAATTACAGTTAAGATTTAGGGGAATTATAGTTAAAATCTAGGGGAATTACAGTTAAAATCTAGGAGAATTATAGTTAAGATTTAGGGGAATTACAGTTAAAATCTAGGGGAATTACAGTTAAGATTTAGGGGAATTATAGTTAAGATTTAGGGGAATTATAGTTAACGATTTAACCTTTATTCTATGATTGGTTGCAAAATAGAACAATTAACAGTATAATATTAGACAATAATGATCTAATTGATATGAGGGAAAATAGTGGATAGTCTGAGATCTCTACTAGCCAAAAATCCCGTGATAAAGGCATGTTTTGAGAGGGAATCAGGACAAACAGACCAAAATGTAGAACCCGTGAATATAGTGATACTAATCTCTGAAACAGAGAATGCTCATCCTCATGCCATCAGTGCAAAAGGTACGATTACCGATAGGAAAAAGGTGGTCGGCAAGTATATATCGGATATAAATGAACATTCATCATTCATAAATTTAGATCTAAAAGTAGAAGGATTGATAGAAAAAGGAGAAAAAGAATCAACAATAGCACTGAGGATCCTGCCGGGAGACAGCACTGATGCTCCAGGTTTTACAATCCAAATCCAAGGTACACTTGATAATATTAAATTTGATTGGATCCATATTCAAAACGTTGAAATATCACTCGGAGAGATGAATAATCCAGTAGGCACAACAGCCTTAAATCCAGATTCAGAAGGAGCGGAAAATCCACAAGAATCAGAAAACAAAGACTTGGATTTAGCAAATATGCTACAAGCGGTCGAAGCTCCACAAGAAGACTTGGATTTAGCAAATATGCTATCAGTGTTCGAAATTCCACAAGAACCAGAAGGAAGAGACCTAAGTTTTATACAGTTGATGGAACCAAACTTAGGAACCTCTGCCAGTGGGAACCTAGGACTCAGCGATATGTTAAGCCCTGGTTTTGGAGATGGGGAATTTGAAGATTGGACATTTAAATCAGATTATAATTGGACATTTGCACCAGATGATGATTGGACATTTGCACCAGATTATAATTACGCAAATCGGGAACTTTTACCATATTCTCACTTAATGGAGGCACCAGCTTCAAACTATGGATATTCATTCTACCCACTGACTACGGGAACAGCATACTCGCAAATTCCTTCATTAGAGCCTCATACGGACTATGGTCAGCCTGCTGTCAACGCAGAAATCGCTCCAACTAGAGGTTCAGACAACAAAGATAATGACGAACCTCTAGCATCATTTCATGGAACGCCAGAAGATGATTCAGAATGCGTGACAGTTAAACTAAATGATGATGGCGCAACACCCTATCTGAGCAGCAAAACTGGGAATATCTCACTCTCTTCTACGTTCACATCTACAAGCAGAGGAATTCATAATGATCCGGACATAATCAGTGCAGGATGCCAAGTGAGTCACACAACACCCGTGTCACAGCAGGTTCCCATGACCGATTCTGTCAATAAAATACAAGAATCAGGCAATCCAGAGTTGCAGACGATAGACCAGATTATGGACGTGACACCCCCTCTAATGGCAGTAGAAACCTCAGTTCAGGCTCAAATCGTGATACCCCTTCCGATAACGGTAAAAATCTCAGATCTGGCTCAAGGCGTAATACCCTATTTGCAGATCCCAGCTCGGGTTCAAAGCGTGGCATCCCGTCCAAAAAAATCAACCCAAGACGTGGGACTCCCTCTGAGGGCATTAAAAATCTCAGATCTGGCTCCAAACATGGCACCCCCTTTAGTAAAAACAGGAGAACAGAAACTTAAAAATAAGAGGGTGCACACCAATACAAAAATCTCAGATCTGGCTCAAGATGTCGCTCTCGATTCGGTTAAATCAAAAAGATCAACTCAACAAAGCGTGGCATCCCGTCCAAAAAAATCAACCCAAGACGTGGGACTCCCTCTGATGGCATTAGAAATCTCAGCTCTGCCTGAAGACATGGACGTGACACCATTTCCAAAAGGCATGACATTCCACCCAGTGAAAAAAAACGAACGAAAACCTAAGAATAGGAACGAAGTATATGCTGCCATATGCCATTATATAGAAGAGGATCTGTTAGATTATTGCAAGACACATAACAGATCACTTCAAGACATTATTAACGATCCAGCCGGCCCAGGAGAGCTCAACAAGCTAGCCAGTACGGAGAAAAGAGCAAAGATCCATGGCTATCTGAACCTAATGCACAATCTTGTCAGTGACTACATGAGGTTACTCATAATGACGTGCAAAGCAGAAAAAAGTCAGGAGATTTTTCGTAAAATAAATAGGGCTTTAGGCGTTATATGTCGGGTCTCTGATAGGTTTCAGCATAAGATTAAGTATGTCCGCACTATAGAAAGTGATCCTGAATTCTTTCAAATTATATTCTTACTAGAAGATTATTTTATACCTATTCAATTGGAAAAAATATTAGTTGTGTATGAAGAAAATATAAAAGAACCCAAGCACACTATTACAAGTGGTTCAAGAATTGAAAAACTATTCAAAAATATATATGTACAAATTTATAAAAAGAACAAATTATCTTTGCCATTGCAGAATAAATTTACACAGTATATAAAGGGTTTTGATCTTCATATCGAGTTAGGACCTAAGCCACAGCAAGCGCTGATGGACTCAGTAAGCCAAACTAGTAATATAAAGTTACCCTCGCCAGAATCAGAAAATCCAGTCTCTAAAAAACCTTGCTCACGAAAACGAAAGTCTCCATGCATCGAAGGTACAAATGATGCAAAACGCAGTAAGAGTAATGATGCAAAACCCGGGTCAAAGCAAGTTTCCACGAAACGCACTGTCAAAAAGACGAAGAAAAAAAGTAATTTAACTCTGATCGAGAAACTCTTGTGGATGCCATCAAAAAATTCATCTCAAGATATAATATCCTCTTCGTCAAATCCAACTCAACAACGTATGTCATACCATCTCCCTCAAGCTCAAGAGAGCACGGCACCCCATAAGCTAACACTAGAAACCTCAATTGCTCAAAGCGTGGATGTGATATCCCATCCAGTGAAATCAGGAGAACCAAAACCTCAAGATAATAGTAGTAACACCAAGAAAAGAAAACCAAAACCTCAAGATAATAGTAGTAACACCAAGAAAAGAAAACCTAATCCTTTGGATAGTCCTGTGGTAACACAGAAACCAGGAAAAAAAGAAGAAGAACAAAGCCACTTATTGCTTAAGACTAAAGAATTATATAATAAGGTATATAAATTTGTAGAAGAAGATACGTCATATTATGATGCGCAATCTAACAAATTGTCTAAAAAGCTTATTCCAATATTAAGTATAACAATTATTCAAATACTCAAGCATCAATTAATATTAATATCCCTATTCATTACTCCAGATGAACATTTATGTATAATAGAACCAAAAATACTAAAAAATCAGGAATATTTTAAGGAATTATGCACAATTATACCATCCATACTCGAATTATTAACGAAGTTAATATATTATGGAAATGGAACTGGGGTATACAAAGATCATACAATCCCTTCAATGATGTGTTTATTGGAACAATGTTTTATACCCAATGTACTGAAAAGATTGTATTTAACAATCATAAAAACATCTCCGACAGATATTACAGCTAATATGAGCAGTGAAGAATTATTAAAACTTATCTATAATAAGATAACTCAATCGCTAGATGAAGAACTTAAATCAACCTGGAAAGAGTCATTCCGCTTTCATTCCATGCCCTTCATAAATTGTGTATTATCAAATAATTCATCTGAAAGCACGTACACTTACTATATATCATTGACAGAGTATATGTATGATTATAGCAAAAGCACTTATGATCTTACAAGCACTGCAGACTTTAACATGGAGGGTACGGCAAAATTATTGCGTGACACAGTATCAGAGCTTGACATCTTTCATAGTCAAGCTTATGAAAATATTAAAATAATAAAGAAGAGAATTCATTCCAGGGTGAATGCTATCCTGCATTACAACGGAGCTGGTCCTGAAAGTCAGGACCAAATTAAAAAATTGTGGGAAATAGTACATACAAAACTTATTCCGCTAATAATGAATCAGATCTTGGATGAACTTGATAGCAGTACGTCTCATTCGTTGTCTCCAGCTCTTTCTGGAAATGCACAAATGCAGAGAATAATAAGTGGACGAAGAGATATTGCTGCCGGCCTCGTACAACCACAGACAATAAGAACAGCTCACAATGAAGAATTAACACATGAACATGCTGCCCCTGTTCCAGAGCCAACAGAAGTTATCCCTACAGTCCTTTCTCTTGCTCATCATACTTCTGGAATGACGACCGTTAATCCTACTGTTGTTCTTTCTCATTGCAACCATGAATCATGGCCTCTAATTGCACAGGAAACTGCTGACCTTCCAGAGCCCAACAGAAATTATCCCTACAGTCCTTTCTCTTGCTCATATTCCTGAAATGACGACCGTTAATCCTACTGTTGTTTCTCTTGCGGCAACCATGAATCAGAGCGCAGCTGCTGACCACCATCACTACAATTGTAATCATGCATGAAAAGATATCTTTAGAGATAGGTTTTTTAGATTCAGGCTAACTGCTGGCACACCAAGTCCAAATAATAGTATAAAAAGTAATATAATTTTTTTATTCATCAATGAATATTGATTTGAAATTATCTAAGAAAGTTCTATTATCTAGTTTAAGTAGCTACTATGAAATAATTATCAACAAATGTAATAAATTGTTATCACCGCAGTTAATAATTTTAGTAAAGTTATTTCATCACGAATACTGAATATTATCTTGAAATATACACTCTGATACAAATGGAATAAAATTTTTCCTTTAGGAACAAAGGTAAAGCAAAAGATATATAAAAAAGTTACTACTGGACGATATAATCCAATTTAAATTATCTAATTGTAATCAACGTGAGGATATCACCAAGCTAATTTTTTCTCTCAATAGCACGTGTTACGATTACAATTTCTTGTTAACAATAAAGAGTCTTTACTAGATTTTTTCTATCTTATTTTATTCCTTCATTACTTAAAATTGTGTCATCTAACATCAAATACTCCCTGAGAAGTTAAAAACCAATCAAAAGTATTACGTGTTTCATTTTGTAAATCTAAATAATAAATAATAAAATGAGTATTTTATAGAAATACTCATTTATACCTCATTCAACCTCAACAGAAATTGAAGTTCTTACTTCATAAAATATCGGATATATTTTAGGCAGTTCTTCTACTTGAACTTCTATTGAATCGTTTGCGATTACCTCTGAATTTACCTGGCTTCCTATCCAGACGCTTAGGTTTATCTGATTGTTCTGCAGGAGCGTTTGGATCCATAAGACGATTTATAGCATTCCATTTGCTATTATCAGAGGGTGTCACCAAACACATCGCAGAACCTTTGGCTCCTGCGCGGGCGGTTCTACCTATGCGATGAATATAATCCTCGGCACATTGCGGTAAATCATAATTAATAACATGCTCGATGTGTGGGATGTCAAGTCCACGTGCAGCAACGTCAGTTGCCACAAGAATACGATATTTCTTATTACGAAAATTAGCAATTACACGATCACGTTTACTCTGGCGCAAGTCTCCATGAATAACATCAGCACTATGCCCTGCCTTGGATAACTTAGCAGCCATCCTTTCTGTACTATATTTTGTTTTCATGAACATAATTATAGAGCCATCACGCTCATCCAATTCGGATAACAAACGTTGATGTTTATTATCATCAGTCACTCTTACTACATCATGCTGAATATTATCAGCAGGTGCGTATGTAGTGTCTATCGCTATTCGTATAGGGTTATTTAGATATTTTTCTGAGATTCTTACAATATTATTTGGAAGAGTTGCCGAAAACAACATAGTTTGACGAACCTTAGGCATACGTTTCATAATTTTCTCAATCTGAATAGTAAAACCCATATCAAGCATACGATCAGTTTCATCAAGCACTAAGAATCCTGTATCATTTAACATCAAGCTACCACGTTCTAAATGGTCATTTATACGCCCAGGAGTACCAACTAATAGTCTGGGACCATTGCGCAGTCTTTGCAATTGCTTCGACATAGCTTCGCCACCAATAAGCAATGCTGATTTAATTTTTGAACGTTTGCCTAACATTGTTTGCAGATGACTCATCACCTGTGTCGCTAATTCACGTGTTGGCGTCATCACTAGTGCAGACCCCAACGGATTAGACAACAATCGTGCAACCAACGGAATACCGAACGCACCTGTTTTACCTGTCCCAGTCTGTGCTGAGCCTTGAATATCTCTTCCTTCAAGAGCATGCGGAATCGCCTTCTCTTGAATTGGAGTTGGTTTAATAAACTGCATATGTTGCAGCGTATGATTCAGAGCCTCAGGAAGACCCAGTTCACTAAAATTTTGCATAATCTTCTCTCTTTATAGCAGGCACAATAGCTAGCTCTTTTTTAGAGAGAAGTCATGCCTCGTGATTAGGATGTTAGTAAAGGTAAAGCAATGTGTGTATTACTCAGAGTCTTCGTCGTCGTGATTGCCCATCAATTTCAAATTGTCTGCTGACGTTTTGCCCTTATTAGTAGCAACATCATAACTAACTTTTTGACCTTCACTAAGTTGATTAATGTTTGCTCTTTCTACTGTACTAATATGTACAAAAACATCTGTTGATCCATCCTCAGGTGCAATAAACCCAAATCCCTTAATTGGATCAAACCACTTTACTGTTCCGCTAGCCATAATATTTTCCTTTATCATTTTAAGATTGTTTATAGAGTACTCACCCAGCACGGATCACATAACGCAACCCTCTGACTCACTCTTATCCAAATACTCAAAAGATCAACAATTATTTGAAAAATCTTTAGGTAGCCCTTAATCAGGAAATACTGCATATAATACAGTAGCACTTTAGCAAGAGTAATGAAACTCAGTTACACTTATATTATATTCTTTATCAAAACGCAAGCTTTTTTGTAAATTTTATCATTTTTTATGAATATTAAGTTAAGATACTTACTGATTAGATACTCGGCGCTCCTTTTTTTGCTTTTAAAATGAGATAAATCCAAATATCTTGCATGTTCCAATCATTCTTTCTTATATTATTCAGATCAGCTGATGGAAAAATTATAATGCATGAAAATACAAAAATAAGTTCATGTAAAAACGAATCTTATACAAGATTATAAACACACTATATAATTGACAAATTAAAAATCAGCATTAGAATGCAACTCCTAACTACTATCAGGAGAATAATATGTCAATTCGTATTAATGACCAAGCCCCCAATTTTCAGGCTAATACCACTCATGGGCAAATTGATTTTCATGATTGGATTGCCAATCAGTGGGCCGTACTATTTTCACATCCAAAAGATTTCACACCCGTATGCACCACAGAATTGGGATATATGGCAAAAATTCAACCTGAATTCGAAAAAAGAAACACTAAAATAATTGGATTAAGCATTGATCGCATGGATGATCACCAGAAATGGCTTGAAGACATCGCAGAAGTGGGAGGCAGTCCTGTAAATTATCCAATAATTGCAGATACTGACTTAAAAGTGGCCAAGTTATATGACATGTTTGCGGCTAACGAATCTGGTACATCTGAAGGCAGAACAGCAATGACTAATGCCACGGTTCGTTCTTTATTCGTAATTGATCCTAATAAAAAGATTAAACTTATGATTACTTATCCGATGACCACAGGGCGTAACTTTGATGAAATTTTACGAGTAATAGACTCAATGCAACTCACGGCCAAGCATAAAGTTGCCACTCCCGTCAATTGGCAGCAAGGAGAGGACGTTATCATAGTTCCTGCAGTCAGCAACGAAGAAGCCGAACAAAAGTACCCTAACGGATGGCAAACGATAAAACCATATTTAAGAACGGTTAAACAGCCTATAGAATAAAGTAGTATATTAGCCGTTAACGCTAAATATTAATTTATTATAAATGAGTATGGACTTACAAGCAGTTGATTATAAATATTGTCTTAGATTAAACGTGATCAAATAAAGCAATTGTAATTAACTGCACATTCATTAATGTTGGGATTAAATGCAATTTGCTGAATAGTTTTGTGCCAACGATTAGGTTATTGTCTCCTTGATCTTTTTAGAATAACTCACATGATTAAAACATGAAGCTCCTTAATAGAATGATAATAAGCATGAACAAGGGATATTATCACAAATTACAATGAGAAATATGCTTGTATAAGTCACATAAATCTATATTTTGCTAGGGATATTATAACAAATTACAATGAGAAATATGCTTGTATAAGTCACATAAATCTATATCCTGCTTTTCGCACTTCAGTAAGAAAAATAAGTAACAGTCTCTGATTTTGCGTTATTTCGAAGTATAATGATGAATAAATTCAACACAAATTATTACGCTTTAATTACAACTAATATAATCAATTTTCCTCAGAATTATTATTTGTATCACCAGAAGTAGTAGGGCTAGAAGCCTGCCTTATATCAGCTACAGTTGAATACACCTCATTCCTTAATCTATTTAATGTTCCAAGAGGCTTGTGTGCCTTGAGACCATTCCAAGGAGAAAAACGAACCCTCTCACCTGCTTCGAATTGATCTCCAAGATCAATTTTCTGATTTTTTATTGCCAAGCGTCCAACAGTAAAGAATGGCGCTTCTTCTTCCGGCCATTCAACAGTAACATCTTCAATCGAGTGACTTACCTTGGTTTGCACCTGAATGGCAAAATCCCAATAATAGGTTGCATTTTCTTCTGATAAACGTGAAATTATATCATCTTGATAGTAATTATCACTAACCCGAAATGGACGCTTCTGTCTCGGCATTCTCTCAAAAGGTGCTTGCGTAGAAGTAGGAATAAAACCAAATTTCACAGCTACCGGATAGGTAATATTTTTTGCATTCGGAGCATCGCTAACTGCAATCTGCTCTCCAATAGAAAATGCCGAAACACTCCAATATCGTTCAGTCAATAAACTCATAGGTCGAGTGGTGAAAAGAGCTTTTAACAATACATAACCTCTAATGGGATTCCTTATAATCCATCCCAGAGCACCCAAAAAACCTTCAAGAAGATCATAATAGTCCTCTATATCTCTATTAAAGAACTGAGGAATATCTGCCATAACAATGTCCTGTTCTGTAGGGCTATAAGATTCTCCGAAATGCTCTCCTTCAACATCATATAATTTAACGGCCATTCCTCTTGGATCAGGCATTCTATCCGGAAATGCTTGCGGATTAGAATTAGAAAAACGTATTAACGCACGGTACTTTTCAGGTTTTGCAAAAATACCTTGCTTAATATTCATATTTTTAATCTGCTCTTCAGACAAATTAGCTAACTTAGCTACTGATGTTTTAATATTCTCTTCATCAAAATCGAAAATCTCCAAATTTGCCTCTACACAAGAATGGGTCTTTTTGTGAATATCACGAGAAGAACGCTGCTTGCCTTCGTACATCCTTCGCATACGTTTAATAGTTGTAGCCACACCATCTTTTATTTGGCTGTCTTCGATATCCTTAATATGTTCGTTAAATAATTTTTCATCACTCATAATAAACAATTACACCTTATATTTAAACAATTAACTTTTATATTTAAAAGTAACTTTGGGTTTCTGATTAATATTTCTATCAACTAAAATTTGCAATGTATTTGTTTCATTTATTCTATTCATACCTACCTTAGTATAATTTTTTTCAGTAAAATTATGCTTTGTTAGCAACGGATTAGTATAGATTTGCGTAATAGCATCGTAGGCAACCATAGATAATTGCAAACTACCAGCTCCAGTTAATGTTTTACCAATTGAATCCTCAGCAAATAAACCAACTGTAAATTCTACATTATCTGGGTGACCATAAAGACTTTGTAGTTCCTGCTGTATTGCCTCATCCTTAGTGAACTGGCTAAACGAGGTAAAGCGCTCCTTACCAAATTCCACACGATAATCATTAAAAGAACGCAAACGCCAATCACGACCCTTATCTATCATAATTTTTTCAACAGGACTCATGAAGGCAGGCACATTGTGCAATCCCAATACCCCTGCTTGCTGTTGAGAAGCTGCCTCAAAAATACTAGCCAATCCTTCGTTTGAGAGAAGGCTGTAGTTTCTTACAAAATCCTCATCTTTGCCTGATATTTGAAGATGATCTGGAATTAAACCATGAAAACGATAAAGAAGATTGAATTCTGCGGCCATCCATGGTCGACGATACCATTTTTCTTTTTCTGCAAAAGAAGTATCAAAACGTAATATATCTTGACCAGCTATATGGTTAATATACTCCTCAAGCACTATTTTTATTAATATGACACTATTGATAATACGAGCAGTATGATATAAACGATCATCATCCCAATCTGGATAATTTTCTGCCAGTTCCTCACAAATATTATTATGTTCTCTTAAAAATAAAGTAGAAAAACAAACATTGCCCAGGATATTATTACCACGCTCAAGACCTGTTGCATATAAGAATTGACGCTTCTCTTCTGAAATATTACCAAAAATCTTCTCCATCACCACCTTATCTTTAATATAAGGCAGAGATTCATATTTCTCCTTCACCTCCCATTTTCCATCAGCTCCAATCTGCCCCAAAGAATCTGGTAATTCTTCTCCATCAACAATTTGACTATTTAATTTTCCACCTTCTAGTGAACGCAAAAGATATTCAATTTGTTCATTTGCACCATAAATCTGTGAAAGGTCTATATTATGGGTGCTGCTTGTTTTTCTGCCATTATGAAAGGACGAACGAAAGAAGCCATCAGAAAACCATTGAGCAAAAAACATGAAAAATACACTTGATCCCCCACCTTTCATTTCACCTTGACGTTGAAATAAAGAAGTGACTTGACCAAAAGGATGCTCATCAGTAGGAGTATTCGAAGGCAGACTGTTAATATAAGACTCATCTGCAGGCTGCAAGTGTAAATCAAAAAAACTGCTATCAGTAACTGAATGCCAAGTAAGGTAATTACTTGGTGAGACATTCGGACCCTTTTTCTCTGGTGACCACAAACTGTACGCATGTGGACGTGGATGCATTGCCCTAGATGCAAGTTCATTAGCTGCCATATGGCTTAGATATTTATCTGCACCAGGCATTAAATGACTGACCCTTAAGATAAAATTACGAAAAGACGAGATTCTTAAAAGGGTTCTAAAAATCGAATCAAAAATCAAACGAAGCAAGGACATAATAACCTCAATTATATATATATATATCTATCTCTGCACACTTTAATCAAATTCAAAGCAGCATATCATTGCACTAGGAACCAAAAAATCATTTTGATTCGGCGCCCATGCTACTCTACCAACATCGATTTAGCAAGCAATAATTAATACCATTTGAGGAGCTATAATTCTCAGAGAAAGTGAGTGACAAATACCCTATTCAATACCATTTGCACTGCATCTCCTTGGAACCAAAAAAAATTTTATTTATATTTCCCCTATATGGGGAATAATATGCAGAGCATTTTTATATGCTATAAACAAATACCTATGTACTGCACATATAAAATTAATTTACAAAAATGATAATTAAAACAATTGTTAAATCAGAATTATCTACATATACTTCGTTTCGAATATTTTAAAATGAGACAGTATTGATATGAATAATTATATTGCCACTATGTCAAATAATAATAGTAATAATTTACTATACTTCAATGTGAATGACTCTGTAGAAGATAGGTCAATTAATTTTGACTCTATGCAAACTATTAATCTAAGAGGAGAGGGATCAGGCCTCAACATAGCATCACAGGGATCTATAAGATATGCCAATGGCAAAATATATGCAGTAAACTCGGGTAGTAATAGCTTATCTATACTACAGATAACAGAAAATGGACCAGAACATATACAAGGGTCACCTTTCAACACATCTATATGGCCTACGTCTGTAGCCGTATTTAACAATCTTGTGTGTGTGTTCTGCAGAGGAGCCTCCATGGATGAAACTCCTGGTTTCAAGGCAATAGTAATGGAATTAAACATGTTCTCATTGGAGGAGGATAATTTAAAATTACTGGACACACATCCTGTTCGACTGGCATGGCCATTGGCGTATCCCAGCGATATAAATTTCACTCCTGATGGAAAAAAGCTTATAGCAAGTTGGAGAAATTTTGAAAATCCCGAGAGCAAATCCAATCTTCTAGGCCTTCTTACTGGACCATTAAGTCTCAGAATAGGTTCAATTGCAAAATGGACTGTAACAGCAGGGGGGAAATTATCGCACTATAGACATAGATCACTTGGCATAAGCAGTCCTATTGGGTTCTCGATTAGCCCAGATTCTTCAACAATGTTCGTGGCTGAATCCAGATCTTCTGCAATTATATGTGTAGATTTAACCACAGATACACCCAACGTACTAAATAAACTTAAAATTGGTGGGAAAAATTGCTGCTGGTCCAAATTATCAGAGGATAATAATTATCTTATTACAACAAATTCCGCTGGAAACAGGAATGTGTCTTGCGCCTCTCTGAGCAGAGAGAAAAGTAATATAGATCTTCAACTTATAGATGAAATTACAACATCTGGTCAAGATCCCGTAACAACTGATCTAATTATAGGAGATCATGAGGTTGCATATATTAAAACAAGAGTTGGACACAACAATACAACAGAGGGTTATGAACACACTATTAAAACTATAAAATTCTCTAATGGATCATTGCAGGAGATAAAAAGTAGCCCCAACTTACCACTTATGTTTTCCTCTGGGATTGTTTATATATAATGTGCATTAATAACAATGAATGTTGCAGGGAAAACACTGAACGATGCATATTGTAGTGAGGGTGCTGAATAAATTAGTATATAAATAAATTAATATAGAACACCTCTTATATCACCCTGCTCCCACAATAATAGCTTAAGCATGGATCATTAGCGCTTACAAGAATACGCAAACTACATATTCCATATATAGCATGAATCCAGCTACTCAGGACACAAACAACAGAAGAATACAGGCTCTATAAATAGAGCCTCGCAACAAGTGTTATCTCATATAAAATATACAAGAATTGCCTTGTATATTCAAAAATTAAGATATATCTATTACATAAATAATATGGCAGATCTTGTAAGATCAATATACTTGCTTCTCATACTTCAATCACTATACTATGGAGAATGAATTCAGATGCTATCTGAAAGGAGATTTAATGTTTTTCATAAACAAGATAACAAGGGATTATAGGCTAGTTATTCTTGTGATGCTTATACCCCTCATGTCTTGTATTGAGAATATTGGTAACAAAAAACAGTATTTTCAAATCAGCTCTATAGGCACATATGATGTGATCATTGATTATGTTCAGAAAGAATTGCAAACCCTATATAACCCTATACCCATGAATTCAATGCAGAATAATGAAACATTGTTCATTAATATACCAAGAGAAATAGAAAGAACAAACCTAGGAACTTCTGCTGTTGCATTCAATTTTGTTAATATATCTGAAGATATTAGCTCAGGTGAATATAGAAAAGCAATAAGCAATGCGTCATATTTTGCGCTTAATATGAATAGACTAATGAATCAAAATGAGCAACATCTTGATTCGCCAATGCTTTGGGATTATTACAAGCTATCCTTAGAGCAATATGACTGTATTAGCGAGGTAGTCACTGGTATAAAATGTAGCGCAATCAGTGACGCATTGTCTGCTTTGACCATCTCTAAAAAAACCAACCCCTCTGATAATTTTATATATCATGACTCTATACCAGATGGATGCGATTTTGCAGAGTGGCAAACAATCTCAATAAGAGGTCGGTCTTTGAAAGACAGCATACAGAGAAATATCAAACATAAAATAATAAGCTCTGACCTACTAACAGATGAAACAAAAAAGATGTACTTACGCAAGCTTAGTCGTAGCAAAATAATGCTAGAAAAATCTAAAGATAATGATATAGATTTTAGCAATATAACCTTCAGTGTGAGAATAATACATATCATAAGACCATGGCTTGATCCAGTGCTCTTAGGGGAGTTAGTAAGGCACTCGAATGACAGTTTTATTACTGAAAGGAAGAAATTCCTTTACACAACCATTATAGTTGCAGTAAAAAATATTAAATCTAATGTAAAGTTAGCGCCAGATATACCTTCAGTTATTGGCTATTCTCGGTATTATGCTCCAGATCCAAGCAAAATAAATAACGATAAAGTTGAAATTATTGCAAGAATCTATAAGAGAATTTCTTAATTACATTGTACCAAGAATAGACTTGACATATGCAGAATATTTCTGCTATATTTCCCCAAGGTATATATACCTTTTGTCGACAGTTTGCCCATTCCGCAACGAATGGTAAATTGCGGTGCACGATAAATAATAGAAGAGGAGACTATATGGCTAGTACAGCGGGTGAGATGAGGGCAATTCCTTTATCAGAAAAAAGTAAAAATGGCATTGATAAGTTGAATGATTTCTTCTTAGAAAGAATTCAAACTCTTGTGTTTGGAACTCGTGCAAAGGTTTTTGAATCTTTAGGCAAGGGCAAAAGTAAAATTGGTGAAGATAATGGCAGTGAGCCACAATATATGTCTTGGTTTTCTCCTGGCATACCATTTAGCTTAGACTATACAGATTTTTCTGACACAGCAAATACTAATCCTGATTTAGTTAGAAAGGCTCTAGCAGAAGAAATTGACATGACTAGATTAGTGAATTCGGTACCTAATCTTAGCACAGTAATCGATCCAGAAGCACAAACGGCTATCTTTAATGACGGTGGGAAGGTTCTTTGGGATCAGTACAAGAAAGTTCTTGATTATTCTCAAGTAGAAAATAAGCCAGCTGACCCAGAAGTATTACAAAAAATAGAAGAACGTCGTAATTTCTTACAAAAAAGAATAAAGCGTGAAGATCCTTTCGAGCCTGGTAAGATGATAGAGGAATTGGTCGACACAGAAGGAACAAAATTGTACAACCAATATGCTGCACAATATCAAGATGCATATATTGCTTATACCTCAAAATTAATACAAGCTAGAACTGGAAGTGTCGCTGATCAGAGCGACTTTAATTTGAGAGGTCAGCTTTATTATCAAGCAGTAGAAGGCGCACTAGGAAAATGGAAATCTCTTGGTTACAAAGACAGATATGAAAATATATTAGCTGAAATACAAGCCCTAAATAGTAAATCTCTGGCACAATACAGAGCTGACCTAATAAATAGGTTGGAGATTGGCAAATTAACTGATTCTGGAAGTGGTGCACCTTATTATAAAACAAGCTTATTTCCGCACAATCTCTTCAAACAAGGACAGGCAGATGGCTGGACATCCATGATATATGAAGCAAAAAATCAAAGCAGAAATGAGCATTCTAGTACTAAAGAAGGTGGTGCAGGAATTTCTTTCAACCTTGGCCTACTTACTCCAATCCCTATTAGCGGAGATATAGGTGCATCAGGAAGTAGTCAAGAATCAAGCGTTGATATAAACATGAATGATTTCTTCATGAGTTTTAAAGTATCACAAGCTCTAATTTTCAGACCATGGTTTGATCCAACTTTCCTAACTGCTAATTTTTGGCGTTTTCGTCCTGGTGCTAGACTTGACCAAATATCAGATGGTGGCAGCAGGGAGAAAGGACTACCTCCTAGCTCTACTGGCCTTATACCTTATTACCCTGTTAAAGCAATGTTTGTTAAAGATTTAGTAATAGGTTCTAGTTCTTTCCGTGAAAAAAATCACGCTGTTACAAAATCAATTAAAGCTGGTGGAGGACTAAATCTAGGATTCGTTAGAATAGGTGGTCATGGTGGCAGCTCTAACACTGATGTAAAAGCAAGTGTAGACACAAATCAAGGTAGAATATCGATTGAAGGAACTCAGCTTGTGGCATTAGTTTGTCAATGCCTGCCAAAAGCTCCTAATCCTGACCCTAGAATTAATAATTGGCTTTAGTAGTAGGGGTTATATTTGATTCCTTTGTGAATTATAGGTTTATTGTGGGATGTAATATTATTAATTTGTTTGTGAAAACAATATTAAAGTAGTTGTAGAGTAATTATTGATATTATTTGTTTTTAATTACTTATTACATTCCTGATAGCGTGTTATATATGAAGATTTATCTTTATTTTATATATGATCTAATGATTAATTGTATCAGTCAGAGCCTCTTCTTATGCCAGATAGCCTTGCCGTTCAATGTGGATGTTTTGTTTGCATTTTTTCTTTTTCATAAGCATTAGATCTTTTGTTGCTGAGCGATTGAAGTCGAGTATTTTGAGGTGTGATGCTTAGTATTTCATACTTCGATGCTTCTGTGAGGTCACTTATAAAAAAAATCTTTGTAATCTTTGTATAGATTGTTGTATATAAACTGTTTTAAAAATTCTATTATAGAATATTTTTTATTATACAGTAAACAAGCATTAGGATTCGATAAACACCTTCTTTCTTCCGAAATAAATCCAATAAGCTCTGCCTACCAAAAATAGCAAAAAATACACCTGCATTTCATTTGATAAACACCTTCTTTCTTCCGAAATAAATCCAATAAGCTCTACCTACCAAAAATCGCAAAAGATACACCTGCATTTCATTCGATAAACACCTTCTTTCTTCCGAAATAAATCCAATAAGCTCTACCTACCAAAAATCGCAAAAGATACACCTGCATTTCATTCGATAAACACCTTCTTTCTTCCGAAATAAATCCAATAAGCTCTGCCTACCAAAAATCGCAAAAAATACACCTGCATTTCATTCGATAAACACCTTCTTTCTTCCGAAATAAATCCAATAAGCTCTACCTACCAAAAATAATAAAAAGATACACTGGCATCTCATTCTATAAACACCTTCTTTCTTCCGAGATAAACTACGTCAATTAATAGTCTTTTCTTGATGGAGGCAGATATATCTTATATAAGATTAAATTATCCATACCATATTATGTAACTAATGACACAGAGTGTAACAATATTAGGGGCTGGTCTTGCTGGGCTTACAACCACGGCCATCTTGTCTAACAACAAAGGATTACAAATACATCTGATTGAAAAAAATGATATAACAGACCTTAATAACCATATGGCTGATAGCAGAACTATATTTCTTTCATATGGATGCAAATTAATCTTTGAAAAGTTTGGTTTATGGGAGCTGCTTGCAAATCATGCAGAACCTATCGAAGATATAGTGGTTCAAAACGGCTACTCGCCTTTTATCTTACATTACGGGGAAGATTTAATAAAAGGCAATCATCCTATAGGATATAATATAGAAAATTATGTGGTAAAACAAAATCTGTATCAATATATATTAAAGCAAGACAATGTAATCATAAAATCTCCATGCACTTATAAAGCTATCGATAATACTACAGATATAACCAAGGTCTGGCTGAGCAATGAGGATGACTCACTGGACTCAGAGTTATTAATATCAGCAGAAGGGAAATTCTCTAGAAGTCGAGATTTATGTGGCATATCCACTATTGAACATGATTACAATCAATCAATATTTGCTTTTAATGTTGAACACTCAAAAAATCATAATCGTGTAGCTTATGAATGTTTCTTGCCTGCTGGTCCATTCGCTATATTACCCATGAAGGGGGGTTATAAATCATCTATTATATGGACTGAAGACACAGAAGAAGCAAATAAGATAAATGATCTAACCTCAGAAAGGTTCTTAGATAAGATGTATGACAAGATTGGTGATAAATTAGGAGAGATAGAACTAACACATAAGATTAGATGCTATCCTATATCTATGTTGTTATCTAAATCATATTATAAGAATAGATTATTATTAATTGGTGACACAGCACATACTATACATCCAGTGGCGGCACAAGGATTCAACCTGTCGGTATATGACATTAATGCGTTATATAAATCAATAGAAACATCATTCAGAATAGGGGCTTCCATTGGCTGTAGAAGCAGTTTGGAATCTTTCACTAAAGAAAGATATAACGATAACATGTTGATATCCCTAATAACCGATATATTGAATCGTGGCTTCATGCATAAATCAAAAATAATAAACAAATTACGCACAGCAGGATTATTGACTCTCAATAAATGTAACTTCATAAAAAGACAAATAATGAATAAGGCAATGGGATTAGATAATATATAAATAAATGTGTTGATACATCTACCTATTTATACTATACTATTCTGGTCGGGTTTTGTTGAATGTGCATATGTTTAAGGTTAATGATTTGGTTGTGTATCCCACTCATGGATTGGGTAAAATTGTAGAAATCAGGTCAGAGATCATCATGAATAATACGATTGAATTATTTGTTGTGCAGTTGCGCCAAGATAACGCCACTATCTCTGTTCCATTCAATCAAGTGCAAAATGGCCAGCTAAGATCCATTGCCTCGAAAGAGAAAGCCGAGGAAGCTTTGAATGTATTATTACTCAAACCTGAAGTTAATGACAGCACATGGAATAAAAGAATTATAGAGTATAGAAGCAAAGTAAATTCTGGTGATTTATGTGTTATAGCTGAAGTCTTAAGAGACTTACATGTGAATTCAAAAATGAATCAAGCATCTTATAGCGAAAAAGCTGTATATGATGATGCGTTCAGTAGAATTGCAGGAGAACTGGCAATCATTATGAATAAAGATGAAGAAAATATAAAAGAAAAGGTGTTAGAAATATTAAATACACCTAATAAGAATCTTAGCAAAAAAAGATATCAATTGAAGATAAAAGAAATGATAAATGAAGCAGAAGAAATAGCTGGGTAAAGTTCAATTATAATATATCTCAGATTAAGACTAATACATTTTTCTTAGTTGCAATGAATACAAAATATCTTAAGGGATTGTGTTACACCTTTCTTATTGCCTGGATACTTGCTATTAAAAATGAAAAAATTATACATAAATGAATTTCAAAAAAATAACTATATAAAATTACTGAAGCCAGTATTAGCTTCTTTTATACGTCTATATAATAAGTATATGTGAACACAAAGTATAAATCAAACGACATAGCAAGCATTGACTTAAATTTACTGTAAACATGGAGAAAAATAATTAACTCGTACTATTATTGTTTACCAAGCGACATAGCAAGCATTGACTTAAATTTACTGTAAACATGGAGAAAAATAATTAACTCGCACTATTATTGTTTACCAAGCGACATAGCAAGCATTGACTTAAACTTACTGTAAACATGGAGAAAAATAATTAACTCGCACTATTATTGTTTACCAAGCGACATAGCAAGCATTGACTTAAATTTACTGTAAACATGGAGAAAAATAATTAACTCGCACTATTATTGTTTACCAAGCGACATAGCAAGCATTGACTTAAATTTACTGTAAACATGGAGAAAAATAATTAACTCGTACTATTATTGTTTACCAAGCGACATAGCAAGCATTGACTTAAATTTACTGTAAACATCAGTAACTTTCCTATACTCTATAACATTATAATCCATGTTAATAGTTTCATGATCGATATCAACATCGTTACCATTCAACTTCATCTCTGTGATTCTTGGAGTATATCTTTCAAAAGAAGCAGACGTGCCACTCGACATATGCTTATCATTCGTCTTGGCTACAGACACTTTCCTACGATCATTACTAATAAATTCTTTCATATTAAATGGCTTTAGATCCTTGGCTACATAACTATTAGTATTTGCATTAGCAACATTAGATGCAATAATATTCTGCTTACTAGAAAGATAAGACATCTTCGCATATATTAAATCAAACATATCAAATATTATCCTCTCTTAATTCCAACCATTCCATTTGTATACGCTCTAATATAGGTTCATTGGACAACTCTGGCTTATCACTGAATCCTTTCAGACTACATATATACTTATGTAAATCTGTAAATCTCACCCATTGCACATCAACATCAGGATATTCTTCTTCCAATGCATCTACTATATCTTCTACGTCATTCCATTTAAAATTACAAACCTTATCAGCCATATATTACCTGTAGTAAACACAGCGCCATACTATCAAATACGCATATTATGTCAACTAACTTAATACAAGGAAACAAGAGATACTAAGCAACAGAATTGATCATTCTCAACATCTCTCTTACAGAAGTGCGTAGCCCTCTCAATAAAGAATCTGATATCAAAAAATGTCCTATGTGCAATCTGTTAATCTCAGATATATCAGATATGCCTCTCACAGTGCTAAAATTAAGTCCATGACCAGCATGACATTCCAATCCCATAGAAAGGATAAATTGTGCAGCGTTTCTAATTTGATATAAATGATTCATCGCAAGACTCATATTTCCTGAGCCAATAGCACGAGCATACGCCCCAGTATGCAGCTCAACAATATCTGCTTTACCTATAACAGCCGCATATTCATTGATATACCCTACATCAGGTTCTAAGAATAATGAAACCTTAATGCCCAAGCTTTTCAAATAATCAATATAATTAGGCAACATAGGAAGCACTGAGACGTGAAGGCCGCCTTCTGTAGTTAGTTCTTCTCTTTTCTCTGGAACAAAACAAACATAAGCAGGTTTAACGTCACTAGCAATTTTAACCATTTCATCCGTAGGAGCAATTTCCATACTAAGTTCTACATTAAGCATTTGGCGTAATAAATAAACATCTTCGTCCTTGATATGCCTTCTATCCTCTCTCAAATGGATAGTAATTCCACTTGCTCCACCTTGCACCGCCTCATTAGCCGCATCTAATAAATTAGGATACCCATCATCACGAACATTTCGCAATGTTGCAACATGATCTATATTTACATATAAAGATTTATTTGTGTAATGATTATTATCCATATAATTATTCCTCTGCTTCAATTATTATAAATAATATACTATATTATTTATAATAATCACGATATAAATCATACGCTAGCTCTATTAAGCTATTTTCGATGTAGTTAATACGATATTTCTCGCTCTCTTGAATGAAACGATTATCTTCATCTCTACCAGTGATCACAAAGCGACCTGCTCTCATTCCTATATGACAGATTATAGTCTCCACTAAACTACTCCAGTCCACTTCTCCAGCTATAATATCTTCTTTTCTAGAAATCATTTCTATCCACTTATTTAATATCTCATAGATCACTATAAAGCCACCGGTTCTATCTTTACCATGGACACAATTAACAGCAATTGGAACATCCATGCCATATTTCCTGTGTCTAGACAGCACATCTGTAAGCAGACTACCTAAATTACCAGCAATACTCCCTTGTTTCCATAATTGATCGGACCATAAATGATCACTATCATCCTTACAAGATACAAATCTAGTAATCTCGTAAGAGTCATTACCATTATCAATAGTCCAAATCTCTTCACGGTAGAAGTCATGATCCACAATATTGAGTAAGTGAACTGAATAATTATCTACATTTATATCTGTAAATTTATCTGGAGATATATTGAATCTGGGCGTTATAAAACGTATATCTTCTAAATATATATCATCCTTCTCTTGCACAAAAATACTGGCATCTAATATATCAACAACCTCATTAGTTTTCTTATTATAAACAAATTTTCTGCGCACAATCTGCTTATCTAACGTGCTTTCATTGGCAACTTGTACAATAATACGAGAACCAGAGCTAATAACAAACGACCAGTATAATTCTGTCATTTCCTTTTCAGAAAGTAAAAATCTATTATCACCCAAATTTGGTAAGACCGTTCCTTCAGAAGCGATATACTGTATAGTAGTACCACCATTCTCAGCAAAAGAGAATTTATTGGCACCATAAAATTTTCCCTTATACTTGCCAACACTCAAAGTAACCAGATTATCGTCGACAATATCAAGATCCCCACTTGTTCTAAACCAGAAACGAGTCAGCAATAAATATTTCTTACGCAAATGATCATTGAGCATATTCGCTATATTGTCATTAGCATAATCGGTAATAATGCGATCATCCCATCCAGCAAAATTTTCTGGCCTTACAAGATCACAAAACTTATTGTCAGTACAAGTATATCTCAAAACCACAATTTATCCTTATGTATAATTATTGTATAATAGAACGCCACAAGCAATATTCAACTAATATAACTTAGATGCTTAGCTATAGTTCATATATCCACAGAATATTAAATAATACCTAAAAATGCCACAAGCAATATTCAACTAATATAACTTAGATGCTTAGCTATAGTTCACATATCCACAGAATATTAAATAATACCTAAAAATGCCACAAGCAATATTCAACTAATATAACTTAGATGCTTAGCTATAGTTCACATATCCACAGAATATTAAATAATACCTAAAAATGCCACAAGCAATATTCAACCAATATAACTTAGATGCTTAGCTATAGTTCACATATCCACAGAATATTAAATAATACCTAAAAATGCCACAAGCAATATTCAACCAATATAACTTAGATGCTTAGTTATAGTTCATATATCCACAGAATATTAAATAATACCTAAAAATGCCACAAGCAATATTCAACCAATATAACTTAAATGCTTAGCTATAGTTCATATATCCACAGAATATTAAATAATACCTACCCGAAAGTGTAGATAAAGAAATATTTCTCTATACTGCCTATTCTTCAACTGTATAACATGAAACTAAACTAAACTTAGCATAATCGTCTTTGCCAGAGCCAACCATTCAAACATCATAACTAAATCATGATCTCAAGCAAAAACTTATACAGATTATTAATATGTATTAACTTTCTTATCAGATGCACTATTCATAGATTCAAAGAAATCTGCATTATTTTTAGTAGATTTAAGTTTATCTATTAAAAATTCCATAGACTCAATAACACCCATAGGGTTAAGTATACGACGTAATACCCACATCTTTGTTAGTACATCCTTATCAACAAGCAACTCTTCTTTCCTAGTTCCAGATTTTGTGACATCTATTGCAGGGAATATACGCTTATCAGCCAATTTTCTCTCTAAAATAATTTCACAATTACCCGTACCTTTGAATTCTTCAAATATAACCTCATCCATACGAGAACCAGTATCTATTAAAGCTGTAGCAAGAATTGTTAGTGAACCAGCATCTTCAATATTACGAGCTGCACCAAAAAATCTTTTTGGGCGCTGCAACGCATTAGAATCAACTCCACCAGTTAATACCTTGCCAGATGCAGGTACAACGGTATTATATGCTCTAGCCAATCTGGTTATAGAATCAAGTAAGATTACTACATCTTTACCCATTTCAACCATTCTTTTTGCTCTTTCAACAACCATCTCTGCCAGCTGTACATGACGACTAGCCGGTTCATCAAATGTTGAACTAACAACTTCACCCTTAACTGATCTCATCATATCAGTCACTTCTTCTGGGCGTTCATCAATCAGAAGAACCATAAGATGAACATCTGGATGATTAGTGGTTATGGAATGCGCAACCTGCTGCATCAGAACTGTCTTTCCTGTTCTAGGTGGAGCTACAATCAACGCACGCTGTCCTTTCCCTAATGGAGCAGTTAGATCAATAACTCGTTGACTCAGTCCTATAGATGTATCCACAGAGTTAATCTCTAACTCAAGTTTCTGATCGGGATACCATGGGGTTAAATTATCAAAATGAACATTGGTTCGATTATATTCATCTGAATCTACAGATACTCCATTAACATGCGTCACATTCACTAAAGAACAATAACGTTCTCCACCACGCTCTCCGCCATTTGCAGGTGGCTTGATTTCACCAAATACATGGTCCCCTCTTTTCATCCCAGAACGACGTTTTTGCAAGGGAGAAACATAAATATCATCTGCACCAGGTACATAATTATTATGCGGGCATCTAAGAAAAGCAAAGCTATTGTTAATAACTTCAACCATACCACCACCAACAATTTTCGCACCACGTTTGCTTTTAATGACTGCACAACGCATCTCTTGCACTGACATTCCAGAAGTATTGTTAATCCCTAATTCCTTGGCTATCTCAATTAGTCTTTTAGGGCTTTCCTGCTGTAAAACTGTAAGATCAACAATTTCACTAGGTTCAACTTTCTGTGCATCTGCCATAGGTCTTGATTGAGTTCTTTCATCTTGTTGCCTTGGTCTTTTAGGTACATTTTCCCGCACCTGATCGCCTGATTTCTGCTGAGTACTTGTTAAATCATTAAGGTATTTGTCGTACTCCTTAAATGGATCTTGATCTTTATCTTGTTCTTCAGATGATTGAATATTACCAGGGGCTTCTGCTGTAGCTTCATTAGCTTCTACATTAATTTGCTCACCTCCAAAATCAAAATTCAATGGTAAATCTGATGACACAGTATCTTTATCATCATCTGCCCCTCTTGGGGCACGGAACTTTCTGTTCCCTACACTTCTTTTGCTATAACCGCTACCTACCCTAGAATCGTTAGACGCAGGAGAGTTACTAAAACTACTATGAGACATAACAAACAACCTTCTATAAAAATATGAGAATATGAAAATATAAGTAAAATAAAAATACACCTGAATTGGAGTAAAATAAATATTTTAAAGTATTGAAACTAGACAGACTCATCCCCTCAACGGGTCTCGAAGAAAAATTTAAACCTCTTGGAGTCGGTTCAACTATAGTATTATAATACAGATATTGCAACACCTATTTTTATACAACATCAATGAACATTATAATAAGAGTGGACAATGATCAGTGGCAAAGGCACCTAGTTAACCTGGATACTGAAAGGATCACATCAACAATCAAAGAATATACTAAAGCTTACACCAATGGAGATATCACTGTATTATTCACTGATAACAATCAAATAAAAATCTTGAATAATAATTTTCGTGGTAAAAATGCACCTACAAACGTTCTTTCATTTCCATTTAATGATGACGATGGCATGATGGAACTTATAGAAGGAGTGAGGTATCTAGGGGACATAGCAATAGCTTTGGAGACAATAGAGTCAGAAGCTGAAACAGCTCAAATATGTGTTTTAAATCACACAATACATATGATTACACATGGAATCTTACATATATTGGGGTATGACCATATGAATGATGCAGAAGCAAATATCATGGAATCACTTGAAATTAAAATCCTCAACGATTTAGGAATAAAGAACCCATATCAGAACATATAGCTTCAGGCAACCTACATATTTTACTAGAGGAAACACATTCGAAAATAGAGCTTAAAACAAGACCAGCTATGAATCAGAACAGTTACTTAGAAAGTATATTTCGAAAATAGAGCTTAAAACAAGATCAACTATGAATCAGAACAGTTACTTAGAAACTATATAATTTGTTAATAATTCTACTTCCTATGCTCTATTGAGAGTCAGTAGTAGAATCAGCAGAGTCAGTAGTAGAATCAGCAGAGTCAGTGGTAGAATCAGCAGAGTCAGTAGTAGAATCAGCAGAATCAGTAGTCAGTAGTAGAATCAGCAGAGTCAGTGGTAGAATCAGCAGAATCAGTAGTAGAGTCAGTAGTAGAATCAGCAGAATCAGTAGTAGATTCAGCAGAGTCAGTAGAATCAGTAGTAGATCAGCAGAGTCAGTGGTAGAATCAGCAGCAGAGTCAGTAGTAGAATCAGCAGAGTCAGTAAAACCAGTAGAACCAAAGCCTCCTTCGTCTCTTTTAGTCTTCTCAAGCTCTGTCACTTCATTAAATTGAACCTTAGTAATTGGTGCAATAACCATCTGTGCTACACGCATGCCGTCAGTAACAATAAATTCTTCTTTTCCATGGTTAACTAGAAGAATTTTTAATTCTCCACGATAATCAGAATCAACTGTTCCTGGAGAGTTGAACACAGCAATGCCATAAGCATCTGCCAAGCCAGATCTAGATCTGATTTGAGCTTCAGTGCCGAAAGGAAGCTCAATTTTAAGACCAGTGGGAATTAGCACTCTGTCGCCAGACAGTAATTTAATATCTTCAAGAATTCTAGCTTTTAAATCTACTCCCGAACTACCGTCAGTAGCATATTCAGGAACAGAAACGCTTTTATCCATTTTAACAAAATTAACGATCTTACTTCTAAAAGGACGAGGAGCTCCTTCACTTCTGGAATCAGGTCTTCTGCTTCCGAATCCACGGTCACGATCGCCAGAATTAAATCCTCTGTCAGAGCTACCGAATCTTCTATTGCTCCCACCACCTGCATGGCTACCAGCATTGTAATCAGAAGAAGAATCAGATCTTCTACCTCTATATCCACCTTCGCTAGAAGAATCAGATCTTCTGTCTCTATATCCACCTTCGCTAGAAGAATCAGATCTTCTGCCTCTATATCCACCTTCGCTAGAAGAATCAGATCTTCTGCCTCTATATCCACCTTCGCTAGAAGAATCAGATCTTCTGCCTCTATATCCACCTTCGCTAGACGAGTCAGATCTTTTGCCTCTATATCCACCTTCGCTAGAAGAATCAGATCTTTTGCCTCTATATCCACCTTCGCTAGACGAGTCAGATCTTTTGCCTCTATATCCACCTTCGCTAGACGAAGTCAGATCTTTTGCCTCTATATCCACCTTCGCTAGACGAATCAGATCTTTTGCCTCTATATCCACCTTCGCTAGACGAGTCAGATCTTTTGCCTCTATATCCACCTTCACTAGACGAATCAGATCTTTTGCCTCTATATCCACCTTCGCTAGAAGAATCTCTTCTATTACCCTCGTTGAATCTACTGTCACTGCCTGATGAATAGGTAACATCACCCTCATTGCTGAAACCTAAATATGACACAAATCCCCCGTAAATGTAATTGTTATAATACCAATGATAATGTTATAGTATGCATTGCTTATTTAATCAATTGAAATATTTATGAAATGTCGGTTGTCACTCTTATGCATCGCACTTTTTCTTAGCAGTTGTGTAATGAAACCTGAATACTATGATGAGCAATTAAAACAATTAATACACATAGACGATTTATTGTTAAATTGGGGAGAGCCAAATAAAATTATCAAGATGTCTAATGAAAATCTTATCTATGAATATAATTATTCACCACTTGCTGGACTAGGGAATAGATATGAAGTAGTACCCACGAATACTTTTACCTCCAAACAAAGCGAATCCAAAGGTTCGTCTGAAAGAAAATCCCATAATACAGAAAGGCGCACCACTTACAAACCAGTTTTTGTAACACAGGATTGTGTTACAAGATTTGTAATACACAAGGAGAACGGCCTAATTCTTAAACATAGCTTCACTGGCAGAGATTGTGTGGCACGTAAAATCAAGGAAGAAAAATGAATGAGTTAACCTCAGATACAAAATATTGACAGCTATATTAAAGATTATGTATAATACTAATAAATTAATATTATAGGTAATTACATGGATAGCACATCAAAAAGAAATAGCCCGGTTAACACAGATAGGCCCGCTGCTACACCTACTCCTGCTGCTACACCTACTCCTGCTGCTGGTCATTCTAGTACTGCTGGTAGTGTTGCTGCCCCAAAATCATTATATTTACCTGGGTTACAACAAGCATTTGATAATGCGTGCACTGCTTATCCAGTATACGCATTGGGCGTATGCTGGTTTTCCTTTCTTAATGCAAGTAGAGATATCTATCAAGAAGCAAAAAGAGCCGGAAACATGGACATCCTCTCACTTCCTGGAACAATAATATATGAAGCAGGACAATGTCTCGGATTTTCTTCTGAAAGAACAGAGGAACATCACAGTGCAAGTGGAGAGGGAAACTGTCGCAGGATTATAGAGTCATACAATGGTTAAAAAGTGACCACAGGAGAGATGTGATCGACCGAGAAATTCATGACATTCTCAATCTAATCGTCGACAATTTATACCTATCATGAATATGACGACAATTTTGTTCTGTTTTTGTGTATGGGTTAAGGTAACGCCTAGCATACATCTAGATGATTATCCTCTGTCCATATGCTGAAGCAATTATTAATTTCTTGAGTATATATTGATATTATTGTATAATTAATACACCATTAATGTGTGAGAAAACTTGATATGAATGGCGCTGAAACCTTAGATCCACAAGCTGAGGATAAAGACAAGGCTATAGTGGAGTATAGTAATAAGCACTCAGAACGCAGCAAAGATTTGACTCGAAGAAATAGAGCTGCGTTGATGAAACATTATATCAGGCCTAATATAAAGAAACAAGAACAAGGAATCAAAGTATCACAGGAAGAGCTTAAAGTACTAAATAGAAAGTTAACACAATACCATTCTGAAGAAAAACAGTCTAAGATTGAATCAATAAAAGATCAAGTAGCAATAGCACAGAAAAACCTAATGTGCCTACAAGACACACACTTGTTAGCCTTAAAAAAATACTTAACAACCTTAAACACAGTAAATGAAGAGGATCTAGATGATCCAATTCTAGATGATGGCGATAAAAATTTTGTATGCAGCACCTTGTCTGTACAAGAAATGAAGATTACTACCCGAGTTATTGAATACTTAAGAGGCAATGTTACTGGTGCAGCATTGAGTAACAAGGAGAGAAATGCTTTTATATCAAGATATGAGCTAATAGACTCAGAATTCAGCAAAGGATTGACTCAAGCAGAAAGAATTACACGCATAAAAGGTCTTACAGATGCAAGCACACAGAGCTATCAACAAGATAAGGAACGATTACAGAAGGAACTTGCAGAACTCTCTGCAAAACTCTCTGCAGATTCAACTCAAATGAGCCCTGAGGACAAAAGATTGTGTACCAGAGAAATACGCTCAATAGACGCTAAATTAGAATTGATACCTGACAACCTATTGTGGATACAGGAAGAACGGGAACTCGCCTTAAAAAAGGTAGGGAACGAACATCAACAAATCCGAACCAGAAAGGTAAACAATTACTTAGCTGCTTTTAAGCCGCTATACGAGACATTGCAGGAAATCAATCCTACCTATAACAAAGAAGAATCTCTCCCAGGGGCAACTAGGCTCTTAGAGTCACGTAGGAGAGAAGAATTTTTCTTAAAGAAAACTAAGGAAAAAGTTATTCTCTTAAAGATAGTTGGGAGAGCGCTTAAGCTAGAGAAAGAGTTTAGAGACCTGGACAATAAAATGCAAGAAAAATACACTGAAGATTATAACGAAATGTGTACAACAATTATAGAAAAATATAAGAAGCTGAGATTTACAGTGGAAAACTATACTCAATTAATGCAACAATTAGGGTACAATGTCCCTGTGTACGTCCAAGGTCATTCATGTCAGCCGCTGGAAGTTACAGCAGCAAACTATAAACCATTAGAGCAAAGTTCTAGTGATTGCACCATCTATGTGAATTCGAGTTTTGGACCTGATTAATACCCTACTAAATAAAATACATTTAACAACAACAAAAATAGGAAAAAAAATGGCTGAATCAATAATGAATGCAGAGAAAAAACTATTAGAAAAAAAGAAGCTGATAGCGCAATTACTTGCTATGAGGGATGATCCAGCAGGGCAAGACAAACTGATAAAGGACAATCTTAATGCGAAGATAGCACAAATTACTGAATTACACATAAAGCGAGGTGAAGCACTAAGAGAAGAACACACAGAATCGTCGGAACTCAAGAATCAAGAGAAAAAACTATTAGAAAGAAAGAAGCTGATGAAGGAAATACGTAAGGGGGATGATAAGCTAGCAGAGCAAATGCTACTGCAAGAGGCCAAGAAGGCAGCAAGTCCTCAAACATCAGCGAGCCAAGCAGGGCTGGCATTAAATAAAGCATGTCAACAGAGATTGATAACAGAAGCACAGAGGCCGAAGGCTGGCCTAGTTAACTCGAAGCTAAGCATAAAAATAAAAGAGGCAGGAGCATTAATAGAGCACGAACTTAGACTAACGGAAAAACTAACCAAGGAGAGGGAGGCAACATGCTTCTTGCAGGAATACCAAGTCCAGCCGGGGAAGGCAGAAGGCTTATTGCAGCAATGCCAAGTCCAGTGTGAAGCAATAGATGGAGTACGAGCGCAATTATCTGATTGCACAGTCGAGTTGCGAAAATGCCGGGACAGGGATGCAGAAATGAATACAGGATCAAGGAGATTAGCTGACACATACAAGACTGCAGAAGAAGAAGAATCGACAAGAAAAATGCTGGATAAAAAAAGAAGTGAGCTTATAAATTCGCTAATAAAATTAGGTGCAACAATTACTTTGCAAACAGAAGGTTTTGGGTCTGCTATTAAGGACATCTCACAAGAGTTAGAGGCATCAAGAGCAACGAAGCTGGTGCCAGTAGAACAGAAACAGGAAGAAGCTAAGATCAACGTCCCGATAGATGTCAAAGAGAGAGTAATTTAACCAACTGAATAAGCAAGAGGAAATAATCATCAGTATACTAGAAGACATACTGATGATTAAGAAAACAGAGAAATACAGATAAAAGAAATGGACCATCAAGAAAATAAAATTGCTTATAAAACACAACAACAGACCAACCAAGAATTCAAAAAATAGAAGAAGGTCTAAATGACGATAAAAAGCTCACATCAAATAAAGATAATTATAAAATGATATGAAATATCACAAGGTAAATTGTTCTAACTAGAAAGAGAAATACACACAGCAACAACAGATGTTATAGTGACTAATCTATCCTCCTTTGCTCTATTGCAGGGGGTGCATTTCAGATTTATAAATGCACACAAATTACGATAAGTAATCAAATTAAGTGCCGATAAAGATATTATAGAAATAGCCAGCAGAATTATTGAGTAATTGTATAGCACTTGCAATGCCGAATAGAGGCATGCTCTTAACATCTCAAAATGATAGCGTATGCTCTGGAAATAGATAGCATAGAAGAAAGCAGAAATATTTTAGATAATATAACCAAAAGATATCTGAAAATCATTCCATTATCCCTCTCTTACTTAAAGCCATATAATAGAGAAAGAAAATGATGAATAAGCCTGATACAAAAATAGAAAAATCCACTACTGTTATTATCTCAGCATCTGCAACAATATTTATCTATGCATTATAGATCTACATTGTGACCGCACTGAAACCAAAATATTATTAAATCAGATGCCTATTATATAAATTCAAGCAATACAAATATAGCCTGGCGCTTCTGGCGTTCACAAAAATAGGTATGATCTAAGCATTAAACTGATTTAAGCAATCTATTAATATTTCTAAATAGGATTATGAATATAATCACCCTAAATTACCATGGACTCTAGTGATGATATAAAACAATTATCTTGTAAATCGGGTCAATTAAATTAATATAAGTGGGTAATATGGTCTAATTGTCTTGCTATGATAGATTCTAAATCTGATGTTATTAAAAGTTATCTGAAACCGCTCATACCAAATCTAATATCTCTGTCATTATGCACTATAGGTGTTGCACTGACTTTTATATACATGGGATCATTAATAAGATCATTTGTTGATGACAGCGGCATTGTAGGCACAGAAAATTCAATATTCATTCATATAGCTCTGGCAATTATTATAATATCTTCTTTGATCTTTGGTAGAATGTATATAGGCCATCAAACAGGTGAAAAAATAATATGCAAACTAAAAAAAGATATATTTTCTAATCTACTATACCAAGATCAAACATTTTTTGAATCAGCTAGGATATCAGAAATATCTAATATTATTTCAACAGAAACTAATATATTACAAACTTTCATTAGCAATAATCTACCCATAGCCCTGAGAAGCACTATTGTCTTCATTGGTAGCTTAATTATGATAGTAAGCACCAGCCCTGAACTCACTATGTACACCGCATTATTAGTATCCATATTCATATTATCAGTATTTGCAATAGCCAAGAAGGTAAAATCATTTTCGAGAGAAGCAGTAAAAAGAACAGCAATTACCAATGGCAACGTAGGAGAGATTCTAAAAAATATTAAAATCATACAATCTTTTGTCTTCGAGAAGATAGAGCATATGAAATTCACCCAAGATATAGATAATGATCATAAGATGAATCAAAAATACATCTTAATGCGCTCTGTATTAGTCTCTGCTGTAACATTTTTAATGACTAGTTCTATATCCCTTATATTATGGCTTGTTTATAATACCAATCTTAGCACGCAAATCACTCCTGGGGATTTATCCAGCTTCATCTTCTATTCTGTACTAATAGCTGGGTCAGTAAACAACGTGACTGATATGTATGGACACATACAGAGAGCCATAAGTTCTGTGGAGATGCTATTAGAGTTACTGAATAATAAGACGTTCATAATATACAATGATCCCATTATTGAAAATCCAGAGATTATAGAGGGTGCAATAGAAATGGATAGTGTTAGTTTCAGCTATCCATCAACCATAGATGTTGACACCATATCCGATCTATCTATTACAATTAAGCCACGTAGTACCGTAGCTCTTGTTGGACACTCTGGCGCTGGAAAAAGCACAATATTTAATTTATTACTAAGATTTTATGATTACAAATCTGGTACTATAAAAATAGATAACATTGATATAAGATCAATCAAATTAGAAAAACTAAGATCAATTTTTGGTTCCGTAGAACAGGAACCAGTCATCTTTTCTAAGACCATCAGAGAAAATTTACTCTATGGTAAAATTGATGCTACGGAAGCAGAAATAATTGAGGCAACGAAAGCAGCATACGCTTATGAATTCATTAATAACATGAAAGATGGGTTGGACACATTTGTTGGTGAAAACGGCACAAGATTGTCTGTTGGACAGAAACAAAGATTAACTATAGCCAGAATAATTCTACAAAAACCAAAGATATTATTGCTAGATGAGGCAACATCCTCTTTAGATGCAGAGAGTGAATCATTGATACAGCAGGCATTACCAAGGATCATGCGTAACTGCACTAATATAATTATAGCACATCGAATATCAACTATAGTGAATGCAGATGCAATTGCTGTAATAGACCAAGGTAAGATTGTAGAGATAGGAACACACGAAGAATTGATGAGAAAGAACGGCGCATATACGAAGCTAGCAAAATTGCAATTTCTGGATCGCAAATCCTAGCCTAGCAGTTAATTAATAATTAAAAAGTAGAATGTCTTCAGGATATATCAGGAAAAGTTATCATGAGTAATATTTACAGATAATTGATGGTGTTGCTCATCCCTTTATTGTTATGCCAATGTTATGAAACATATAGCTATATGCCTTATAACATACCCAGTGATTAATCCACCCTCTAACATACCCACAATCAACTAATCCTCCCGATCGTACGATTAATCCACCCTCTAATACACTGAATAACCCCAATAATACTATAAATGTTAAACCTGCCACACCTAATCCAACCCCTGCACCCAGACCTCTAATACCTTACACGACATGGCGCAGTACGAACACGAAGGATCCAATCACTGATATTTCTTCCTATGTATTAATGACCCCCAGCGTGTGGCTTGGTTCACGGATAATGTTCGTGTACTCTCAAAATACTCTTGACACTCAAGGTACTCAAGGTGCTATTGATACTACTGATACTCAAGATACCAAGAAATATACCATATATCTTCTTTTCAGCACTAAAGATTTTCTGCGCCGTGGAGATTCTCTCAAAATTAGGATTGGCAGCAACACACATAGGACTCTAAAATGCGCATATATTTTACCAGATAATATTAAATCTGGTCTTTATAATGACTGTGTGGTTACTGATTATTCTGCTATCAAATCTATATTAAAGGAGATAATAGCAAGTAATGAAAATGAGATCTTATGCAGGATAATAACTAATTTTTCAGCTTCTCTAGATGGTGGCCTGAAATATTATGCTTCAGCCTTGCTAGATCGCCTTAACCAAGATGAACAAGCAGGAAGGATCAGAACCGATGGAATAATAAATTAGGAACCAATGGATTAAGAAATTAGAAACCAATGAGGTAGGAAATCAGAGCCAATGGATTAAGAAATTAGAAACCAATGAGGTGGGAAATCAGAGCCAATGGATTAAGAAATGAGAATCAATGGATTAAGAAATTAGAAACCAATGAGGTGGGAAATCAGAGCCAATGAAGTGACAAATTAGAAACCAATGAGGTGGGAAATTAGAGCCAAGAAATGAGCCAATGGACTAAGAGCCAATGGACTAAGAAATCAGAGCCAATGGACTAAGAAATCAGAGCCAATGAGGTGGGAAATCAGAGCCAATGGACTAAGAAATTAGAGCCAATGGACTAAGAAATCAGAGCCAATGGACTAAGAAATTAGAGCCAATGGACTGCAATGAAGGAAAATGAGATGATCACTGTAGCAACCTGGGCTGATTTCGGAAAGATAATGAAAATCAGTATGTATCCAGGACCCAGGTTTACCTCTACACTAATTCGTTACCTCATCATACCTTCCAAAAATTAAAGCTTATTAAGGAAATTTTCTGCAGATCCTATAACTAATGAGGATGAGGCCAGCAAAGAGCGATTGAAGAAATATTATAAGATTATTATTCAATGACAAGAGTCCTGAACTCAATATTCTTATAATATTACTGCAACATACTTAATATATTTTGCTGAGCAGAGTAATTGATACTTCCCGATATATGTATCTTCTTAATACCTTTCTTATATATGCTCTCTAACACATATTCTGGTCTCATCACCATCGCAATTGCATTATAGTTATCTCTGTTGACTTCATATGGATTCGCTCCATATTCCCGCAATTTATCCACGATACGAATAACTGTACTTTCTGTGAATTGTTTATTAGGAGCATATTTTGTCTGTATTGCATATAACAATTCAATAGCAAACATCAAGGGGTTCCAAACATTACTACAACATGATTGATTCACATCTACACCACGCTCAATAAGCTCTAACACCACTTTACCTTCTAAGTCGCCGTTCAATACACCCCATTTTATTGCATAAATTAATGGCGTCCTTCTACCACCAGAGCCTCTAGAAGAGCTCGTGCTATGCATATCTGCACCATTATTTATTAACTCTAGCACCGCTCTATATTTACCCATCTTAGCAGCCAACATTAAGGGAGTACGCTCCCAGCAAAGATCACCAAGATAAATCTGATCACGCACCATTGTATGCTTACTTTCTCTAATGTTTACTAAATCTAAACCAGGATTATCCTTTATCAATGATCTCATTTTTATATAGTCACCATTAAACGCTGCGTACAGCATCTCACGCTCAACTTCTGCAATAACGCTATGATCCTCAAGATTTTTGAGATGTCTTATCTCACTCACCGAAAATGCCACAGAGGAAAGTAGTAAGAATAATATAATAAACGAAAGATGATTACTTTTCACGGGCGCATATCTCCTCATGCTAACATACTATCCATAGTACTATCCAAGGAATCGTTCTGCAACCCTAAATCATACAATATTAGTATAAATTAATTCCTAAAAATACTATGTAAATCATTAATATTAATTATTTGATTATATTCTATATTGGCAGTCAATTTTTGTTTAATTTGAGATATTATTGCATTCTTAAATCCAAGCTTACTAGCTTCATTCAGCCTAATGATTGATTTAGATACTTCCCTAACTGCCCCAGACAAACTGAGTTCCCCGAATATCACACAATTATTAAGCACAGGCTTATCAATTGTTGCAGATATCAAAGCAACGGCCACTGCTAAATCTGCAGCGGGATCTTGTATCTTCAAACCACCAGCTACATTAAGATAAATCTCTTTATCACCAAGAAATAATCCATATCTCTTACGCAATATTGCTACCACCATTGCAAGACGATTTACATCCCAACCAACAACAGCTCGTCTTGGAGTAACCATATTGGTTTGTACTACTAAAGCCTGAATCTCAACCAGAATTGGTCTACTACCCTCTATGCCAGCAAATACAACACTACCACTAAGATTATCCTCTCTTTCACTAAGAAACAGCGATGAAGGATTAGCCACCTCTAATAGTCCCTCATTAGCAATTTCGAATACTCCAATTTCATTAGCAGGGCCAAAACGATTCTTTATTGTTCTAATAATACGGAAATTATCACCCTTAGTTTCTTCGAAATATAAAACAGCATCCACCATATGCTCAAGCAATTTAGGACCAGCAATTTGCCCTTCTTTGGTTACATGCCCTACAATAACCAGCGTTACTCCCAAGCCTTTACTAACAGAGATAAGTTCATTAGCAGAGGCACGAACTTGTGATATAGTGCCTGGAGTTGATTCAACGTTGCTGTTATACATAGTTTGAATTGAGTCGATAATTAATAATCTTATTTTCCTATTGCACTTAATCGTTGCAACAATATCTGCCACTGACGTTGTACCAGCCAAGCAAACGTTACTGTCACTCATACTCAGCCTTTTGGCACGTAAACTAATCTGCTCTACTGACTCTTCTCCAGTGACATATAAACAATCACTATCTTGAGAGAAATAGCCAGCAACTTGCAACAGTAAAGTAGACTTACCAATACCTGGACTACCACCAATTAACACCGATGATCCTTCGACAAAACCTCCACCTAGAACTCGATCCAGCTCCTTAACTCCAGAACTGAATCTAGGAGCCTCTTTTACTGAATCTCCTAATCTTTTTATTTTTAAGATCTCACCTTTCTTAGATGCAGAGAAAATATTATCAGCAATATCATCTTCAATAATTGAACCCCAGGTATTACATTCACCGCACTTACCATTCCACTTTGTCGTGACGTTACCACACTGCTGACAAACATAGCTACTCTTCTTCTTCATTAGTTATCTCATTAAATCTTCATTCAATAGAATAAGTAATCATAAGCCACTAGTCCATGGTTATATTAATTTAATAATGCAGTTAGTTATTGCCGTTTCATAATTATATGAAAATGACTATGTAATCGCCTAGTAACTTGCGTCAGCACCTCCCTGTGATTCCTCATACCCTTCAAGCTTTATGAATCTCTCATGCTCTTCAAACTTTGTAGATGCCCTACGCCTCTACTTTGCCAAGGGTAAATCAGGTTCCGATAGACCTGATTTTTCCCCAGCAAGAGGAGAAGCGTGTGAATCAGAGAGTCGTTGCACTGAGCATTTATCAGAACTAACAGCAACTCCCGAACCTTCAGCCTCTACTTTCCCATCTGTTGACTTTGTCACGGCAACTCCTAAACCTTCAGCCTCTACTTCCCCATCTGTTGCCTCTGTCACGGCAACTCCTGAACCTTCAGCCTCTACTTCCCCATCTGTTGCCTCTGTCACTACAGGCTTACTTATTGTATTACCTAATCCATCTCCCATTACATAATCGCTTACTCTCTCCCCCGAAGTTGGACATATCCGTGTTGACGAATACGTATGATATAAGCTCATACCTGGGTTGTTTGGCTGGCCTCTGCTAGCTAACCTCTGCCTATTTTCTGCCTTCTCGCATTCTTTCTGAAAAGTAATTATTGCATAATGATAAGCAGTTCTCCTCAATTCCTTCTTATCTTGCTTTGATGGGGCCTTCACTCTTATAGCATCTAAGACCCTTTCCATCTTAAATGCTTCAGATCTAACACGTATATAAAATATTTCCGGCTTTGAAATATGATCATTGACTGTAATTTCTAGATTATCTCTACTTCCATCATTCTTGATTACAAAAGAAACATCTATCGCCCCACCCATTTCAAGTTTATTATGAGTCTGGAGATGCAAATCACGATCTTCACCCCGCTCTGTTAATAAAACATTATTTCTGGTTACAGCAAACAAACCAACAGGAATAATAGTAATTTTTTTAGACTGAAGCCCTTCTCTTCTCATTATGCACAAAGGCGAAAAAACATCTCTATAACTCTTGTCTGCTCCCATACCCAAATGATTAATTGCCCAACTCTCTAAAATATCTTCCGACATAACAGCAAGGTCGTCGTTTGTTAAACGACTCATGTTCACATCTATATTCATATAGAATATACATGGGGAATAATACTCAATTCCTCTACGTCCTACTATCTTACCAGCATCTATCGTTGTACTGTACTCTTTACTAAATCCTAAGGGTGCCAACTGAATCCTAGGGCTTTTATTCATACTCCCCAATAACAACTTCATCTGCTTCTGATCTTCCATATTAAGAGCAATTGCAAAATTAAATGTTTTAGTATCACTACAGTCTGCGCAATCTTGTGCAATATATGCACAAAATTTCTTCTTATCAACCTGGAGCTGATCTTTATACGCTCTAGTTTCTCGTGCACCTGCTTGTAAGTCTTGAATAAAAGAATAGGCAGATGTTTGGAGGCGCGAAGATTTTTCAGCATCAAAGCCTGGATTAGATACAATTTGCGAACCCCTTCTATCGGATGGCGCCCTGCCATCACTACGTCTAATAGTTCTTCCCCTGCCAGAAGCCCGATGCACAGAGACAGGGATTCCTGACGTATATGAGTTCAATTTCCCACCTTTTAGTCTTTCTTGCCAACCAGAAAGGACTACTGCGCTTTCAGCTCGACGATCAGCTTCTGCTCTATCTTGCTCCTCTTGACGATTAGCTTCTGCTCTTTTTTGCTCCTCTTGACGATCAGCTTCTGCTCTTTTTTGTGCATCCTGACTCTTAGTATCTTGCATTGTTGGCATCAATCACTCCTATACATCAAATATTATAATTACTTCATTAGATCTAGTGTGTGGTATTCACTTAGAACAATCGTAGGTTGTATAAATAAAAAGTTAATTAATGATAAATATCAAATCAATGCCAAAATAATAACATGTTATTAACTACAAGCCTTATTGCGCATACAAAATGTGGGTGACATTACTATTGATAAACTTATATAATAGATTAATATAGCATTGTTATAATTAACCTAATTTATAGCACAAACTACATTTTGGGGTTATGTTAATAAATTTTTGCAAGATATGGTTTTTTAAGGAATTTTGTTAACTATCTGTTAACGATATGTATAGTAGCTTGTACCCTAATTTGGTAAGCTTTATACAAAATAAATGGAGGGAGAGTATATATGACTGATATAAAGAGTATGATAATCAAGAAAGTATCTAAGGATAAAAATAGCGATTCCTATGACTATGTTATGGATCCAAATTTCCGTAGTGCCCTAAAGCAAAGAATTATCAATGCTAAAAATTCTAAAGAAGATCTGCTATTGTTAGATAATGGCTGCATGTATTCTGTACAAACGGTGACAGTGGTTAAGAAATTGAACTGGAATTGTAAAAATGGGACTTTCGAGATAGCACGAACAAGCAGAAGAAAGCCTAGACAACCTACTCAGGATGTATTAGATAACAATCAAGATATTTCTGAAAACTCTACTCAGCTAGTGAAAAAACAAGCTGAAATTAAGGGAAAAAAAGAAAGACTAACAGTTGATGCAAATAGTTAATTTGCAACGATAGTTGAAAAACAACAAAGGGAAGAAGCAGCACTGGTATGAACCTGTGTTGTGAAGCCCAAATCTGGTGTCAGTCGGCACTCATATGTTTATCTTGTCTGCTTTATATAATTTTTTTCAAAATAACGTCAATACTATCTATCTTGCTTACTGCTTGATGATCCATGGAAAAAATATTAGTACTCCCAAAGCTGAGTCTCATAATAATTATTAGAAGAAAAGTAATAGCAGAATTGGATTCATGACTAAATAACAGTTCCATAACCAGTATGTTATATAATTAACACATACTATTTTCTTATAACCATATTTTCCCTCTGTATATCCCAGTATTAGAGACCTGCAAAATCATAATGAAATTAATCTAATAAAGATAATGGATGTTATATAGTGAGTTTCGTTTTATAGATAGAAAAATATAATACAAGAAGATCTAATCTTTATTCCTCTAAGTCTATATCATCAGTCTCTCCAGGAGATAATGTCTTGATCAAAGATAATATCTTATTCCTAATAGTTTGATCCTTTATACTACTATAGGCCTTAATCAGGGATAATACCTCTTTCCCTTTATAACTAACAACAATATTTTCAGACTCTGATGATAATTTATCGTACTTGAACTCCTCTCTATTATCATGAAGCCTACCTGCATGATTATCTAAAACCTCATGCATGGAACAGTTATCATGACCAATATCAGCATCCACACCACTAAAAAAATAACCAACCTGAACTTCTAAGACCTTAGAAAATTGATAAAGTCTACTTGCACCAACCCTGTTATTACCTTTCTCATATTTTTGTACTTGCTGAAATGTAATACCAACGGCTTTACCCAGGTCTTCCTGGCTCATACCCTTAATTACCCTACAGAACTTCATTCTTCTTCCAACATAAGTATCCACAGGATGTGGCATCTTTTTTACAACAGGAGGTGGCGTCTCTTTTACAACAGGAGGTGGCGTCTCCTTTACAACCAACTCAGCATCCACGGATTCTCTCCCTGAAAGCATAAACAAACCTCACAATTGCCTAAATCATTGTCATATACTATCATGATAGATTAAAAAAGTATAGATTAATTTTAGGATATAAGAGAATATATACTCGTTATAATGGAATTAGGATAAAACTAGATACTATAGGTCACTCATAGCCACATTTATTATGATAATCACAAATATCATAAAATAACTAATAGTACTAATTATGGTATTATCGATCGTGAATGGAAACTCTATTTTTTTGTTCCTAAATGTATCTGCTTTTCAAGAGTGCTAGTATCAAAATATCTTTCTGGTTTCAGAATTAGACCCTTAACTTTCATATCTGCAGACAAAGTTCGATTTGGATCCATCGGAGTTCTAAATGACCAACGCATCAAACTATTCACTATGAACTGGTTGAAATAAAAATGTGTTACTGAAGAACCAGTTGCTCTATTAGTGGCGAAATTAAAAGATAATACACCAACCCCATTAGCTATATGTGATTTACCAGATATATTATTAAATAAAGTTTTGCCGCCTTTCAAAGACTGATTCACCAACGAAACTAAGCCAGACCTACTTTCAACGTAGTCCAAACCATCGATTATTTTATCTATGGATAAATGATTATACTCTAAATTTCTAATAACAAAATTGTACTTACCGCTCAGGGTGCTGACTATCTGGTGCAATGAAGTTCCATAACCACCAATATTACCGTTCATACTCATATATCCGCTTACATCAGTATCAGTCGCATGTAATATAGACCCTAAGTTCATATTATTCAGAGCAAAACCCAATTTAATGCCACGACGAGAACTGACAGAGTCTACAGAGCCATTAAGCACCAATTTACCATCGTATATACTACCTACACACTCCTTTATTATAAATGTTCCATCCAATAATTCACCATTTAAATGTGCTTTACCAACATATACATCATTATTTTTTATTTCATCAGCAACAAAAGCTAACCTACCATTGAATTTACTAATGCCCATAAGATCAAATTCATCATTGGACCACGAAAATTTAACAGGCAAAGATTTATCCACCTCATCAAATTCCACTGTATATAAACCAGTATTACCAAATATATTCAGATCTAATGATTCTGCCTTCACATATAAATCGATCTTAGGCACTATCTCCGAACTAATCAGGCTTAGATTTGCATTAAACTTACTTTTGTCGGAAACAAATTCGATCTGATTCAACATTAGGCTACTTTCTTCAGTTTCCATAATAAAGGACAAATTCTCTATTGTCGTATCATTTATTGTTACGTTATTCATATCGAATGTGATGCCAATATCTTTCTTTATATTACGCAACCAAATTAGATCTTTTGATGAACTGTTAATATCAAACTGATAATCATTAAGATCAATATCTTCAACATTAATTGATCCAAGCACCTTAGGTGAATCATCATATTTCTTTAATGATATTATGCCATCGATCTTGCCATTACCCACACTAGCATCTATATCACTAAATGAAATCAAAGACGGCTGTATCGTTAAATTACTCTTCATCTTTATTGCTTTATTCTCTTTCTCCTCCTGGATCTTGATGTAGTCTGGAGAAAACATATTAAATATAGGCATAGTAGAAGCACTATAGAGGTTTAACTCTCCACGGAACTCAGTTCTAACATCATTACTATTTGTTGCACCGTTCAGTGCAATCATCGTTCCGTCTAGGAATTTTGCCTTCAATGATTCCAATCTCAATGATCCATCATTGGCCTTCCCAGATATAATAACGCTATTAATTTTATTGTTATTATAAAGAACATTGCTGAAATCTAAGTCAAACCCGGCTGTAGTACTTCTGTCAATATTAACGTATAATAGATCCATTAAATCATATAATGAAGATCCTCCCAGGCTATTATATCTGTATAACATGTCATCAAAATCAAACTCATCAAGATCAACCTTAATTTCGTAATTTGAAAAACCCTTGGACCAATCACTAACCACATAACCAGTGCCTGAGATATATTCGGACTCAAGCTCTATATCCTTAATATAAAAGGCTTTGTCAGAGAGGGAAAATTCAGCACTAATTTTGAAATTATCTTCCTTTTTATTGTAAGCACTACTAAAGCCAAATAGATCAGCTATAAATAAATGAAATTTATCTCCATTACCCTTCGCCTTGCCTCTTATACCATCTTTACTTTCTTCGCCATCAAAAGAGATTTCAAAATAATCAGATTTTATTTGAAATTCCAGATCATCCTCTTTAGATTCAATTTCTATGTTATATAGATGATTATTTATATATAAACTACTATCCATAGATATATTATTACCTGATACTTTGAGCTTTCCATCGATTCCTTCAATGTATTTAGAAAATGAAGAAAGATCAGAGAATAGATTCACTTTGCCATTCATAATATCAACAATGATGGAGCTATTATTGGATCTTCTAATAGTCTTGAGCTGATTTAGAGAAAAATACGGCTCATGCACCACTATCTTATTAATTATCGGCGAACTAGAAAAGATTGATAATAAGGACATATCAATATCTAACTCAGTTATAGAAGCAAAGCTGGCATTATATCCCTCTTGTTCAGGGTATTTTACTCGGACGTGCGCAACCTTAAGATTCATAGGTAAAATGCTGCCCTCTATATCTCCATATATAGTAACTTCTGCATTCAGGAATTTCTCTAATTCCTGTGATATTCCTTGTCTGTATTGATTCCAATCAATAAACATTGGGAATACAAAAATAATCATAACTAAAGCAATAAAAGCAATAGAGCCGACCTTAATAGAGCGCCTCATCATCTGACTTCTTCTATGCATAGTAATGAATGTACTCTTATCGACAACCACTTCATATAACCACAAAAATCCCTGTGAATTCTAAACATATTAGGCGCATAATTCAAGCTATAAATAAAGAAGCAAATTATATACCAATAGCCGATTCATCGACACAAAATCCTAAAGGCATGTCCCATTGGTATTGCAGGAGAACTGTTGCTAGAAGTAGCGCCTCCCCCCAGCACACTATCTCATACAAAATCCTAAAGGCATGTCCCATTGGTATTGCAGGAGAACTGTTGCTAGAAGTAGCGCCTCCCCCCAGCACACTATCTCATACAAAATCCTAAGGGCATGTCCCTCTTGGTATTGCAGGAGCACTGTTGCTAAAAGCAACATTTCCCAAACACACTACATTATTCAGGACACCAGAAATATTATACTGTGAATTATATGCGGTACTATCAGTAGCGTATCTGTTGACACGATAAATGAAATTATAATAAGGAAAGAATCTAACGCATTCAAAATATTGATTATGTCCACCAAGAACATTTGAAGGAGATTGTGCCTGAGTTAGCCCGCATACATCGTTTAAATTTTCGGAACAAAGGGCTGTTTCGAATACATTAGGATTTATAAATAACTTACAATATACCTTTTGTATGAAGGCATCCTCATCATAACCCAGACTAGAGTCATATATATTATGACTAGTAACACTACGTAAGCCATTAAGCAATGCATCATACAATTCATCATGTGTATTCACAACTGCCTGGCTATTCGCATTCACGTAAGAGCCACTTGTATAAGTAGCCCCAGGATAAGAACCAAATAAAAATCTATGAGTAGGAAATACATAAACTATACCATTCCTTCTAAGCAAGGGATCAGTATGGTATGATCGAACATATCCTCTCGCAGTATTAAGCTGATTGCCCTTATAACTATGTCCAATTGAAAAAATACGTGGAGAACTAGAACTACCACTCGCCGCCGGTGGTGGAGGTTGCGCTACGGCTGTTGCATCAAAAGCCATTGAATTTGCTTCGTGCGTTTGATCTATATTTGCAATCTCAGCTGGAGATAGCGGAATTTCAAAATTCCAGGCAGATTTGAATCTCATAATGTCATCAAAGACTGTTGATTCATCGCCTTGAGTTAAATAGTGTTTCGGGGACATATATATCCGAAAATATCCATTAAATAATGATAATTGCCTCCTCAATGCATAGCCTGACACAGTATCCAACAGACTACTTCCACCAGCACGAGGCCAGGCACCATGACCGCTCTTGCCATGACTAATTAAAGTCATTACAGCATCATCTGTGACTAATTTATGACCAGGACCCGTGGGATTCAAAGCAGAAGAGATGCCTCCTGCCGCAGGATCAACAAGGAATATTGATGTAATGCCTCTATTACCACCACTGAATCCAGACACTGATGTGAAATCACTGTTAACCAGATATGTTATACGACGACCCCAACCATCATATAGCACATCATTACTTAATCCCAGATCATGCACAGGAACTACCCCTCTAGAAATCTTTCCAACAGTATGTCCACCAAAACCAAAGGTATCTATCGGTGACTCTTGAATCCCTGCACATCTTGATTCTGTAACGTTACTAATAACTCTTTGTATCGGTTCACCTATTCCAAAATTGGTAGATAAATAAGACGCTCCACCCGGAGCTGGACAAGGGAGTTTACCTGTTAATTTTACATAATTATGTAAAGCTTTTTCTATTAGATCCAATTTCTCTATTGTCTCTTCATATCTCTTAATTTCTAGATAATTAGAACCAACTCCAATCCCTAGTTGGAGAAGGTACCCAACTATAATCATAACTATTGATAGTTCAACTAACGAAAAACCCTGTCTGGAAGTAACGGCCATGTTCATATGATATATCCTGCATATGATAATCTACTAATAACCGTTCATTAAAAAAATATTAACCATTGATGTCTAATAATTAGTATTCATTGATAAAATCAGAGAAGCAGGAATTTCAAACTGCCAAGATACCTGATATCTTACTATATCATCATATATTGTACTGGGCTTTCTTTCTACACCTGGTGGATAATTCTTCCCCATCATTAGAACTCTTGGTTTGAATGATGGATTTCCCCCGCTGCTTTGAATAGAATCAGCATTCATAATATCTCGTTCAGTGTTGTCACCTGCTGTATTAAGCCTGATTGATGACCCTCCTGCTTGTGACCAAGCCCCATGTCCACTCTCCCCATGACTAATCAGAACTATCACTGCATCTTCAATCGCTGGCACTGTAGCACCATAAGCATTATACACATATAATTGCCCCTTATCTCTATTTGCAAATCTATTAATTAAAGTAAATTTATTCTCAACTATATATGTAATCCTTCTTCCCCAACCATCAAACATCATATCATCTGGTAAATCTAAACTACGAACTGGCACAACTCCCTTGGAAAATGTACCTGCCTCAACATCATAGTCGGTTCTTATGTTAAATACATTTTCTTCAATATTTAGACATTTAGGAGGATTATTTTCATCTACTGTCAGACCAGCATCAAAACTTCGTATACCCAAACCAAAGCCAGCATCATTCATAGCTCCACCACCTTTAGCTGGGCAAGGTAAGTGTCCATGTGTTTTCACATGTAGCTTAAGTGTGTCCTCAATAACATTCAATTTCTCAACAGTAATATTATATTTCTCTCTGGCTATATATCCTTTTCCTACATCATAACTACCGTAAATCATTACACTCGTTATAATGGTCACTATTGACATTTCAAGCAGTGAAAATCCTCTTTGTGAATTAATTATCATGACTCTATCCCACACACGCATATTGCTGATTATAACAAATTATATTATTCATACTTTTCTGTGTGTCTCCTATATCTATTGTATTATTCATACCATCTTTATATTGTATGTGAGTATTTTTACCTATCCATGGATATGACATTATACACTTATAATAACCAGCATTCACATTCGCCACCGAACTAATAGAAATATCGTCATCATCGAGTTTACATAAACACCCTTTATCATGAAAACAAGCAGCCATCATAGCAATACCATCAGATTGCACTTTGCAATATACTTTACGAATGAATAATTTCAATTGCTCATCTGAAGATGACAAACCCTTAAGATCATTATTGACAGCTGTATTAATATC